>NZ_BAAGWD010000001.1:0-1812351 GCF_054780535.1 Hymenobacter seoulensis
TGCTGTGGATGGAGGTGCGCGCCAGCGTGTAGCCGATGCCTTTCGTAGGGCTGTAGTAGGCCTGCAGCAGCTCCTGCTGCTGGGCCTTGGGCAGGCGAGCAAACGTTTCGGCTGCGGCATCGGTCAGGGCCCCGCCAATGCCGAGCAGGGTCTGGAAGGCGTGGGTGGGGTCCACAAACACGGTGGGCTGGGTTTCCAGCGGCTGGGCCTGGGCCTGAAAGGCAAGCTTCTGGGGGGCGGCCGCCAGGCGCAGCGGGGTGTTCTCGGCGGTGGTGTAGACCTGCACCTGCCGGCCGGCCGCTGAGTAGGAAGTGGAAGTAGCCGGTTTGGCCGCCAGCTGAGTGGTTTTTTTCTGGGCCAAAGAAGCGGTGCTGACACCAGAAGCCAGCAGGCAGAGGAGGAGGGATTTGTGCATGTGCAAGGGCATAGATTCACCATTCCGATGTGCCGCTGCGCCCAGCTACTGGGGCGTGGGCTGCACGTAGGTATGGCGGTTTAAGTAGGAACTGGGGGTAGCAGCACAGCGGCTTTAGGCGCCTGGCAGGGGTAGTAGTGCAGGCAGGAGTGGGTACTCGTAGGTGGCTCCCTGATCAAATATATCGGTCAGCCAGCGCACAAACCAAACCACGCCACTTCCCTTCGGTAGCTCTATTTAGCCCCGATATACGCTTACTGCACACCTGCTATTAGGGATGCGCGTGCATCACGAAGCTAGAACACTAGGTGGAGCACGCGAGCAAAAGCAGTTAAGAAACAAGAAAAAAACCAGCCAATAGAGCTTAAACCGGCTATTGCAAAACCGGCAACCTTGCGGACTTTAGGGGCCTAGTAGCTTCCCCTTTTTTAGAGGCAGCCTTGTGGGAACAAGCCAGAAACACCAGGCCCGCGCAGAAGAGCTCTTCTGCGCGGGCCTGGTGTTTCTTTTAGAGTAAGGCTCTTCGTTATTCCACGATAGAAACCCGGACTTTTTTGCCTTTGACTTTGGCGCCAGCCAGCTTCTCCGCTACCTCGTGGGCTTGCTGGCGCGGCACGGCCACGTAGCTGTAGTAATCAAATACCTCAATGTGTCCGACCTGGTCGCGGGCTACCCCACCCACGTTCACAAAGGCCCCTACTAAGTCGTGGGCGCTTACTTTATCTTTCTTGCCGGCCGATACATGCAGGGTCACGTTTTCGGGGCGCGGCGCTTTGGGGGAGGCTGGGGGCAGCTTGGGTGCGTGCATTTCCTTCCACTGAATGGAAGCAGCAACCGGCCATTTTTTTACGTGTGCCTGCTCTTTCTCGGTGGCCAGAATGTGGGCCGTACCCTCGGCGCCGGCGCGGGCCGTACGGCCAGCCCGGTGCTGGAAGCCATCGGCTTTATCGGGCACGTCGTATTGGACTACGGTATCGAGCAGGGTTACGTCGATGCCGCGAGCCGCTACGTCGGTGGCTACCAGCACTTGGCTGGAACCGTTGCGTAGCTTTAGCAAGGCTTTGTCGCGCTCCGGCTGGGGCATTTTGCCGTGGAGCACTTCAGCGGCAATGTCGCGGCCTACCAGGAAGCGGGTGAGTTCCATGCACCGCTCGCGGGTGTTGCAAAAAATCAGGGCCCGGCCCGTTTCAGGCTGGCGCAGGATATGCAGCAGTGCGGCCGGCTTTTTCTCCACGGTGCCCACGTGGCCCAGAAGCTTCAGATTCTCGGGTAGTTCGTCGGTGTCTTGGCCGGCGTTTACAACCCGGGGGCGCGTGAGGTTTTTGCGAATCAGATCTACCACTTTATCCGACATCGTAGCCGAGAACAGCAACGTTTGGCGGCGGCGGGGCAAGCGCTTCACAATTTCTACTAGCTCATCCTGAAAGCCCAACTCCAGCAGCTTATCGGCTTCGTCCAGAATCAGAGTTTTAAGCTGGTTCGGGATAATGCTGCGGCGCTCGAAGTGGTCGAGCAGGCGGCCGGGAGTAGCCACTACGATGTGCGGAGCCTGGGTTAGGGAGGCGGTTTCCTCGCGGAAAGCGTGACCACCATAGAAAGCAGCTACCCTTAGATTGGGTAGAAACTTGCCGAGCTTCTTGAGCGCATCGCGCACCTGCAAGGCCAGTTCGCGGGCCGGTACCAGCACAATTACCTGTACGGCATCGGTTTTCAGGTCGATGAGTTGCAGCACGGAAAGGCCATAAGCGGCCGTTTTGCCCGAGCCGGTAGGTGCCTGCCCAGCTACGTCCTGCCCGGCCAGGGCCATGGGCACTACTTGCTCCTGCACGGGGGTAGGAGTCTGGAATTGCAGTTCTTCCAGGGCTTGCAGCAGTTCGGGAGCGAGGCCGAGGTCGGCGAAGGACGGGGTAGTCGAAGTCATAAAACGGTATTTCTCCTGCAAAGGTAGCCGTATTTTAAGTGGAGCAAGGAGAAGGGGCTGAAATGGCCCGTTTGCCGAGCGTTGGGCACCTCATTCCTGCATTCCGCGGCCTTACTCCACGATATCAACAAGCTTGTAGCGCACCGCGGAGGCTTTGGGTCGGATGTCATGGCCAGCGTAGTGGGCGTAGGCTTTCGTGAAACAGGCCCCGAAGTAGAAAATCATGGCCGAATAAAATACGAACAGCAACACCAGTACGACACTGGAGGCGGGGCCATAAATCGGGCCCAGGTTGCGCGGCACCAGCAGAAAGCCCAATAGGTTTTCGCCGAGGTCAATGAGCAGGGCCGTAAGCAACGCCCCGCGCAAAACGGCCTGCATAGGCACTTTGGCGCTACTCAGGTTCCGAAACGTTGCTGCAAACCACGCCGCCAGAATCAGGAGGGAAACCAGCTGGTTGACAATTTGAAATACGACGTAGCCAAACGTCGGATCAAAGTCGCGCGCGTAGTCGGACACGAAAGAAAGAGCCGCGTCGGAAAGAAAGGCAATAATGGAGAGGATGCCGGTAGCCAGCAAAAGCCCCAGGGAGCGGGCCCGCGCCTTCAGCACCTTGGAGAAACGGCCCGTATGGCGCTTGGGCCGAATCTGCCAGAGCTGGTTAAGGGAGCTTTGGATGACGCCAAACAACGTAGTGGCAATGAACAGCAGAAACACAAAGCCTAGCCACGTGACCAAGCGGCTGCGCTCAATGTTGCCTACGTTTTGCAGAATCTGTTCTACCAGCCCCGCCGCTGAGGCACCCAGTAGCTGCGCCAGCTTGGTGAGCAGCAGCTTATGCACTTGGGAGGTGGAATACAGGGAGCCCAGCACCTGAATCAGAATGATCAGGATGGGAGGTAGGGCAAAGGTGGTAAAGAAGGCGGTGGCCGCCCCAAGCCGCAGCGGGTCATTGGCACCGAATTCGCGGGCGGCGCGGCGCAGCAAAATCAGGAAATCGGTCCAGGGGTTGCGCCCGGCGTGGCCGGACTCACGTACTTTTGTCATTAGAGGCGCGTAGGCATCCGGCGGCACCCAGCCGGAACCCCGAACGAGTTGCGAAGGTAATGTCCGAGCGCCGCTTCCACTAGCTTCCGGGTGCTAACTTACTGTGCTGTGACTCAACCTTCTGTTCCGCCGCCTCTTACTAGCCCGCCGCCTGCTCCTAACCCCGGGTGGCTGCGGCGGCGCTTGGTGCAGCCCGTGCTTAACCTGCTGCGGCAGGGGCTCACGCCGCATCAGCTGGCCCTCACGGCCGCGCTCGGAACGGCGTTCGGGATGGTGCCCGTGCTGGGCGTAACCACGCTGTCGGCTACGTTTGCGGCCGTGCGGCTTCGGCTGAATGTAGCGGCCATCCTGCTCATTGCGCATCTGTGGAGCCCGCTGCAGCTGCTGCTACTTATTCCACTGATGCGCCAAGGAGCCAAGCTGTGGGGAAGCCACGGCCCGGAGCTGACGCTGGAGAAACTCAAGCAGCTATTTGCCTCTGATTGGGTGGGGGCGCTGCAACTGCTGTGGTATGCTATGCTGGGGGCGCTGGCCATTTGGGCCGTGGGGTGCCTCGTGCTATGCCCCATCCTGTACTTTCTGCTGCGCCCGATTTTGCGCCGTACCATGCGCCCGGCTCCCACGGAAACTGCTACCCCCTGAAAAGGCCGAAACCCTGACCTACGGCACTGGGCCGCTGGTCAGGGTTTCTACTAGTGGGGTGCCTAGTACCTGCTACGCGCGCTGGTAAACGGGCGTAGTAGTAAGCAGGTACTGGATGAGAGGCTCCTCGGAGTTCGGGTCAACCAGCATGAGGTCTACGAACTGCGCGCTGCCGATTTTTCCTTGGATGATCGGGCCCAAATCTTGCAGGAAAGCGGGGTCCTGCGATTCGGTGTCGAAGGCGAGAAGTAAGCGGGCCTGCTGCGGATCCTGCTGCAAACGCATCTCGGTGAGGTACACGTTGCGGATGTGGTCTTGGCCAGCGCTGTACTCACGCAGGGCTTCCAGTAGCTCGGTTGGCTCTGGCTCCGGCTGGTGCAACGACACTTGCATATCCTGCTGAGGCGGCATCTCGAACAACTGACCCGACAGCAGGGCCTGAACTTCATCAACAGGCAGTAGCTTGCCCACCGACGAGAACGGGTTCAGGGCGCAGTCGGCGCCTTGGGTCATCGTGAAGAAATCGTGGCCGCGCAGGCGCATGTACGCCACGCTGTCCTGGGGTACGGCACCGTTGTCGAAGATGCGCTCTACTGCCGTAAACACAGCAATTTTGCCATCGTGCAAAGCCTGTAGCTGAATTTCCATGCCTTCGGTAGGGGTAACCTCGCCGGGCTCCTGGCCTTCGGCGGCTGCCATTACCACATATACTTCTTCGCCGAGCAACGCTTGGTAGAAGGGTGAGCGGAACTGCGGGTCCATGGCCGCCTGCATCAGCAACTGCTCCAGAATATTGAGCGGCTGAAAATCAGGAACCTGTGGCGTGGGTACTTCACCCTCATACGTGCCGGGCAGCGGAATAGGCGGCGCTGGGGGGATAAACGGCATAGAAGCCGGGGCCGGAGCCGGCGTAGCAGGTGCCTGATAATTAGCACCTTTATAGCGAGGGCCCGACGGCTTTGCCGATTCAGCAGGGGTAGTGGCAGCGCCCTGATCGGGGGCTGGGGTAGGAGTGGAAGCAGGAGCCGGAGCGTCCTCAGGTTTCTTTTTCAGGAAGTCAAACAGACCCATAACAAAACAAGCAGATGAAGCTGCAAGCTAATCAGGTTTACGGGAAGATGCACGCCTAAACCACCAGCGGCCCGACAGCCCGCGCAAAATAATTCAGGGGTTTTGCGGTGGCGGCAGGCTAGTAGAAATGCGAGCGGCTCAGGTGCCGCACAACGCACTAGGCGCAGCGGCAGCCTAAATCCTCCGAAACAGAAAAAGCCGTGGCAGCCCGAAAGCTGCCCGCGGCTTTTTCTGTAAGACTAGCTTGTGTCTGAACGCTCTAGCCCGTCATGCTGAGCATTCTGCGCATCAAGCAGAGAAGGAAGCTTCTCTCATGCTGATGTTAGGCTAGTAACGCAACGATGCGAGC
Organism: Hymenobacter seoulensis; assembly: GCF_054780535.1. Taxonomy (NCBI): domain Bacteria; kingdom Pseudomonadati; phylum Bacteroidota; class Cytophagia; order Cytophagales; family Hymenobacteraceae; genus Hymenobacter; species Hymenobacter seoulensis. The sequence continues at coordinate 5,446 of NZ_BAAGWD010000001.1, forward strand.
AAGATGCCTCGGCCGACGGGCGCTAGATTACATATGACTGTTCAAGATGATCAAAAGCACTATTCAAACACAGTCTAGTAGCTAACAACCAGCATTATTGTCCATCGGAGCCATTGCAGCGGGCCAGCAGCTCGGAAGCTTCGCGGATGGTATAGGGTTGGTTTTTGTTGCCCCAATTGGTTTGCAGGAAGTTCAGCAGATTCGTGATTTGCGAGTCGGTGAGGTCTTCGTGGCCGGGCATTACCTGGTTGTAGTCAACCCCATTCACCACCAGCGGCCCCTTCAGGCCCTTCCGAATAACACACGGCAGCTCGGCCCGGTACTTGGCAATGTAGTCGGCGTTGGCTACGGGCGGAATCAGGCGTTGCAGGCCCTGGCCCTGGTCGCCGTGGCAGCTGGCGCAATGTGTGGCATAGAGCTTCGCGCCTTCGTTTTTGCGCTCCGTGAAACAGCTGCTTAACAAGGTGCTGCCCACGGCCGCAGCCACCAGCCCGCGGCCCAACCCGCGCCACCACGGGCGGCTCATTTAGTGGCTACTTTTTGCTGTTCTGCTTCTTCTTTCAACAGCACAGGCAAATCTTTAATCAGGCGGTCTACTTCTTCTTTCACCATGCCATCATACAAACCCCGCACGCGGCGGTGCGAATCAACGAGGGCGAAGGTACCGTTGTGGGCAAAGCCGCCTTCGGCCTGCTTATCTACTTCGGCACCCGTCATGTAGGCGCGGGCTAGCCCAAAAATGGTGTCGTGCGGAGCCGTGGCGAAGTGCCAGCGCGAGGCGTCCTGAATGCCCAGGCGCTCAGCATAGTCCCGCAGCACCGGAATGGAGTCGTGGGCTGGGTCGATGGTATGGCTCAAGAACAGTACGTTCGGGTTTTTCTCGTAGGCCTTGTACACGCGCAATAGCTCGCTCTGCATTTTGGGGCAAATGCTGGGGCAGGTTGCGAAGAAGAAATCTGTCACGTAGACCTTGTTCGCAAAGGTTTGGTCGGTGATGGTTTGTCCGAGCTGGTTGGTGAGCGTGAAGGTTGGCACCGTGAACGGAATGGTATCGGGGGCGGCCCCGGAGGCGTTGCGCACCACATCAGGCTCCCCAAGGTAGGGCAGCTTGGCCTGGTCGGGCTTTTCGGTGCAGCTGCTCAGTAGCAAGGATATGCTAGCCAGGGTACTGAGTAACAGGAAGCTAGTGCGGCGCAAAATAGGTCGGATCATTGGGCTGAAGATGGGGTGGCGGTGGTAGTCAGGAGCAGCTTAGCGGAGTCCTGACTACTTCTAAACAAACGACCAACAGAATCAATTCGCTGTTGTTGGGCTGCGTAATAGGCCAAGCGTCGTGCTACGGCCACAGTATCCTGGGGGCGTCGGTAGTTGTGCATCCAGAACATCATGCCAGCCTCGGCGGCCAGCAGCGCGCGGCGTTGGCGGCCCGCGGCCACGGTATCGGCCGGAGGGGTTTTCTGGAGCTTAAGGCGCAGGGTGTAGAGCTGGTCCATTTGGGCCATCAGCTCATCATGGCGGGCTAGCACCGCCTTCTCGGCGTTTTCGGCCTTTTGCTCATCACTTTGCAGCGAGAGGCAACCCGAAAAAAGCACGAGCAACGGAAGGAATCGGAGCATTTTCACGCCGCAAAGGTAAGGCGCGATTAGGTGAGGAACGGATGAAAACCGTAACAGAATGCGGCAGGAAACGGTTGAAGCTCGCAAGCAGCCTAGGAAAGCACCTCGGCAGTAACTTCTGCGTACTAGGCTCGTCCTTCCCTGTTACACTTTTCCCGAGTCTTCTACCTTTGAAGGCTGCTTCTCAGCCAGCAATTCGGCACTGGAAGGCCTCCTTTCACTAAACCAACTCCCTCATTATGGCCACATTTCGCCAAAAGGCAATGAAACTGCTTTACCCGCTTATTATGCGTCTTTCTAAGTCAAGCAGTAAAGGCAAGGTGTTGGAAAACAAGAAGAAAACACCCGCGCCGGTTCCGTTCTACACGCTCGGTAGTACGCTCAACAGCGGCCAGGACTTATCGTTTGATGACTTGAAGGGCAAGAAAGTGCTGCTGGTAAACACGGCCTCTAACTGCGGTTTTACCAACCAATACGAGGAGCTGCAGCAGCTTTCAGAGCAATATGCCGATAAACTGGTGGTGCTCGGGTTTCCGGCCAACGACTTTGCGGAGCAGGAAAAAGACAACGACTCCACCATTCAGCAGTTCTGCCAAGTCAACTTCGGTGTATCATTCCCGCTCATGAAAAAGAGCGTGGTAGTGAAGCAGCCCAACCAAAACCCGGTGTATCAGTGGCTCAGCAACCCCCAGCAAAACGGTTGGAACGAGCAGGCCCCCGACTGGAACTTCTCCAAGTACCTCATCAGTGAAAATGGCCAGCTGACGCACTATTTCGGTCCCGCCGTATCACCGCTTAGCGAAGAAGTAACCACCAGCATTAAGGCCTCAGGCAAGTAACTGAGGCTGCTTTGTACTAGGTGCCGATGGGGCTTAAACCGCTCGTTTACTAAAAAAGAACGTCATGCTAAGCGAAGCTGAAGCATGACGTTCTTTTTCATTTGCTGTCTATTGTCTAAAGAGCCTAGGCACTGACGGGGCACAAACCGCCTGCGCGGTACCTAGCTCAGGGCATGCCACACCCACTCAAAAAGCAGGAAAATCAGCCAGCCGACTAGCCCGAACACGATTGCTAAGAACACGGCCAACAGGAGCAAAATGCCTTTGCCGCTGCCTTGGTGTTTGCCCTCGGCGTAGTGCTCCCGCAGGAGCCGCACGTTGCGGTTGTTGGCTTTATAGGCGAAGTCGAAGATGTTGCCCAGCACCGGGATAGCGCCGATAAGTGTGTCGATGAGCACATTGAAGGCCATACGCACCACCAGTTGACCGCTGGCGCCGTGGCGCATCATCGTCAGGATGAGGGCGCCCGAAACGGCCAGGGACGGCAGGCCTCCCACCACCGGAATCAGGCCCATTAGGGGGTCGAGGCCGAAACGCCAGTTGGTACCCGGTACCCGAAACTGGCTGTCGAGCAGGTGTGAAATGCGCTCAACCCAGCGCAGGCGTTCATCTTGATCAAAAGGAGTAGACATGGGAGAGAAGCAGAACGGGAGAGAGAAGAATAGCCGGAGCGGCAACAGGCCTGTTATACGGCGCGTACAGGTTTTTGCAGTGTAGGAGCCGCAGATTAGGCAATTCCCGGACCGGATGAAGCTGGTGGCTGCCAACTCAGGTTAGCTCATGTATACCGTACCACACGCATTCACGCTATGAAAACACGCAATCTGGGCCGCGAAGGCCTGCAAGTTTCTGCTCTCGGCCTTGGCTGCATGGGCATGTCGGATTTCTACGGCCAGCCCAACGACGAGGAAAGTACGCGCACCATTCATCGGGCCATTGAGCTGGGCATAACTTTCTTCGATACGGCCGATATGTACGGGCCTTATACCAACGAGGAACTGGTGGGCCGGGCCCTGAAAGGACACCGACCGCAGGTAGTGCTGGCTACCAAATTCGGGATTCAGCGCGACCCGAACGACCCTACCAAGCGCGGCATCAGTGGCCGCCCCGAGTATGTGCGCCAGGCCTGCGAAGCCAGCCTGCGCCGCCTGGGCACCGACTACATTGACTTATACTACCAGCACCGCGTAGACCCCGCCACACCCATTGAGGAAACGGTGGGAGCTATGGCCGAGTTAGTGAAGGAAGGCAAGGTCCGGTACCTGGGCCTCTCGGAAGCCGCGCCCGACACACTTCGCCGCGCCCATCACATCCATCCTATTTCGGCGCTGCAAACCGAGTACTCGTTGTGGAGCCGCGACCCGGAGGATGAGATTCTGCCTACCTGCCGCGAGCTGGGTATTGGGTTTGTGCCATATTCGCCCCTAGGCCGCGGGTTCCTGACCGGGCAGATTCAACGGTTTGAAGACCTGGCCCCTGATGACTACCGTCGTCACACGCCACGCTTTCAGGGCGAGAACTTTCAGAAAAAGCTGGACCTAGTAGCACGCATCAAGGAAATGGCTAATGAAAAGGACTGCACCCCGAGCCAGTTGGCGTTGGCGTGGGTGCTGGCGCAGGGCGAGGATATCGTGCCAATTCCGGGTACCAAGCGCGTAACGTATCTGGAAGAAAACATAGGCGGCGCCGAACTGCTGCTGTCGCTGGAGGACCTGGCTCGCATCAACCAAATTGCGCCCCAGCACGCGGCCGCCGGACAGCGCTACCCCGATGCCATGATGAAATCGGTGAACGGATAGCAAAAGAAAACAGCCCAGCAGGTAGGTTTGATGCGGTGGTGGGCCTAGGCCTAAAAACCCGTCAAACCCACCCACTGGCCTGGGTGTTAGCGGCGTACAGGCGGGAGCAAATCGATCCAGCCGTCTTCACTGACCACTATGGCTAGCACTGGGTAGCGGCTGCTTTCTACGTAACGTAAGGCTGAGTTATAACGGGAGCCGCGCGAAGAGTCGCCTTTGGCCGTGGCCAGCCCGTCCAGAATCACCCCAATGGCGTAGCAGGTGCCGGCCGGGTCAATGAGCACGGCCCCGTCAATGTTCGTGACCAGACGCAGTACGGAGGGTGTCATGAGGCGCGGCGAAACCCGGAAACATTGCCGCGTGAGGCGGGCCGCTTCCTGAGCCGCTCCTTCCGAAATTACCAGAATGGTACCGTTGGTTTGGGCGGTAGCTTTCAGGGTGAGTTCCCACAAATAGGCCGCCCCAGCCGCGTCAGTGGCCGGAAATACGCGCCGAATGGCATCGGCGAAGTTGTTTTCATCAACGGTGCCCTGGGGCAGGCGTGGTGTGTTCGACACCACTTTCATCATGATTTGGGCGTTGTGGCTAAGCTCCCAGCTGTAGTGCTTGGTGAAGTGCACCGTGAACAGGGCCTCGTACTGCGGGTCGGTTGGCTCTACCAGGTACCCTAGGCCGAACACATCGGTGGCATCGGTCAGTAGGGCATTGCGGTCTTCGCTGAGCTCGAGCAGTTTCCGGATGCGGCGGTAGTCGCGCAACGGAATGGGGGAGTCAAGCGTCAGGATGGGCACTACGGCCGGGTGGTTGCGCCTGGAGATAATCATGGTGCCCACGCCTTCGTCGCCCTCATGGCGCAAAGCCGCAATGCCGTTGCAGGCGTCATAGAGGCCATGTGAGCCCGCCGCGGCCCGTAGCATAAAGCGCCGACCCGCCGCCCGCAGCACCTCGTTGTAGTCGCGGTCGAGCACGGGGCGGTCGTCGGTAGTGTCCGATTCGCGCAGGGCCCGTGAGGCATCCTGCAGAAACTCCTGAATAGTAGCCGCCAGCAACGACGCCGGCCGACTAGGCCCCGCTGGGCCCGGAAGTGCATAATAGCTGTGGTACGCCTCCGAAGAAAGCTGCAACACTACCACTACCAGGTAGTTGCCCACCCCAACGGGCAGCGAGCAAAAGGTAACGCGCTCCTCGCGGTGCGTAACTACTAAGTCGTTGAGGGTATGTTCGGTGGCTCGGCGCAGCAGCTCGTACCAGCGGTGTTTTTCGTACTGATCGTGGTCGAGGGGGTGCAGATGGTACACCACTTCCCGCGGGCCATCCGGCTCCAGAGAAGCTGCTCGTTCCTTTACGGCCGCAAACTCATGCGGACGGTAGCGGTGCGCGGCCGGCTCAATGACCACACCTTCCGGCACATCGGCTTCGCGGACCGCGGCCAGCCCCAGCAGAAACACCTCCGGCTTCAGGCTTCGGTCCAGCAGATTAAAGACACCATCAGCCGAGAGCTGAGCTGAAACGCGGAATAGACTTTGATTTTCCCACATAGGGGCGAAGGGCGGGCGAGAGGGGAACGCAAAGCAGGAATTACGAAAAAATCAGCCGAATGATCGAAAACCTAAAAAGAAAAGCCTGATTTTTCAACCTTTTCCCTGTTTCCGGGTTATCAGCAAGCCCGTTCGTAAGCTACTGCTTGACAGTTGGTGTGGTGGGGCGTATCTTCAGGAAGTTTCACGCCTTTGCCCCGTCGTGTCATGTTCGTAGATTTACTTATTGCCGGCATTTTTGCCATGTCGTTGCTACCGATGACCACGGGGTACTGTGCCTATAGCTACGGCCGCTCGTTTTGGTTGTGGTTTGCCCTCGGGTTGTTTCTGCCCATAATTTCCTACTTCGTGCTGTTTGCTCTGATCCTGCGTCAGCAGCTCGATCATGGCCAGAATTTGCTTACCGAAGCCAAGGCCATTCTGGCTGCTGCCGAGGAAGCCGAACGCATTCAGAACGAACGGTAACCTAGCGTTTAGTTGCTGCCGGTTGGCTGCCCAAGGCTAGCTAGTACTCCGCGTGCCACCCAGGCCCCGGTGCTAAAGCAGCCTTGCAACAAATAGCCCCCTGTCGGTGCCTCCCAATCCAGCATTTCGCCGGCCACGAATGTGCCGGGGCGCTGCTGCAGCATCAGGTGCTCATCTACCGCTTCCCACGCCACCCCACCCGCCGTGCTGATGGCCTCATCAAGCGGACGCAGGCCCGTAACCGGAATAAGCAGGTGCGTGAGCAGGTGAGCCAGAGCGGTGGGCTCAGTGGGTAACGGGCCGGGGTGTAGCTCCCGCAGCAGAGTAGGCACCGGTGGCTTTAGCTTTAGCGTATCGGCCAGAAACGAGGCTAGTGATTTCTCCGCCCGACGCCGGGCCAGCTTCTCCAGCAATGCCTCGGGTGCTAGGTCGGGTTTGAGGGTGAGCCGTAGGGTAGCGGAGTCTCCCATAGCCAGGGCCGCGCGCAGCGCCGGCGTAAGGGCGTACACAGGCGTTCCTTCCAGGCCGTAATCGGTAAGCATCAGTTCGCCCCGAACAGTTTGCGCCCCGCAGCTTAGGGCCACATTTTTGAGCGGCTGACGGCCCACTTTCTCTTTAAAAAAAGTCGACCATGCTACTTCCGCTCCGCAGTTGCTGGGCGCGAAGGGCACGCACGTAACCCCAATTTCTTCTAACGCTGTCACCCAGCTGCCATCGGAGCCAGTTTTAGCCCAGCTAGCTCCGCCCAAAGCCAGCACGGTAGCGGTAGGCTGCACCGTAGTTTCGGTGCCCGTTGCTTCATCGCGCAGCCGTAGGCCATGTGGCCCCACAAAGCCCAGCCAGCGCTGGCGCGTTCGGATGATAACGCCTAGGGCACTGAGCCGCTCCAACCACGCCCGCAGCACGTGCGCCGGCTTGTGCTCTTCCAGCGGAAACACCCGTCCGCTGGTCCCAATGAAGGTAGCAATGCCCAAGTCCTGGGTCCAGGCGCGCAGGTCGGCGGGAGAAAAGTGCTCGAGAAAGCGGGCAAACTCAGCTTGGCGCTGGGCATAGCGCGGCGCGAAGGCCGGCAGGGGCTCACTGTTGGTCAGGTTGAAGCCGCCGTGGCCGGCCACTAAAAACTTACGCCCTACCGTGGCCTGGGCCTCATACACCGTCACGCGGCAGCCCGCTTCGGCCAGGCGCTGGGCCGCCAGTAGGCCGGCCGGGCCGCCCCCAATAATTGCAATCCAAGCAGGTGCCAGCTCAGCCGTTTGATCCATCGTGCAAAGGTAGAATGCCGCCGCCAGAGCTAGGCTACCACGGCCCGCAGAAAGGCCTGGCGGCGCGCTAGGTGCCGCGGGCTCCCTATCTTGGGCAGCTTGAGCCGTGGTGCATCTGCCTTTGAGGTGGGTGCCGGGCTAGTGTTTGGCTTACATTCTGCTGCATGGGTCCTTATTCCATTCTGATCGGCCTGAGTCTGGCCGTTATACTTTCGTACCTCTTCGATCTGGCTGCCAGGGCCACCAAAGTGCCATCGGTGCTGATGCTGCTGCTCGCGGGCATTGCGCTGCGCCAGTCCGCCGACTACTTCGATATTGCCTTGGGCATTCCGAAGGTGGTATTGGAAATATTCGGCATAATAGGACTGATCATGATTGTGCTGGAAGGCGCCCTGGATTTGAAAATCAGCCGGGACAAAGCGCCCCTTATTCGGCGTTCGTTTTTCGCGGCTATTCTGATACTGGTGGTGCAAGCCCTGGTTATTGCCTTGATTCTGCATCTGTGGCTGCAGGTTAGTTTTCAGAGCTGCCTGGTAAATGCCATTCCGTTGGCCGTTATCAGCTCAGCCATTGCCATCCCCAGCGTAGCCAACCTGCGCGGCGAAAAGCAGGAGTTTATCGTGTACGAAAGCACGTTTTCCGACATTCTGGGCATTATGTTCTTTAACTTCGCCCTTCAAAAAAACTTTGCTCAGGGAGCCTCGGTCCTCACATTTGGGGCCGATGTGCTGGCGGTGCTGGTCGTGGCGGTACTCAGCACAGCTGCGCTAGCCTTCCTGCTCGGCCGAATCCGGCTGCACGTCAAGTTCTTCCTTATTCTGGCCTTCCTGATTTTGCTGTATAGCCTGGCCAAGAAGCTGCATTTGTCGTCGTTGGTGCTGGTACTAGCCTTTGGCCTAGCCGTAAGCAACGCCGAGCAGTTTCTGAAAGGCCCCTTGCGGCGCTGGTTTCATCCGGAGCGCCTCAGTGAGGAGGTGCACCAGTTGCGCAGCATCACGGCTGAGTCGGCGTTCCTGATTCGTACGTTCTTCTTTCTGCTGTTCGGATTCAGCATTGAGCTTAACAGTGTTCTGAGTCCGGCATTGATTGGGCAAGGCATTTTAATTGTGGCCGCCCTCACTGCTATCCGCTTCTTTTACCTTCGCTACATTGCCCGCACCGACCTGGTACCCGAGCTGTTTATTGCTCCTAAAGGCCTGATTACGATCCTGCTATTCTACAGCATTCCGCAGCAGCACCTTATCGGGCAGGTCAGTGAGAAAATCCTGTTTGTGGTAATTCTGCTAACCGGAATTCTGATGATGATCGGCCTGCTGATGGCCAAAGAGGAACCCGAAATAGGCGAGTACTAGGTGCGCTACTGAGGCAAAGGTGTGTCCGGGAAGAATCAAACCAACTTGCTTGATCTGGTGCTTACGCAGCTGACGCAACTCGCCTAACTGAGGTTGGGCTAGTGCGTTACCCTAGCAAATAGAACGTCATGCTGAGCTTGCCGAAGCACCTCTACCGATTCATCTAGGCCAGTTGAGTTAGCCAGCGGTAGAGATGCTTCGGCAAGCGCAGCATGACGTTCTTCAGTTTTCGGATACTTCCTCAGTTAGCGTCAACGCGCACCGTCAGCAAGCCAGCTGCTTCGGCAAGCGTAGCATGACGTTCTTGGTTTTCGGATATTGTTAAACAGAGACAGGTCGGCAAGTCAAAAAAGGGCTAGGTCTGCTACCTCCATTAACTGTCTTTGATCAGCTGGCGGCGGTAGTTGGCCAATATGGTGGATTTGAGCAGAAAGCCCAGGTACCGATCGTCGAGACTGATGACGGGTAAGGCCCAGGCGCCTAGCTGCTCCATGCAGCGCAAGGTGTCCAGCAGGGTATCATCGGGGCGCACAATGGCCGGCGCATCGCTCATTAGGTCGCGTACGCGGGTGGTGTTGTAATGCACATCGTCGAAGAGGGCGTCGCGCACTGTGTCCAGGCTCACGATGCCGTGCAGATGGCCCTCCGAATCAACCACCGGAAACAGATTGCGGGTAGCGTGGCGGAACGTTTGCACCAGCTCACCGAGGGTATCATCCGGATGCACCGGCAAGAAATCGGTTTGCAGGAGCGTGGTTACATCCAATTGCGCCAGCAGACTTCGGTCGCGGTCCTGGTTTACGTACACGCCGCGCTGCACCAGCTTACGGGTATATACTGAGTAGGGCTCGAAGTAACGCGTAATCAGGTACGAGCCCGACGTGACTACCATCAACGGAACGAACAAGGCGTATCCGCCCGTAATTTCGGCAATCAGGAAGATGCCCGTCAGGGGCGCGTGCACAACGCCGGCCAGGGTGCCGGCCATGCCCAGCACAATAAAGTGTACTTCGGAAATAGGGTAGAGGCCGCTCATGTTGATGAGACGGGCAAACACAAAACCACACAACGCCCCCGCAAACAACGAGGAACCGAACATGCCCCCGTTGCCGCCCGAGCCAATGGTAATGGTAGTAGCTACTACTTTCAGCAGCATACTGCCCGTGGCCACCAGTAGCACCAACCACACGCTCTGCTCATGAAATACATCAAACAGCGAGTTATCAACGAGTTGCTCGGCGCGGCCACCTAGCAGGAGCTGCACAATATTGTAGCCCTCGCCATACAGCGGCGGAAACAGAAATACCAGGCCGCCCAGGGCCAGGCCGCCCAGCACCACCTTACGGAAGCTGCCCGGTATATGCTCAAAATACGCATCGGCCCAGAAGTACACCCGGATCATGTACACTGACAGCAGGGCCGTAAACACGGCCAGCATCAGGTACAGCGGCACGGCATCAACGGGCCAGCTGGTAGTAATGAGCACGAAGGGCTGGCCCGCATACAGTGCCTTCGATACCACAGTAGCCGTAGCCGACGAGATGAGCAGCGGCACAAAGTACGCCGCCGACAGCTCGGAAAGGATGACCTCAACGGCAAACAGTACCCCCGCAATAGGCGAGTTAAAGATGGCTGCTACCCCCGCCGCGGCCCCACACCCCGTGAGCAGGCGCCGCTCCCGCCGCCCAATACGCAAGATGCGCGAAGCGTTGGAGCCAATGGCCGAGCCCGTAACAGAAATAGGAGCCTCCAGACCCGCCGATCCGCCAAACGTAACCGTCAGGAAAGACGAAACCAGCTGAGAATAGAGCTTGCTGCGCGGAACCACGCTGCCCTGCCGGGCAATATTGTAGATGATAGGCCCAATACCACGGCCCAGGTTGCCGTCCAGAAAGTACCTAGTAAAAAGCACCGTGAGAGCAATACCGATGATGGGGTAGAAGGAGCTGGAAAACACCCGATACTGCGTTGGAACCCAGGCATTGAGCAGGCTCTGCGAGTCATGGACCAGGGTTTTGAGCAATACTGCCGCCAGGCCCGCCAGTACCCCCACCACAATGCTCACCAGGATAATGTACACCCGGTCGCTGACGTGGCGCAGGCGCCACAGCAGCAACGGGCGAAGCAGGCGGTGAATGGTGTTTTGGGGCATGGGCAAATAACCTCAGCAGTAAGCGAATTTACGCTGCCGCTGCCTGACGCTGCAACCTAGCGAAAAAGCCGCTAGGGCAATAACTTTTCCTTGACTTAGCAACGGCAGCTAACGCCCGCTAGTGTACTAGCCCCAACAACCGCACCAACCTGCCTACTGCCCCAGGGTAGGTACACCCAGGCCCGCGCCCAGCAACTCCTGTTTTACTTCCTGCATCACGCGGCTTTTTTGCTGCAGCACGCCCCGGCGGTAATCCTCCGAGTCAGCCCAGAAATACACCCGCAAGTCAGCCACGGTACTGGTAGCCTTTTCCAGGTTTACATACGGGGCCCGCGGGCTCTGCTGAATGTCAGGAATGGTGCGCAGGTGGTTCAGAATAAGGTTAATGGCGACATCTGGCATCACATCAGGCCCTAGCTCTACACTCACCAGGAAGTCCTGACGCAGGTTACCGTCGCGGGTGTAGTTGATCAGGGGCTCCTTAAGTACCATGGAATTGGGTAAGAAGATATGCTTGCCATCAAAGGTGCGAACGAGGGTAGTGCGCAGGTTAAGCGCCTCTACGTGCCCAATGAGGTCCTTTATCTGCACAGTGTCGTTGATGTGGAAGGGCCGGTTGAACGCTAGAATGACGCCGGCCAGAAAGTTCTCGGCAATGTCCTTGAAGGCAAAGCCCACAATAAACGCCGATACTCCTGCGGCCCCTACTATGCTGCCCACCATCCCGGAAAAGCCCAGAATGTTGAGGGCCACGACAATACCCACTAGCACCACCAACCACTTGCTGATGTTGGCCAGAAAATCAGGCAATAAGGGGTCGGAGGAGCGACTACGCAGGCGGCTGCCTAGTAAGGCACTAGCCCGGTTCGCCACGAAAACCGCCAGAAACAGCAGTACTAGCGCAACGGCCAGCTTCGGCAACAAATACAAAAACTGCTCCCAGTAGCTGGACAGCACCCGAGTTAAATCTGTTAGCAACATACGCACTCAAAAACTCCAACAGTACAAAACAAAGCCCCGCAACCACGGGGGCAGCGGGGCGGCACGAGGGGGTATACGCGCCAAATGGGAGGCAAGGTTGGGGTTACGCGTGGGCCGGGCGGTTCATCCAGCGCCAGAAAACCAGGCCGCCTACAGCATACGCCGCCGCATCCCAGGGGTCGGGCGTGGCGCTGGGGCGCCATATCGGCAGCAACAGTTCAAACCCCACCACCACGGCCAGCCACGTGCTGAAAACCCAGGAACCGGGCAGCACAAAACTGGGCTTCCGGAAATAGACCCGCCGCATATACCACAGTGCCAGGGTTAGCAGCAGCGGCAGGGCTAGCACATCAGCTAGGTACGAGTTGAGTAATGAGGGCAATGGTACCTGCACTAGGCGGCGGTTACCCTGCAAAACCACATACAGTCCTGCGCCCGCCACAAACAGCGGCTGCCGCAGCTCCGCGGGCCAGCGGCTCCTCATCCGGCCGCGGCCGCCACCAGCCAAAGCAAAAACGACACGATGGCCGCAAACGCCAACTGCCCGCCCCGCACGATGTACTTGAAAAACTTCACCACCGCATTGTCGTCGGGCTTGATTTCGATGAGCAGCAGCGGCGAAACCGGTTCATCGGCCAGTTGCTGCCGCTCCTCGTTGCTGGCTACCCGATAGGGCTCCAAGACCTGCCCGCAGTGCTGGCACAGGTCGGTGGGCTGTTGGTGCCACTCGGTCCATTGGCCGCAATGCGGACATTTTTTGGTTGCAGTCATAGGCAAAGCAAGAACGCAGGGATTTTGGACGCTCTAGTGCAAAGTAACGCGTTTTGTAATGGTGCCCGTGGCCGTTTGAAGCACAACTACATACAGCCCAGGCTGGTTGGTCGCTAAATTTACTGTGAGGGCTGCAGGCGAATTGCGCCGCATATTTTCTTGGAAAACCAGGCTCCCGACAGCATTAAATACCCGTACTTGCTGCACCGCAACATCCGCCTTCTGCCAGTCGATGGTAAACAGGCCGGCTGTAGGGTTTGGATACACCTGAATCGCTGAAAAGGCATCAGCAGTAGTAGTGGGCGTCAGAACCGAGACGGTAAAGGCCGTGGCAGACTGGACAGTTCCACCGGCCCCCGATACAGTAATAGGTCCGGAGCGTGCCCCTTCAGGTACGAGCACCTCTAGGCGCTCAGCGCTGGCGTTGAGAACAGTAGCGGCGGTGCCCTGAAAATAAACCGTATCGGTGGCCCCACCAGCCCGGAAATTTCGCCCCGTAATAATAACGGAAGAGCCAGGTTTGCCTACTGAAGGGCTGAAACTAGTAAGTACGGGAGCCGGAATAAAGGTAAAGATGCCCGCACTTTTGGTGGCGCCTTCGGGGGTGAGTAGCTGAATGGGAGCCGTAGCGGCATTAGCCGGAACGCGCACAGTAAGCGAAGTAGAGGTAGCACTCAGAACCGGAGCCGCCACTCCCTGAAATAGCACGCGGTTGCTGGCTGGGGTTGGCGAAAAATGCTTTCCCGTAAGCGTAACCAAGGTGCCCACGCGGCCCTGCACCGGCGAAAAGCTCAGGATACTAGGCGTTACGATAACCTGCTGGGGCTGGAGCTGAATGGCCGGATTAACAGTGGGCGGAACATCAAAAATCCGGTTTACAGTCGTGTTGGTCCGGACGGGCTCGTTGTAGTCGAAGATGATGTCCGCTACGTTTTCAATACGGGTTTTAGGTGCCAGACCCGCTTTTGGCTTCACGCTGAACTGTACAAATCCGTTGCTGCCCAGCACATCCCGGGTGCTGTCGGGTAGCATAATGTTATCGAAGGTAAACGTCAGGACCGGGCGGTTCTTACCGGATACATTCAGGCGGTAGGGGTGCGAGGAAGACTCTAGTTTCAGTGTACTTACATCGAGGTCGGCGGCTAGGGTATCCACTACCTCTACGCGGTAGGCCACATCCGTACCGGTGTTTTGGAACCTGAGCTGGTAGCGCAAGGGCGTGTTAGTAGGCGTGTAGTGCTCGGCAGTGAGGCCAACGGGAGCTACCTGCTTGTCGTTGGGGTCAAAGGAGTCCACGATAGGCTGACAGTCAACAGCTTTTTCCGGCTCGGTATCATCCAGTGGGAATGCCTGCATGCTGGCGCTCGGAACACCATCTGTCACACGGTTGGCCAGTTCTACATTGGCGCTGGCCATCGTTTTCAGCGGGTGGCCCTGGGGCTGGTCGGCCTCCACCCGCACCACCCGGCCGGTGGCGGGCACCCGCAGCACTAGGCTGTCGGCGGCAGCCAGGGAATACCGATGCACCAACGCCAGTTGCGCATCCTGGTACACCCGCAGGCTGAGGCTATCGGTGGTGGCGGCTTTGCCGGTATTGGTTACCGTGAAGCGCGCTTGGTTACTAGCCTCCCCGGTGCCACTAACCGTGATGGAGGCCGCGTTCCAGCTCGGTGAGCCGGAATATGTATTGGCCGGGGTAATCCAAGCTTTGGTACAAACCGTCAGGCCCCGGATGGCGGAGTTGCCGCACGCTACGGAGTCCTGAATCAGGATGGTGCCGTGCTGATTGGGTGTGAGCGTGCCCACCTCAAACTGGTAGTAGCCCTTCGCCGTGCGGGTATAGGGCGCGTTGGCTGCTACCAGCACCACATGCTCCGGTAGCTCCACCAGCACTTTGGCATTGTTGGCGGCCGCAAACCCGCTATTGCCATACGATACGGTAGTGAGGTTGCGGAAGCACCGCCGGCGCCGGTTCGAAGCAACGTTAACAGTCAGATGCGGGGTAGCAGAAACAAAGTTGCCGAAGTCCGGCCCGGCTACGGTGGTGTTGTACGCACCCACGCGCACCTTCTGGGTTGTAGCGCACGTCACCTGAATCTGGCGGCCGGGCTCAGTGGGCACTAACTGCCGCACGGTGTACGTGCCGGTATCGACGGCCATAGTATAGGTGCCATTCTCGTCGGTGAGGCCGTAGTAGTTGCCGGGCTCCGCTACCACTAGCATCCCCTTCATGCCGGGGGCGGTTTGGCTGGCGCAGGTAAAGGTCTGATCCTGAAAAACGCGTCCGGATATCAGGGCTTCTGTGACAGCGGTTGGGCTGGGTGCCATGAAGAGGTGTACGGCATCCCGGTCTTTATTGAGGGCTAGCAGGCGGGTGCCTTTGAGGTTCACGGAGGGGTAGCAAAACATGCCCGGTATGCGCTGCCCAGGCTGGCCATCGGGGCCATACACTTGCACAAAAGCATCAAGGGTAGAGCCCAGAAATGCTGTGCCTTTGGCATCTACGCTCAGCCCAACCGTACACCTTGGGTACGTGTCATCAATGGCGCTGAGGTTTTTCGTCTCACGTAAAAAACGGCCATCCGAAGTGAATTTTTGCAGGCGGTGTCCGTTGATATCCGCCACATATACATACCCCCTGATATCCACGGCCAAAGCCATCGGAAACTCCAGTTGCCCCGCCCCGCGCCCTTTGGCCCCAAATCGAAGCAGCTGCCGTCCGGAGGAATCGAACTTATAGACAAGACCTTCAAAGCCGTTCGTGATGTACAGGTCGCCGGCAGGGCTAATGGCCAGGCTCGCTGGCCACATGTAGTCATTAGAAATCGGAATCGGGATGGTTGTTATGTAGCGTCCTTGGGCGTTGAACTTGTTGATAGCAACCTTTTGAGCATCATAATCAAAATACAACGCATACACATTATCGCTAATGTCCGTAGCTAGGGTCAGCATTCGGTCATTTATTGAAAACTGCTTGGCTGCGCCTGCTTCTGGAAACCGGTTGATTTCCTGCCCAGCGGCATCATATTTTCGTAGCTGCCTCTGCAGAGCCTCATACACGTAGTAGTTGCCCAGCTTGTCCTGGGTAAGGCAGTTCTGGCTGGTTTGGTTGCCCCATTGGGCTAGCTGCTGCCCTGCAGTGTTCAGCTTGAAAAGCCGGGAGCCTCCTGTATAGTCGTAGCGGTTGGTGGCGCGAGCAGTAGTTACATAAAGGTTGTCTTCCTGGTCAAACGTCAGGGCATAGGTTTCCGCCTCAACGCTCAGACGTAGTAGATTCTGATAAACCCCGTTCGAGTCAGATTTGCTGATGGCAATACCATTTAACGTATACACATTGCCTGCCGCATCAACCGCTAGGCTTGGATGCGCACTGTCCGTGTACGATTGGTCTTTTACAGAAAAGGAGCGTTGCTTTTTGCCCGTAGCTGCGTCGAGAACTGTAACAGTATGCCCGTAATCCAGACAAAAAACGAGCCCTTGCGAATTAATAGCTATGTCTCGGCCACCTGATATACCGAATACCCCTCCTGTCGTCCAATAGTCTCTGGGGTCATACACCCACTGCAACTGAGCTTGAGTATTGAATTTAAGCGTTCGAGTATATTCCAGAGCGTACACATTGCCGGCCGCATCCACTGTTAGGCTGATCGGATAATTGTCGCGGTAGGCATACTCATCAGAAACCCAATGCGGATGAGTGAACGTCAGCAGCAACTGGCCGCTGGGGCTAAACTTGCGGACCTCGCGGGCTCCTCGGTCGGCCACATACAGGTTGCCCGCTGCGTCGGCGCCAATGGCCCTGATATTTGCCAACTTTGCTTTGTTGGCGTTGGGACTTTTGGGATCTAGCTGGGCTACGAAGCGGCCTTCCGCATCCAGCTGAGTGACAAGCCCGTCATCGAGAATATAGATATAACGGTGCGCCGCCGCGGCCACATCCTGCGGGTTCTCAAGCGGCGTACCGAAAACTGTGTTTAACTGAAAAGTAGAAGGCGTCTGCGCCCAGCTGGCAAGCGGCAACAGCAGCAAGCAGCACACTACATAAAAAATACGCATCTAAAGGCAGGCGGATAGAAGTCGAATCGATAGGATAGGTTCAGATGAATAAACAGCCTAGTAAAGCTGGGTTACAGCTCCATAATGTCCTCGTTCCAGAGGGTGGGCTCGTCGCGGATGAAGTCTTCCATCATCTGCACGCACTCCGGTAGGTCCAGAATTACTACTTCCACCCCATGCGACTCCAGAAATTCCTTGGACTCGCCGAACGTGCGGGCTTCGCCCACTACCACCTTCGGAATCTTGAACTGCACGATGGTGCCGGCGCACATATAGCAGGGCATCAGGGTAGTGTACAGCACCGTGTCGCGGTAGGAACGCTGGCGGCCGGCGTTAAACAGCGCATCCATTTCGCCGTGCTTGATGGGGTTATCTTCCTGCACACGCTTGTTGCGGCCGCGGCTTACGATTTCGTCGCCACGGCGCAGCACTGAGCCAATCGGAATACCGCCTTCTTTTCGTCCTTGAAGGGCCTCCTCAATGGCGGCCTGCATGAATTTGTCCATAATATCGTGCGTAGTGAGGTACAGGCTTGAAGGGAAGCTAGTAATCTTGCAAAGGTATTTTTTATGGGGCAATAAGAGCTGTGCACACTAGAGTTATGCAAGAACAATTTACCCTTCGCCTGCTAGGCCTGCACTGGCTCGAAACCCTGTCGGCGGCGGAGGACCACTGTGCGCATAGTAAAGTAGAGGCTATCCTTGGCGGCGAGGTATTGTCGGATAGCACCAGCACCAGCTGGACGGTAAGCGCGGCAGCCCTGTTCCTTCTCCGAACATTAACCACCAATCATACACCGGAACACCCAGTCGGCGACCAGCTCTTGCCATGCTGTGGCTTCACGATGTGGCCGGACGTAACCAGTGACAACGTGTTAGTGCTGGGGTGCCCAAATGGGGTAGATTGGAGCGTAGAGCATCAAGGAAATGAAGTGCGGCTATGCGCGGCGGCTGGCCCGACTATAGTTATTCCACTAGCTGAATATCAGACGCAAGTGCTGCGGTTTGCTGATGAAGTAGAGCAATTTTATCTTAATAGCGAGCCCAAAGAGATTTCTGAGGATGAAGAGGACGCAAAGGGCTACGAGCTCTTTTGGGCCGAATGGCGCCGACGCCGGGCACAATGGCCCGCTTAATTAAAAACGTGCTTACCTAGCGCAAATGCCTTTGTAGGGGCAATACTGACACTTATCCTGGTCGTCGGTTTTACGGATAGGTTCTTCAGGGTCGAGGATGCGGTTGACGAGCTGACTGAGCAGTTGCTCGCTGTGCTGCACAAAATCTTGCCCGTCGGCAGTCAGAAAGCTCATATCCGCCGACATGGGGCCGGCGCCGAGGTTGCGCAGGGAAATGATGGCGGCATCGGCGGCGGGGCGGCCACCTTGGGCCAGCAAAAAGCGGTAGAGCCAGAGCTGGCGCACTTTATCGGCGGCCGGGGTAGCGTCGGTGAGCAGGCGCTGCACGGCCTCGGCAGGGCCTTCGCCGCGCTTGAGCAGTTGCAGGTGGTACTTTTCTACCATGCCCGTTTTGTAGTCTACAACCCGCAGGCGGCCATCGGGTAGCTGGTCCACACGGTCGGCGAAACCCACCAGGCTCACGGGTAGCTTTTCGCCGCTGGGCAGGGGCACGTACACGGTAGTTTGCAGGGCTTCTTCCTGGCTCTGGATGAGCAGGGGTAAGGCATCAGGCTGTTCGAGCAGGCTTTCGAGGTAGCGGCGCACGAGCTGGCTGGCCACCTGGCCCAGCACATGGTTCAGGCCCTCATCGGCGCGGGCGTGGCGGCCGTCTTCTTCTCGGCGCAGCGCTTTGGCCACCATGATGGGAGCCAGCTTCACCAGGCCTGGTATGTCGGTGGCCGTTATGGGCTGCTGGTTCTGCTGGAAGGGGCCAAGCAAGTCTTCCAACGCCTCGTGCACCACGGTTCCGAATCCATCGGGACCTAGGGCTTCTTCCACCTCGTCGTTTTCGCGGAAGCGGGCTACGCGTTGGAAATAGAACTGCAGGGAGCAGTTCAGGTATTGGTTTAAGCCCGTCGGCGACAGGCCTTTGGTCAGGACGCCGCGCAGGGCCAGCAGCATGCCCGCATCCTTTTCCAATACTAGGTCAGTGGTTTCGTTGGATGCTTCCAGGGCCGATGCGCCCGCGTGCGTTGGTGGCTCCGTGGCTTCCGGCTCCGCCGACGTCACCGTCAGGTCGCGTAGTACTAGGCCGGGGTTTTGTACGGCCAGGTCGTTTTCAATCTGAAGCAGAAAGCGACTTCGCTCGCCAGTGCGGGTTCCTTCGGCGCCGGGCAGAATATGGAGCAGGTCAATCTGGCGGGCGCGTTGCAACAGGCGCCAAAACTGGTGGGCCGTGGCGGCTTCGTGGTCGGCGTAGGTGGGGAGCTGGAACGTGGTGAGTACGTCGTAGGGGAACAGGGAGCTGTGGCGTTTGGGGGCCGGCAGCACGTTCTCGTTGCAGCTCAGAATAATGATATGGTCGAAGTCGAGGGCGCGGGTTTCCAGCAGACCCATCACCTGCACATCGGCAATGGGCTCGCCGCTGAAGGGTAGGCGGGTGGCCTTCATCTGCTCGTAGAGAAACCGCCGGAACGAGCGCACCGACAGGCGCTGCTCTCGGCAATCGAACACCGAATCGAGCCGCTTTACTAGGGTGAAAAACAGGTACAAGTACTCGGCCTCGATAGCCGAATGCTGGTCCTGGTAGGCTTGCTTGAGCAGGTTGATAAGGGTATAGCAGGCCGCAATAATATCGTCACAGTTGTTCCAGGTGGCAAACAGGGCGTGCAGTAGCTCGTGGCCGCGACCCAGCTCTACTAGCTCCTCGGCCGGCAGCAACACGGCGTGGCGCTTCACAATGGTGCGGCACACGTGGTCGAGCAGGCCGTGGTATGTGGGGTCTTCTTGTTTATCGAGCCACTGCTGATAGCGGCGCAAAAACGGGTGCTGGAGCAGCTTACTGACGGCCAAGTGGTGGTAGCGCGGAATGCCATAGCCGGTTTCCGGCGAGCCTTCCCGTACACCCGTCAGGTGCACTTCAAACAGCAAATCGACGAGGTTGAACAAGGGCGTGCTCTGGAAATTGAGTCCCATGGTTACGTTGTACTCCGGCACAGCATCCAGGGGCAAACCATGCAGCACGGGCAGCAGCAGGGTTTCGTCGGGCAGCACTACCGCTACCTTGGCCTTAGGGTTCAGCCGCCGTGATTCGGCTAGCAACTGGCCCGCTACTTTGCCTTGCATACTGGCGTTGGCCACGCCCACAAACCGCACCTCGCGCGGCAAGCCGCGCAGCAACTCGGCCGGACCGCCGAAGTTCTCCCACGGCAAATCAAACAGCTCCTGGTACTCGCGCAAGTGCTGACCGGCGCGGTTGGGTGAGCCGCGTTCCAGGTAAAATGCGTCGGCATCGAAGAACACCTCCGCTCGGTGAGCTTTGCGCAGCAGCCGGATCAGGCGTTCCTCAGCCTTCGAGAGCAAACCCAGCCCGATAAATACATGTTGGGGCAGCGTTTCATCTTTTTCCAGCCGGTCCTGCACGCGGTTTACGGCCAGGCGGTAGGCTAGGCCCGGGTAGGCGAGGTGGCTTTGCTCCATACGCCGGCGCAGGCGCCAGTACACTTTCTCGAGGTCATCCCAGAAGCGGAAATAGGCGGCCGTAGTGCTTTGGGGCGCGGGCTCAGCACCCAAGTCCCAGCGCTCCAACGCCTTGGCCTGGCTCAGGTACTCAAACACCTTTTTAGGCGAAGCCAGGTTCTGATCGAGGCTGGAGAAGTCCTGCACCAGCAGGCCCGACCAGCCCACAAACTGGTCAAAATCCAGCTTGGGGTCGATGTCGCGCAGAATCTCAAAGAGCAGGAGCTGCAGGGCAATGGGTTCCTCTACCTGCACGCCGGCCAGCTCCACCATGTAGTCTTCCATGGCCGCAATGCGCGGGCTCCAGACCGCTACCCCGGCTTCGGCGGCCAAGCTCAGCTCATTCTGCAAGTACACCACCGCCCGCCGCGTAGGCACCACCACCACCAAGTCCGACAACTCCCCGCTAGGCCCATACTTGGCCACTAGCTCCCGCGCCATCCGAGTAAGGAAAGGCGTGGTATCGGGGCGGTTCAGGAGCGGGGCGAGGGTAGCGGCGTCGGGGGCGGTAATCATACAGAGGTAAAGATAACGCCAGCAACGCTGGAAACGGTTTCTTGACAGCGGCCAGTTGTTACCTTCGTTGTATAGCTATACGCAGTTATTCAAGTGAAATTCAGTATCCAGAAAACCAGTATTCCACTACCTGCTTTACCTGCGGCAACTGTCGGGAGCAGGGTGGAGCATGGGCTACATATTGGCTTGGCACTGGTCGTTGGCATTCCTGTGCTGCTCGTGGTGGGAACGATAGGCGTGCTGGTCGGAGCAGGGGTATGGCTGCTGGAAGGTTTTAAACAAGTACTTGGCCTGCCTAAATCTACTACCCCACCTTCGGCAACAAAACCACCTCCACAGCATGTGTTTACTACTGCTCAGCTTAACCTGAGCAGCATGGCGGTAGATCTAGAAGATGAAGTTGGAGAGGCTTTTTCGGAGTGGAATTACGATGTTTTGGGGCCCTACTCACCTGGAGTTAGGCGGCTGATTACAACCCCTGAAATTCCTGGCTTGCACAGCCAACTGGTGGGTGCGTTGTGTCGGGAATGGCCCGACGGTATATTTCTCCAACTGTTTGAGCCTACTTTCAATCAGCCATCAGCTGGAACCTCATGGCTAGTATATCTGGAACTTGCTACCCTGAGCTTGCATAAGCTGGAAGAAGTCGGCGGCTTCTACTTATCGGCGAAATACACGGAACACGGTCTGTTTGAAGGTAAAGATGCTAATGGGGCGGCCGTGCAGTTTCGGGTAGAAGGTATTGAAGAGGCGTTCTTATCTTCTCCTGTTATTTAGTAAAATCTTTATGGCTCACATCTCGTGGCGCTTTCTGTTTTTGAGCTTGGCACTTGCTACCGCCTGCCAGCCGGAAAAACCCGCCGAGCAAGTTGCTGCCCCGCCGCTGGCGCCCGACTCACTGCAAACAGCTGTGGCTTCTCCTGCTCCAGTGGCGTTCGATGCGGTAGACTGGATGGGGAAGGGATTACCCGAAAAGGCTACCACGGACACTACCTTCCAAATTGACGGGAAGCTATACCGCCTGCGCCTGAGTGCCGAGGCCGACTCAACGCGTATGTTGCGCGTCGAGACAGACGGCATTGTAGGATCCGCTCTGGCCGCTGATAGCAACTTTGCCACCAACCAGCTAGTGCAAGGGCCCACGGGCTACTACCGCGTTGTGCTGACCACGGCAGCCGGCCAACCCGTGATGCGAAAGGAGTTTCGAAAATCAGATTTCTCTAAAGTGGTTGGGGCTGATATCGTTGTGGTAAGCGCCCCAATGCCGCCCCGCTTTCTGGGCTATTATCCGGAACTAGGTGGGCTGGCTTTCTGGCAGGAAATTGCAATTCCGGGCAGCGACGTGGGTAGCTACGTTTTCTTCCTGCTGGATATGCAAGGCAACGTCCATAACCTGTCCTTTGGAAACCACTTTGGGGAAGGCCAAGCAGATTGTGACCCGCTGCCCGCCCCGCACGGCGGCGCTTTTATCAGCTGCCAGCAGCTTTTGCGGGCGGGCCGCGCAGCACTACCCCTAAGAAAACCGCACGCCAACCTCGTTCTGGCTCGCTTTCTCTCTGATAGTACGCTGCTAACCATCTATCAGTACGGCGAATACATCGTGACGAATGATAGTCTTGGCAACGCGGAAAGTATGGTTTGGAAAGTGCCGCCCCACATGCGCAACAAACCCAATGCCTTTGTGCTAACCCTACAAGGCGAGAAAGTAGCCCAATTTCAGTACAATGGCTTTGCCAGCAACCTCGGGTATTATGTGCCGCGAACTTACGTGCCTGCTACTAACACCTACTACCTGCTGGATGAGGAGGGAGGATGTCTACGCCTGCTGAACAAGCAGAGACCAGCGGCCACACAGGAAGTAAAATTTCGGCAAATGACCCAATTCCGGCCGCCGGTCCGGCCATCCGAAATTCAGTTTTATATCGACGCGGAAGCGACACGTTTTGAATTCTACGCGGAAAAGGACCACCCCGAGCAGCTGCGCTACCGTCGGGTAAAACTGGCAAGCTAGTGCACTAGCGGCAAGCTGTTCCTAAACCCTACCCCCTCAGAAACACGTAACCCGGTAGCACTAACCACCTGCTATTCTTTTCTGATGGATCCTACCCAACTCAGCCTTGAACTACGTCATGGCAAAAGCGCCGACCTCAAACGCCGCCGCTGGATTATTGGCCTCTCCCTGCTAGGGGTGGTGGCGGGCCAAATCGTGAGCCTCTACCAAACCGGTATCATCAAGCACCTCCCCGATCCGCCCGTGGGTCCGTTTGACTCCGATAAAGTAGATGCCTCGGACTACGCCTACAAGCGTATGGATACGCCCGACGCGCTGCCCATGATTGTGACTTATGGCCTTACGGCCACTCTGGCCGGAGCCGGCGGCTTGCACCGAGCCACTACCCAGCCTATGTTGCCCGTGGCTATGGGCCTCAAAACCCTGTTCGATTCGCTGACTACCGTGAAGCTGGGTCAGGAAGAGTGGCAGGAGAATAAGGCTCTGTGTTTCTACTGCCAAGTCGCCACTGTGGCCTCGTTCGCTTCCCTAGCCCTCGCCGTACCGGAAGCCCTGAAAGGCGCTCGGAAGTTGCTGGGCAAGCGTTAAGCTTTCCTCCATAAAAAAGGCCCGTGCTACCGTAGCGCAGGCCTTTTTTATGGCTTCTAGAAAGCTGAGGTAAGCTAATGACCGGCATTCACAAGAGGTTCCGTTGCGTCGGGTTGGGTTGTGGGCACTACGTAGGAAGACAAGGAGCGGACCAGTAGCAGTAAACTCACCAGAATAAGAACTGCCCCCAGAATGAATGGCGCGCCGGGGAAGTAAATGGGCGCGCCGGGGCTAGTATAGTACGAAAATAGGTTGGTCATCAGGGGCGGGCCGATGATGGAGGTTACGCTCATCAGGCTAGTGAGGGCACCCTGTAGTTCGCCCTGCTCGGTGGGCGGCACTTGGCCGGAAATGATGCCTTGCAGCGCCGGTCCGGCAATACCGCCCAGGCAATAGGGCACCAAGAAAACAAACATCATCCAGCCTTTGGAAGCGAAGGCAAAGAGCAAGAAGCCAACGGCATACAGCGTCATGCCCAAAAATACCGACCGTTTCGGGCCCAGCAGCGGATTGATGCGTCGAATCAGGATGCCCTGTACTAGGGCTACCAGTAAGCCCAATGCCCCCAGCGAGTAGCCAATCCAAGCTTCGTCCCACTTAAACTTCTCAATTACATAGTACGACCACGTGGATTGCGTAGCATGGGCGGCTACGTAAATAAGTAGCATAGAGGCCACTAGTCCCGTGATAACGGGGTAGCGCCGCAGCATCTTCAGGGAGCCGAGGGGGCTAGCGCGCTTCCAGTCAAAGGGGCGGCGCTTCTCCACAGGCAACGACTCAGGCAGCACAAAATAGCCATACACCACATTCAGGAGCGTGATGGCGGCGGCAGCTAAAAACGGCACCTGATGGCCAAATTTGCCTAGTACGCCGCCTAGGGCAGGGCCGATAATAAACCCCAGACCGAAGGCAGCACCAATCATCCCAAAATTCTGGGCCCGCTCCTCCGGGGCTGATATATCGGCAATGTAGGCGGAGGCGGTGGTGAAGCTGGCCCCCATAACGCCTGCAATCAGGCGTCCGGCAAACAGCCACCCGATGTTGGGAGCAAAGGCTACTAGGATGTAATCAAGCCCAAACCCCAGCAAGGAAAGGAGCAGCACGGGCCGCCGCCCAAACCGGTCAGAGAGGTTGCCCATTACCGGCGAAAACAAGAACTGCATTACGGCAAAGGCAAACACCAGCCAACCGCCCACGCGAGCCGCGTCGCTGATAGTGCCACCGGTGAGGTGGCGGATCAGTGCCGGAATTACGGGCACAATAATTCCAATACCGATGACATCCAGCAACAGCGTCAGGAAAATGAAGCCAAGCGCGGCTTTGCGTGGAGCAGCCATAGAAGAAGGCAGATAAAAGGTACGAGTTGCAAAGGTAGCCTTTCCGTTAGCCTACGGGCCAGGAAACCTTCCGCTTCGCTTTGTATAACTGATTAGCGCTGGCAGCGTGTTGCATGCCTACGCCGCAACCTAAAACACAAACACTTCTTGCGTGTCAAAGTAGTAAAGTACGCAGTATACTTCCTCGTAGCCTAGCTGCCGAAATAGCTGGGCGTAGCGCTGTAGGGGCTGTCGGTGGCGCGGCTCGGGCGGCGGCACTTTAAAGTCAATGAGCGTAACGCGGCGGCCTGCTCCACTGGTCGTTTCGAAGACGATACGATCGGGCTTGTAGTCCTGCTTGCGCGTGCCGCCCACCAGAATTTCTCGCTCGGCCTCGGCCTCTACCTGTGCGCTGAAATAATGGCTCATTTGGGGATGCTCCGTTACCTCATGCAGGCGGCGTAGCAGCTCCGGCCGCTCGCGCGTGCTCACTAGGCCTTCTGCTACTAACTGGGCCGCTACCCGGTCAATCTCCGCAGCGCGCTTTACCCGGCGCAGGGCGTAATGCAGCTTGCGGTTCCACTCGCGTTGGGCCTGTTGGTCATCGAAATCGAAGACGGTGTTGGCGTGGCGCTTTAGGCGCAGGCGTTCTTCCCACGGAGTGCTTACGAGGTTGTAGAGGGGTAGGGACGTATTAGGTTGTGGCTCCTGGTTTTTGGGTGTGGGCACGAAGCCGTGCGCATCAGACAGCACGTAGGCCATCTGCTCATCGTCCCAGAGCACGGTACTGACAAGGTAGCGGTGCAGCAACTCGGCCACGGTTTTGGCCGGCTCCATCACTTCTGTTGTTTCACTATCCTTGCCGGCCTTGGTGGGTTTGGGCTTGCGGCTGATGGCGTACAGGCGGTGACGCGGCCTGGTGAAAGCCACGTACAGCATGTTCAGGCCTTCCAAGAAAGTCTTTTCGGTTTCCTCAGTGTATTGCGTGGCCAGCGGCGTGCGCAGTAGCGCCTGGGTTTGGGGCAGCACAGCCACCGCAGGCATGTCGGCAAGGGGTTTATCGGCGGTATTAGCTAGGCGTCCCCACAGCAGCGTGCCCATGTACGGCCTCAACGACCAGTCGGCAAACGGTACAATCACTACTCCATAGGCCAAGCCTTTGGCTTTGTGCACTGTGGTGATGGTGATGGCGTCGCGGCCGGCGGGTGCGTTGATGCTGAGGCTGCTTTTGCGCTGGTCCCAGTAGGCCAGGAAGTTGTTGAGGTTGTTGCCAAACCGCAGGCTGTACTCCAAGGTCAGGTCCAGAAACCGGAACAGGTATTCCTGCTCCGCTACCCTGTGCAGCAGCCCAAACAGCCCGATAAGGCGCTCTGTCAGCTCATACAACCCCAGGTTGCCGGTTTCCCGCTCTTGCACATCATAGCCTAGGGTGCGTAGCTCGTCAAAAAAAGGCTGTACTGATTCGTTGTTGGCCAGCTCTGACCAGCGGCGGGCGCGCTCCGGGGTAGGGTCTTGGCCGCGTACTACCCTGTCTACGAGCAGCAAAGCCTCGGCCCGGGCCAGGGTATCGGCGGGCTGGTTTAGCACCCGAAATAGGGCCACCAGCAGGTTGACCACCTCAGCAAACTCCAGGGAAAGTGAGTCGGCGGAAATAATATCGTAGCCACGCTCTTTCAGGAACTTAGCTACCCGGCGGCTCTGGTCGCGGCGCCGGCAGAGCACGGCTACATCCTGCAGCCGAAACCCATCGGCCACGGCTTTTTCCACCAGCTGCAGCGTGAGGTACAGGGTGCTTTCGTTGTAGTCCAGCGTCTGGCCGGTGGTGTAGCCCGGCAGGTGCTCGGGCGTGTACGTGCCAATGGCTGCATCGTAGCGGCAGGCGGGCGCGTCATCCTCCGTGAACAGCAGCTCTATGTGGCCCGGCGTGCCCAAGGCCGTTGCGGGCGCCTGCTGCGTAAAGTCGGCATCATAGATACCCTGCACCAGTGGCAAGGAGGCGTGCGTGGCGCTGATTTGGGTGAAGAAGCTGTTGTTGAACTGGATGATGGCCGGAGCCGAGCGGTAGTTAGTGTTCAAGTTGGCCGCTACCAGGCTCTGATCCAAAGTTTGATAACGGGATGCCAGCAAATTGCGCAGCTCTTCATCGGTAGCTTTCAAATACAGCTGCTCGGTCTGGCCCTGGTATAGGCGCAGGATCTGCTCCATCTCACCCCCGCGCCAGCGGTAAATGGCCTGCTTGGCGTCGCCTACGGCCAAGCTGAGGTTGCCCCCAGCCACGGCGTTTTCTACCAGCGGCAACAGGTTATTCCATTGCAATACGGAGGTGTCTTGAAACTCATCAATCAGCAAATGCAGATACCGCTCGCCCATGCGCTCATACAGAAACGGCACGGGTTCGCGCAGCACAATTTGGGCAATGCGGCGGTTGAATTCGGCAATCAGTACTACCCCCCGGTCGCGGCTCAACTGGTCTACTGATTTGCTTAGCTCGCTGAGCAGGCTTACCTGAAAAAGATAGGGTAGCATGCCCGTTACTAGCAGATAGTCGGGTAGGAGGGTAGCGCGCATTTTCTCCACTAGCTCGTAGGCCGAGAGCAGAGCCGGCTTCACGGCATCTACCCGCGCTTTGTCGGCTGCGGTTTTCACCTTACTGCTATACCATTTGTCTTGCTCCACGGTGGCGCGCACGTAGGAGTTGGCTTCTTTATCGGCTTGCAGGCGTTCTTCCCACCTAGTAAGGTAGCCTAGTAGGCCACTTCGGCCCTGGTACAAGTCGGAATCCGCGACGCCAGCCGTGTCCACGGCTTCCTGGGCAACCTGCGCCACCTGCCGGAAGGCATCTTCAATTTCGGCTTTGCGCTGGCGCAGGGCCTCGTGCAGGCGGCGATAATCCTGCATACTCAGCTTCTGGAGCTGCTCCACCGCTTCGTGTACCGGCTCACTAAGCAGAAACTGCCCAAACTCGACGAGCTCTTCCGGCAGGTTGTTCCAGCTGCGGCCTTCGTCGGCTTTGTTGAGGGCGAAATCAGAGATAGTGCGCGAAAGTAAAGCCGCGTTGGGGTCACGGTTTACGCGGTCGAGGAGCAGGGCTACGGCGCTTTGCAGCACGGTGGCGCTGTCCAGCTCTACCTCAAATGTTGCGGGCAACCCTAGCTCGCGGGTAAATGCAGTAACAATGCGCTGCACAAATGAGTCGATGGTGCTGACCGCAAAATCGGCGTAGTGGTAGAGCACCAGCCGAAAGGTATGCGCCGCCCGCTCCCGCAGTACCCGTTGCCGTTCCTCAGGCGTTTCGAGGTGGGCCAGGGGACCTTCAGCGGCCAACTCCTCCGCTATTTCGGTGAGCAGCTCATCTTGTTCTCCTTCTGCTAGTTGTGCAAACCGGCGTAAGGCCCCAATAATGCGCTCCTTCATCTCACCCGCCGCATCATTGGTAAACGTAATGGCCAGAATCCGCTTGAAGTACGCCGCCTCATCAGTGCCCAGAGCCAGCTTCAGGTATTCTTTGGTGAGCTGGTAGGTTTTGCCGGAGCCGGCTGAGGATGAGTAAATGCGGAATGTGGCGGGCATTGGAGGATAATCGGGTGCGAATGAAGAAGTTTGCCCGAGGTGAATAGCCGTATCTAGTAGAATTAGAGTCTATTCTTCCTCTTTGTTGGTGGGGGCCGAAGGGGCTTGGTTTTCGACGGTAATTTTGGTAGCGCCGGCGCGTTGGATCATTACCTGTTTGCCTACTTCCGTGAGGTTGCGGCTCTCGTAAATCTTCATGGCCGTAGAAATATCGATGGCCTGCCGAGTCTGCTCATCCAGATCGAAGGTGAGTGTAATAAAGTTCAGGTGCACCCCTAACGGCTCCAACACCTTATTCGACTGCACTAACAAGCTGTTCTCGATTTCGGCCTGGTCCAGCTCTACTATATCTTCTGTGAGAAACAGCGCTTTGCTCACGTCTCGGATCCGCTTGTCGATAACCATGTTTTCGGCTCCCTCAAATGCAGCTGGACTGAGTGCATCGTTGCTGTCGGCGTGGGCATTGGCTTTGCCCAAATACTTTGCCTGCCGGATAAACGCCAGTGGATCAATAATCGAGTAGTCGTAGTCGATATGTACCGAGGCCCGGACCCGATCCTTGAGGTTGGTAATGAACCGGCTATCCCCCTGCATTGGAAAGTTGGGAATAACCACTTTCATGTAGCACGGATTCATCGTGCCTTTCGGGACGGCGTCACCCGCCGCAATTTTGCTCCATTGCATGCCACAATCATTAGAAACCAACACCTGTTGGTTTGATTTGGCATAGTTGCAGCTGGCCAAAAGGCTAGTAAGTAGCAGAGCGGAGAGGGGACGCATGACAGCAATAATCTTAGTTAAGCAGGAAGATAAAGGAGTTCACTAAGGTAGTGAGGCACTATGCAATTCACTCCACCGATCCCCACAGCCGATTTATTACCTCTGGTTCCACGCGTACAGGTCGTTTGGTGGTTGGGTCCAGTAGCACCCACTGGGTTTCGGCCTCACAGAGCAGCTTGTTATCACTAGCCCGCTCAATGCGCACAAACCGCTGGCACTGAGCGCCGCGTACTTCTCCAATCCAGGTAGTGCAACGCAGTTCCTCGCCTAATAAGGCAGGGTGGTGATACTTCACCCTATGTTCGCGTACCACCCAAATGTAGCGTTCCCGCTCACCGGCAGGGTAGGCTGTATTCCAGTGCGCTCCGGCCGTGTCCTGCACCCAACGCACGTACTGTATATTGTTGGCGTGGTCGAGCTCATCGATGTCCTGAGGCTGAACCGTAAGAAGGCGAGAGAAGCGGAAGGCGGGCTGACTAGATGTTTGCATCAGAGCAAAGGTATCGGGCTCACAACAAAATATGGGGTTAGCCGAAAGAAGTAGGGTGATAGAAAAAGAAAATAAGATGCTATTTGAAGCTATTCAATTGATTGACAATCAGGGATTAAATGCATTTATGGCGTTGTTGAGCTTCCGCAGAGGATTTACGTGACTTTAACTGCTAGCTATTCCACATCTAAAATATCCGTGTATATTTGAATCACATTAAGAAAACGCGGTTTCACCGTCCTGTTGAGTACTTCCTTTTGGGAGGGAAAGCAGAGTTGAGTGCGCTTTCCGAAAAAACATCCATCATCACCAGAGTACCATGCAGACAGGAACTGTAAAATTCTTCAACGAAACCAAAGGTTTCGGCTTTATCAAAGTTGACGAAACCGGCGAGGACGTGTTCGTTCACGTAACCGAGTGCATCGACGAGATTCGCGACAAAGACAAGGTTGAATTCGAAATCGCTCAGGGCAAAAAAGGCCCCAACGCCGTGAAAGTGAAGCTGGCTTAGTCCAGTATCCTTCTCGGATATCTTAGAAAAGCAGGCTCCTGACGAGCCTGCTTTTTTTGTGCCCTGATGGTGCCTATATAGATGGAATTGCCTAGGCCATGTATCAGGTTCAACCTGTTTTGGGCACGCGGCGTTTAAGTGGCAAGCACTTCACCACCCGGTGGGGGCTAGCCTGATTATGGCAGGAGTTATGCAAATATCATTATTTCTCCCTACCTTTGCAGCCGCATTTGAGAACGGCCACGTTCCGCGCAGCTTGAGAGCTGCCTTAAAGAAACTTGTTGGGCCGGCTTTGTCTTCCGTCCGTTGCTTCCGTCACTTGTCGTTGTTGTTGAGTGGGAGAAGAGCGTCGCTGAATCCGCTGTTTTCAGAGCTATTGTCTCCACTCCATCAACACCAAAATGGAAAACGAAAAGGAAAAAATGAAGTTCAGTGAGCTGACCCTCTCTGAAGAAATGCAGCGTGCTATTGCCGAAGTTGGGTATGAAGAGGCTTCGCCGATTCAGGCCGCCGGCATTCCAGCCCTGCTCGCCGGCCGCGACGTTATCGGCCAAGCCCAGACGGGCACCGGCAAAACTGCCGCATTCTCTATCCCAGCTATTGAGCGTATCGACACCGACTCGCGCGAAGTGCAGTGCTTGGTGCTGTGCCCTACCCGCGAGCTGGCGGTGCAGGTTTCAGGTGAAATCCAGAAACTAGGCAAATATAAGCGTGGTCTGGCCGTAGTGCCGATTTACGGTGGCTCTTCTTACGACCGTCAGTTCCGGGCTCTGGAGCGCGGCGTTCAAATCGTAATTGGTACGCCTGGCCGCGTAATGGACCACATT
Organism: Hymenobacter seoulensis; assembly: GCF_054780535.1. Lineage (NCBI taxonomy): Bacteria > Pseudomonadati > Bacteroidota > Cytophagia > Cytophagales > Hymenobacteraceae > Hymenobacter > Hymenobacter seoulensis. The sequence goes on from NZ_BAAGWD010000001.1 coordinate 36,520, forward strand.
GAGCGTGGTACCCTGAAGCTGGACAACTGCAAAATGATCATCCTCGATGAGGCTGACGAGATGCTGGACATGGGCTTCCGCGACGACATCGAGACGGTGCTCAAGAAAATGCCTGAAGAGCGCCAGACGGTGTTCTTCTCGGCTACCATGAGTAAGCCGATCATGGAGATGACCAAGCGCTACCAGAAGGATCCGCAGATTGTGAAGGTAAACCATCAGGAAATGACGGTTACCAACATTGAGCAGAGCTACTTCGAGGTGCGTGGCCCGCAGAAGAAAGACGTTCTGACGCGCCTTATCGACATGTACAATATTAAGTCGGGCATCGTCTTCGCTAACACGAAGCGCATGGTTGACGAGATTGTAGGTGATTTGCAAGCCAAAGGCTACTTCGCCGAAGGTCTGCACGGCGACATGGGCCAGCAGCAGCGCCAGAATACCCTTGATAAATTCCGCAAAGGCACGCTGGAAATCCTGGTGGCTACTGACGTGGCTGCTCGCGGCATCGACGTGGACAACGTGGAAGTAGTAGTAAACTACGACCTGCCCGCCGACGAGGAATACTACGTACACCGCATTGGCCGTACCGGCCGCGCTGGTAAACTGGGCAAAGCCTTCACCTTCGTGAGCGGCCGCGATATTTACAAGCTGCGCGACATCATGCGCTTCACTAAAGCCACCATCAAGCAGGAGCGCGTGCCGTCCTTCGAAGATGTATCGGAGGTGAAAACCACGCTGATGCTGAACTCCATCAAGGAGGTAATTGTAAAGGGCAACCTCGACAAGTACATTGCCCGCGTGCAGCGCCTCATCGATCAGGACCAGGAAGAGGCAGTAACGTCTTTGGACGTGGCCGCTGCTCTGCTCAAGATGACGATGAAGGAAGACAAGCGTGCGCAGGAAAGCCTCGACGCCAGCCGCACCCAAGGTGCCGCCCGCGCCGGCTTCACCCGCCTGTTTGTTACGATGGGCAAGAAAGACCGTCTGCATCCCCGCGACATCGTGGACCTGATTGCCGAAAACACGAGCCTCACGGCTGGTAAAGTAGGTGATATTGCCCTCTACGATAAGTTTAGCTTCGTGGAAGTGCCGAATGAGTTTGTGGAGGAAGTTATTGCTCAGTTGGGCCGTAGCAGCATCCAGGGTCGTCCGGTTGCCTTCAACATTGCTACCCCACGTCAGGAAGGTGATGCCCAGCAGGAAGGTAATACGCGCGGCGGCTTCGGCGGCAGCGAGCGTCCTCGTCGGGGTCCAGGTGGCTTCGGTGGTGGCGAGCGTCGCGAAGGTGGCAGCTCCTACGGTGGTAACCGCGGCGGTGGAAGCTACGGCGGCAACCGTGGCGGCAGTTCCTACGGTGGTGGCGAGCGTCGCGAAGGTGGCAGCTCCTACGGTGGTAACCGCGGCGGCGGGAGCTACGGCGGTAACCGTGGTGGTGGCTCCTTCGGCGGCGACCGTCGGGAAGGCGGTAGCAGCTACGGTGGCAACCGCGGTGGCGGAAGCTTCGGTGGCGGCTACAAAGGCAAGCGCGACAACGACGGCGAATAGTCAGCTCCAGCTGATTGGCTACTCGCTCATCAGTAGAACATACTAGTCAACAAAAAGACCACTCAATTGAGTGGTCTTTTTGTTTGGCAGCATACCACCTAGGTATGCTGAAACTGCCGAAGCAGCTTGTGTGCTGAGTTGCCACGCAAACTCAGGATAGTGGCTAAAATACTGCAGTTCGCTGAGCTTGAGCGGTTTGTGTATAGATGCAGCCTAGTAACGCAAGCTCATGAAAAGGTGAGCGTGAATTGATTTTCGGTTTAAGTTTAAGCCTAGCTAGAGGCTAGGGAATTGCAAACGCAAAAAGGTGCTCCGTTACGCTAAGCCAAGCTTAAACAACGGAGCACCTTTCACGTTAAAAACAACCTAGTAAGTAGCCGGCCCACGTTGGCTGGCATTTCACAAAGGCGTTGTAGTTTATTTGGAAGCGTCGCGCAGGTCGCGGATTTCATCGTGGCCTTGCTTGATGCCGGCTGCCTGCTTGGTAATGAGAGAGTGCAGGTCGCCGGGGAGGCCTTCGATTTTCTGGGCGGTTTCGTACGCTTTCTTGGCGTAGTCTTCGCCCCGCTCGCACTCCGCCAGAATGCTGTGGCGGTCTTTGCCAGTTACTAGGCCTTTCAGGTTGATGAAGGCCCGGTGTACCGTACCCGTAATAGACGACTCTTCTTTAGGATGCAGGTTTAGCTTGTGCATCTTGTCCTCTAGCTCCGTAATGTATTCGGAACGTTGAGCGGCGTATTTCTTGAAAATCTGCTTCAGATCAGCGTCCTCCACATCAGTGAGGGCCTCGGTGTAGCCGCGCTGGCCGTCTTTCAGGGTTTCTAGAAGTTCATTAAGGGCGGCTTGGGTTGCTTTGGCATCCATAAGGAGAGTAGGTTAAGATTGACAAAAGGTAGCAATGTCTCTCTTTACTGCCAAAACCCAATTCAAGTTTCGATAAGTACCAATCAAATAGCAAAACTACTGTGCAGATTGCGGCTTGGAACTCTCTGACTCGCAGAAGGTAAGGAGGTTAGCTACTCAAACCCAAACTGGCTGCCATGGCTCGGCCGGCGAGGTAGCCCGTAGTCCAAGCGGCCTGGAAGTTGAAGCCGCCGGTAATACCATCAATATCGAGCACTTCGCCGGCAAAGTGCAGGCCGGGCACGTGGCGGCTCTCCAGGGTTTGCATCTGTATCTCACCTAGCGTGATGCCGCCACACGTCACAAACTCATCCTTGTAAGTGGTTTTGCCGTGCATGGGCAAGGCCGTCCGGAGCAGACTCTCAATCAGCCGGTTCTGTAGTTTGGCGGGCAGCTCATTCCACCTCGTTTCCGGCCCGATGCCGGCCTGGTCCGTTAACGTGCGCCACAAGCGCTGGGGCAGCCCAAACAAAGGATTGCCGGCCACGCCCTTCTTGCCGTGCTGCTCCCGGAACTCCAGCAAATACTGGCGCAACGTATCTTCTGTGTACTCTGGAATCCAGTTGATAAGGGCCGTGCTTTTGTATTGCAGCTCATGCAGGCGGCGCGCGCCCCACGCCGAAAGCTTGAGCACCGCCGGCCCGCTCACGCCCCAGTGCGTAACCAGCACCGGGCCTTCATACTCCAGCTTTTCGCCACTCACTCGCACGCGGGCCCTAGGCACGCTCACGCCCGGAAGCTCGCGCAGCGGCGAGTTAGGTACATTGAAGGTGAACAGGCTGGGCACAGGCTCCTGCACGGTATGCCCTAGTTTTCGCAGCCACTCATACTGCTCCGATTTGGGCGCGCCACCAGTGGCAATCAGCAGCCGGTTGGCCACTACATATTGCGTGTGGGCGCCAGTAAGTGTCAGCCGGAAGCCACCCTCAGGCAGAACCTCAATGTGCTCGGCCGTAGTCTGGGTCAGGATACTGACGCCGGCTTTTTGGGCAGCATCCAGCAGGCACCGGGCAATGGTTTCCGACGAATCAGTAACGGGAAACATGCGGCCATCGGGCTCCGTTTTGAGCTGCACGCCGCGCTTCTCAAACCACCGAACCGTATCGAGGGCGCCAAATTGCTTGAATAACTCTTTGAGTTGACGGGCGCCGCGGGGGTAGTGCTGCACCAGTTGGGCTGCGGTTTCAGCGGCATGCGTTACGTTGCAGCGGCCACCCCCCGAAATCCGGACTTTACTGAGCAGCTTTGAGGTTTTTTCAAGCAGGATTACCCGCACCTCCGAGTTGGCTTCAGCGCAGGCAATGGCCCCAAAGAAACCTGCTGCGCCACCGCCCACTACCACCACTGTTTTCTGATCTGCCTTCACCCTGCAAAGGTACTATCCCTAGGCCGTACTACCGGGCAAACCGCCCTGAAATCAGCAGTACTCCAGGGCCGCTACCACATCTTCGTGCCGGAACTGATAGCCGGTCAGCTCTCGGATCCGAGAAGAATCAATCTGCTTGCCGCCGCTGGTTTCTTCCTGAAACGTAGGAGGTGCCAGGCCCAGGCGGGTAGCAGCGGCCGTGTAAAATGTGCGGCGGGTAGGGTGCGTAGCCGCGCTGGCATTAAGCGTATGTCCCCACAGATCTTTCTCTATGATATTAACCAGCAAGCTGATACAATCCTGCAAGTGGATCAGGTTGACAGGAGCCTCGCCGTGGGGTACACCCGCCCGGCCCGCCAAAAACCGACCCGGCGCTCGGCCCGGCCCGAACAAACCCGCTAGCCGCACAATGGTATTCTGAGGCCCCTGAAACTGGGCTTCGGCCTGCAGTAAGGGTAGCGTGGCATCGGGGCTGGCCTGGGCATCGGGCTCCCGCATCAAGCGGGGCTCATCGGGGTACACACCGGTGGAACTGACCAGCAGCACATGCCGGACGCCGGCTTGCTTGGCGGCGGCCGCCACATGCCGAACCACCGTGGGGTAGGCATCAGGGGTGCTGGCGCCCCGGGAGGGCGGCACGTTCAGAACCAGGGTTTCCACTCCGTGCAGCAGGGCCTGTAGCGTGTCGGCATCGGTAGCGGAAAGAGTAGGGGCTAAGCGTAGCAGAAAGGGGCGGATGCCGGCGTCGCGCAGCGTGAGCAATTGGCCCGGCGTAGTAGTGGTACCGTTTACGCTGTAGCCAGCCGCTACTAGGGCCAGCGCCAATGGAAGGCCCAGCCAGCCACAGCCCAGCACGGCAATAGTAGGAAGAGGAGCAGTAGAAACAGCGTCGGTCATGGGGTGGTAAAGGTGGCAAAAAATCCTGCTCAAGCAAGTTGCCGGCCCTGCAATCTAGTAACCTTGTACATTTATTACGGTCCAGATTGTTGCTATCTGCTTACTCCATGGCTTATTAGTTCTATGCTGACCTCGACGACGTTTCGAGGCTCGGATTCGGATACTGCCTTCAAAGAAGGTGGTTGTAAGTTGCCTCCCTACAACGGCATACGCTGGGATTTCCGGTATGCCTCTGGCGAAAACGCCACCCTGTGTTTTATGCTTTGCCCCGATTTTTATGACCCCGAAACTGGCAATTCCTGGCAGAAGCTGGCAGTGCCAGTAGAGGAGTGGCTGTACTCCCTCATATACTGCCCCTTCCCTGAATCCCGCCTGAGAGTGCACCAGAAATTTGTGTGCTCGGGCACATCTTTTTACTGCGTGGAAGGAAACAGAATTGTAGCGAAAGGCACAGTTACCCGAATAACTGGTTTATTTGAGACGCGGCAGTAGTTTCTACCTTTGCCCTATTCCTCCACTTTCCCACCAAGCCATCTTATGTCTGCTTCTCATCCTTACGCCCAGCCCATGCTCCGCGACAACGCCCTCCAGGGTAAAACTATCGTTGTGACGGGTGGTGGTACCGGCCTTGGTCGTGCCATGACTACCTACTTCCTGCAGCTCGGCGCCAACGTTGTTATCAGCTCCCGGAAGCTGGATGTGCTGGAGCAGACGGCCAGTGAACTACGCGAACAGACCGGCAACCAGAACGTGCTGGCCGTGCAGTGCGATGTGCGCAAATACGATGAGGTAGAGACCATGCTGCAGAAAACCATCGACACCTTTGGTGGCGTGGACGTGCTGCTCAACAATGCGGCCGGCAACTTCATCAGCCCCACCGAGCGCCTGAGCCACAAGGCGTTCGATGTGATTGTAGATATTGTATTGAAAGGCTCCTACAATTGCACCCTCGCCTTCGGTAAGCGCTGGATTGCCGAGAAAAAGCCCGGCACTATCCTCAACATCGTGACGACATACGCTTCCGTAGGCTCGGCCTTTGTGGTGCCGTCGGCCGCAGCCAAAGCGGGTGTGCTGGCCATGACCCGTTCATTGGCCGTGGAGTGGGCCAAGTACGGTATCCGCTCCAACGCCATTGCCCCCGGTCCATTCCCGACGGAAGGCGCCTGGAGCCGCCTGTTTCCCGAGCCACTAGCCTCCAAACTCGACCCAGCCGCCTCGGTACCGCTCAAGCGGGTGGGCAACCACCAGGAGCTAGCCAACTTGGCTGCCTATATGGTTTCGGATTTTGCTGCCTATATGAATGGCGAGGTCGTAACGCTCGACGGCGGCGAATGGCTGAACGGAGCCGGCGAATTCAACAAGCTTGAGCTCCTGAGCTCCGACATGTGGGATCAAATTGAAAAAACCATGCGCCGTTAAGGTTGGAGCAGCCCTAGCATAGAAACAGAAAAAGCTTGCCGTGTGGCAAGCTTTTTCTGTTTCTATGCTAGGGCTGCGGGGCCTGCCAAGCCTAATCCTTATAGTTTATATCCTTTGAAATCCTTAGTGAACTCCTGGGACGGAATGGGCTGATTGGCTACTATGTCGCTGAACTCGAACTTCTCGAACAGGCCTTTATCATCGTTGACCTGGATAACGAGGGGTAGCGTCAGCTTCTGATCTACTACAATAGCCACCTTGCGTCCATAGGCGTTAGGTACTTGAAGGGTGCGGCCGGCGGGCACGGTGGCGCCTGTAGTCAAGTTGTTTTTTTCCAGAATGCGGTACTCGCCGCACCCAAACCGCTCGGCAATAGATGATACCGTTTCGGGCTTGCTGGGCTTGTAGCTCACGTAGCGAAACTGGGGGTAGTTGGCCCGCAGCACATGCGCCGGCCGGCCTTGCACGATGGTGTCGCTGGTGTAGCGAAAGGTCTTCTCGAAGCTGTGGTCGAGGCGGTTGCTGGAGCCGCGCAGCAGCTCGGCAATGGTGCCATAGCCAGCATCAAGCACGCTGTGGTGCTGGTTTTTGCGCATCAGGGAGCCCAGCGGATCAAGGCTGACGGTTACGTACGGGAAGCTGTTGGGGTACACCCACGCATCGTCGTCGTTCTGGCCCGTTACGTACAGCACCTCAATGCCCTTCTGGTTGCGTAAGTACACTTTGTACGGCTTGAAGGTCATTTTCATGCTGGTTTGGGCCAGTTGGTACTCGCCACCAATGCGCTCCTTGGCCCGCACATTGCACCGCAACGTTTTCAGGTTTTCAATAGAAGCGGTGAGCCTAGTAATAAGCTGTTCGGTGGTGGGCTTGGGGTCAGCGGGGAGGGTAGCGGCGCTAACACCTAAAAGCAGGGCCGCTACGGGAAAAAGCAGAAAATAACGAATCATGAAAACGTAAGCGGTAGCAGTACAAAGGAGTACTGGCCGGTATGCAGAAACCAGGCCGGAGTGGGAAGTGGGTAGAGGCTAGCGGGCAGATGTGCTGTCGTAGGCTTAAATCTACCAGGAAGAAAGATATTTCACTTAATTCAGGCTGATACGTGGAAAGCGGCTGGCAGTGCTATCGAAGATGAAAAGCTCATCAATTTCTACCTCCCGCAAAAACCGGTACAGCGGAAACTGCTCCACTACCGCTTTGATAGCGGCCGTACTCTGCCCGTTCATGGTTACCCAGCCGCGGCTGCGGTCAGCACTGATAGCGTAGGATTCCACGATGTTGTCTTCAATCAAATGGTTAATGAAGGCACGGTGGCGCGGGATGAGGGCGACAAAATCCTCATCGAAAAAATCCGGCAGACGCATGGATACGACAAACTTGGCCATGGATTTAGCTACTGACATCGGAATAACGCCAGGTGGCCCGTTAAGGTTGAGTATCGGCGTGGGTGTAACTTTTTCCGGCTACTGCCAGAATAGGGAGCATGCACTTCTCTGTAATTACCCCAACCCACAACCGGCAGCAGTTTCTGCCGGAGGCGGTGGCCAGCGTACGCGCCAGCGTGTCTGCTCCCCTTGATTTCTCCTTCGACCACCTCATTTGCGAGAACGCCTGCACCGATGGCACCAAAGAATGGCTGCAGGAAGCCAGCCGCCAGGAAGGTGTACCGGTTCGGGTGCTAAACCAAGCTAGTAAACTGCTGCCCGGCCCGGCCCGTAATCGTGTTATCAGAAAGTATGTGCCCACCGAGGGCTGGATTGTGCCCCTCGACGATGACGATATTCTGGTGCAGCGCGCCTTGTTTCATTATGGCGCTCAAATTCAGCAGAACCCCGGCCAGCCCTGGCTGGTAGCCGATTTTTTGCGCGTAGATGAGGAGCGGCGCTACCTGCCGAATGAAGATTACTACGCCTGGAAGTTTGAAACGCCTGCTGATATGCTACGGGCCATTTTTCGGGCCGAGCACTTCATTCAGGGCAACGTATGCTACACCCGCGCGCTGTATGAGGAAGTAGGCGGCTACGACGAAGAAATTGAAATGGCCGAAGACCTGGACCTGTACGTGCGCTTTCTGCTGGCGGGCCACTTGCCTGTCATCTGCCCCCACGTCAGCCACCTGCACCGGTTCCACACCAGCAACGTCAGCATCGGCGTTGATGCCGACAAGCACGGCCAGGATCTGCAGGTGATTTACGATAAATACGCTGAGCAGCTGCAGCAGCTAGGTATTGAGCGGCCGGGCGCCTAGGCCTGGAAGTTGGGTAAAGTGTCAGACGCCGGGCGGTTGTACATCTTGCAAACCGCCCGGTGCACGTTACTCCTTTATTACTACCCCACCTTTCACTACCAACCGCACTTGGCGGAGCACCTTTATGTCTTTGCTAGGGTCGCCGGCTACGGCAACTAGGTCGGCTAAGAGGCCAGGCTGGATGCGGCCGCGGTCGGGGAGCTGAAAGAGACGAGCGTTGGTGCTGGTGAGCCCGCGTAGCGTTTGCAGAGAGGTGAGGCCGTAGTCCTGCACCAGTAGTTCGGCTTCGCGGAGGTTGTCGCCGTGCGTGAATACGCCCACGTCGCCGCCGATGGCCAGCTCCACGCCACTTTGTAAAGCAGCTTTCATGCTTTGGCGCTTTTGCACCAAGCGCTCGGGCTCAGGGTCCTGGCCCCGGCGCCACCCGCGGTATTGCGAAACGGCGTCGCCGGCGGCTACGGTGGGGCAGAGCGCTACCCCTCGCTGCTTCATTAACCGGAACACTTCTAGGGTGCCTGCGTCGCCGTGCTCAATGGTTTGTACGCCAGCTAGGGTAGCGCGGCGCATGCCTTCGGGGGTGCTGGCGTGGGCCTCCACGGGGCGGCCGGCACTGCGGGCGGTTTGCACAATCAGGTTCAGCTCTTCCTGCGAAAACGTGGTGCGGCTAGGCTCATTAGCGCCCCAGCGGTAGTCGGCGTACACTTTAATTACGTCGGCGCCCTTGCCAATTTGCTCCCGCACGGCCCGGATGATGCCATCTACACCATCGGCTTCCTGGGCACCCTGCGGCACGTCTACATCCACCGAGAGCTTAGGACCATAGCTGCCGGTAGCCACTAGGGCGCGCGTGGCCACCAACAGGCGCGGCCCCGGAATCAGACCCCGGTCGATGGCTTGCTTCAGGCCCACATCGGCGTAGCCGGCGCCCTCGCTGCCTAGGTCGCGGGCGGTAGTAAAGCCAGCCAGCAGCGTGGCGCGGACGTGAGCCGTGGCCCGCGCCACCCGTAGCGCCTCCGATTCCAGCAGCACCTGGTCGTTCCAGGTGGTTTCATTGTAGGGGTGCAGCAGCATATGCGAGTGCCCTTCAATCAGGCCGGGCAGCAGCGTAAGGCCAGGCAGTTCTAGGGTGCGGGCGCCGGCCGGGGCCGTAAGTTGGGCGGCGGGGCCTACAGCTTTGATTTTGTCGTTCTCTACCAGCACGGCCCAGCCCGCGTGCATCGTTTCGCCATCGAACACAGCCGCCGGCCGCAGGAGCAGAGTAGCAGGAGACTGGGCCAAGCAAGTCAGACCTGAAAATAACAGTGAAACAAAGAGCGAAAGGCGCATACAAAGCAGAGACAAAGGAAAACGGCAAACTATACAGCTCGGGATGAGCCTATCAATCATTCGATGTTGTGGCTTCCTTTCGGCTTTTCTGGATTTTATCAAAAGCTTTTCTGGTCAGAAACACTAGCTGCCGCTTTTCAAGGTCAAATAGCGAGACATACTCCTTCCCCATTACATAGTGTTGAGGGGCCGGAACGGCCTCACGGTACAGCAGTAGAGAGCAGATATCAGTAGGGGTAATGTAAGGATGGGCCGGCAGATGGCTATGCATACCTGCCTCTATTGTGGTGTAGCCCTCCGGCAAACGCATCGCTATATAGCTGTTGTGCAGCCGCTCTACTTTGCTAAGCTTTCCGCGTTCTGTAAAGCGGAATAGAAAATCGTTTCCAAGGGGCAAAATCCCGCCTTCCTGGGGCCCAGTCAACACATAGGCCCGCACACTGGGGCCTTGGTCAAGGAGTACCACATTGGGCCGGGTATTCTCTGGAAACCGGTACGGCGTGCCTAGTACCTTATTCGATTCCAACTCTTCCATTACCTGCAACCGTAACGCAAATAGCTTCTGCTCCCGCTCGGAAGCCGGCCGGGCCGCGAACTGCCGGACTGCTGCAGGTGTAATGGCGGCCCGGTTAAAGCTGAAGCTGTGCCTAGCCGAGAAGGTGTTTCCCTCTTGTTGCATAAAAACAGTACGCACCGAGTCTCCATCGGCGTAGGAGAAATAACCGATGAGGTGTTGCACATCAGGTTTTTGCGCCATCAGTACATCTGTGGCTACCCAGGAGGCGCGCTCCGATTCGTATAAAGCCAAGCCCTCACGGAGAATTTCCTGTTCCAGTGCTTGGGTTTTGGAGGCTTGGGCGCTAGCTCGCTGAAACGTAAGAAGCCCGAGCACAGCCCCTGCCAGAAAGGTATAGTTCATAAAGAAATAAGGTGAATGCACGTAAAAAAGGCTACGCCCTCCGGAAGGTAGAAATTCCGGCGGGCGTAGCCTTGTGTTGAATCAGAAAAGCTAGGCTTTTACCTTGGCGGGCTTGCGTTTCACTTTCATCTTCTCCAGCTTTTTGCCATTGGCGGGGGTAGCAGCGCCGTTCGAGCCGCCTACTAAGGTCATTTCCTTTACCAAGTGGCCAGCGCCGGCATACTTATCTACTACAAACAGCATGTAGCGCACATCCAGCGTGATGTTGCGCACCCGATCAGGGTCGAACATGATGTCGGACATGGTGCCTTCCCAGTTGCGGTCGAAGTTGATGCCGATTAGCTCGCCGCTGCCATTGATAACGGGCGAGCCGGAGTTGCCGCCGGTGGTGTGGTTGGTGGCAATAAAGGCTACCGGAACTGAACCTTTATAGGCGTAGGGCCCGAAATCCTTATTTTGGTACAGCTCGGTGAGCCTGGCCGGAACTTCAAAATCGGGGTTAGTGGGGTCGGCCTTCTCCATGATACCATCGAGCGTGGTGTAGAAGTCGTACTTAGTGCCGTCGGCGGGCTCGTAGCCAGCTATTTGGCCGTAAGCTACCCGAAGGGTAAGGTTTGCATCGGGGTAGAACTTGCGGTCGGTTTGCTGCTGGCGCAGGCCGGCCATGTAGGTGCGCTGGAGCAGGGCAATGTTATCGGTGGCAGCGGTATAGGTGGGCAATACCTGCTGGCGGTAGGTGCTCACGATGGCCGAGGCCAACTGCATCGCGGGGTCAGTGCGGAGCGCGGTGGAGTTACCTTTGGCTACCTCATCTAGCAGGGCCAAAGCACTGGCTTCCGAGGTCAGGCGCGACTTGCTGTAGAGTTGCGCCGCGTAAGCGCTCCAGCCGCCGCTAGCCCCATATTGTTTCTGAAGGTTGGCGACGTAGGTCGGCAGCAGAGCTTTGGGGGTTCCGTTAGCGTAGAGGGGTAGTAGCGCAGCGGCCACTTTCTGATCAGTAGGGGCGTTGTAGTTGCGGAAAAAGCCGGCCGCTCCTTTCTTTAGCTTCTCTACGGCGGCGGTTATTTCTGTAGCTGGCGCTTTTTTGTCGGTCATGTCCAGCAGGGGCAGCAGGCTATTGGCGTACAGCATCAGCTCCACGCCCAGGGCGGCTTCGGTCACGTAGTCGCGGGCCAGGGTGTAGTCGCGCACGGCGGTGTAGTTTTTCTGCAGCTCCGGGAGCAGGCCGGCGTAGGCAGCCCGGCGGGCTTGGTCGCCGCTTTCAGCCCACTTTTGAAACTGGACTTCTTGTTGCTGTTTTACGCGCACAGCGTCGAGCTTTTTCAGGCCCCGGGTTTCGCCAATCCACTTTTTCCAGTAGTTGGCAATGCTGGCGTACTTGGCCGCGTACTGAATGCGCACCTTGTCGGAGGCCTTCATATCGGCATCCAGAATCCGGAGTTTGGCGTCGCGCACTTTCACTTTGGCCGGGTTCGAGAGCGAGTAGGTTTCATCTACACCCCACGAGGTGAGGTACTCATTGGTGCGACCCGGGAAACCGAACACCATGGTGAAGTCGCCGGGCTGTACACCATTCAAGGAAATGGGCAGGTAATGACGGGGCTTAAAGGGCTTGTTAGCTGCTGAATACGGCGCGGGCTTGTTGTCGGGGCCGGCATAGATGCGGAAGATGCTGAAGTCGCCAGTGTGGCGGGGCCAGGCCCAGTTATCGGTGTCGCCCCCAAATTTGCCGATGCTGCTCGGCGGCGCGCCCACCAGGCGCACATCCTGAAACACCTCCGTCACGAACAGATAATACTCGTTGCCATTGAACATCGGCCGCACAAAGGCTTGGTAATGCGTGCCCTGCACGGCAGCTTGGGCTACACGCTGGCTGTTCACTTGCACTAGTTTCTCGCGCTCGGCCTCCAAGATATTGGCAGTGGGCACACCCGCCAGCACCTGGCTGGTCACGTCTTCCATGCGCACGATAAAGGTGGCCGTCAGGCCCTGGTTGGGCAGTTCCTGGTCGCGGCTCATGGCCCAGTAGCCATTGGTGAGGTAGTCTTTCTCCACCGAAGAATGGCTCTGGATCTGGCTGTAACCGCAATGGTGGTTGGTCAGAAGCAGGCCTTCGTTCGAGACAATTTCGCCGGTGCAGCCGCCGCCAAACTGGACCACGGCGTCCTTGAGGCTGCCCTGGTTGACGGAGTAGATCTGCTCGGCCGTAAGCTTGAGGCCTTTTTTCTGCATATCGGCCTCGTTGAGCTGCTTGAGCAGCAGCGGCAGCCACATGCCTTCATCGGCACGAGCCTGGGGCAGGCAAGAAAGGAACGTGAAGGCAAGCAGTGCCAGCCGGGAAAGTAAAGACATAACCTACAGAGTTGAGTGCGGAGTAGTGGGCAGCTGTGCTACCATGACGCGAAAATACGCATCAGGCTGCTTGCGGAGGGCCGGGCGCTGGTGTGTACTAGGGACCGGCGGCGCGCAAACCTTTAAGCAAGCAAACGGCCCCGACCAAGTGGCCAGGGCCGAAGCACAATGCGAACCGCAAGCGAATCAGCGAAAAAAGAGCAGAAGTACTAGGTGTTAGGAGTGGCCCAACTCCGCCACGGCCGGAGCATTCTCGGTGTTGGTGTTGGAGGCGGCGTACACTGGCTTGGCAGTGGCGGCCGGAATATCGTTGGTTTCCTCGGCGGCATGCGTTTGCTCCCACTCCCGGAAGCGCAGAATCTCGCCCTGGAATTTCTCGATAAACCAGCTGATCAGGGCCAAATCATCCAGGAAGCCTACCACCGGAATAAAGTCCGGCACCAAATCCACGGGGGAGAGAGTATAGAGCAGCACGCCCAGCGCCGACACAATGGTGCCCGTATCAATCTGGCGGTAGTTGCCGCTCACGTAGTTGCGTACCAAGCGCACCAGCGTAAACCCGACGTCGAAAACCTGCTTGAACTTGTTGTCTTTGCTTTCTTTGCTGGCCAGCTTGTTGGCGACTTCGTTCAGCACCATCACTACCCGAAATGGGCGGCCCAGCAGCTTGCCGGCACGGTTAAGAAATACGCTGAACAGTGCGTTTTTGGAAATGGATAAGCCTTTTTCGACGAGAGAAGACATATAAAATGAGTGAAGTAGGAGTGTGCCTTCTCTACGCTTGCAGCTGGGCCCTTGTTGCCCTTTCTCCCTAGGTACTGTTCTGCTGCTAACCTGCTCACCTGGCAAAAAGCTCAGCACTAAACCGTTCGGCGGAGGTTTCAGGTTCATGAGCACCTAGTGGTGCGCCAGCAAAACGCGGGTACGGTTGAAACTTGCATGTTTCCTGTAGCTTCGCACTTATGAGTTTCCTGCTGACTACCCCCACCGCCACGGAGTACGCTCCGTACTACCATACCTACGTGCGCCTGATTACCGGCGACCCGCTAGAAGCCTTGCGCCACCAACCAACTGAGCTTCGCCATTTGCTGGCTGGCTTGTCTGATGAGCAGGCTTTATTCCGCTATGCACCCGGCAAGTGGAGCATTAAGGAGAATTTGGTGCACATGATGGATACAGAACGCATTTTTGCGTACCGGGCCCTGCGCATTGCCCGCGGCGACACCACTCCGTTGCCCGGTTTTGAGCAGGACGACTACGTGCCCGCTTCCGGAGCCGATGCCCGTGCCCTGGAAGATATTCTGCGTGAGTACGATACGGTGCGTGCCGCCACTCTCAGCCTGTTCCAATCGTTTCGGCCGGAAGACTACGAGCGCCTAGGCACAGCCAGCGGACAACCCGTGAGCGTACGGGGCATGGCCTACATTTTGCCCGGCCACGAGGCGCATCATATCAATTTGCTGCGCGAACGGTATTTGCCCTTGCTGGCCAATTAGCGTACTTGCAGACAACACCTCCCAGCGCGGTTTCGTTATGGGTACTATCTTCCCTTCCAATCAGCACCATCATGGCTAAAGCACAAGAACCCCGCAAGGAAAAAAAGAAAGAGCCTGCCAAAACCACTAAGGAGAAAAAGGCCGCAAAAGAAGAAAAGAAAGCGCTAAAATCTCGTCAGCAAGACTAATTTGATTAACGAGAAAAATTGGAAAAGCAGCCGGCTCGCTCTACAGCGGAGGCCGGCTGTTTTGCGTAGTAGGTTATTGTGCTAGTGCCCGTGAATCAGCGAATTGCCCTTGTTACCTTGCTGGTAGCCGACTACGACGAGGCCATTGCTTTTTACACCCATAAGCTGGGCTTTCGGCTAGTGGAGGACACCCTGCTGAGCCCGCAAAAACGGTGGGTGCGGGTGGCGCCCTGCGGCCAAGCCGGCGCCGAGCTGCTACTGGCCCTGGCCGCTACACCAGAGCAAGTCCGCTGCATCGGTAACCAGACGGGCGGCCGGGTAGCCTTGTTTCTGTACACCGATAATTTGGCCCGCGACTATGCGCGCTTACTGGCACAAGGCGTTACTATAGTGCGGCCGCCAGTGGTAGAGCCTTACGGTGAGGTGCTGGTTTTTGCCGATTTATATGGTAATCTCTGGGACTTGCTGGAGCCCAATCAGAGCGTATAATACACTTCCTTCTGCTTATTGTGGTGCTTGATATAGCCGTGCAGCGTGAGCTTAATGAGTGTGCGGTAGGCCCGCCGTTCCCCAATGTTGAGCAGCTTCATATACTGCGCCAGCGTAATGCGCGGATTTTTCCCTAGGTAGTCCAGCACCGCCAACTCCTCGCGGTTCAGGGGGATGCGCTCGAATTGCGGACTAGGGTCGGAGCGCTCCAGCACTTTCTCGGTGAGTTGGCTGGTTTGCACACTTTCGTCGCGCACACGCACATAAGAGCGCCAGTCGCCGTCGGCTACCTGGGCGCGGTGTGGCTTCAGTGGGCTTTCCGGCACTGTCACAATCAGTACCACCCGGTCATCCTCTTCTACTTCCTTGAAGCGCAACTCCAGCGGCGGATCAATGTAATGCTGGGCCGCTTCACGGAGTTGGTAAATTTCTTCTTCGGCATCGCGCACGCCCACCACGCGGCCATCATCATCAACGCCCACCAGCACGCGGCCACCCCGCGTATTAGCCAAGGAGGCCAGCGTGCGGGCAATACGGGTAGGATGAGTAGTGCGCTTCTTGAATTCGAGCCGCTCGCCCTCACCCTGTCGGATCAGTTCTAATAAGTCAGTCATATGCCATCCGGTTCAGGCAGGTTCACTGCTGCTTGCTACCTAGTACTAAACGTGCTCCACCCCAAAAAGTATCCAGCGAGGCTCGCTACTCAATGCCGGTTTCGTCGGCGGAAATCTTCCAGAGCCGGCTAGCTTCAGCCCGGCTTTGCGCCCGCTCTGAGGTGCGGGCTGGTTTGGCGTTAGCGAAGTAGCGCCCACTAACACTAGCTACCTCCGGGGAAGTGGCCAGATACAAGGTGGTTTGGGCCCCACGTTCCGGTGATCTCATCAGCGGTTTTGCCGTCCACCACAAGGCCTTCATCACAGGCGACGTGTCGGGGCGCATCAGGCCGGTGTCCACCATGCCGGGGTGCAGGCAGTTGGCCGTAATTCCCGTTAGGTCCAGTCGATGGGCTAGCTCATTGGTAAATAAAATATTGGCCAGTTTGGAGTCTGCGTAGGCCGTCAGCCAGCTGTATTTATCAGGGGAGTTGCGCACTTCGCGGTCGGGCTCAATCTCGCCCACCCAATGCGCCACCGATGATACCGTGACTACCCGGGCCTGGCCAGCGGCATCCAGCAACGGCAGCAGCAAGTTGGTGAGGGCATACGGCGCCAAGTGGTTGGTGGCCCAGCTCAGCTCATGGCCCTCTTCGGTGAGCATCAGCCGACCCGGCATAATTCCGGCATTGTTCACCAGAATATCCAGCTGACTTAGCTCGTGCTCCAGTTCCTCGGCCAGCGTGCGCACATTCTGAATCAAAGAAAGGTCGTAGCATTTCACGTGCACTGGGGCATCGGTGCCAACGGCTAGCTGAATGGACGCTAGCGCCCGGGCCGCCTTGTCCGTGTCGCGGCCCACCATAATCACGCGGGCTCCCTGCCGGGCGAGCTCCCGGGCCGTGACTAAGCCAATACCGCTGGTCGCGCCGGTGACGAGGGCCGTTTTGCCGGTAAGCGGAAGAGCAGCAGATTTCATAAGGAAAGAGGGGCAAACGCGAAAAACGAAAGGTACCGGCGCATGCCTGAGCGTACAAGGAAAGGCGCTGGAAAGCCCTACGAAAAATAAGGGCTGGTGGTGCGGAAAAATTGCAAAGGCACCAATATAGTGCTCTAATCGGCGGGCAAGGGCAGCAAACTTCCTGCCAGCCGCCAACAAAAAGCCGCTCCCGGAATCCGGAAGCGGCTTTGCATACAGGAAGACCTAGTCCGGAGGCCGGATTAGAAGGGCAGGTCGTTGTCGTCGTCGGAGGCAATAGGAGCCGCCGAGGCACGCAGGTTCGGGTTTTGGTTTTGGGCAGGAGCAGCAGCGCGCGGAGCAGCAGCAGGCTGCTGGTAGCCACCACCCTGAGGAGCAGCGGCAGCACCGCTACCTGCCTCAATGCGCCAAGCCTCCAGGTTCGTGAAGTACAGCATCTGGCCGTTCTTGTTGAACCCACGGCCCCGCAGGTTAAAGGAGATTTTTACCTCGTCGCCTACTTTATACGGATCAATGAGGGCCGTTTTATCTTGTACCAACTGGAACTTGATATGCTCGGGGTATTGGCCGTCTACGACCTCCAGCACGAACTCGCGCTTGCGGAATTTCTCGCTCACCTGCTGTTCGTCGAAAATCTCGTGCAGGCGGCCGGTAGCTTCGTAAGCCATAAGGATGAATATGTTTGGGGAGTTGAAAACAGTAAACCAAACCTACGAAAAAAAACGCGGTTCGTTCGGGTCAGTTCCGCTGCGCCCGGGCCAGATGCTTGCCTACCTTTGTCTTGCGTTTTGCGCCTACCCGATATTTTTTCGC
Organism: Hymenobacter seoulensis; assembly: GCF_054780535.1. Taxonomy (NCBI): domain Bacteria; kingdom Pseudomonadati; phylum Bacteroidota; class Cytophagia; order Cytophagales; family Hymenobacteraceae; genus Hymenobacter; species Hymenobacter seoulensis. Next base: position 54,053 of record NZ_BAAGWD010000001.1, read on the forward strand.
TCTATGACTGCTCCTTTCGCTTTAGCCTTGCACGGTGGTGCCGGCACTATATCTCCCAAGTTCATGACGCCGGAAAAAGAGCTTGCCTATCGGCTGGCCCTAGCTGAGGCATTAGCTGTGGGGTACGCCGTACTGCGCCAGGGAGGCTCAGCGCTTGATGCCGTAGAGCTAACCGTGCGCAGCCTCGAAGACTGCCCGTTGTTTAACGCCGGCCGCGGAGCCGTGTTCACCCACGAAGGCCATCATGAAATGGACGCCGCCATAATGGATGGCCGCAGCCGCGCCGCCGGAGCCGTAGCCGGAGTCCGGAGCGTGCAAAACCCGATTCGGGCCGCTCGCCTGGTGATGGAGAAAACCGAACACGTGCTGCTGGCTTACCCCGGCGCCGATAAGCTGGCCCAGCTGCATGGCCTGCCCACCCAACCCGCCGAGTACTTTTTCACCCAGCAACGATACGACCAGCTACAGGAAGCCCTGGCCGAAGGCCGTATGCGCCTCGACCACAGCACCGCCGAGCCTGCGGCCGCACCGCTTGAAGAGCCCGGGGTATTTCCGAACGAGGACCCCAAAAAGAAAATGGGAACCGTAGGAGCCGTAGCGCGCGACCAGCACGGCAACCTGGCAGCCGCCACCAGCACCGGCGGCATGACCAACAAACAGTATTCCCGCATCGGCGACTCACCCATTATCGGGGCGGGTACGTTTGCCGACAACCGCACCTGTGCCATTAGCTGCACCGGGCACGGTGAGTTTTTCATGCGGGCCGTGGTAGCGCATGATATCAGCTGCCTAATGGAATACCGGGGCTTAAGTCTGGCCGAAGCCTGCCGCATCGTGGTGCACGAGAAGCTCGCGCCACTAGGGGGAGAGGGCGGTCTGGTGGCAATTGATGCGGCCGGCAACATCGCGCTACCCTTCAACTCCGAAGGCATGTATCGGGCCAGCCAGTCGGCCACCGATGCCGCTCCGTTTGTGGCTATTTACAAGGAGTAGCGTGGGCTGCTTTTTAAGCACCATATATACAAGGAGTAGCTGCACATATGTCACTAGGTTGCCTAAAGCCGCTAACTTACTGTAGATGAGCTGCTATGCTGCTAAGAAGCTCTTCTTGGGTAATGGAGCCGGTTTACCTGTTTTAGAAGGCTAGTAAACCTAGCACCCAAGCCAGAACCAATAACAACAAAGCCGACTCCTTGAATAAGGAGTCGGCTTTGATTTATAGTAGGGGGTAGTAACCGGCTAGCTTGCCTCTGCGGGCGTGTTGGCATCTTGGCCGGCCGTAAGGCGTACTGACTCGGCGGCTTGCTCGCGGAGCTTGAGGTCGGGGTAAAAGGCGCGCTGGCTGATATCGTACACGTTGCCTTTCACTAGCACGTGCAGCAGCATGCTTTCAATGGAAATGGCTTCGCCTTTTTTGGCGGCGGCAGCATTGTTGTGCTCCAGCTGGTGCCCGTCCATGATGATAACTAGATTGGAGCCGATGGTTTCCAAATGGTTGCCTTCCGTGATAAGCACGCCCGTATCTTCGCCGAGGCCAATCCCGATGAGCTTGGGGTGCAGGGCTACGGCTTCGATGAGGCGCCCAAAACGGCCGCGCTTCACAAAGTGCGAGTCGATGACCACATTATCGATGAAGCCCAGGCCGTGACCCATCTTCACGGCTCCCTTCATAAGAGCATCGGGCACGCTGCCGCCCATAATCATGGTTTTCGACATAGCCATGGCCCCGGCCGAGGTGCCGGCAATGATGAAGTTGGGCTGGTTGTAGTAGCGCTCCTGCAGTACCCGCAGGAACTCCGTGCCCCCAAACATTTCGACCAGCCTCGACTGGTTGCCGCCTGAAATCATGACCACATCGGCCAGGCGCAGGCGCTCGACATACTCCGGCTGGCGGGCGTCTTCGGGCGTGCGAATATCCATGATGCTCACGTTGTTGCAGTTAAGCATCGTGAACGAGGAAATATAGATGCGCGCTACCTCGGCCGGAATCATGGAGGCAGTAGTAATCACCTCGATGCGCGGATCTTCCTTGCCTGATTCGAGCACCACCCGCTTCAGGATGCCCAGCTCGAAAAAGTTGAGGTAGTATTTCTTTTTGGTACGGGGGTTAGGGTAGGTGCCCTTGTCTTCGTTACCTCCGATGGCAATGAGCTTACCGAGCGGTTTGGAGTTTTTCAATTCGAAAGATCAGCTAAAGCAATACAATAGGGAAAGACCCGGGCCTCACAAGCAAGGTTCGGGCCACGCGCAGGCCAGGGGAACAGGTCCCTGCCCCGGTCTGCGAAAAAGTTGGGAGCAGCGCTATGGTAAGCTACTGCCACAACCTGCTTACGGCAAAGGGGCACCTAGCAGCGCATCAAAGGTAACAGTCGCAACGGCATGGTAGTTTGGGCGGGCCGTAGCATATATGCGGCGGGCTCGTGCTGTCCCTCCCGGAACTGCAAGCAGGGCTTTATAGAGAGGTGCCAGAAATTTGCGCCGGCCAACCCGGGTAAGGAACTGCTCCAGCGCCGCATCAGCCGCGGAGTAGCCCGCCCGAATAGTATGCGGAAACCAGGCCGCTAGTATTTCTGAGTTGCCGGAGTTCGTCAGCTGAAAGGCTGCATCTAGCTCGCCCTGTTTTTCAGCGGGAAGACTTGCAGGCAAGCCGTGCAAGAAATGAACCCACTCATGGCTAGACCACGAGGAGGTAAGGAGGGCCGCAGCCGGAGTGCCCGCCTGCCACAGCCGGAGCGCTTCGTCTACTGCCTCGAAGCGGCTGGCGCTAACTGGTGGGGCTACCGCCGGAATGCCGGGGCCGTTAATCCAGGCGTCAAGCTGAAGCTGTTCTTCTAGACCCGGGTGCTGCGCCAGAAGCTCCTGCCGTAGGTACTGCACAAACGAAGCGGTGTCCATGCTGCGGAAACTATGGCGAGCAAAGTACTCCTTAATAAACGTGTCGAGCGCCTCGCGGCCTACTAGGTGCTCAAGAGTGAGTAGGAGGTAGTCGCCTTTCTCGTAGGCAATTTCATTCAGGCCCTCGTCGGGGTCGCGGCCGGCCAGGTTGAGGTGCAGGTGAGTGTCGGGGCTAGTAGCGCCAAGCTCTTCGATGGTATGCAACAGTGCCGTATGGCCCAGCACCTGCAGCATGTCGGCGTAGGGGCGGCCGTATAGCTTTTCCATAATGCGGCGCTCGAAGTACACCGTGAAGCCCTCGTTTAGCCAGAAGTCGTTCCAGGTGGCGTTCGTAACTAGGTTACCGCTCCAGGAATGCGCCAACTCATGCGCAATCAGGCTGGTAAGGCTTCGGTCGCCGGCCAGAATTGTGGGTGTAACAAATGTTAAACGTGGGTTTTCCATACCGCCAAACGGAAAGGAGGGAGGCAGCACCAGCAAATCATACTGTTCCCAGCGGTAGGGGCCGTACAAATCCTCGGCGGCAGCTACCATCTTTTCCAGGTCAGCAAACTCTTCGGCGGCACCGGGCAGCGTAGCGGGCTCAGCATACACGCCGGTGCGTGGGCTCAGCGCCTGGTACTCGACATCGCCTACGGCTAGGGCCATCAGGTACGCCGGAATGGGCTGGTGCATGCGGAAGGTATACTTGCCGCTGCTGTTGCGCGTCTGTGGGTTTTCGGCGCTCATCAGGGCCAGTAGATGCGCGGGCACGCGCACACTAGCCTCATAGGTAAACCGAACCCCAGGCGAGTCCTGACACGGCAGCCAGGTGCGCGCCAGAATAGCCTGCGACTGGGTGAAGAGAAACGGCTGCTGCCGGCCGGCTGTTTGTTCAGGCTGTAGCCATTGGAGCGCCGCCGCGCCCGGGGTCGTGTGGTAGCGGATCGTGACCGAGCTCGTGTTGGGACGCAGGGTTATGCGCAATGGCTGACCTAGTACTGCCTCCTCGGGGCCAAGAGTAAACTCCGTGGGCTCCCCGTCAGGGCCACCCAGCAGCACGGCTTCTATTGCCAGCCCCCGGGCATCAAGTACCAGCTCGGCGGCCGCCGCATGATTGGTGAGAAGCCAGGTGGCATGGCCGGCCAAAGTTTTAGCATCGAAGTCAACGGTAAGGGCCAGCGCCAAGTGGTGCACGCTGACCTCGGCGGGCCGGGCGTAGCTATGCGGGTCGGGCGTGACAGCCAGTGGGGAGGCCAAGGCAGGATGAGACATAAGCAAATCGTAAAGCAAAGACTGGCCGCAAGCCGGCCAATGATACAAAGGTGCCGCTGGTACTACTAGCTCTGTCGGGAGGTGAAAGCCAGATACCGGAACACTCGGCATTTAACTCCAACTCGGCCCTAGTGGTTGGGAAGCGGCAAGCTAAGTTTCAGCAGTCGTCTTGTTACCAAGACATCTGATGCGGCCTTAATAGGGGTGCATCATCGTAAATCTGCTAACTTGCATCGGCTGTAAGAGAAAGCTGAAGGCGGCAACTCATAGGTTCCGAATTCAGTAAAACGCCCAGATCTTAAACCCGGCCGCTATTGGCTCGGAATTTGGCTTCTTCTCGTTTTTCTCTCCGCTTTGCACATGATCCAAACTGCTCGCCCTACTTTTTTTTACTCACTTTGCTGCTGGCTTTTCGGTCTGCTGCTGCTCACGTCTACCGCGTCGTGCAGCCAGGATCAGAAAGCTCAGATCAAAGACGCTTTACCTGATGCCTTAACCAAGGCTGGTGGCGCTCAGCCCACGCTCGACAGTGTGTACATTGTTAAGTATATGAGTGCTGATCCTAAGTTTAAAGACCAGATTGATTGGGCCAAGAAGTTCTACAAAGAACGTGGCTTCCGGTTGGGCTGGTTTCGGAACCACGAAATAGTGCCCCAGGCCAAGACGCTGCTCAGCGTTATCAACAAAGCCGCTGACGAAGGACTCGACCCTAAAGAATACAAAACCAAGGACTTCGATAAGCTCTTTGCTGATTTTGAGGCTGCTAAATCTGACTCTACCAAGCGCAATGCGCTGGAAAAGGAGATTGACGTAGCGCTATCGGGTACCTACTTCAACTATGCTTCCGACTTCTATCGGGGCACCGTAGATCCACGCGCTGTCAAGTCAATTGATTGGCAGGTGAAACGCAACAAAGTGAAGCTGCATAAGGCCCTGATGACGATCCTGAAAGAGCGGGAAAGCATCTATGGCTACTATGATTTCGAACCGCTGCACCCTGAGTACGACCGCCTGAAAAAGGCCCTGGCTGATTACCGCGAAATTCAGCGGAACGGCGGCTGGGCTACTGTTCCGGCAGGTACGCGCCTGAAGCCGGGCGCTGCCTCACCGGCCGTTACGGCCTTGCGGGCACGCCTGCTAGGAGGCCCCGCGGCCGCTGCTGAATCGACTGCAACTCCGGCCGTAGCCGTATCCAATACGGGGGGCGGTACGCAGCCCGCTGCAAGTACGGCCCCAGCTCCAACCTACGATCCGGAATTGGTGGCGGCGGTAAAAGAATTCCAGACGCAAAACGGCCTGAAGCCCGACGGGATTGTGGCCGGCGAAACGGTACGACTGCTGAACATTCCGGTGTCGGAGCGCATTGACCAGATCATTCTGAACATGGAGCGCTGGCGCTGGATCCCGAAAAAGTTCGAGCCGAACTATCTGCTCGTGAATATTCCGGACTATACGCTGCACGTAGTAGAAGATAACAAGGAGGCGTTTACGATGCGCGTAATCGTTGGCAAGACGTTGAACGCAACGCCTATTTTCAGCGACAAAATGGAGTTTGTAGTGCTGGCTCCGTACTGGAATGTGCCCTACAGCATCATCGATAAAGAGCTGCGTCCGAAGCTGGCCGCCGATGCCTATGGTACCCTGGAGCGCCTCAACATGGAGGTAGTAAAAGGGTGGGGAGCCAAGGCCACCCCCGTTGATCCTACCTCCATTGACTGGAGTAATCTGACTGAGAAGACGTGGAAGTACACGCTACGAAAGCGTCCGGGGCCTAAGAATGACCTGGGAGATGTGAAGTTTATCTTCCCTAATTCCAACGATATTTACCTGCACGACACCCCCCACGACGAGCTATTCAGCCAGACCAAGCGGGGCTTTAGCCACGGATGCGTTCGGGTAGCTGAGCCCATCAAGCTGGCGGAATACCTGCTTCGCAACAAGCCCGGTTGGGACAGAGCTACCATCATGGACACCATTGCGGGGGGGCGCGAAAAGTACATTACGCTGCCAGAAAAGCTGCCAGTTTATCTGGTGTACTTCACTACCTGGGCCGATGAAAATGGCAAGTTGCACTTCCGTGACGACATCTACGGCCACGACAAAGCTCTGGCTAAAGAGTATTTCAACTAGCGTCTAACCACGCCCACCTGCCTTCCAATACTAAGCCGTCGGCTACCTGCAAAGGTAGGCCGGCGGCTTTGCTCGTTTCACGAGATGCTATGCTTCGATCTGCTTACGGTTAGTGCTTCCAGCCACCCTAGTAGTACCGAGCGCTCAAGTGAGTTCAGTAAAAACACGGCCCTAGCCTGAAGCTCAAGTATCAGGCGTAACCAAAGAGAGGCTAGGGTGGGAAGGCGGCCGATTTCGAGTTGGTAAGGTTTTGTTGCTAAGCTACCCTAGTAGACCTCTGGAAAAACTTAGATGGGTGTCGTTTGAGTAACAGAGGAGCTATTTGCCTCGGGTAAAGAATGACGAACCATACTTCAGCAATATCACGTCCTTTCGAGCCGACAGATGAAGCATGGTTTACATAAGTAATACAATTGTAAATCAATGGCTGTTGTATACAATTGTCAACCGTAGAATTAGTCTGAAAAGTCGTTTGTTAATAAAAGTAAACTAAGTAGAGTATGCGATTGAGGTGCTGGAAAGCCAGTACATTTGTAAATCACTGCTACTGCCACTATGCTTGATCGAATAAAGCAGATTATAAGCACCCAAAAGCTAAGCCCTACTCAGTTTGCTGATGCCATAGGGGTTTCTAGGCCTATTGTCAGCCATATTCTAAGCGGGCGCAATAAGCCGAGCTTAGAGGTAGTGCAGAAGATAGTAAGTGCCTTCCCAGGCCTATCGTTGTCGTGGCTACTGCTGGGTACTGGCCCCATGCAAGCACAGGTTCCCTCTGATGACGCTAATCCGGGCCCTGAGAAGCCTGTAAGCAGCGCTAAACCCCTTGCGTCATCTGCACCACCAGTAGAGGCTGTAGAAGCTCCGAGAGCAACTGCTACAACTCCGCTGGAGGTGATGGCTCCGGTTGTCGCAGAAATTACCTCCGTGGCCGCGCCTGAAAAGGTAGTGGAGGCTCCCATGGCGACTCAGCCTATTGCTGCAGTGGTGCCCCCCGCCAGAGCTGCCGTTGTGGCGGCCCAACCCTCACAGCCATCGGACTTTGCCCTCGGGTTGGCCAATCCGGAGAAGCGTATTCGCCGTATAGTAATCTTTTATCAGGACGGTACCTTCTCTGACTTTAGGCCTGAGTAGCTCTTAGTTAGCCATGTGATGGTGTATGTTTTATATTATCAAAATGCTATGTTATTTACCGCATTAATACAATTTGTCAGTATCAGTTTTAGTCCTCTAAATAGAGGTAGATAGTAAGAGTGCTAAGTAGTAAATTTGCTTTATTATATATTGTCTATGTATAGGGTAAAACAACATATTATTATTTGCTAATCCTATTGATAGAACATAATTTTTGTATAAGATAAATAACTTATTATCAAGAATTTATAATGACGTAAGTCAACTTGTTCTTGACATCAAAGTGCTTAGTAATGCTGTTATTATTTACTTGGTAAAGTTATATCGTAGTGGGGTGCTTTGGTTAAGCAATTATAGTAGCCTTAATATGCTATGCTTGCTAATCGTATTGACTGCTGAAAAGACCTGAAAAGTCATACATGCACTATGCATGACCTCGCTAATACATTTAGTGAGAGAAACTGAAAGTGAGGTTTAAACTATTCGTTAGCAGCCCTGGTTGGGTAGGCCGGTGAACTCACCCTTTGCAGAGTACCTATTGAGCGGGAGCTGTGTACTCTAGCAAAGCAATACTGCCTACAAATACACGCTATCTATCGGTTGATAGAATTGTAAATGCTCCTGCTAGCTCCCCCGAAAACCATGTGCTCCTGATAGGAGTTGCTATTTGTTAACAACACTGCCGGCCTATCATGCAACAAGTAGTGGCCGGTGGTTTTCGATTCCGAAGGAAGTGCTTGGGAGTTTTCGGGTCGGTGCTTACCTTTGGCGCATGAAAAATCTTCGTCTGACTTTCCTGTTTGCCGCCTGCGCCTCGCTGTTCCTCTCGTCCTGCTCGCAAGCTCCCGATGCGGAGAAAGACCCCAACGCGGATGCGGCCTATAAGCGTAGCCACCGCACGGAGCAATACCGCGAAGCACAGCGTAGCAACGTTAATTACTAGTACTAGCAATTAGGTAGTGCACCAAGGGGGCTTAGCTCCTTAGTCGCTGCTTCTGCCCCATAAAAAAGCCCCGCTGGCTATGGCCGGCGGGGCTTTCTGCGTTCTGCAAGGGTTGGGGTTGCGGCTGACCCTAGCGCAGCACTGGCTGCAGGGTGGCGGATGGCAACAACGAAGGCAGGGAAATACCGGCCAGTAATTCATTTTCGAGCAGATCGGCCCAGGTACGTAGGTATAGTACTACATCATCGCGCTGGTTGTGCCGAAGGGCATCGCGGCGCTCAAAGGGGATGGCCATACGGATGGTGGGGTCAGAGAGGCGCTCTAGGTGAGCCAAGTCCTGGCGGGTGAAGCCCAGTGCGAGCATTTCATCAATGGTTTCATCAATGGGCAGGCCGCTGGTAGGGCAGTAATCGGTTAGCTGCCGCTCCCAGTCGCCGTAGCGCTGCATGGCGCGCGCGTGGATTTCGCCTTTAGTGAGCTTGGTTACCGTTTGGGCCAGGTGCCCGCAGTTGCAGCTACCCATATGCCCCCATTGGTAAGGAGCTTGGGTAGCTAGGCGGTGTGCCGTATCGCGCAGTGCCTGAATAACGGGAAGAGTGCGTTGAGCCATAACAAAACAAGAGAAATGTGACGCAGAAAGAAGGACTTATCCTGTGAATAAGTTGCAGGGCCTGCCTTTTGTTTTTAGCGCAAAGAGGAGCTTGCCGGAAGGGCTAGGTCATAAAAAAATCGATGCTTCCTTACCAAGTAAAGAAGCATCGATTTTCGCGCAAAAGCGCAACCTACTTACCGGCTACCGTCGCCGCGGAAGCGCCGGCGTTGGCCGCTGCCTCCTGAGCCGCCACTGCCTTCCGGACGAGCCCCGGCAGCCCGGCCTGCGGAGCTATGCCCGCCGCGCTGGCCTTGTCCGGCGCCCCGGTCGTTCCGGCTTGGCGCCTGCCCTTGCGGACGGCCCGAACCTGCTGCCCGACCAGAATCGGCGGGCTGGGTGCCGCGTCCGGGGCGGGCCGGACGACCAGCCGGGCCCTTCGGCCGCTTAATAACCGGACCGCCCGAAAGCGGTACTGGCGGCACCATGTTCGTTACGAAGGGATGCGCCTGCACCACGGGTACCTGCCGACGAATCAGCTTCTGGATATCCTGAAAGTAAGCGCGCTCTTCTTCGTCGCAGAAGGATAGGGCCGTGCCATCGGCGCCAGCCCGGCCCGTACGACCGATACGGTGCACATAGGTTTCCGGCTCGTTCGGAATTTCGTAGTTGATAACGTGAGTCAGCTCCTCCACATCAATACCGCGCGCCGCAATATCAGTAGCTACTAGTACCCGCGTACTACCTGCCTTGAAGCTGCTAAGTGCCCGCTGCCGGTGGTTCTGGGACTTGTTACCGTGGATGGCTTCCGCCGGAATTTCGGCTTTGGCCAGCGTGCGAACCACTTTATCGGCTCCGTGCTTGGTGCGGGTAAATACCAATACCCGCCGGATGTTGCTGTCCGTCAGAACGTGTTCCAGCAAGGCCGCCTTGTCGTTTTTCTCGACCATGTACACGGCCTGCGTTACGGTATCAGCAGTACTTGATACGGGCGTAACGGCCACTTTTACCGGATTAGGGCGCAGGATGCTGTTGGCCAGCTCCTGAATCTGGCCGGGCATGGTGGCCGAGAAGAACAGCGTCTGGCGCCGGGTGGGCAACTTGGGCAGAATACGCTTGATGTCATGGATAAAGCCCATGTCCAGCATACGGTCGGCCTCGTCGAGCACAAACACCTCGATGTTGCGCAGGTCAACGAAGCCCTGGCCCATGAGGTCGAGCAAGCGGCCGGGGGTAGCAATAAGTACCTCAACGCCGCGCTTGAGCGCCTGCACTTGCGGGTGCTGGCCTACGCCGCCAAAAATAACCGTGGAGCGCAGCTTGGGCAGATGCCGGCCATATGCTTGAAAACTTTCGCCGATCTGAATAGCCAGTTCCCGGGTAGGCGTAAGAATCAGGCAGCGAATACGCCCGGGAGCATGACGCTCTACCTGGGCCGTTTGGTGCAAAATCTGAAGGATAGGTACGGTGAAAGCGGCCGTTTTGCCGGTTCCCGTCTGGGCGATGCCTAGCAGGTCGTGGCCTTCCAGCACCTGTGGAATAGCCTGCTGCTGAATGGGGGTAGGGGTAGTGTACCCTTCCTCGTGCAAGGCACGCAGGATGGGTTCAATAAGGTTTAGTTCGTCGAACGACATCAAAAGAGAAGAAAAAACAGCTGCCAAACGGGCAGTAGAAATGGCAAAACAATACTTGCTACGGCAAAGGTCGGCTTTTTTACGCCGACTGCCGGATATTGAACTTGGTATGGGAAAATATGAGCGACTTTTATGCTGATAGCAAGCAGTATAACAGCGGTTACCAGGCCTTGTTTACAGGCTTTTACGTGGTGCTCGGCCAGCGAAAACGCGTGGGTATGGGCCAGGCGGCGGTAGCTAGTACAACACTATTCACGTGTAATTCCGTTTACTCTACTCGTAAATATGTTGTCTTTTAGTTAGTCGCCGTATGAAAATCACCGACCGTAAAGTTGCTTACAATGGTCATTATAAGCTTAGCCAGCTGCAAGTGCAGGATGGCGCCGATACGCTGCACCGGGAACGGTTTGAGCCCGGAACTGCGGTAGCGGCGCTGGTGTGGAACACCGAAACCCGGCAGTACATCCTGACGCGCCAGTACCGCATTGGTCCCGAAGCCGAGCTAGTGGAGCTTGCCGCCGGAATGATAGATGGCAACGAGGAACCGGAAGAAGCAATCCGGCGCGAAATTCAGGAGGAGTTGGGCTATGAAGTAGAGTACCTGGAGCAAATTGCGCGCATGTACCCTTCGCCGGGCACCAGCTCTGAAATTATTACTGTGTTTTATGCCGAGGTAAAGCACAAATCCGGCGAGGGCGGGGGCCTGGCCGAAGAGCACGAGAAGATAGAAGCGGTGTATTTCACTCCCGGGCAACTCGCGGCTGCTTCTTTCCAGGATGGGAAAACTATTATTGCGGCCCAGTGGGCCCAATTGCGGCGCAGCTAAGCCCCGGTATCTACTATCAGCAACGCCCGCCAGACGTACCCATGTTGGGGTAGGCCTTGCGGGCGTTGCTACTAGGTATCTCTTAGCCGGAAAGCCTTCGGGCTACTGGGCTTTGATGATGTACTCGAAGTTTTGCTTGGTCTTGGCGTCGTTGATTACCAGTGTTACATCCTGGGGCGCCTCTACCTTCGTGAACGGAATCGTGCGCTTGCTCATGTACAGGTCGCGGTTCCAGAAACGGCCCTGGCCAGCGGGCAGCTCCGCCAGATTCAGTACTTCTTTGCCCTCCTTGGTTTTGGCTACCAGGCTGAGGTAGGCTGGATCGGCATTCTGAGCCCCTCTGCGATACATGGTAACCGTCAGTTGTCCGCCGGCCGGTAGGTGGTCGAAGCGGCGCTGGTAGGTGCTGTCGGCCCAGTTGTTCATGCGCTTGAGCTCATTGATTTCTACCAGCAGCTCGGCATACGGGCGGTAGGCCACGCGCGTAACGCAGGCGTCTACTTCGGCATCCTCATCGGTGTTCTTGGTCACGTTGAGCACGTAGGGGCTTTCCTCATCCTTTTTAGGGAACGTGTATTTCTTGCGGGGCTTGCCTGGCATGTATTGGGCCGAAGCAGCCAGCGTGCCTAGTAGCAGAAAGGAGAGGAGGAAAAATTTCTTCATAATAGAAAGTAAAAGCCTGATGCAGGTATGGCCGGATTTCGACGGGGCAAAGATAGGAAATCCGGCGGCCGCTCCGGCGGGGTTTCGGCCAGTGTTGCATTTCCCCCGACAGAACTAGAGGTTGTGCTGTCCGGGCTGCCTAGCAGCTCTTGCTGCTGTAGGCCAAGTATGATTATACCAGCTTAAACAGTCAACCAGTAGCTTCAGCATAACAGTCAAATTTGTGTTTAAACAAATGGGCGTATGTGTTGATTCTGTGTTTTATTAAAAATAACCATTTGTTTAATTAGGTGCGTGAGGATTAACAGCTGATAATATAATTGCTGTATAAAACAGATAATGAGTCAGTTGCTTGTTTAATCCAAATGAGTAATACGACTCTGGGTAGTAGTCTCTTACTCATAGTACTGGTACTCGTAGCGGTAAAAGGCGGGCTTTTCGCTGCGGGCATCAGATGTTTCGCGTAGCAATAGTCCGTTGGGTAAATAAGAAAATACTGAGTAGGTTTTCTTGGCCGGACTATACACAGAGGATGTGCTTTGCTCGTGAGAAATAATTTGATTGGCTGAGTTGTAGGTGTATTTCACTATCGTAGTAGCAAACTGCCCCGTCCGATTTATGCGGGTCCAGGTTTGCTGCGTCGCTACCCTATTGTTGCTGTCATAGGTCCAGCGTTGCCGGGGGTAACTGTAAAAGCCCTGTTTATGCCGGAGCGCCGACAAAACCTGAGCGTAGGAAAGCAGCGGGGCCACGTTTCCGGCCTCGTACTTTACCTTCTGGACTTTGGCAACATCGCGCAAATCAAGGCTCCCAACTTCTAGGAGGCGGCCTCGCCGGCTAAAGTTGTACAACGCCCCGGACCACTCCAGCTTCCCCAGCCCATTGTAGTTGTACTTCAGAACCAGTACGGTATCCGGGTGGGGGGTATAGCGCATAGTAAGATCGCGGCTTTCCCGGTTCAAGATGGTGCTGTTGCCGAGCGGTATACCGTGTGAAATAAACTCCGTCAGGAGCGTGTCGGCGCGCTGCTCCAGCTTCACTTCACTGATGGTAGTGCGGGTACCATTGGCCTTTATCACCTCTTGAATTCCCCGGTGCAGGTCGGGGTTGTAGGTATAAATTACCGTATGGCGCCAGCTAGAGGTTGGATACGTAATCAGGGACGTACAGCGGCCCTGCGCGTCGTAGCTCCATTGCCGGTGCAATTCCGGGCTTAGCTTCCTGTCTACCCTCGTATAGCGGCCAAATCGGTCGATTTCCTGATACGTAACCGTGTCGCGCACTTCACCCTCTTCCGTGAGGCGTACTGTGTGTACGGAGCGGACTTTGGCCTGCCGGAACAGGTTGCGCGTAAGCGAATCAGGATCAACCTGAATGGGGCCATCAAACTCGCGCACAGCTTCCACAGATTGCGCCGCGCTGGTTTGAACCGATAAAATGCCACTTAGCAGCAGAGAGGTACCTAGTAAATATATACGCACAAATAGGAGGGTTTAATACACTTCCACAATACACGCTACTAAGCAGCCAGAATCCGAAAATGCTTTCGGAGAGAAGCACAGGCAGGGTACAGGGAGAGCCGGGTTGGGATTAAAAGCAGGGGTAGCAAAAAGTATTCCATTCGAGCTATGTAGTCGGGTATGCCACGCCTTTTCATCGGCCCCTACCTTCCCCGTGGCATCCTAGGTCATATTCAAGTCTGAACCGCTTCACTTTGCCGCTTGCGTTTGGGTACCCCCAACGAAAAAACAGTTTTCTTGCTCCTCGCTACTGGCAAGCGTCGTGACGCTAGCTTCCCTATATTTAAGGCTGTTTTCTTTGCTTGCTCCGCTATGATGAAGGTTTTGCTGACGCTGGTTCTGGCGCTTTGCTGGCTTGCATTGTATGCGCAGGAGCCGCCGCGGGCCAACGTGTACACCAACCTTACCGCCCAGTATCATCTCACCTTGCCGGACACCGCGTGGCGCCAACACCTGAGCGAGGACAAGCTGGGAGTAGTTTTTACGGCCGGGCCAACCCAAAACCAGGCTACTGTAACGGTAAGCGTCCGGCCGCTTTCTACTGCCCAGAAGGGTAGTGTCGGCCGGCCGGGCGCCGGTCAGCAGGATTCCGTCTGGAGCCATATGCTACAGCAGCCGCAGGCCCAGGTGCTTCGCCTTCAGCAGCACGCCACCGGCTTGGGCCAGGAGATAAGCTACCAGTATACGTTCGCTAGCCGCCCCGCTGCTACTGAAAGAACTCGGGTACTTGGGCGCCAGCTGTGGGGTAGTACTTATATTTATCAGGTGGAGTACCAGGCTTCCACTGCCCTGGACGCACGCTACCTGGCTGCCGGCGAGGAACTGGTGAAATCGTTTCGCTTAAGCAGCAGCCCGCCACGCACCGGCTATGTTGCGCAGCCATGCGATGATAAGATGTACGGCATTGCGGCCTTGCGCTACGACAATGAGCTGTGGGAAGACGACTGCCGTACAATCCATGAGTTTTCGGCAGCTGACCTGACCCGGCCCCCCAAAATTCATCGGCGGGCGCTGCCCTTTCAGTCGTATGCGCTGGCTAAGGGCTTCGACAACTGCCTGTATGCCGTCACGAAGGCACCTACCAACGCGCCCGAATACGTGTACCGCTACAACCCAGCTACGCGCCAGGGCCAATACACCTCCTGGAAGCTGCCTGCTCAGGGACCTGAAAACGTCTGGATTTCGGCGGCTACGGATGAGCAGGGCGACCTCTATTTCATGACTTCCGATGCCAACAAGCTCGTGAAAGTCAGCCCCACTGACAGCACCGTAACTTTAGTCTGGGCATCAGACCCATTGCGAAAGGCGCCCTTCTATTCCACCATCGGGTTTGCGGGTGCCGGCACGCACGGCAACTTTTGCCTTGCCCCCGACCACACACTATACCAGGTATACAGCACCGATGGTTCGTTGCTGAGCATCAACCTGAAAACCCGGCAGCCCGCCCCCAACCTGACGCCTATTAGTGGGCTGCCGGAACGCGGCGGCTACAGCGACCTGCTACTGCAGAACGATGATTCCGGCCAGCAGCGTCTGTATCTGGCGGGCCCCAAAGCCATTTATCAGGTGGATCTGGAGCGCCGGCAGGCAAGTCAGGTACGGCGCGGTATTTATACCGATCTGGCGGGCTGCAATGTGTTTCGGGCACCCTCACTGCCCGCCCCGGCCGCCGCAGCGGTGGCGGCTAGCACTTGGCGGGGCCGGGTGCTCGATGCGGTTAGCTTCCAGCCATTGCCCCAAGCCCAGCTGCGCCTAGGCCCTACCGGAGCCGAAACCACCGTCTCGCTCACGGCTCAAGGGGCATTTTCGTTTCTGGTGGAGCCGGGCCATGCTACTGCCGCCCGCGCGGAGCTACCGGGGTATCTGCCCACCGACAGCACCTATATGCCGTTGGCGGGCCCGTACGTGCAGGACATTCTGCTGAAGCCACTGGCTATTGGCACCACGCTGCGTCTAAAGAATGTGCAGTTTGAACAGGGTAAATCGAGGCTGCTGCCTTCTTCTTACCCCGCGCTTCGCAAGCTAGTAGATCTGCTGAGCAAGAACCCGGCCCTGACCATTGAGCTGCGCGGCCACACCGACAACGTAGGGGCCGCGGATAAGAATGTGGTACTGAGTGAAAAGCGAGTGGACGCCGTGAAGCTGTATCTGGTCAACCATGGCATAAGTGCTGCCCGCATCACGGGTATTGGGTTGGGCGGCACGGAGCCTAGTGCCAGCAATACCCAAGAAGCCACCCGTCGCCTAAACCGCCGCGTAGAGTTCCGGGTGACAGGACGGTAACGGCCAGAGCGCCCTTGCCGGCGACTGCCTGCTACCCGGCCTGGCGGTGGCTACTTGCTTTGCTTCGGCTTCTTCAGCCACTTCAGCGCCGCCGCTACCTTGGCATCTTTGGTAAGGTCAGTGAAGTTGTCGCCGCTGGTTATGAGCACGTCGGGGGTTAGGTGGGTTTTGTAGGCTACCTGGTTGCGGTCGGCGTCTTGCAGCCCGGCAATCGTGAGGTAAGAAGTACCGCTGATTAGGTAGCTTTCATTGGCCGTAGTGGCGCCGTAAGTGGGTTCGCCGAAGGAGCGGGTAACAGGCCGGCCGCGCAGGCTAATAGCCACTATTTCGCCCGAGCTGGCCGTCATGCCACTGAGCAGCACGGCAATGGGCTTATCAGTGCGGCGTACAGGGCAGCGGTTTTCCAGGGTGGTTACTTGCATGGTATCCATGTAGAAGTTTCCCTCGCGCAGATACCACTGCTGATCAGGCTTACCGTCCTTATCCACGAAACCGCCTAGGTGTCCGTCGCCGATAAGTGGCGCAAGGCCAGCCAGCATAGGAGCCATTGCGCCACCGTCGTTCAGGCGCAGGTCAATAATCCAGGCTTTGGCTTTATCGGGATTGATGCGACAGAGGGAGTCCTGCACCACCTTGGCCGCGTCGCGCATAGCTTGCAGGCTGCCCCCGGCATTGATGCCCGGCAGCTGTACGTAGCCTACGTTCCCAGGCAGCATCTTAACCAGCACGCCCGGCTTTTTCGCCAGGGCTTCCTTCACGGCGACGTTGGCGTACACCTTGCGGGCCGGGTTGCGCCACTTGTAGGATTTGCCCTTGTAGGTGAGCCAGCCGTGGTCGTCCTTCAACTGCTCAAACACATAGGGGTAAATCGGGAGCAGCTCCCGCACCGATTGTGCCCCCTGCGCTTTTTGATACACCGTCTGGCGTAGTTGTGGCCAATCCACGGTATTGCGCTCCAGCGAATAAGTTTCTAGAAGCGTTAAGCTCTTATCCAAAAACGTTTTAACCGAATCGGGGAGAGGCGTAGTGGTAGTTTGACACTGGGCCACCTGAGCGGTAGCCATAAGTAGCACGAGTAATCCTAATTTCTTCATGTCTGCAAGATGCGCCTTGCTGGCAAAGGGTTGTTTGTGAAGATATCCACACCTAGTAACACTGCAGAATTACCCAAGTAGCATCGAAGTTCTTGCTTCTTAAATCCTGCTCTTTAATCCAGAAATATAGTCGGCCAGCGTCGCCCCACATCATGCGGCATTCGTCCTCATTGCTATCAACCTGCAATAGAAGGATCCAGTTAGCGGCATTTGGTTCTAATATTTTTGCCTGCGTAGAATTATAAACCGATGAATCACCACAGTAAAGACCATTCGTCACTAATTCACACTGTAATTCCATCGAGCCTTGAATGGTATCAGCATGGCCAAGCAATTTATTTATATTGCTTTCTTCCAACGCATACAGGTTTTCTTGTTCGCTCTCCGTTAAAAAATCGAGCAGAGTACTTTCCCAGGAGGGCAGGCTAATTTCCAGTTGTGAAACGAGGGCGCAAACTTCAAATTTAGCTTCTGCTTCCAGCGTACTGGGAAAGGGTAAGCGGTGAAGTTCACAGGGTAATCCTTCGAAAAACAGGACCTTGAATTTGTCGCTGTCTTTATTGTCGTATCCCCAAGCCTCCTGCTCGGCCGAGTAAAAGAAGGATAAAAGCCCTTGTCGAGGCAGTAACCCCTCCTCGTCGGCAGCAGTTATATCAGCTAAACTAATCTGGGCAACGAAAGCAAGTGGCACCTCCGGACTTGATTCGGTGGGCCATTGTCTGCCAATAGGTAGGTCTGGGGCACCTCCCATTTTAGAGCTGCCAACAGGAATATCTCTATCCGCTTTAGCGGATAGATGCAATCGTATAGACGGCCGAGTAACGGATTTGATTTTGCCCCAATGATGAATAAGGTCTAATTCTTTCAGCTTCTCAATTAACTCTCTTCTTATCATATGTGTGGTTAAAGGGATAGAATGTAGCTTTTAAAATGATTAGCTACCGTTTCATACTCTTATCCCGCGCTCCTTTAAACTCGGAGCCGGCGCGCCATTTGGGGAAGGTGGTTTCATTGGCCAGGCGCTGGCCTACCCGGAAATACAGCTGGGCATCTTGGGCAATGCCGCCTAGGTCCCAGCTGGGGTCAAACTGGTCGGCGGGCTTGTGGTACATGTTGGTGGTGTAGTTCTGGCGCTGCTTGGCAATGGCTTCTTTGCCGCCGGTGCGGCTCTCAAAACCGCCGCTGGCATAGAGCGAGGGCACGCCTACGTGGGCAAAGCTGAAGTGGTCGGAGCGGTAGAACATGCCGGTTTCGGGCGTCTGGTCGGGTAGTAGGTAGCGGCCCTGCTCTTTGGCAGCGGCGCGGGCATAGTCCTCCAGCTCCGACTGGCCGTAGCCAATAACGGTGAGGTCCTTCATCTGACCGTAGGGCCAGAGCATGTCCATATTCAGGTCGGCCACGGTTTTGTTGAGCGGAAACGGCGGGTGCTGGGCGTAGTACGCTGAGCCAAGCAAGCCTTGCTCTTCGCCCGTTACGGCCAGGAACACGATGCTACGGGCTGGTTTCTGCTTGGCCTGCTGAAACGCTTCGGCAATGCTCAGCAGCGCGGCCAAGCCTGTGCCATCATCCACGGCACCGTTATAAATGGAGTCGCCGGCAATGGCTTTTCCTACTCCAAAATGGTCCCAGTGCGCGGAGTAAATGATGTATTCGTTGGGCCGAGTGGTACCGGGCAGCACGGCCAACACGTTGCGCGAGGTTTGGCGGCGCATTGTGTTCCGGATGCTGGCCGTGAGCGTGAGGTTACCTAGTGGCTTCGCCCGGAAGCCCTTGGTGTTGGCAGCGGTGTAGAGCTGGTCGTAGTTCTGGCCGGCCGCTGAGAATAGCTTTTTGGCGGCATCAAGCGTAAGCCAGCCTTCCAGGGCGCATTTGTCTGCACCTTTGTTAGGAGTTTGGGCGCGCAGCTTCGGGCTGATGGCGCCGCTTAGCACCACCGACCAGGGGTAGGCGGCCGGTTTGGTATCGTGTACGATGAGCAGGCCGGCGGCGCCGTGGCGGGCAGCTTCCTCGTATTTGTAGGTCCAGCGGCCGTAGTAGGTCATGGCCTTGCCGTTGAACAGAGTCGTGTCGTTGCCGGCATTACCGGGGTCATTTACCAGCACCACCACGGTTTTGCCTTTCACATCGAGGCCGGCGTAATCATCCCAGCCGTACTCGGGGGCCACCACGCCATAACCGGCAAACACCAGCGGCGAGTTGCTCACGTTCACCTCGGGCTGCTCGCGCTGCGTGAAGGCCACAAAATCAGTTTTGTATTGCAGACTCAGCGGCTGCCCGCCGCCCTTAATCTGCAGGGTAGCGGAAGGGGTGCCCGTGATTTCAACCAGCGGCACCGGCTGAAAATAGGTGCCATTTGGGCCCGGCTGAAGGCCTAGGCGCTTGAATTCATCGGCCAGGTAGGTTGTGCTGCGCTCCTCGCCGATGGTAAAGGGCTTGCGGCCCATCATCTCATCCGAAGAAACCGCCTGCAAATACTTGCTGATGCTGGCCGCACTGATAGCGCCACCAGAGGCAGACGTATCCGTGGAAACTGCACTTGAATCGGAGGTGGTGGCGGTAGTAGTCGCAGAGTCGGCGGTGTTATCTGACTTCGACTGGCAGCCGGCCAACGCCAGGCCCAGCAGCCAAACCGGAACCGATAAAACAGAGGAGAAACAAGTAGAAAAAGGCATACACAGTGGAAGGAAAGAGGTGGTGGCCAGTGGGACCCGACTTGAGCGCAGTAACCCACCTAGGAACCTGACAGATACCATTCGATTTCTCAATAGTAGCCAGATATTCGTGAAAGTGCTAAAAGGAACGCGGGTGCGGCGCACTTTGCACGCTAGGTTACCTGGTGGGCTACTCCAATGCAGTCAGTAGTGTACTTCGAATAGGTTGATAACCATGTTGATGGGGTTTGGCTATGGCGAAGGCCTAGGGAATTCCGGGCGCACTAGCTTCATCATTAGCTCAAACCACCGTTTTTTGTCGGGTTATTCGTTTTATCCTTACCCTCAATGGCATGCCCTTAACACTTTTGCTGGTGCTCTTACTAAGCGCGGGGCTTACGGCAGGAAGCATCTTTTTTTACCAGCGCAAGCGTACGGGGGCGGCTGTAGTTTTGCTGATGGGAGCGGCTCTGGCGTTGCGGCTGGTGCTGGTTTGCCTGGATCCGTTTTTACATGAATGGGACGAGCGGTTTCATGCGCTGGTGGCCAAAAACATGCTCCTGGACCCCTTGCGCCCAGTTTTGCGCGCCAACCCTGTACTGGGCTACGATTACCGAAACTGGTGCTGCAACCACGTCTGGCTCCATAAGCAGCCCTTGTTTCTGTGGCAGCTGGCCCTGGGGCTGAAGGTGTTCGGGATAAATGAAATAGCCCTCCGGATTCCCAGTGCCTTGCTTGGGAGCTTGCTTGTGTGGCCCGTGTACCGGATTGGCCGGCTGGCGTTTAGCGCGGCCGTTGGCTACCATGCGGCGCTACTGCTGGCGTTTGCCTGTTATCAGTTGGAGCTTACCATTGGCTTTCAGAGCGTCGACCACAGCGACGTGGCGTTTATGGTGTACGTCACAAGCAGCATCTGGGCCTACTATGAAAGCCGGCAGTTGGGCGCCTGCACCTGGGTTTGGATTGGCCTGACGGGGCTGTTTGCGGGCGCAGCCGTGCTGTGCAAATGGCTGCCCGGCCTGGTAGTGTACGCCGCCTGGGGGCTGGATATCGTGCTGCATACCGAACGCCGCACGCATCCCGCTGCCTATGGCCGGCTGCTGGCGGCCCTTGCCCTGACGGTGTTGGTGGTGCTGCCGTGGCAGCTATACACGCACCGTACATTTCCGCTGGAAAGCGCCTTTGAGCAGGAGTATGCCGCCCTGCATTTCACGCAGGCGCTGGAAGACAAAGGCGGGGCGTGGCATACCTATTTTACCAATACCTTATGGAGCCAGTATCATTGGCTGGTGCTGCTGATAGGCGCCGGACTACTTCTGCAGTTGCTGCCCACCTGGCGGGGGCGGCCGCGGCGGGCGCTGCTGGTGTGCTGCGGGGCCATATTCGGGTTCTTTTCGCTGGCGGCTACCAAAATGCCTTCTTACACCTACGTGGTGGCTCCGTTGCTGCTGGTGTTGGCGGCTGTGGCCTGGGTGGCAGGACTGCAATGGTTGCGGCAGCGGCCAGGGCTAGGGCGCCGCATAGCAGCAAGTATTTTCTCGGTGCTGGTTGTGCTAGCCTGCCTGCAGCCCTGGACCCTGCTGAAAAACCACGTAGATAGCTTCGCTTCTGCGGAGCGGCAGCAGGAGCGGCAGCGCCGGAAGCAGCATAAACAGGTGTACAGCCAGCTGAATCAGTTGGTGCCGCCGGGTTATGTAGTGTTCAATGTGCCGCCTCTGGAAAACATCGATGCCATGTTTTACTCGCAGCGCAACGTGTACGAGGGGTGGCCCACGGAGCAAGAATACCACAGCCTACAACAACAGGGCATCCGGCTGGCCGCGTTTGCCGAGCGAAACACAGAGAATGCCCGGCCTGCCTATCTGCAAAATACGATTGTACTGTTGGTACCCGCTTCCCTAGACTAGTAACAAAGCTATTCCAGATGTAGTGGAAATCGCACAAGTCGGGCAGGCAGCGTCTGAAAACTTCAGAACGACTATGCGGAGCAGGTAGCTCATCAAGCCACTTGCTCCGCATAGTCGTTCCTTTGGTAACATCATTTGGCAAGCCCAGTAGATATTCAGCGACGCACAGCCTGCCATTCTACTGCTACTTCGGCGCGGTGAGCCCGGGTATTAGGTTGCTAGGTAGTAGTTTGCCGGAAGCCGCCGGGAGCCGGGACGCTGTTGCGCGTATCCTTTCGTGACACGTATTACCCCTTGCTTACCGGGTTGAGTGGCGGCCTACTTTGTAGGTTGGCTTGGCGCTAGCTTTTTTGCGGAACAGGGAAGTGCGCTTCTTGCTGGATTTGCGGCCTTTGTATTTCTTATAAAATGGGCGGTGCGTGTACGATTTGCCCCGCATTTTAGCGCGGGCGTACCGCGTAGGCCGCCCAGCCTCGGCTGGCTCCGGGCCGCTTACCATCAACAGCGCAAAAATCAAGATCAGAATGCGGATCATACTCCAATAGGGGTTGTTTGGGGTCTAAACTCCGTTTGCGCTGAAAAATTGTGGAGCTACTAGCCCTGCTGCCGGCTCAAACCAAACGGCCTCCCTTGCCAAATGGCAAAGGAGGCCGCTGAATTTTACCTATCAAGGGTATTTCTATTCCCCACCAATCGTCTGGTTACGCGACGGTCTTCTGGGGGTAGTGTTGTTGTTTTTCTTTCTCTTGCGCCAGAACTGGAACCACTTCTGACGGTAGCGGATAGTGCGCTTCTTGCGGGCCTTTCTGCCGCCGCCTTTGTACGTGCGGTAGTTAGGGCGGTGTACGTATACTTTACCGCGCATCTTGGCGCGGGCCGCCGGTCCGCCCTGGGCCAACGCCGGGCTAATATCAACCAATGCCATCAGCATCAGCCAGAGAATTAGAAGAAATCTAGGCATAAATAAAAAGTGAAGCCGCCAAATGGAACGCGAAAGTACCAAACCCGGAGGCAAATGTTCGGCCAGAATAGAACGTGGTTGAAAAAAAAGTCAGCCGAAGGATCTACAGCCGAATAAAAAAGTTCCTGCCAGGGCAACAAAAATGTGCCTTCACGGGCTTCTTTACTAGTTTTTTACCCCTTGTGCCTTCGTGTGTTTTTAGATCTGGTAGCTTTGGCTACCGTTTGCACGGCACTTGCATTTCCCTATTCATCTATGCTGCATTCTATCTTATCAGCTGAACCGCAGCTGCGTGCTGCCCTGTTAGGCCTTGCCGTGGGCGATGCCTTGGGCGTCCCGGTCGAATTTAAAAGCCGCGCCGCCCGTCGCCAGGATCCGGTGGTACATATGCGGGCATATGGTACCCACAACCAACCGGCCGGTACTTGGTCAGATGATGCGTCGCTTACGTTTTGCCTGGCCGAAACCATAGCGGGCGGCTTCAGCCTCCCGAAGCTGGTGCGAACCTGCTGCCGCTGGTACCTCGAAGGTTTCTGGACGCCGCATGGTACTGTATTCGACATTGGGGTAACCACTCAGGAAGCGCTTATTCAACTGGCAGCTGACCACACGCTTTTGCAGGCTAGCGGCCAGGATGAGTACAGCAATGGTAATGGCTCACTGATGCGCATGCTGCCCTTAGCCTTTTATCAGCCTGATGCCTTGCTGCAAGATCGTTTCCAGCTTATTCAGGCGGTTTCTGCCGTTACGCACGGGCATATCCGCTCGGCAGTAGCGTGCTTCCTGTATCTGGAGTATTGCCACCACCTGCGCCTGGGTTGCACCATTGAGCAAGCCTATGCCCGCTTGTGCACAGAAGTGCCCGCGCAGCTGCAGCAACTACATATTCCGGTCCACGAAACCGAGCACTTTGAGCGCATCCTGAGTGGGCGCCTGCCTGATCTGCCCCAATCAGCTATTAGCAGCGGCGGCTACGTGCTGCACACCCTGGAAGCGGCGCTCTGGTGCCTGTTGCGCCACGAAACCTATACTGAAACTGTACTGGCCGCCGTGAACCTCGGCGATGATACCGACACAACCGGTGCCGTGACCGGCGGCCTGGCCGGACTCTACTATGGAGAAGAAGCCATTCCCGCCGACTGGCTGCAGGTACTAGCCCGGCGCCCCGATATCGAGGACCTAGCTCGGCGCATGGCGGTGGCGTTGTAAAGACCTACTAGGGGCGGAATAGGCCGAAACCCCTCTGCTGCCGTTGCCACTGATGAAAAGACGAGGTAGGGGGGAAAGCAAAAGGCCCTTCAGCGCGATGCTGAAGGGCCTTTGCGGTCCGGACGGGACTCGAACCCGCGACCTCCGCCGTGACAGGGCGGCATTCTAACCAACTGAACTACCGAACCGTTTTACACTAACCAGAAAGCCGTGTGCTTTCCGTTATTGTGATGCAAATATAGAAGGTCGATTCTGACCGTGCAAACAAAAAATTGCCCTGGCAGGCACATACGGGCTTTTTTAAACGATATTGTTCTGTTACTAAACAGGATAGAGTGCGTAATTTTTTTTCAAGGGAAGCGCTTTCTGTATGGTTCGACGGAAAACTACCGCTTCATGACCTTCACTGATGTGTATTCCCGTGTGGGTTGTCCCGACAGCAACGAGTAAGACCCATGAGGAGGTTTAGAGCAGGAGTGGAGGTAGCAACTTGCAGCAGTGCAGCACAGAAAACGGCCGGCTGCCGTTGCCACTGATGAAAAGACGAGGTAGGGGGAAAGCAAAAGGCCCTTCAGCGCGATGCTGAAGGGCCTTTGCGGTCCGGACGGGACTCGAACCCGCGACCTCCGCCGTGACAGGGCGGCATTCTAACCAACTGAACTACCGAACCAAGGTTGTTCTACTTCGCTGCCCTAGTGGCGTTGAAGTGGTGCAAAAGTAGAGGGACGAATTGGACTGCGCAACACTACCTCTAAAAAAAGATGAAAAAAGAAGTAGCTTAAATTGTTTCAGGCTGCTGCTCAGGCAGAAAAATTTTTCAAAAATTCGGAAGGAGTGGGCAGTGCGCGGTTTCGACCTCGTCGCTTACCTTTGCTTTCTTCTCAATTCCCCCTCGCAACCTCAACACGCACCCTGCCCGTGGCGATGCTCCTCGATTTTGAACAACCAATTGCCGCTCTCGAAGGCAAGCTCCGTGAAATGCAACAACTGGCCCTCGATAGCCAGGTAGACGTTTCAGCCGCTGTAACGGCCCTCGAAGAGAAAATTCAGGCGCTTAAGAAAGAGACCTACGCCAACCTCACGCGCTGGCAGCGCGTGCAGCTCTCGCGCCACCCCGACCGGCCCTACACCCTCGACTACATTGAGGGCATGACCGAAAAGTTTATTGAACTGCACGGCGACCGCACCGTAGGCGACGACAAAGCCATGGTAGGTGGTTTTGCCGAGCTTGATGGCCGCTCCGTAATGTTTATTGGGCAGCAGAAGGGTCGCAACACCAAGCAGCGCCAGTTTCGCAACTTTGGCATGCCCAACCCCGAGGGCTACCGCAAGGCCCTGCGCCTGATGAAGCTGGCCGAGAAGTTTAACCGCCCCATCGTAACGCTGATTGACACGCCCGGCGCCTTTCCGGGCCTAGAGGCCGAGGAGCGGGGGCAGGGCGAGGCTATTGCTCGCAACCTCAAGGAAATGTTCCTGCTGAAGGTGCCCGTTATCTGCATCATCATCGGCGAAGGTGCTTCGGGTGGTGCGTTGGGTATTGCCATCGGTGACCGGGTGATGATGCTGGAAAACACGTGGTACTCCGTTATTTCGCCGGAATCATGCAGCAGCATTCTGTGGCGCTCCTGGGATTACAAAGAGCAGGCCGCTGAAGCCCTTAAGCTCACGGCTATTGATATGCTAAAGGCTGGCCTCGTAGACGGCATCGTGAAAGAGCCCCTCGGCGGCGCGCATACTGATGCCGCCACCATGATCAAGACTCTGAAAAAGACCATCCTTAAAACCCTCGACGAGTTGGAGGCCCTGCCCCACGAAGAGCGCATCAGTCAGCGGATTGATAAGTTCTCGAACATGGGGGTGGTAGCAGAATAATCGGATAAGCACTCTCTAAATTGTATGAAAAAGCGCAGTCAGGCGGGTACTTCCAGCTGACTGCGCTTTTGCTTTTCAGATCGTTTATTGCTCATTTTTCACTGTTAATTGCTTGTTGAAAAGATGACCGTTCATACCCTCGATACCGGCCTATTTAAGCTTGATGGCGGCGCTATGTTTGGCGTGGTGCCCAAGAGCATGTGGCAGAAGCTCAACCCCGCCGATGAAAATAACATGTGCACCTGGGCGTTGCGCTGCCTGCTGATAGAAGACGGCAACCGGCTCATGCTAGTGGACACGGGTATTGGCAATAAGCAGGACGCCAAGTTTCGGGGGCATTTTTACCTGCACGGCGACGACACGCTGGAAAACTCCCTACGCCAGCGCGGTTTCACCGCCGCCGATATCACCGACGTTTTTCTAACGCATCTGCACTTCGACCACGTGGGCGGGGCAGTAGTGCGCACCTCCGATGAAAAGCTGCAGGTAGCCTTCCCGAATGCCACGTACTGGAGCAACCAGGCGCACTGGGACTGGGCCGTTACACCCAATCCGCGCGAGAAGGCCAGCTTTCTAAAAGAAAATATCCTGCCCGTGCAGGAAAGCGGCCAACTGCGTTTCCTGGAGCCGGGCGCCGCATTGCCGGCGGAACTGGGCGGCCTGCGTGAAATTATCTATGCCGACGGGCATACCGAGAAAATGATGCTGCCGGTGCTGGAGTACAAGGGCCGCACGCTGGTATTTGCCGCCGACCTGATACCAAGCGCTGGGCACGTGCCACTGCCCTACGTAATGGGCTACGACATGCGCCCCTTGGTGACCATGGATGAAAAGGAGCGCCTATTGCGCCGGGCTGCCGACGAAAATTGGGTGCTGGTACTGGAGCACGATGCCCAGACTGAGTGCATAACCGTGCAACACACTGAGCGCGGCATCAGGGCTGCCGAATCGTTTCGGCTAGCAGACCTGTAGGAGCTACGCCAGCAAATACTCCTTGCAAGTGGGGCAACCTTGCGCCTAGGTCTCGTTAAAGGCTAAACCTGAAAAACTCATGACCATTAACCAATGCTAGGACTGGCTTTTTCTGGCGGCGGCGCGCGCGGAATTGCGCACCTGGGTGTGCTGGCCGCCCTGGATGAGCTGGCCCTGCCCATAGGGGAGCTGGCCGGAGTATCCTCAGGGGCCATTGTGGCGGCGTTTTATGCTGCCGGCTTTCCTCCCCGCGAAATCTTGCGTCTGTTCCAGGAGGTTAGCTTGGGTCAGATTACTCGGCTGGCACTCAGCAGCTACGGGTTGCTGCGCATTGATGGGGTAGGAAAGCTGTTCGAACTGCACTTGGGCCCCGATGCGACGTTTGAGCAGTTGCGCCTACCGCTTACCCTAGTAGCTACCGATATCAAGGAAGGCGTGTCGGTACGCTTTTCGGAGGGGCTGTTGATTCCGCCACTGCTGGCTTCTTCGGCGGTGCCCGTGTTGTACCGGCCCGTGGAATACCAAGGGCGGCACCTCGTGGATGGCGGCTTGCTGAATAACTTGCCGGTAGAGGCCTTACTAGGCAAGCCCGGCCTGAAAGTGGTGGGTGTGCACTGTAACCCACCGCACAAAGAGGCGCGAATTAGCACCTTGCGGGGCCTTATTGAGCGGACGCTAAACCTGGCAGTTGGGGCCAATACCTACCCTAGCAAACAGCACTGCCACCTATTGCTGGAGCCGCCAGAGCTGGGTGCTTACCGGATGGCGCAGTACCGAAGGGCCCCTGAGCTGTTTGAAATAGGATACCGCTACACCTTAAGCAAAGCCAAAGAACTGGAAGCGTTACTGGAGCAGGAGTAGGGCTGCGGCGCTTCCGTAACATTTCTCTAGCTTTGAGCTGCAGTAGCCCCCTAGTACCCGGCTACCACTTACTTCCCGCATGGCTGCACGCAAAACCTCTACTTTCTGGTATCTGTTTTCAAAGTTCTGGTTCTGGATTACTGGGTGGCACCTGGGTCCGCAAGTGCCGCCAAACATCAAGAAAAGCATGATGATTGCGGCCCCGCACACCAGCAACTGGGACTTTATGTTTGCCCGGGCCGCCTTTTTCCTGATGGATGTCGATGTTCGGCTAACCATTAAAAAGGAGTGGACTACTATTCCACTGCTAGGGGGGCTGGTGCGCAGCCTAGGCGGCCTAGCCGTCGACCGTAGCAAAAACAATAGCCTCGTCGATGGCATGGTGCAGCTCTTTAATGAGCGCGACGAGCTCGTGATTCTTATCACGCCGGAAGGCACGCGCAGCTACCAGCCCAAGTGGCGCAAAGGCTTCTACCACGCCGCTATGGGTGCCGGAGTGCCTATTTTGCTTGGTTACCTCGACTACAAGAATAAGGAAGCAGGCGTGGGGCCGGCCTTCTGGCCCACCGGCGACTACGAAAAGGATCTGGAGGAAATAAAGGCATTTTACCGCACCAAGCAGGGGCGCTTTCCGGAAAAAGGGGTTCGGTAATACACAAAGGCTAGTAACTATAGGGTAGCCTGGCTTCCGAAGTCCGGATTACCGCTTACCTTAAAGCCTCATTACCTGCTACTGCTCATGGAAAAGGTGCAAACTCTGGTCTGGATTCTAGTTGGTCTGGCGGTATTCGTCTGGCGCATGGTGCAGAAGGCCAAAGCCACCACGGCTCGGGAGCAGCAGGAGCGGCGCTTTTCCCGCCCCGACCCATCCGGAAAGCCACGCCCTGTAGCGCCGGGCTTGCCGGCCACCTCCTTTGAGGAGTTGCTTCGGCAAATGCAAAATCAAAACAAAAGCACGCCGCCCGCCTCAACGCCAGTACCTACTTTTCTGCCCGAAACCACTCCAGCCGGCCGGCCTATGCCGCAGGAGAGGGCGCCGGCCGCACGTAGTCTGGAAATGGAGCAGCGCAATGCCCGCTCCCTGGAGCGGCAAGCCACTACCGCCCGCTCGCTGGAGACCACCCGAAAAGAAGCGCGCCTAGCCTCTACGCTTCCCCGAACAACCACGCAGCATCGCAACGAGGATTACTGGAGCCGGCCAGAAGTGGCTGCGCAAACCTCTACGCGCGCTACCGTTGCTGACTCGCTCCGGAACCCCGCCAGCGTGCGCGCTGCCTTTGTGCTCAGCGAAATTCTGCAGCGGCGCTTCTAGGCTCTCTTTCAAGCCAAACCCCGCTGCCTCTAAACTGGGGCAGCGGGGTTTGGCTTTTACTGTGGTTTGCTAGGCTTAGTCCTGCGTTAAAGCATAGGTAACCAAGTTGGCGCCCATCTTCAGCGCTGCTTCGTGGGTAGCAGGTGTGTCTTCGGGGTAGGTGCCGAGGTCTTCCCAGCCGTTGCCTAAGTCGCACTCATAGCTATAGAAGCATACCAGGCGGCCTTTGTACAGCAGCCCGAAGCCTTGGGGGCGCTTGCCATCATGCTCGTGCACTTTGGGCAGGCCGCGCGGAAACTGAAATTTCTGGTGGTACACCGGATGCGAGAATGGCAACTCCACAAACTCCAGATCCGGAAATACCTTCTTCATTTCCGGCCGGATAAACTTATCAAGGCCGTAGTTATCATCGATGTGCAGAAAGCCGCCGCCAATAAGGTAGCGCCGCAGATTACGCGCCTCCGCATCCGTAAACGACACGTTGCCGTGCCCCGTCATGTGAATGAAAGGATACGTGAGCAGTTCCGGCGAATCCAGCTCCACGGTGGCCTCCTCGGGATTGATGTTGGTTTTTAGCGTCTGGTTGCAGAAGCGGATGAGGTTGGGCAAGCTCGTTTTATTCGCGTACCAGTCGCCGCCCCCGCCATAGTGCAGCTTGGCAATGCGGAAACTGGGCGCCACCGGTGCGGCGGCAGTAAGCAGCACGAGCAGGAGCAGGGCCGGAAGCAGAAACTTCATCATAGAGTAAAGATGCGCAAAAATGGGGTAAGCAGCTACGCCATAACTGAAGCGGTTGCCTGGCAGGTTCCGGCTGTGGGCACGGGTAGTGCTGCGAACCGCTGTATACTAGTTTTTAAGAACAACCAACTCTCACATACGGTACACTCCCGGTTTTTGTAAGTGGTCTGCTTTTGAAGTTCAACAGCCTTATATGGTGCCTGTTGCCGTATTGCTTATGCCAGTTCCCGGGCAATATGCACCGTGTGCACAGCTGCTAGCGCGGCAGTTTCGGTTCGGAGCCGGGAGGCACCTAGCGTAACCGGCCGGATGCCCAGGGCAAAGGCCGCTTCAATTTCCTGGGGCGTAAAATCACCTTCGGGGCCAATAAGCACGCAGCAGCCGTCGGCGGCAGCGGCCACGCGGGCCAGCGGCGTCCGCTCGCCATCCTCAAGGTGGGCAATAAACGTGGTGGCTGGGTTTGCGGTGGGCAGGAACCTAGTAAAATCGGTGAGTTCAGTGAGCTCCGGCAGCCACGCCTGCCCCGACTGCTTCAGGGCACTGACGGCAATTTTCTGAAGCCGCTCCAGCTTCAGCTCGCGCCGCTCAGAGCGGGCGCACCGCAAAAACGTCATTGTATCGACGCCCATTTCCACGGCTTTCTCTACCAGCCACTCCATTCGGTCGAGGTTTTTGGTGGGCGCTACAGCCACATGCACGTGGTAGGCGCGGCGTGGCACTTGTTCTTCGCTCACAACCCGCAGCCGGCAGCGCTTTGCGTCCGCCGTCTCTACCTCAGCTTGGTACACACCGCCGCGCCCATTCACCAGCACCACCGCGTCGCCGGTTGTCAGGCGTAGCACCCGCACGGCGTGCTTGCTTTCGTCTTCGGGTAAGGTGTAGGTCGGGAGCGTAAGGTCGGGGGCGAAGAAGGTGTGCGGCATACGGCAAAGCTACGCTGAAACCAAGAGGTTTGCCTGCTCGCAAGTGCGTTGGGCTCCTGTACAAGCAAGCGTTTTATTGAATCTACTAGCTAGCAAATCAGCTTAAACCCTGCTTCTTTCATGGATTAGGAAATTGTTGGCAAAGTCGCTGAAATAGAGTATAAGGTATTTTAAATCAGGTAGATACGCTCAAACTTTCGTTCATTCAGGGAGTTGAAAAGGCCAAAATTTTAATTGTCCAGTTCTGGCCCCCGGGTTTTTATCCGCGTACTGTAGGGTATCACTTACTTTTAATCTGATACCGGTATGGCAGTTAAACTGAAAAAACTCAAGGATCAAACCATAGTCATCACGGGTGCTTCGTCGGGTATTGGGCTGGTAACGGCGCGCATGGCAGCCAAAGCTGGTGCTCGGCTTATATTGGCCGCTCGTAGCGAAGACGCCCTGCGCCAACTCACCGATGAAATCAACCAGGCCGGTGGCCGTGCTACTTACGTGGTGGCCGACGTAAGCAAAACCGAAGATGTACAGCGCCTGGCGCATGAAGCTTCTACTGTGTTCGGCGGCTTCGATACCTGGATTAACAATGCGGGCGTGTCCATTTATGGCAAGGTGGAAGAGGTGCCGCTGGAAGATATGCGTCAGCTGTTCGAGGTAAATTTCTGGGGCTTGGTAAACGGCTCCTTGGAAGCATCTAAACATCTGAAATCCAAGGGCGGCGCCATTATCAATGTGGGCAGTATTCTCTCAGATGTTACGGCCATTCTGCAAACCATTTATAGCGCCAGTAAGCACGCCGTGAAAGGCTTTACTGATGGGCTTCGGATGGAACTGGAGATGGACAACGCGCCCATTTCCGTTACCCTAATCCAGCCCGCCGCCATCGACACGCCATACCCCATTCACTCCAAAAACTATATGGAGCGGGAAGCCCAGCACGCACCACCCGCGTACGCGCCCGAAACTGTGGCCCGCGCTATTCTGCATTGTGCCGTTACGCCTGAGCGCTCGGTGGTAGTAGGCGGGGGGGGCAAGGCCATGATTGGCATGGAGCACTGGACCCCCGGACTGCTCGATAAATTCATGGAGAAGTCGTTTTCTAAGCAGGAAAAGGCAGATTACGCGCCCCGGCCCTTACCGCAGAACGCCCTCGACCGGCCTATGGGGTCTTTAGAGGAGCGCGGCAACTACCCCGGGCACACACGCGAAACCAGCTACTATACCGAAGCCACCACGCTAGGTAGCCCCGCCCTCCGAACCGCGCTATTGGTAGGTGCTGGGGTAGCGCTGGCTACTTGGCTAGGAACCAAAAGCAAAGGCGGCAATAGCAACGGTAACGGATCTGTCTCTTCGCCAGCGGCGGCAGATAAAGACTACAGCCACACCCTCGCTTATCATGATAACTAGGCCTTTCTAGTCGCCAAACCGTACGGCTAGTACTACCTCGCATTCCATATCACAACCGCACCTCTGTAGCCTTCGGGCGACCTAGTGCAGAGTTGTACTACAGACGAATACAGCACAAAGCCCCGATACGCAGATGTATCGGGGCTTTGTGCTGTAGCAAGACCTAATAAAGTGCTGTGGCTGATTATCCCAGCACTTGGTTCAGCAGGCCGGCTAGCCGCACTCCAGCTTCCACAATACGCTGGCGCATCAGGTCAGCGTGAGCTGGGTAGTACTTGTAATCTACGTCGGTGCCGGCCGGGGTTTCTTGGTAAAGCTTCTCGGAGGCCGAGTACGATTCCCACAGCCACTGTTCTGCCGGCGCGCTCTGCAACTCCCGCACCTGTCTGCGCTTTAGCTTTTGGTCGTATTGCGTCGCCATTTCAGTGTATGTCAGGCCCTGGTAATCGAGCAGGCCGCTGTCCCAGAGGCTGTGCAGGTTGGTATCCTTGCCGCGGTATTTCAGCTTGATGTCATTACCGCCTTTATCCTCGGCGTGGCCCGTGTGCATGGGTTGGTGCACATCCCCCACGATGTGAATGACGAATTTCAGCGCCGCGACACGCTCCTCGCGGGTTTTGGTTGGGTCGGCTAGTTCCTTGAGCTTGGTTTCCAGAGCCGTATAGGCGTTGGCCGTCGTCTGCGTCTTGATTGCCTGCACGTACTGGTCGTGGTTCAGGCCCGAAGGCGTATTTACGTAATGCCAGGGGGCCGTATCCTTGAACTCCGGGTAGTAGCGGATTTCATCGGGCCAGGTGCTCACCAGCGTCATGGTTTCGGTGCCTAGCAGGCGCTGTACTTCCTTCCGGGCTTTCCGGCTCAGGTGATTTTCGGCAATTTTGCCAACCGCGCGGTGCCCATCGGCGCCCCAAGCCCACAGTGTGAGCGGGGAGAGCAGCAGAAGAAACAGCGGAAGAAGACGCTTACGCATACAAATGGAAGAAGAAGGGTAAACTATTTTGGGTAAAATTACTGCGTTTCGCGAAAGGCTGGGGCTAGTGCTTCAGGTATCCTACCGTAAAAGTTTACTTGAGCACCCTAACCAGACGGCTCTCAGATGATTTCGGTGAAAGCAACAAGCGAGTATTGGTCTGGGCTTTCGTTTGACTACATCATCACCTATTCGCTACACCGTGGGCCTAAATGGGACCAGCTGCTGGCTGTTTTGGCCAAAGAGAAGCAAGTCAATCGAAGGTTGCTTGTATCGGCTGATTCATTTCAGCTAGCTGCCCTGCGCTCCCGGCTTAAAGAAATTGAGCGCCAAAACGGTGTAGGCCCCCGGCTGACAGACGAAAACAACAGCTATAATATCACGGCCAGTCCGGTAGCTACGTTGCGCCGCGATTCTGAGGCTGTCACTGGGCTGGAACGAATCTTCCTGACCCCTTACAGAGACCGCGACTCCTGGATGTGCGCGCCTGTTTTTCGAGATGCGCTAGCCTTTTACAGTGCCCAAGATGAGCTGGTAGGCGTGCTGAATATCTGTTTTCAGTGCAGCATTATGCAAACCGAAACTGGCGAAGAGATAACCGCCGATGTAGCAGTGTACCCCAGGCTGCAACACCTGTTGTGCGGGCTGGGGCATGAGATACAAGAGTTGTGATAAAAAGCAAAAATCCCTGCTGACCGAAACCAGCAGGGATCTTACTAGGTAGCTAAAGCAGCTAAACGCTGGCGGCTACTTCTGCTTTGGGGGCGCCCGCCAGAATTTCTTCATTGGCGTAATCGGCGTATTTCTTAAAGTTGGCCACAAACTTCTGCGCCAGATCGGCAGCCGTGTGGTCGTACTCCTCTTTGCTGGCCCACGTGTCGCGCGGATCCAGAATTTCGCTCGGCACGCCAGGAACGGAAGTCGGGATTTCTACACCGAAGACGGGGTGTTTGTGGAACTCCACGTCGTTCAGCTCGCCGTTGAGGGCGGCCGTAATCATGGCGCGGGTGTAGCTTAGCTTCATGCGCGAGCCTACGCCGTACGAGCCGCCCGTCCAGCCGGTGTTCACCAGCCACACGTTCACCTCGTTTTCGTCCATTTTCTTACCTAGCATTTCCGCGTACTTGGTGGGGTGCAGGGGCAGGAACACGGCGCCGAAGCACGCCGAGAAAGTAGTTTGAGGCTCGGTTACGCCCATTTCAGTGCCGGCTACCTTCGCCGTGTAGCCCGACATGAAGTGGTACATGGCGTGGCACTTATCCAGCTTGCTGATGGGAGGCAATACGCCAAAAGCATCGGCCGTCAGGAAGAAGATATTCTTGGGCGCATCGGCCACGGAGGGCTCAATGGCGTTCGGAATGAAGTTGATTGGATAAGCCGTGCGGGTGTTTTCCGTTACCGACTTGTTAGCGTAATCTACCGTGTGGGTGCCGGGCACAAAGCGCGTGTTCTCCACGATAGAGCCAAACTTGATGGCATTCCAGATTTCCGGCTCTTTCTCCGCCGACAGGTCGATTACCTTGGCGTAGCAGCCACCTTCAAAGTTGAAAATACCAGCATTAGGTGTCCAGCCGTGCTCATCATCTCCAATCAGGCCGCGGTTTGGATCGGCGGAGAGGGTAGTCTTGCCCGTGCCCGAGAGGCCGAAGAAGATAGCCGTGTCACCGTCTTTGCCCACGTTGGCAGAGCAGTGCATGGGCAGCGTTTCCCGCTCGTGGGGCAGGAGGTAGTTGAGCACGCCAAAAATGCCCTTCTTCATCTCACCTGCGTAGCCGGTGCCACCAATCAGAATCATCTTCTTGGTGAAGTTCAGAATAGCGAAATTTTTCTGGCGGGTACCATCTACGGCTGGGTCGGCTTCAAAACCGGGGGCGCAGATGATGCTGAAATCAGGCGTCCAGCTGGTGTCGGTTCCCTCGCTGGGACGCAGGAACATGTTGTAGCAGAACAGGTTGTGCCAAGCTAGCTCGTTCACAACACGCAGCTTCAGCTCATAGTCGGGGTTGGCCCCAGCGTAGGCATCGCGCACGTACAGCTCCTTGTCTTCCAGGTACTTCACCATTTTCAGGTGTAGCTGGTCGAACTTGTCGGCGTCGAAGGGAATGTTAATGTCGCCCCACCATACACTGTCTTCAGTGTTGGCGTCTTTCACCACAAAGCGGTCTTTGGGCGAGCGGCCGGTGAAAGCACCGGTATCGGCCATAAGCGCGCCGGTGTCGGTGAGAGTGCCTTCGCCTCGGCGCAAAGCTTCTTCCACCAGCTCGGCTGGGGTGAGGTTGAGGTGTACCTGGGCAGCGTGGGAAATACCCAGAGGGGCGAGGCGGGCGTTGGCGGCAGAGTCCATCATAAAAAAGGGCCGAAAACGTGGGTTGGGGTTGGGTGGGAAATGGGGGAATTCAGAAACAAAAATAGACAAAAACCTGATGGGAGCACCGTTTGGGTGAAAAAATAGCGAAAATTCGCTAGGGGCGCATATCAGCTAAGCCGGGTACTTCGCCTAACGCTTGTTAGCACAACAGGGTTAGGAAACTTTTGTAGCTTTACCAACCTGCCATGCGGTTGCAGCCGCGGGTGTTTCCCAATCACTTCTTTTCATTCACCTTTCATGCAAACCACCTCCGCTATTCAGGAGCAGCCTAGTACCCAGCAGGGGCATCCTCCGGGGCTCTATCTTTTGTTCTTCACGGAAATGTGGGAACGGTTCAGCTACTACGGTATGCGGGGCCTGCTCATGCTCTACCTCTCGAAGACAGCTATAGAAGGTGGCTTGGGCATTGATGCTGCCAGCGCTTCCCTTATCTATGGTTACTTCACCGGCTTCGTGTACCTGACCCCTATTATCGGGGGCTGGATTGCAGACAAGTATATCGGGCAGCGGCGGGCTATCCTTATGGGCGGCCTGACCATGGCGCTGGGACAGTTTTTCCTGTTCATGCAGCCTGCCCTGTCAAAAGAGGCGTTTTTCTTTGGGCTGCCTTGGCCTACGGTCATTGGCCTGTCGATGCTGATCCTGGGCAACGGTTTCTTTAAGCCTAATATCTCGACCATTGTAGGAAAACTGTACGAGCAAGGCGACCCACGTCGGGATGCCGCTTTTACCATTTTCTACATGGGTATCAACACGGGCGCCTTCCTGGCCCCGCTGGTGTGCGGCTACTTTGCCGAAGACCTGTTTGCCGCCAAAACGGTAGTAAACGGCGTGGAGCAGGTGGCTAGTTACGGTTTCCGCTACGGCTTCCTGGCCGCTGGTGTGGGCATGTTGCTGGGCCAATTGGCCTTTAACCTGCTCGGCAAGCGCTACCTCGGCGACGTAGGCATGTACCCCGAGGGCCGTAACGAAGACAAAACGGTAACGAAAGCGCCGCTAACCAAAGAAGAAACCGACCGTATGGCCGTAATCTTCATTATCACGCTGTTTGTGGTGTTCTTCTGGGCTGGTTTCGAGCAGGCCGGTTCTTCCCTCACGCTGTATACTGATAAGTTTATCGACCGTGAGGTTGGCGGCTTCCTGATTCCAACTTCATGGTTCCAGTCCGTAAACGCCGGCTTCATTGTATTGCTGGGCGCACCAGTAGCAGCCCTGTGGGTGTATCTGGGCCGCCGTGGCAAAGACCTGAGCATTCCCGTGAAAATGGGATTAGGCATGGTGTTGCTGGGCGTAGGCTTCCTGTTCATGGTGGGCGCCGTAATGGAGCGTGGCGGCGACGTAGCCGATCAAACCATTAAAGCCAGCATCTGGTGGCTGATTGCTACCTATTTCTTTCATACCATTGGCGAGCTGTGCCTGTCGCCGGTGGGCCTTTCCATGGTGTCGCGTCTGTCGCCGGCCGCGCTTACCTCCATGTTGATGGGCGTGTGGTTCCTAGCCCCCTTCGTGGCGCAAATCGCCGGTGGCTACATTGCCGCTTACGTGGAAGAACTGGGTGCTCTGAAGGTATTCGGCCTGATTGCCGGCTTCGTGATTCTGGCCGGCCTGATTCTGATTGCCATTGCCAAGAAGCTCTTCCACATGATGCACGGACGCGGCTAATTTCGTCTGTCATTACACGTAAAACGCCCCGCCGAATATATGTTCGGCGGGGCGTTTTGTTATATATACACGAGGCTAGTACCAGTTAGCAGCGCCATAGGTAGAGCGGCGTATTCTAAGCTAAAGTGGCGGTGGAATATTCTGTAAACTAAGAAAAGACTAGGTCTCCTTGCACACCAAACCCTAACACAAAAAAATCCCCACCGGAGCAATGTCCGGCGGGGATTTTTACTAGGTCAGCTACGCTGGCCAAGTGGCTGATTACATCATGCCACCCATGCCGCCGCCCATACCGCCCATGCCACCACCGGCACCAGCAGCACCTTTATCGTCTTCCGGCTCATCCGAAATCACGCACTCGGTGGTCAGGAGCAGGCCAGCAATAGAAGCGGCATTCTCCAGGGCCAGACGCGTTACTTTGGTTGGGTCAAGAATACCAGCAGCCATCAGGTTTTCGTAGCGGTCTTCGCGGGCGTTGTAGCCAAAGTCTCCTTTGCCTTCGCGCACTTTCTGTACCACTACTGAGCCTTCACCACCAGCGTTGGCCACGATGGTACGCAGCGGAGCTTCGATAGCCGTGCGGATGATGTTTACACCCGTGCGCTCGTCGCCGTTCAGGGTATCAACAGCTTCCAACGACTCCAGCGCACGCACCAGCGCAACGCCACCACCTGGTACCACACCTTCCTCAACGGCAGCGCGAGTAGCGTGCAGAGCATCGTCAACGCGGTCCTTCTTCTCTTTCATCTCTACCTCCGTAGAAGCACCGATGTAGAGGATAGCTACACCGCCCGACAGCTTGGCCAGACGCTCCTGCAGTTTCTCCTTGTCGTAGTCGGAAGTAGTGGTGCCGATTTGCGACTTGATTTCGTTGATACGGCCCGAAATCGTGTCTTTCTCACCACGGCCGTTTACGATGGTCGTGTTGTCTTTGTCGATGATAACTTTCTCGGCCTGACCCAAGTACTCCAGCGTAGCGCTGTCGAGCTTGTAGCCACGCTCTTCTGAAATTACGGTACCACCCGTCAGCACGGCAATGTCTTCCAGCATCGCCTTCCGACGGTCGCCGAAGCCAGGAGCCTTCACGGCCGCAATTTTCAGCGAGCCACGCAGCTTGTTCACTACCAAAGTAGCAAGAGCTTCGCCGTCCACATCTTCCGAGATGATAACCAGGGGCTTACCAGTCTGAACTACCTGCTCCAGTACGGGCAGCAGCTCCTTCATGGTGCTCACCTTCTTGTCGTAGATCAGGATATAGGGGTTGTCGAACTCCGCCTCCATTTTCTCCGGGTTGGTCACGAAGTAAGGAGAGAGGTAGCCACGATCGAACTGCATGCCTTCCACCGTTTTTACTTCGGTTTCGGTGCCGCGAGCTTCTTCTACCGTGATAACACCTTCTTTGCCAACCTTGTCCATGGCATCAGCAATCATTTTGCCGATTTCCATGTCGTTGTTGGCCGAAATAGCGCCTACCTGCGCAATTTCTGAAGAGTTTTCAATCTTCTTAGACTGCTGCTTCAGGTTCTCCACAACGGCTTTCACCGCCTTGTCGATACCACGCTTCAGGTCCATGGGGTTAGCACCAGCAGCTACGTTCTTCGAGCCGGCAGCGTAAATAGCCTGGGCCAGCACGGTAGCAGTCGTAGTGCCGTCACCAGCCTGGTCGGCGGTTTTGCTGGCTACTTCTTTTACCAACTGGGCGCCCATGTTTTCAACCGGGTCGCTCAGTTCAATTTCTTTAGCTACCGTCACACCGTCTTTGGTGATGGTGGGGGCGCCGAATTTCTTATCGATAACCACGTTGCGGCCTTTCGGACCCAGGGTTACCTTCACTGCATTTGCTAGTTTATCAACGCCGCGCTTCAGCTTGTCGCGGCCATCGGTATCGAATTGGATGTTCTTAGCCATCTTGGGTTCGGATAGTGGAAATCAGAGAGGAGAGAAAAGCTTACAGTACGGCGAAGATGTCTGACTCCTTCATGATGAGGTAGTCCTGGCCATCTACGGTGATTTCAGTGCCGGCATATTTGCCATACAGCACTTGGTCGCCGGCTTTTACCTGCGGCTTGATGGTAGTGCCGTTATCGGCAACTTTCCCTTCGCCTACGGCAACTACTTCGCCACGCTGGGGTTTTTCCTTGGCCGTGTCGGGGATGATAATACCCGATTTGGTTTTCTCCTCGGCAGCGGCCGGCGCGATGATAACGCGGTCAGCCAGCGGTTTGATGCTAAGCGACATATTGTACGTTTTGGTTGAAAGGTTTACTTGTGGTAAGACGGTGCATGCGGTGCTACACTTCTTGTGCCAGCTAGCAGAAACCTGACAGAATGGACGCCTAACCGCCAGCTAAACGTCAGATTTGCACCGTAACCCTGTCAGGAATGTCAGAATATGCATTTCCTTGGTCGGTAGCCCGCGCCGCTATTACGCCCAATAGGTAGGACTAGTTAAGTTAATGCAGATGAAAATTTGGGCATTCTACGTACCTAATGCCTGCCTTGCCTTGGATGCCGCTACAGCAAAAAGCCGGTAGCTCCTGCAAAAGGAACTACCGGCTTGTATGCCAAAGAGAACGTGTTACTTACTGGGCCGGAGCCGGTGCAGGCTGGGTAGCCGGAGCGGTGCCAGGAACCGCCTGAGGAGTAGCTGCTGGAGCGCCAGCGCCTGGGGCTGCCGGAGCACCCGGAAGCGTAGCACCCGGAGCAGGTGTAGCTGGAATACGGGTTTCAAGGGCTTTCTGCTGGTTAACGCTCCGAATCGGACCGTTTTCAGAGGCACCGCCAACGATGTGCGTGCCCAAGCTAAGTACCATGAGAGCAATAGCGAAGCCCCAGGTGAGCTTTTCCAGCAAGTCGCCGGTGCGCTTCACGCCCATGAGCTGAGCAGCACCGCCAGCGCCAAATTGGCTGGAAATTCCACCGCCTTTGGGGTTCTGGGCCAATACTACTAACGCCAGCAGCAGGCAAATGAAAAGAATCAGGGCAATAAGAGCGTAGTACATCTACTCGGAAAGTTGTTGCAGTTGTTGAATTTGCTCGGCAAAATACGCCTTTTTTTCGGGCTGACGCTCCATTAGGCGCTCATATATTTCAATAGCTTTATCCTTCTTGCCCTGGCGCACCATGATTTTGGCCAGACTTTCGGAGGCCAGCGCGGGAGCTACGCTGGTGCTGCGCACTGATAAATCGGTTTGCTCATCGGCGGGCAGTGGCACACCGGCGGGCGACTTGATGCGCGGCTTGTTGGTCAGGAAGCGGTTAATTAAGTCCAGCGACGACGCCTTCGGTTTTGGACGGTGTGCGGCCATATGGGCCAGCAGCAGTGCATCGGGCTCGAAGAAAGCGGTCAAGGGCAAATCGAGCGTAAACCCGTCGTGCGGTTGCAGGTCGTAGCCCAGCCGGCTGCCGGCGGCCAGGGCGTAGCCTAGGTCCTCATCGGCATGAAACGGCGCCGTTACTATTGGAATCGGAATGTCCTTGATAACACTGGGTAGCGCCTCCAGGCTATCTGGGTCTTCGCTCAGTTCAGGCAACTGATAGCTGGAAGGCTCCGGTAGGGCCGGCTCAGTCAAGCCAAATTCAAAGCGGGAAATACCTGCTTCAGCAGGCGGCCGAATAGGCGGCGCCATAGCAGGCAGTATATCGTCATCGGCTGCTTGCTTCTCACTATCCTGCTCGAGCGTACTGCTTTCCGTCGTCGGCGCTGAGGTTTCGGACGTAGCGGGGGCTAGTGTCTCGTCGCCGGGAAGCACTATCGAAAGCTCATCCGATGTCTGTGCATCAGTTGCAGCTTCAACCTCAGATTCAACAGGCGTAGCACCAGGAAGATCTGCTAGGTGCTCTTCGGTTGGGAAGTCTGCGGGCTCCTCGTTTGCCTCTGGAAGTGCACTGTGCTCTATGGGGGTTATAACCGTTGGTTCCTCTTCAGTCGTTTCAGTTTCAGAGGAAGAAAGGGCTAGCGGATTTACACTTTCCGAAATTTGTGGCTCTTCTGTTGCCTGTTCAACCGGCTCCGGTTCAGTAAGTTGAACGGTCGTGTCGTTATATGTTGCCTCAGGCTCCGCGTCGGTGATTGTCTCCGCGCTAGCTATTGAATCGGGAGCAACTGCCTTGGGTAGGTTTGGCTCCTGCTCGGGGGTAGTAACTATGGTAGCTGGTTCGGCCACAATTGGAGCGGCCGGAATGGCTGCCGCTACGGAGGCTACTGCTTTTTCGGGTGCACTAAGGGGCTGCTCCGGAGCGGCTTCAACGGTAGAGACGGGGGCCGCCGTTTGCTCCAGCAGCTGGCGCAGCAACTCCCGGTCGGGCGCGTAGGTGGCGGCCCGGCGCAGGCGCTGGCTGGCGAGCATGCTGCCCCGGTCGTGGGCAGCTTTGGCCAGCAGCATGTGCGCAGTTTGGCAATACGGAAACGCGGCCGCCAGCTGTTCCAGCTCCCGGACTTCGGCTTCCGAAATTCCGTTTACATGGTCCAGGATGTGTAAGAGCGACGCGCGGGTCATTGAAAAGGGTACTTTAGAAGTGAAGCCTGCCTAGTAAAACAGGGGCGACAAAGGTGCGTGAATTTAGGCAGGAAACCGATTGTAATCTTGGCAATTTCGCGCCAGATCAAAGAATCACAGCGGGAAATAACGAGCTTCTGTCCTGGATTTTTAACGTGCTACCAGTTGGCTACCGACTTGTTGAATGCATCCGTAATGATGTTGCGAAATAGCTCCCGCAGAGCCGTCGGGTCGTTGTTAATGCTGGTAATGTCGCGGGTGGCGGGGAAGGGGCGGGTAGTTTGCAGTGTCTGCTCGAAGTCCTGCTTCGGGTCTTTGCTGTTCGTGAATTTTACCCGCACCTGAATGGTGAGCTGGTTGGCGCCGGCCTGGTCTTGTCCGTTTTGCTGCTGAATGGCGGCGGGGGCAAAATCATAGGCAATGATCTGACCCTCAAACTGTAGGTCGCCGTCGCGGGGTACCAGTTTCAGGGTAGTGTTGCGCTGGAAATAGTCCTTGAAATCCTCCGTAAAGCGTTGCGCCAGAAAGGAAGGGCCATTGTTGGCGTTATTGGCGAAGGTGGCTATAGATATCGTCTCAACTGACGGGTCAATATTAGTACCGCTAAAGGAATAGATGCCGCAGCCGCTAAAGAGGGGTAATACCAACAGGAGCAGAAGCCCGCCTATCCACTTACGCTTGTTCCAGGTCATACTGCTTTAGTTTGCGGTAGAGGGTGCGCTCCGAAATGCCCAAATCGTGAGCGGCATACTTACGCTTATTGTTGTGCTTTTTGAGGGCTTTGATAATCATTTCCTTCTCCTTGGCTTCCAGGGAAAGGGTTTCCTCTTCCGTTTCGTGCGGAATGTCTTCTACACGCTGCACCTCTTCTTCCTCATAATCCGTCGCATCATCCATGCTCAAATCGCGCGAGTTCAGGATGTACTCCGAGTTGCCGTCCGGTGAAGCCTGGCGTAGGGGGCGGCCCGCCGGGCCTTCGTAGGGAGCCACGTTCACGTTGGAGAAAAGGTGGCTGTTTTGGCGCAGCAGCTCCTGCGTTTCGTGCGGCCGCTGTCCGCCGGCTAGGTCCAGCACCAGCTTTTTCAGGTCGGTCATGTCGCGGCGCATATCAAACAGCACCTTGTACAAAAGGTCTCGCTCGGAGTAGGCATTGCCGGCCCCATCTGTGGCAGAGCCGGCGGCGTGTACCAGCATGGGTAGGCGGCTGCTTTGATCGGCGGGCAGGTAGCCGCGCAGGCGTCGCGAGTCTACCTCGCGGTCGGTCTCCAGCACCGACATTTGTTCGGCCACATTCTTGAGCTGGCGGATGTTGCCGGGAAACCGAAAGCGCTGCAGCTCCTGCACCGCATCCGGAGAAAGGCTGACGGGTTTTACGCGGTAACGGTCGGCAAAATCAGTAGCGAACTTTCTAAACAGTAAGTAGATATCATCGCCTCGTTCACGTAATGGTGGAACCGTAATGGGCACCGTGTTTAAGCGGTAATAGAGGTCTTCGCGGAAGCGTCCTTCGCGCACAGCGTCCAAGAGGTTCACGTTGGTAGCGGCCACCACGCGCACATCGGTCTTCTGTACTTTGGAGGAGCCAACCCGAATGAACTCCCCGTTTTCCAGCACGCGCAACAGGCGCGCCTGCGTGCCGAGCGGCATTTCTCCAATCTCATCCAGGAAAATGGTGCCGCCATTGGTTACCTCGAAATAGCCTTTGCGGGCCTCCTGAGCACCAGTAAACGAGCCCTTCTCGTGGCCAAATAGCTCTGAGTCAATCGTGCCCTCAGGAATAGCGCCGCAGTTGATGGCAATGAACTGGCCGTGTTTGCGGGGTGAAAGGGCATGAATAATCTTCGAAAACGACTCCTTGCCAGAACCACTCTCGCCAGTAATCAGCACCGTCATATCCGTAGGGGCTACCTGCGCGGCCACCTGGATAGCGTAATTCAGCGACGGCGCATTACCGATGATGCTGAACCGTTGTTTAATCGATTGTATTTCGGAAGGAGTCAAGGTCGGAAGTAGGTTTTCGTGGGAAAGACGAAAAGCGGGGCAGTTTATTTTGAGCGGCGCAGAATAAAAATCTTCATCCTAAGCCCATGAAGCGTCTTACTCATTTTGGACTAGC
Organism: Hymenobacter seoulensis; assembly: GCF_054780535.1. NCBI lineage: Bacteria > Pseudomonadati > Bacteroidota > Cytophagia > Cytophagales > Hymenobacteraceae > Hymenobacter > Hymenobacter seoulensis. The sequence continues at coordinate 97,443 of NZ_BAAGWD010000001.1, forward strand.
TCTTGCGGTGAACAAAAGCCTTGTCCTGAGAGGAAGAATATTCTTCGCAAGCTTAGGATGAGAATATTTTATAGCGCTTCGCCGAGGAGCGTATTGGTCGTGGATTCGTGCACGAGCACCTCCACGTAGTCGCCTTTCTTGTAGTGCTTGCGGGGGAAGATGACAACCTGATTCTGGCTGTTGCGGCCGCTGAGGTGCTCCTGGCTGCGCTTCGAGAAGTTCTCTACCAGTACTTTATGCACTTTGCCTACCCCCCGCAAGTTGCGCAAGCGGCTATGCTCCTGTTGCAAGGCAATCACCTCGGCTAGGCGGCGCTTTTTCACGTCCAGCGGAATGTCATCTTCGAGCTTGCGAGCGGCTAGGGTGCCGGGGCGCTCCGAGTAGAAGAACATGTAGGCCATGTCGTACTTCACCAGCTCCATCAGGCTCAGCGTGTCCTGGTGTTCTTCTTCCGTTTCCGAGCAAAAGCCTGAAATCATATCGGTGCTGATGGCGCAGTCTTCGCCGAGGATGCGGCGGATGGCTTGCACGCGCTCCTCATACCAGGGCCGGTCGTAGGTGCGGTTCATGAGCTTCAGCACCCTAGTGTTGCCGCTTTGGGCCGGCAAATGAATGTATTTGCAGATGTTCTCGTACCGCGCCATGGTATACAGCACCTCGTCGGTGATGTCCTTGGGGTGAGACGTGGAGAAGCGGACGCGCAGCTCGGGGCTGATGAGGGCCACGCGCTCCAGCAACTGGGCAAAGTTGACGTGCTCAGTGCCATCTTCACTAGCCCATTTGTAAGAGTCAACGTTCTGGCCCAGTAGCGTAACTTCTTTGTACCCTTGCGCCACCAGGTCGCGGGCTTCCTGCACAATGCTGTGCGCGTCGCGGCTCCGCTCGCGACCCCGGGTGAAGGGCACCACGCAGAAGGAGCACATATTGTCGCAGCCACGCATGATGCTAATGAAAGCCGTAATACCGTTGCTGTTCAGGCGCACGGGCGTGATGTCGGCGTAGGTTTCTTCGCGGCTGAGCAGCACGTTCACGGCTTTTTGCCCGCCATCAACCTGCTGAATCAGCTGGGGTAGGTCGCGGTAGGCATCGGGGCCCACTACCAGGTCTACCAGTTTTTCTTCTTCCAGAAACTTGCTTTTCAGGCGCTCGGCCATGCAGCCCAGCACGCCCACCAGCAGGCCGGGGTTGCGCTTTTTGTGGCTGTTGATCTGGGAGAGGCGCATGCGGACTGTCTGCTCGGCCTTTTCCCGGATGGAGCAGGTATTGAGCAGTACCAAATCAGCGCCTTCTAGCTCCTCAGTAGTGTCAAAGCCCTGCTCAAACAGAATGCTCGACACGATTTCGGAGTCGGAGAAGTTCATCTGGCAGCCGTAGCTTTCAATGTACAGCTTCCGGGTGCGGCCCGTGCGGCTAGCCGGATTCACGCGTACCTCGCCCGAGGGCTCGTGTTCGTGCGTGGCGGCATCAACGGCGGGCGTGGGCAGCGCAGGGGTATCGAGAAAGTCGAGAGTAATCAGCGGTTGGGACATGGGAAAGGCCTCAAAGAGACAGCAGCATCACGATTCAGAGAACAGCAAAGGTAGCTGTTTTAGGCTGAAAATGACAGAATGTCAGAAGAGCGTACAAGTGAAATTATGGGTAAGTGAAAGCAGAAGCTGGCCTGTTTAGCATCTGGCTAGGCCTGCCGAAACCGCAAACCCCTTCCGGCACTTACTCACAATTTTACCCCTAGTACTTCCAGCAGCGCCTGGGCTTTAAGCAGGCACTCTTCATACTCACGCTCCGGCACCGAGTCGTAGGTGATGGCCGAGCCGACCTGGAAGGAGAGGTAGCCGGTATCTTGCCGGTACTGTAGGCTTCGTATCACCACATTGAAATCGAAGTCGCCGTTAGGCAGCACATACCCGATGCTGCCGCTGTAGAGGCCGCGCCGGGTGTGCTCATACTGCTCAATCAGCTGCATGGCCCTGATTTTTGGGGCCCCGGTCATCGAGCCCATCGGGAAGGCGGCGCGCAGGATGTCTACTAGGTCGGCTTCGGGCCGAACCTGAGCCTGGACCGTAGAAATCATTTGCCACACGTGGCGGAACGGGTAGAGACCAAACAGCTCCGGAACCTGCACGGTACCGGTCAGTGCCACGCGGGCCAGATCGTTGCGCACCAAGTCCACAATCATCAGGTTTTCGGCGCGTTCTTTTTCATCCTGGAGCAGCGTAAGGCGCTGTTGCTCATCCGCTTCAGGGGTAGCGCCGCGCCGAATGGTGCCTTTGATAGGTTGGGAAAGCAGCGTGCTGCCTTGCCATCGCAGAAAGCGCTCCGGCGAGGCACACAGCAGGAAATGGTCGTGGTGACGGTAGAAGCCCGCGAAAGGTGTAGGCGAGGCCTCCTGGAGCCGCAGGAAAACGTCAACAGGGTTAAGGTGTACGTTCTCCGCGAAGAACTCTTGGCACAGGTTGAGCTCGTACACCTCGCCGTTCAGAATGTCTTCCTGCACGGCCTGCACCGCAGCCAAATACGCGGGGCGCGACATGCGGGACTGCATGGCCGGTACCGTCGGGGCCGCCACCACAGATAGTGGCAGGTCCTGAATCTGGCGCAGTACGACCGCCGGCTCCGGTGCGTTGATTTCAAGTGTAGTTTCGCGCCAATACAGCCACGTAGTAGGGGTGAAGAAGTGCAGCTGGGGCCAGTTAAAACCAGAGAAATTAGCGCTATGCAGGGCCTCAATCTCGTTTTTAACGTCGTAGGTGATGAAGCCACAGGCGGGCGCATTCTCTTCTTTCGTAGGAACCCACTGCTGGAGCTCCGCTAGGGTAGCTGGTGCGGCCGGGGCTTGCTCCGCCACCGCAAGTAACCTCGAAAACGGGCCGTGCGGATAGGAGAGGTCGTTGGGTTCAAAGTAGGCGCAATGCGGAAAGCTAGCGGCCCACTGCAGGGCTTTTGCGCGAAACTGGGCAGGAAGGTCGGTGAGCGGAATGGTGAGCACGAAGCAAAGGTACAATGGGCCGGCGGCGTAATACAGGCCAAGTACTAGCCCGGCTGCAAGGTGAAACCGCGGTGGCTAAGCAGCCTCCCTAAGTCAACTAGTTACTCCAACTCTTTTAAGGCCAGTTTAGCTTTTGTATCGGTGCTGTTTTTGTACTCGTGTTTGGAATAGGACAGCGCCTTCTGAAAATAGGTTTTGGCCGTATGAGTTTGTCCTTCAGCCTGGTAGAGGTAGCCGAGCTGCAGCGCCGACTGGGGCGCAAAGTAATACGGCGCCGAACCGGCCCGCGCAATGGTTTGGGCATAAAACAGGCGCGCCGAGTCCAGCCGACCGAGCAGGTGCCAGGCCCGGGCCCGCCGGTAGGGCTCCTCCAGCCGGTCGCGCAGGGGCGTGGTGGCCAGTGGCCGGAAGCTTTGTAGGGTGGTCAGGGCTTTGCCATAGTATCCTCCATCAATCTGGAGGCGAGCCAGCGTGAGGTGCTTGTTGAGCGGCAGATTATCGGCGAAGAAGCGCTGGGCATAGTTGTCTTCTTCCAGCACGGTGCGACCCCGCGGCGCAATGGTGCGGCGGTACTGCTCGGCCGCGGTTGCATCTCCACTCAGCCAGGCGGCCAGATAGAGCTTGAAAGCGGCATCCTTGCGGTAATGCTGGCCCTTGTATTCCTGCAAAAACTGCTGATTGGTCCGTAACGAGGCCGCATACTGCCCTTGGTACAGCAGCAGGTCGGCGGCCATGTGGTGCAGGTAGGGCAGCGGCAGATAACCCGGCCCAGTTGGTCGGCCCCGATACGCTGCCAGCGCGGCATCGGTGTGGTGTTGCTTTTTATGCTGACTGATAACCAAGTAGCTCAGCAGCAAATTATCGGGCTGCTGGTGGCGTAGCGTCTCTACCAGTTTCAGCGCCGCCTCGGGCTGTTTGTAGTAGGTTTCTTCTAGCAGAGCCAGAATCAAGCGGGCTTCCAGCTGGAAGTCGTTGGGCTGGGTTGCGGCTAGGCGCAGGTTGTGCAGCCCGGCGGTTACGCTGCCCGGCAACCCTAGCAACTTAAGAAACCAGCGGTACGACTCGGGCAGCGAACCGATAAAGAACTGCATCATGCCCAGTGTTTTGCGGGCCGGCAAGTAACTAGGGTAGTGGCGCACCACCTGCTGCATGTGCAGGTAGCTTTGGCGCAAGCTCCAGGCGCCCTGCACTTCGTGGCCGAACACCACCTGCGCTGCTGCCTGATGCAACCGAATTTCGGCCTGGGCATAGTCGCGCAAGGCGCTTGCCTCCGACGATTTTTCCAGAGTTTTCAAGCGTTGGTCCTGGGCTGTAACCGTTGCCTCATAGCGAGCGGCATCCTGACTGACAAGCAGTTCCGTAATGGCCAGGCAGTCTTGCACTAGCAGTGCGCCAGCCGCAGTGGCATCTGCCCCCCGAAGTGCGGTGCGGGCCGCCTCGGGCCGCATTTTCAGCACTTCCGCATAAGCGCGAGCCTGGGTGGGAGTAAGGCTGAATTTGGCGCCCGCTTCAAACTCACGCGTTGCTAAGGGCAACGCACTTAAGCTGTTGCTTATACTCAGGGCTAGTAGCACTACCAAGCCCCACCCCTGTAGCGCGACCCTCCGCCCGATGCGAAGCAACGCAGGAAAAAGGCGTAGGGCAGGTTCGGCAGAAACTATCATAAGCAAAAAAAGAACGGCCCTAGGGCCGTTCTTTTTTAAAGTTGCTAGGGCAAAAACTTACGCAATGCGGGCTTCTACATCGGCCAGCACGCGGCCGCAGTGCTCGCACACGATAATTTTCTTGTGGGCAATGATATCGGCCTGGCGCTGGGGCGGCACCGTGTTAAAGCAGCCACCGCAGGCGTCACGCTTTACCGTTACCACAGCCAAGCCGTTGCGTACGTTGCCCCGGATACGGGTATATGCCATCAAAAGGCGCTCTTCCACGGGCTTCACTGCGCTAGAGCGCTCATCCATGAGCGTCTTCTCATCGGCTTCGCTTTCACCTACAATGGTTTGCAGCTCTACCTTCTTGTTGTCGAGGTCCTTTTTGCGCTCTTCCAGACGCTGCTTGGTACCGCTGATTTCGTTGTTCTTCAGCTCAATCTGGTACTGCGCTTCTTTGATTTTCTTTTCCGAAATCTGAATTTCCAGCTTCTGCAGCTCGATTTCCTTGGCAATAGCCTCGTACTCACGGTTGTTGCGTACGTTAGTCTGCTGATCTTCGTAACGCTTAATCAGGCCATCCGCGTCTTTAGCGTTTTGCTTGCGCTGCTTGATCTGGTCGTTAAGGGAGGCGATTTCCTCGTCGAATTTGCCTACCCGAACCTCGTACCCGGCAATTTCGTCCTCCAGGTCCCGAACTTCTTCGGGCAGGTCGCCGCGCACACGCCGGATTTCATCCAGTTGCGAGTCAATGCGCTGCAAATTCAGAAGGGCTTCCAGCTTACTGGCAACGGGGGTTTCCGCGGAGGGATTAGAAATCATAACGGACGGGGTTGGTAAAAGTCTCAGCAATTAAGAGCGCAAAAGTACTCCCAAAGTTGTCGGCAAGCAAATTCTGGAAAATTTCGCCGGTAAACTGCTCACTTTCAAAGTGGCCCACATCGCAGAGCAGTAGCTGGCCCTCAGCCCCGAAATATTCGTGGTATTTCAGGTCGCCGGTTACGTAGGCATCGGCCCCGGCGCGGCGGGCGTTACTGATCAGGAAACTGCCGGCTCCGCCGCATAGCGCCACTTTCTTAATGGGACGCTCGAAGGCAGTATGTTTTACCACGGGCACTAGCAACGCGTGCTTCAGCTGCTGCCGAAACTGCTGCGGGCTCAGAGCTTCGGGTAGTTCCCCTATCATTCCGGAGCCTACTTCCTGGTGCAGGTTTTCGAGCTTCACTACTTCATACGCTACCTCTTCATAGGGGTGAGCACCGCGCAGGGCCCGCAGCACGGTTGCTTGCTGGTGGAGGGGTAGCAGTACTTCCACCCGGTCCTCGCGCACCAGCTCGGGCTGTCCGGGTTGCCCAATAAACGGGTCAGTGGCCGCGCCCGGCGTGAAGGTGCCCATGCCTTCGGAGCGGAAGCTGCACTCCGAGTAGTTGCCTACTTGCCCCGCCCCGGCCTGGTAGAGCGCCTGGAGAACAGTCTCGGTGTGCGTGGTGGGCACGTAGGTGATGAGCTTGGCCAGTAAAGCCGGCTTCGGGTCAAGGATGCGCAGGTTTTGCAAGCCCAGCTTCTGGGCCAGCTTGCGGTTTACACCGTGGTATATATTATCGAGGTTGGTATGGGCGGCGTAAATGGCCACATCGTTTTTGATGGCCTTGATAAGCGTTTGCTCTACCTCACTAGCTCCCGTCAGGCGTTTAAGCGGCCGAAATACCACCGGATGATGCGCCACTACCATATTGCAGCCCCGGCGCAGGGCTTCATCCACTACCGCTGGCGTGCAGTCAAGGGCAATCAGCACGCCGCGTATTTCCATGGCGGGGTCGCCGCACTGCAGACCGGCGTTATCATATGATTCTTGGTAGGCCAGGGGAGCGGCCCGCTCCAGCACGCGGGCAAGGTCTTGGACGGTTGGCATGGGGTATAGGGCTAGTAAGCAGGGCAAATGTGCGGAATGTGGGGAATAAATCCGGAAAGCAGCAGTGGCACCCAAGTCTTAACCTTACGCGTTGTTGCTGCTCACCCTATGTAACATCTCCACATAGCGCGCTACATTTTCGGTCAAGGCCCGGCGCTTGTACTGCATCAGGTAGCGCGGGTGGTCCAGGATATGGATCTGATCAAAGAGCTGAAGCTCCTGATTGAGCTTCATGAAATACAGCCCGTTGCGCCGGCCTAGGCAGATGGCCGCATGGCGCGCCAATCCTACCTGCGTTACCTGCTGCTGAAGCCCGGTCTGAATAGCGGGCCACAGCGCCTGCGTGACGGCCGGCGAATCATAAAAATTGTAGTTCAGCCCGTTGCGTAGCAACACCAGCGGGTACAGGGAGCCCAGGAAAAAATGCTGATAGAAGGCTTCAGGCCCGCCCATGGCTAGCACCACGGCCTGCACAAACTCACTGGATGGTTCTCGGCGGCGCGGCAACTCGTTGTGGATGCCCCAGGCTGCTAGGGCCGTGGGGTCGGTGAAGGCCACACCGGTGCGCCCATTGCCCAGCCGGCCCGGATTAATACCTAGTAACGCAATTCGCGGCTGATTGCCAGTATAGTAGCGCTGCGCAAACTGCTGAAACAAGCCGCGCGGCGTAGGATCTTGGAACGGACTATACGCTTCTACCCCTTCGGGCAGCGCAGCAGGCAGAGGAAACTCAGTAAGAAAGCGAAACAGGCGGTCGGAGAACATACGAGGGCAAACTAGCGGAGGGCCTTGTACGGGGCGGCTGGTAGGATAGCTTTGAGAGAAGCCATTTCATAGCTCTTGAGGGTGGTGGGCGGGTAAATTTCTGGTAGGGCCCCTATCGAATGTAATGGGAGGGCGCCGCAACCTAGCAGCAACCCGCTACTTTTGTGCCTTCCGCTATCTGGCCGCTCACTATGCCTCCTATTCTTACCCTGTTGCTACTTCCGCTAAGCTGGCTCTATGCCGGCGTGATGGCCGTACGCAACTGGCTGTACGAGGCGGGCTGGAAACCCCAGACGCAGTTTGAGCCGCTGCCCATTCTGAACGTGGGCAACCTGCGGGTAGGGGGCACTGGCAAAACGCCGCACGTGGCCTGGCTCGTGAGCTGGCTGCAGCAACATGGCCAGCAGCCAGCCCTGCTCAGCCGCGGCTACGGCCGCCGTACCCGCGGCTACCGCCTAGCCAATGCAACGGATACTGCCGCTACCATCGGCGACGAGCCGTTGCAGCAGTTCAGGCAGTTTGGGGGGCTAGTGCCCGTAGTCGTGAGTGAAGGCCGGGTAGCTGGGCTGCAACGGCTTTTGCGCGAAGTGCCGGCTACCACCGCGGTAGTGCTCGATGATGCCTACCAGCACCGCCGCGTAAAGCCCACCCTGAACATCCTGCTTACCGAGCAGGAAAGGCCATTTTACAAGGATTACGTGCTGCCGGCTGGTCGCTTGCGCGAAAGCCGTGCTGGGGCTGCCCGCGCCGATGTGGTGATTGTAACCAAGTGCCAACCCGATTTATCAGAGAAAGAGCAAACTACCATTACAAACCACATCAGGCGCTATGCCAGCCCTGCTGTGCCGGTGTTGTTCTCGTGCTACGACTATGGTATGCCCGTGCCGTTGGGAGCTACTAGGGGGCAGCCGGGCGCTGAGGTTCTGCTACTTACCGGTATTGCCCGCCCCGAGCCGCTGCACCAGCATCTGGAGGCTGCGGGCTTTCACGTGCTTACTCATACCCTTTTTCCAGATCATCACGCCTTTCAGCCCGATGAGATTCGGGCGCTGGCGGCGCAATTACGGCCCGGCCAGTGCGTTCTGACTACGCAGAAAGATGCCGCCCGCCTGTTGGAGCCAGCCTTGGCTGCACTTGTGGCCGATTTGCCCGTATTTTACATTCCGATTAAGGTTCGGTTTATGGCCGATGGGGAAACCCGATTAGCCAACTTCTTGACCCCGTACTTTCAGCCCCACGCTGTTGTCTGATTCGCTGCTGTATTCCTTGTTGAAGGCTTTGGTGCCCCGTTCTGTTGGTTCTGGCGGCCGAGGCTGCCGGGCGCGCCGGCTGCTCATGGCCGCGTTGCCGGCCCTGTTGCTGCTGACGTTATGCCTCTTACCTAGCACAACCCACGCCCAAATCGTCGACGATTCCACTAAAAACATCTACGGCGCCCGCACTACTTTCATTTTGCGGGAGGCCGATATTATGCGGCAGGATACGGTAGGGCGCATGATTGACACCACCCTGACCCGCCTGCCTCAGCACCGCTTCTGGACCCACGACTCTACCTATCAGCAGGACCTGGGCAACTTCGGAACCGCCTCGCGGCCGTTGCTTTGGGAGCCAAACCTGCAGCTGGGGGCCCGCCTAGGCCGGAACGTGTTTGACCGGTACGCGCGCAACGCCTCCACCATTCCCTACTACGATACCCGCTCGCCCTACACATTCTTTCGCTTTCACCAAGGCAACCCCTACGAACAGATTTTCGAGCTCTCGTATGCCCGAAGCCTGAAAAAGAACTTTAACGTGGGCTTTGCCTACGAGCGGTTTGGGGCCAACAAGGCCGTAGACGTAACCAATACCCGTGAGGGTCAGACAGAGCACAGCAACTTCCTGTTTTTTGCCCGCTACCACTCGCCCGATGACCGTTATAATGCTGTGGCTAACTTCAGCACGGCCCGCCACCGCGTAGCTGAGCAAGGCGGTATTCAGCCTCAAACTTCTGACTTTGATGCGACGGGAAAAGTAGATTTAAAAGGCCTGTTTGACTATCAGCGGGAGGTAGTAAACCTGACAAATGCCCTTAACCGAGAAGCACGCGACCAGGTTCGGCTTACGCATACCTACCGGCTATTGGGTCGGGGGCTTACCGCATTTCACACCTTTGATTGGCGTCGGCAAAACAACCGCTTCAACGATACCGAATTAAAACCGAACGGAAGTACGCCGGTGTTCTACCCCGAATTCCGACTGAGCACCGCCGCTACCGACGACCGGGCCGAATTCCGGCAGCTGGAAAATACGGTGGGTGTGATGGGCCGCACTACTACTATTGAGTACCGGCTGTACGGGCGTCACCGTAATGCTTCCCTAGAAACCCGTGCTGCTGATGGGGAGCCCGCCGTACTGATGCAGGCCCTGCCCCGTCGTACGTTCAATCAGTTATTTGTAGGCGGTACGGCGGCGTTTCGCTACCGTCAGTTTGCTATTGAAACAGCCGGCGAGTTCAAGCCTTCCGCGCAGTTAAACAACACCGAATATTGGCTGCGCGGCGGCACGCGCTTGGGGCCACTAAGCGGCGAACTGCTGGTAGCCAGCTACGCACCTACCCTTACCGAACTGGAATTCAGAGGCAACCATTATGAATGGGACCACAAGGGCAGCAGCTCCAATGCGTTTTCCAACACCGATGTGCAGCAGCTCCGGGTGCGGGTAGCGCAGCAATTAGGCCGGCATTATCTGGAGGCAGGTGGTACAATAGCTAACATCATTGATCTGATCTATTACAGCGAGGAACAGGCGGGTGGTGCGCCTCGTCAACTCAGTGGCACCCGCCAGCTAACCACACTTTCGGCGCGCTACCGCGTTAATTTTGGGCCGCTCTATTCTGACAACCAAGCCACGTACACTATTGGGGGCGAAGACGATAAGGAAGGATTGCGCGTGCCCAAGATTGTTGGCGACGCCCGGCTGTACTTCCAGGGGTTTGTGTTTAAGAAGGCGTTACTAGGGCAGGTGGGGGTGCAAGGTTATTTCCAGTCACGCTGGAAACCCTATGACTACAGCCCTAGCACGCAGCAGTTCTTTGTTCAGAATCACTTTACCAGCCGCAATATTCCGGTGGTAGACGCCTTCCTGAGCGCCGATATCAAAACGGTGAATGTGTTTCTGAAGATGGCGTACATCAATCAGTTTTTGCCGCAGTCGGGCTATTTCACGGCGCCCTATTATGCGGCTTTGCCCCGGCGCTTTCAGTTCGGTATTCGTTGGCAGTTTTTTAACTAGCCTTGCCTGCCCGTCAAACCTCCCTGGCGTGCCCCTCGTGCAATACACTTGTTTGCCTCGGGTTCTAGGCCAATTTTGCTTCTCCTCATGAAAGAAAAAACTATCCTCAAGCTGAAGCTGAACACTGACCCACGGTGGGTTGATATTGCCAGTAAAAACATCGAGGATATCCTCGTGGACCATGCCTATTGCGAGCAGAAGGCAGCCAGCACTGGTATTTCACTCATCGTAAAATACCCCGAAAAAACGCGACTGGTTGAAGAGCTGACTGCCCTGGTAGCCGAGGAGTGGGAGCACTTTGCGCGGGTGTTGCAGGAGCTACGCAAGCGAGGCCACGAGCTGGGCCGTCCGCGCCACGATGAGTACGTGGTGCAGCTAATGAGCCATGTGCGCAAAGGCGGCGCCCGGGAGCGGCAGCTAATGGATCAGCTGTTGGTAAGTGCTCTGATAGAGGCTCGTAGCTGCGAACGGTTCAAGCTGTTGTGGAAGCACATTCCGGACCCCGAGCTCAGCCAGTTCTACTATGAGCTGATGGCATCAGAGGCGGGGCATTTCGTGAGCTACGTAGACTTGGCCAAGGAGTATTGCAACGCAGAGGAGGTAGATGCCCGCCTGCAGGAGCTGCTGAAAATTGAGGGCGAAATCGTAACCAACCTTCCCGTCCGCGACGACCGGATGCACTAGCCCGGCTTGGTGGCCGAACCGGCCTTTGCTACGTAGTTTGTGTGTGGCTTGCCGGCTGGGTAACCACCAGTTCTAGGGCGCATAAAAGCGGCACCTGGCAGTTTAGCTTTGCTTTACTCAGGTGCTAGGCTACCTAATTGTGAAAGTGAGACTTACGGCCGCAAATCTTATTTTTTCAAGAGGGCTTTGTTGTCTGAAAAGTAATTGTAGTTTCGTCGCTGGCATCTTCAATAGCGGTCTATGAAACACACCTTTACTCTGCTTCTTTTACTTGTTGGTTTGCCCCTTGGGGCGCTGGCCCAAGCCTCAGCCGCTTCGGATCCGGTGGTGCTGAACTTCTGCGGCCTTAATGTGCCGGTGGAGGCTGGTTGCGCCCCCAGCTCCAAAAATCAGCTGACGTGTACTGACTACCAGCTGACGTGGATGTACCTCGACTTCGCTTTCCTGAAAACGTATCCGGAGCAGTACGCGCGTCAGATGCAGAAAAAGCACAAGAACGTGGAGCGTCAGCCTCTGGATTGTTTTATTCTGGACACGCCCGCCAAGGGTTTCCGGCTGAGCTACCCCACGGAGCAGGGAGGCATTGCGTATCAGCTTATTGCCTATGGTATTGCCAAGGGCCAGCCGGTATTAATTGACCTGGTGCTGCCCACTGACCCGGAAAAAACGGCCGACCTTCCGGCCGCCGCCCGCCAGATTCTGCGACTGCCTAAGTAGCCGGGGCCACTTAGGCAGTCACAGCCGACGCTATGCTTCGCTCGTGGCGTCGGTTTGATGGGGTTTGGAAGCTAGTAGGCCTTCCGGCACGGAAAGCTCGCCGGTGTGGGCATCAATCAGGCCATTGCGCTCATCCTCAATGTTGGTTGCCTGCGTGTACACGTCGCCGGCAATGGGACGTTTGCGAAGTTCCTGCTTGAATTGCTGAATGCGCTCCGTACGCTCTGCCGAGTCCTTCGGTCCGCCATAATCGGCAAAGCCAAAGCCGCCCCATTCGCTGATGATCAGCGGCTTTTGGCGGGCATAGAAGAACGGGTCGCCGATGACCAGCGGCAGTACAGCTACGTTATTTAAGTCGCCTTGCACCATGCGGTCCAGCAGCTCCGACCAGCGACTGAGCTCCGGGGTATACACGTGCGCCGTCAGCAGATCCGACTTCAGCCGTCCGTTCACAGAAATGTGCTGCCAGCCATCGTTATCGACCACCAGAAACTGGGGATGGTTTATAAGCATGTAATGATACATGTCCACGATATACCGGCGCGTTTCCGGATTTGTGGCAATGTCCTGTGCACCCCAGTCCTCGTTGTAAAGGCTCCAGATGACTACGGAGGGGTGAGACTCAATGTGCGCTAGCATACGCAGCAGCTCGGCCTGGTGGTTTTCTCGGCTTTTGGCAGTGGAGGAGTGCGGGCTAGGTACTTCTACCCACAGCAGCAAGCCCAACTCGTCGGCCAGGTTGTAAATACGTGGGTCGACGCCAGCAATGTGCACCCGTACTAGGTTGCACCCCAATGCTTTCATGGCGTGCATGTGGCGCTGCATCTCCTCATAGGTGGCCGTGCCCGGCTGGTACAGAATACCATCAATGTAGATGGGCTCGTTGTTGAGGTATACAAACTTTCCTCTCGACTCAATCTTGCGCAGCCCGAAGTGGGTTTCTATTTCGGCGGTGTAGCCTTCACTATCAACAAGTTGGGCTACCAGCCGGTAGAGGTGAGGGGAGCCTGGTTGCCAAAGTTCAGCCCCGGTCAGCTCCATTACTACCCGCTGTTGCCGCTCACCTGCTTCCAGCTTCAAGGTAAAATCAGAGGTAGCGAGGGGCTTGGGTGTGGGCGCAATTTTATCGAATACCTGCAGGCGCAGTGTGTACAGGCCGGGGTCATGGATGCGCGTCGTGATATTGAAGCGCACCATTTTGTCTTCAATCACACTGTCGACGCCTACGCGGGAACGGAGACGGTTGCGTTCCACCATTTCCAGCCAGATGCTCCGGACGGCGCCAGTGTACGTCTGGTACCAAATGCCGCCGCGCTTGTACACATGCGACTCCTGCTTGCCACGTGGCCGTTCGGCGTCCATGGTATCTACAATGCGGACCGTGAGGCGGTTAACCGGCCGCAGGTGCTCTTCGCGTAGCTCAAAGGAAAAAGACGTGTACTCGCCGTAATGCACGTCTTCGCCTTCTACGGTACGGAGTGGGAAGCCATTGAGCCAGACCCGGGTTTCGTAGCCACAGGCGCCGAAGGTGATCTGGAACATAGAGTTCTTGTCGTCGTCGTCGCGCTCAGGCAAGATAAACTCCCGCTCATACCAGGCTACAACCTTGTCTTTCCAGCCGGGGGCTAGGGGAGCGTCCTTGGCTAAGTGTTCCTCCACCGAGCCCGGCCAGCTGGCGGTGCGCTCGTAGTTGTGAGCTAGGTGCCAGCCGTCGCGCAAGCCAACGTCGTCGGAGTCCAGCTTAAATTTCCATTCGCCATCCAGCAGCAAGTAGTTGTTGGCGCGCAATACCGCCCTAGGAAGCGGATTGGCAGCTCTGAAATTACGTTCGCTAGTCGAAAACCCGTAGTTGGAATTTGATTCAGGAGCAGTCATGTGGGCATTACTGGTGTGAAATCTACAAACGAGGATTATGCGCCTGCGGATACTTTGCTAGGGCATAAAAACGTAAAAACCCGATGCAAAATGGGTGCAACGGGTTTCTCAGTAGGGCTGCTGCGCTAACCAGCACAGCCGCTGCCCTTAGGTTTTTTGTTTCTTCTTCTTGGCTGCCGGAAACAGGATGTTGTTCAATATCAGGCGGTAACCGGGTGAGTTGGGGTGTAAGGCAAGATCGGTAGGGTCTTCTTCTACCAAGTGCTGATAGTCCTCGGGGTCGTGGCCGCCATAAAACGTCCAGGTGCCTTTGCCCAGCGTTCCGTGCATGTAGCGCACCTCACCCGAGGCCTTATTATCGCCCATTACTACTACATCGGGTTTTACTAGCTGCTTACGGAACGCCGTCGTCTGGCCCATGAACCCGTGCACCGTGCGCACATGGTTTTGCGTGAGCATGGTCGGTACCGGGTCGTACTTGGCCGAGAACGTGAAGAGCTGGAAAAAGTCGTTGTCTTCGTACACACCCCGTTCGCGCGGGTCCATGTCAATGTTAGAGTACTCGTACTCAAACGGGTTCATGCGGAGTTGAAAGTTCTGGAAGGCCAGCGTCCGGTTGAAGTTGAGCTTGGATTGGGCCGTAGCATCCGCAGGGTCGCCATCGTACATGGTTTCTACCATATCGAGGCCTAGTCCGGCCAGGGCAATATCATAGGAGTCGGTGGCGGAGCACATGGCAAACTGGAAGCCGCCGCCCGCAATAAACTCCTGCATCTTCACCACCACGGCGCCTTTCATCTGGCTTACCTTGGCAAAACCGTTGCGCTTGGCCGTGGCTTCGGCATCGCGCTGCTGCTGCTGGTACCAGGGGCGGCTGCGGTACGTGGCGTAGAACTTGCCGTACTGGCCCGTGAAGTCCTCGTGGTGCAGGTGCAGCCAATCGTACTTCGGCAGGTCGCCGCGCAGTACCTCGTCGTCGTAAATCTGGGTGTAGGGAATTTCGGCGTAGGTGAGCACCATGGTCACGGCATCGTCCCAGGGTTGCTTGCCTTTAGGCGTGTACACCGCAATTTTGGGCACCTTCTCCAGCTTCATCACGTCCATGTTGGCGTTGGGGTCGGCTATTTCCGACAGAATGCCCGTGTACTGTGCCTCGCTGATAATCTGGTAGCTCACGCCGCGCACGGCCAACTCGTTTTCAGCGCCGGCGGCCACCTCGCAGGCAAAGGAGCCCCCGCGGTAGTTTAGCAGCCAATCAACCTCTACCTGTTTGCCTAGCAGCCAATAGGCTACGCCGTACGCTTTCAGGTGCTCTTTTTGAGTTTCATCCATCGGGATGAGGATGTGGTTGGCCCACGCGCTAACTGGCTGCAAGAGGCCAGCCGCCAACAGGAAAAATAAGGTAAGCAGGCGAGGAAAGCTCATACTGAAAATGGCAAATCAACTACTCCAATAACTACACAAACGACTAGGCCCTAGAGACAGGCAAAGCCGTGAAAGTAGACAGAAACCATCGTCCGCGTAGGCTAAAACAGCTAGTTACTCCCTGCTTCTAAAGGTAACGAAAGCAGGTGGGAGTTTAGTTGAAACCCGCTACCTTGCGGTACCGGCCGGTGTTGCCCAGCTACCGGTGTGGCCTAGTCAGCCCAAGTGTGGGTTCTTCGTTTTCGCGTCTACCTGCTGCCGTTATGCACCTGTTGGAAAACATCAAAGAGGCGTTTCGTTCCATCCACAGCAACTTGCTGCGCACTATTCTAACGGCGCTTATTGTCAGCATCGGCATTATGTCGTTGGTAGGCATCCTAACGGCCATCGACGCCATTAAGGCCTCTCTGAACACTACGTTTGCTAGCTTGGGAGCCAACTCCTTTGAAATCAAGGCAAAAGGCTACAATAATCGCTCCCGCCGAGGCGGCATTCAGGGCAAAACGTATCCGGTGATTTCGTACCTGCAGGCCCGCCAGTACAAGTCGGAGCTCGGAGACAACGCCAAAGTGGGTATTTCGGCTTTTATAGCCGGCGCCGTTGAGGTAAAGGCCAACGATAAGAAAACCAACCCCAACATGCAGGTAGTTGCCGGCGACGAAAACTACCTCATGATTCAGAACTACAACCTGCAGGGCGGGCGCACCTTCTCGGCTACGGAGCTTGATAACGGCGCTAACGTGGTGATTGTGGGAGGCGAAATCAAAGACAAGCTGTTTCCGCAACAAAGCCCCCTGGGCAAATACGTATACATGCTTGGCCGCCGCTTTCAGGTGATTGGCGAGCTAGAGAAAAGTGGCAGTAGCATGGGCGGTGGTGGTGCCGACCGCCTTCTGCTGATTCCGTTGGAAACCGGCAACCAACTGCCCCGGCAGCGCGCCCTCACCTACGATATCAAAACCGCCACGCCCGATGCCAATTACCTTAACTACCTGACGGGTGAGGCCACGGGTATCATGCGCGCCGTGCGCCACGATGCGCTTGGCCAGGAAGACAGCTTCGAGTTGGAACGCAGCGACTCGCTAGCGGGTAAGCTCGATTCCTTGTCGGGAAATCTGCGCATGGGGGGCTTCCTGGTGGGGTTCATTACCCTGCTTGGAGCTAGTATTGCCCTCATGAATATCATGATGGTTTCCGTGACGGAACGGACGCGGGAGATTGGAATTCGGAAGGCACTAGGTGCCACGGCGCTTCAAATCCGGCAGCAGTTCCTGATTGAGGCCATTGTGATTTGTGTAATGGGCGGCACGCTCGGCATCTTGCTTGGGGTGGGTATGGGCAATGGCGTTTCGCTGTTGGTCGGTAGCGGTGGCTTTATTATCCCGTGGCTCTGGATGATGGTAGGCCTACTAATTTGCGTGACGGTGGGGCTGGCTTCAGGCTATTATCCGGCCAGCAAAGCCGCCGCCCTCGATCCAATTGAGTCGCTACGCTTCGAGTAGAATACTAGGCCTTACATTGCTGCAAAGTCTGCCAGGTACTTGTGCCTTTTCAAGGCTATGGTAGGTTATGTTTGAAAAGTCGTTTTGATTCTCCTGCCGGTCATGCTTGATCTAGCGTCCGCTTGCCCGAATCATCATTACCGTTCTTGAGATTTCAGACACCGCTTAGAGTTGGTATTAGCGCCCCAACAGGTGGCGAATTTACTAGGGTGCGTAGTGTCCTCTATCATCAAGCATATCATGCTCAGCATATGGGGACCATCAGGCCAGGGGTGAGCCAAAGGGCGCCGAGGCCAAGCATCTCGCGTGCGGATATTGCCATGCGTTGCTGTATCTGAAAAGACACTGTGCTTTTCCTGAACCGTCGTACTTGAGTATTCAAATACTGCTTGAGTTAACCTAGCAAGCCGCTTGGCTACGCTGACCTTTGATTCGCTGACGGCTCTGCCAGAGGGTAGGCCATTACATAAACACTCATTTTTGATTCCTCTTCCTCTCGTCCCGGCTCAGTGACTTGTAGTGAACATTTTCTCGAGATTTTCACATGCGACAATCAAGTCTGGGCTTTTAGTCTGAGCTAGCTCCGAAATAAAAATTCAAAGAGACGAACACGTAAGCTCGTGGCAGCAGCATAGACTTCACGGGCAAGAGTAAATCAGAAAAAATAGAGCAGAGAGACGAAAATGGATTTTTTGAAACGAAGCTGTAATAAGGCGTGGCGTGAGTGTAAGCGAACGTGCAAACAAGTAAAGCCCTCACATGTAAAAGCCAGCGCAATATCCCGAAGAGGGGAGCATTGAAATGACTAGCATCGACCAAACATAAGGAGCAAGGAAGCGCGTTGTTTGTTAAACATTTGGGTTATATTTGAGGTGATAAAGAAGTATAACCCATTTGGTAACAATGGAAAAGTCAACAGTCGGCGAAAGGTTTGTGCAGCTTATTGCTCATTTGGGCATAAGCAAAAATGCGTTTGCAGCGTCCCTTGACAAGACAGCTACAGTCATCCAACACCTTGTTGATGAGAGGAATAAACCCGGGTTTGACCTTTTGTGTAAGGTATTTGAAGTATATCCAAATGTTTCGAAGGAATGGCTTTTGCAGGGAAACGGCCCTATGCTTTCTCAACAGAATTCACCTGTTGTAGCACCTGCGAATTCTAGTAAAAACCAGCCCGCCAGTCAACCGGCGGCTGAAATTACTAGCCCAGTTCAAGAACAAAAGCAGCCAACTGAAAGGCCTGCGGCCGTTAATGAAGCAGTAGTTACAGCAAGTATATCCGCACCAGTTCCGGAGCTCGCTCCAGTTTCCGTCCCTGTGGCCGCTAGCCAGCCGCAAGCTGTTGCTGCGCCTCTGGAAACTGCCGCACCAACCACCGTAGCTGCCGTTGCACCCACACCCGCTGCGCCTGCCGCTTCTGACGCAAGCTGGCAGACCGCTTTGTACACTCAGCAAATGGCTCATCAGCTGGCGTTGGCTGAACTGCGCAACCAACACTTGCAAGAACAGCAGCGGCTAATGCAGCAAATGATGGACCTGATGCAGCGCCAGCTGACTCGCTGATAATTATCATCTTCTTCTTTATAGAAACGAAAATGCCCCCGCTAGGATGCAGGGGCCTTTTCGTTTGCTAGCCTGGCAAAGTGCCCGAAGTCTAATGTTGAAACACCTCAATGCCTAGCTCTTCGGCCTCCATCAGGTTCTGCGGATTCACAGCCGTCAGACGAAGGCGCTTTAGTTCACCAACCAGCAAGGGGTCATATTTAGCCGTAACCCGGATGTAGTTCGGTGTAAAGCCTTCCATATGGCCATTGGTTACATCATCTTCAAACAGCACAGCAGTTTCAGTGCCTAAGTGCTGCTCGTAGAAATACCGCTTCTTCTTCTCGGAAAGGCCCCGCAGCTGCGTAGTGCGCTCGTGGCGGTGGCGGTCCTGCACGCGGCCGGGCAGGGTTGGGGCCAGGGTGTTTTCGCGCTCTGAGTACGGGAATACGTGCAGATAGCTTACATCCATCTCGTTCAGAAACTGATAGGTTTCCAGGAAGTCGGCTTCCGTTTCGCCGGGAAAGCCTACAATTACATCTACCCCGATGCAGGCATGGGGCATGACCTCCTTAATAAGAGCAACGCGCTCCTGATACAGCTCACGGCGGTAGCGGCGGCGCATCAGGCCCAGAATTTTGTTGGAGCCCGACTGCAGCGGAATGTGGAAGTGCGGCATAAACCGCTTCGATTGCGCTACAAACCGTATAATTTCTTCGGAAAGCAGATTGGGCTCGCAGCTGCTGATGCGGAACCGCTCGATGCCTTCTACCTCATCAAGGGCACGCACTAGGTCAAAGAAATCTTCTTTCCGCTCGCGCTCCGGCCCCTGCAATCCAAAGTCGCCGAGGTTTACGCCGGTCAGCACAATTTCCTTTACCCCAGTTTCGGCCAGCTTTTGCACACGCTCCACCACGCTCTGCACGGAGTTGGAGCGGCTCTTGCCGCGGGCCAGCGGAATGGTGCAGAACGAGCAGGAATAGTCGCAGCCGTCCTGAACTTTCAAGAAGGTGCGGGTCCGGTCGCCGTAGGAGTGGGCGGCATGAAACTCTGTGGCTTCAGAAATAGGCGAAGCAAACACATGGCCCGGCTGCCCGGCGGCGGGCTTCTGGAAACCGGCTAGGGTCTCCACGAGCTGAAACTTCTCGGCGGCGCCCAGTACCGCATGTACGCCGGGAATCTCGGCAATTTCCTGGGGCTTGAGCTGGGCGTAGCAACCTACGATGGCCACAAACGCCTCCGGATTATGCTTCAATGCCTCTTTCACCACCTTCCGGCACTTGCGGTCGGCGTGGTCCGTGACGGAGCAGGTATTGATAACGTAGATGTCAGCGGCATCCTCAAAGGCTGCTTTCACGAACCCATGATCCTCAAACTGCCGGCCAATAGCCGACGTTTCGGAGAAGTTGAGCTTGCAGCCCAGCGTATAAAAGGCAACTTTTCTGGTATCCATAAGCAAGGGCGCAAAGATACTGCTTAGTTGTGGGTTGCGGAAAGATTCCGACAAGTTCACGCCCCCAGCCCCTTAACGCCCGGTTCGTACTGCTCAAAGCGGCCTGTTGCTAGGTGCCAATAGAAGGCAAACCGGCCTATAGTTGGCACTTAGCAACCAAGTAAACGTGCCGCTTTTACGCGTGTTGTTTTACTAGGTCTATCAGGGCCGGCAAGTCAAGGGGGCGAAGTTCTTGCGCTGAGGCTACCAGTTGCCACGGTTGCTCAGCCGTGGCGCGCCGGAATATGGCCGGCAAAGGGTAGGAGCTTAGTTCCGGATGTTGCTGCTGTAGTTCGTTGCGGTGCAGAAAGGAGGTGTGAACTGGCAGGCTCTGGATAAACTCCCGCCACTCGGGCCGCATGGTGGCGGCACCATATGTAACAGCACACAACGAGCAGGCATATGTAGCCGGCGACAACGTTTTGTGCAGTGTATCGAGCAGGCCATTCACGAGGCCGGAATCAGCATTGTAAACAAAAAGCAGCTCGGGCATCAGAAGTAAAAAATCATGTAGCAGCTTGTGGCACAATCAGCACCTAGCGGCCATGACAACTAAAGGAGTACACTATTTCCGCAGAAAGTCGGCAAACGATGTTTGCTCATAGGCTTGGCCAAACTGCAGCTGGGCGCCGGAGGGCTGGCCTTTGCGCCTGATTACGCGGCGGGCAATGTTATCGTAGGTGACGGTACCTGCGGGCGTTACTACCCCAAATCCATCGGTAAAGCAGTAAAACGCTACTCCGTGAGGCCAGGAGGCAGGTGGAGGCGCCAGCAGGTCGCGGCTCCAGGGAAAGGCGGTGCTGGGCAGGTTTAGCTGATGGAGGAGGGTAGCAGCCACATCGGTTTGGCTGCCGTAGGTGCTGATGCTGCGCCCGGCCGCGGCTGGCCGCAGAGCGCCGCCGGTGAGCAGCAGCGGAATCCGGAATTTAGCGGGCGCGTCGTTGGGCGTGTTACCGGGCTCCGGATGGCCGTGGTCGGCTACCACCACCACCAGCGTATTATCCCACCACGGTTGCCGCCGGGCTTTATTGAGAAACTGACCTAGTACATGGTCGGTGTAGAACATAGAGTTGCGAAACCGGTCGGCTTCGCTGGCGCCCGTAAACCGCGGCGGCATGGGCACATCAAATGGCTCGTGGCTGCTAAGCGTAAAGGCCGTCACGAAGAAGGGCACGCGCTGGCTTGGAAGCTCGCGCAGCATCCGGTTGAGCAGCACATGGTCGTGGGCACCCCATTTCGAGTTTTGGTCCTGTCGGGCAAAGTCGGTCCGCTCCGTAAACCGCTCGTAGCCGGCCGTCACGAGGTAGCTTTTCATGTTGGCGAAGGCCAGCTCGCCGCCGTGGTAATACGCTGTGCTGTAGCCCAGAGCTTTAAACTCCTGCGCCAGATGGGGGAGGCGTTCCGTTTTGCGCGGGTACTTGATAATACTGGTGGCCGGCTGGTTGGGGTAGCCTGAAAGCAAGGCCACCAGTCCTTTCTGGCTTCGGTCGCCGGCGGCATATAGTTGCTGAAACGACACTCCCACGTGGCTCAGGCTATCCAGAGTAGGCGTAACACCTCGCTCGCCGCCCAAATGCCCCACCAGCTTGGCCGTAAAACTCTCCAGAATGATAAACAGCACGTTGGGCCGAGTAGTACGCAACAGCGTCGCAGTATCAGGCGCCGTGGGCGGGTACAGTTGCTGGGTTAGCCGGTGGGCCGTGGAATCAGGTAGGAAATTATAGACGCTGGGCTCCGTATTCTGCAGCCGCAAGGAGTTGGCTACATTCCAGGGTACATTAATAGCCGCGTGGTTAGCAAAGGGTTGGTTAGAGAAATAAACGTCGCTCTGGTTAATCGGTATCTGCTGCAATCCGCCGCGCAAGGGCACGGCCAGCAACGCTAGGTACAGCAAGCCTACTAACCCGGCCCGCAGCTTGCTGAAGCCAGGCGGTAGCGCCGGAAGCCGTCCTACTACCTTTGTATACAACACAAACCCCAGGCCAAGCAAACCAACAAAGAGGGCTGCCAGCAACAGCACCGGCGCGCTGCCCGCCGAGGCCAGCATTTCGCGGGGCGTGTTTAGGTATTGCAGCGGGGTAGCGTCGAGTCGAAAGCCCCAGGCGCGGTATAGCTCCAGATCCGCTACCGTACCCGCCGCGACCACAACGCCCATTACCGCCGTGACAAAGCGAATCAGGCGCTCCATCGGAAACCGGGCCGGAGCCAGACTTCCTATTATAAAGAGCAGGAAAGGAAGTACGCTCAAATAGGCGGCGGCCGAGGCATCCAGCCGCAAGCCATATCCAAATATACGTAGCACCGTGCGCCCCGAAAGAGTGCTGGTCTGACTCCAATGGTACAGTACAAACAGTAGCTTGGTAGCTACGAAATACACCAGCCAAAACAAAAAATAGCGCGGCTGGAAGGCAAAGCGACTTCTCACCCCGCAAAGGTAGGTAGCCCGCCCAAACCACCGGTCCCCACTCCCGCATTTGTGCCGGCCAGAACAGCCAACAACTTCCGTAAGCTATAAGGCATAGGTGTAGTTATTAGGGGTAGTGACAGTCTTAGCAAGCAGTTTGTAGCAAATGTGTATCAAAATTGACTGGGGTAATCGAGTAAACAAGTGTGTTTATCGAAAATGGGGTGAAAAAATATAGTGTCTTTTGGAAAACGATGAATACAACCTGTAACTTTGCCCTATCAATCCTGATTTTATCTCACGCTCAACAATAGCATGGCAATTCTTCGCTTTAAAGCACTGGAGTTAGTTGATCAGCGTAAGCCTCTGACCGTAGAGGCCACCGGTGAGCGCCGCTCCGATACTTTCGGTAAAAACGTCTTTAATCTTGATGCCATGCGGGCTACCATGCCCGGTGAGTACTTCAAGAAGCTGCAGGCCGCCGTTAAGCAGGGCTCTCCGGTAGAGCGCAGCGTGGCTGATGCCGTAGCTTCAGCTATGAAAACCTGGGCCATGGCGAAAGGTGCCACGCACTACACGCACTGGTTCCAGCCCCTTACCGGCGCAACTGCCGAAAAGCACGATTCCTTTTTCGACCTGAACTCCGATGGTCGGCCGATTGAAAACTTCAAAGGCTCGGCCCTGGTGCAGCAGGAGCCCGATGCGTCGTCGTTCCCGAACGGCGGCATCCGCAATACCTTCGAGGCCCGCGGCTACACCGCCTGGGATCCTACCTCGCCTGCATTCATCATTGAAACGGCCGGCGCCAAAACGCTGTGCATTCCAACCATCTTCGTAGCCTACACCGGCGAAGCGCTCGACTACAAAGCCCCGTTGCTGAAGTCGTTGGCCGCTCTGGAAAAGGCAGCAGTGGATGTATGCCAGTACTTCGATAAAGATGTACAGCGCGTGCACACTACCCTCGGCATCGAGCAGGAATACTTCCTCGTCGACCGTGCTCTTTACAACGCGCGCCCCGACCTAGTGATGACCGGCCGCACGTTGTTCGGCCACGCTCCGGCCAAAGGCCAGCAGCTGGAAGACCATTACTTCGGCTCTATTCCGGCCCGTGTACACGCTTACATGCTGGAGTTCGAAGAGGAATCCAACAAACTGGGCATTCCGCTCCGCACCCGCCACAACGAAGTAGCCCCGCACCAGTTCGAGTGTGCTCCTACCTTCGAGGATGCCAACCTGGCCGTTGACCACAACCAACTGCTCATGGACATCATGGAGCGCGTGGCCGACAAGCACAACTTCAAGGTGTTGCTGCACGAGAAGCCTTTCGCGGGCGTGAACGGCTCGGGCAAGCACAACAACTGGGCTATGAGCACCGATACCGGGGTGAACCTGTTGGCTCCCGGTCGTCGTCCGAAAGAGAACCTTCAGTTCCTGGCGTTCTTTATCACCACCATTAAGGCCGTGCACCGCTTCGGCGACCTGCTGCGCGCCAGCATTGCCTCCGCTTCTAACGACCACCGCCTCGGAGCC
Source organism: Hymenobacter seoulensis (assembly GCF_054780535.1). Classification (NCBI taxonomy): domain Bacteria; kingdom Pseudomonadati; phylum Bacteroidota; class Cytophagia; order Cytophagales; family Hymenobacteraceae; genus Hymenobacter; species Hymenobacter seoulensis. Next base: position 121,196 of record NZ_BAAGWD010000001.1, read on the forward strand.
AACGAAGCGCCGCCTGCTATCATGTCGGTGTTTGTCGGCTCGATGCTGGACTCGGTACTAGATGAGTTGGAGCGCACTGCCAAGCTGCCCCTCGACAAAGGCGACAATATCTACCTCAAGCTGGGCATTGACAAGATTCCCGCTATCCTGCTCGATAACACCGACCGTAACCGGACCTCGCCTTTCGCCTTCACCGGCAACAAGTTCGAGTTCCGCGCCGTGGGCTCCTCAGCCAATAGCTCTTCGGCCATGACCACGCTCAACACCATTGTAGCCGAGCAGCTCATAGACTTCAAAAAGTCGGTTGATTCGCTCATTGAGCAGGGTAAGAAGAAAGAAGTTGCTATTGTTGACGTGCTCCGCGAGTATGTTATCACCTCTAAAAACATTCGTTTTGAAGGCAATGGCTACTCCGACGAGTGGAAAGAAGAGGCGGCGCAGCGCGGTCTGTCAAACGTGCCGACCACGCCACAGGCGCTGGATGCCATTGTGAGAGAAGATGCCGCTTCGCTGTTCGAGCGTCACCGAATTTTCTCGCACGTAGAGCTGCACGCCCGCCACGACATTCTGCTGGAAGATTACATCAAGAAAATCCAGATTGAAAGCCGCGTAATGGGTGATTTGGCGGTGAACCATATTATTCCCACGGCGGTTGCCTACCAAACCAAGCTAGTAAACAACGTGCGCGGCCTGCGTGAGCTTGGCCTCGACGATGAAAACTCGGAGGTAACGGTAAACACCATCAAAGCTATTTCGCGGCATATCTCTACCATCAAAACACAGGTGGATGAGATGACCAACGCCCGGAAAGTAGCTAACAAGATTGACGATACACGCGAGCGGGCCATAGCCTACTGCGACACCGTTAAAGCACATTTCGATGCCATTCGCCGCTCTGCTGACAAGCTGGAGCTGATGGTAGCCGATGAGGACTGGCCCCTGGTAAAGTACCGCGAACTGTTGTTCCGGCACTAAGTCCAAGGTCAGAATCGGGCCGGAGTTGGGTGGGAATTTTCTCCGCGCCCCGATTTCAGAAAAGCCGTTTCCGGGTGGGGACGGCTTTTTTTGTGCTTATATATAACATGCTGCCTATTGGGGTATGCCGATGCCAATACAGTATGCGGCTAGTGCTTGTTTTACCTAGGTTGTATTTTCACTCCAAGCTCAGGTTTATACCTTAAGCAAAAGGTGCTAGTGCAGCCAAAAGCGACGTAATAGCTTGGTGCCAGTGCGTGTGCGACCAGCGTTGAGCGGAGGTGTGCTCATAGACGGCCTTGATGCGCATGGTCTCATGTACCAGCTGTAGCAACTCCTCACGAGCCGGGAGCGGTTGTCCGGAGTGTAGCCCGGCCGGCCATCGTTCGGCGGGCCACTCCTGCAGGAAATATTCGGCTTGGTCGGCTAAGCGAGCTAGCCGGGCCGGAGCGTATGGCTCGGAGAAATGAAGTCGGTGCGCCGCCCGATATAAGTCACGAAGTGCCGTTTGGGTAGTATCAGGAGAAGTGGACGGTCCCCGAAGCCAACTGAATTTTGTTTTCATAGTGCCCACGTACGGGGGCAAAACGGACTTTGGATTTATTGAAATGATTGAAAAAGTGCTACTGGCTAATAAAAACGCAAAAGTGAATTCTTATTTAAAAAAGCGGGTTTACAGCAAGTTTAGGCGGGTAGCTGGCGGGGCAATTCGGTGTCGTCGGGGAGGAGTTCAGCGCTGGAACCATGATCGGGGACCAAGCGCTTCCAGGTAGCTCGCTTGAGTTCATCGAGGCGCTGCAGGGTGTCCTGCACGGTAGCGTGCTCGCGAAGCTTGTCGAAAAGACCAGTTTTGTGACCTACTTTGATGAGCTGTTCCAGAACCAGGGGCAAAATCCAACCAACCACACTAGAGGCCAGTACTCCGCGCAAACCCAGGCGCACCAATAGTCGCGCAGCCATACGCTCCAGCAGTAAGGCACGGGCGGCAGGCACAGCTTTATTGGTCAGAAAATCGCGCACTAGCTGCATATTTCCCTTCTTTACCTCCGCCCGTAGTACTTCCTGTACCGATTCCAGTGCCGATTGGGCTGCTTTCCGAAACAGGCGACCGGTTTGCCAGGCGGCCAGGCCAGTGAGCTGGCCTGCCGTGCGCAGGAAGTGGGGCAGCAAAGAAATCTTTTTCATACTGCAAGAAACGGAAAAACGAAGCCTTGGGTGCCCAATTACGTACTAGCTCCAACGAATAGGCAAAGTCGCTGCTGCTGGCGCGAATAGGAACTTCCATATGAAGGCAATTACCATTACCCAGCCCGGTGGCCCCGAGGTGCTGGAACTCCTCCACGTAGCCCAGGCCACTCCGGACGCCCATGAGGTATTAATTCGAGTGGCGGCGGCAGGTGTCAACCGGCCCGATGTGCTGCTGCGCCAGGGCAAGTACCGGGGAAGCGGGGATGTAACCGGCTTGGTGCCCGGACTAGAGGTAGCAGGCACCGTGGAGAAGTGCGGGGCGGCCGTAACCCGCTGGCAACCCGGCGACACCGTTTGTGCATTGCTGGCCCAGGGCGGGTATGCCGAGTACGCCGTGGCGGATGCTCGCCATTGCCTGCCCGTGCCCATTGGCTGGACCATGACCGAGGCTGCCAGCCTGCCCGAAACCGTGTTTACCGTGTGGCACAACGTGTTTCAGCGGGGCCAGTTGCTACCCGGCGAAACTCTGCTGGTGCACGGCGGCAGCAGCGGCATAGGCGTAACGGCGGTTCAGCTGGCCCATGCCCTAGGCAGCCACGTGGCCGCAACCGCCGGCTCCGCCGAAAAATGCGCTGCCGTGAAAGCGCTAGGGGCCGACTGGAGCATAGACTACCGAGAGCAGGATTTTGAAGAAGTGTTGGCAGTTGCGGGCGGAGTAGATGTGGTGCTGGACATGATAGGCGGCGACTACACCGCTAAAAACCTGCGACTGCTGCGCGACGATGGGCGGCTGGTGTTCATTAATGCCATGCAGGGCGGAGCCGCTAACTTCAATGCTCTGGAGGTTATGTCGAGGCGCCTGACCATCACGGGTAGCACGCTACGGCCTCGGTCGGCTGATTTTAAAGCCGCTTTGGCGGCCGAGGTGGAGCGCCATGTGTGGCCCTTGCTCAACAATAAAAAGGTGCGCGCCGTAGTGTATGCCACGCTGCCCCTAGCCAAAGCGGCGGAAGCTCACCGCCTGCTGGAAAGCAGCGCCCACATTGGCAAAATTGTTCTGACGTTACCGTAAGCAGCCGTGTTGTCAAATGGGCGGCAAAATGCTCAGGCTTGTTCATGACTTTGATGGATAATAGAAGCTAGTTTCCGAGCCGTTTTGCTTACTACAGGTAGCTTGCTGACATTCTGTTCTTCCCTTATTTTCCTTTCTCTTCGATATGCGCACTGCTCTTCTTATTGGCGCCACTGGGCTAGTGGGCGACTTGTTGCTTCAGCAACTCCTGCTTGATTCGCGGTTCGACCGGCTCAAAGTGTTTGTTCGGCGCCCCACGGGCTATCAAAACCCCAAGCTGGAAGAACACGTGGTAGACTTCAACCACCCCGAGAGCTGGAGCAACTTGCTTACCGGCGACGTGCTTTTTTCCTCACTAGGCACCACGCTGCGCCAAGCCGGCAGTCAGGAGGCGCAATACAAAGTCGACCATACCTATCAGTATCGCACGGCGCAGGCAGCAGCTCGAAATGGCGTGCCCACCTACGTGCTCGTGTCCTCGGCCGGGGCCGATGCCGATTCGTTTGTATTTTATAACCGCATGAAAGGAGAGCTGGAGCGGGATATTCAGCGGTTGCCATTCCGGCATATTCGTATTTTGCAGCCTGGCGTATTGGCCGGAAGCCGCCCAAAGCCGAGGCTTGGCGAAAAAGTAGGCCTAGTGCTTTCGTCTTTAGTTGGGGCCGTGCCGCCGCTGCGCGCGTATCGCCCCGTGCATGCCCGAATTGTGGCGCAGGCCATGGTCAATGCTGCCCTGGATGAAACGCCGGGCCTTAGCACCGATACGCTGGATGGAGTTTTCCGGCGGGCTGGGCAAGCCGCTTAAGTGGTTGGTATAGTTTGAATAAAAAAGCCCGCTCAGCAGCGGGCTTTTTTGGGTTTAAACAGAAACTAGACCTAGGCTTTTTTCCATTTGATGGTGCAGCCAATAGCCTTTGTGGAGCTAACGCTGGCGGGTTTGCCGGCGATGATGTCGGTCATGGCGTTTTCCAGATACTTGGTTTTCACCAAAGTAGCATCTTCCGAGTTATCATCGATGGCGCCAATATAGCTTACTACAAAGTCGGAGCCTTGGCGGGTGAGTACGTACAGGTGAGGCGTGCGGGTAGCGCCGAAGGTTTTGGCTACTTGTTGGGCTTCATCCTGCAGGTAGGGAAAGGCGTATTTCTTGTCCTTGGCACGCTTCTGCATTTCGGCAAAAGAGTCGCCAGGGGCTACGGCGGGGTCGTTGGGGTTAATGGCTACTACAGGGTAGCCCTTGCCGGCGTACTTTTGGTGCAGCGCCATAATGCGGCTCTCGTAGGCTTTGGCGTACGGACAGGTATTGCACGTGAACACCACGATGTAGCCCTTGGCGGTCTTGTTATCGGCCAACGACACCAGCTTGCCATCAACATTCTTGAGCTTAAAGTCCGCAGCCTTGTCGCCGACCTGATAGCCAGCTACTGCATCTGGCCGGAACAAAACAAAGCTGCTCAAAGCCAGCATAAGGCAGGAAGCCAGAAAAGGAAGGAGCTTTTTCATGTGAGCGAGGAAAACGTGAAGAATAAACAGAAAAACGTCGAATCATTCGGCAAGCCCTGTTGTGCCCGTTGGAATACTAGCGGGCTTGAGCTACCTAAGATACCTAGCAAAAAACCGTTACAAAAGCTTCCGCTGCCTAGCCTAACCTAACCAGAAGGGTGGCCTGACCTGGTACCTTAGGAAGGTTACGGCAGAAACGCTTGCACCTGCTTGTTGAGCTCAGCGGCCGTGAATTCCTGCTCGAAGGTGGCGCGTTTCTTCCGGGAGTTATTCAGCAAAAGCGTAAAGGGCAAGGCGCCGCTCCACTTGGCATCTATTTTATCAAGATAGGTATTTGGGTCGGTTTCGTTCAGCAGTACTACCTCTGATTTCAGCCCACGCTTGGTCACGAAGGGCTTCACCTTCTTGTCCAGCTGCGAGGCGTAGTCCATGCTAACTAGCAGCACCTTCACTTTCTGCTTGGCGTAGGTGGTCGAGAGCTGATCAAAGTGCGGCAGCTCTTTTACGCAGGGCGCGCACCACGTAGCCCAGAAGTTCACGATGTACGTTGTGTCGTTGGGTTGGCTCAGGCGCTTTTGTAGCTCCGGCAGCTTAATAACCGCTACCTGCTGGCCTTTACTAGGTAGGGCTAGCAGCAGAACCGCCGCCAGCGCAATGAATTTCAAGTAGTTCATGAAGTAGAAAAGCAGTAGTTGTGCTATAGACAGGCAATGGGCCAGGAAGTTGCGGGAGCCATGGTGCCTAGTAACGCAACACCCATTCGGTCGATGTATTGCTCCCCGCATCCTAGCACTGGCACATATGTTGAGCACAAACCTTCCGTACCTTTGTTACTCCTCTGAAACACGCCTCCCCATCGGGTTATGAATAAACACTATTGCCCCAGCCTCACTGAATACAAGCGCCGCCTTAGCCGGGAAGTGAAAATCGGCGACCTGCCCATGGGTGGACTTAACCCTATTCGGGTGCAGAGCATGACCACCGTGGATACGATGGACACCCTGGGCTCAGTAGAGCAAACGCTACGTATGGTGGAGGCGGGCTGCGAGTATGTGCGCATCACGGCGCCTAGCGTGAAGGAGGCCCAAAACCTACTGGAAATAAAGAAGGAGCTGCGCAAGCGTGGGTGCAATGTGCCGCTTATTGCCGACATCCACTTCACGCCCAACGCTGCCGAGCTAGCCGCTCGCATTGTAGAAAAAGTGCGCGTGAACCCCGGCAACTACGCTGATAAGAAGAAGTTCGACATCATTGAGTACACCGATGCTAGCTATCAGGATGAGGTAAACCGCATCCGGGAGCGGTTCCGGCCCTTGGTCCAGATCTGCAAGCAGTACGGCACGGCCATGCGCATCGGTACCAACCATGGCTCGTTGTCTGACCGGATTTTGTCGCGCTACGGCGATACGCCGCTGGGCATGGTGGAGTCGGCGCTGGAGTTTCTGCGGCTGTGCGAGGAGGAAAATTACTATGATGTGGTGCTAAGCATGAAAGCCAGCAACACCCAGGTAATGGTGCAGGCCTACCGCCTGCTGGTGCAGAAGCTGGACGAAGAAGGCTTGCAGCCCTACCCGCTGCACTTGGGCGTTACGGAAGCTGGCGAGGCCGAAGACGGCCGCATCAAAAGCGCCGTGGGTATTGGCACGCTGCTGGAAGATGGCCTCGGCGACACCGTGCGCGTTTCGCTCACCGAAGCGCCCGAAGCCGAAGCCCCCGTGGCCAAAGCCCTCATTGACCGCTACACTACCCGTGCCGCCGATGCTAAGGCTATTGCGCCAGTGCTGAAAGTGCCTATCGACCCGTTTCAGTATCACCGCCGCATTACCCGCGAGGTACTGAACCTGGGCGGCCAGAACGTGCCCCGCGTAATGGTGGACCTGTCGCGGGTGCCCGGCCTGGAGTACGCCGACCTGCGCGCAGCCGGCCACCTGTACTCTGCGTTCCTCGACAAGTTCCAGATGAACGACCTCGGGGCCGACTACGTGTACTCGGGCCAGCAACCTATTCCGTTCATGCTGCCCAACGGCCTGAAAGAGGTAGTAGATTACAACGCCTGGCTGGATGGCGGCAAGCGTCTGGAGCATTACCCGGTGCTTACGCAAGCCGAGTACGCCACCGACGGCTCGCGCCACCCCGAGCTCAATTTCGTGTTTCATAACTTCGCCTCGCTCACGGCAACGGCGCTTCAGCAATTGCGCGAAGACGCCACGGCAGTTATCATTCTGTACACGGATAATGCCCACGCCATGCCGGAAATCCGGCGTGCGTTCTTCGAGCTGATGAACCACGGCATAACCAACCCGGTCATCATCAACCGCCAATACCCCGAGCTCACCCCCGAGCAAACCCAACTCTACGCCGCCACCGACGTCGGCGGTTTGCTCCTCGATGGCCTCGGCGACGGGGTAGTGTTGAGCACCGAGCTGCTGCCGGAGCGCCCGAAAGCGGAGTGGCTCCAAACGCTGGATCAGCTTAACCAACTCAGCTTCGGCATTCTGCAGGCGGCGCGCACTCGCATGAGCAAAACGGAGTACATCAGCTGCCCTAGCTGCGGGCGTACGTTGTTCGATCTGCAGGAAACCACCGCCATGATCCGCAAGCGCACCGACCACCTAAAGGGCGTGAAAATCGGGATTATGGGCTGCATTGTGAACGGTCCCGGCGAAATGGCCGATGCCGACTACGGCTATGTAGGCGTAGGCAAAGGCAAAATTGCCCTCTACCGCGGCCAGGAGGTCATCAAGAAATCGGTGCCCGAGGAACAAGCCGTGGACCAACTCATCGAACTCATGCGCGAAGACGGCCGCTGGATTGAGAAGGAGGTGCTGGAAGAACCGGTGGTAGGGTAGCCCTCAATTCTTTTTATGAAGATGGAGATAGAAAAAATGCGGCTGGCTTTGGAGCTAGCCGCATTTAATTATACTAAACACTTCGAGAATCTACGGAGTGAAAATGTAGAGGTGTTGAAGAGTATTTGCTCGGAAGTAGAGTTTTTAAATTTCTTCACCAAATATTCCTTCAATACTGCAGCCGAAATTGGAAAATTTAACTTCAATGAGGCGAATGAATTTAAGAAGCAATTTACTTGGGAAGATGATTTTAAATGGGCACTTGCGTCTAATTTACTTATAGTAGGAAGTGGTATCAGTGGTGACCCTGTTGTGCTGGACCTAGATGATTATCAGGCTGGAATTGTGTTTCAGGATTACTTCTGGGAAAGCGAAGACCAAGGTCTCAGAAAGTATTTAATCAAGATGAACTGCTCGCTCGGACAGTTCTTTCTGAACTCAGCAACTATAGATGATTACCCAATAGATGCTTACGAAGCAGCAGCCTATATGAAATCAGAATTCACGGGTTATTGGAGTCCTGAAGAAGGAGTTTGAAATATTCGCGCCGCTCATCCGTCTGCCTAGCTATGAAACTACGCGCAATAGTAACCGGGGCAACCGGCATGGTGGGAGAGGGCGTGCTGTATGAGTGCCTGAACCACCCCGATGTAGAGCAGGTGCTTTCCGTGAGCCGCAAGCCTAGCGGCATCACGCACCCGAAGCTGCGGGAAATTCTGCACGCTGATTTTCAGGATGTATCACCGATTCAGGACCAGCTGGCGGGCTACAATGCCTGCTTTTTCTGCCTGGGCGTGTCGTCGGTGGGAATGAAGCAGCCGGAGTACCGCCGCCTCACCTACGACCTCACGCTGCACTTTGCCCAAACGCTGCTGCCGCGCAACCCCGGCCTGACGTTCTGCTACGTATCGGGCGCTGGTACCGATAGCACCGGGCATGGCCGCAGCATGTGGGCCCGCGTGAAAGGCCAGACGGAAAATGCATTGCTAGAACTTGGCTTTGCGCAGGCGTATATGTTCCGCCCCGGTTTCATGAAAGCCACGCCCGGTCTGAAAAACGTGCTGCCCTACTACAAGTATTTCAACTGGATGTATCCGGCGTTGCGCCGGTTCCTGCCTAAGTACGTCTCGACGTTGCAGGAACTGGGGCTGGCCATGATCAACGCCGCGCGCGTGGGCTACCCCCAGCACGTGCTGGAAGTGCCCGACATTGTGGCGCTGGCAAAAGTCTAGGCACAGCAAAGAGTGGAAGCCCCTCAGCAGGGTTCAGGGCATAGCTCATCGTAGGCTCGGGCTAGTTTTCCGGCGCAATAATTCCGGGGTTTGGGTGCCTGAAAGGGCACACTGGGCGTATACTCTCTGGTTTGCTGCCTGATGTGGCCTAGCGGTAGGCAGACCGGAACCGATGAACAAACGCACACTGAACTTGGCAGAACTGGGCTTGCTAATTTATATGCTGCGTGGCGCGCCGGGTGCTGAGCCCCTGCTGGCGGCACTGCACACCGCAGAAGTGGCCGAGCTGCAGACGGGCGAAACCAGCAGTCTGCGCTTTCTTAGTCGAGAACCCAACCGGCGGTTAGGCGAGCGAATTGCCAGCACCCAGTTTCTGGATCTGGATGGGGTAGTGGTGCTCGTTTCGTTGTACCTGGATCAGGAAGGAAACCTGTATGAGCTCGATTGCTGGAAGGTAGATGATTCGCCTGTGCGCCGGATTCCGGCCTTCTAGCCCGCGTTGGTTACTTGCACTTCTCCTTGCGTCGCGTATCAATGATGTGGGCAATTTTCCAGCCTTCGGTGAGCTTTACCAGCTGGAACGAGTTGTAGCCGCAGTGGCTGAAAGTGCTGCCGAGGTAGAACTCATACGGCGTCCAGACGCTGGCCAGGTTGGCATCAATCAGCACTTTATCGAAGGTGATGCGCTCATCCCACACCTCCTGGTGCGGGGTGCCCACGGCCTTCACAAATTCAGAGGGGTTTTCGGGACGCAGCTGCGTTTGGCCGTTGCGGGTGCTGAGGGTATGGAACACGGCGCCCGGTGCGAGTGTGGAGCGCACCAGGGCGCTGTCGGCCTTGCGTATGCCCTCAAAAAACGTCTGGATGGTTTTCTTGACCGCCTCGGTTTCAGCAGTGGGCTTTTGGGCGAGCAGGGGGGTAGTGGCCAGCAGCAAAGCCAGGAGTAGCAGGTATTTCATAGGGGTAGGAAGTTTGGTGAAGATACAGACACGCGGGGTGAGGCAGCGTTGCTGCTACCCCGGCTCTCTACTAGCCTACCAATTCACCCAAACCAAAGGTAACCGGCGCTGCTTGCTGCTGCACAGTAGCGGTAAAATTATGGCCTTACACGTGGCTGCCTGCTAGGTGAGCTATTTTTGCGCCGGCCTTCGAATGAAGAGGCCACGTTTCTTGTTCTGCCCCCATGAAAATCACCCGCACCTTCGACCTGCTTTCCCACCTAGTAAATACCTCGCCCCAGGCCGATTGCTTGGTAGAAAAGAAAGCCGGCCAGTGGCAGCCGCTCAGTACCTCGCGGGTGCAGGAGCTCAGTGACCAAGTGAGCCTAGGGCTGCGGCAGCTTGGCATCGGGCGCGGCGACAAAGTGGCGATTATCTCAACAAACCGGCCCGAATGGATGGTGGCCGACTTTGGCATTGCCCATCTCGGAGCCGTGAGCGTGCCCATGTACCCCACCATTACGGTGGAAGATTACCGCCATATTTTTCAGGATGCGGGTGTGCGCGTGGTACTGGTGGAAGACAAAAAGCTATTGGCGCGGGTGCAGCAAGCCGTGGCAGGGCTAGAGCAAGGGCCCGAGCACATCTTCACGTTTGATAAGCTCGACGGTGTACCGCACTTCTCAGAGCTGCTAGCCCTCGGCGTAGTCCATACCGCCGGCGAACTGGATGCCCTCAAGGCCGCCGTGCAGCCCGATGATCTGCTCACGCTCATCTATACTTCGGGCACTACCGGTCGGCCCAAAGGCGTAATGCTCAGTCACCGCAACATCCTGTATAACTGCGAAAACCTAACCGGATACTTGCCCTTGCCTCCCGGCCAGAAAGCTTTGAGTTTTCTGCCCCTGAGCCACATCTTCGAGCGTACGGCCACCTACCTGTATCTGCTGCTGGGGTTCAGCATCTGGTACGCCGAGGGCGTGGAGCGCATCGCCGACAACCTGCGTGAGGTGCAGCCCCAGGTGTTTACCACGGTACCGCGTTTGCTCGAAAAAATCTACGACAAGATTGTAGCAAAGGGCCAAGAGCTGACGGGGGCCAAGAAAAAGCTGTTCTTCTGGGCCCTGAACCTGGGCCTGCGCTACGACACGCAAAAAGACCAGGGTTTCTGGTATAACACCCAGTTGGCCCTCGCCAACAAGCTAGTGTTCAGTAAGTGGCGCGAGGCTATGGGCGGACAGGTGCACTACATTGTGAGCGGGGGCGGAGCCCTGCAACCGCGCCTAGCCCGCGTATTCTGGGCGGCAGGCATCCGGGTGATGGAAGGCTACGGCATGACGGAAACCTCGCCCGTAATTGCCGCCAGCCAGCCCGTAGCCGAAGGCAACTTTATTGGCGCCGTGGGCCCTGTAATTCCGGGCGTGGAAGTAAAACTGGCCCCCGACGGTGAAATCCTAACCCGCTCGCCCTCCGTGATGCAGGGCTACTACAACCGGCCTGACCTCACGGCCGAAGTAATTGATGCCGACGGCTGGATGCACACCGGGGATATTGGCCAGTTTGTGGAAGGCAAGTTCCTGAAAATCACGGACCGTAAAAAGGAAATGTTTAAAACCTCCAACGGCAAGTATGTGGCCCCGCAGCCGCTGGAATCTAAGCTCTCGGAGTCGCCGCTGGTGGAGCAGGTGATGGTAGTGGGCGAGGGCGAAAAGTTTGCGGCCGCCTTGCTGGTGCCGGCTTTTGCGGAGCTGCGCGCCTGGGCCAAAAACCACAACTTGCCCACCGACCTTTCCGATGCAGCCCTGGCCGCTCACACGCAAGTACAGCAGCTGTATGAGCAGCTGGTACAGCAAACCAACGCCGCCTTTGCCCAATGGGAGCAAATCAAAAGAGTGGCCTTGCTTCACACTTCCTGGAGTGTAGAATCAGGGGAGCTGACGCCGACTATGAAGGTGAAACGCAAGATTATCAGCCAGAACAACCAGCAGCGCATAGAGTCGTTGTTTCGCTAGGGGCTAGTGAACAGCAAAGGCCCAAACCAGCCAAATTGGGTTGGATATAGCAGGATGAATATCTTGCAGATTGTAAATCTTTCCGCCCGTTGGGGTGTTATCATAGCGTACCAGAAAGCACTCACATCATGCGCAAAGACCTGTTTAACTTCGGTCCGGCTCTCGGCTACTTTTTCCGCAAGTCTGATCCTACCCGCCACTCCAACTTCAACCTGCGCACCATGCACTTCATCAATAAGCTGAGCATGGCCATGTTCCTGGTGGGGTTTATTGTTCTGCTCTACCGCTGGTTCCTACGCTAGGTACTAGCCTTGTTTATACAGAAGACCGTCATGCTCCTCTCTCCAGCATGGCGGTCTTTTTTGCTTTATAGCGTTACTTAGGGGCCATGAACATTGAAGACTTCCGCGACTATTGTTTGCTGAAAGCAGGCGTAACTGAAGAGACGCCCTTCGGCCCCGAAACCCTGGTGTTTAAGGTGGGTGGTAAAGTATTTGCCCTCACCGATATCGACACATTTGGCAGCATCAACCTCAAGTGCGACCCAGAGCGTGCCCAAGAGCTGCGCGAACAGCACGAGTACGTGTTGCCCGGCTACCACATGAATAAAAAGCACTGGAACACCGTGCTCATTGGCACCGGAGCTACCGAGAATCAATTGCGTACCTGGATTGACCATTCCTACGACCTAGTACGCGCTTCTCTGCCCAAAAAGCAGCGCGAAGAACTTACCGCTGCTGAACAAACAGAAAGCAAATAAAAAGCAAGCTTTAGTTGTAACTATTGTTGTTACAATGCTACCTTTGTCGTAGCAAAGCACCTAGTAAAATTCTTTCATGCCTTGCTTGCCTTTGCGCTATGCAGATTAGTAGTCGTTTTTCGGTGGCGGTGCATGTACTTTCCCTACTGGCTCTCCAGCAGGTAGACGACGTGCTGCTCACCTCAGAGCGCATGGCTGGCAGCGTGAACACCAACCCGGTTGTAATTAGGCGGCTGTTGGGGCAGCTCAAGAAAGCGGGGCTGGTAGAAGTGCGGCCTGCTTCCGGTGGCACCTTCCTGACGCGTACACCCGCCGCCATCACGCTGCTGGAGGTGTACCGCGCCGTGGAAGTAGTCGAAGAAGGTCAGCTGTTTAGTGTGCATGAGAAACCTAACCCTGCCTGTTTGGTGGGGCGTAACATCCAGACGGCCTTAGATGCTACCCTGCAACAGGCGCAAACGGCATTGGAGCAGGTGCTGGCGGGTGTAAGCCTACAACACGTAACTACTGATATTCTAACTCAGGCTAACGCACGTACCTAAATTTTTTTGCCCTTAATTGTAGCCATCGTGGTTACAGCAGGTTGTTTCACTTTTACTTTTAACACCATGAAAATTGCCCTCATTGGAGCCACCGGTTTTGTTGGCTCGAAAGTGCTCCGCGAAGCCCTAACCCGTGGCCACCACGTTACCGCCATTGTGCGTGACCCCAGCAAGCTTACGGAACACAATGAAAACCTGACGGTTGTAACCGGCAACGTAAACAACGTTGAGGAGTTAGCCCAGCAGCTACGTGGCCACGATGTAGTCATTAATTCATTCAATGCCGGCTGGACTAACCCCAACCTGTACCACGACTTTCTGCAGGGCTCCCGCGACATTGAGGCTGCTACCCTTAAATCGGGCGTGAAGCGTCTGATTGCTATTGGGGGCGCCGGCAGCCTGTATATCAATGGGCAGCAGCTAGTAGATGGACCCCAGTTTCCAGCTGATATCAAGCCCGGCGCTACCGCCGCCCGCGACTACCTCAACGAGCTGAAAAAGAACGATATCCTAGACTGGACTTTCCTAAGCCCAGCCATTGAAATGCACCAAGGCATCAGTACGGGCCGCACCGGTCAGTACCGCTTAGGGCTGGAAAACCCAGTATTCAACGAAGAGGGTCGTAGCATTCTTTCCGGCGAAGATCTGGCTGTAGTAATTCTAGATGAAGTAGAAGCGCCTAAGCATATCCGTCAGCGCTTTACCGCAGCGTACTAAGAAACTAGCAGCTAGTTCCCCTCTTCAGATGATTCCGCGCATCAAGCGGCGAGGGGCTAGGGGTGGTTGACTGCCTAGAACGATACTAGCACTAGTAGATGTTCGACGATTGATCAACCACTCCAACCGCCTCCTTTCCAAGGAGGGAACTAGCCTGAGTTCTAAAACAGGAAAAGGCCCGCCGGAATCATCCCGCGGGCCTTTTCTATGCACGTGTGGCCTAGGCCACTTACACTACCACGTTAACCATGCGGCCGGGTACCACGATGATCTTCTTGGCTTCTTTGCCTTCGGCGTAACGGGCCAGAATATCCGTAGCACGTACGGCGGCTTCAATTTCAGCCGCTGTGGCAGTAGCAGGGAATTGCAGTTGCTCGCGCACCTTGCCGTTGATGGCTACCGGATAGTTCACCGTATCTTCTACCAGATATTCTTCCTTGAACTCAGGGTAGGCTGCTGAGCTGATGCTACCGGCCTCGTGGCCTAGCTTCTGCCACAGCTCCTCTGCCAGGTGCGGCGCGTACGGCGACACCAGCACCACCAGCGGCTCTAGAATAGCGCGGTTGTGCGTATTGAGGGCCGTTAGCTCGTTTACCGTAATCATCAGGGCACTGACGGTGGTATTAAACGAGAACTTCTCGATGTCCTCTTCCACCTTCCGGATGGCTTTATGCAGGGCCTTCAGCTCGGAGGGTTTTGGACCCTCGTCAGTTACGGCGAAGTCGCCATCCTGGGGGTGGTAGAGGCGCCAGAGCTTCTTGAGGAAGCCCGCCACACCGCTCATGCCGTTAGTGTTCCAAGGCTTGAACTGCTCCAGCGGCCCCAAGAACATCTCGTATAAGCGTAGTGCATCTGCCCCAAACTTCTCAATGAGTGTGTCCGGGTTCACTACATTGTAGAGCGATTTCGACATCTTCTCCACCAGCGTACCGCAAACGTAGGTGCCGTCATCCTCTAAAATGAACTCTGCCGTGTTATATTCTTCACGCCACTGTTTAAACGCATCCACATTGAGTACGTCGTTTTCAACGAAGTTGACATCAACGTGTAATTCTGTCGTTTTATGCTCCTCTTTTTTGCCTGCGCTTACAAAAGTATTGGTGCCTTGGATACGGTATACTAGATTCGAGCGACCCAAGATCATGCCTTGGTTGATGAGCTTTTGAAAGGGCTCATTGGCGGTTACTAGGCCTAGGTCTTTGAGAAAGAGGTGCCAGAAGCGGGAGTAGAGAAGGTGGCCCGTAGCGTGCTCTGCACCACCGAGGTATAAGTCTACATTCTGCCAGTATTGCTCGGCTTCCTGACCCACGAAACGCTCTTGGTTCTGAGGGTCCATGTAGCGCAGGTAGTACCACGAGGAGCCGGCCCAACCGGGCATGGTGCTCAGCTCGTAGTCGTACTGACCTTTGTACTTCCAGTCTTTGGCACGGCCCAGGGGCGGCTCGCCGGTTTCAGTGGGCTTGTACTCATCAATTTCCGGGAGCACTAGTGGGAGGTCGGCTTCGGCCACGCCGTAGGCTACCCCATCTTTGTAGTAAATCGGAAGCGGCTCACCCCAATAGCGCTGGCGGCCAAAGATGGCGTCGCGTATGCGGAAATTGGTTTTGCCCTTACCGATGCCGCGCGTCTCTAACTCCTGAATCAGGCGTTGGGTGGCTTCTTTGTAGCCCAGGCCATTGATCAGCTCTGAGTTGATGTAGCGGCCTTCTTTGGTCGGGTCAGCCTGCTCATCGATCTGCTGAGCATCCGTCACCTGCACAATAGGTAGGTTGAAGTGCTTGGCAAAGACGTAGTCGCGCTGGTCGCCGGAGGGTACGGCCATTACGGCGCCGGTGCCGTAGCCCGCCAGCACGTAGTCAGCAATCCAAATCTGGATAGGCTCGCCGCTGAACGGGTTGATACCAAAGCTACCGGTAAAAGCACCCGAAACCGTTTTGGTATCGGCCATCCGGTCGCGCTCCGAGCGGCGCTTGGTGGCGTCAATGTACTCTTGAATGGTTTCCTGCTGCTCCGGCGTAGTTAGTTCTTTAACCAACTCGTGCTCAGGTGCTAGCACCAAGAACGTAGCACCGTAAATGGTGTCGACGCGGGTAGTATAGACCTTGATCTGCGCGCTTTCATGGCCCTGCACCGAGAAGGTTACTTCGGCCCCGATGGACTTGCCAATCCAGTTGCGCTGCATTTCTTTCACGGCCTCAGGCCAGTCAATGGTGTCGAGGCCTTGGAGGAGGCGGTCGGCGTAGGCGGTGATGCGCAGGTTCCACTGCGGCATCAACCGACGTTCCACGGGGAACCCACCGCGCTCAGAAAGGCCGTCTTTCACCTCGTCGTTCGAGAGCACCGTGCCGAGGCCAGCGCACCAGTTTACGTAGGTGTCTGACTGATAAGCCAGTCGGTAGGGGTGTACTGCCAATAAGCGCTGCTTCTCGCTCATCATCTGCCACTGGCCGGCCGTGAACTCATGGCGCTCTTCCTCGTCGCCGGCGGCGCGTACGCCTTGGCTACCATTCTCGGCAAACTTATCGAGGAGGGTTTTCAGGGGCTCAGCGCGGTCAGTATCGAGGTTATACCAGCTATTGAACAGCTTCAGGAAAATCCACTGCGTCCACTTATAGTAGCTGGGGTCGGAGGTGCGCACTTCACGGCTCCAATCGTAGCTAAAGCCCAGGGAGCTAAGCTGTTCGATGTAACGGGCAATGTTTTCGCGCGTGGTTTTCTCGGGGTGCTGGCCGGTCTGGATGGCATACTGCTCGGCGGGAAGGCCGAACGAGTCGAAACCCATGGGGTGCAGCACGTTGAAGCCCTGCAGGCGCTTGTAGCGCGTTACAATATCGGAGGCAATGTAGCCGAGGGGGTGACCTACGTGCAAGCCAGCGCCGCTGGGGTACGGGAACATGTCCAGCACGTAGTATTTGGGCTTCTCGGAGGCGTTATCAGCCTTGAAGGTATTGTGCTCTTTCCAGTGGGCTTGCCACTTTTTCTCGATATCCTGGGGATGGTAGCCGGGCATGGGCAGTCGGGGTACAGTTGTTCGGAACGGGCGAAATTACAGAAAAACAGGGGTGAGGCCGGGGTTTTTCTGTAGGGCTGTTGAACAGCATTGGTACTAGAGTGCCTTACCGTCCCAGGTTCCTAGGCTGCTTAGTACCCGAAACCGGGCAAATAGCTCCTCCCCGTACCACTTCTCCTGACGGGTAAGCTTAATAACCTCCTTGTGTTTCTCACTGCGGTAGGCATAATCCTGCATGGCCTGCGCCGAGTCCCAGAGGCTGACCGTAGCCTGCCGAATTACGGGCAGTTCACCTAACCCAATAGCGGCCCGTACCCCCGGAGCCTGTGCTACCGTGGCGCTGGTAGGGGCCACGTAGCGCCAGAAACGCGGCGTTTTCTGCCACCGGATAGAGGCGCGGGTAAGCACGAGCATTGGCCCGTCGGCTTTACTGTCCTCGCAGGGGTAGTCGAAGGGGTTCACGCCATCCCACAGCCCATGCGACTTAACAGGGGCTAGCTCGGCCGTCCAGATTTCGGAGGTGCGCTGCTGGTATTGCTGCCACAAGGGATGCTGCGCAAAGAACTCAGCTGCGGCCCCTTCTGACTCCCACACCGCCATAAAGCCATAGCGCCGCAGGTTAGGCAGCGCCCCGAAACCACCCGCGCCGCTACCTAGCAATTTCTGAAACCGCAGGCCGGCTACCCGTTGCAAAGGCCGCTGGGCGGCGCCCATTTGTGCAAAGCCCCAACGCTTCTGATCGGGTAATAGGGTTAAGATGGAAAGGGTGGTGAGTGCCAAAGGAGCTAAGGAAGAGTGGGGTGCAAAGGTTATGCTTATATCCACAAAAAAGGGCCGGATGTTTTCCGGCCCTTTTTAATATTTCCTTTCCGGATGCTTAGCTAGGGTTCACCTTCGCATGCTCATCACCGGTGGGCTGGTACCGCTCGCCGGTTGCTACGGCCTTCACGTAGCCGAAAGCCCGCACCAGCACATTGCTCGGCTGGTCCCAGTACTCGCCACGGTCGATGTTGATTTTCAGCAGCGCAATGTTGGGGTCTTCCTGGCCTTTTGGGAACCAAGCGCGCAGGCCTTCCGACCACAGCTCCTTGATTTTGTTCTGGTCAGTGACAACCGTAGCAGTGCCCGAAATGGATACATACAGGTTGTCATCAGGCTTAGAGTACCCTAGGTTTACGTGCTGATCTTTGCGCACCTCGAAAATCTTGGCCGAATCTTTCTCGGTAAAAAACCACAGCGTGCCGTCCTGCTCAGGCTTTTGGGTATACATCGGGCGGCTATGCAGGCCACCTTCCGTATCGGCGGTGGTTAGCATGGCAATCTTAATATCCTTGATTCTATCAATCAGCTTAGTCACATCGTGACTTTCGGCAACATGCTCAGCCATTATCGTCGGGTTTTGGTGGTAGTAAGAATGGTTCAGAAAATACGGCTGGTCGGCCGGAAGGTTCAGCTCGGTGTTTTCGCAGTACCTTCCGGCGCTATGAATTTTCTTGCTCACTTGCTGCTTTCCGGCTCGCCTGCCACCACTCCTGACTACGAGGATATCGTGGTGGGTAACTTTGCCGCTGAGGCTGTGCGCGGCCGTGCCGGCCTGCTGACATACCCACCTGCCGTGCAGCGCGGTATCCGGCTGCACCGCTTTATCGACAGCTTTACCGACGCACACCCCCTTGTACGCCGCAGCACCGCCCGCCTGCGCGAAGCAGGGTTGGGCAAGTGGGCAGGGGTAGTAGCCGACGTGGCCTACGACCACCTGCTGGCCCGCGACTTTGCCCACTACCACGATAACCGCTCTGAACCGCTACCGGCCTTTGCCCAACGCCTATACGCCCTACTGCACGCTCGCCGCCACGAACTGCCCGAGCGCCTGCGGGAAATGCTGCACTACATGCGCCAAGGCGACTGGCTGACGGGGTATGCACAACCAACTGGGCTGGAGCGGGCCCTGCTAGGTCTGTCTCGGCGCGTACCTGCGGCGGCCATCCTGAGCACCGGCGCGGCAGCATTTCTGGCGGAGCTGCCAGCCTATGAGGCCGATTTCCGGGAGTTTTGGCCGGAGCTTCGAGCGGCGGTGAAGGCTAGTATATAGCAAACGTTTTTTGGGCTCGTGCTTAGAATGAACTGAGTTTTTGAAACAAGAAAGGCATGGAAAATTATCCCACGCCTTTCTTGTTTTGATAAAATATGCCCTACAAAAGCTCGATTGCTGTAATCTCGCGGAGTTTGAGGTATTGTTTTTTTTCGGGTTGGAAAATTTCAACCTCCTGCCAGCTGATCCGAACTGGGCGGCCTTGGAGTGTTGTCAGCTTAGGTAACAATTCATCTGCCCCCTGGAAGCGGCTTAGCCAAGCAAATTCAGCATTTTCTGATTTGCTAATGGCCAGTTGTAGCATGCCCAAGCCTGTGCCTTTTAGTGCACCTAGTTTGCCAGTTGATTTTCCGGTAGTAGATGCCGTAGATGCAGGGCCTTCAGAAACTAAAGAAGTCAGCGCCATAAATGCTGGGCAGTCCTGTAGTAGAATAGCACCTATTTCTACTCCTAAGTCATGCATAAGTTCTTTGTTGCTGAATGCGTCCTTGCCATAAAGGCGCTGAAAGGCTGTGACATCCTTGCCCAATGCAGGCGCAAAACTTTGTCCAATTAACTTGTTGTACTGCTCGCGGGTAAGCGAAGTAGGCTTCTCAGCCATGGTTTTTTCGAGAGAAACACAAACTGAACTGGCCAGTTTTGCTTTCAATTCTTCCTTGGTTTGTTGCGCATGACCGCGGCCCGCAAACAGAAGGGTTGCACACATAAAAGTGAGCGATGCACGAAGAAGCATAGTTCTGCTAAATCAAAAAATAGATAATGCCGCAAAGCTAGTTGTATTTACTCCGCTTATTAGGCTGTTATAGTCCCGTTTTATTGAAAGCAGAGGACTAATATATCAGACCGTATTTCCTGCTATGCTAGCGGATTCTTACAAGCTAAGACTTACTCCGAAGGCCAAACAAAGAATTATAAGAGTAAAAATATAATTAGTTATATGATTATAAATAGGAATAAAACACAAAAACGGGACCCTAAGGCCCCGTTTTTACTATTTGAGAGCTAGGTAAGACCTAGTGCTGATGGCCGCCTTCGCCGTGCACGTGGCCATGGTCGAGCTCCTCGCGGGTAGCGTCGCGCACGGCGGCCACTTTGCCATCGAAATGCATGACCATACCGGCTAGGGGGTGGTTGAAGTCCATCTTCACCGAGTCGGCTCCGATTTCAACTACTTTGCCCTGCATGTGGTGGCCTTGGTTGTCGGCCATGGGAAGGAAGTTGCCTTCCTGCAGCATTTCGCTGTCAATTTGCCCGTCAATTTCGAACACGTTCTTCGGAATGTCGACTACGGCTTGCTGGTCGTACTCGCCGTAGGCTTGCTCGGGCGTGAGCGAGAAGGTGAACGTGTCGCCGGCTTGCTTGCCATCGAGCTGACGCTCAAACTCTTCGGGCAAACCGCTCTGGCCGAACAGAAATACCATCGGCGCATCTTCCTCGGCCGATTCTACGAGGACTTTCTCTTGATTTTCGTCGGTTACGCTCAGGTCGTAGGTGATGGTAACGACTTTGTTTTCGCTGATTTGGGCCATACTTCGGGGTGGACGATGGCGTCCGGGGCTGGAAGTGGAGAATTGGGTTTCGTTAGGCTAGTTACGGAAATAGGTCGGATTTGTCGGTGTGGGTAGGGCAGAGAACCCTCTTCAGGCAGGTATACAGGGCTTTGTAAAATTTTGGCCTAAGCTAACTCAAGCATAGGCAACGCGTTAACCCTGCTGATATCCTTTGTATTGTACTGCCGGCTGCGGCTCTGTTTTGTTGTATTATGAAATCGTATCTGCCAACATTACTGCTGAGCGGCGCGCTGCTGGCCGACTGCCAGTCAAATTCATCTAACCCTGAGACTGCTGCATCTGACAGCCTGGCCACGGGTTCAGCGGTGCCTACTGCGGCGGATACCGTAGCGAAGATTGGCGCGCCCAAGTTGCTGCACACCCTGGACGAGGCGCACAACACGCCCGATGGCCTGGCGCTAGCCCCCAATGGGAGCATCATCCTGTCAGTCCCGAACCTGGCCGATAACACCTATCCGGCCGTGCTGATGGAAATGACCGATACCACGCTTAAGCCTTATCTGACCACCCTGCCCGTGGAACCCAGCACCCAGAAGGCCGCGCCCATGGATTTGGCATTCGGGCCCGATGGCAATCTGTATTATGCCGAAAACCAGTACGAAAACGACAAGAACTTTAAATCGCGGCTGATGCGCGTGCGGGTGCAAAACGGCGAGCCCGGGGAAGTAGAAACCGTGGTCGACCACTTTGCATTGGCCAACGCCGTGGTGTGGAAAGGCAATACCCTGTACGTCACGGATAGCCAGTGGGACCTTCCCGGTAACGACAAGGGTAGCGCTATTTTTCACTTCACCCTCGATGAGCTCAACAAAGGGCCCATTCATCTGAAACCCAAAACCAAGGACCCGCACGTACTGGCCTTGTTCACCACGACTGTCAATGAAACCGGCCTCGACAATGGTGCCGACGGGCTTGATTATGATAGCCAGGGGCGCCTGTACACCGGCTCCTTCGGCGACGGCAAGTTCTACCGCATTACCCTTAAGCCCGACGGCAGCTTGGCCAAACAGGAGACCCTAGCCCTCACCGGCAAGCAAATCCTCTGCATCGATGGCCTCATCATTGACCGCGCTACCGACAAAGCCTACCTCTGCAACTCGCGCCAGAATGCTATTGAGGTAGTAAATCTGAAGGATAACTCCGTTACCACCCTCGCCCAAAACGGCGACACCGACGGCCGTAAAGGCTTGCTCGATCAACCAGCCGAAGTCCTGCTCAAAGGCAACCGCCTCTATATTTCTGACTTCGATAAGCCGGAAAAAAACTTCGTCAACATCAAGTCCGATGCCCCGCACACTATGTCGGTTATTGACCTGAAACAGGGCTAGCAAAGCGATGAAGCTAGGCTGTATCTGAACAGTCGTGTTGATCCTCCAGACCGTCCTGCTGAGCACGTGGTGCATCAAACTAGGGGTGAAGTACCCTAAGTGCTGAGGTTGCCAAACTAACCGTCATGCGGAGCGGAGCCGAAGCATCTCTACATCTGGGTAACTAAGGGCTTAGAACAGCAACGAAGCGGTAGAGATGCTTCGACAAGCTTAACATGACCGTTCCTCATTTTTTAGGTACAACCTAGGTCAGCTTTTTTAATATGGCCCGTCATCCTGAGCGGAGTGAAGGACCTTATCACGTCAGAATAAGCAGGTGTAACTGCTCGTGCTTGTATAATAAGGCCCTGCGCTCCACCCAAAATGACGGGCTTTTTTACTGGCGACGAACGACAAAAGACTAGGGTGCCGGCAGTAGCAAAGTTGCTTTGGCTGAGTTGCCTAGGGCCCCACTTTGCCAGCCCGATGCACTGGCCTACATGTCTAGCTCCTCGCGCCAGACGGCTACAAACGGCTCCTGTTCCTCCACGCGGTAAGCGCAGCGCATTACGTTGGTATTACTCTCAATGGCTACGTTACCTTCCTGGTCAATAGCAATAAAGCCTTTGTCGCCTTTCAGGTCTTCTTCGCGGAGGCGTACGGCTTCTTGACAAGCTTGCTGTACGCCTAGGCCTTTGTATTTGACTAAGGCATACACCTCATGGGCCAGGGCGCCGCGCAGCAGCACTTCCCCGTCGCCGGTGCAGGATACGGCGCAGGCCTCGTTGGCAGCGTAAGAGCCACCGCCCAGTACGGGACTGTCGCCGACGCGGCCTTTGCGCTGGCCTTCAATGCCGCCCGTGCTGGTTGCTACGGCCAGGTTGCCATCTTGGTCGAGGGCTACGGCGCCTACGGTATCCTTCTGAGGCACTTTCGCTTGTTCATTCACTATCTCCAGCCATTCTTCGCGCGTTTTGTCGGTCTCGAAGTAATGCACGGCTTCCATCGTCAGGCCATGCTCTAGGGCAAATTCAATGGCCCCGTCGCCGGACAGATACACATATTCTGATTTCTCCATGACGGTGCGGGCCAAGCTAACGGGGTTCTTCACGTAGCGTACACCACTTACGGCTCCGGCTTGCAGGGTGCGTCCATCCATGATAGAGGCGTCCATCTGCACTTCGCCCTGCAGGTTGAGGCTGCTGCCCCGGCCCGAGTTGAAGTTCTCATTGTTTTCAAGGCTGTTGACGGTGGCTTCCACGGCATCTAAGGCGGTACCGCCCTGGTGCAGAATTTCCCACCCTACATTCAGCGCATTCTGGAGGCCTTCGCGCAGGGCAGCTTCCTTTTCCGGCGGAATATTGCTGGGGTCCATCGTAACAGCACCACCGTGAAGTACTAGGGCATATGTAGGCATGACTAGGGTAGTTTAGAGACGAAACATCTTGCCCTGTTACGCACAAAAAAAAGCCCCGTTCGTGGTGAAGGGGCTTTTCAGTGTTAGTACGCGGCCTACCAATAAATACGGATACTAAGGCCGGTAGCGGTGATTTTCAGGGGTTTAAGCAGGAGCAAGGGCTAGTAAACCAACGAGTACTATTGCAGCTCCCAGGCCGTGCGGTACGCCCCAATGCTTTCAACGTAATCAAGAAACGCCTTGTAGAAGGGGTGAGAGCCCAAGGTGCTGGAGTCGCCGACGAGGAGCAACTTGCGGCGGGCGCGGGTCATGCCCACATTCATACGGCGAATGTCTGAGAGAAAGCCAATGTCGCCTTGGGGGTTGCTGCGCGTAAGACTGATGGCAATAATGTCGCGCTCCTGGCCCTGAAACGAGTCGACGGTGCCGATGCTCAGCATGCGGTGTTCCAACAGCCCGGCTAGCTCATCATTCTCTTCCACCGCGTCCTTGAGGTAGTTGATTTGGGCGCGGTAGGGGGCAATGACGCCAATAGTGAGCAAATCCTCGGTGTGATCGGCCGCATCATAGGGCTCCAGCAGCTGGGCTAAGCGCTTCAGCAGCAGATCGGCTTCTTCGGGGTTGGCAATGGAGCGGCTTTCATCGAGGCCCAGTTCCTGAAAGCCAAAACCAGCCGTATCCAGAAACTCCACAGCCATATCGGGGGCAAAGCGCAGGTCGTAGTCGGGCAAATCGGCGTGGGCCACGGTAGGCGCGGCTTTCAGCTTGCCCTCGTAGAACTGCTCCGAGCTGAACTCCATAATCTGCTCGTGCATGCGGTACTGCACCTCCAGCATCCGGGCGGTTTCGGGCTGACGCTTGATGCACTTCTCGAACAGGGTTTCGCGCAAGCCGTCCTTAGCGGCTTTATCACTTTTCACGGTGGGCGGCAGCTGCTGATGGTCGCCGGCCAGCACCACGCGGTTGGCTTTGGTAATCGGAATCCAGCAGCCCGGCTCCAGGGCCTGGGCCGCCTCATCAATAAATACCGTTTCGTAGGTGAGGTGGCGAATGGCGCGGTTACCGGCGCCTACCAGCGTGCAGGTAATTACCTGTACCTGCTCCAACAGATCCTCCGTGATATAGCGCTCCAATTGGTCTGACTCCTGCAGCAACAGGTGTGCCTGCTCCTTGAGGTGGCGGCGCTGCTCGCGCTCTTCCCAACCAAAGTGGCGCTTAAACTTGCCAGCTTGCTCGCGGTACTGCTCTGCCGTTTGGCGCAAGCTGCGCAACTCAGCGTAGCTCTTGTGGTTCATGATCTGAGCGTCCAGCGTGTGCTGCAACAGCAAATCCGACACGCGCGAGGGGTTGCCCATCCGGATGACGTTTACGCCGCGCTCGGCCAGCTTTTCCGTGAGCAAGTCAACGGCCGTGTTGCTGGGCGCGCACACCAGCACCCGCCGCTCCCGCCGAATGGTTTCCAGAATAGCCTGCACCAGCGTAGTGGTTTTGCCGGTGCCGGGAGGGCCGTGAATAATGGCCACATCCTGCGCAGCCAGCACGTGGCGCACGGCTGCCAGCTGGCTTTCATTAAGCGGAGAGGGGTAGTACAGTTGCGCTTCGGCCTCAGGTTTGTACCGAGCCGGCTGGGCCCCGAGCAGCACGTCGCGCAGCTCGGCCAGGCGCGTACCGTAGGCGCCCATCACCTTGCCCAAGGCGTACTCCATCTCGCGGTAGCTTACCTCATCAAAGGTCAGGTCCACGCCCAGCTTGCCTTCGTCTACCCAATCAGGAAGGTCCTCTTTGGTGGTAGCCAGCAGAATTTTATTGCGCTTTACGCTGGTGATAACGCCCGAAAGCGTGGGCCGGTCGGAGGCCGAGCGGCCGGGGATATTACCGAAAAGAGCCGCGTTTTTGCCCACCTGAAACAGGTGGAGCCCATTGGCCCCAGAGGGGCGCTCCAACTCAATGACGAGCTTGCCGCCAAAGCCAATATCTTCCTTCGTGATTTTGACGGGATACCACGTCAGGCCACGCTTTTGACGCTCAGCAATGCTAGCCTGGGCGCTTTTGATTTTAAATTGTTCTAGGTCCTCCTGCTGCTCGAGCTTCATGAGGGCCTGTACCTTGCGCAGCTCTTTTTCCAGTGCGTAAGGGTCGGTATAGGTAGGTTGTTCAGCCAACAGATTGGAATTTGGGATTCGTTGATAACAACGAAAAGGGCAGATTGGTGGCCGAAGGTCGGAGAGAAATTTAACTTTGGCGGCTCATCCGCCATCTATACTGTACTTAGTGCCTGATCCTCCCAAATCCGTTGGTCTGTTTCGCAAGTTTGTATCTACGGCCCGTTCAATAACTACCGGGCAGGTAGCATTGCCTCTTGGAATTTCACGCCTAAATAAAAACGTATACTGGCTCAAATGGCACAAAATCAAGCCTTTAACCGACGAAGAGTTAAAAATAGTAGAGGCCTATTATGCTCAGATTATGAATTACCCTTTAGATGAAAAGCAGCAACATATTTGGGCACCAGCTGCCTTACAGAGAAAACAGGCAGAACTGAAAGAGTTGACGGATTTATACCGTCCGCACCTCATGCCTATTCTTACTCGCATCGTGACGGAAGCGGCTTTGAGCACTACCAGCACCTAGTAGAATGCTAGATTAATCATAGCTCACAACCCTCCTGTAGTGCTGCTTGATTCGACCATCTGGCCCGAACACGAATAGGTAACATACTGATTGGTCGAAGGTGGAAAGAATAGCACGCAGGCCGGGGCCACCTTCCTGGTTGTCGCTCACTTCTGCCAGCAGCATATTGTTGTGTAGCGGTGAAAACAGAACAACCATGTCGCCTTTTTTGCTGCCATAAGCTGTGGTAAGCTTGGCGACTGCGCGGGAATAGTAGGGTGTATGATACGTTGAGCGGTCCAGCGTCCCTAGCGAGTCGAGTAAACGGGCCATATCGGTTGCGCCTGCATAGCCCCATTGTTTCCCGAGGTCTTCCAGAAAAGTAGACTGATTCTGGTGAACTATACTATCAAAAACAGCTACGCGGCCGTTGTTGCCGCGCATCTTGAGGAACTCAGGATCGGCCTTGATGAATTGGAAAGCTTTTCGGTATAAACTTTCTGGCCTAGGCAATGGCGACTGACAAACGGCAAAGAGTGGAGCTAGAGCCAGAGCAAAAGCAAAAAATAACCTCATAGAAAACACACTTAAGTAGCAGTCCGCAAATCTTCCGCCGTTCAGATTACGGCTGTGGACGAGTTCTATCTGGATCAGATGGTGAGCTAGAAAATATAGTTTTCCACCAAGCAACTAGGGCCAAGGGAAACCCTAATAGGCACAGCGGAAACCAGCTCCATTGTTCTAATCCCTCAGGAGACAGCAACATCCAACAGATCCAGATAAAGAACAACTCGTGAAGTAATATGACAGACCATATAGCTGCTGCCTCTAGGCGGTCAGAAATTTTTAGATCTGACATGCGCTTTTGTAAATAGAGCACTAGGCCGGTAAATAGAATAAGAGCTAACCCTAGTAGGGAGAAAAGCACTGCCCATCCAACACCCATAAAAAATACATTCTTGGCTCCTAGTAAACGCACTACTCTGAGGGTATAAGAATTAATCTTAAATACGGACCTGTAGGATGCCATAGGGTAAAGAGGTAACGGTCCTGCGAAAGTCAGCAGGATTTTAGTAGGTTTCTATATTGAGCACTAATCCTAGATTTCCCCACCATACTTAGTTCTACTCGCCAGTAAATGTCCTACCAACCGAACCCCGCCCGTTATTCCTCCATGCAATACCGCCGCTGTGGCCGCAGCGGCCTGAAACTGCCCGCCGTGTCGTTGGGGCTATGGCACAATTTCGGCGACGTGGATGTGCTCAGTAACTTCCGCGCCATCCTGCACCGCGCCTTTGACAGTGGCGTAACGCACTTTGACCTGGCCAATAACTACGGACCGCCGCCCGGCTCTGCCGAAACCAACTTCGGCCGTATTTTGAAAGAGGATTTCCGGGGCTACCGCGACGAGCTGATTATCTCCACTAAGGCCGGCTACCACATGTGGGAAGGGCCTTACGGCGAGTGGGGCTCCCGTAAATACCTCATCTCTAGTCTCGACCAAAGCCTGAAGCGCATGAAGCTGGAGTACGTGGACATCTTCTACCACCACCGGCCCGACCCCGATACGCCCCTGGAAGAAACCATGTCGGCGCTTGACCAGGTGGTGCGCCAGGGCAAGGCCTTGTACGTGGGCATCAGCAACTACCAGCCCACCGAGGCGGCCGAGGCCATCAAGATTCTGCGGAAGTTGGGCACGCCCTGCCTCATTCACCAGCCCAAATACTCGATGTTTGAGCGCTGGGTAGAAGACGGGCTGCTGGACTTGCTCGGCGAGGAAGGGGTAGGGTGCATTCCGTTTTCGCCGCTGGCCCAGGGCCTGCTCACCGACAAATACCTGCGCGGCATCCCCACCGACTCACGAGTGGCAAAAGGCGTGGGCTTCCTCACCGAAACGCAGTTGACGCCGGAGCGCCTCAGCCAAGTGCAGCAGCTGAATGCCCTAGCCCAGGAACGCGGCCAAACCCTGGCCCAAATGGCCCTGTCGTGGATTTTGCGCGACGAGCGAGTGACCTCCGTGCTCATCGGAGCCAGCAAACCCGACCAGCTAACCGATTCCCTGCGCTGCCTGGAAAACCTCGCGTTCAGCGAACCTGAACTAGAACGGATTGACCTGATTTTGAAAGGATGATCCAGCTTTTTGATACGCAGCAGTGTGGTGAGCCAAGCCCACAATAGACGTAGATTGCTAGGTAGGGAGGTTAGCTAGTACTGCTTTGCTCAAATACACCAAAGCGGCATGCTGAGCGGCGCCGAAGCATCTCGCGTGCTGACGTTGCCACGGGAATTTAACGATTCGAGCGAGATGCTTCGGCGCCGCTCAGCATGCCGTTCTAGTAGGTAATAGCAGTATCAGCACGCGGGATGCTTCGGCTGCACGGACGCCAGATGGAGCAGGACGTTCAATGGTTAAAACCACTTTTCAGCCTGGGCCTAGTTAACGCGGGCGGTTGATGAGTTGTAGGGTCCTAGTGTCTGGCGCGCCGTTGAAAAACTTGTCTAGTACTTGTTGGAAAATGGGGTTGTTGCTGGCAGCCGCGAACAGGGTCATGGAGGACTTGAGTTTCATGTCGTCGGGGCTGCCGAAGATGCGGTGGGCGTCGGAAGTAGGCAGAGCTAGTAACTCCTGGCAGATTTGCACCAATCGGTTGCCTAGTAGTGGGTGGTTGAGGTATTCCTCGGCTTCGTGCACATCCTGAATGGCGTAGAACTTGGAGGTTTCGCTGTAGCCTAGGCCCTGGATTTGCGGGAAGATGTACCACATCCAATGGCTCTGCTTGCGGCCGCGTTTGATTTCAGCTAGCGCCACCGCGTAATCCGCTTCCTGGGCATGAATGAATCGTGCTAGATCACTTTGTCTGGTCATTCTGTTGCTGCGTTTATCCGAAACTTAGGCTGTCGTGATTTCTTACGGCTGTTCTGAAACCAAGGCTAGGTTGCTCGGCCGAGGCAGACAAAAGGATAGCGAAGCACGTGCTACAGGTTCACTCAGGGTAGCAATCTAATCTGCATCGGTAGCGCCAGTGGGCTCAGTGCCGGTGGGGTGGGCTTGCAGCAGGACTTTGTGCTGGCGCCAGTCGGGCATGAACTGGTCCATCAGGCCCCAGAAACGGGCGTTGTGCAGCCGTTCATGCAGATGCACCAGCTCGTGCACTACCACGTACTCCAGGCAGGAAATCGGCTTTTTAATCAATTCCAGGCTCAGCCAGATGCGGCGCGCCCGGATGCTGCAGGTACCCCAGCGCGTTTTCATCTGCTTCACGCCCCAGGCTAGGGTTTGCACGCCCACAATCGGCTCCCAGTAAGCCAGCAGCACAGGTATCTGCTCCTTCAGCCGCGCCCGGTACCAGGCCGTCAGGGCCTGCTCGCGTTCGGCAAGAGTGCTTTCGGGTTGGATATAGAGGTCCAGGAATTGGTCATCTAGGAGCACCACCTTCGCGCGGCCTAGGGTAGTATGCACCCGCAACTGGTACGGGCGGCCTTGGTAGTAGTGCGTTTCGCCGGTGCTGTAGGTGCGCGGGGTTGGCTGGGGTAAGGCGGCAAACCGCGCCTGGTGCTTCTGAATCCAGTCGCGGCGGGATAGCACGAACTGATGAATGGTTTCTTCGGGCAGGCGAAGCGGCACGGCCACCCGGATGCGGCCAGCGGGTGGGTAAATGGTCACGCGCATGGTCCGGATGGGTTTGCGCACCACCTCCACGGCCAGGTCGCCAATCTGTACGGTTGTACTCATAAACTATAGGTAGTGCGGCCACCAGATGAGTGCGGCACGTACTACCCCGGCAAGAAGCCAAAAGGGGCAGGAGGCGAAGCAATGACACCCAGACAGTAACGCAAGTTAGCTTTCCGGTGGCCGATTCCAGCACCTCCATGGCCACAAAAAAGCCCGGCACGTGGCGGCTGGTTTTGCGCTGCCATTCGTGCCGGGCTGAGGTAGTACTAGGTTGCCGTAAGGGTTCAACCTAGGCGTTGCCGAGTCTATTGAGCTGGTCCATATCCTCGGCCGAAAGGGAAATGGACGCCGCCTGCACATTTTCTTCCAGATGCTTTACTTTGGATGTACCCGGAATCAGCAGGATGTTAGGCGAGCGGTGCAGGAGCCAGCTTAACGCTATCTGTTGCTTGCTGGCATTGTGCTTCTGCCCGATTTCGGTGAGTTTGCTTAAGGCCTGCTCATTGCCACCGGCCAGCGGATACCACGGAATGAAGGCCATGCCCTGCTGCTCACAGAACTCCAGCTCCGCCTCCCACTTGCGGTTATCTACGCTGTACATATTCTGCACCGATACCACTTTTACGTACTGCTGCGCTTTCTGAATCTCTTCCACCGTGACTTCGGAAAGACCAATGTGCTTCACCAGGCCTTCTTCCTGCACCTGCTGCAAAAACTCCAGCGTTTGTTCATAGGGCACTTCCGGGTCGATGCGGTGCAGCTGGTACAAGTCTATCTGGTCGAGCTTGAGGCGCGTGAGGCTGCCTTCCAGCGCCTCGCGCAGGTGCTTCGGGCTGGCATCAATGGGCCACTGGTTGGGGCCAGTGCGCAGCAGCCCGCCTTTGGTGCCAATTACAAGGCCCGCCGCGTACGGGTGCAGGGCTTCTGCAATTAACTCTTCTGAAACATGGGGGCCGTAGCTGTCGGCGGTATCAATGAAATTGATGCCTAGCTCCACGGCCCGCTTCAGCACCCTGATGGATTCCTCGTGGTCTTGGGGCGGCCCCCAGATTCCTTCGCCGGTGATGCGCATGGCGCCGTAGCCCATGCGGTTGATGGTCAGGTCGCCGCCAAGCGTAAAGGTTTTGGCGGGCGCGGTGGTGGGTGTGTTAGCCATTCGCAAAAAAAGGAAAGTAGTAGAGGAAATCGCCCAAGCAGGTTGGGCCTGCTTATACGTAGGTGCCGCGCGAGTGGGCGGTAAACTACTAGCGGTATGGGTTGGCGTGCGGAGAGGGGCTAGGGTGGTCAGGCATCTTTTCGACGCTGTTGGCTTACACTCTGCAGATACCGGTTTGCCGCTTTTTCCTGCCTAGCGAGTTTCCAAGGATACTGAGGCGGCCGGCAAGCCATCCGCAGTAGCTCGCAAGGTTAGCTTCCCGGGCTGGTTGCTGGCCTTCACGATAACCATGGCCCGGCCCTGCCAGGCTTTGCGCTGCGGGCTTTGGTAGCTTTCCACGCTTCGCGGATTTGCATTTCCTACGCCTACAATGGTGCCCGGACCCGTTAGCGCAAACGTCAGCGCCTGCTCCGACTTCGGGTTGCGGATGCCGTTCTTGTCCTCTAGTTCTATGGTTATATAGCTCAGGTCTTGCCCATCGGCCCGCAGGGTGGAGCGGTCTGGCTTAAGCGCTAGGCGGCTAGGCGGCCCGGCCGATTGCAGCACAGCGGTACTTACCGTTTTCTGGCCGTTGCGCCCTACGGCTTTTAGCTCGCCGGGCTGGTAAGGCACGCTCCAGGTGGCCGTGTATTGGGTGGCGCGCGTGGTGGGCTTCAGGCCCAGACTTTTGCCATTCAGCAATAGCTCCACTTCCTCGCACGAAGAGTACACCTCCACGGTAAGCGGCTTATTTTCCTGGCCCGGCCACGTCCAGTCGGCCAGCACATCGTGCCATTCCCACTTGCTCCAGTCTTCCTTCTGTGTGTTCAAGGCAAAGGAAGGGGTAGGAGGCTTCACGAACAGCGAAACCTGGTTTTCTTTCCAAAGTGCATCGCGGTAATAGGACTGCGGACGCTTCCAGCCGCAAATGTCAATATCGCCGCAGAAAGCCAGATTCCAGGGGTAAAACTCCTGCTTCTGCCAGTAGCCCAGCCACCCAATACTAGCCTCCCCGATGTAGTCAACCGCCGTCCAGACAAAGTCGCCGATTACGTACGGATGATCCTGCACGGCCATCCAGCTGCCAAACGCCTCCAGTGGGTACGACTCCGAGCCAAACATAACCCGCTGAGGCAGGCGGACATGGTCCAGGGCATAGATATCGGCTTGATGATGGTCGCCGCCGGCGGCGTAGTTGTAACCGGCTATGTCCAGCACGCCAAAATACGGGTCTTTATCGGGCGCCAGGCCATTCACGCCGGCTGTAATGGGCCGCGTGGCGTCTAGCGTCCGGATATAATTGGTTATTTCCTGGGCGGTTTTCACGCCCGCAGGGGTGCCGCGCTCCGGAATTTCATTGCCGATGCTCCAGAAGATAATGCTAGGGTGGTTTCGGTCGCGAAGTACCATGCTGGTTATGTCCTGCTGCCACCATTTATCAAAGTAGAGGTGGTAGTCGAAGGTGTTTTTGCTTTCGCGCCAGCTGTCAAAGGCCTCATCAATCACCAGCATGCCCAGCCGGTCGCAGGCTGCCAGCAGGGCTGGGGAGGGCGGGTTGTGGGAGCATCGGATGGCGTTGTAGCCGCTGGCTTTCAGCAGCTCAATTTTGCGCTCCTCGGCCCGGTCGTAGGCTTTGGCGCCCAGTGGGCCGTTGTCATGATGGATGCAGCCACCTTTCAGCTTCACCGTTTGGCCATTCAGCTGAAATCCGTGGGCGGCATCAACGGCCATTGTACGAATGCCAAACGGTGTTTCTACCTGGTCAATCAGTTGCCGATTCTGATAAATCTCCGTTATGGCCGTGTAGAGTGTAGGCCGCTCCACCGACCATTTCGCGGGTGATTTAACCGATAAAAGCTGGTCAATAGTAGTAGTTTCGCCGGCGGCAATGGTTTTGCTGGACTCCGTGCGGGCGGCGGGCTGGCCTTTGGGGCCGCGTAGGCTAGTAACCAGCGTAAATTGGGCGGTCTGCCCGGTTTGATTTACTACCTGAGTCTGGGCTTTGACTTGGGCGGCTGTGGCCGTTACCGCAGGCGTGGTGAGGTAGGTGCCCCACTGCGCCACATGGAGTGGCGCCTGCACCGTGAGCCACACATGCCGGTAAATGCCCGAGCCGGAATACCAGCGGCTGTTCTGGCCTTCATTCCGGACCTGCACGGCCAGTACATTTCGGGCCCCGAACTTTACTTTGTCCGTTACATCATACCAAAAGCTGGTGTAGCCATAGGGGTGCGTGCCCAATAGCTCGCCGTTCAGCCATACCTCGGCGTTCATGTATACGCCATCAAACTGCAGCTGAATTCGTTTGCCTTTCTGGGCTGCGGGTAGCTCAAACGTTTTTCGATACCACCCCGTGCCGCCCATCGTGAACCCGCCGTTAGCCTGACTGATGGCTTCGGGGCTAAAGGGGGAGGTAGTGCCCGGCACATCTTCAATGCTCCAATCGTGCGGCAGATCAAGCGGACGCCAATGCTGGTCGTCGAACTCTGCCTTTTCCGCACCTTGGGCTCCGCCCCGGTGAAAGCGCCAGCCCGCATCAAACAGGCTCGTTTTTGGGGCTATCGTGTTGGTTTGCATGGCAATCGTCATATCTGATTGATGACAGCCGACCACTAGTAATAAACCGAGAAGAAAAATTCTCTTCATAAATGGATAAAGTGAAATACGTTGGCAACTTGGTAATCTTTGTGCAGTTTTCAATAAGTAAAGTCCTACTAAACAGTTTGAGCCGACTAGCTACCTAGTAATAGGGCACGCAACCCAGTAGGAATTCGAGCAATAGCTGCAAGGGTAAGCAGGTAGAACATCCTGCTCAGCAGGTAGCGCACCAAGCCAACGACCGAAGCGTCTTGCTTGGCTGACATAACTTGAAGAACGGTTCTGCTGAGTAGGAAGGCTTATGTAGGGAACGGCAAGTACGCTTTGAGATACGCCAAGCAAACCAGGCAGATCTACGGGGGTAGGTTATGGATAACTTTATCGTGTATGGATGGTCCCGATAGGACTATGCTTTTGCCAGCTGTAAAAACTTACGGCGTCCGATGTTACATAAACCGCTGCAGTTTCTACCTTATGCCGATTTCACACGTCTCCCTGCATGAAAAAAATCTACTCCTTACTGGTTGGCTCTCTGCTAGTCGGCTCGCATCTGGCTTCGGCCCAAACCCTGGCTGAAAAGACCAAGGGAATGCAAAAGTTCTCGGGCTTCTTTCCGTTTTACTGGGATGAAAAAGGCGGGCGCATTCTGTTGGAAATCGATAAGCTCGATAAGGAAATCCTCTACGTCAGTACGCTGCCCAACGGGGTCGGCTCCAACGATCTGGGCCTCGATCGGGGCCAGATCGGGCAGACGCGCGTGGTAAAGTTTGTGAAGAGCGGCCCCAAAATCCTGCTGTTGCAGCCCAACTACGATTTCCGGGCCGTGAGCCAAAACCCCGACGAGCGCAAATCCGTGGAGCAGGCCTTTGCGCAGTCGGTGATCTGGGGTTTCAAGGCGGAAGCGCAGGAGGGAGGCAAAGTATTGGTGGACCTGACGCCCTTTTTGATGCGCGACTCGCACCAGATCGGTGACAAGCTAGAAGACCTGAAGCAAGGGGCCTACAAGGCCGATGAAAGCCGCTCGGCGGTGTTTATGCCCAACACCAAGGCCTTTCCCGAAAACTCGGAGTTTGAGGCCGTGATTACGCTAACGGGCAAAGCCAAAGGTCGCGAAATTCAATCGGTTACGCCCGACCCGAATGCCGTGACGGTGCACATGCACCACTCGTTCATTCAGCTCCCCGACGATAAATACCAGCCCCGCGCTTTTGATCCGCGGGCCGGCTACTACGCCAACGAGTACATGGACTACGCCACGCCCATCGACCAGCCCATCATGAAGCGGCAACTCGTGCGGCACCGGCTCCAGAAAAAGGACCCCACGGCAGCCGTCAGCGAGGCCGTGGAACCCATTGTGTATTACCTGGATAGGGGGGCGCCCGAGCCCATCCGCTCAGCCCTGATGGAAGGTGCCGCGTGGTGGAACCAGGCCTTTGAGGCAGCCGGCTACCGCAACGCTTTCCAGGTAAAGCTGCTGCCCGAAGACGCCGACCCGATGGACATCCGCTACAACCTGATTCAGTGGGTACACCGCTCCACCCGGGGCTGGTCCTATGGTGCCAGCATCATGGACCCACGCACCGGCGAAATCATTAAGGGGCAGGTATCCTTAGGCTCGTTGCGGGTGCGCCAGGATTTCCTGATTGCCGAGGGCCTACTGCAACCCTACGAAGAGGGCAAGCCCACCAGCCCCGAAATGCTCCAGATGGGCGTGGCGCGCCTGCGCCAGCTGGCGGCCCACGAGGTAGGCCACACGCTAGGCCTCTACCACAACTACTCAGCCAGCACCAAAGACCGGTCGTCGGTGATGGACTACCCCATGCCCCGCATCAAGATGCGCCCCGACGGCAGCATCGACCTCAGTGAGGCCTACGGCGTAGGTATCGGGACGTGGGACAAGCGAGCTATCCTGTATGGCTACCAGGATTTCGGCCCGAAAGCCGATGAAAAGACGGGCCTCAACGCCATTATGAAGCAGACCCTGGCCGATGGCTATGTGTTTATTTCGGATGCTGATGCCCGCGCCGCCGGCGGGGCCCACCCCTATGCCCACCTCTGGGATGAAGGCGCCAATGCTGCCGATGAGCTGAACCGCCTGATGGACGTGCGCAAGCAGTTACTCGCCCGCTTCTCGGAGAAAGCCCTGGCTCCCGGTCAGCCTATGGCCATGCTGGAAGAAGTGCTGGTGCCCATGTATCTGCTGCAGCGCTATCAGGTAGAAGCGGCCTCCAAGGAAATAGGTGGCCTTTACTACACTTATGCCGTGAAAGGCGACGGGCAGACTATCACTAAGTTTGTGGAGCCTGCCGAGCAGTGGAAAGCCTTTGATGCCCTCATGCGCACGATTTCACCGCGGGAGCTAGCCCTGTCCGAAGAGCTACTGGCTAAGATTCCGCCGCGCCCCGTGAACTACGGCCGCTCTCGCGAAACCTTCCCCAGCCGCACCGGCCTTACCTTCGACCCCACTAGCGCCGCCGAATCGGCCGCAGCTACTACCCTAGAGTTTCTGCTGAACCCCCAGCGTGCGGCCCGCCTAGAAGAATACCACGCCCGGCACACGGAGCAACCTGGCCTAGCCGCCGTGCTTGATAAACTGCTGGAGCAAACTTGGCGCAGCAAGCCGGAAAGTGGCTATGTCGGAGAGTTGCAGCGCCTAGTAAACACGCTCACCCTACAAAAGCTGCTGGCCTTAGCCGCCGCTCCGCAAGCTCCCGTGAATGTAAAAGCCCTAGCCGCTCTGAAAGTAGAAGAGCTGAAAAAGCAGCTAAAAAAAGAGCAGAAATCAGGTAAAGACGAGGGCCGCAAAGCCACCGCCTTCGCCGCGGTTCGCATGATCGAACAGTTTGAATCTACCCCCGAAAAATTCCAAGCCGCACCCGCCCTGCCCATGCCCGATGGTGCCCCAATTGGGGATGATGGATGTGAGGGGTTTTAGGTAATTAGTGGCCTAGGGCTTCGCGGAAGGCAAAAAGGAACGTCATGCTGAGCGGAGTCGAAGCATCTCTACCGCTGGCTAATCGACTGGCCTAGACAAAGCGGTAGAGATGCTTCGACAAGCTCAGCATGACGTTCTTGTTTTTAACCTATAGAGAATTCCTAGGCCACCTTACTCGAAAAAGTCGCCGGGGTCGGCTTGGCTGAGGTACTTGTTGAGGCTGCCCAGGTCGGCGAAGATGGGGTGGATGAGGCGCAAGAACTGCTCGGTGGTGGCGCGGCTATCCGTGTAGGCCCGAAAGATTTCGCCTTCACCAGCTAGCTCTACGTGGTCTAGGATTTCGGGGTCGTGCTCTTCCAGAATCGTTTCGATGTGCTCAGCCCAGGAAGCGCCGCCACCACCGAAGCCGTGCTTCTCAAACACCGCGTAATAGTCGTCCATCTCCGATAGGTCAACTACAATGCGGTACTGCCGCTCCGGGGTAGCATTCTCCTGAAGATCGTAGATTAAGAAGGGGTAATAGGTATTTGCCATTGGCCTAAAGGTAGAGCTAGTAAACCATAAGGTTGAAAAAGCCCGTCATCCTGAGCTCAGCGAAGGATCCTATCACCGTAGCACGAGGCGCTAGGCCAGTCGTTCCGTTGTGAGAAGAATCTTCGCAAGCTCAGGATGACGCGTTTATAATGGAATAGTAACACAACATCAGCACGCGAGATGTCTCGACAAGCTCGACATGACGTTCTTTTGCCTCATCACCTCGTCATCTCCCGTACGGGCTATCAGCGCGATGTTGCCGCTCAAATTCTTCGCGGGAGCATAGGCTTTTCACGTCCACCATGCGGTCGATGGATAGGATGCCGTCGAGGTGGTCGATTTCGTGTTGGAGCAGCTCGGCCAGGTCGTCTTCGGCGCCGGCGTGGGTTTCGTGCCACTGGCCTAGCAAGTCTTGGTAACGTACCGTAATCCACTCGTAGCGTTCTACTTGCATAAAGATGGAGAGGAACGACAGGCAGGCATCCCACACCACCATTTTCGCGGGGCTGTGCGCCACGATGCTAGGGTTAATAAAGGGCCAAACCGGCTTGCCCGGCAGCCGGAGCAGTACCACGCGGTGCAACTCCCCAATCTGAGGTGCTGCAATGGCGCGGCCGTAGCCGGTGGTTTCGCGCCAGTGGCCTACGGTGTCTGTAAGGTCGGCGACGAGGGCCGCAATGGCGGGCGCGGTGGGGTCGGGAACGGGCTGAGCCACAGCACGAAGCGTGGGGTGGCCTAGCTGCAGGATTTCACGGATGGGCATAGCAAGTCAGATGGCAAAGCATAATTTACTTAATAAGTAAACTATGTACGTACATTAATTGTATGTTTGCTGTTGTGACTTGCTACCTAGATGCTTTTGGCAGAAGTAGTGCCTAAGCAGTAGAAGTTTCACCTGAAGTTGTATTTGCTAGTTAATCAATGAATTATGGAAATTGGAATAGATAGTTTCGCTGCTGCTTTGCTGGATAATGGTACTGGCAAAACCCCAAGTGGGGTAGAGGCCATGAGCGAGCTGCTCGACCGGATTGAGTGGGCTGACCAGGTGGGCCTTGATGTATTTGGTATGGGCGAGCATCACCGTCCAGAGTACCTCGATTCAGCTCCCGCCGTTATTTTGGCTGCGGCGGCCGCGCGTACCAAGCGCATCCGCCTCACCAGCGCCGTAACAGTACTAAGCGCCGCCGACCCGGTGCGGGTGTTTCAGGAATATGCTACACTCGACTTGATTTCGCAGGGCCGGGCCGAAATGGTGGTAGGCCGCGGCTCCTCCATTGAGGCGTTCCCGCTGTTTGGGTTCGACCTGGATAACTACGACAAGCTATTCGCCGAAAAGCTGGAGTTGCTGCTTCAAGTGCGCGACCAGGAGCAGGTGCACTGGTCGGGGAAGTTTCGGCCGACTCTTACGGGGCAGGGCATTTACCCCCGGCCAGTACAGCCGCAACTGCCTATCTGGCTGGGTGTGGGCGGCACGCCGCAGTCGTTTGCGCGGGCGGGCATGCTGGGCCTGCCCTTAATGGTAGCCATCATTGGCGGCGACACCCACCGTTTTCGGCCTCTGATAGATCTGTACCGGGAGGCGGGCCGCCGGGCTGGGTTCGCGCCAGAGCAGCTGAAAGTAGGCCTGCATTCGCTCGGCTACGTAGCCGAAACCACTAAACAGGCACAGGAAGAATTCTTTCCAGGATATGCCCGCACCTTCACGAGCCGGGCACGGGAGCGGGGCGGCTCACCCGTCACGCGCGCCCATTTCGATATGCAGGCTGGGCCACTAGGGGCTCTATTGGTAGGTAGCCCTGAGGAAGTAGCTGCTAAAATCTTGCGGCACAGTGAGGCACTGGGTGGGGTTTCGCGCGTGACCTTTCAGCAGGATGTTGCGACCTTGCCACACTCGAAAATCATGCAGTCCATCGAGCTGCTCGGTACCCGTGTAGCACCGCTCTTGCACGCTGCTGGCTAACTCCAAGAGTTGCTAGTAAGGTTCAGTTGCTGTAATGAATAAAGGGTATAGATAGCGTGCATTTAGACCGTCATGCTGAGCGGAGTCGAAGCATCTCTACCTCTGGCTAACTACTGGCCTAGAACTGCTACAAAGCGGTAGAGATGCTTCGACTCCGCTCAGCATGACGGTTTAGCGTATTCAACAGTTGAATATAACGCCTGGCCTAGCGGTGTTTAACAGCTTGTAGCATTTGGCGCAAGTCGGAGGCTGTGTACACCCGGCCGCGCGAAATCACGGTATTGATTTGACGCAGGTTACGGATGTTTTCCAGTGGGTTTTGATCCAGTAATACGAGGTCAGCATCTTTGCCCTTCCGGATGGTGCCAGAATGCTGGTCGGCTTTCAGGAACCGGGCCCCATTGATAGTGGCGGTTTGTAGGGCTTGGGCTGGCGTAAGGCCGGCTTGCACCATGAGTTCCAACTCGCCCAGCAGGGAGGTACCGGGGTAGACGTAGGAATTGGATGCCCCACTATCGGAGCCAGCCAGCATCGTCACGCCCGCCTTTTGCATAGCCGGAATCAGGGTCATGAACTTTGCACCTAGCTGTTTATTAAAGGCCCGGGTGGCGGCTGATTGTCGGCGGGCACCGTTTAAGCGTCCGGCATAAGTTGCCTGAATCTTGGGGTCGATGTAGGCCAGTAGCGTGTCGCGGGAGTGGTCGGTTTCGGGAAGTTCGGCTAGGAGCTTCTGAATGTAGAGCGTGGGTACCACGGCCGTCTTGTTTTTGACCAGTGTGCGGTAGATGCTTGCTTCGGCGCCAGCATCGAAAGTGCGGTAAATGGCTGGCAGCACGGCAAATAGGCCTAGGGGCTTAGCAGTGCTCAAGCTGCGCTGCACCGCCGTCGTGATGCTGTCTTCCTTACTGGAGCAGGCCTTGAACACGTAATACAGATGCTCGGAGGCATCCAGTCCCCGATCCGACGCTTCGCGAAGCGTGGCGGTGTAGGGCATGTGGCCGGTGGTCAGCATTCCGCGCTTTTCGGCGGAGGAAACGGTGTTGAGGAAAGCATCCCGCGAAATGGTACTCTCATAAATCTTGACGTAATCGACCTTCAAAGCCTGTAAGGAGTCAAGCGCCTTGTCGATATCCGCTTGGTTTTCTACTGCCAAAGAGCCAGCCCAAGTTGGTTTCGGGCCATCGATTTTCGGGCCAGAGGTGAAGATGGTAGGCCCCGCGAGCTGCCCGGCCCGTATCTGTTTGCGCCACTCAAAAACGGCTGGGGTCAGGTCGCCGCCCGCGTCGCGGACCGTGGTGATGCCGTGAGCCAAGTAGAGCGGCAGCAGGTTGCGGTTGGCCGTAATAAGCGAGTC
The DNA here is from genome assembly GCF_054780535.1 of Hymenobacter seoulensis. NCBI lineage: Bacteria > Pseudomonadati > Bacteroidota > Cytophagia > Cytophagales > Hymenobacteraceae > Hymenobacter > Hymenobacter seoulensis. Next base: position 161,180 of record NZ_BAAGWD010000001.1, read on the forward strand.
GCCGCCCCGGAAGTGCACGTGCATGTCCCAAAGGCCCGGAATCAGGTATTTGCCCTGGGCATCAAGGGTCTGCTTGGCCGATAACGTGCGCCCGCTCGACTTTTCCAGCCGCTGGATTTGCCCGTTCGTGATGCCTAGGGTTTGGTTCTCTCGAACCTGCCCGGTTTCTACATCCACCACATTGGCGTGCGTAATAACGAGGTCGTAGGCCTGTTGGGGCGGTTGCGTGGCGCAACCTGCCAGGATGGGGAAGGAGCAGGCAAGTAAGCGGGAGAGGAGATTCATAAACCGGTGATATCTGAAGACTGGAAGTTAGAACGTAGCTCCCCTCCTCAGATGAGGAGGGGTTGGGGGTGGTTGAAGCGGCCTAGAACAACCTATACTTGATCTTCATTCCGAGGGAAGTTGAATAATGATCGGCTGGGTAAACAACGATTGTCAACCACCCCCAACCCCTCCTCATCTGAGGAGGGGAGCTACGTTCTGGTAGCTGGGCCCAACCAAACTTACTTTAACAAAGCCGCTACTTGCTGCACCAGCACGGTTCCGCTCATCCAGGTCATGACGAGTACCACTAGGCCTCCAAACAGCGCGAGCCACAGCGGGTGGCGATACGTGGTGCCGACGACGCTGGGGCGGTAGGCCGCGACGAGCAGGGTGCCTAGGGTGATGGGCAGGATAAACCCGTTCAGGGCCCCGGCCCACACCAGTAGGCTTACAGGCTTGCCAATCGTGACAAAGACTAGGGTGGATAGAACGATGAACCCGATAATCCAGCGGTTTTCGTTCGCCGCTACGCTGGGTACCATCGACTTCAGAAAGGAGATGGAAGTATAGGCCGAGCCAATGATGGACGTAATAGCCGCCGCAAACATCACCACGCCAAACAGTTTGTAGCCCACTTGGCCCGCCGCCAGCTGAAATACCGACGCAGGTGGGTTTTCGGTTCCGATGGCCAGGCCCCGGCTCACCACGCCAAGCGTTGCCAAAAACAAAAACACCCGAATCAGGGAGGCGACGGAAACGCCCATGATGGCGCTTTGCGTCACCTGGGGCAGTGCCGAGGTGCCTTTGATGCCGGCATCGAGCAGGCGGTGGCCGCCGGAAAACGTGATATAGCCGCCCACGGTGCCGCCCACTAGGGTAATAATAGCCGTGAGGTCGATGCGAGAAGGTACGAAGGTGCGCAGGGCCGCTTCCGCAACGGGTGGGTGCGTTGTAACGGCCACGTAAATGATTATCAGAATCATGACTAGCCCCATAAGCTGTGCAAAGCGGTCCATGACGGGGCCGGCCTCGCGCACCACAAACACCAGCAGGGCCAAAGCCGCCGCCACTACGGCGCAGAGCGTAACGGGTAGGCCGGTTAGCACCTGTAGGCCTAGGCCAGCGCCACCCACGTTACCGATGTTGAACGCTAGGCCACCTAGTACAATAAGCGCCGAAATAAAGCCGCCCAGGCCCGGCAGCACGCGGTTGGCAATATCTGGGGCCCGCATTTCCGACACGGCTATAACCCGCCAAATGTTGAGCTGCACCCCAATATCAATGAGAATTGAGGTGAGAATAACAAAGCCGAAGCTGGCCCCCAACGATTGAGTAAAAACGGTAGTTTGGGTCAGGAAGCCGGGGCCAACGGCCGAGGTAGCCATCAGGAAGGCCGCCCCAATCAGGACGCCCCAGTTGCGCGCCGGCCTCACGCGGAAACCGGCTGATGAGCCCGCACCGCAATACCTTCTTCGCGCAGCGCGGCCCGAATCTGCTGGGCAAACTCCAGGGCGTGGGCCCCATCTCCGTGCAGGCACACGGTATCCGCCTGAATGGTTACTTCCTCGCCGGAAAGGGCCCGCACCCGGCTTTCTTTCACCATGCGCACCACCTGCGCAATGGAAGCGGAGGCTTCTGTAATCAGGGCGTTGGGCTGGCGGCGGGGCGTGAGTGTGCCATTGGGTTGGTAGGTACGGTCGGCAAACACCTCGTGGGCCACGGACAGGCCTAGCTTCTGGCCCGCGCTGATAAGGGCACTACCGGCCAGCCCGTAGAGGCAGGCTTGGGGCTGCACGCGGTACACGGCTTCGGCAATGGCTTCGGCAAGGCCAGGATTGACGGCGGCCATATTATAGAGCGCGCCATGTGGTTTTACGTGGTGTACGGTGCCGCCCTCCGCCCGCACGAAAGCCGCCAGGGCACCCAGTTGGTACACTGTCATATCGTAGGCCTCTTCCGGAGAAATGGCCATTTCGCGCCGTCCAAAACCCACCAAGTCGGGTAGGCCAGGGTGGGCGCCGATGGCGACACCGTGTTGCAGGGCTAGTCGCACAGTGCGCTTCATAACGGCCGGGTCGCCGGCGTGGTAGCCGCAGGCAATGTTGGCGGAGGTAACAAACGGCAGGATGGCTTCGTCGTGGCCCAGGGAGTAGGCGCCGAAGCTTTCCCCCATGTCGCAGTTCAGGTCGACGGAGTAGGGTGGGTTCATCGAAAGTGAAATAGGGCAAGGCCCCGTTGGAGTTGCTGAAGTGCTTGTTCCTGGTGCAGATACCAGTATTGGGCATCCGAAAGACTAATTTCCTGAAAGCGCAGGCGTCCGCCGGGCGGCACCTGGGCTAGGCGAGGCAAGTCGGCCGTCATCACCTGCGCCAGGCGCGGATAGCCGCCCGTGGTTTGATGGTCGGCCATGAGCACGATGGGCTCACCCGCGGCCGGCACTTGCACCGTGCCGAAGGTAACGGCCGTGGAGAGAATTTCCAGCTCATTTTGCAGCTGCAGAACCGGGCCAGCCAGCCGGAAACCCATGCGGTCGGAGTTCGGTGTAACGGTGAATTCTTCCTGCCAAAAGACCTGCTGACTTTCCTCCGTGAACAGCGCGTATTCCGGCCCCCGCATGGCCCGTATGAGTGGACTGCTGCTGGGTACAGGCGTAAGCTGCGGGTCAGGATACCAGGTGCTGGCGGCCCAGTCTTGGCCCGAGGAGTGGCCTAGCAACTGCTGATGGAGGCGCTTTCCGGCAGGAGTGAGGCCGGGGGCGGGCAGCACGTCGCCGGCGCGCAAAGCCCGTCCTTCTAGGCCACCAATGCCTGCCCGCAGATAGGTAGACTGACTTCCTAGCACTGCCGGTACCTCAAACCCGCCCGAAACGGCCAGGTAAGCCCGGCAGCCCATGCGCGCCGAGCCAAAGGCCAACTCGCAGCCACGCCTTACCGCTATCGGCCGGTTAAGCGGAACAGGCTTGCCATCGAGCTTGGCCGACAGGTTTGCGCCCGTGAGAGCTATCAGGTGGTCAGCTTCGAATCGGATTTTGGGCCCGAGCAGGGTGATTTCCAGCGCCGCCGCACCGCCCGGGTTGCCGACCAGTAGGTTGGCCACCCGCAGCGCGCGCGCATCCATGGGGCCGCTCACAATGACGCCCACCTGCTGATAGCCGAAGCGGCCAGCATCTTGCAGGGTAGTAAGCAGGCCGGGGCGAAGAATGCTACAACTCATACTGCTGGTATTGCTCCGCTGAGATGGATACAAACCGCAGCCGCTGGCCCGCGTGCAGCAGACTCGGCGATGCTGCTTCGGGCGTAAACAGCCGGAGCGGCGTGCGCCCAATCAGCTGCCAGCCGCCCGGTGTAGGCATCGAGTATACGCCCGTTTGGCCGCCGGCAATGCCCACGGAACCCGCCGGCACGAGGGCGCGTGGCTGGGTTTTGCGGGGCGTTGTCAGCTGCTCATTCATGCCGCCCAAGTACGGGAAACCTGGTGCAAAGCCAATCATATACACCAGATAGTCGGGCGCAGTGTGCAGGGCAATTACCTCGGCGGGCGCTAGGCCAATGTGGCGGGCTACTAGCTCCAGATCGGGTCCAAATCGTCCGCCATAGCACACCGGAATTTCTACTACATCAGTTGCTGCCTCAGCAGCAGCCGTGGGGGCTTTCTGGAGCAAATGCTGCAAGGCGCTGGCCACGCTTTTGTAGGGATCTTGCTGGCCCGCCCGGCTGACCACCCACGGGTCGTAGTACACCGTGAGGGTGGTGAAAGCGGGCACGTATTCGAGAAAGCCCGGAAATGGATGCTGGTCCAGGTAGTGGCCTAGGGCCTGAATGGTGCGGTGCGTGGCCTCCTCGATGGTAGTGCCGAACTGCAGCACAATGGCGGCATCGCCGAGCGGGTACAGCTGCACGGGCGGCTGCTCTGAGTTTCTCCGCAAAGGCTGGGCCATCGGCTGGTTTGCTTTACCTTGGGTCTTCGACCTGATGGAATTTTCTGGAATGAAGCTTCAATATACTACTAGTGTGCGCACAAGCGCGCTGCTGCTTGCCCTAGGCCTGTTGTCCTGCTCTAAAAAGCTCATGTTTCCTGATGCCTCCCCACCTTCGGTGCCTGTAGCCGTGGTGCCTGGCGTAAGCCAGCAACTGGCGGAAGACCGTGCCCGCCGCCTTTCCCGCCTGGGCTACGAACTACAGCTATTCGTGCCGGCGCGCAAAGACCAGCCTATTGCGGCCACCGAAACCGTCCGGTTTCACCTCACGGATGCCAGCCAGCTTGTACAGCTCGATTTCAAGGAGCAGGCCGACCATCTGAAAAGCCTCACGGTGAATGGCAAGCCCGTAACGATTGACTTCCGGCAAGAGCACCTGGTACTACCCCTCACAAGCCTAAAAGCCGGCCCGAACGAAGTTCAAATTGAATTTACGGCCGGCAATCAGAGCCTCAACCGCAACGAGGATTTCCTCTACACGCTGCTCGTGCCTGACCGCGCCCGCACCGTGTTTCCGGTCTTCGACCAGCCTAATCTGAAGGCATCCTTTCAGCTCACGCTCACGATGCCGCCCGAGTGGCAGGCCTTGGCCAACGGCCCGCTGCTCGATTCCACCACCACGGCCACGAGCAAAACCCTGCGCTTCGCGCCTTCGGATACCATCAGCACCTACTTGTTCTCGTTTGCGGCGGGGAAGTTTACGCGAGTTTCGCGCACATTGGCGGGCCGGGATATGCAGTTTCTGCATCGGGAAACGGACCAGGATAAATTGCGCCTGAGTCTGGGCCCTATCTTCCAGATTCATGCCGACGCGCTGAAGTTTCTAGAGGCCTACACTGCCATTCCGTACCCGTTCCGCAAGTTCGATTTCGTAGCCTTGCCCGATTTCCAGTACGGCGGCATGGAGCACGTGGGCGCTATCGACTACAAGGCCAGCACACTGTTTCTGGATGAAGGCGCTACCCAGGATCAGAAAATCAGTCGGTCTAACCTCATTGCCCACGAAACCGCCCACATGTGGTTCGGTGATTTGGTGACTATGCAGTGGTTTAACGACGTGTGGATGAAGGAGGTGTTTGCCAACTTCATGGCCGATAAAATCACGCAGGTGGCCGTAGCCAATTCCAACTACGACCTCAAGTTCGTCATCGACCATTATCCCGCGGCCTACGGCGTCGACCGTACTACCGGGGCCAACCCCATCCGGCAGGAGCTAGATAACCTGAAGGATGCCGGCTCGCTCTACGGCAACATCATTTACCACAAAGCGCCCATTATGATGCGGCAGCTGGAGCGCCTGATGGGAGAGGAGCCCTTCCGCCAAGGCCTGCAGGAGTACCTCAAAAAATACAGCTTCGGCAACGCCACCTGGCCCGACCTCATCCAGATCCTCGACGCCCGCACCCCCGCCGACCTCCAGGCCTGGAACCAAGTGTGGGTAAACCAGCCCGGCCGCCCCATCTTCGACTACGATCTGAAAACCAGCAACGGCAAGATTGCCAGCCTACAGCTCACCCAGCAAGCCGAGGACAAGTCGGAAAGGCTGTGGCCCCAGTTGTTTGAGGTGCTGCTGGTGTACCCCGGCGGCCAGCTGAAGGAGCTGACGGTGAACATGAACCAGCGCCAGGTTTTGCTACCCCAGGCGGAAGGAGAAGCCGCACCGGCGTTTATTCTGTTCAACTCCACGGGCCTGGGCTACGGCGTGTTTCCGCTTGATAAGCAGCTGACGACTGGCCTAGGCCAGTTGCAGAACCCCGTGGCCCGCGCTTCGGCCTACGTAAACCTCTACGAAAACATGCTCAATGGCCGCAGCATTATGCCACGCCAACTGCTAGAGGTGTATCGGCAGGCGCTGCCGAAGGAGAAAGAAGAGCTGAACATCAAGCTGCTGACCGGACAGCTCACGGATATCTACTGGAAGCTGCTGAAGCCGGCTGATCGTCTGGCGCTGGCGCCTACGCTGGAGAGGGAGCTGTGGCAGACCATGCAGCAAAACCCGGACGCCAACTCCAAAAAGCTGCTGTTCAAAGCCTACCAATCCGTTGCCCTGAGCAAAGAAGCCCAAACGCGCCTCTACCAGATCTGGGATAAGCAGCAGGCGCCTACGGGCGTGAAACTCACCGAAGACGACTACACCGCCCTGGCCCTGGCCCTAGCCGTCCGCGACTACCCCGCCACTTCGCCCATCTTGCCGAAGCAACTCACCCGCATCCAGAACCCCGACCGCAAGAAGCGCATGGAGTTCCTGATGCCAGCCCTCTCGCCTGATGTGCAAATCCGCGACGCCTTTTTTGCCTCGCTCTCTGATGAGAAGAACCGCGAAAAAGAAGCCTGGGTAACGGCCGCCCTTGCCTACCTGCACCACCCGCTGCGGGCCGCTACTTCCGAAAAGTACCTGCACCAAAGTCTGGCCCTGCTCGAAGAAATTCAGCAAACCGGGGACATTTTCTTCCCCGCTTCCTGGCTGCAGGCCACGCTGGGTTCCTACCAAACGCCCACTGCCGCCCGCACCGTGCGGGAGTTTCTGGCGTCGCATCCGAACTACAACCCGAAGCTGCGCGCCAAGCTCCTGCAAGCCGCCGATGATGTATTTAGGGCAGAGAAGCTGATGATGTAAGCGCAGACCAAACAGGGTATGGTAGGCTGTATGGCCCCATCATAAAAGGATAGTCATGCTGCGCTTACCGGAGCATCTTGCTCGATTCGTTCGTTGGGATACTAGCCCAAAATCAGCACAAGAGGCTTCGGCAAGCATAGCTTGTCTTTCTGTTTTGCAGGACATTCTTGCATAGGCAGCATGCGCACACTAGGTAAAAATCTAGGAGCAGGCTGGCGGGTAGTGGCGGGTGTTTCTGCGTTTTTTGAGCAGGAGCCCGGACGGTTGCGCTGGTAAAGGGACCTAGTGGCTGAGTAATAGTTGGCCATCAGATCATGGATTCACCCTTGCGCAATAAATTTTAATATAATGCTTATATTCAAGTCTGTACTTTATTATGGCTAACGTGTATTATCTGGGGCAAAGCTAGCGGGAAAGAGAGGCTTTGTGTGGCGGGCTTTGTGTGCGCTCGATGACTGATTCAGGGACTGTTGTTCTCCTCATCGTGTAGGCCATGAAACCACTACAACTTCTTTCGCTCGTCTTTTTTTATCTGGTAGGTGCGCTGCCTATGCTGGCGCAATCAAAGTGGCAATGGGCCGATGCCCAACCCTTCACGGTGCAAGCGGTAGCAACTGATTTGGCCGGTAATGCCTACGTTACGGGGCAGTTCAGCGGAACCATTACCGTGGGCAAAACACGCCTCACCGCTACCAGTACTACCACTGATTTGCTGGTAGCTAGGTTTAGTCCGCAAGGCAAACCAGAGTGGGTGACTACTCTGGGCGCAACACCCGTAGTAACGGGAACGAGTAGCAGCGTGACCGGCATCGATATCAGCGTTCATCCGCTGTCTGGCGAGTCGTATGTGCTAGGAGGGTATACCGGCAACATCAGCAGCCTGCCCGGCGGATCGGCTGCCGTTAATTTCACGGACCGCATTGTTATACTTAAGCTTTCAGCCGATGGGGCTATCCGCTGGGGAGTTCGGGCCGGAAACGAGTTTGTGCCAACGCTCGGCTCGGCTATTGCCTCTGACTTGCAGGGCAACTCTTACGTAACCGGCATCTGCAATGGAGGCTTTGTGCTGGATGATGGCACCCGCGTACAGAGCAGCAACCGTAGCTTATATGTGCTCGCGCTAAACAATGCTGGCCAGTACCGGTGGAGCCTAGGCGCGCGAAGCACCCTAAGCTCAGCAGGAATTGACATCGGGGCAGATGCCCGCAACGGGGTGTATATGCTGGGGCGCTATTTTGGTCCGCTTACCGTGGGCAGCAACGTATTGCCCAGCTCGGCCGGCGGCAACTGCTTACTAGCTAAGCTCAGCCAGCAAACCGGGGCAGTCCGCTGGATTACGACCGGTACAACCGACGGCGTTAGCTCCTTGGTGGCAGATGCGCTGGGCAATAGCTACGTTGCGGGAAGCTTCAGGGGCACCATTGGTGTTGGGACGAGCACGCTCACGGCCGGTACCGGCACGGAAGGGTTTGTGGCCCGGTTTACTTCCTCTGGGGCCGTAACATGGCTTCGCTCCATAGGCCAGGTGGTTCCGTTTACCACCCAGGCAGTATGTAACCTTTCGCCGGTGCCGCTGCTGCAGGGCGCTGTGGTGGGCCTCACGCGCCCACCCGGCGAAGCGGCTGTGGTGGCCCTACAGCCTACTGGTGCGGTGGCATGGGAGGAAAATGCCGATGGAACGAGCTCCAGTAAGGCGCTGGCCGTAGCACCCGGGCCCAGCCTGCAGCACCTGCGTATTTTCCTGGGAGGCACGCTAACAAACCAGGTGGCTTTTGGTCCCCATCGGGTGAAGGCCAACGGCACCACCAGCTTTCTGGCCGTGCTTTCCAATAAGCTGAACCGGCGGAGTATCGATTGGAATGTGTTTAGCCTGTTCCCGAACCCGGTGCGCGACGTGCTGACCCTGCGGTTACCGCCGCTGCCCGCTACCCAAGTGCAACTGCTGAACCTCCACGGCCGCGTTGTCCGGACGATGCAACTGGCCGAATCCACCGCGCCGGCAACCCAGCTCTTGGAGGTGCGTGACCTGCCTAGTGGCCTGTACCTGCTGCGTCTCTCAACCACTGACGAAACCATTACCCGACAGATTCAGATACGCTAAGCGTAACTCAGGCCTACTGATAGCACTAGCCCTCCGGCACCTGTAAACCGCCGAGGAGCTCCTGTTGTCGGTAGGCCAGCCGGTTTGAAGCGGTTTCTATGCCAGGTGTCAATAAGTTTAAGGCCAAATCAGACCTAGCTCAGAGCGGGAACTCCGCATGGCAGTTGGGGCAGGTGTGCAGGGTAGTACCCGCGTAATAGAGCCGTTTCCACCAGGCCGGGTGTGCTACGGGCGTAGGTTCCGGCGTGCCGCAGGTGGGGCAGCGCAGGGGGGCGGCCGTGGTGCGATGCCGCTCAAACGCATCCACCACATCCTGGGCGGCGGGCGCATCGGCTTCCTCAATCAGCAGTTGGTAATACAGGCCGTCGCCGAACGGAAAGGAGGGTGGGCCACAAGTTTTTACCAGCGCATCTACCTCCACCTCAAGCAGCAGGTTGTACAGCGCTACAGCTTCAGCATACGTCAGGAATTGGGCGGCGGGAACCAGCATAGCGTCAAAAATACGGGTTGGCGGCCAAGCATCCCCGCGTTTGGCTGCGTGGGGGCTGGCATCTGTGGCCAGCGCTTCTTATCTTCTGGGCATGATGGAAGTAGCTCAACTCAAGCAGGAGCTCGTGCCGTTGGTACCGTACTGTCTGCCCCTAATTCTGGCCTCAGTGGCGCTGGAGTGGTACCTAACGCGGCATGATGCCCACCGCCACTACGATGCCCCCGATTTCTGGGCGTCGTTTGGTATTGGAGTGGGCAATATGGGGCTTAATCTGGGGCTGAAAACCGCCATTTTGAGCTTTGGGCTGTTCTTCTGCAACCTGGCCCTGTGGCGCCTTCCGGCCAGCTGGTGGGCCTGGGTGTTGGGCTATCTGGCCGTTGATTTCTGCAATTACGTAGCACATTACCTGGCCCACAAGCAGCGTATCTGGTGGGCTACGCACGTTACGCACCATTCCTCCGAGCACCTGAACCTGTCTACGGCCTTCCGCAGCTCCTGGACCCAGCACTTCAAAATCATTTTCTTTATTCCGGCTTGGCTAACAGGCATTCCGCCGGTTATCCTGTTTACCTGCTACGAAATCAACCTGCTGTATCAGTTCTGGATTCATACCGAATCTGTGGGCCGGCTGCCGCGCTGGTTTGAGTTCGTGTTCGTGACGCCCTCGCATCACCGCGTGCATCACGGCCACAACCCCCAATACCTCGATAAAAACTTTGGTACCAGCCTTATTCTTTGGGACCGGTTGTTTGGCACCTTTCAACCGGAAGTGGAACGGCCCCGCTACGGCCTCACCAAGCCCATAACCTCACACAACATCCTCTACCTCAACTTTCATGAGTGGCGCGACCTCTGGCATGATGTGCGCCACGCCCGCAGTTTCCAGGCGCGGTGGCGCCTGCTGTTCGGGCCACCTTAGTTGAGGTGGTTTCCTGTGGGAGCTAGTTCCTGGTAGTAATACCTGATGCAGTTGTCAGCAGTTTGCGTGGGTGTAGGGGCTAGTGCGTGGTGCCAAGTGCCAAGCTATGGGCCCGGCTCCTTTACCGCTTGCGGCGCACCGGAGTAGCCAACCGGCTGCGGAGCTTGAGAATGTACCACAGCAAGCCGGCGCAGAGTACGGCCAGGCCGGCGGCCAGCAGCTCGCGGCTGGTGCGGGCGGCAGTAGCATCATCCGCTACGGCTTGCAACTCCTGCAGCTTTTTGGCGCGTTGCTTCTCGCGCAGCTCCAGGTTGCTGATTTGGTTTTCCAGGTCGTAGAAGCGCTGGCGGGTGCTGGTTTGGTCGGTTTGTGCCACGGTTACCTGTTGCTTGGCCTGCTGGTTTTCGGCCACCACGCTGGCCGTGCGGCGCAGGGTGGCATCCTGCACGGCGCGCACAATTTCGGTGTCTTTCCGGATGATGCCTTTCAGGGCATCCACCACTTCCTGCAAGTCTTTTTTACTGGCCTTGTTGCCGAAGAGGCTGTTGCGCTGGGAGTTGGCTTCTTCATATTGCCGCACCATCAGTTCCCGCTCTTTAATCAGGCGGGGCAGCGGGTCATTCTGGGTGGGTGCAGGAGTTTGGGCCAGGGCGCTACCACAGGAAAGGGCGAAAAGAAGGGGCAGGAAGCGTTTCGTCATAGGGCAAAGTAACGACGAAGGAAGCTGCGTAGTTTACCCGGCCGTTTTCATAGCGCCACTTCGCCTACTTTGCCTAACCGCTTTTGGGGTTGCGGGGCTCATTTCCTAGGTCGCTTAACCGCCCAAAGCCGGCACCGGCTGCCTGATTTCCTTGGGCTTGTGGCGATAGAAATACAGAATCAGAATGGGCAGCAACGTCAGCTCAGCTACTACCCCAAACAGGAGCGTAAGGCCGATGAGCAAGCCCACGTAAAACGTGCCGTCAAAAGAAGAGAAAATCAGCGTAGAGAAGCCGCCCACCAGAATCAGGGACGTGACAATAACCGCTTTGCCCGCCATGAGATAGGTTTTGCGCACCGCCTTGAACAGACTGGGCTCATCGAGCAGCACTAGCTTGAGTTTGCTGATGAAGTGGATGGTATCATCGACGGCAATACCAAAGGCAATGGTGAAAATGATGCTGGTACTCACCTTCATGCTCACGCCGGCCGCCCCCATTACGCCCGCCACAATCAGGATGGGCACTAGGTTGGGTACGAGCACCACCAAGGTCATGCGCACGCTTCGGAACAGGAGCAATACAATGAGCGTGACCATCACAATATCGATGCTCATGCCCGTAATCATGTTCAGGGTGAGGTTTTCGTTGTTTTTATCGATGAGGTTGGCTGAGCCCGTGAGCCTAGTCCGCAGCACGGTGCTGTCGACCTCCGCGCGCAGGAAACGGCGCAAATCGGCATTCAGTTTATCGGCCCGGATGCTGCCTACGTCGGGCATGCGGCCCGTGAGGCGGCCCTCGGTACCATCGGGCAGGGCCAGCGCCCGGAACTCCGGTTTCTTACGAAACAGCTTGACTTTGCGCGTAAGACGGGCCAGCTCGGCTTCCGAGTCGGGGAGGCGGTATTCTTCCAGCAGGCCTCCGTTCAGGGCTTTGCGCACCGATTTGATGATGGTAACCGGCGAGGCCACGAAGTTAAGGCCGTACTGGTGTTGCAGGTAACCTTCTATTTTCTCGGTCTGGCGGAGCACGTCCAGGCTGTAAATATCGCGCCCGGCGCCCGGCTTGAGGTCCAGCTCAAAGGGCCGCACGCCGGCAAACTGCCGCTCGAAAAACTTGAAATCCAGCTTTACCGGGTCGTTTTGCGAGAGGTCATCGAGGAGAGCCGAGTTGATACGAATACGCGAAGCCGAAGCTACCGACAGCGCCAGCACCAGGCCGCTGATGGCTACTACCCAGTGGCGGCGGGCCAGCACCGTCCGGAACAGGCGGCCCAGCACGCCGTCCCAGCTGTGGCCCTGCTCGCGCGGCACCCGCAGCTGGGGCTTGCGCAGCAGCACCAGCATGGCCGGCAGCAGCGTAAACGAAAGCACAAACGTGAGCAGCACCGCTACCCCCGTAAACAGCCCAAAGTTGTAAATCGGCCGGATGGTGCTCGTCATCAGGGTAAAGAAACCGATGCTGGTAGTAAGCGCCGAAAGCCCCGAGCCGAACCCCGATTCCTTGAGCGCAATCAGCAACGAATCCTTCTTACTGGCACCGTAGCCTAGCTCCGTGACGTAGCGCGTGATGATGTGAATGGTATCGGACATGCCCACCACAAACAGCATCACGGGCAGCAGGGCCGTCATGAGGTCAATGCTGATACCAAAGGCCGACATCACGCCCAGCCCCCACAAAATGGAGCCCAGCACCACCACCAGTGGCAGCACCACGCCCCACCACGTGCGGAACGTCAGCCACAGCAGCCCCGTCACGAGCACCACGGAAAGGCTCATAAACACCATCAGCTCCATCTGAAGCCGGTCGACGAATACGGATTGGGCCACCATTTTGCCGGCGAGGTGGTACTGGTCGTCGGCGAAGCCTTGCCTAGTAAGCTCTGTGCGCACAGCGGCCAGCAGCGAGTCGCCGGGCGGTTTGCTGAGGTTGGGCGAGGTCTGGAACAGGATGGTGGCCGCCCGCGCATCCTTGGAAATGAGGTTGCCCACCAGGCCCGGCGTACGGTACACCAGCACGGAGTCCTGAGCCCGGCGGCTGGGCTCCTGGGGGTGCAGGTACGGAATGTTGAACACGCCCAACCCTTCTACCACCGGGTTGGTAGCATTCGTCGGCGACGATACCTGCGTTACGTGCGCCCGGCCCTGAATAAAGCGCGTCAGCGAATCAACTTTGGTCAGGAAGCTGGGCTCGAACACCGTCTGGCCAGCCGGAGCTTCGAGGCCCAGCAGCACGTAGTCGTTGTCGTTGCCGAAGCGCCCGGAGTACTGCAGGTAGTAGTCCAGGTCGGGGTCGCCGGCAGGGTAGAAGTCGTTGAAGTTGTAATTGAAGCGCAGCTGCGCCACGAAAAACACGGCTAGGCCCGTGAGTAGGCCAAGGGCAAGAAGGGTAAGATGAGCGAGTTTGCGGAGGGGCATAGGAAAGTATGGAGCGCCGCCTAAAAAAGGCAGGAGCCGTGGCAGCTCAGAGGGGAGAATAGGAGCTGGGCGGTTTGTGGTGTGAGGCAGGCTAGTACCTGCGCCAAATTTTCTACCTTAGAGGCGGTGGCCCTAGGTAGCAAACTGCCGTCAAGCCAACCGCCATTTTCCCGCTTTTGTTTCTTTCACCTCCTGATTCTCTACGCATGAAAAACGCACTGCTTGCCCTCGCCCTGTTTGCCTTTGCTGGTTCGGCCGCTGCCCACGATGGCACGAAGGATGGCAAAGCCAAAAAAAGCAAGAAAGAAGCCTGCACCACCGAGATGAAAGCCACCTGCGCCAAAACGGGGGCTACTACCGGTACCCCGTCGTGCTGCATGAAGAAAGACACCAAAACCGCGGCCGTAGCGCCAACTCCGGCCGCTACGCCGGTGAAGTCGCTGTAGTTAACGGCCTATTTCAATCAAAAAGCCTCATTCATAACACTGGATGAGGCTTTTTATATAGTTAACAATATGTAAATGGTGCATAGAACCAAGATTCACTTCCGGTTTTTTAACACAGTTCTTGACACTGACTATGTAGAGAGCTGCTGGTCCATAATTGTGGACCAGCAGCAAGGATGGTACAAGCTTGATAATATTCCCTTCTTTTTAACTAGTTATGCCTTGGGCGATGTAGTGTACGCAGAAGATGAAGCTGGGCAACTAGTTGTTAAGAACTTAGTGGAAGAATCCGGAAACTCAACTTTGCAGATTGTATGCTATCAGTCATCTCAAACCGCAAGTATACAGCAGGAATTGGAGAGGTTAGGGTGTAGCTGGGAGGGAAGCCACTTGCCTAATTATTTCTCTGTTAACGTCCCGGCAGAGTTGAGCTATCTACCAATCAAAAGCTACCTGAAAAAAGCGGAGAAGCAGAAATTGCTTTCCTATAGGGAAGCTTGTTTAGCACATACTAGGTAGTGTCAAAATATGTGATATATGCCCACAATCGAAGTGAAAACTGTAATTAAGGCACCTTTACACATCTGCTTTCAGCTAGCACTTAGCGTAGATCTGCATACTATATCAACCCACAAAACCAGGGAAGAAATCGTGGGCGGCGTGCGTAGTGGCATGCTGAAACTCGGAGACTCTGTAACTTTTCGAGCCCGGCATTTTGGAGTTTGGCAGACACTTACCAGCCGGGTCACGGAGCTGAAGGCGCCGCATTATTTCCTGGATGTGATGCAGCAAGGAGCCTTTAAACGCATGCGCCACGAACATCATTTTACGTGGAACGGCTCGGCCACCGTGATGCGCGACGTTTTTGAGTTTGAGTCGCCACTAGGGTGGCTGGGCCAGCTAACCGACGCGCTAGTGCTGAAGCGTTACCTGCGAGGCTTTCTGCAAGCGCGTTGTGCGGTACTGAAACACTATGCCGAAACGGACGCCGGAAAGCAGTTTCTGCCAAACGAACAGTAAAAGATTCGCTCTGCTTGGGTCCTAGAGGCCAGCTTTCCTTACTTTTGAGCTTGTTCAGGTTAGCCTTCCTCTCATGATCCAGTACCACACCCTTCTGCAGCACATCCTCGACCACGGCACCCAGAAAACCGACCGCACCGGCACCGGAACGCTCTCGGTGTTTGGCTACCAGATGCGCTTTAATCTGCAGGAAGGGTTTCCGCTGGTGACCACGAAGAAAGTGCATCTGAAAAGTATCATTTACGAGCTGCTCTGGTTTTTGCGCGGCGATACCAACATTGCGTACCTCAAGGAGCACGGTGTGAGCATCTGGGATGAGTGGGCTGACGCTAATGGCGAGCTGGGCCCTGTGTATGGCAAGCAATGGCGCGCCTGGACCGGCCCCGACGGCCAGACCATCGACCAGATCAGCAACATTGTGCGCCAGCTGCGCGAAACACCCGACTCGCGCCGCATTGTGCTCTCAGCCTGGAACGTGGCCGATTTGCCCCAGATGAAGTTGCAGCCTTGCCATGCCCTAGTGCAGTTTTATGTGGCCGAAGGCAAGCTTAGCTGCCAGCTCTACCAGCGCTCCGCCGATGTGTTCTTGGGTGTGCCCTTCAATATTGCCAGCTACGCGCTGCTGACGCTCATGATGGCGCAAGTAATAGGCCTAGAGCCCGGCGAGTTCATCTGGACCGGCGGCGACACCCACCTGTACAGCAACCACCTTGAGCAGGCCCGCACCCAGCTCGCGCGCCAGGTGCGCCCGCTGCCCCAAATGCACCTTAACCCCGCAGTAAAAGATATTTTTGGCTTTCAGTTTGATGACTTTAATCTGGAAAACTATGACCCATGGCCTGCTATTAAGGCGCCGGTTGCGGTGTAAAGTGGACCTAGCCGGATGGAAGATTTTCTAGAGGATGCCTTTGCCGATGCAATAGGAGGCGGTATTTTCCGCCTAGTTGGTACAGTGCTAAAGTACCTGTTTCTATTTGTCGTGTCGCCGTACCTACTGCTGCGTGGGTGGCTGCAGGTGCGGCCGCACTCCGCTGGTATAGGGGAGTTGTGGCAGCAGGGAAAACAGGCGGCGCACGATATGCAGTATGTGCTATCGGTGGTAGTGGCCTTGCCTTTGGTCACTTTCCTTGTTTTTGCAATTTGGGAAGGAGTGAAGGCTTTGCTTACCTAAGTTGCCTAGTGCCGCGCAAAAGCCGTCTTCTCGTTTGGTGTCAGCTGATGTGCCAGCGGAGAATTGGATTTGGTTCTGTGGAGCACCTAGTTGCTGAGAACAGGGATACAGCCTGTATTTTCGCTATGTAGCAGCTCAATATTCTCTATTAGGTAATTTATTTTAAAACGTAAAAGGCTTTTAGTGAGATATATATAGCTTTGCAAGGGGGCTATGAAATTGTATTTTACAAATATTTGCGAAAAAATATACTTATTGTATAAGCTGTTTACTGACGAGCTTACGTACGAAGATTATGAATGGAACATTTACTAGTATCCCCGTTTTCATCAAAGCCACAACGTTAACCCGCCAACAGCGGGTCTGGGTAGCATTATATTCCTTGAACTGTACCGGTGCCGGTGCCAATAGGAGTGACGTATTGCTGCAGAACAGCATCACGGAAGCGGATATGGCCGAGTTTTCAGATAGTTGGCTGCAGTTTCGCTCCCGGGTGAGTATGCTATAAGCGCCTACCTGAAAATAAAAATAGTTATAGCTGTATAATAAAATACAATTTTGCGCTTACTTCGCAGTCACGTTTATGACTGCGGTATCCTGTTTGTATGTCCCTGCTTCTGTTTCGCCAGCGCTGAGCCGACGTCAACGGGTTTGGATTGCTTTGTATTCTCTCGACGCCGGCCATCGGGACCGGGCGTCAGTGTTGTGCCAAAACAACGTTACGGAGGCCGATATAGCCGAATTTGAAGAAAGCTGGCTGCAGATGCGTTGCCGACTTCCCAGCGGGCGGGTATAATCCCAGCGTGGCTCTAGGAATTCTTTTCAGCAGCCCGCAGCTGCACTAGCAGTGGATGCGTTTCGGAGTTAAAGCGGACACAGCCCAGCTGTTGCACTGCGCGCAGACCAGCAATGTTGGCCGTAAATACGGCTTCAGCCGCCAATAGGTCTCCGGGTTGATATAGGCCTTCCTGCCACTTGATACCTAGTTGGAGGGCGTGGGTGCGCAGATGCGCCAGCCGGGTTCCGGCTACGCAGCCGGTTGCTTCGGAGGGCGTGTAAATGGTCCCGTTCTGAAGCCAGGCAATAGCTGCCGCAACTGTTTCGGCCACATGGCCTTGGCCGGAGAGCAATACAACTTCATCAAGGCCACGCTGTTCCCGCTCGCGGGCTGCCAGTACATAGGTAAGCGCATTCGGCCCTTTACAAAAGGAAACAGCGGAGGCGTGGGTGCGCACGGTTTGGGCAAAATCGGCGGTACAAATGCTGGTCTCAAGCGCCTGAAAGGGCTGCGCAGTAGCCAGCCACTCACAAGCATCAGTAGTGGGGATGTATAAGCCACCGCCGCTGCGCCAAAGCTGCACACGCAGCCGTCGTGCTACGGCTGGTGGTGCTTCTGGAGCGGTTGCGGCGGCCAGAGGGGCTAGGGTAGCGGTGAGCGTAGCTTCCGTTGCTAGGGCCGCGGGCAGCACCAGGCCCAGCGTGGCGGCAGCCCGCTGCATGCGCCGCACATGGTACCGCCCATACCGAATGCTGCCATCCTGCCACACCAGCGTTTCAAAAAAACCGTCATTGAAAAACAGCCCCCGGTTCGGGAGTGTCAATGAAAAGTCGGAAGCAGAAACGAGAAGGCCGTTGGATAGGAGCACGAAAGCAAAAGTAAGCGCCACGATGAACGCCAAGCCAGAAAAAAGAAGGAGCTACTCGCTGAAGACTATACCAGCGCAAACCGCTTACCCGGCAGCGCTTTCACCACTCCCCGAAACTCGAGCCCCAGGAGCACCGAGGCGCTGGAATAAACGGGTACCTGCGCTTTCCAGGATAGGGTATCGAGGTGTTCTTCGCGGTTGGGAGCGGCTTGCAGTACGGTAATCAAACTAAATTCTTCCGGGGTAAAGTCGTCGGCCAGATAGGCAGTTGGGGTTTTGAACTTGCCGTTCAGGTGCAGCGCCGCATCCCAGTTGAGCAGTTCTTCCAGATCTTTGGGCTCAGAATATAGGGCGGCTTTGTTAGCTTTTATTAGCTCATGGCAGCCTTCCGAGGCCGGCGAGCCTAGTGGGCCTGGTACGGCCAGCACATCCCGGTCGTAGCCCTGGGCCAGGTCGGCGGTAATGAGGGCGCCGCCTTTGCGCGCGGCTTCCACTACCACGGTGCCATCGGATAAGCCAGCAATGATGCGGTTGCGGGAAGGAAAGTTGTACTTGTCGGGCTGGGTACCAAACGGAAACTCAGTAAGCAAACCACCCTGCGTAAGCATTTTCTCGGCCGTTTTGCGGTGGGCTGCCGGGTACAGCACATCAAGGCCGGTGGCCATCACGCCCACGGTTTCCAGGCCCTCCTGCAAGGCCGCGCGGTGGGCAGCTATGTCAATGCCATACGCCAGACCACTAACAATGAGCGGCTGATGCGCCACAACACCTTTGATGAGACGTTCGGTTTGCTCGCGGCCGTAGTCGGTGGCTTGGCGCGTGCCTACAATGGCCACGGTTTTGGGGTGGTTCAGGTCGGCGGTGCCTTGGTAGTAAAGTAGGGTAGGCGCGTCGGGCAATTGCTTGAGGCGCGCCGGAAACTTCTTGCTGGTGTAAAAGAGCAGCTGCACGCCGTCTTTCTCGGCCTTCCTGACGGCCGCCTCCGCCTGGTTCAGCGCGGCTGTACGTTCCGAACCGGTGAGTATCGCTACGGTTGCCGGCCCTACCCCCGGAATCTTGCGCAACTTACCCGGCGGCAGGTGCAGCACGTTTTTGGCCGAGCCGCCGTAGCTCATCAGCTGCCGCGTCATCTGCGGCCCAATAGTAGGAAATAGAGTGAGTGCGACTTCGTGCAGGAGAGTGTCGTCAGCCATTACCTATAAATCGAGTAAATGAAATAGCTTTCTAGGGCAAGTAATGGGAGAAAGCCAGCCACTAACCCTAAGAAACGTTGCGGCGAGCAACGGCGTTTTAGTTTAACACACATCCACAGCCCAATCAGCACGAATACAGCCAAGTAAACGACCACCCATCTAGCGTAAATAGCATCCTCCTCGAAGTTAGTAGGGCTGATATGGATGCTGCCCAGAAAACACGAGAAGATGAAAGCTGCTAGGTCTGCCAGGATTGTAAATAGAAACATCGTCAGCCCAGCTCCTAGTGTTTCACTAGGTATAGGCGTTTTATGTAAGCTGCTCGGTGTTTCCATCTACCCCTGCGCCTTGCCAATAGCGTCCAGCTCCTTCTTCATGGTCACCATGAACTTGCGGATTTTCTCCAGGCTCTGAATCACGTCAATCTTCTCTTTCAGCTGCGGGCCTTTTTGCTTAAGCATGTCGCGGGCACCCGGAATGGTGTAGCCACGCTCCTTTACTAGGTGGTAAATCGTGCGAAAGATGTCGATGTCCTGGGGCGTGTAGAGGCGGTTACCCTTCTTGCTCTTGCGCGGGCGCAGCTCCTCAAACTCCGTTTCCCAGAAGCGAATCAGGGAAGGTGCCACGTTAAACTGGGCCGCTACCTCGCCAATGGTGAAATATTGCTTCTCGATTTCGCGGTCTTTGTAAGGCATGGTATACGTAGTAGCACGGACGTTATGTGTCCGCGAGGGGGGAAGAGTGGCCGCACCGGAAACCCAGGGAGCCTGCGCCAGCGGGAGCAATAGCACCAGCACCGGTGTTTCGCTTTCCAAGTCAGGTCGGCTACCTTTGCCGGAAGCGCAATTACTGGTTAATTGCGAAAAATAGCCAAAATCCCGGCCGCGGCCAATTCCAATGGTTCCGCCGGCCATGTTTAACGAACCTCACGAATCGGGAAGCCCGCTTTCCGTTACAGCCCATGTCACTTCCCACCGCCAGCCACGTCCGCCAGCAGTTCCTGGATTTCTTCGCCTCCAAAGGCCACCACATCGTGCCCTCGGCGCCCATTGTGGTGAAGGACGACCCCACGCTGCTGTTCATCAACTCGGGCATGGCCCCGTTCAAGGATTACTTTCTCGGTAATAAGCCTGCCCCCTTCAAGCGCATTGCCGACACTCAAAAGTGCCTGCGCGTATCGGGCAAGCACAACGACCTGGAAGAGGTAGGCTACGACACCTACCACCACACCATGTTCGAAATGCTCGGCAACTGGTCGTTTGGTGACTACTTTAAGAAAGACGCCATTGCCTGGGCCTGGGAGCTGCTCACAGAAGTATATAAGCTGCCGAAAGACCGCCTCTACGTGACCTACTTCGAAGGTGACAAAGGAGATGGCCTGGGCGCTGATACCGAAACCCAGGACCTGTGGCGTCAGTACACCACCGACGACCGGATTCTGCCCGGCAACAAGAAGGACAACTTCTGGGAAATGGGCGATACCGGTCCCTGCGGCCCCTGCACCGAAATCCACATTGACCTCCGCGATGAGGCCGAGGTAGCCCAGAAATCGGGCCGCGAGCTGGTAAACGCCGACCACCCGCAGGTGGTGGAAGTGTGGAACAACGTGTTCATGGAGTTCCAGCGCCTGGCCGATAAGAGCCTGGTGAAGCTGCCCGCTCAGCACGTAGATACCGGCATGGGCTTCGAGCGCCTGATGATGGCCGTATCGGGTGTGAAGTCGAACTACGATACGGACGTATTCCAGCCGCTTATCCAGTTTATTGCCAAGGAGGTAGGCCTAGAGTACCACGGCACGGCTCCGGCCACCGTGAACGACCAGCCCGCCACCGAGAACGAGAAAACGGATATTGCCATCCGCGTCATTGCCGACCACATCCGGACGATTTCCTTCACCATTGCCGATGGTCAGCTGCCTAGCAACGTGAAGGCCGGCTACGTGATTCGCCGGATTCTGCGCCGCGCGGTGCGCTACGCCTTCTCGTCGCTGAACCAGAAGCATCCTTTCCTGTACAAGTTGGTGCCCGTGCTGGCCGACCAGATGCGCAACATCTTCCCCGAGCTCAAGGCCCAGCAGCAGTTTGTGCAGCGCGTGATTGAGGAGGAAGAAATTGCCTTCCTGAAAACCCTGGAAAACGGCCTGCGCCGCCTGGAGACCCTAGAAGAAGGCTTCCGCCAGAACGGCAACCGCATCGATGGTAAAACCGCTTTTGAGCTGTCGGATACCTTCGGTTTTCCGCTTGACCTGACCGCCCTCATTGCCCGCGAAAAGGGTTTGACGGTAGATGAAGAAGGCTTCAAGAAAGAGCTGGACGCCCAGAAAAACCGCTCGCGCAACGCCCAGGAGGCCGAGCAGAGCGACTGGACCATTGTGCGCGAATCGGAAGAACAGCCGGCTTTCGTAGGCTACGACCAGGAGGAGGCTCCGGCCCGAATCCTGCGCTA
The DNA here is from genome assembly GCF_054780535.1 of Hymenobacter seoulensis. Taxonomy (NCBI): domain Bacteria; kingdom Pseudomonadati; phylum Bacteroidota; class Cytophagia; order Cytophagales; family Hymenobacteraceae; genus Hymenobacter; species Hymenobacter seoulensis. The sequence goes on from NZ_BAAGWD010000001.1 coordinate 182,586, forward strand.
CCGCCGCACCGACCGCAAAGGCAAAACCGAATACCAAGTAGTACTCGACCAGACGCCGTTCTACGCCGAATCGGGCGGACAGATCGGCGACACCGGCTACCTGGAGTCGCCGCTGAGCAAGGTGCGCGTGCTGGATACTAAAAAGGAAAACGACCTCATCGTGCACACCGTACTGGAACTGCCCGAGGATGTGAATGGCGAGTTCCTGGCTCGCTACGACCACGCCCGCCGTGCCCAGATTCAGCGCAACCACACCGCCACGCACTTGCTGCAGGCCGCCCTGCGCGAGGTAGTCGGCTCACACGTGGCCCAGAAAGGCTCCCTAGTGAATGAGAAATTGCTGCGTTTTGACTTCAGCCACTTTACCAAAGTAACCGACGACCAGTTGCGCCAGGTGGAGACCCTAGTAAATGCCCGCATCCGTCAGCAGATTCCGCTGGATGAGCGCCGCAACGTACCCATTGATGAGGCCAAGAACCTGGGGGCTACGGCCCTGTTCGGCGAGAAGTACGGCGAGTTCGTGCGCGTCATCACCTTTGACCGGGAATTCTCCGTGGAATTGTGCGGCGGCACCCACGTGCGTACCACCGGCGACATTGGCTTCTTCAAAATTACCTCGGAAAGTGCCGTAGGTGCCGGCGTACGCCGTATTGAGGCCGTAACTGCCGAGACAGCCGAAGCCTTCGTAAACCAGCAGCTGGATTTGCTGGGTCAGGTACGGGAGGCGCTGGGCAACCCCCAGCACCTCATCCCGAGCATCGAAAAGCAAACCGAGGAAATTGCTGGCTTGCGCAAGCAGATCGAGCAATTCGCCCAGCAGAGCATCAACCAGCAGAAAGACCAGCTGGCCGGTCAGGTAAAAGCGCTGAACGGTGTGAACTTCCTGGCGGCTCAGGTGCAGGCCTCGTCGGCTGATGGCCTTAAAACGCTAGCCTTCAACCTGCGCCAAACCGTGCCCAACCTGGTAGCGGTACTAGGTGCCGAAATAGATGGCAAGCCACAGTTGGCCGTGATGTTGGACGATGAACTGGCCAAAGGCGGCAAGCTCAATGCCAGCACTTTGGTGCGTGAGCTGGCCAAGGAAATCCAGGGTGGCGGCGGCGGGCAGCCGTTCTTTGCCACGGCTGGCGGCAAAAACGTAGCCGGGCTAAGTACCGCCATCGGTAAAGCCGAAGAATTGATCAGCAAGGCCCTAGCCTAGAGTTATATTTTAAGCGGAAGACGGTATTTTTGACCGTTCATCCGACCAATGACCAACGGGCGTTGTGCGGTAGTGACTCCACTACTGCACAACGCCCGTTTATTTGTCAGTTACAATTCGTTCGCCTAATTTTTCGTGAAGTACTCCCTTATTGCACTAGGGCTTTGCCTAGGCGCAGCCTCTGGTTACGCGCAAGTGTTGCCCGTTAAATCCACGTTCTACACCGTCTTTCCTGATTCTGCCATTGTACAGGAGGAGGCAGTATATCGGGTGAAGCGAACTGAACTACCAGGGCAGTCCCGGCTGGATAGCGTGTTTTATGTAACTACCAAGCGTTTGGTGCGCACCTGCACTACTACCTGGCCAACCGCAAACGATACGTTAAGTACGACAACTTATTGGCGTGCCAACGGCAAAATGTCGGCACTGAATACCAGTACCGGAGCCAAAAAGCACCAAGAGCATCTGACCTTCGATGCCGAGGGCCGAATGCGGCAGAAATCGGTGCGGGAGCAAGGCAAGGAAATCAGCGCCGAGTGCTATGCCGAAAGCGGCGAGTTGGCGGCCTGTCCGCAGTACCAATATACCGAGCAGATGCCTGAGTTTCCCGGTGGAGCGCCGGCTCTGTTTTGGCACATTGCCACTACCATTCGCTACCCTCGTGAAGCCCGTAAGCACAATCGTCAGGGGCGAGTATTTACCACTTTTGTAGTAGACGAAACGGGTAAGGCGCGCTACGTGCGGGTGCAACAGGGTGTTTCGCCCGAACTGGATGCGGAAGCCGTGCGGGCCATTGAGAGCCTGCCCCGGTTTGAGCCCGGCCGCCAGAACGGGGAAGCCGTGCCCGTTTTCTACTCAGTTCCTGTCACGTTTGCTTTACGCTAGTATTTTCTTCACCCTTGCCCATATTCTATGCGCATTTCTACTTTCCTGATTACCGCCGGCTTGCTGACTGGCGTAGCCACTTCGGCTTCGGCCCAAACCTTCACGGACCCCGGCGCCTACAACAACTTTATCGTGAGTGAGCAGCGGGCCATGCTCAAAAAAAACCTGCGCTACATCAGCAAATCGGCTCACTCGGATAACGCGAAGAAGATTGATGCCAAGCGCCAGGACCTAATTAAGCAGACAGAAGCCTCGCTGCAGAAAGTCGCCAAGCTGCCTGCTTTCCAGGATGACAAAGGCTTCAAGGAGCAGACCACGGAGGCGCTGTATCAGTTGCTGAAGGTGTACTCCGAGGATTACAAAGCAGTGGACCTGCTGGCGGCCACCCGCACGGCTACGGTCGAGAACATGGAGCAGTACTTTAAGCTCCAGGAAATGGCCGAAGCCAAGATGCAGGTCGTGAATGACTCTGTGGATGCAGCGCAAAAGCGGTTTGCTCAGCGCCACAACATGACCATTTCAGAAGACCCGGAGGGCAAACGCCTGGCCGTTTATATGCGCCAGGTATCAGAGGTGAACAGCTACCAACACAAGGTGTACCTAGCACAGTTTCGCATCGAGAAGGCCAACGCCCGCCTCACCGACGCGCTAAATGCCCAGGATGCGGCCTTGTTTGAGCAGGCCCGTCTGCAGCTGGTGCAGGATGCACAAACTGCCACGACGGAGCTGACAGCTATCAAACCCTTTCGAGGTAAAGATGCCCAGTACCGCGACGCGGCCCGCAATCTGGTGAAGTTCTACGCGGCCTTTTCCGCCAACCAAGCGACCCAGATGAAGGACCTGATGGAGCGCAAGGACCGCCTCACCAAGGCTGAAGCCGACAAATTCAACGGGTTTATCACGATGTACAACTCACAAAACCAGAAGTTAGTAGTGGCTTATAACCAGGCCGGCAATAACTTCCAGTCCACGTACATTCCGGTGTTTAACGACTAACCTCTATATTTCTACATCCAACGGATCCTTACCGGAATATCTATGAAAAAGCTGACGCGCTACTTGTTGCCGTTTTTGGCCGCTACTGTTCTGCTGAAATTCTTGGCTTACACACCAACTGTTCTGGAGGCCCTGACGGGTCCAACCTCCCTCTTCAAGGGGCATTTTACGGCCTATAACCTGGGGCACACCCTGGGCATGTTGATGCGCTGGGTAGCCTTTATAGGGCTGGCTAAGCTTATGTGGGTCTACCATCGGCAGTGGACGCAGCCACATGGAACCCGCCTTGGGTAGCTGAATCGGGAGTTTGTGCTAGCCTACTAACAGGCGGGCACTGCCTTTCAGCCTACTGGCAATCTGGGTGTTACTGCCTAACTAAAACCGGTTTGCCGCTTGCCGGCACCTAGTACGGGCCTGCCTATATGGGGCCGTACTAGGTGCCGGCAAGCGGCAAAGCCGAAGAGGAAGCCGGTTCGGGCGTAGCAGGTTTGCGGCCGCACCCTGAGCTAGTGTATTGCCCTAGTCAGCCTGAGGCCGCCAACCGCTAACAGAAATACCAGGCACAGCAACAGGCCGGATGTTTACCTTTTGGTAGAAATCCGGCCTGTTGCTGTGCCTGGGTGCTTTGGAAGGCTACGGCGTTGCGTATGTATCTGCCGAACTAGAATGCTGGTAGAGGCAGCATGCCGGAATATGATATTGATCAGTTACTTTACCTGACCTTGCCCATGGGCAGTAGCCGGTGGGATGCAGTTCTTTGTTGTGGTTTTACCGTCGCTCTTGCTCTCATGGTCCCTTCATTACTCATTCTCACCGACTTTTTTCAGGCTGCTAATCGGGCCCTCGACTACGCCACCAACCTGGCCACGCCGCTCGGCGCTCGGCTGGTGCTGCTGCATGTGCGCCGCGACTCGCTGCTGGATGCGGAAATGTTTACGGGCCTGCTTTCCCGCCTGAGCAAACAGGCCGTTGACATGGCGCTGAGCAGCATTAGCCGCGACGTATCGGTGCCGGTGGTAGCAGAAGTGGGGCACGGGCGCGTGGCGTTTGCCGTAGCCGATGCCGTAAGCCGGCATACGCCAACCCTAGTTGTGCTGGGCCGGCCCGACGCGGAAGGTACTCCAGATGAGCTCATATCGACAACCTCGTTGGATATTTTGCGGGTGGCGCCGTACCCCATGCTGGTGGTGCCGCACATGGTGCACAACCCCGCGCTGCCGCGCCGGATTCTGATGGCCGTAGATGGGGATGAATTTACGCTGGGGCAGCATGCGGGAGCCATCCGGCAGCTGCTCACGGCTTTGCATGCCCAGGTAACGGTGCTGCGCGTAACGCCAGGGCCGGCTACCCAGCAGCAGGCAGATCAGGCGCTGGACTCCGTGGTGCAAACCGGTCTGGGTATTGATCTGGAGCCAATTCGGGTGCGCACCCTGGAGGCAGTGGATCCCACCACGGGTATTTTGCAGGAAGCCCGGGCCGAGGCGTTTGACTTAGTAATAATGATTGCCAGGCGTCGCAGTTTCTTAGGGCAATTGTTTCATCATAGTGTTACGGCAAAAGTGCTGTTGCACAGCGAAATACCCATTATGGTGTTGCCGGCTCAGGAGTAAAGGAGACCTAGTAACACAGTGCCCTATAGAGCGCCCACCTTGCCAGGAAAAACGTTTGAGTAGCCGGGTGCCTTGCATGTACCAGTGAACCTAGTGGCCAGCTGATGTGGGCCGGCGGCAACGGTTGTGGTTGCTTCTGCCAGCAGGGCCCAGGGGGTGTGCCAAAGGGGTAAGCATTGATTTTTAGTAAGATACACGGGCAGATGACTTTTATCATTGGGGCTGCTGACGATGCTCATACCTGCCGCTGCCTTTGAGGAGTAATTTTACAGCTACTTGCTTATCCTGCTGTCATGCCTGCCATCCAGTCTTCCCTTCCTACCTCGCTGTCGCCGGAAACCGCTGTGTTGCTGGTGCTGCTGCCTCCCGCAGTCCGGGCGGAAGGCCATTCGCCGGCTGGTATTGCCTTATTGCTGGCATCACTGCAACAACGGCTGGGTACGGCTGTGCGGGTGCTACGAATTGATGAAGCCAGCCATCCAACCGTAGTTCAAAGCTTTCAGGCCGTGGAGCTGCCTAGTTTTGTACTGGTGCAGCGCGGGGTGGAGCTCTGGCGCCAGCGCGGCCTGCCCGAAGGCGACGTAGTAGCTGAGCTATTGCTCAGTAAGTTGGTAGCGCCCGCGTAACCAGAAAAGGCAGGGTAGCCTCAGTGCCTGAGCCGGCGACATGCCAGAGAAGCCTCGCTGCAGAAAGTAACCAAGCTGCCTGCTTTCCAAGATGACAAAGGCTTCAAGGAGCAGACCATAGAGGCGCTGTATCAGTTGCTGAAGGTGTACTCCGAGGATTACAAAGCCGTGGACCTGCTGGCGGCCACCCGCACGGCTACGGTCGAGAACATGGAGCAGTACTTTAAGCTCCAGGAAATGGCCGAAGCCTGACTTTTAGGCCCCGTGCATCCCGCTATTACTACTCAATAATGCAATCGAACTGCTTGAGCAGGCGCACATGTAATCAGACCAGCAATCCACACGCGGATAAAGCATCGTGCAGCCAGTTGTTTCATATCTGGGCGACACCTTACCTTGTGGACAAAATCTTGTTATGATTGAAGTCGACCTGATTAAAAAGCACGGTAAAAAAGCCATGGGGATGGAGGAGCACGGCCACTCAACGCAAACATGGCGGCAGCGCTTACCCGATATTTTGCTGGAAATCGGCATCATCGTATTTGCCATTACACTCTCCATCCAGCTTCACAGCTGGCACGAGCATTCGTTGGAGCGCGAAAAGGAGCGCAAGTTTCTGCTGGGCCTGCGCCAGGATTTGCGGCAGGACCTGAAGGAGATGAGCGAAGACTCGACATCGTATGTGACCCAGATGCGGGGCATGCGTTATTACCTGGCTTTCGCGGCCGGTAAGCAACAGGCCGATAGCGTAGGCTACTATAACTGGACGCTTCGCAATACTACCGTGCTGATTCCCAATAACTCACGCTTTGAAGGGTTGAAATCGGTTGGCGGAATAGATATAGTAGAAAATGAAGAGCTGCAGGCTGGTATTCTGGACCATTATCAGGAGCTGATTCCTGGTTTGTTACTGGAATCTGGCAGCTACGCCTCCTATAAGGAGCAACATGTAGGGGCTTACCTCGATGAGCATTTAGCACCAGATCAGCACAATCTGGTGGCCGTGCTCAGCACGGTGCCTATGCAGAACTACCTGTTGCGCGGTAATTATATCCCATTCATCATTAAGAAGTACCACGGCGTAATGCAGCACAGCCGGGGGCTCATCCGGCAGATTGACGAGCGTTTAGGGCAGCACTAACATGCGGGCAGTGCTGTTATAAAGCCTTTTTACCATTCATAGATTCGTTGTCTGGTAGAGGCGGCCGGATAGTGTTTATCTTGCAGCCCCGGCGGCATACCCGCCTAATTTTTCTATGGACGAAAGCATCAAATCAAAATACCAGCCCGTCATTGGCCTCGAAGTACACGCCCAGCTGCTCACGCGCAGCAAGATGTATTCTTCCGATGAGAATGAATATGGCGCGCTTCCTAATAATAATCTGAGCGTTATCACGCTAGGCCACCCTGGCACGCTGCCGCGCGTGAACTACTCGGCGGTGGAGTTTGCCATGAAAATGGGCCTAGCTACCAACTGCCAGATCCGGCGCGACAACCTGTTTGCGCGTAAAAACTACTTCTATCCCGACCTTCCCAAAGGTTACCAGATTACCCAGGATAAAACCCCGATCTGCACAGCCGGCCACGTTGATATTCGTCTGCAGGATGGCTCAACGAAGAAAATCGGCATCACCCGCATCCACATGGAAGAGGATGCGGGTAAGAGCATGCACTTGGCGGGTGAGGTAGAAACGCTGGTGGACCTGAACCGCGCCGGCGTGCCGTTGATCGAAATCGTGTCGGAGCCGGACATCCGGACGGCGGAAGAGGCCTACGCCTACCTGGCCGAAATCAAGAAGCTGGTAGAGTATCTGGGCATCTGCGACGGCAACATGGAGGAAGGATCCTTACGCTGCGACGCCAACATTTCGGTGATGCTGAAAGGTGCAGATCAGTTCGGTACCAAGGTGGAGGTCAAGAACATGAACTCCTTCCGCAATGTGCAGCGGGCCATTGAGTACGAAATTGAGCGGCAGATTCAGATGGCCGAAGCGGGCGAGGTTATCGACAGCGAAACCCGCGGATTTGACGCTACGACCGGTACTACCAACGGGCAGCGCTCCAAGGAGACCATGAACGACTACCGGTACTTCCCGGAGCCGGATCTGCCCCCGGTTATCATCGATGATGAATGGCTGCACCGCGTGCAGGCCGAGCTACCAGCGCTGCCCCAGCAGCTGTATGCCCGCTTTACCGGCGAGCTAGGCCTGTCCGATTATGATGCCAACGTACTGACGGCAGAAAAAGAGGTAGCGCTGTACTTTGATGAGCTCACGCGCCTGACTACCAACGCCAAAGCGGCCGCCAACTGGGTAACCGGCCCCGTAAAGGCCTACCTGAATGAGCGTGCCCTCACGCTGGATCAGTTCCCGCTCACGCCCCAGCATCTGGCCGACATCATTAAGTTGATTGACGAAAACAAGGTAGGCCACTCGGTTGCCAGCAAGCAGCTGTTCCCGTACCTACTCGAAAACCACACGCAAACAGCTGCCGCTGCGGCCGAAGCGCAGGGCTTGTTGCAGCAGTCGGATGTCGGGGAGCTGGAAGCCAAAATTCAGCAGGTGCTGGATGCCAACCCCGCCAAAGTAGCGGAGTACCGCGCCGGTAAAAAATCCCTGACTGGCATGTTCATGGGAGAACTCATGAAGCTGACTGGCGGCAAAGCCGACCCCAAACTGGCCAACCAACTCCTGCGCCAGAAGCTGGACGCGTAACGGTTACTACCCTTGCCCTAACACAAAACCCATCAGCTGTAAGCTGATGGGTTTTGTGTTATATATGACTATATAAAAGCGAGTTATGGGGCGGTATTACTAGGTGTGCTTTACTAGTGAAGCTATGTAGTATGCTAGCCGGTTTGAGGCATAAGTGGACCTAGCGTTGCACTACGCCGAACCGCCCGCCCGGCGCGTCGAGGATAATGGTGTGGTTACGGAAGATTTCGTTGCCGAGCATGCCGCCCATGCCGGAGAAGCGCATCAGGGTAGATTCCATCAGGCTGGTGCCTTCGATGTAGGTGACCGTGCCCAGGGGCAAAGCCGTAGCGCCGAACTGCAAGGCTACAGCAGTAGGCACGGTGTAGGACGTGAGCTTTTTGCCGAGGTTGTTCACGCTGGCAATCCGCACCTTGGCTGCCGGTTGGGCCAGTTCCTTCCAGTTGGTCTCACTGGTAAGCAGGGAAAAGGCGCTGCTACCGGAGTCGAAAAGCAAGGGCTTGGTTTGGTTTTGAACCCCGGCCTCCAGCATTACGCGGCGGCTCTCAAACTTGAGCGGCACAAAAACTGCACTGTTACGCAGGCTGTCCGCTAGGCTTGCGGCAATGCAAAACTGCTGGCGGGCGTAGTCGAGTACCAGCACATGGCCATCCAGCACGTCGGCACCCAGCGTGCCCAGGATAAAAGGAGTGGTGCTATCAGCGGGCACTTGGCTCGTGCCGTAGTTCAATACCCGCATCCAGCGGGCTTGTACCTGCCCATTGCCTAGCCCAAACTGGAAGTTGCGCAGCGTATCGGCTTGCGGCAGGAGCGTGGTGCCCGTAGCAGGGAAGCTGGTGCGAAGAGCAGCCAGTGACTTGGCATAGAGCAGAGAGGAAGGAGCACCCGTGTCAAACTGCAGGTAGCACGTACGGGAGCAACCGGGCACGGTAACTGGTACCAGCAACGCCGCGTGAGGCATAACGGGCCGGGCGCTGCTGTCGGCTAGCCACACGAAGGAACTAGTGATTGGCTGGCCCGATAAAACGAGTTGGTTGGGGGCGGGCTCGAAGCGCTTTTTAATGTACGCGTAGCCGAATACGCCGCTTACGAGGAGCAGGCCTAGTACGGTGAGGATAACTTTGGATGCGGTTTTCATATAGCAGGGAGGTAGGGTGATGTGACGGTGCTAAACTACCGGCCTTTCCCCCTCCAGCCCTGCGTCATTTTGCCGCCATTTTGCCGCCATTGTATTTAACTATCTGTCATTCAGGATTTTATGCTTAGGTCATCTAGAGTCGAATAGGATATAGGTTAAGGTTTCCTTGCTTCAGCTGCCGGGCATTATAGAGCACCACGAGCAGATTAAGGGTATACGTGAAGAGAAAAACCAGCAGAAACAGGCCGCGCAACGACACTTGAAAATAGCGAAACACTACCACCTGAACTCCGGCCGCCAGCAGGTACAGAAAGAAGCACACTACCTGCCATAGCACCTGAAACCCCAGCACGCGGCGCCCCACTTCGGCTACGAGTTCTGTATCGTGGCGGCGCTTACGCCACAGCAGAAACGGCACCACCAAATTAAGCAGCGGGAAAACCAGGAAGCTGAGCGCGCTCAGGTTAAGCAGCTCCAGATACGAGCGGTCGGGGCGAAGAGCTGGCGCAGCAGCGGCTGGAAGCGCAACAGGTATGGGCTTGGGCTCGGGTTCGGGTAGCAAGGCCTCGATGGGGACGCCCAAGGCTGCCGCCAGCGCCTGCACCGTGTGGCCCCGCGGTACGGTTTCGCCTTGCTCTACCCGCTGAATAGTGCGCAAACTCACGCCCGACTCTTCGGCCAGCACCTCCTGCGACATTCCTTTGTTTTTTCGCAAGGCCACAATGCGCGCGGCAGAAACCATAATAAGCTATACTAATAGGTATAAGTGAAGAAGCCGATTCCGGCAATTCAGCTGCCAAGATGCGTAAAAAGCGGCATTCCTACTGGTGTAGCTAGCCTTTGCTAGGGTGGCTACGGCCTGAAACCTTCTTACATGTGATAGGTGGAGTACCCGTTCAGCTAGTCGCCTGTTCATCGGTTTGGGCTGGTACGAGGGGTAGTAAAAGATTTACCGGAACCAAAGCGCCACCTCACCTGTAACAATACGTCGCTGCCTCGTCCGCAATTCCGGTTGAAATTGACAACTTGCGGTCTGTTTCCTCGTCCTTTGCCAACATACGCCGGCCCTTCGCCGGCTTGCTTCCTGAATGATGCACAAAATGAAGAGCCTTCTCTACATGGGCGCCCTGCTAGGTATGGCCAACGCCTGCAACAAGAATACAACCCCCACTACCAGCGCTGCCTCGGGCGGCGATGCGGCTTCCTACCAAGTGAACGGCCAACTGCAGAATGCTACGGCTGGCACCAAAGTATATTTAGCTGAGTTGGGTGAAACGCAGTTTGTCTCGCGCGACACGGCTACGGTAGATGAGAAAGGCCAATTCCGGTTCTCAGGCGCCTTGCCCGAGGCGGGTATCTATCAGGTAAAGCTCAACGACCAGAATCAGGTGCTGCTGGCCCTGGAAAACGGCACTACAGTAGAACTGTCCGGCGACGCTCAGAAGCTGGGCCAGAGCTACACTGTGAAAGGCTCCTCTGATTCCGAGATGCTGCAAAAGCTCAGCCTCAACTTGCAAGCCTCGCGCGAGCAGATGCAGCGCCTGGAGCAGCGCTTTAACCAAGCTGCCCAGCAAAACCGCACTGACTCAATAGCCATCCTGCAAGCCAAGGCTATGTCCATGCAGAAGGCCGGCTCTGCCTCCATTGCCCGCTTAGTGCGCCAAAACCCAGGCTCAGTGGTATCGGCGTTCGTGATGAGCAGCGTGGTAAACCCCGATGACCATTTCGCGCTGGCCGATTCCGTAGCAAACGCTGTTAAGAAAACTCGTCCCGAGTCGCGCTACACCAAGAACTTGGTGGCCCGCCTCGAACCGCTTCGGACCACCGCCATTGGCGTACAAGCCCCTGAAATCAGCCTGGCCAGCCCCGATGGCAAAGCCGTGGCCCTGAGCAGCCTGCGGGGCAAGTACGTGCTCATAGACTTCTGGGCCTCATGGTGCGGCCCGTGCCGCCAGGAGAACCCCAATGTGGTGAAGGCCTACAACAAGTTTAAAGGTAAAGGCTTTGAAATCTACAGCGTATCGTTTGACCAGGACCGGGGCAAATGGCTGAAAGCCATCCAGAACGACGGCCTGAGCTGGACGCACGTTTCGGATCTGAAAGGCTGGGAAAGTGCCGCCGGCCAAACCTACGGCATCAAATCCATTCCGCAGTCCTATTTGCTTGATCCGCAAGGTCGCATTATCGCCAAAAACCTGCGCGGCGAAGAGCTGCAAAGCACCCTGGCTTCCGTGCTGAAGTAAGCTGCTTGGTTTTAGTAACAGAAAGGCCCGCCATCAAGAGATGGCGGGCCTTTTTACTTAGTACCGGCTGCGCGCCTGGTGCGGTGTGGCAACCAGGCGCTAGGCTGGCTTAACTCATAAACATGCGCTGTACGGCTTGCCACAGCTGCTTTTTGCGGCCGGCATCGTATTCCAGCATACTGATTTCGCTAGCCCCCAGAAAAGCCGTATCCCCGTACAACAGCACCGGCTCATAGGGCTGGGTGGTGTACACGGCCACATCGAGCAGGTTTTTGCCAAACGCTAGAAACTGACGGGCTGCTAGGTGCTGGCGCAGGCTGCACAACGCTACGGGGAAGGTGGCATGCTCCACATTTACCAGCACCACGTCTTCCACAATCAGGCGCAGCGCTTTTAGCAGGTTGTTCAAGAATACATTGCGCGGCAGCTTGCGGAACTGCTCGGCCGGCAAACGTACCAGAATAATAAGGCCGTTGGCGTTGCTGCCCAGCGTGGAGAACGGAATGTGCGCCACCGGCGACTGCGTGGGCGTAGGCTGCACCCGGCCTGCCGGAGCCTGTGCGGCAGCAGGCAATGCGGCCAGCGTGAGGGTAGTAGGCAGCCGTGCCGCCTCCGGCGTCACGACCGGAGGCGTAGGAGCAGGAGGCGGCGTAGGCACAGGTGCAGCAGGTACCACGACCGGCGCCGGAAGAGGCGCGGCGGCCACGGGCGGCACGGCGGGCGCACTAGGCCTGCGTTCCGGCGGAAGTGGTGCGCCCACCGCGGCACTTGCTACCGGAGCCGCGGCAACCGGCGTGGGGTTTGCGGCAGGAGCAGGGGTAGTAGCCACAAAGGGTTGCGGTACAGCAGCTGCGCCAATTGGCGCGGCTGCTACAGCCGGCACGGACACCGGAGCTGCACTCGGTTCCGCCACTACGTATAACGACGTATCGGTATAGAAATTCTGGAAGAAGGCGAGGTTGGCGGCGGTATCCATAGTGCGTTGCTAGGGAGCAGAAAATCGGTTGCTGAAAATACAACAATCCGCTGCTTTCCCTACTGGTTTTGCTTATTCCAGTTCAAAGAGGGCTTTTAGCTCAGTGGCCTCGTGCGGGTGCATGCGGCCGCCCAGCACCAGGCGCAACTGCCGCCGGCGCAGGGCCCCGTCGTAGAGGCTGATTTCTTCTTCCGTCTCCGGTACGGCTTCCGGCACGTCAATCGGCCGGCCCGACTGGTCTACTGCCACAAAGGTGAAGAACGCTTCGTTGGACTTGATTTTGGTGCCGCTCGGAATGTCTTCGGCCCACACGTTGATGTGTACTTCCATGGAAGAGCTGAAGGAGCGGGTTACCTGGGCTTCCAGTGTCACTACGCTACCCAGCTTGATTCCCTCCCGAAATGATACGTTATCAACGGAAGCCGTTACCACGATGCGGTTGGAGTGGCGCTGGGCCGAAATGGCGGCCGCTACGTCCATCAGGTGCATCATTCGGCCGCCCATCAGGTTGTTCAGCGTGTTCGTGTCGTTGGGCAGGACTAGCTCAGTCATCCGGACGAACGAGTCTTTAACGGGCTTTTGTTTGCGCAGCATGTGCTAGGTATAGTCAGAGAGTAGAGCCGCAAAGGTAGGGCAGTCGCCCGGGATTGAGCGAAAGCGAGGCTACGCTACCGGCAACCTTTTGCAGTTATTTTCCCCAGCCGGCCTGGCCCAGTAGCGGCACAAACCGGAATTCCTCGAGCACTTGGCGCGAGAATTCCTCCTCACTTTCGCGCACTACCCGCATCATGCGCTGGGAGTGCTCGTCGCCCACCGGAATTACTAGGGCTCCGCCAATCCGCAACTGGCGCAAAAGCGGGCGGGGCAGGGTCGGCGAGCCGGCCGTTACCAGAATCTTATCAAAAGGCGCATGTGCAGGCAGGCCCAACGAGCCATCGCCGCAAAACAGGTGCGCATGCCGGTGCATGGCCGCCAGCCGGCGGGCGGTTCGCTCAAACAACACCGGATTATACTCAATGCTGAATACGTTCGGGGTAAGCTCCAGCAGCACACAGCATTGGTAGCCCGAGCCCGTTCCAATTTCTAATACCCGCTCGCCGGGTTGTACCTGCAGCAGCTCGGTCTGGTAGGCTACCGTGTAGGGCTGTGAAATCGTCTGGCCTTCGCCAATCGGGAAAGCTTTGTCCTGGTAGGCGTGGGGCTGGAAAGCGGTTTCAAAAAACAAGTGGCGCGGCACCGTACCAATAGCTGCCAGCACCCGTTCGTCGCGGATGCCTTTGCGCTGCAGTTCCTCCACCAGGGTGCGGCGCATTCCTCTGTGGCGGTACGTGTCAGCGTGCATGGTTCAGGTAAGTTAGGGCGTTGCTAGGGGGAGCAAGCTGAAAATGAGGGAAACCGGCAGCTTCACAGATTGCGGGTAATTTCTACCTTTGCGCCACTACCCCCTATCAGCTCCGCGGGCTACCAAAGCCCCGATGAATTGCAAAATTACGGCTTCCGGGCCACAAAAGTATTCCCGGCGCCGGCTTTACTGGTTTGTTTTAACTCCCTTGATTCGTACTCTCCAAAAACTGAAGCTGATAGCCGCCGACTTCGGTGCAGCCTTGTTCGCGTGGGTATGTTTTTTTCTGCTGCGCAAGTACCTACTGAGCGAAATAAACCCGGACTACCGCTTTTCGGCTGATGCCGTGTTTCTCTCGGGCTCCGCCCTGATGATTGCCGTTTTCTGGACGGGACTTTACGCCCTGATTGGAGAGTACACCGACATTTTCCGTAAATCCCGGTTGGGCGAAATTATCCGCCTAGGGCGCGTGTCGTTGCTGGGCGCCATCATCATCTTCTTTGTGCTGCTGCTCGATGACCAGGGCGTGCAGAACTACCACAGCTACTACAAAACCATCACGGCGTATTTCTTTCTGCATTTCAGCATTGCGGCAATTGTCCGGGTGTGGGCCGTGAGCAGTATTCAGCGTCTGGTGCGGGGTGGCATTATCACGTTCAACACGCTGTTGGTGGGCTCCGGGTCCTTGGCCCGCACCACTTGCCTGGAGCTGCGCAGTACCGGAAAGCACCTCGGCCTGCGGTTGATTGGGTTCTCACCCCTAGGCGATGCGGTAGATGAGCAGCTGGCTGCCGAGTTGCCTACCTGCAGCACGTATCAATACTTGCCTGGCCTAATTCAGGAGCTGCAGGTAGAGCAGGTTATCATTGCCATTGAGCCCTCGGAGCATCGTATTACGGAAGAAATTCTGACGCTGCTGGAAGGCACGCCCGCCCGGGTCAGCATCCTGCCCGACCTTTACCAGCTGTTGCTGGGCTCCGTGAAGGTCAGCCATGTATTCGGCACGCCTCTGATTGAAATCAAGCAGGATTTGCTGCCGCCCTGGCAACGGGCCGTGAAGCGTGGGCTGGATGTGAGTGTTTCCGTGCTGTTTCTGCTGCTGGCCTGGCCGGTGTATGCCTTTGTGGCCGTTATGGTCCGGCTTTCGTCGCCGGGGCCGGTGTTTTATTCTCAAGAGCGAATCGGCCGCTTCGGCAAGCCATTTTTCATCTATAAATTCCGCTCCATGTACCAGGATGCGGAAAAAGCCGGGCCAGCGTTGTCTTCTGACTTCGACCCCCGCATTACGCCCTGGGGGCGGTTTATGCGCCGGGTAAGGCTAGATGAGCTGCCCCAGTTCTGGAACGTGATTAAGGGGGATATGAGCATTGTGGGCCCCCGACCCGAGCGGCAGTATTTCATCAACCAGATTATGCAGGTAGCGCCGCATTACCGCCATCTGCACCGCGTGCGTCCTGGCCTCACCAGCCTGGGCCAGGTGAAATACGGCTACGCCGAAACCGTTCCGCAAATGGTGGACCGGCTGAAGTACGACATCCTCTACATCGAGAACATGAGCCTGGCCATGGACTTTCGGGTGGTGCTATACACGCTCAAAATCATCATCGAAGGTCGAGGAAAATAGCGGCTTTTGACATTGAAATGGGGGCAATAGCAACTGCTGTTGACCGCCGCTCAAATCAATTTCTTCGTCCTGCCTGTTTGCTTGTTCTGTACTCAGCATATCTTTCACATTCAGTTGATTTAGTACGTGTTTACTGGCATCATAGAAACCCTGGGCACCATCCGGGACGTGCAGCGCGAAGGCACCAACATTCATTTTACGGTAGCTTCCAGCTTTGCCTCAGAGCTAAAGATTGATCAAAGCGTGGCCCACGATGGCGTGTGCCTGACCGTAGTAGCCGTAGACGGTATGGCCGGTACGCACGTGGTAACGGCCATCGACGAGACCCTGCAGAAAACCAACCTCAGCCAGTGGGCGCCCGGCAAGCGCGTAAATCTGGAGCGGTGCCTGGCCGCCAACGGCCGCTTTGATGGCCACATTGTGCAGGGCCACGTGGACCTTACAGCCGAGTGCGAAGCAGTAGAGGACCAGAACGGCTCCTGGCTGTACCGGTTCCGGCATGAGCCCGGCCCTGGGCGCGTAACCGTAGAAAAGGGCTCTATCTGCATCAACGGCACCAGTCTCACCTGCTTTAATAGCACCGACGACGGCTTTAGCGTGGCTATCATCCCGTATACCTATGAACACACCACGTTTCAGGACCTGCAGCCCGGTCACCGCGTGAATCTGGAGTTTGATATTGTGGGTAAGTACGTGGCAAAATTGCTGGGTAAATAGGCAAACCAGCAGGATTGGGTTGCGTATGATTTTTATCCACCTTCCAACCCAACGCCATGTCGAAACGCGAATTAGTTGAGCCCACTCCGGGTGATAAGCGCTACGTGCGCCGCAATGAGAAAGGCGAGTTCACGAGTTCCGTGGACCTGAACCGCTCTCTTTCCCAAGATGACCGCCATAACTCCAAAGTAACCAGCAAGCCCGGCCAAGGTGACCAAGGCGACGGCCACACCGGCAACCGCAAACCTGCCAAGTAATACTAGCTTATCAAAAGCCCCTGGCACCATATGGTGCCAGGGGCTTTTGGCTTGGTTATCAGATTGCTGTCGATTCTTTGGCCATAAGCTGAGGCCACCAACGTGCTGCCAGCCGGTGGTAAGCGGTGGCGCAGGCCCAGGCCACCAACGACCCTAGTAATGCGCCGGCCAGCACATCAGACGGGTAGTGCGCGGCCAGATACATACGGCTATAGCTCACCAGCGCCGCCCATACCAGCAGCAGCACCTTGGCCACGCGGTAGCGGCTAGGGAGCACCAAATACAGAAACACGGCCAGCGAAAAGGCATTGGCCGCGTGCGACGACAGAAACCCGAACTGCCCGCCGCAACCATTCACTAAGTTCAAAGTAGTAGAAAGGTCGGAGTCGTGGCAGGGGCGTAGGCGGGCGAAGTAGGGCTTAAACAGGCGGCTGGAAATGCTGTCGGACAGGGCTACACTCAGTCCAATCATTGGGAGCAGGAGCAGGGCCCGGCGGCCATACAGGTAGCAGAGCGCCACTATAATAACAAAGTAGGCCGGAAACCACACAAAGCGTTCCGATAGGAATACCATCCAGGCATCGAGGCGAGGAGCGTGGTAGGAGTTGGCAGCTACCAGAAGCCAACGGTCAAGGTGTTGAAGTCGCTCGATCAAGCAGCAGTAGGCGGGTCGGTTAGCCAGTTCACGCCTTTGCGCAACCACTGTTGGGTAGTTGCTTCGGGCGAGCCGGGCTCGGGTTGCAGATTATAGTGCCAGGCGGCCAGGGGTGGCAGGCTCATCAGAATACTTTCGGTGCGACCGCCGGTTTCCAGGCCAAAACGCGTACCTCGGTCAATGGCCAGGTTGAACTCGGCGTAACGGCCGCGGCGCACCAGCTGCCACTGCTTTTCACGCTCCGTAAAGGGTAGCGCGGCAGTGCGGCGCAGCAGCTCCGTGTAGGTGCGCCCATACACTTCACCTACTTCCCGCACGAAGGCAAACAGCGCGTCCTGGTCGCCATCCTTGCCCACCGTGAGGCGGTCAAAGAAAATGCCGCCCACGCCGCGGGTTTCTTGGCGGTGCGTTACAAAAAAGTACTCATCGGCCCACTCCTTAAAACGCTGGTAGTAGGCCGGGTTGTGGCGGGCGCATACTTCGGCAATCTGCTCATGAAACCAGCGAGCCTGCTCCAGATCCACGTAAATCGGGGTCAGATCCAGGCCGCCGCCAAACCAAGCGTCGCCATTGCCGGCCTCAAAGTAGCGCACGTTCATGTGCGAAATGGGTGCCCTAGGGCTGCGTGGGTGCTGAACCACCGATACGCCGGTGGCGAAGTAATTGGGGTCGGGCATGAGTAGCACGCGGGCAGCGTGCTCGCTCATGGTGCCCTCTACAGCTGAAAAGTTGACGCCGCCTTTCTCAATGATGTTCCCTTCCAGCAGCACGCGCGAGCGGCCACCGCCTCCACTGTGGTGTTGCCAGGCATCTTCCTGGAAGGTGCCGGTGCCGTCCGCATTTTCCAACTGTTGGCAGAGCCAGTCCTGAAACTGACGCATCCAGTGCTCCACCGAGTCGCGGAAGCGGGGGAAGCTAGTAGGCGTAGGAAAGGGAGAAAGAGCAGGTGACAGCATGGAAATCAGAACAGCCGAGTGGGTGCTTGTTAGCCAATGCCCTGCCGGAAATCAGCTAACAACTGACCAAACGTAGGGCCGGCGCTAGTAGGAATTCTGCAAAGGTAGGGGTTATACCGCGTACAAAAAGCAACTAATGCTTGCTTCAAAAAGCAGTCCAGAGCGCTACGTTCATTGCTATTCAACCTACTGGTATGTGTGGCACTGGTCTAGGAGTGCACAACCACTTCTCTATGGAGTAATGTAGCCAGCGTTTTTGCGATGTGGAGTGCCTTTTCCTGCTGTGTATTTGCAACAACGATACCTATCGGGGACTGCTCTACCCGCAGCAAAACCTGCCACACTCTTTCAGTAGCTGTAAAGCCTACTGCTGCCGGGTGATTGTCTAGCGGCAGATGATGATTTTTTTGAACGTAACGAACCGTTACCTGTACAATGGGGGGTAGGGGCAACCAGCGGCCAAACCGCAAGCCAGCCACCCAGGTATAGCGTCGGTAGCGGAGTGATGTGAGGTTAAGTGTGAAGCCTTCGTACTGGGTTACTACAACGAGTATAATGGCTAGGCTAACTGTGGTGGCAAACCCAACTGCACCGGCCACAAAGTCGTGCAGAAAGTAGTAAGCGCACATAAATGCAGGCAGCCAAATCGCCAGAGCAGCAGCTACTCCTTTATGCCAATGCTCAGCCAAAAAAGGCCTCTGCAGCAGGCCATCATACTGGTTAGGATTCATGCACAGAAAGCGGTAGCGGTCAGGTAATTAAAATTTGCTGCTTTGATCTTCGCCTAGCGGCTTACGAAGTAGCACCAGCTCCAGCGGCTGCCGCGGAATGCCGAAACGTGTATCGCGGGGGAAAGCCATTGTTTCGCCAGTGCGCCGGAAGCCCAGGCGCTCATACCAGGCCAGCAGCTCAGTGCGCACGGATATCACCGAAATCAGGATGGCCGAACAGCCAAGCTGACGGGCTTGCTGCTCGGCGGCAGCTAGTAGCTGCTTGCCCAGTCCGCGGGCCTGCTGGCCGGGGTCAACGGAAAGCATGCCGAGGTAGAGGTCGGGGTACTGATTTTTCAGGTACACGCTGGCCAGCAGCTGACCAGCCGCCGAGCGTGCTTGCAGAATGGTAGCACCCGGCGTGTTCAGGGCCTCGCGCAGATCGTCGGCATCGGTACGTTGGCCCTCTAGCAGGTGAGCTTCGGTGGTCCAGCCTTGGTGGGAGGCCTCGCCGCGGTAGGCGCGGTTTACGAGGGCCACCAGGTCCGGAATGTCGGATTCGGTGGCAGCGGAGATAATCAGATCAGCAGACATAGTAGCACGAAGGTAAAATGATTAGGCCAGTACGCATACTAGGGTGCACTTCTGGGTTAACCCAAATATTGTGCGTCGGATGCTGTAATTTCGCCATCGAACCCACCACCCATCCATGTTCACGCAAGCCGCCCCGTCCCTGGAAACCGAAGTTACTACCACCCGGCCCGACCGCGCCACGCTGCTGCGGGCCTACCGCCTGATGCGCACGGCCGATGAGTTGGCTCGCCTCTACGAAGAAAATAAGGCCGTGACGGCCCGCTACGTACACGCCACCGCCCGCGGCCACGAGGCCATTCAGCTGGCAGCTGCCTTCCACCTCACCGGCGCCGATTATGCCGCCCCATATTACCGCGACGATGCCATGCTGCTGGGCATGGGGCTGGCGCCGTATGAGCTGATGCTTCAGCTTATGGCCAAGCGCGACGACCCGTTTTCCGGGGGGCGCACGTACTACAGCCATCCGTCGTTGCGGCGGCCGGGCGTGCCTACCATTCCGCACCAAAGCTCGGCTACCGGCATGCAGGCCATTCCAGCCACCGGTATTGCCCACGGCATCAAGTATCTGGAAAGCCAGGGACTAGCCCCCCGGGGCTCCGCAACCGAACCAGAACCGGCTGGCGCTCTGCCGCCGGTAGTGCTGTGCTCTATCGGGGATGGTGCCATGACGGAAGGCGAGGTGGCCGAGGCACTGCAGATGGCTGTGCTGCACCAGCTGCCCATTATTTACTTGGTGCAGGACAACGATTGGGGGATTTCAGCCACCAGCCGCGAAATGCGCGCCATGGACGCCTACGAGTTTGCCGCCGGCTTTAAAGGACTGCACCGCCTGCAGTTTGATGGGGCCGACTTCTTGGCCAGCTACGCCGGCATGCAAGAAGCCACTGAGTACGTGCGCCAGCGCCGCGGCCCGGTGCTGGTGCATGCTAAGTGCCCATTGCTAGGCCACCACACCAGCGGCGTGCGCCGCGAGTGGTACCGCGGCGACAACCTCGCCCAGCACACCCTCAACGACCCCTTGCCCCGCTACCATCAGCAACTCCTGGAGCGGGGCGTTACCGAGGAGGAGCTAGCCGCCCTAGGCACCGAGGCCCGCGCAACCGTGCAAGCGGACTACGAGCGTGCCCTGCAGGCTCCAAACCCTGATCCAACTACGTTCCAGGACCACGAATTCGCGCCAGCAGTTGTAACGGAAGAGCAAGGCGAGCGAAGCCCCGCCGGCGCCGACAAAGCCCTGATGGTGGATGCTGCACTGCACGCCGTGGATGACATTCTGCGCGAGTTTCCGGAGGCGTTGTTCTACGGTCAGGATGTGGGCGGCGAGCTAGGTGGTGTTTTCCGGGAGGCGGCATTGCTGGCCAAAAAGTACGGTGATGCCCGCGTGTTCAATACGCCCATTCAGGAAGCGTACATTGTAGGTAGCACGGCCGGTATGAGTGCCGTGGGAGCCAAGGCTATTGTTGAAATTCAGTTTGCCGACTACATCTGGCCCGGCCTCAACCAGCTGGTAGAAGAACTGAGCAAATCCTGCTACCTCTCTAATGGCAAGTTTCCGGTGCAAAGCCTGATTCGAGTGCCGGTGGGCGCGTATGGCGGTGGTGGCCCCTATCATTCCGGCTCCATCGAAAGCGCCCTGCTCACCATTCGGGGTATTAAGGTGGTGTACCCCAGCAATGCGGCCGATATGAAAGGTTTGCTCCGGGCAGCATTCCTCGACCCCAACCCCGTGGTGCTTTTAGAGCACAAAGGCCTGTATTGGAGCAAAGTGCCTGGCACGGAAGATGCCAAAACCACGGAGCCCGCGGCGGGCTATGTTATTCCGCTAGGGAAAGCAGCCATTGCCCAAGAAGCCGATGCCACTAAGCTCCGCAATGGTGAATCGTGCGTGGTCATAACCTACGGCATGGGCGTGCACTGGGCCAAAACAGCCAGCAAGCAGTTTCCTGGTCAGGTTGAAATTCTGGATTTGCGCACGCTCAATCCGCTGGATTGGGAGGCCGTGCAAACGGCGGTGCGCCGCCACGGTAAAGCGCTTATCCTAACCGAAGAGCCCTTGCTGAACTCTTTTGCCGAAAGCCTGGCCGGCCGTATTCAGCGGCACTGCTTCCAGCAGCTGGATGCGCCGGTGTTTACGCTGGGAGCCGCCAACCTGCCCGCCATTGCCCTCAACGTGGAGCTGGAAAAGCAAATGCTGCCTAACCCCGAGAAAGTTGCTACGGCCCTGAGTGAGTTGCTAGGCTGGTAAAACAGCTAAACCAATACCAGAAGAGGAGGCCGGTTGGTCGTTCGCTAGGGCCTAGCGAACGACCAACCGGCCTCCTCTTCTGGTATCGAAGTAATGCTTAGAAAGGATACCCAATACCCAGGTTCAGGGCCGTCTGGTTTTCGCCGAAGCTGATGTTGCGGATGGCCCACTTGCTGCCTGGGGCGGTGGGGTCGTACACCTTGGTGGCAATATCGAGGCGCAGAATCAAGAAGCTGAAATCCAGCCGAAGGCCAAACCCCGAGCCCACGGCAAACTCCCGGTAAAACTGGTTGAGCTTAAACTGAGCGCCCGGCCGCAACGGGTCGGCCCGAAGCGTCCAGACGTTGCCGAAATCAGTAAATACAGCGCCTTTTATAAAGCTGTAAATCGGGAAGCGGTACTCTACGTTGCCCTCCAGCAGCAGTTCGCCGGGTTGCTCCAAGTCGTAGTTGCGCACTCGTTGCCCATCTTCCCCGATAACCGGGTTACCTAGTTCATCGAGCTCATATTGGGTAGCGCTACCAGTGCCCAAGCGGCGTGGTTTCCAGGCCCGCACGCTGGAGCTACCGCCCGCAAATAGGTATTTATCATACGGCACCAGCAGCTGGGTATTGTCGCTGCCCGGAATAATGACGCCATCCTCGCCGCGGGTCTGGGTGGTGGTAGGCGAGAGGGCGCGCACGGCCCCGCCCGAGAGCCGGTACACAAAGTAGGTTTCGGGCGAAAGTTTGTGGTAGCGACGGTAATCGGCCGTAAGCTTGGCGAAGTCGTAGATTTTCAGCCGGTCGTTTTGGCCGGGCTTGGCATTCACTACCAGGGGTTGCGACTGATAGAAGCCGCGCGTAATGCCGCCTACCTCGCCAAACAGGCGGAAGTAGCGCCCGTCGCGGGTTTGGTTGAAATCGTTGGAATTGTAGAGCGAGGTAGCGCTAATGCTGGGCATGAACAGGTTATCGAAGCTGCGCAGCAGGGGCGTGTTCTGCGTAAGCGCCAGCCGCCGCAACTCCTCGTAGTAGGAGTCGGTGATAAACGGCGTCCGGATAACGCTCACGTCAATCGGCGTAAGCACGAACTGATGGTACACGGAGCGTTGCCAGATGTAGTCGTACGTGGCCTCAATGTTCGTGCGAGTGTATTCGGGCCGGTCGACGTAAGTATAGCTGCCGTTGAGGCGGGTGCGTGGGTTGTAGCGCGCAAGCCAGCGGCTGCTGCGCCACGGCACCAAGAACTGCGGCAGCACTAGGTTCACGTTGGCGCCCAACTGCGTGGTCAGCTGCGGATTGCCGGTGATGGCGTTAAACTGTCCTTCAAAGCCGGCTCGCAAACCAAATTCCAACAGCTCCGCGCCTCCAAATACATTCCGGATTTTGAAGCGTACGTTGCTGAACGGCCCGGCAAGTCGGGCAATGTAAGTGCCGCCTAGCTCAACGGTTTCCTGAAACTTCTTGGCCGGTGAGGCATTGATGGTAGCATCAAGCACGCCGCTAGCCGAGTCGCGGGCCGCCTCCCGGTCGCGCCGGTACGTTACGTTGCTGAACCGGAACATGTCAAGGCCTGCCAGCTGGCGCTGGGTTACCTGCGTGTTCTCCAAGCTGTATCTATCACCGGGGCGCACGGCCAGCTTGCGGTCGAGAGCTTTGGTGGAAAAGCGGTGCTTATAGGCTAAGTAGAAAACCGAGTCGCGGACAAGCGTGTCGCGCTGCTGGCCAAACCGCACTAGGCCTGCATCGGTAATGAAGTTGACGTGCCGAACGGTGTAGAGCCGGTGCTGCTCGCCGCGGGTAGGTTTGCTCACGATGGTGCGCAGGCGCACAGTGGTAGGGGCAAAGCTGGTATCGGCTTCCAGGGTAATGTACTGCTGCCGAAAATCATAGAAGCCCTCGTTTTTAAGCATCAGCTCCAGCCGGCTGCGCTCATTGCCAATTACTTCTTCATCGTATTGGTCACCTACGTGCAGCAGGCTCTGAGGCTGGCTGCCGAGTACCCGGCGCGCTACGGCTGTGTCCTGCACATCGTAGTCGAGCTGCGAATACTTGAACGCCGGGCCCTCGTGAATGCGGTACACGACGGTGACGCGCTGCGAATCGGAGTGAAAGGGGGAGCGAAACGTCAGGACCCGAAACGGCGAGAACAGCTTCGTCGGGACTGTATCGGTGGCCGTGACGGAGTTGCGGAAAAAGCCCTTTGACTTCAGGAACGTACCCAGCTGCTCCGTAGACGTAGCCGTCAGCGACGAATCGTAGATAACGGGCGGCTCGCCCAGGCGCATAATGGCGTTGCCTTTATCCAAGGCTAGCTGGTGGCGCCGCACGTGCCGCTCCCGCTTGGTCAGGAGCTTGCCGGCTTTGGCCGAGTCGGTGCCGGCTTCCCAGATGAGCTGGTTGTAGTGGGTGCGCTCTTCTTCCAGCTTCTTCTGAATGCGCTCCGGGTTATAAAATGACCGACCTAGCTGGTAGATGGCTACCTTTGGCAGCGGAAACGTGCTATTGGGCTTCTGCTGCACCAAGGTTTGCAGGCGCTCAGCATCGGCCTTTTCCGCGCCTTCAATCTTTACCCGGCTCAGCAGGCGCTGCCCCGGCTGCAGCAGGCGGGTTGGCGAACAACTGTTCAGCCCACTGGTCAGCAGCAAACTGCCGAGCGCCAGCCGGAGTGGTAATTTTCCTAAAAACAGCCCGTTAGCGGGCCGGCCGTTAATCTGCGTATATGGTTTCAAAAGCAGTAGCGAAATACGTGCACGCGCTGCACCTGAAGAAGTACCGTCTCCGGCACGGCGCTTTCCTGGTGGAGGGCGGCAAAAGCGTGCGGGAGCTGCTAAGTTCCGGGATTCTAACGGAACGACTCATCCTTACGGCTGATTTCCATGAGAAAATCCGCAAGGAGCTGCCTATTGGAGTTCCTGTGGATATAGTTTCGGAGGAAGAACTAACCCGTTTGGGTACGCTCAGCACCAATACAACGGCCCTGGCCATTGCGAAGCTTCCCGAAGAAACGCCACTGAAACCGGCGCCCGGCCAGCTTCTACTAGCCCTCGACCAGGTGCGCGACCCCGGTAATGTAGGCACGCTCATCCGGTTGGCCGACTGGTATGGCCTAGGCGGGGTGGTGTGCTCTGAAACGTGCGCCGACCCCTGGGCCCCGAAAACCGTGGCTGCCACCATGGGCTCCTTTACCCGCGTGCCCGTGTGGCAGCGCGAATTGCCCGCCTGGCTAAGCGCCCTGCCCGCAGCGCTGCCCGTATATGGCGCCGACCTGCACGGCGACAACGTGCACCGCCTGACATTGCAGCCCACCGGTGTGTTGGTGATGGGCAGCGAAAGCCACGGCCTCACGCCCGAGGTAGAAGCCTGCCTAACCCAGCGCCTTCACATTCCAGGTCGCGGCCAGGCCGAAAGCCTCAACGTGGCCGTTTCAGCCGCTATCCTGCTGGATAACTTTTATCGGAATCAGTAAGCCGCTGGCATTATAGCGCGCAGTCCATAGCGGTTTGTGCATGTCAGGAGGCTAGTGCTTGATACGGTTGACACGGTTTGCGCTGGTAGATGACCTAGTAAAAACAAAAGAGACCCGGCATCTGCTGCCGGGCCTCTTTTGATAATGTGCGGGGCCGTAGCCTGCGTTAGTTGATCAGCGAGATGCCGAAGCTGAGCGTCTGAGCCTGGGGCCCGCGATTGCTTTTGAAGGTATCGTTGAGGTTGTACTTGGCGAACAAATCGATGTTGCGGATGCCGATGGTGCCCTGCACGCCGTACTGGAAGTCCTCGAGGTTGTAGCTGCCGCGGTCTTTGTCTTTGCGGGTGCGGCCTTCGTCTTCGTACTTCAGTTTGGTGTGCGAACCCAGGCGGTAGCCAATAAATCCGCCGGCCCCGATGCGGAAGGCGTCGCGGCCTTTCTTATCCTGGAAGTCCAGCACAGCCATGAGGGGCAGGTTGATGGTGGTCACGGCCAGTTTGCTTTTTTCCAGGTCGCGGTCCAGGTCTTTCACTACCAGGGTGCGGCCGTTCACGTCGCTGAAGCGGTAGTTTTTATCGAGCATATAGTTGTTGAAGGCCAGCTCCGGGCCGGTAACCAAGTGGAGGGGCGAGCCTTTCTGACCAACCCGGATATCGTAGTGCCAGTTCAGGCTCAGGTAGCGGGAACCCACGGGGCGCAGCTCAAAATCTTCGCCGCCCACCAGCGTTTCGCGGTTTACCAGCGTGTTCAGGCCTAGGTCAACGTTGAAGTTGCTATGCACGGCGCGGTTTGCTTTTTCTTCTTGCTTGGCTTTCCGCTCCACATCACGAATGGAGTCAGACTTGGCCGAGGTGCCCACCCGAACCGAAACGTGGTCGTTGCCGCCGTCGGTGCTTTCATCAACGGTTACCCCAAATACCCGGCCTAGCGTTACGTCTACATGGTCAGCCGATTTGGTTTTGCTGCCGGGGCCCTGGTTGCGCACCGTAATCCGAATCTGCTCGGGCACCTGCTTGCCGGGCTGCTCCTTGGCCGGATAAAACTCCATGGTCACCTGCTCCGACTTCGAGTTTTTGCCGGCAGCTTCGGCCTGCGTGATGTAGGCATCGAGCAGTACGATGAGGGAGTCGAGCTTATACTGGCGCATCTGGCGCAGCTGGGCCTTGTCTTTGACGTACAGTGTCATGGTGGCCTGGTTAGGGAGCTTCACCAGAATGGTGTCATCGTTGGGGGTGCCAGAGGCCGCCTGGGAGGTGCCGGTGGTGGCCAGGCTCAGCAGCAGGAAGGCGAGGAAAGTGAAGTAGCGTTTCATAAAAAAGGCGCAAAAAGCGGGGAGAGTTACAGTTGAATGACTTTGGTAAGCGTGTGCCCAGCTACCCGGGCCTGCACCGTTACCGATTCCGGCAGGCCAGCGTCCGTGAGGCTCACCCGCTCGCCTTTCACAGCGTTACGGGCCTGCCGAATCAGGGAAGTCAGGCGAGGGCGCCGGGCGGTATTGGCGTCGGCCATAACGGGCATTTCAGCAGCCGAGCGAACTTCTACCTCAATGGGGCCGGTGGAAGCCACCGTGGCCGTGGGCAAGGCAGTAGGGCGCTCCAGTTCCGGGTCTTGGGGCTGGGCCGTAAGCGCGGGCCGGGTAGGAGTAGCCGAAGCTACGCTAGGGGCCTGGGGTGCGTCTGAGCTGGCCAAAGCCAGGTGGCGCGGTGCCGAAGCGCGGGGCCGGGCGAGGGGGCGACTCACTGGAGCGGGGTCTGGTTGTACACCCCGAGACCGGGTTTCCAGGGAGGGTTCCGTAGTGGCCACTACGGATGCCGGCTCGTCGGCCGGGGCTTCTATGGGGCTAGATGGAGAAGCGCTAGGGGTGGTTGCCTGGGGGGGTGAAATTATTTCAGGGGTAGTAGCGGGGACCGAAGCCCGGGGCGTGCTAGCTGCCAGCTCGGGCTGCCCCAGGCCACCGGGATTGGCACCCGTAAGCACCCACCAAGCGCCACCGAGCAGCGTGAGCAAGGCTACGGCCGCGGCCGCCAGCCAAATAGCGGGACGCTTGCGGCGGGGCTGAATTTCGGCTTCTATTTCAGCCCAGATAAACGCCGGCGGTGTAGGAGCATGCCCCTGGAGCCGGTCGCGGAACAGCTTATCAATATCTTCCGGTTGCATATACTTCTTTCGTTGAGGAGGTGGGGCGGGCCTGGGTGCTGGCTACCGCGAGGCGGCGCTGGAGCATGGCCCGGGCCTTACTGAGCTGCGACTTACTGGTGCCTTCCGAAATACCGAGCAGCTCGCCGATTTCGGGGTGGGTGTAGCCTTCCAGAGCGTAGAGGTTGAACACTGTGCGGTAGCCGGCGGGCAGTTCCGCCAGCAGGGCCAGCATGTCATCGGCGTTGAGCTGGCTTTCGGCCTCGGCGGGGGTAGCGGGCGTGTCGTAGGTCAAATCGTCGATGGCCATGTGGATGGGCTCTTTGCGGCGGAGCATCCCGAGGGCCTCGTTCACCACAATGCGCCGGATCCAGCCTTCAAACGAGCCTTCGTGCCGGTATTGATCAAGGGCCCGAAACACTTTGGTAAACCCTACGATAAGGGCTTCCTCGGCATCTTCGCGCCGCCGCAGGTAACGCAGACACACCGAGAGCATCAGGCCGGCAAACCGCTCATAGAGCAGTTTTTGGGCCCGGCTGCTACCCTGGCGGCAGGCGGCTATGAGGTCAGCATCAGTCACGGGAAGCAGGAGTAAAGTTCGGGCAATAGCAGTTTGTTTGAGGGGCTAGATGCAGCCTAGCAGGGGAGGGTTGCCTGGAAGAAAAAAAAAGTAGCAACGCAGCCTACAACCTTTTTTCAAACACAAAATGGAGGGCTCAGCCGGCTAGAACCAAAAGCAAAGTTCTTGTTTTCCTTTCGCTTTCTGACCCCGGCGCGGTTTGCTATAGTAACTATATAGTCGCGTCGTTGATTTACAGAGTACTTTAGTAAGGTCAGTGGCTTGGCGGCTTGCTAGGTATCGTCAGGGCCCAAACGGTATTGTGGCGTTGTCTTTTCAGTCACCTGCTACGCGGAGTTATCCTACGCCTATTTGCTTATGAAATTTCTACTCTGGTTTTGCCTGTTGCTGGGCTTGCTTGCTGCTGTTCCGGCTGCGGCCTCTCACTTAATGGGCGGCGAAATAACCTACCGATACCTCGATAACAACGGTGCGGGCCGCACGCCATTTCGCTATGAGGTGACCGTGGTGCACTACATCAACAAGAACTCGGCAATTCCCAATGGCAGCGCGAGCGTACTGATCAACTTTTATGATAAAGCAATCAATAGTAGCGCTATTGCCACGGAAACAGCCCCACGCATCAGTCTGGTAGATGTGAATCCGGCCATTGGTAGTGGGTGTGCGCTGCCCAACAGTAGTGCGGTTTTTGTGGCCTTGGCCAAGTACCGGACGGTGGTAAGCCTGCCTGCATCGGCGGCCGGCTTTTTTGCCGTTTGCAACATTACGGCGCGGAATGCCGGCATCACTAACATTTTTTCCTCGAGCCGCTACTCCATGACGTTGTTTTCGGAGATGGCCCCGACGGCGCTGCCCAATACCTCGCCGGTTTTTCCGGATACGGCCGTTGTGTTTATTTGCCGGGGCGATACCAGCTTGATCTTGAACAACGCCTACGATGCCGATGGCGACCGGCTTAGCTATTCCTTCAGTACGCCATACGGGGTGCAGGGAAGCGCGCCTGACGATGACAGCTACCCGTTCACTGCATTGCCCTACACCAACGGCTACAGCGTATTGCAGCCGTTTGGCGTCGGCGGCCGCGCCCAAATTGACCCCGCCACGGGCGTTAGCCGGTACTACTCGCCGCTGAGTGGGGCGTTTGTGGTGGCCGTTGATGTAAAAGAATATCGAACCGTGAATGGCCAAGAGGTTCTGCTGGGCACCACCCGGCGCGATGTACAGCTCCTGACGCGGTTGTGCGAGCCCAATGGTGCCCCAACCCTGACCGCTACCACCGGCAATGTGCGCAACCTAACAGTAGTGGAAGGACAGCGTCTCGAATTTGGAGTATCAGCCACTGACCCAGAAGGATTGCCTCTTACGCTGCGGGCTAGCAGCGTGCTGCTTGATGGCCCCGGGCGCTACGCCGCCACCTGCAATAACAACCCGGGAGTAGTGCCCGTGGGCAGTGGCGTAGGGGTAGTGAGCGTAAGTGGTACTGCCCTAGTTACGGCACAGTTTCGCTTTGACGCCCGTTGTGGTGATGCCCGCCCCGTTCCGTATGATGTGCTGATAACTGGCACCGACGAAAACTGCAATAAGAAAACCGGGGCTACCGTTTTCCGCATAACTGTAGTGCCGCTCACTATCACCGGCTCGCCCTTTTACTGCCCGGAAGGGGCTAGCGCCCTTCTCTACACCGTGAACGGTCTGCCCGGTGAAGCGTACCAGTGGTCTGTGGCTGAGGGAGCGATAGTGCAGGGGCAGGGTACCAATACCGTGCAGGTTAGCCTGCCGCCGGGGGCTAGTAACACGGTGCTGAGCGTAGCACAGACCGGCGGGTGCTCAGCCAGCTTTACCCTGAAACCCGATAACGCCCAGGTGCAGCTAGATGCCGCCTCCGTTGACACATCTGACCGCAGCATTACCTTGAGCTTAGCTGTACCGAACAATGCCGTTAATGTGAGCCAGGTGCGCGTACTGCGGCGTGCAGCCGGCAGCACTGGTCCGTTTGCCACCGTAGGCACCGCAGCCAATACGGCCACTACTTTCCTAGATACGGGCCTAGACGCCGATGCCAGCGCCTACCATTATCGACTGGAGTTGCTGAACGCCTGCGGAACCGTGCTGAGCAGCCAACAACACACTACCATCCTAACCAAGGCTACCGCCACCGAAGCTCCTGATACGCGTGTGCCCGGCACGGTACAGGTAAGCTGGAGTCCCTACGAAGGCTTTGTGGTGCAGCAGTACCGCATCAGCCGTGTAGCCGATACTGGCCCGCCGGAAATTGTAGCTACCGTCAGCGGAACTACGCTTTCGGCGGTATTACCTAGCGGTCCGGCTGGCTTCGGGCAGTGCTTTCGGGTAGAGGCAGTGAGTACGGATGCTACCCCGCGAACCTCCCGCTCCAACGATGCCTGCGTTTCGTTTGAGAATAAGCTGGGCTTCTACAATATCATCACCCCCAATGGCGACCGGAAAAACGACGTGCTTACCATTGATAATGTCCGGCTTTATCCCAGCAACACGCTGGCCATTTACAACCGCTATGGCAAGCAGGTGTACCACACCCGCAACTACCAGAATACTTTTGGTGGTGAGGGCTGTGTGCCGGGCATGTACTACTATCTTTTCACGCTGGATAACGGTAGGTCGTATAAAGGCTGGTTTGAAATTGCCCGTTAGCCTAGGTGCTTGAAACCGAGAAAGCCAGACCCACAGGTGATCTAGCTTTCTCGGTTTATAAGAAGGGTAGTAGCTGCTTACAACGTTGCCGAAATAGTAGCCGCTCGGGCGCCTGCCGTATTTACGGGGGTAGCGCCCGTAAGCGTAACCGTGTTTTTTACCACGCCATCCACCAAAATAGTAGCCGTCAGTGTCGTGTTTATCGGGACGGCGCCGGCCTGGCCTGAAACGGGTTGAAAACCAACCTCCGCAGTAAAGGTAGTACCAGCGGCTACCGGTTTCTCCTCATGCATGAACGTTTCATTGCCCTGAAAAGCGTTTTTAGAATATACCGTGGTTGTGCTTTTTCCCGCATCCATCAGCACCCGCATATCGGCGGCATAACCGCTCGTCATGTTGGTGGCCCGGATATTAACCCGAACGGTATGGGAGGGAGCCACATCCCCGGTTTGCGTAACACAGCTGGCTGCCGCAAATACACCCGGAATAAGCAAGAGGAGAGCTTTTTTCATATAGGTAGCAAAAAAGGATAAGTAAAAAGGCAGCAAAAATCTGATTTCTTGAATTGAACAATATTTGTGCCGGGTTGAATCAATAGGAGGGTCTAGTATCGTAACTAGCCTGAATAAAACAAAGCCGCGCCCTACCGCCTGAACGTGGTTCAGAGAGTAGGGCGCTGCGAGCAGGGTTACTGATACTTAGAAGGCTAGTACTGGCCTACCGAAAGCATAACTAAGGTGCAGGCTTCTTCGGTGCGGATGCCGCGCTGCTGGGCCAGCTCCTCTAGCTCCGGATTTTCGGTGCCGGGGTTGAAAATGATACGCTTGGGGTTTAGGTCCAGAATATAATCGTACCAGCCGGGCTGGTTTTGCGGGCCCACGTACAGCGTTACCGTATCCACATCGGTAGCCGTGGGGCGGTCCGTCCGGATATCAAGGCCCGCCACCTGGCCTTTACGAATACCAACGGGCACCACTTCGTGGCCGTGGTTTTTAAGCTGATGCACCGCCCGGTAGGCGTAGCGTGAGGGGTTATCACTAGCCCCAAGAACAAGGGTCTTTTTCATATGCTGCGAGCGTTCAGCCTGAGGCCGTCGGCTGTTTGTAGTGAGAAAGGAAAACGTAGTGCTGAGGTTATACGAGCAAAAGCGGGCTAGCAGCCATGTACTAGGCCCTAATAGAAGCCAAAACGGCCTCGGCGCACCGCTCCCCATCCATAGCCGCCGACACAATACCGCCAGCGTACCCAGCACCTTCGCCGCACGGAAACAGGCCGCGTACCACGGGGTGTTGCAGCGTGTCCCGGTCGCGCGGAATCCGGACGGGCGAGGAGGTGCGGCTTTCTACCCCCACAATCTGAGCCAAGTTGGTGGCGTACCCCGGAATCTTACGCCCAAAGTTCTGGAAGCCTTGGCGCAGCCGCTCCGCCAGTCCTGCACCCAGCACTTTGTCCATCGGCACCGACACGAGACCGGGCTGGTAGCTAGTTTCCAGCAGCTCCGGCGAAACTTTGCTTTTCAAAAAGTCGCCGAGGCGCTGGGCGGGTGCTAGCTGCGTGTTGCCGGCCAACTGGCAGGCGCGCTGCTCAATCTGCTGCTGAAACCGCAGGCCCGCCAAGGCCCCGTACTGGCGCACATCCATGTCCTCTAGCTCCACGGCCGCTACTATACCGGAATTAGCAAAGCGTGAATCGCGGCGGCTAGGGCTCATGCCATTCACCACCACCTCACCCGGAGCGGTGGCTGCCGGCACAATAAAGCCGCCGGGGCACATGCAAAAGGAAAATACGCCACGCTGCTGGCTTTTCCACTGGGTTTGATGCACCAAAGAGTACGAAGCAGCTGGCAGTACACCCCGGTCTTGGCGGCGGTACTGGGCTTGGTCGATGAGCTGTTGCGGGTGCTCTACGCGCACACCCAAGGCAAACGGCTTGGCCTCAATCAGCACACCTCGGCGGTGCAGCAGTTCATAAATGTCGCGGGCGGAGTGGCCAGTAGCCAGAATCACGGCATCGGCTTCCAGCGCTTGGCCACTAGCCGTTACCACGCCGCGTAAGTGGTTGTGCTCCAGAATCAGGTCATCCACGCGGGTTTCGAAGTGCACTTCGCCCCCAGCTTGCAGCACACTATCACGCAGGGCGGCCACCACATAGGGCAGCTTGTTGGTGCCAATGTGCGGATGCGCATCGACGAGGATATCGGGGGTAGCGCCGTGCTGCACCAGCAGGCGCAGAATCCGCTGGATGTCGCCGCGCTTGGTGGAGCGGGTATAGAGCTTGCCATCGGAATACGTGCCGGCGCCGCCTTCTCCAAAACAATAGTTGGAGTCAGGGTTGACCAGGTGCTCTTTGTTGAGGGCGGCTAGGTCGCGGCGGCGGGTACGTACGTCTTTGCCGCGCTCCACCACAATGGGCTTTATGCCCAGCTCAATAGCTCGCAACGCCGCAAACAGCCCGGCTGGCCCGGCACCTACTATAAGGACCGAGCGACGGGCCTGGCTGACATCAGGATACGTAAACCAGGGGCCAAACAGCTCAGCCGGCGGTGGGGTCTGGTAGATGTCGGCGCGTAGGCGCACGAGCGGCTGGCGGCCCCGAGCATCAATGGAGCGTTTGCGCAAATGCACAAAATCGGCCTGGCCAGGCACTAGGCCGGCGGCATCGAGCAAGGCCCGGTAGCGGGCTAGCTCATCGAAAGCTACCTCCGGCGGGAGCAGCAGTTCAATTTCTTGGGTAGTAGGCATACTAAAGGTGAAAGGGAGTTAGCCTTTGAACCGTAAGGACTGTAACGGAAGTGCAAAGATACGCAGCTCTAAAGCAGCAAAAAGCCCCGAAAAGCTGCAACGAGCTTTCCGAGGCTTATATACGGGTGCGGAACCAGTGAAAAATGGCGTGGGGCTAGTAGTGCCCCTCGGATGGCGTTCCTCCGGAGGAAGACTGCAAACGGGGCCAGAATTTCTCCATCGATTCGTTGAAGAGCGTTAGCGCCTGCGTCCGGACTTCGCCGGAGGGATGGCGTAGCAGATTGCCCAGCAGATGCCGGTACATTTCGGTTGTAACTTCTAACCCTTTGGCGCTTACAAGGCCGTGGTGAAGTAGGTCGCAGTTAGCGGCCACTGAATTTGCCATAGAGTCGGTTAGTTCTTCGCGGGCTACATCCGCTTCCCGAAATGACTGTTCCAAACGGGCATTCATTTCAGGTGAGTAATTCTTTTCAGTTGCCATACTATAGGACAAGGGAACGGCATTTCAAACGTGAAACACGACAATAAAGGTTCAGTCTCCTATAAAAATAATCCTGTAACTCACCCGTAACACGCTTGTTTCGAAGCACTCACCTCGTAGCATCTCGGCAAGCAGTAATGGCCCGTTTCCTATACGGCAGCCACATCGGGGCTCAGAATCCGGACTGGACGCTTGTGCTCATCAATGGCCACAAACGTGAATAAGCCCGACACAGCCCGGTGTCGTTCCTCGGAATACATTTGCTCCACAAACAGCTCTACTCGCACCTTAAGGCTAGTGTTGCCTACGTGCTCCACGCGCCCGATCAGCTCAACTAAGGTACCCCCAGGAATAGGGTGGGTAAAGTCAACTTTATCAGATGACACCGTGACCATTTTGAGGCGGCTAAAGCGGGTAGCAGTTATGAAGGCCACTTCGTCCATGAGGTGCAGGGTAGTGCCCCCAAACAGGGTATCGTAGTGGTTGGTGGTGTTGGGAAAAACGGCTTTAAAAATGCGCGTTTCGGCCCGGCTGATTTTTTCGGCAAGCGTTGACATTAGAGCAGGAAAGGTGAAAAGTGAAACCACAGCTAGTGCTTTGGTCTGCCTCCGTGGGGTCCTGTTGCTAGCCTAAAATGCGCTTACCGAGGTGCTAGGTGCGTTCGTGCCTTTCACCCCCGCAGATACCTAGTAGTGGTAGAGGGATACTTCAACGAGCTCCATAGCAGCACCCGACAAGGCCCTCAAGTCGCGAAGGAACCTTCTCATCAACAGCGGCAGGCAGGTCTCCTGACTTGTACCCTGCTTTCCGCCCTTCTCACCCGGGTACATGCCGGGCAATGGGCTAACCGGAAAGCAGCCGCGGCCCGTAGGCCGCCGGTACTTACAGTAGCGCGTCTGTCCGGGAGTTGCACCCGGTTCCCTTTTCGTGCTGGCCTAGGGCCAGCAACCTGCCGCTCGTCTGACTGGAATAACAGACAAAGAACGATTCGCCAAAGGTAGCAGAACCTGGCACAGATGCGCGGACCACTGCCGGCGCTTACTGGTATTCCGCTATTTTCGGCCGCTGGCTTTCCTCGCATCCTTCCTATGGCTTATTCTGTTTCTCAGGCGCCGCGCACCATGGCCTCGCGCATCCGCTCCATTTTTAGCGGTTCCGTGGGCAACCTAGTGGAGTGGTACGACTGGTACGTGTACTCGGCGTTTGCCTTGTATTTCGCGCCAGCGTTCTTTCCGAAGGGCGACCTGACGGCGCAACTCCTTAACTCGGCGGCCATTTTTGCAGTGGGCTTTCTGATGCGGCCGCTGGGCGGTTGGCTGATGGGCGTGTACGCTGACCGCGCCGGGCGCAAGGCGGCGCTGCTGGCCTCGGTGCTCCTGATGTGTGGCGGCTCCTTACTCATTGCCCTCACGCCTTCTTACCAGCAGATTGGGGTAGCGGCGCCGGTGCTGCTGGTGCTGGCGCGCCTGCTACAGGGCCTGAGCGTGGGCGGCGAGTACGGCACCTCGGCTACCTACCTGAGCGAAATGGCCGACCAGCGCAACCGGGGCTTCTTTTCCAGCTTTCAATACGTCACCCTGATTGCCGGGCAACTGCTGGCCCTGTTTGTGCAGCTAGGTCTGCAACAGGCCTTAACCTCCGACCAAATGTACGCCTGGGGTTGGCGGGTGCCTTTCGGTATTGGAGCGGCCGCGGCCCTAGTAGCGTTGTATCTGCGGCGCGCCATGGAAGAAACCGATGCCTTCACCCGCCACGCCACCACCGACGAAGCGCAAGCAAACAAGCCCAGCCAACTAACCTTGCTGCTCCGCCACCCGCGCGAAGTCCTGACGGTGGTGGGGCTTACCTTGGGCGGCACGGTTGTGTTCTACACCTTTACTACCTACATCCAGAAGTTTCTGGTGAATACTACCGGCTTCACGAAGGGGCAGGCGACGCTGGTTTCCTTTGGTGCCCTAGGGGTAGCGATGCTGCTGCAGCCATTACTAGGTGCCGTTTCCGACCGAATCGGGCGTCGGCCGGTGCTGTTGTTTTTCGGGGTAGGTGCCACACTGCTAACCGTGCCGCTGCTGAAGGCCCTGGAGCATGCTTCCGGGCCCGGCGCGGCGTTTGGGTTGCTTGTGGTGGCACTGGTAGTAGTCAGCGGCTATACCTCCATCAATGCAGTGGTGAAAGCCGAGCTATTCCCGACTGAAATCAGAGCCCTGGGAGTAGGGTTGCCGTATGCGCTTACGGTAGCCATTTTCGGAGGTACTGCCGAGTATATTGCCCTCCTGGCCAAGGAGCGCGGGGTAGAGCAGTGGTTTTACTGGTACGTGACGGCCTGCGCTGCCGCCTCCCTGGTCGTGTACCTACGCATGCCCGACACCCGCACTACCTCCCGCATAGAGGCCGAGTAGCGCCGCGAATTACTTCACGGTGAGAGTATCCGTGAGCACGGCATTATCAGCTTTGAGAAAGTGGACCACGTATTTGCCGGGTTGCGCCGCCGTGAAGGTATACGTGCCCTTATAGTCGGTTTTCGTTTGCGCACACACGCAGCCCTCGTACCGAACCAGCGGGCTCAGGTAGATATTGTTGCCCTGGCGGTTTTCCTCCAGCTTTACAAACTGGCCGCAGCTGTTCACAATCGGGATGGTGTAGTATACTTCCAGCGGGGTGCTGGTAGTGCCGGTTTTTACGCTGGAAAGCGCGCTTACAGGCGCTAGCACGTTCGTGACGCAGGAGTCTTCCTTCTGCTCCAGGGACTGGCAGGCACCCAGCAGGATAGGAAGCGCAAGGAGTGTCAAAAACTGTATTTTTTTAGGAAACTGAAAGGACATACGGTGTAAGTAAATGAAAAGCGATTACGTAGTAAGAGTGAGTATGCTAGCGGAAAGGTTGCATTTTTCGGGGCGTTTTAACGCAACATTGGCAAAGAAAGCAACCCGCTCAACGTAGTTAAGGTATAATTCTTGCTCTAAGGTTCCCACCTTCTCATCCACACTCGGTACGGGACTGTAATTCAGGTTCCCGGTTCATTCTTACATGACTCTCATGTCCTATATGCACCCGCTCACGCGGTATTTTAATCTGCTGACGCTTCTGCTACTGGTAGGAGTTGCGGCTTGTACTCAAGAAAAAAATCCAGAAGAAAAGCCCACTCGCCCCAGTCCCCAGGCCACGGTAACTGGCGGCGTAACCAATGCTACCTTCACCATTCGCTACAGCCGTCCCTCAGCTAAGGAGCGCAAGATATTTGGGGGCCTAGTTCCGTATGGCCAAGTGTGGCGCACCGGGGCTAATGAGGCTACTACCTTCACCGTAACCGAAAACGTGCTGGTGCAGGGCCAGCCCTTGCCAGCCGGCACCTACGCCCTGTTCACCATCCCGACGGAAAAATCCTGGACAATTATTTTCAACCAGACCCCTAATCAGTGGGGTGCCTACGAATACCAGCCGGAGCAAGATATTCTGCGTGTGCAAGCCAAACCGGCGCCTACTACCGGCCTGGTAGAGCAGTTTCTGATAACGGCCAACCAAGCCGGTGAGGTAACCCTGGCCTGGGAGAATACTCAAGTCAGCTTCGTGGTACGTGAGGCCCCGCAGTAGTCGCTTTGGGTAATTGGTTGGTTATAAAGCGGTAATCAGCTCCGCGTTAGGTATTAATCATTGCGTTGCGTCGGAATTTTTACTAGCTAGCTCTTGACTCTCAAGTGTTCATCCATCAAGCCTTACTGCCCATGAAAACGCTACCTGCCCGTATTATTTTCACGCTGAGTTGGCTGTGCCTGATGGTGCTGATGGCACCGGCTTTTGCTCAGAATCCCGCCGAAGACAAGTCGAAGCGCCCGAGCCCGGCTGCTACGGTGACGGGAGCCGACTTTACTATAGAGTACAGCCGCCCTTCCATGAAAGGCCGGAAAATCTTCGGCGAGCTAGTGCCCTTCAGCCAGGTGTGGCGCACCGGAGCCAACGAGGCTACTACGTTTGAAGCTAAAAAAGCCGTTACCATCAATGGCCAAGCATTGCCTGCTGGTAAATATGCCTTGTTTACTATCCCTACGGAAAAGGAGTGGACCATC
The DNA here is from genome assembly GCF_054780535.1 of Hymenobacter seoulensis. Lineage (NCBI taxonomy): Bacteria > Pseudomonadati > Bacteroidota > Cytophagia > Cytophagales > Hymenobacteraceae > Hymenobacter > Hymenobacter seoulensis. The sequence continues at coordinate 220,197 of NZ_BAAGWD010000001.1, forward strand.
ATCTTCAACAAAACTGCTGAGCAGTGGGGCTCCTATAAGTACGATGCCAAACAAGACGCCCTTCGGCTGAAGGTGAAGCCCACGAATACCCTGCAGCCCGTGGAGCAGTTCACCATCTCCACCGACAAAGCTGGAGTGGTAACTATGGCCTGGGAAAACTCGCAGGTTAGCTTCACGGTGAAGTAGATAACAATCCGGCGCAACGCACTTCGGGCCGCTACCCCTCTCCGCAAGGTGAAAGGGTAGCGGCCCGAAGTGTTTTACATCATCCTGAAGTTGATAGGAACCTCAACTACCGTTGCTACTGGCTGCTGCTGAAGCAGCGCCGGAAGCCAGGCGTCCGGAATGAGCTTTACCACGCGTAGTGCCTCTTGGTCGCATTCTGGGCTGATGCCGGACTTTATCCGATGGCCAGACGCATGGCCTTGCGCATCCACAATAAACTCAATACGAACCTCACCTTGGGTTCTCTTGCGCATAGCCTGCACCGGATACCTCATCTGGGAGCCCATGGCGGCATGCATGGCCGCCTGCCCGCCCACGTACATAGCCGGCCGATCCAGCAACGACTGTTGGGTTTCAGAGCCGCTTACTACTGTGTACAAGGTGGCCCGCTCTTTGGGAGTTACGAGGGCATAGCGCAGTTGCTGGCTAGTGTAGTCGTAGGTCTGGATAAGGGTATCACCGCGCGAGTAATAGTCCCAGGCGCCTACTTTCTGGCCCCGCGAAAATGTGCCCTTGGCCGCCCGCGTACCATCTCGGTTGTATTCAGTCCAGGTACTGTCGGGGAGCCCTAGCTTATAAAACCCGGTAAGGCTAGGTTGAGCTCCCCGCATTCGGGTGAAAGGCCCGTGTTTTACGTTGGGCTTGCTGCGCAATACGTAGTATGTTTCCTTTTCGTAGCGCCCCAGCTGGGTTTCCACTTTTTTGGTTTCCTGGGCCACTCCCGCAGTGGCAACCAGAAGCAAGGAGGCAAGCAAGCCGGGTATTTTCATACTAGGTACGTATATCAAGTAAAGTGTATGTAGTGTAATAGCAAAGAACTATTATCCGCCCAGCACGCTTTCTACCCAGGCTTTGCCCCAGTCAGCAAGGTCCTCTTGGGTCCAGAGCTGAGGATAGAAAATGCGGCGCTGGAACTTGGGAGGCAGATACTGCTTCCAGTTAGTGCCACCGGTAGCAGCAATGGCATCGGGGCGGCGCTCGAGGTAGCGCACCGCCGACTTGTAATGCATCAGGGGCCAGTTTACGTTTACGCACACATCCAGCTGCTTAAGCTGGCGCAGCAGGCGCGGGTGCTGCTGGCCCTCGGGCCCGGGCGGCAGGCGCTGCACCACGGCCCACACGTTGCGGCCTTCAAAGTGGCGGGCGTGCTCCAGTAGCTTTTCGCCGTATTTCTTCTCGAACTCTACGAGGGTAAGCGCTTTGGCTCCGGTTTCAACTACCGTCGCGCCCGATTTCCAATAGATGCAGCCCATTAGCTCATCGTGGGCGGCGGCTTCGCCTAGCAGGCGGCGGCGCTCCTCGGGTACTAGGTTGCTGAGGCTGGTGCTGGCCAGCTCGATCATGCGGTACTGCACGCTCTGAAAGCCGGAAGCCGGCATCAGGGCCATCCGGAACTGCAGAAACTGCTGCTTGTCCATGCCGTCCACCATCACATCAAACGAGTCGATCAGGTTTTCGAAGTAGCGGTTAATGCGGCCCACGCGCAGCACAATTTCCTCCACGGTTGGCTGCTGCAGGTTGCCTAGCTGCTCGTACTCGCACAAGCACAGCTGGAAATACAGCTCCGTAATCTGGTGGTAGATGATAAAAATCCGCTCGTCGGGGATAGAGGTCAGGGGGCGCTGCAGGCTTAGCAGCGTATCCAGCTGAATGTAGTCCCAGTAGCCCAAGTAGCGGGTGTGGTAGAGGCCTTCAAGGTAGCCGGCCAGGTCCTGGTCATCGGCGGAATAGCGCTCCTGCAGGCGCCGAAGCTGGGCCAGCACGGCTGGCGAAAATTCATCTTCCAAAGAGGTCATAGGGAAAGGGCGGAGGGTGGAGCGTAGTGGGTGCTACGTTGCAAAGATGGCAAAATACCAACGATGGGTTGAGCGGCTACGAGGGGGTAGTAAAACATTGTCTCGGCTGGGCTGGCTTGCTGCCGCCGGTGTGCGTTGCCTTACGCTGCTTTGGCCCCCTAGGTCTTCCCCTGAGCCCAACCTGCCTGGCCAGGCCCTACCCCGGAAGCCAGCACGTCTTTTCTTGTATATATTGCCTCTTATCTATATTACACCATCTCATCATTTCCTATACCTTTACCGCGTATATGGCAGAAAAATCCAGTATTTTCGACATGATCGGGCCCGTGATGATTGGACCTAGCTCTTCGCACACGGCCGGAGTAGTGCGGATTGCGCGGGCCGCAATTCGCATTTTGGGCAGCACGCCCACGCATGCTACCATCACCTTCTATAATTCCTTTGCCCGCACCTACGAGGGCCACGGCTCCGACCGCGCCATTGTGGCCGGGCTGTTGGGCATGAATACCGATGACGTGCGCATCCGCGAGGCCTTCGACCACGCCCAGGAAGCAGGCTTGCAATATACTTTTCAGGGGGTCGGAAATGCTTCTACCATGCACCCCAATACCATCCGGCTGCAGCTGCGCGACGAGCGTACGGGCCAGGCCGTGGAGGTGATTGGCCAGAGCCGGGGCGGGGGCGTTATCCGGATTGTGGAGGTGGATGGATTTCCGTCTGATTTCTCTGCTTCTCTGCACACACTCATTATTGATGCCGACGACGTGCCCGGCTCCATTGCCTTTATTGCCTCGGTCATTGCCCACGATGAGTGCAACATTGCTACCATGTTCGTGTCGAGGAAAGGCAAGCACGATGCGGCTCGGCAGTTTATCGAAATTGACTCTGGCCTGCGCGATATTACCCTGGAGTATCTGCGCCAATTGCGCTGGGTGCACCGCGTAACCTATATCCCTACCATCGACTAGCGGCGGAATCTATCCGGTTAACGGCGTTTTTTGGCTGGTTGGTTGATTTGCAGCAACATTGGAGCTAGCAGACAGATACCTTTGGTGGCCTAGGCCACCCGCCGCCAGCATCTTAAAGGCCCCGTATCCTAACGCCAACTACCTCTCCTTATGAAGCGTTTTTATTGGCTGTTGCTGAGTGCCTCAGCGAGCCTGCTGCCAACGTTGGTGCTGGCTCAGACCCCCACCGCTCCAAATCAGCCCCCGGCAGGAGCGTTAGCCGCGGCCGTCCCGAGCGGCCCCTGGAGCCTGCAGCGCGCTATTGATTATGCCCTGCAAAACAACCTGACGGTGCGCCAGCAGCAGCTAACCTCGGAGCTGCAGAACGCCACGCTGCGCCAGAGCCGCGCCTCTTTGCTGCCCACGGCCAACCTTTCGGGCACGCAGGCTTGGAACTACGGTACCAGCCTTGACCCGCTTACCAACGACTTCGTCAGCCAGACCATCCGCTCCAACAACTTCTCAGCCAACACCCAACTAACGCTGTTTTCGGGGTTTCAGCTGCGCAATACGGTGAAACGCAACGCCCTGGAGTCAGAAGCCACGGTGCTGGATATTGAGAAGGCGCGCAATGATTTGTCGTTGAACGTGGCGTCGGCCTTTCTGCAATTGGTGCTGGCTGAGGAGCTAGTACGCACCAACGAAGTGCGCCTGAGCAGCACCAAAAGCCAGGTAGAGCGCACCCAGAAGCTGCTGAAGGCCGGCTCGGTTCCGGAAAGCAACCTGCTGGATATTCAGGCTCAGCAAGCCTCCGACGAGCTCAACGTGATTACGGCCCAAAACCAGCGCGACCTGGCCCGCCTCTCGCTTACGCAGCTACTCAACCTGCCGTCGCCGACGGGCTTCCAGATTGAGGTGCCGCCGCTGGCTGACCCCGACGACCAACCGCTGCTGGCGGCTGACCCCGACGGAACCTACCAAACGGCGCAAAGCCTGTTGCCCGAAATCAAAGCCGCCGACTTACGCGTACGCTCCGCCGAGCGCAACCTCGATATTGCCCGCGGAGCCTACTACCCCCGGTTGGCCTTCGGAGCCGGCATTTTCACGGGTTTCTCCTCGTCGCGACTGGCACGCGTGTTTAACGGCGACTCCACGGATGCGGTGCAGGTGCCGGTGTTTCAGCCGGGGCTTAACGGATTGCCGGCTCCTAGCCAGTATTTCCTGCTGCAGCCCAGCCAGGCTATTCCTGACTTTCTGCCCTCCAAGTTCTCGGATCAGATAAAGGACAACTTGGGTAAGAGCCTGCAGTTCTCGCTGCAAATCCCCATCCTGAACGGCCTGCAAACGCGCACCGGCGTGCAGCGCGCCCAAATTACCATTCAGCAGCAGGAGCTACGAGCCGAGCAAACCCGCCTGCAGCTGCGCCAGAGCATTCAGCAGGCGTACGCCGATGCCATTGCCGCCCAGCGCCGCTACCTCTCGGCGCGGCGCCAAGTGGAGGCCCTCACCACGGCCTACCGCAACTCAGAAATCCGCTTCAACAACGGGTTGCTGAACGGTACGGAATTCAACATTGCCAAAAACAACCTGACGGCAGCCGAGTCAACGATGATTCAGGCCAAGTATGAGTTTATCTTCCGCAGCAAGGTGCTTGACTTCTACCAGGGCCGGCCGCTTAGCTTGTAGGTAGGTTTCACCGGTCGGAAGACCTAGTACTTTCGTGGTCGGGCTCCTGAAGTAACCTGGCTTCCAGAAGTTGCTTTATCAGCTCTTACGTTTTACGTTTCTAAGTCTGTTTAAATGAAAAATAACCGCACTATATACATCTTGCTAGCAGTGTTGCTGGTAGTGGTTGGCGGCGTTTTGGTAGCGAAGAAGAAAGGTTGGATTGGCAAGCCACCTGGCACGGAGGTGTTGGCGGCGAAAGCCGCTACCGCCACTATTGTGGAGAAGGTCAGTGCCTCGGGCAAAATTCAGCCCGAAACAGAAGTGAAAATTTCCCCCGACGTATCGGGCGAAATCACGGAGCTGTACGTGGAGGAAGGCGATTCTGTGAAGAAAGGCCAGCTGCTGCTCCGCATTCGGCCCGATAACTACCAGGCCATGGTGAACATGCAGTCGGCTACGGTAAACACGCAGCGCGCCAACGTAGGCCAGACCCAGGCCCGCTTGCAGCAGCTGCTGGCTAACGCCAAGCAAACCGAGTTGGTGTATCGTCGGAATGCCTCGCTGTTCAAGCAGAAGGTAATTTCGCAGGCTGATTATGAGGCCAGCAAGGCTGCCTACGATGCCTCGCAGGAAGAAGTAAACTCGGCCCGCCAGAGCATTCGGGCGGCCCAGAGCACGGTGCGCAGCGCTCAGGCCAGCCTCGATGAAGCCCGCCGCAACCTTGATAAAACCACCATCTACTCGCCAGTAAGCGGCACCGTAAGCAAGCTCAACGTGAAGAAGGGCGAGCGGGTAGTGGGTACCTCCCAGATGGCCGGTACCGAGATTATGCGCATTGCTAACCTCAACAACATGGAGGTGCGGGTGAGCGTGAATGAAAACGACATCATCAATGTGGACCTCGGCGACTCCGTGGATGTGGAGGTGGACTCCTACGCCAGCCAGGATCAGAAATTCCGCGGCCTAGTAACCAGCATTGCCAACACGGCCAAAGACGCCCTCACGGCCGAAGCCGTGACGGAATTTGAAGTGCGCATCCGGTTGCTACCCGAGTCGTACCGCCAGCTGCAGCGCTCCGTAAAAGGCCGCACCATTGTACCGTTCCGCCCCGGCATGACGGCTTCCGTGGATATCATTACCAACCGCAAGGCCAACGTGCTAAGCGTGCCCCTGGCCGCCGTAACCACGCGCTCCGACAGCACTACCACGGCTGCCAAACCTGGTACTCCCGCCGTACAGGTGAATCGGGGAGGAGCCGCTCCGGCCGCTGCGGCTGGCGCTCCAAAAGCCGAGGTGCAGGAGGTAGTTTTCCTGATTCGTAATGGCAAGGCCGTAATGACGCCGGTAAAAACCGGTATTAGCGACTTCCAGAACATGGAAATTATCAGCGGCATTCAGGCCGGCGACCAGATTGTGAGCGGACCGTTCCGGGCCGTGTCCAAAACGCTGAAAGATGGCGCGCTAGTGGTTATCAAGGATGCCAAGACCTTGGACAAAGCGGCCCTTAAAGAAGACGCTTCCGACGAAGGCGACAAATAAGTAAGCGCCGGCTTCTCGTTCAGATTGAGCCCGTAACGTATAACCAGGGGCCGCCGCTGCAGCACGCAGGGGCGGCCTCTCATTTTTTTTGGCTAAGATTGACCTGTTGGTGAAATGCGGCGGCTAGCAAAAGGGGAGTGCGTGTGCCCACCGCGCGGCCTGCGCCCTGGACGCTACCCTAAGTTATCCGCCTCATTTGCCCTTATTCCGTACTTTACCAATTCCCACCCTTGGAAAAAATAGCCATGCTTGGCGGCGGCTCCTGGGCCACCGCGCTGACCAAAATTCTCTCTGAAAATGGCAGCCGCATTCACTGGTGGATGCGCAGCAAGGACGACGTGCAGCACCTGTTGCGCACCCGCCACAATCCGCGCTACCTCTCCTCCGTAGCTGTTGACCTAGACCGTGTACACCCCACCACCGACCTGGAAGAGGCCGTGAAGGATGCTGATTGGCTGGTGCTGGCGGTGCCGGCCGCCTTTGTGCAAAGCACCCTCGATAAGCTGGACCGTGACACGCTGAAAAACAAGCGCGTGATTTCGGCCATTAAGGGCATGATTCCGGGCAAAAATGTGCTCGTGACGGATTATGTGGCCGAGCGCTTTCGGCTCTCGCATAGCCGCGTGGGGGTAGTGGCCGGGCCGTGCCACGCCGAGGAGGTGGCGCTGGAAAAGCAAAGCTACCTCACCATTGGCTCGCCGGACCTGGAGTTGGCCGAGGACTTCTGCCGCCTGCTGCGCAACCGCTACGTAAAAGCCAACCCCGCCCAAGACCTGGATGGCATTGAGTACTGCGCCGTGATGAAAAACATCATTGCCCTCACCTGTGGCATTGCGCACGGCCTGGGCTACGGCGACAACTTTCAGGCGGTGCTGGTGAGCAACGCCGTGCAGGAAATCCGCCGGTTTGTGCACGCCCTCAACCCGCAGCCGCGCGACTTGTCGGCCTCCGCCTACCTAGGCGACTTGCTGGTAACGGCCTACTCCCAGTTTTCGCGCAACCGCACCTTCGGCAACATGATTGGGCGCGGCTATAGCGTCAAGTCGGCGCAGATGGAAATGAACATGGTGGCCGAGGGGTATTATGCCGTCAAAAGTATTTACGAAATCAACCGGAAGCTGCAGGTGAACATGCCCATTACCATGGCGGCGTATCATATTCTCTATGAGAAAATTTCACCGGCTATTGAGCTGGAGCTGCTAAAGGAAAAGTTTAAGTAACGATTCAGAAATGGCGAGCTAATTACTCCATAACGAGTGAATTGCGTCTTGAAAAATGCCTAGGTAGCATTTGCCCACGAACCGCCACCGCGGAACAAATTGGTAGTTCTCACGTCTGCTAGATACTGCTTCACTTCTAACCCATCCATCTATGAGCACCTGGGGCTACTTTAACTTCGACAATGATGTCGCTGCGGATTTCGCCGGCAGCTTTCGGGACAACCCCGACGATAGTGCACTACGCCAGGCTCTGGAATTGGTAGCGGCCGAAGATGGCTCGACTCTGGCCGATGACACCAGCGAAGCACTGGCTGCCGCCGAAATTGTGGCCGCTATTCTGGGCAAACCTTCCCGCGACTTTCCGGCCGACTTGCTGCTAGTAATCGGGAAAATAGATGGCCGACGGGGGGAATATATGCGCGAGTTGGCCCAGCAGGCTGTCAGCAGCATCCTGCTCAACTCGGAATTGCAGGCCTTCTGGACTGGTACCGATGACGCCAAAAATTGGCAGCACCTGCAGAAAGAACTTCTCGAACGGCTGAAGTAAGTCGCTCAGCCAACTTAGTTACTACGTATGCCCTGGCTTTTGCTAGCCCTGCTCACGGCCCTGTGCTTGGCCGGATACAACTTTTTTATCAAGCTGGCTTCGGGCCATATTTCTGCTGCTGCTGGCGCTGTGATTCTGCAGTTGGTAGCGGCGGCACTGGGCGGCGTATGGCTGCTGTGGCTTCGCCTGAAGGGCCAGCCGCTGGATATCAGTAGTACGGGCGTAGGGTTGGCGGCCTTAGCGGGGCTAGGCGTGGGCCTGGCCGAAATCCTGACGTTTGTTGTGTTTGGCCGCGGCGTGCCATCCTCGGTAGGTACGCCGGTTATTGTAGGCGGCTCGGTGCTCCTGACGGCGGTATTGGGCCTGGTGGTGCTGCGCGAAGCCTTATCCTGGTCGCAGGCCCTGGGGCTGGTGAGCATAGTGGTGGGCATAGCACTGCTGGCCCGCGGGCACTAAGTACCGCTTCAAACCAGCAGAGCCGCTAGGTCGATTAATGCTGGCAACCGGTTATTGTGGCCGCCACGTGAGGGAGAAACCGGTGGTGCCGCCCGGCCAGGCCATGGGGCTGGCGTGTAGTCCGGCTAGGCGCGGCTTGCGGCCCCAGCGGTTGCGGTGCGTCAGGTACCCCAGGTGGGCCGATAAGATGCCAATGCCCGCACCGGCCACCACATCAGACTGCCAATGCCGGTTATTGAGCATGCGTAGTGCCGCCACGCTGGTTGCTACAGTGTAAGCCCCTACTCCGTACCATTGGCTTTTGTGCCGAAACTCGGTGTGCACAATGCTAGCCGCCAGAAACGCCTGCGCAGTGTGGCCCGAAGGAAAGGAGTTGCGGGTGCTGCCATCAGGCCGAAGCACGTTGGTGGTGTTTTTCAGGCCCAACACCAGGGCCCCCATGATTACCTCCGACTTCACGATAACCAGGACTGTGTTAAGCCGGTCGTTGCGCGACTCCACGCCCGCCAGCGTGGCGGCGGCTAACTCCAGGTACGGCACAAAAATCAGGGCATCATCTACGCGGGTATGAAAGCCGGGAAACTGCTTTTGAATGTCGCGGCGCGCATCGAAGCTGCTGTAGAAGCCATTGTTGTTGATGGTAGATGCCCCATAGCCGATAAGAAGCGCGGGCACAATGGTGGCCCGTACTAGCTTGCCCTGGTACCAAGGGCGCTTCGCTTCCGCCGGAATGCCGCCCGGGTTTTCGTACTTACGGGTGGTGTCGGCGGGTTGGGTAGCGGGGGATGGCAGTACCTGAGCGGCCAGAGGCGCCATACTAGCAGCACTCAGCAGCACGCTCACCGTAGCCCTGCGGATAGAAACAAACATTACACGAAAAACCTGGAGGTGAAAGCAACGAAGGCGTGCTTCGCTAGCATTGCTACTAGCCCGCTATCTGGCTACAAGTTTACTTGTATTTCGCGATGTTGCCTTGTTGCCGCCCTAGGTTTATACTCAGCTGAAACCAGCGCAAAACTCATAAAACCGCAAAGGCCAGTGCTGTACGCACCGGCCTTCAGGTAGCTTGGTTGTGGAAAAGGGGAACGGGGACGAGTGTGGCAGCAGAAGCAATGTGCTCCTACTACCGGAGGGATATACAAAAGTGCGGTGCTACTGGCCACAAGCCAAGGTAAACTACCCGCTATTTGTGACAGAAGAATCCGGAAGCAGATTGCTGCAGAATGAGAAGCAAGCTGCATAAATTGGTTGAAATACGCCTTTGCCTGCGCTATTGTAAACAGAAAATACCTGCAAGTGTGACATGGTGAATCTGTAATGCTTACAGGTTTCTCCATTCGCTAGGGCGCGGAAAAGCAGTAGCCTTTGCCCGTTGCCATGTAGTTGGTACTCGTAAGGTTTTGCTGCCGGAGAAACTGCGCTTCGCCCAGGGGAAGCACCAACTCCGGTGGTAATCAGTTAGCTAGCTGCTAGGCTAGCTGAGCACGGCAACCGGGGCGGGCAAAGTAATAACGTACTCGGTGCCTTCGCCCAGCTGGCTGTTGATACTAAGCGAGCCGCCATGTCCTTTCGTGATGATGTCATAGCTCAGCGGCAAGCCCAACCCGGTTTCTGCCGCTGCCTCGGTGCCTGGAAACCGGTTGAAGGCAGTAGCCAACGCATGGGGCGGGAGGCCTGGCCCATTGTCCCGCACCCGCACTTCCACAGTGTTTTCGTGGCGTTTGGTGATGAGCTCCACCTGCGGGATGTAGTCTTCCTCGGCGGCGCCCAAGCGCTGCTGCACCGCGAGCAATGCCGCGCTGAATATGCCTACCAGCGCCCTCCCCACATCCTGGCGCACTACCTCTACGGTAGCCACTGCCGGATCTAGGCGGGGAAGCAGAGCGGCATTGAAGTAGCGGTTTTTTGCGCGCAGGTCATGGTATGCCAGTCGCAGGTATTCTTCGGCCAGAACGTTGAGGTCAGTCGGCTGGCGAGGACCGCCGCCTTCCTGAGAGTACTCCAACATGCCGCGCACAATGGACTCAGCCCGCTGCCCATGGTGCATGATTTTGGTTTGATTTTGTCTTAGGTTCTGGAGCATCTCGTCCAGAATTTCCCGGTCGTAGGTCCTGACGCCGGAGCGGAGTAATTCCTGCCGCACTTCTTCACAAAGTTCCGCGCTGATAGCGGCAAACTTGCGCACGCAGCTCACGGGGTTTTGTATTTCGTGCGCCACGCCCGCCATCAAGGCCCCCAACGAGGCCATTTTTTCGCGCAACACCAGCTGGCCTTGCGTGATTTTCAGTTCCTGCAGCGTGCGCGCCAGGCTGTCGCGCTGGGTGGTCAGCTCCCAGGTTTGCTGCGTTACCTTCTCATTCAGGTCTGATAGGCGCCGGTTGGCATACTGCTGCTGGCGGTTGTTGCGCCAAAGCAGCACCGATATCAGGAGCAGGACCCCAACCCCAGCCAGTAGGGTGGCCATGCGCACCTGCTGGCTAAATTCCGCCTGTTCCGCTTCTAATTTCCGCAGGCGCTGCTGCTCGGCAAACCCAATGGCATCGAGTTGTTTAATGCGGCGCGGATTGTAGAGGCTGTCTTGAGCCATCTGCATTACCCGCATATATTTCAGGGTGCTATCGGGCTGGCGACGCTCCTCAAAAGACTGCGTGAGCATGGCGCTGGTCCGCGCGATGCCCACCACAAAGGGCAGTTCCTGGCCCAGTGCCAGCGCTTTTCGGGCGTAATAAATGCAGGAGTCGGTCTGATGTTCATCCTGATACAGCTCCGCCATGTACTGATAGGCCCGGCTGGCGCTGCGGCGGTCGTTTTCAGGAATGGAGGCACCTACGCTACGCCGGTAATAGGCTTTGGCGGCTTCTCCGTGCTTTTGCTCCGCCTGCAGCCGCCCGAGTTCCCGCAATACATAAGGGGCCGGATTGCCCCAGCAGCTGTGGTGCACGCTCTGGGAGTGGGCAGTATGGTGCCAGGCCTGGTTGAGGTAAAAGGCAGCCGAGTCAAACTTTCCGAGCCCGCCGTAGCTAGCCCCAATATTGGTCAGCACGCTGATGATCTGCGACGTGTCCTGGGTCTGAATCTGGTCATATAAGTTCTGGGCCCGGAAAAAGTAGCTGAGCGCAGGCCGAAAATCATCGAGCGCGAAATAAAGCAGGCCGGTTTGATTGAGCGTCCGGGCGGTTCCTTCCAGATCGTGGCTGAGCTCATTTAGCCGCAGGGCCTGCAAGTCTATGCGCAGCGCCTGCGGCAGATTACCCCGCTCGCCCATCAAAATAGCAATCCGGGAAAGGCACCGGCCTTCACCCTTCGCGTAGCCAATGCGGCGCGCCAAGGCCAGACCCTGGCGGGCGTACCACTGCACCGAGTCGAAGTGAGAGTAGCGGTACGTGGCGGCCAGATCAGCCAGCAGCAGTACCCGTGCCGTATCGGAAGTAGCACGGGCCAGGGCTCGTTGCAGGGGGCGAGACTGGGGGCTTTGGGCCCGTGCAACCTGCACAGATAGGAGTATAGCCAGCAGTACTCCTCCCAAATAGCGTTGAATCATGAGGGAAGGTACGCAAGTGAATCGGCCGTGAAAAATCTGGCCGCTCCACGGAGCAATACTTGTCTGGCGTATATGGGGTTTACAAACGTGCCGACCAAGGGTAACCAGCACATGTATCCGGTTGCTTACTTGCTTGAACTTAGCATGTAGGTTTGCATCAGGTTTAGCAGCAGGGAGTCGGCCGCGCTTAGGCCGTCGCGGGTAAGTTGCAGATTGGCAGGGGATAGGTACCCAGCCAATTGGGCAAATTGCTCAGCTTCTAAGGGTACAAAGGCCATCGACCAATCAGGAAAACTGCGATGTTCAACGTGCTTATCGGCAATTTTTACAACACTGGTATGGCGCGAATCCTCGCTGATTCTATCGTACAGGGCCTTTATATCCGCCTCATTGCCTTCCAGCAGCTGCATAAACTCCCGGTTATGATACAGGAGCAAGCCAGTGATATTCTGTTGCGCATTGTGCAGGCGGGCATACGTCAGCAGTTCCTGGAGCTCGTTATCGGTGAAGGGATGCGTGGCAGTACTGCTATAAATGAGATGATGCATACGGGCAAGCCTGATAAATACGTAGGAATACTACCTCTAAACGGGGGCGTGGGTTTCCTGTTAGGGCGGGTAACAAGCTAAACCATTCTTATAGTTCAGCTGCCTACCTTTAGGCCATGTTGTACGCACTACCCCGGTTGCGGCCAGGAACCTGCCTGGCGCTGCTGCTGGCCGGCCTGTGGGCCTCCGCCTGTTCCTCTGCTTCCGATGATCCGACTCCCGAAGCACCGGCCGATCATTTGGCCCTAGGCAACCCCAGCGGCGCAACCCCCGACACCAATTCGCCCCAGAATTATCTGCTTCTCAAGCCCGAATACGCCCTTTCCTATCACCGCGACCAAGGCAAGCCCAATTGGGTAAGCTGGCACCTTGCGGCCAGTTGGCTAGGAAACAGCACCCGGCAGGATGACTTCCGGGCCGATGCCAGCCTGCCCGCCGGCTGGTACCAAGTGCAAGCCAGCAGCTACACCGGGTCCGGCTTTGACCGGGGCCACAATTGCCCCTCCGCCGACCGTACGGCTACAGCATCCAGCAATTCGGCCACCTTTCTGATGACGAATATGATGCCGCAGGCGCCGCGCAACAACCAACAGACGTGGGCCACGCTCGAGGATTTTTGCCGCCGGCAGGTAAATGCCGGAACCACCGAGCTCTACATTATCTGTGGTAGCTACGGCCGCGGCGGCACTGGCTCCAACGGCTACAAAACCACCCTGGACCAGGGCCGCATTACGGTGCCTGCCCGCACCTGGAAGGTGATTGTGATATTGCCCACCGGCACCCGCGACGCCACCCGCGTGACGACTGCTACCCGCGTTATTGCCGTTGATATGCCCAATAACCAAACTCTCAGCGCCGACTGGGGCAGCTACCGCACCAGCGTCGATGCCATCGAAGCGGCCACCGGGTACGACCTGCTTTCAACCGTGGCACCCTCGGTGCAGGCAGAGGTAGAACAGCAGGTAGATGCGGGCGCCTTATAGCAGCAACGCCCGTTTACAGCCGTAGCATACCTAGTAAGTTCGTAGCAGCTTTCCAGGAAGCAATAGGTACACGCAAGAGGCCACCCAATCCAGCCCGATACCGGTGTTCGTTTATACAGTAGCTAGGCTTATTGCTACTGTTATGATACCCCTTTTCAACAAGGCTGGCGTTGCTATTGCCTTCGCCGACGACAACTGCCAGGCTATTTTTGATGCGCAGGGTACGGTGCTGGCTTGGTTTGATCAGGAGTTGTTGTATGCCACCACTGGCCGGTATTTGGGGTGGGCTGAGCTGGGCTGGATTTATGACCGGGACGGACAACCCGCTCTCTTTACAGAAACTGCCTTCGGCGGATTGCCGCGGCCACGGCTGCAGCCCGTGAAGGCCGAGGTAACAGGGCGGCTTCGGTGGGCTCAGCTACCTAGTAAACCAGTGTTACGCCAACCCCGCCCCGCTCGCCGGACGCGGGTGCGCCACTGGTCGTTGGTGTCCGCTTTGTCGTATTTCCAGCAGTAGGCTTTGCCGCCATAGTTTTGGGTCATTGTTGTCACACCGAGGCCATGTTAGCCCTGCCACCGGAGGTTTGAAGCCCAAAAGACTAGGTTGAAAATCATCGCGAAGCGGCAAGAGCTTACTGCGGAATTCCGAGGTTTTTGCCGGCTTTGTTTTGCTCTTCTAGCTGCAGCGCCCGTAGCTTTTTGCTGTAGATGAAAATGGTAGCGTCGTTACTGGCCGCATTTTCGTCGTAGCTCAACGTCACTGTCTTACCGTTCCAACCATAGCGCGACTGATAGGGGTTGCGCTGCACGCCGGGGCCATAGGCCCCGCGAATGGCCTCGAGCACGTGGTGGCTGTTGCGGCTGCCTTTGGTTTCCAGAATCACGACGGCCAGCCGACCCCTATAGAAGCCATAGCGGATTGAGGAAAGCTCGCCTTCTCCTAGCGTTTTCACGTCACTTGTCCGCCGGTAGAACTTCGTGTCGCCGCCATTTTCTGCCAGAACCAAGTCCTTGTATTTGTTGACTGTCGATTCGAAGCGTGCACCCCGAAAGCCATAGCGTTCATCGAGGGTTGCTATGTCCGGGGTTGCCGTTTGTGCGGAGGCTAGTAAGCAGGTTTGCAGCAGCAGGAAAAGGAGGGTAAGAAGCTTTTTCATGGCAGAAAGAGGCTTAGCTGAACCAGAGCGTTGCGTGCATCCGGCAAAATAGGCCTGGTGCGGGCGGCAGTTTTCTGTATTCCACTCTCCCTCAGATGCCTTTTTTTCTGAAGCAGCGCTCGGTTTTCAGCAACCCACATCTGGTAGGGGGGCTGCAACTAGTTTCCTGGGGCTCTGCTTGCCGTGAAGGCCCAGCCGCGCTGTCAATGTCACAAAAGACCCAAACGTGGCCTTTTTATAGCTCTGTTTAGCAGGCATCTTAGAGTATTCAAACTGCTATTAGGACGCCTCTATGAAATTACTACTACCGATTCTTCCTCTAGTTCCTACCTGGTCATGTGCCGGCCATTTTACATTGTCTGACTCGCTCAAGAAACCATCTGGGCTGCCTGCAAGGTGTACCGAAACCTGTGGTGTGTTGTAAGTGAAGCCTTCTGAACAGCCGTTGTTGCCCGCGCTGGAAGGCTGCCAACCGCACGGCATGCACGCGCAACAACGTGCAAGAAGAGCTTTCCATGCTAGTGTCACGATCAGGCTCTGAAGTTGAAAACAGGAATCCGGAAATTAGAAATCACCAGATGACGTACGACCCCAAATATGGCCCGGCTGCCCAAACGCCGCAGCAGCGGGCGTATGTGCTGGCGCAAATGCAGGCCGCGCACCCTACTATGTTTAAGAAAGCAACGGGCTATGCCGCCCAGCTATATCGGCGCTATGTACTAGGGGAGTTAAGCTGGCTGGATGTATGCGCCCTGCGCGACGCGCCCACTTCACAGCCCTAGCTAGGGTGGGGCTAACAAACAGTAAGTTGAAGGCAGCCAAGAATCCCTTAGTCTGCGCCCGTGGTACCTATTGCCCAAAGAGCGCACTGCTAAGCGGCCCATTAACAAAAAACGCCTTGCAAATCATTGATTTACAAGGCGTTTTCACACTCTATGAGCCTCCTGCCGGGATCGAACCAGCGACCTACTGATTACAAGTCAGTTGCTCTACCAGCTGAGCTAAGGAGGCGTTGAAGTAGCACAAAAGTAGTGCTTACACGGTCCGACGCAAAAAAAAACTGTGTTTTTTTAGCGCAATTACAGTAAGTGCCTGAACTTCC
Source organism: Hymenobacter seoulensis (assembly GCF_054780535.1). Lineage (NCBI taxonomy): Bacteria > Pseudomonadati > Bacteroidota > Cytophagia > Cytophagales > Hymenobacteraceae > Hymenobacter > Hymenobacter seoulensis. Next base: position 235,926 of record NZ_BAAGWD010000001.1, read on the forward strand.
GAATAATAAAAAACGCTCCCATTCAAAGAATAGGAGCGTTTTGGTAGCTAGTGGAAGCCTTTGGTTAGCTTCTGACCAGTTTAAGCTGGCGTTTGAGCCCATCAATTCGGGCCTGTGCCTCGTCGATTCGGCCTTGGTATTCTTCCCGCAGCTGGCCGGCGTTCTTCGAGCGGGCAAAGAACTCGAGGTTGGTGCGCAGTGTGGAAATGTCGTTTTCCAGCTCGTTGATTTCACGGCGCAGGGCCTGCTCTTTTTTGTAGAGAAGCTGCTGCGCGTCGGGGGCGGCCTTGAGGCGCTCTATCTGCAGGTTGAACAGCAGGTCGGCGCGCTCGGCGTACGAAAGGCCCGGAACAGTGTCGAGGTATTTGCCCATCAGGGCCTGGAACTTCTCCTCCGCGCGTTCGGCGTTGCGAGCTGCACCATCAAACGAGCGCCAGGCCTGCACCTGCTCCTGGAAGCCTTCCAGAGTGCCCGGCTGATCGGCCGACAAAGCAGCAACTGTTTCGGCTATTTGTTGCAGGTGCTGAGTTTGCTCCTGGCTTAGCTGATGGGCATGATGTTCGCGCTGGCGAGTTTCTTCTTTCTTCCGGTCAAAGAAGGAGTCGCAGGCAGTGCGGAAGCGGTTCCAGACTTTATCCGACTGCTTCTCAGGTACCCGGCCAATCAGCTTCCAATCCTTCTGCAGACGAATAACTGTTTCGCGGGCTTCTTCCCAGTTAGGATTTTGAAGGGCGGCTTCGGCCTGCTCACAGAGCTCGAGCTTGCGCTTCAGGTTGGCGTTTTTCTCCTCATCCAGCGCTTTGAAAAACTGATTCTTACGCTGGAAAAACCCTTTGTAGGCTCCCCAGAACTGCTTGTTCAAAGATTCGGCTTTCTCCCGGGGTACTAGCCCAGCGGCATCCCATTCTTCCTTTAGCTTTTGCAGCTCATCGGTTTTGGAACGCCACTCGTTTACCCGTTCGGTTTGGAAGTCGCCGTAGGGTAGTAGCTGCGCCAGCAAAGCAGATTTGCGCTCCAGATTGGCGTTTTCCTGCGTCTGGCGGGCCGTGAGAAACTCTTTCTTGCGGTCATGAATCTGCTCCGAGGCCTGCAAGAAGCGTTGCCACAGGGTTTCGCGCTGCTCATTCGGGACGGGGCCAATGTGCTTCCATTCCTCATGCAGCTGGCGCAGCTCCTGCAAGGCTTTGTTAATGCTGGGTTGCTGCTGCAGAGCCTCGGCGCGCGTAATCAGCACTTCCTTGGCTTCTAGGTTGCGGCGGCGGTCCAGCTCTTTCATTTCAAAGAACAGGCCGCGGTTGTTGTAGTAGATATCCAGCAGGGCGTGGTAGCTGTTCCAGAGCTCCTGCGCCTCTTTCTGAGGAACCGGTCCGGTTGCTTTCCAATCATTCTGGAGCGCCTTGATGCGCGCCGAGCTATCCTTGGTTTCGGCTGACTCCACTAGCTGCCGCAACTGCGACAACAGGTATTGTTTGTGCGAGAGGTTTTTGGCGCGCTGTTCGTCTTCGGCTTTGGCGTCACGCGCACGGTTGTCGCGAAACTCCTGCATGGCTTTTACTAGCTCCTCATGGCCGGCCGGACCGGCGTAGGAAAACTCATCGGCGTGGCCGCCCGCCTCCGTGAAGCGCTGCCGTGCCGAGGTACGGTCGGTCTGAACGATGGCATCATACTGCCGATACAGGTCCGCAATCTGCTTGCGGTTCTGGGCGGCATCGGGGCGGCGCAACAGTGCCAGCAAATGGGTCGCTTGGCCAGCCAGATCAAGAGTGCTAAAGTCAGGGCCGGCTACTTCGGGCACGTAATCTTCAGTTTCTTCCGACGGGGTTGTTGCATCGGAGGCGGCGGGCAATTGTGAAACTGAGGATATGTCTGAAGCCGTTGACTGTGCCTCAGTAGCAGCACTAGGCGCAGTTGCAGCTTCGGGCGTTTCCGCAGAGTTTGGGGCGGGGGTAGGGCTAGTAGCTGCGGAGTCGGCGGGCGTGGTGGTGCCGTAATGCGCTACGGCGCGGGCAGCACCGGCTGAGCTCACTTCCGGGCTGTCATCGGGCAAATGGGTGATAGATTCCGCTGTGGCAGCCGCTTCTGGCTGAATAGCAGCTGGTGTAGCCGTTGCGTCGGCTTCTGGCTCCGCAGTGCCGGCGCCAGCTGGCTCGGGTGCCGTGGGCGGTGGACCCTGTGCGGGGCGCTCCGTTATATCCTCGGCATCAGGATTTTGTCGTGATTCTATTTCAGCCAGCCGACGTTCCAGAATACTCTGTGGCGACTCCGAATTGGCATCGGAAGGAGCGGGGGCGTTGGTATTTTGTTCGGGTAGCATACGAGTCAGCAGGAAACCCCCACAAACGGTGGGGTGGGTGATATGCGCTTAATTTAGGCGGGGGTCGGTGGGATAATTGGACAGCACACGGTAGCGGCCGCCTTTTTCCCGCAGGATAGACTGCCAAAAGGCATCAGTATCCAAAGTAAATACTTTATCGGCAGCATTGGGGTGCACAATCCAGACATTTTCCCGCACCTCCTCCGCCAGTTGCCCAGCAGTCCAGCCGGAATAGCCCACGTACAAACGGATGGTATCAGGCTCGGTGCGGCCGGAAATGAGCTGCTCCAGCAACTGCCGGAAGTCGCCGCCCCAGTACACATCGTGGCCGAGGTCTACAGCTTGGGGCAGATCAGGCTGCATATGAAGGTAGTGCAGGGTATCGGCCTGCACGGGGCCGCCAATGCCGAGCGGAACGTGCGCGGCGGGCAGGGTTTGGCCCCCGGGCAGCTCTAGCACATCGCCGAGTTGCAGGGAAGCTGGGCGGTTGAGAACCAGGCCGAACGAGCCTTCCTCATCGGAATGGCTGCATAACAACACGACTGTGCGCTCAAAATTAGGATCACCCAGAAATGGCTGAGAAATCAATAGGCTACCGGGACGAAGACGGGGCATCGGGAGCGGGGGTTGATGGGTGAAGACAAATGGGAGGAGGTCGGGCGCACTATTAGTAAGTACGGAAAAGATTCCGACTGTTGCAGCCTGGGCTTGGTGCTAAGAGTACGCTGGTAAGGGGGCCAGAGGTTCCGCGAGCCGCCTGCATTGTGCTACCTTGCATCGGAATTATGATGCACAAGCCCGTGGGCCGGCCTGAAAAACCGCCTGGCTTTGGTAGTTGTTGCATTCAGGTTGCTGCTTTCCCAGCTCTTTATTACTTGACTTATGACTGATCCGCAACTGGCGGCCCTGCGCCAGACGTATTCCCAGCGCACTCTCACGGAAGACGCCGTGCTTCCGGATGCCGTACGCCAGTTTCGGGCTTGGCTCGATGAGGCCATTGGCGCGCAGCTGGACGAGCCTACGGCCATGACGCTGGCTACCGTAAACGAGGCCGGCCAGCCCGCCGCCCGCATAGTGCTGCTGAAAGGGCTGCCGAATGACGAAGGCTTTCTATTTTACACCAACTATGATTCTCGCAAAGGGCAGGAGCTGGCTACTAGCCCATTGGCAGCGCTAACCTTTTTTTGGCCTGGGCTGGAGCGGCAGGTGCGCGTGGAAGGCCGGGTAGAAAAGGCGCCGGAATCAGTATCGACGGAGTACTTCCAGAGCCGGCCCCGGGCCAGCCAGATTGGGGCTTGGGCCTCGCCGCAGAGCCAGCCCATCCGGAGCCGGGAGGAGCTGGAACAGCGCGAGCAGGAACTGGAGCAGCGCTTTGAAGGCCAAGAGGTGCTGCCGCGCCCGGCACACTGGGGCGGCTATGTGCTGCTGCCCCAGCGGGTGGAGTTTTGGCAGGGCCGCCCCTCGCGCCTCCACGACCGGATTGTGTATGAGCGCGTAGGCCAGCAGTGGCGCCTGAGCCGCCTAGCCCCCTGAGGCTTCCTAACCCGGCCGCAAACCCAAGCGAGGCAAGCGGCTACTAGGTGCTTGCTCGATGCCAGCCCTATATTGCATGTATCATCCCCTCACCCAAGAAAAAGTTGGCTGAAATTCAACCCGTGCGCGGCTGGCGCTATAACGCCGAACTAAGCCGGCAGATTGATGCGTACGTGTCGCCTTTGTTTGATGTCGTGTCGCAGAAGCAGCGGGAAGCGCTATACCGTAACCCCCTCAACAGCATTCATTTGTCGGTGCCGCGGGGCGAGGACCCAGCCGGCGAGGCGTTAGTGCGGTTGCAGGAGTGGCAGCAGCAGGGCGTGCTGGTGCAGGATGAGCTACCCGGAATCTACGTGTACTACCAGTATTTCCGGCTGCCGGGCAGCACCCGCGAATACTGCCGCAAAGGGTTCATGTGCCACATCCGGGCCACCGACTGGACCGAAAATCAGGTGCTGCGCCACGAAAACACGCTACCCTCCTCCGTAAACGACCGCGCCGAGCTACTAGCCCGCACTGAGTTTCAAACCAGCGCCACCCACGGCCTGTACCGCGACGAGGAGTTTGAGCTGGAGCGCTATATGGATGAGGCCATGCAGGACCCGCTTTACCAGACGGAAGAGGATTATCAGGGCGCCCGCGACGTGTTGGCCGTAATTCAGGATGTGCACATCATCCGGCGGTTTCAGGAACTGGTGGGGGCTAGGCAGGTGATTCTGGCCGATGGGCACCACCGCTACGAGGGCTCTCTGGCGTACCGGCAGGCGCGGCGTATGGCCGCCGGAGCGGCGTACACGGGCCAGGAAATCTGGAACTTCCATCTGATGTACCTCACGAATGCCGCCGCCGATGATTTGCGGATTTTGCCCACGCATCGGCTGGTGCTGGAGCTGCCCAATGGGCTTACCTCCGAGGAGCTGCTAGCGCGTCTGGAACCCTACTTCACCTTGCTACCCCTTGATGACCCGTATGACCTGCCGGAGCGTATTGCCGGCAAGCCGTGGGCGTTTGGTCTGTATTTGGGCGAAGGGCAGGTGTATAAAATCCGGCTGCGGCCTGAAGCCCACACCCTGCTAGACTGGCCCACCACCCCGGAGGTTAAAAACCTGGACCTAACGGTGCTACACTACTTTGTGCTCGAAAAAGCCCTGGGTATTGTGGGGCCTGAAGAGCAGAGGCAGTGGCCCGGAGTGGCCTATGTGCGCAACTTTCCGGAGTGCCTGTCTAGGGTTGACCGCGGAGAAGCCCGGGCCGCTCTGATAACCAATGAAGTAACCATGGAGGAAGTAGAGCGCGTGTGCCACTCCGGCGCCGTGATGCCGCCGAAATCCACCTTTTTCTACCCCAAAACCATCGGCGGCTTTCTGTTCAGCAGTATCCGCGACGAAGAAAACCTTTCGCCTTTTTATGCTGCATTCCGCTCCTAAACCTGCTACCGGCGCCCCTAGGCTGGTGCTGGCCTCCAATTCGCCGCGCCGTCGCCAACTGCTGCTGGATTTGGGGTTGCGCTACGAGGTGCGGCTGCGCGAGGTAGATGAAAGCTTCCCACCGCATTTGGTCCGCGCCGAAGTGGCCGAATACCTAGCCGCCCATAAAGCCGCTGCTTACGCTCCTGACCTAGCCCCCGATGAGTTGGTTATTACAGCCGATACCATTGTGTGCCTGGAAGATGATGTGCTCAACAAACCCGCCGATGCGGCCGAAGCAGTACAGATGCTGACCCGCTTGCAGGGCCGCGCCCACGACGTGTTCACGGGCGTGTGCCTGCTGCACGGCGACGGCCGCCGCGTGGTGTTCTCCGACCAAACGCGGGTGCATTTTCGTGCATTAAGCTCTGCGGAAATTGAGCACTACGTAGCCAACTATAGCCCCCTTGACAAAGCCGGGGCATATGGCGCTCAGGATTGGATTGGCATGGTAGCCGTCACGCGGCTGGAAGGCTCGTACTTCAATGTAATGGGCCTGCCTGTGCACCGCGTATGGGAAGAGTTGGAAAAGCTTGGTGCCGTAGGGGTTTAAACCCACAGGCACCCTAGTACAAGCGCGCCGGGCGCCGCCCATGAAGAAGGGTTGGGCGCCCGGCGCGCTTGTACTAGGGTGTTTAGTTCGCTGAACCGTTGTTATGCTAGTCGCTTCAGCAAATCCTGCTGCACGGCCTGCCACTCGGCTTCTTGTCCGGCTTCTTGGTACAGCTCCAGCAGTTCCGATTTTTTGGCTACTGCCTGAACCGCGCGTTGTGCCAGGTCAATCAGCTCGTCTTCGTCGCTTACATCCAGCTCATCGGTGAGGGCGAGCAGCGCCGGTGGAAAGCCGGGAGCGGGCGCGCCCAGGTAGGCCGCCACTACTTCTGCAGCAGCCAGGGCCGGTGCCGCCGTGTCGAGTTCCAGATAGCCATCTTCTTCGGCTGCTGATACCAGCGCTTCCAGCAGAAGCACTTCACTCGGGTCATCCTCAAACTCAGCGAGAAAATCGGCTGCGTCGTCGAGGTCTAAATTCTGCAAGCTATTCGTTGCCATATCTTGTCACATCAGGAGTAGCCCCAAAGATAGGTGCCTTACCAGAGTTACTGGTTGGTGCAAGGGCCAAGTGCCCTTTTCCCCAGCAGCTGAACAGCAATAAACGGGTGGTTTCCGTGCTGCTACCACTGATATTAACGTATTTCGTAGTTCTGATGCCCAAAACGGAATTAAGGAACATGTCCATTGCCCCCGAAGTACCAACCGTATTGCAGCGGTTGCGCCATGAAACCCGGCCTTACCACGAGGCGCTGGAACAAAATGAATTCAACCAGGCTCTGGCCGCTAACACAGTTACGGAGGCGGCTACCCTCCATTTCCTCACCAAGCTCTACGGGTTTCTGGCGCCCTACGAGGCGGTATTGCGCCAGCATGGATTACCAGCCGAATGGCAGCTAGCCGACCGCTACCGGGTGCAGTGGCTACTCCAGGATTTGGCGCCGGATGGTGCAGTGGCCTTATTGCCTCTTTGCCCAGATATGCCGCCTTTGCACACGCAAGCTCAACTGTTAGGCGCCATGTACGTAATGGAAGGCTCCTCGCTGGGTGGGCAGGTGATTGCGCGGCAGCTGGCCAAGGCCCACATTCCGTATCGTACGTATTTTACCGGCCGGGCAGAGCGAACCGGTTTGCTCTGGAAATCATTCTGTCTCTTATTGGAGCAAGCTGCCGGTCCGGAGAATGAAGACGAAATCGTCGCCTCCGCCCGACTTACTTTTCAAAAACTACACGCGTGGATAAACCAGGCTTAGCTATTACCGATGAAAGCCTGTTGGGTGCGCCCATCACGCTGACTAACTGCGACCGGGAGCCCATACACATTCCGGGTTCCATTCAGCCCTATGGCTTTTTGCTGTGCCTGGATGAGCAAACCCAGCGCGTGGTGCAGGCCAGCGAAAACACGCAGGCGCTCATCGGCATTCCGGCAGAAGAGCTGATTGGCACCGGCCTCGACCGGTTGCTAGGGCCAACCCGGCTAGCTGAGGTAGAGCAGGTACTTCCTACCCTTACCGAAGCCGCCAAGTTGCTCGGTACCCGCCTGGAAGCAGTGCCGGGCCAGCCTTTCTACAAGCTGATTTTGCACCGCTACGACGGGCTGCTGTGGGCCGAGTTTGAGCCCGTAGCAGAAAACAGCCCGCCCGCTCTGGATCTACCGTTTCTGAATGCCGCCCTAGGGCAGATGCTGGCCGCAACCACTGTGCTCGAATTCTGCCAGCACGCCGTGGAGGAAGTGCGCGGTATTACCGGCTTCGACCGGGTAGCTATCTACCGGTTTGCAGCCGACGAAAGCGGAGAAATTGTTGCCGAAGCCAAGCGCGAGGACTTAGAGCCTTGGCTAGGCCTGCATTACCCCGCCACCGATATTCCGCAGCAAGCCCGGGCCATGTACCTGAAAAACTGGCTGCGCTTTATTCCGGATGCTTCCTACGTGCCAGCTAAGCTGGTGCCAACGCTAAACCCGACCAAAAATCGCCCGCCCGACATGACCTATGCCGTGCTGCGCAGCGTGTCGCCCATTCACTTGGAGTACCTGCACAACATGGGCTCAGCGGCCACCATGACGATTTCCCTGATTCAGGGCGGCAAGCTGTGGGGCATGATTACCTGCCACCACCAGTCGCCGATGCTGGTGAGCTACGAACTGCGCGACTTGTGCCAGTTTGTGGGCAAAACTTTCTCGGCGCTGCTTGGCTCCAAAGAGCAGCACGATGAGCAGGCCTACCAACTCCACATCCGCGAAACTCAGGTGCGGTTGCTGGAGCAAGTAACTACTCACGCCAATTTCATCGAAGGCCTGTACCAGCACAGTCCTACGCTGCTGGATGTGTTTGATTGTGGCGGAGCGGCTATTTGCTTTGAGCAGGACATCATCACGCTGGGTACTACTCCCACCAAGGCCCAGATTCAGGAGCTGACGCAGTGGCTGCAGCAACACGTGCAGCAAGAGGTGTTTTACACCAATTCCTACGTGCGTCATAACCCGGCCGGCCTTGAAATTCGGGCGTCGGCCAGCGGCATTCTGGCCATTACGCTTTCCCAGGAAGCCCCCGGCGACTACATTTTCTGGTTTCGGCCCGAGATGATTCAGACCGTGACCTGGGCGGGCAAAAACGACAAGCTGCAGAAGTTGGCCGACGGGCAATTGTTTCTTTCGCCCCGCCAGTCGTTTGAGTCGTGGAAGGAGCTAGTAGAAAGCACGGCGGCAGCCTGGAAACCCATGGAAATTGAAGCGGCCAAGGAAATCCGCCTGCACATTTCCGATATCCGCCTAAAGGTATTTAATGAGCTACAAGCACGCGCCCTAAGCCTGAGCCGCCTGAATGCGGAGCTGGAGCGCAGCAACGATGAGCTCGATTCCTTTGCCTACGTGGCCTCGCACGATCTGAAAGAGCCCCTGCGCGGCATTCACAATTATTCCATCTTTCTGCTGGAAGATTATGCCGACCAGTTGGATGCCGATGGGGTCCAGAAGCTCCAGACTCTGGTGCGGCTCAGCCAGCGCATGGAAGCCCTGATTGAGTCGTTGCTCCAGCTCTCGCGCCTAGGCCGGCAAGATTTGCAGGTAGAGGAAGTTGATATGAACCTGTTGGTCAGCGAAGTGCTGGACCTACTCTCACCCCGGCTAGAGCAGACCGAAACGAAAGTGGAAGTGCTGCAGCCACTCCCCATTATTCGGGGCGATGGAACGCGCCTGCGGGAGGTGCTCAACAACCTGCTCACCAATGCCATGCGCTACAGCACGCAGGCTAGCAAACAAGTAACGGTGGGCGTGGCCCCACCTACGGCTCGGGGGCCTCAGGGAACAGGCGCTCCGGAAGAGTATGTTGTGTTTTTCGTGCGCGACCAAGGTATTGGCATCGACGCCAAGCACCACGAAACCATCTTTAAAATATTCAAACGCCTGCACAGCCAAGAAAAATTCGGGGGCGGGACCGGAGCTGGCCTGGCAATTGCCAAAAAAATGATTGAAAAGCACTTTGGTGAAATCTGGGTAGAGTCCGTACCAGGCCAAGGCGCTACCTTCTACTTTTCGATTTCCAAACACCTATGATTGCTGCCCCCTTAACGCCCATTCTTGTGGTGGAAGATAGCCTGGAGGACTTTACGGCCCTAGGCCGGGCCTTCCGGAAAAATGCGCTGCAGAATCCGGTGCTGCGCTGCGAAGACGGCGACCAGGCTCTGGAATACCTGCAGGGGTATGGCAAGCACCCATCGTGGCCCCAGGTGTTGCCCGCCATTATTCTGCTGGATCTGAACATGCCGGGCACCGATGGACGCACCGTGCTCGGAATCCTCAAGCACGACCCGCGGTTGCATTCCATTCCCGTCATTATCTTCAGCACTTCCTCCAATGCGAACGATATTGACGAGTGCTACCGGTTAGGGGCTAACAGTTACTTAACCAAACCGGTAGAATATGCCATGCTGGAGGAAAAAGTGCGGTTGGTTATTCGGTACTGGCTGGAAACAGTTGAATTGCCCATTACTCGATAGAAGGTTTCAGGCGTGAAAAAGATCTTACTCATCGATGATAATGAGCAGGACCGAGAACTGTACAAACGCTTTCTGAAGCGTCAACCAGGCAGCTCCGAGCAGTTTATCATTCAGGAAGCCACTTCCGGCGAAGAAGGGCTAGCCTTGTTTCAGTCAGTGCGGCCTGATTGTGTGTTGCTGGATTACAACCTGCTGGACACCGATGGCCTGGCCGTACTAGCGGAGCTGCAACAGCTTACCCCGCCTGATACGCTGTGTGTGGTTATGATTACCGGCGGGGGTAGCGAAACCCTGGCTGTGCGCGTACTTAACGGGGGGGCGCTTGATTACCTAGTAAAGCAGCAATTTGATCGGGAGCTACTGTACAAAACGGTAGTGCATGCCATTGAAAAAAATGAGTGGCGCCAGCACGTAGCCCAGCACCACCAGCAGCTGCAGCAGGTAAATCAGCAGCTGCGCGAATCGTTGGCGGCCCTAACCGAAACCCGCCAGCAGATTCAGCACGCCAATGGGCAGCTACAGGCGGCTAATGAGGAAATACAAGCGCATAACCAGAAGCTGGATACCACCAACCAGCAATTAGCTCGCACCAACGCCGACCTGGATAACTTTGTGTACGCGGCCTCGCATGATTTGCGCCAGCCCATTCATAACCTGCGTGGGTTGTTTGAGGAGCTGCGCCGCTCGGCTAAGTTTGATGACCCCGAAGAAGAGCTGCTGCTGCGGCTAGTAGATGACTCCTTGCGCAGCATCACCACCACTATTACCGATTTGGCCGCCGTTGTGCAGGAAGGCCGCCTGCCCAGCGACCAGCACACCGAGCGGGTAGACCTGGCTAGCCTCACTACCGAGGTGCTGCAGTCGTTACGTCCTGAGTTGCTAGCTGCCCAAGCCAACGTAACCACCCATTTTGAGGCATTGCCCGAGGTATCGTATATCCGGAGCAACCTGCGCACCATTCTGCTCAATCTGATCAGCAACGCCCTGAAATACCGGCATCCGGAGCGGGCATTGCGGCTTCAGGTATGCTCGGGCCTAGTACATGGGCAGCCCGTGCTAAGTATTCAGGATAATGGTTTGGGGCTTGACCTAGAGCGATACGGTAAGGAGCTATTCCAGCTGTTTCGGCGGTTTCATCCGCAGGCCGGCGAAGGTACGGGCGTGGGCTTGTTTCTGGTGAATCGGCTGGTGCAGGCGCAAGGCGGCCGCATTGAGGTGGAAAGCGAAACCAACACCGGTACCACCTTTCACCTGTATCTGCAAAGCTGAAAACTACTCGGTTAGGGGCAGCTCCGGCAAGGGCTGATTGGGCCGGGCATAACCGTAGCGCCCTACTGGCGTGGCCGTATAATACGTATCAAGGCCGCTAAGACAAACGGTTTCGGCCCCAGCCAGATCCAGGGAGCCATCGGTGCGCACTACCCCTTCGGGCAGGTACAAGTGCTCTACGCTGCCGATAAACAACACCGTCCCGTTCACTTCAATGGGTACTTCCTGTACCAGCTTCAGGCCCAGCCGTAGCTTGCTTTCCTGCACGTACGGAGCCAGAAATCCATCGTGGTAGGCCGGGGTAAGGCCGCAGGCCTCAAATTCTGATACCTCGCGCGCAAAATTGGCCGAGGTCAGGTGGGCCTGCTTCATGATGCCCGCGTGCACATGGTTGAGGGTATAGTAGCCAGTCGCTCGAATGTTGTCGTAGGAGTGACGCGGTACCGATGGCGGCCGCATCACCAGCCCGAGTAGCGCCGGATTCGACCCCAGGTGCACCACCGAGCTAATAATAGCCAGATTGGTTTGCCCTTCCGCATTGTAGGTGCCTAGCAGATTTGCCGACTTAAAGCCCGTGACGGCGTTGATCAAATTCAGGCGGTACACCTTTTCCAGGTTGGCTACATCGGCGGCAGTAAAGTGGGGCATTGCTGGCTTGTTGGGGGTAGTGAAATGCTACAACCAGTAACCCGGCAAAATGTCTGTCAACTAATTATGTAAACTAAAAAAATAATTCACCCATTAACATAAAAAACACCGTCAGCTAAATAAGCCAACGGTGCTTTTTTAAGTATAATACTAATTATCTCAGCCGATTAAGGCATCAATACGCTGTCAATTACGTGAATTACACCATTGCTTTGCGTTACATCATACGTTGAGATAGTAGAAATACCACCTTTCTCATCTTGCAGCACTACGTTTTTCGGGCCGTTCATCATTGCCTTCAGCGTGCCGCCGCTCACCGTCTTCAGGGTAGCGGTGCCTTTGCCGGCCTTAATGGCGGCCATAATCTTCTCGGCAGTCATGTTGCCGGCTACCACGTGGTAGGTCAGGATTTTGGTGAGCGTGGCTTTGTTCTCGGGCTTCACCAGGGTTTCCACAGTACCGGCAGGTAGTGCGTTAAAGGCGGCATTGGTAGGGGCAAACACGGTGAAAGGGCCTTTGCCTTGCAGCGTTTCTACCAGACCAGCGGCCTTTACGGCGGCTACCAGGGTAGTGTGGTCTTTCGACTTCACCGCGTTTTCAACAATGTTTTTGTTGGGGTACATTGCCTCGCCGCCAACGGATACCGTACCAGCCGTGAGCATGGCCTGGGCCGAAGCAGAAGTAGCAGAAGCCGCGCCGAATACGGCAACGAAGGCGAGGGAAAGCAGGGACTTTTTCATGGATGAAGTAAGGGAGGCTAGGTGAGCAATGAAACTATTTGCCGGCACTTACGCCCCCTAACTCCTCATCGGATTTAGGGCAGTTAAAATATTTTTACTTACTCAGGAACTATAATCAATTAATTCGCTGGCTGATAATCAAAAATGGGTTAACTGGTCGTATGCTTATTTTATAAATAACCACCTGAAAATTAAATTAAGTATTGGTTTAGCAGAGGTTATCCAGCTGCGTTTATTGCTCGAACAGGGCCGCGGCCAGGGGGGCATCAAGGTTATATATATCGGGCAGGAAGTTTAGGCGGCCGTTGTCGGTTTCGCAGGTGTAGTAGCGCAGGTAAATGCGCAGCGGGCGTTGCAGGTCAAACCGGTGCTTCTCGCGGTTTCGGATGCTGGCGTGCATGGTGGCCAGGTCGGGAAGGCGGCCTTCGCGGCGCAACAGGTACTCTGCCAGCTTTACGGGGTTTTCTACTCGCACACAGCCGTGGCTTAGCGCCCTATCGGCCCTAGTAAATGCCGTGCGCGCCGGCGTATCGTGCAGAAATACGGAATGTTCGTTGGGAAAATAGAACACCACGTTGCCCAAGGCATTGAACGAGCCTGCTCGTTGGCGAATGGCGTAGGAGAACTTCTCCGGCGTCATTTTCTGCCAGTTTACCCGCCACGGATTGATAAGGCGGTTGCGGCCATCGTAGAGGCGGTAGTGGTTGTCGTAGAGGTAGCTGGGGTCACGCTGGAGCTCCGGCAGAAACTCCCGCACCGCAATGCTGTAGGGCACGCGCCATTCTGGTGCCGTCACAAACACCAGCAAGCGGCTGCTAACCAGCGGTGTGGGCCACTCAGGCTCCCCCACAATTACCTTATGCGTTTGCACTACCTGCTCGTGGCGCATCACCTGGAGGCGGTAGGCCGGAATATTTACCATAATGTATTCCGAGTCGATGGGTGCTTCCCAGCGCAGGCGTTCCAGGTTAAGCGCCACTTGCCGGAATCCCGCCACGGTATCCTGCATCAGGCGAGCCGAGTCGGTGGGGGAAGTACGTAAAGCTTTGGTCCAGCTTGTTTGCAGCAGCCGGTAGCGGCGAGACGCGGGCTGAGCACGCAACAGCATAGCTTCAAAATCGGGAGTGAGCAGCGCCTCGTGCAGCGCGTTGGCGGCCTGCCGAGCCACCAGGGAATCGGGCTGAACCGCGGGGGTAAGCGAATGGGGCTGGAGGTAGCCTTGCCGCAGGTGGCTGCTATAGCGCAGCAGCGCATCGGTTAGCCGCAGCTCAAAACGGGCCAGTTGCTGGTTGCGCAGCTTAGCCGAGGGCGCCAGCCGCAAGGAGTCGGGCAAGGTGAGGAGCTGGTCCCAGGCGTAGCGGCTGCGCGGAAGGCCCACTTCGGCGGCTCGCCCCAGCAGGGCCAGTGCCCGCATAGCCTCCTGGTTCCAGCCTGCTTCCTGAATCCAGCGGGCAGTGAAATCGTGCTCGGCATAAAACACGTTCACGGCTTGCCCATACCGAAGACCTAGTTGCTGGTAAGTAGCTTCGGGCTGATACCGGGCCGGGGCCAGCAAGGCACGCAAAGATGCTTGGGCCAGGGCAGGAGGGCCTGTTGGCTTACTTGGAGACGTCGACGAGTCCTCGCCCTTGTTGTTGGAATACCCATCCAACGACAAGGCGCAGCCAGCGAGGAGCAGCAAAGCAAAAATGGCAGACCGCACGGTGCTTCTTAACCTGGCCATCGGGGGAGTGGGGGTAAGAAGTGACGGGAAAGCGGATAGTATGGGTTACGGCATAGAAAAACGCGAAGACAGACAATGAATAAGCGTAGAATAATTTACGCAAAAATTATGATTACTAGGCAATTAACTGCTGTAAAGTGTGCGGTCTAGGGTCCTGCCTGTTTCAAACGGGCATCAAATGGATGGGGCTCCAGGCTTATGATCCGGAGCTGGGCGTGGTCGGGGTGGAGCGGATTGAACAGGTAGTTCCACTCGGAGGGAGCATGGGCCGAGGGCACGCGCATCAGCCAGTACCGGCCTTCTTCCAGCCAGGCCCGCCCGATTTCGGCCAGCTCCGAAGGGTAAGGAACCTGCTGCCAGTTAACGGGCAGATCAGAGGGGTTTATCTGTAGATATGGGGTAGCGTCGGGCAGCTCCAGCGTGAGGGCAAAGTAGTTGCGGGGCAGCACCGGCGAGTTGGCCAGCACCTCCAGCTTGGCTAACGACAGATGTTCGGCGGTGTAGAGAATCTGGGAGCCAATGTTGTGCCAGCGCCCGCCGTAGTAGAGTCCGCCCTGGCCGGAGGTATCGGAAATGTAGGGCGCTTTGCCGAGCCGATATACGAGCATCAGATCAAGATAAATACACTGCCCGCGCCCAATCTGGCGTAGCGGATTGGGCGCGGGCGGTACTCAGGAAAGCTTACGAAAAATGACCGTGCTGAATGCGGCCCAGCACATCCTGCACCTGGTCGCGGCCAATAACGGAGTGCAGCAGGTTTTTGGGTTTTTGCCCTCCAAGGGCCGGAATAGGCGAATTCAGCCAGAAATGCAGGTCTTCTTCGTCTTCAAACACCTCCATGCCCTTCACCAGCACCGCCGAGAGCTGAATGGCTTTTTCGCCCTCATCCAGAGTCAGGGGCTTTTGGGTTTGCTCGCGCCGAGCCAGGGTGCTTTCTGAAATACCCAGCACGGCGCTCATTTCCTTATTAGAGAAGCCCAGATGCCGTTGCAACGCCCGCACCGCCTGCACCGAAATGCCCTTGATGGCGACGGCCAGCAAATCCATTTCATTGCGCACCAGCTGCGGAATTACGGCCGGCCCGCCCATCAGGTCCACCATGTTGGCCACCGAAGTTTTACGAACGACTGTCATTTGCGTGTTTTTTACTCGTCATTTGAAGGCAATATACGTAGTAACTACACAACCCGATGAAATGATTCAGTGAGGTAGGAGCAGAGCCCTATCTTACTAGCCTCTTATTTCCCCCAAACCCTGCCTTAGCAGGCCATAAGTAGGTTTCACATGACCGATAAAGAACGAGTACAGCTAAGCAAATTCCTGAGCCTGCATCTGCGGCATACGCCCGAGGCGCTGGGCCTCACATTAGACTCCGGCGGATGGGTGGCTGTAGCTGATTTGCTGGCCGGCGCCAATAGCAACAGAAGAACTGGACCGCTCCTAACGCAGGAACTACTAGAGGAAGTGGTACGCACCAACGACAAGCAACGGTTTGCTTTTGACGAAACCGGTACTCGCATTCGGGCCCAACAAGGCCACAGCCAGGAGATTGATCTGGAGTTGCAGCCGCAGGAGCCGCCGGCGGTGCTCTACCACGGCACTGTGGCCTCGGCGCTACCTGCCATATGGGCCCAAGGCCTGCTGAAAATGAAGCGCCACCATGTGCATTTATCTC
Source organism: Hymenobacter seoulensis (assembly GCF_054780535.1). Classification (NCBI taxonomy): domain Bacteria; kingdom Pseudomonadati; phylum Bacteroidota; class Cytophagia; order Cytophagales; family Hymenobacteraceae; genus Hymenobacter; species Hymenobacter seoulensis. Next base: position 251,839 of record NZ_BAAGWD010000001.1, read on the forward strand.
CGGATGTAGCCACGGCCCAGCGGGTAGGCAGTAGGCGAGGAGCACCCGTGGTGCTGGTACTAGATGCGGCGGGGCTACACGCCACCGGGGCCGTGTTCTATAAGTCAGGCAACGGCGTGTGGCTGACGGACCAAGTGCCACCCGAGTTTCTGCGGCCGCTGGAGGGTTAAGCCCGTCGAAGGCCTAGTAGGCCTGTATTTTCAACTTACTTTTGGGGCTGTATTTAGCTGCTTTTCTATGTCCACTGCTGTTGCTGCCGACCTGCTTATTACCGCCACGGCGGAGTTTATCCGCGAAAAATTCCTGCATGAAGGCTCCGGCCACGATTGGGAGCATATCCGCCGGGTGTGGCAGGTGGCTCGTTCCCTAGCCCTGCAAACCCCGCAAGCCGATCTGCTCGTGACGGAACTGGGCGCCTTGCTGCATGACGTAGCCGACTGGAAATTTCACGGTGGCGATGAAGAAGCCGGGCCGCTCGCCGCCCGGCAGTGGCTGGAGAGCCAGCAAGCACCGGAGGAAGTTATTCAGCGCGTGGAGGCCATTATCCGCGAAATCAGCTTTAAGGGCCTGGGCGTAGCTACTCCCATGAGTACCCTGGAGGGCGAGCTTGTGCAGGACGCCGACCGGCTCGATGCCATTGGGGCCATTGGGGTAGCCAGGGCCTTTGCCTATGGCGGACACAAGGGCCGCCCCCTGCACGACCCTACTGTGCCGCCCCTGCAGCACGCTTCCTTTGAGAGTTACAAGCAAAACACGGCGCCCACCATTAACCACTTCTACGAGAAGTTGCTGCACCTGCTGGAGCGGCTGAATACTCCCGCCGCGCTGCGGGTGGCGGAGGAGCGCCATGCCTTTATGGAGCTGTTCCTGACGCAGTTTTTGCGCGAGTGGGATGGGCAGGATGTGCCCCAGGAGTAATTCCTATTCCTATCTTTACCCCATGCGTTTTCTCCTCCCGTTTTTCCGCTTTCTGGTGCCATTGCTGGTGCTCGTGCTAGCCGCTTCCTGTCGTACCTGCCCGATGGCTTCCTGCCACACGCGTAAGGTGCATCTGCACAATGGTACCAAGTACCGGGGGCAGCCCTGGTTTAAGAAACAGAACCCCGCTATCGGCGAAAAAATCAAGGTGCACAAGCAGGGTTCAGGCAAGCATCAGAACGACAGGAGCAAGACCCTGAAGTAACCCTTGAATCGGGTTTCTGGCTAGGTAAAACGGCATTTTTTGCGTATCTTGCAAGCTTAAACAAGTTCACTCTCACGGGTCCGAAAGCTCCTCTAATAGAACCTTTCGGACCGACTACATTCTCCCTATGGCGGAAGGCGAAAAGATCATTCCGATAAACATTGAAGATGAGATGCGTGGGGCCTACATCGACTATTCGATGTCGGTTATCATCTCCCGGGCTCTGCCCGATGTGCGCGACGGTTTGAAACCCGTGCACCGGCGCGTGCTCTACGGCATGTCGGAGCTGGGCGTATCCTACAACAAATCCTATAAAAAGAGCGCCCGTATTGTGGGGGAGGTGCTCGGTAAGTATCACCCCCACGGCGACTCCTCGGTATACGATACCATGGTGCGCATGGCCCAGGACTGGAGCCTGCGCTACCCCCTCGTAGATGGCCAAGGTAACTTCGGTAGCATCGACGGCGACTCGCCGGCAGCTATGCGTTACACCGAGGCTCGCCTCAAGCGCCTGGCCGATGAAATGCTCGGCGACCTGGACAAGGACACCGTTGACTTCCAGCCTAACTTCGATGACTCCCTGGAGGAGCCATCAGTCATGCCGGCCAAGTTCCCGAACCTGCTGGTAAACGGAACCACCGGTATTGCCGTGGGTATGGCTACCAACATGGCGCCGCACAACCTCACGGAGGTAGTTGACGGCATCATTGCCTACCTAGCCAACCCCGATATTACCATTGCCGAGCTGATGGAGCACGTTACCGCTCCTGACTTCCCCACGGGAGGTATCATCTATGGCTACGAAGGAGTAAAACAAGCTTTCGAAACCGGCCGTGGCCGCGTAGTAATGCGCGCCAAAGCCCACTTCGAAACCACGCCCACCGGCAAGGAGCAAATCGTGATAACCGAAATTCCCTACATGGTGAATAAGGCGAACATGATTGAAAAGACGGCGGCCCTCATCAACGAAAAGAAGATTGAAGGCATTGCCGACTTGCGCGACGAGTCGGACCGTGACGGTATGCGCGTGGTATATGACCTGAAGCGGGATGCCATGCCGACGGTTGTGCTCAACAACCTGTATAAGTATACCCAGCTGCAGTCTTCCTTCGGGGTGAACAATGTGGCCTTGGTGAAAGGTCGTCCGATGACCCTGAACCTGAAGGACCTCATTCATCACTTCGTAGACCACCGCGCCGACGTAGTAATCCGTCGGACCCGCTACGAGCTGGCGGAAGCCCAGAAGCGGGCCCACATCCTGGAGGGTCTGCTGATTGCACTGGACCACCTGGATGAGGTAATTGCTCTGATTCGCGGCTCGCGCGATGGTGAGGTAGCCCGTCAACAGCTTATCGAGCGTTTCTCGCTGAGTGAGGTACAGGCCCGTGCTATTCTGGATATGCGTCTGCAGCGCCTCACCGGCCTGGAGCGCGACAAGATTGTGGCCGAATACAACGAGCTGATGGCCCTCATCGACCACCTGAAGGCTGTTCTGGCTTCGGATGAGATGCAGCGCGACATTATTCGCAATGAGTTGCTCGAAATCAAGGAGCGCTACGGCGATGCCCGCCGCACCGCCATTGAGTACGCCGGTGGCGACTTCTCGATGGAGGACATGATTGCCGATGAGAGCATGGTGATTACCATCTCCCGCGAAGGCTATATCAAGCGTACGGCCCTCGACGAATACCGGGCGCAAGGTCGGGGAGGAGTTGGTGCCCGCGGTGCTACCTCTAAACAGGATGACTTCACGGAGCACCTGTTTGTGGCCACTACCCACGAGTACTTGCTGTTCTTCACGGAACTAGGCCGCGTGTTCTGGCTGAAAGTGTACGAAGTGCCAGAAGGAGGGAAGGCAACCAAAGGCCGCCCCATCCAGAACCTGATTGAGATTCCGCGCGAAGACAAAGTGCGTTCCGTACTCAACGTGCGCGGCCTGCGCGACCCAGACTACCTCGACAATACGTTCCTGATGTTCTGCACCGAGCAGGGCACGGTGAAGAAAACGCCGCTGGAAGCGTATTCGCGTCCTCGTACCGCCGGTATCAACGCTATTACCATCAACGAGGGCGACCGTCTGCTGGACGTGCAGTTGCTGAATGGCAACTCGGAGGTGGTACTAGCCCTGCGTTCGGGCCGAGCCGTTCGTTTTCCCGAAGAGAAAGTGCGTTCCATGGGCCGCACGGCCGCCGGGGTACGTGGTATCACGCTAGCCGAGGAAGGCAACGACCGGGTTGTTGGCATGGTCTGCATTGATAAGGATAGCCAGGACGAACTGCTGGTAGTGTCGGAGAATGGCTACGGCAAGCGCAGCCCCTTGGAAGAATACCGCATCACCAACCGTGGTGGTAAAGGGGTTCGGGCTATGAAGCTGACCGAAAAAACCGGCCAACTGGTAAGCATCAAGGCCGTAAACGATTCCGACGACCTGATGATTATCAATAAGTCGGGTATCACGATTCGCCTGCGCATGAGTGATCTGCGCAGCATTGGCCGGGCTACTCAGGGTGTTCGACTGCTGAAAATCAGCAATGGCGACGAAATTTCATCGGTAGCGAAGGTGGCTGCGGAAGAAAAAGTAATCGATTCGGAGCTTGAGCCGGTAGACGGCCTAGAGACCACCGGAAGCCCGGATGTGGAAGGCGCCGCTGCAGTAGATGCAGACGTAAGCGACCTAACGGCACCGGATTCCATCAGCGCTAATTAACTTGCGACGGCAGAACTCAACTGAGAGTTCTGCCGTTTGTGTTGGAATTCCTTTCACTTTACGCATGATCTTCAGCAAAACTCCCATGAAGAAGACCATTTTGACACTAGTAGCTGCCGCCGCGCTCCACACTGCGTCGGCTCAGAACTCAGCCGTAACCAACGCCATTCTGTTTCAAAAGCAAGGAACGCTGGATAAGGCCCGTACAGAAATTGACAAGGCCATTGTGCACGAGAAAACGCAGGGCAAAGCCAAGACCTGGTATACCCGCGGCGAAATCTATGAGGGCATGGTTGCTAGCCCCATTTATGGCAAGAGCCTGTCGGCTGGCGAAGGCACCAAAACAGCCTTCGAGTCGTACTCTAAAGCGTTGTCACTGGACGGCAAAGACGGCGAGTATGGCAAGTTGGCTACCCAGAAGTTGGACGGCTTGTATGGCCTAGCCCTGAACGCCGGTGTGGAAAACTACAACGGTAAGGACTTTGACAAAGCCATTGAGTCATACAAAATGGCTCAGCAAATTCGTCCACAGGACACCACGGCGTATCTGTATGCAGCGTATGCTGCAGAGGCTAAGCAGGATTTCGCCGGTGCCAAGGAGATGTATAGCAAGCTTCAGGGCATAGGCTATAAGTCGCCCCAGATTTATGGTCGTCTGCTGCAAATGGCTCGTCAGGAAAAAGACGATGCTGCGGCTATGAAAGTGTTGCAGGATGCGCTGGCCGCATATCCGAACAACAAAGGCTTTATGCTGGAAGAGCTGAACATGTATATTAGCTCAGGCCGTGGCAAAGAAGCGCTGGAAAAGATTGACCGTGCTATTGCAGCTGACCCCACCAACTCAAACCTGTACGCTGTTAAAGGTTCGATTCTGGATCAGGACAAGCAGCCGGCCAAGGCACTTGAGGCGTACAAGAAAGCAGTAGAAGTAGATCCGGCGAACTTTGATGCCAACTTCAACCTAGGCGTATACAACTACAACAAGGCAGCTGACTTGTACACACGGGCTAGCAAGATGAGCCTGGCCGAATACCAGAAGTCGGGCAAGAAGTTCGAGGCTGATGGCAAGAAGTATTTCCAGGAGGCGTTGCCTTACTTCGAGAAAGCACTACAAGCCCAGCCAGATGATCGGGCAACTATCTCGTCTTTGCAGAAGGTGTACTTGCGAGTTGGCCGCACCGCGGATTCAGAAAAGATGTCAGCAAAGCTTGAGTCGCTGAAAAAGTAGTAGAACTAGCTTCTTTATTTAAAGAAGGGGAGTAAGATAATAGCATAGCCCAGGCACAATAAAGGTCTGGGCTATGTTTACAAAACTCTACTTAACATAATATAAATTATAAGACAAACGGATAATAGAAATGGAAGGCCGCACACGCACCTATAGTATAGTTCGGTGTCTGTCGAGTCTAAGTAAAGTAACGTGTCGTGTTGTGGGGTATCTAGGAGGTTAGAGAATCCTTTCGTCTTGAACGGGCAAAGAGCATTCAATAGACTTTGTCAAACGTTCAGGCTACCAAAGCTTCTTCGGCTACCCACCACAACGCTTGGGCTAAAATCAGGCGGCTCGCTTAATCGCACCACGTAATCAATCAATATCAGGTAAGCGCTTTCTGTTTCTCCAGTTCCAGAAACGTCAGGGTGTTGCGTCAGTTGACTTATCTGATTGATTTTTCCTTGAAGCTTGTAAGAGCTGATGTGAAAAGATATTAGGTATGTGTAAACAGAACTGTCCCATAAACTAAGGATTTGATGCAACTAGTATGCACCATCAGGTTATTTTTAAAGCTGAAGTGTCTCTGGCAGCTTATGTTACATAGTGTGATGTTATAGCAAGGGTTGCTTCCCTCCTTTTGGCCCGTTAAGCAATTGCAGGTAACTGATCAGATGAATCTCAGATGAATCAAAATATAATCTGCTGATAAGCCAGGGCTATATGTTAGACAGGGCTATATGTTAGATATAAGCCTGTATAAGACAATCAATGAACACGAGGCCTTTCTTAGCAAGAAAGGCTAAGAAGTGTGCTAGCACGAGCCAATTGGGGGATTTAGACTGCATTATAGTCACCTACCACCCCCCGACGCCCCTATGATAGAAGGTATTATTAATAAATAGGTGATTGAAAAATTGATAATGCTAAGGATAATAAGGTTATATAAGTATTAAATAGCATAAAAAGTAATAAAAGGTAATACCAATTTATACTTTATACTACTTATATATACTTTATACTACTTATTTTTGTAATACCCTTACTATCTTTGTATACCATATACTTCAATTCCTTTTATGCCAAAGACAATTGACTACCCCCGTACTTCTTACCTAAGCGCTTGGGAAGTAGCTGAAGTAGTAGATGATACTGGAGGCAAGTGTGCCATTGAAACCGCAGCTCGCAAGCTTAATCGTAAGGTTAGTGGTTCATTCAAAGCTATTATTGGCTCTGCCGTCAAGTTCGGGCTGCTTACCAGTAAGCGGGAGTTCCTGACCACCACAAACCTGTTCAGACGCATTAAACATGCCTATGATAAACAGGAAGAAAAGATCTACCATCGCGAGGCATTTCTTCATCCCCCCTTGTTTACCCAGATATGCAGAAAGTTTCGCAACCGTGAGCTGCCAGTTCACATGTTCGATGTGATGCTGATTCGGGAGTTTGGTGTGGAGGAAATCAATGCACAGAGTGTTGCCAAGGCTTTCGTGGATGGGGCCCGTATGGCGGACATCATTGATGAACGCAACGTGATAGCTGATATTGACCAACTAGCGGCCCAGATACCCCGGCGTGAGCTAGCCAGCACAGATATGCCCCTGAATATGTTTCAGCCAGGTGCGGCAGCTTCTGCAGGTGCCAGTAGTGCCCCTATAGCATCTGCTGGCGTTGCTCCTATGCCCCTACCTACGCGCCCTAATGAGAGTATAAGTTCTACAACACCTCTTGTACCCGGTGGGCGGGCAGCAGATGCTGTATCAAGCTTATTCGGCCTCGATACGGACGATCTGGAAGAGGCAGAGCCTACACATGCTTCTACTGGGCTGCCGTCTAAGGCGGGCCCTGAGGCTGTCTTTGTACCGTCACACTCCAGTCCTAGCGAACCGGCTCCACTTGTACCACCCCTTCCCACTAAGGAAACTCCAGCCGTCGCGGCCGTGGCACCGCCGGTAGCTGCTTCCCCTGTCTACAATAGTGCGCCTGCAGCTACCGCTACTACAGCCAGCTACAGTATCCAGATTAATGGGCCCGGCATAGATACACAGCTGTTAGTTCAGGACCTAGATGACTTGGCTATTGTGAACATCTTATTGGAGAAGATAAAACGTCAACTCAGTAGGTAAGCACCTATTTACCGTTCAGATAAAATACAGTTAGCCCCTGCCAGCGAGCCTCGAGCAATCGGAGTCTCATTGGCAGGGGCTATCGTATGATAACACCACATGCACCGTTGTTTACTTATTATGTTAAATATGATAATAGCTAAAGGCCCTCTAACTACCTGGCGATTAATTGCTTTATTGATTTGCCTCTAATTGGATCTATCCGTGACACGAACCAAGAACCCGAATCCTTTTCTCGACCTAAATAGAAAGTATCAAGCGGGGTGAAGGTTGCAACCTGCTGCCACCCTAGTGGAAACCGTTCTTGAATGGGCCCCGGAGAAAATACTACCACCGGAGCACTCAGGGAAGCAAGAGATGCCAAATCAGGCTTCCACCTAGGAATAGGACGACCAGCCAGCCATATCTGCTTGACGTGTAAGTCATCGAGACTACGCCATTCTAAGCGCGCAAGGGCTGGTTGGTTCCGAACGTCCCGCATGTGGCGGAGGCCAGGATAATCTTTACGCGCCTCCCAGATGGGATATATGGGCATTAATAGCAGCAGTATAGCTGCCGTAGCGCTCAATGTAGCCGCCACAAGCACAACCGGCTGCTGACGGCGAAGCCCCCGCCCTACTACCCAGATGGCCAAGAGACCGAACAGACCGACGGCCAGCGCAAAACGAACAGAACCGGCTTCAAGCCCCGGCAGATGGACCATAGCCAACGCCACCGGCAGCCCCGCCAATAATACCACCAGTAAGCTACCCCAGGCTAGAACAATCCGCCGGTCGTTGGGAGACAGCGGGCGATTTTCCCAGTACCGAAGCAGGCCACTAATGAGAAAAGCCAAGGCCGGCATCAGGGGAAGCATGTACCGCTCTTTCTTTTCAGGAACCAGACTCAGCAGTACTAACCCAGCTACCAGCCACCCCAGCGCCACCCCATACGGAATAAAACGGCTGGCTCGGCGGCGAGCATAAGGCACCACCAGCGACGCTAGGCACACCAGGGTCCACAACCCGGTAAAGGCAAAGAAAGACCAGTAATACCAGAGTGGCTTGACGTGCCGTTCGCTCCAGGAATTTATTTCGGTTTGGGCCACGTGCAAAGCGGCCGGAGCCACGTGCAGCCAAATGTAGAACGGCCAGGCAAACCCCACCACCAAAGCTACAGCCACCGCCAGAGCAGTGTTTCTGCGTTGGTGGGCAACTAATCGACGGTGATCAGGCTGCCCAATCAGATAGCCTAGCAGAAAAGGAAACAACACCGCATACACGGCCACCGGGCCTTTGCTCAGAATAGAAAGCCCAGCCAGCACGCCGGCCCCTAGCAGTGGCAACAGGCCATTTACAGGTTGCTGCCAGCCTTTAACCAAGAGCCATAGAGCCCCCACCATAAAACTGGTGGCAAAAATATCCCACTGCCCTTCCCGGCCCACCGTAATAACCAAAAGACTACTAGCTAGCACTAGGGCCCCAAACCAGGCGGTTCGGCCAGGGCTTTGCGCCTCCTCAGGCCGATTACGGGTAAGCTCCCGGGCCAGGCCCCAAAAGAAGAACACCAGCAGACTTGCAGCCAACGCCGCCGGAACCCGTAGTAACCCCAGATTTTCAGTAAGGCCGGTTAGGTGCTGTAGTGCCGCCACCGACCAGGTAGGCAACGGCGGTTTAGCCAGCCGTAGCTCCCCGTTGAGTGTGGGAATCGGCACCCACAATAATGCGCTCGGCCCCGAAGGCCTGCAGCCACCCCGCCACCAATTCCGGCTCACGCACGGCAATGCTGCCGGCCGTAATCTGGCGCGCTCCCGCATCAAAGGCCTGCCGCACGGCTTCTTCACTTTGCAGGCCGCCCCCAAAGTCAATGACCAAGTTGGTATGGCGGGCAATGCGCTCCAGCACCGGCAGGTTCACGGGTTGCTTGGCCCTAGCCCCATCCAGGTCCACGAGGTGCAGCCGCTTTACGCCATGTTGCTCGAAGCGCTGCGCCACGGCCAGCGGGTCGGCGTCATAAGTGGTTTGCTGGGCAAAGTCGCCTTCGGTGAGGCGCACGCACTGGCCATTAATCAGGTCAATGGCGGGAATAATTTCCATGGGTAAGGGAGGCTGAAAAAAAATTGGTAAAACCAGACGAGGGATGTGCTAGGCCCCACTAGGCCGTAGCTGCTTCGGAAGCCTAGAGCTTCAGAAAGTTTTCCAGAATACGGGTACCCACCGGACCGCTTTTCTCGGTGTGGAATTGTACCGCATAAAAGTTTTGGTGCTGAACGGCGGCGCTAAAGGGCGCGGGGTATTCAGCCTGGGCAATGGTATATTCCCCAACCGGTGCATAGTAGCTGTGCACGAAGTACACATAGCCCTGGGCGGGTTGCAGGCCTTCGAACAGCGGCGAGCGTAGCGCTTGCAAATTGTTCCAGCCCATGTGCGGCACTTTGTACTCGGGTGCCTTTGGGAAACGTACTACATCAAAGGGCAGTATCCCGAGCAGGTCGGTGCCGCCACCTTCTTCGGTATGCCGACCAAGTAACTGCATGCCCAGGCAAATACCCAGGAAGGGTTGCGTGAGGGTTGGCAGGAGCTGGTCCAGGTTCTGGGCCCGTAGCTCCCGCATAGCCGAGGCAGCCTCCCCTTCACCGGGGAACAGTACCTTATCAGAGCGCTTGATTACCTCGGGGTCAGAGGTCAGCGTGGCTTGCACCCCCAGGCGCTCCAGCGCAAACAGCACCGACTGTACATTGCCGCCCTTGTAATCAATAATGGCTATTTCCATTTGAGAATTCAGAGGTTAAGATTTGATATATCCAATTGTTGTAAACAAATGGATAACCACTTTGCTATTCCATATCGCCTGCTGGAGGCAGTGCTAGGCCTAGTAAACGTGTGGGCGCAACTACTCACTGTTTAAAAGGCAATGTGAGCTAGATCAGTAGATTATCCATTTGTTTAAACATATGGATAATCTACAAAATACCCTTAGTGCTTGGTATCTCCATCCGGCCGGCATCACGCACCAAGGCCATCTTGATTGACTTGGCTACTGCTTTAAAGATGGCCTCAATCTTATGATGTTCGTTCTGCCCTTCCGCCTTAATGTTGAGGTTGCAGCGGGCCGCATCAGAGAAGCTTTTAAAGAAATGGTAAAACATTTCAGTAGGCATATCCCCTATTTTCTCGCGCTTAAACTCAGCCTCCCACACCATCCAGGGGCGGCCGGAAAAGTCGATGGCGGCTTGGGCCAGCACGTCGTCCATGGGCAACAAGAAACCGTAGCGAGCCAGGCCACGCTTGTCGCCGAGAGCCTGCGTGAAGGCTTCGCCCAGGGCAATGGCTGTGTCCTCGATGGTGTGATGCTCGTCAATATGCAGATCACCTTGCACCGTGATTTTCATATCGACGCCGGAATGCTTGCTGAGCTGATCGAGCATGTGGTCGAAAAAGCCCAAACCGGTGTGCATCTGGGGGCGGCCGTTGCCATCAAGGTTCAACTCAATGCTGATCTTGGTTTCGTTGGTGTCGCGTTGTACTAGGGCCGTGCGTGCGGGCAACCGCAGAAACTGGTATATCTTTTCCCAGCTAGTAGTAATAAGCGCTGCCCGTTCTTCATCCTCCCCTTCCGGCCGGATCAAGATTGACTGGCAGCCCAAATTTTGCGCCAGCTCCACATCGGTCAATCGGTCGCCGATAACAAAGGAGTTGGCCAAGTCATAGCCGCTGCCGTCGCCCAGGTACTGCTGCAGCATCCCGATGCCGGGCTTACGGCTGGGTAGGTTCTCGTGCGGGAAGCTCCGGTCAATATGCTCGCGCACAAACTCCACTCCTTCTGAGCGCAAGATGTCCAGCATCATGGTGTGGGCGGGCCAGAAGGTGTCTTCCGGAAAACTGTCGGTGCCCAGGCCATCCTGGTTACTGACCAAGACCAGCTCATAGTCTAGCTCGCGGGCAATGCGGGCCAGGCCCGTAATGGCGCCGGGGACAAACTGAAATTTTTCGCGCGTGAGTGCGTCCACCTGAAAATCCGTGGGCGGCTCAATCAGGATAGTCCCGTCGCGGTCAATGAAGAGAACTTTTTTCATAAGGTAAGAGCGCCCCCGTTACGAGGCGCCTGAAAGTCGAATGAATTAATATGGTCAGCTAATTCAGCGTGCGTAGTCCGGCACGCTAGGCCGGCTGGCTACTTAAACTCCCGCAGCGCCTGGAGCAGCTGCTCGTTTTCGGAAGCAGTGCCCACCGTCAGGCGGAGCGTACCAGCGCAACCAGGTTGAGTAGTCCGGTTCCGAACCACAATTCCTTTGCCCAGCAGATACTCATACACGGCCGTAGCATCGGGGTGGAACCGAACTAGCAGAAAGTTGGCATCGGAAGGAAACACCTCCGCTACGATAGCCAGGGTGGGCAGTTGCCGGGCCATCTCGTCGCGGCTAGCCAGCAGCTCTTGTCGCATCTGCTCAAACCGGGGCGCATCGCGCAGGGCATCCAGCGCATGGCGCTGCGTAGCATCTGAAATATTGTAGGGAGGCTTGATCTTGTTTAGGTAGCCAATCAGCTCGGGCGAGGCGAAGGCCATGCCTAAGCGCAGCGCGGCCAGGCCCCAGGCTTTGGAAAACGTTTGGAGAACCACTAGGTTCGGAAACTCCGCCAACCTGGTCGTCCAGCTAGGAGCCGCTGCAAAGTCAGCATAGGCTTCATCTACCACCACCAAACCGCGGAAGCCACGCAGAATTTCCTCGATGGCCGACTGGCGCAGCAGGTTGCCGGTCGGGTTGTTGGGCGAGCACAGAAACACGAGCTTAGCATCAGATGCCACCACGCCGGCTACGGTTTCTGCCGAGAGCTGAAAGTCTGGAGTTAGTGGTAACCGCTCAATACGCACATCATTCAGGTTGGCGGCCACTTCATACATGCCATACGTGGGCGGCAAAATCAGGATGCTGTCTTGGCCGGGCGTGCAGGTTAGGCGCACGAGCAGGTCAATGGCTTCGTCAGATCCGTTGCCTAGGAAAATCTGGGCCGGGGCTACCCCCTTCAACGGTGCCAACTCCGCTTTCACGGCCCGCTGCAAGGGGTCGGGGTAGCGGTTGAAACGCTCGGGGCCGGCGCTGCCCAAGCTGTTTTCGTTGGCGTCGATCATGATGTGCGCCTCGCCCTGAAATTCGTCGCGGGCCGATGAGTAGGGCTTCATGGTCCGGATATTGGGCCGAACCAAGCTTTCTAAATTGAACATGATGGTATGTCTTAGGTCAACCACGGCCAGAGCATTGGATGACGGCTGTTAGCATTTGGTACTACCTACTCTGGGCCGGCCAACGACTCCAGCCGCAGCGTTACGGCGCGAGCGTGGGCTTGGAGGCCTTCCGCTTCGGCCATGGTTTCCACCACGGGGCCTACCTGTAGCAGTCCCTCGGCGGTCAGACGCTGGAACGTTATTTTCTTGAGAAACGAATCGAGCGAGACGCCGCTGTAGTTGCGGGCGTAGCCATTGGTAGGCAGCGTGTGGTTGGTGCCGGAAGCATAATCGCCGGCGGCTTCCGGGGTCAGATGCCCTAGGAACACGGAGCCCGCGCTAGTTACGCCTTCGGCCAACTGCTCCGGGTTGCGCACGGCCAGAATGAGGTGTTCTGGCGCGTACAGGTTAGAGAAGTATAGCATTTCCTCGGGCGTGCGCAGCAGAATAGCGCGGCTTTCCAGCAAGGCTTGAGCCGCCACCTCGGCCCGGGGCAATTCCCGGAGCTGACGCGCCACCTCGGCCTGCGTGGCCTCAAGCATTGCAGGAGAGTCAGACAGTAGAATCACTTGCGAATCGGGTCCGTGCTCGGCCTGGCTCAGGAGATCGGCCGCTACAAACGCCGGGTTTGCCGAGTCATCAGCAATAACCAAGACTTCCGAGGGGCCAGCCGGCATGTCAATGGCTACCCCATAGCGCGTGGCCAGTTGCTTGGCAGCTGTTACGTAGCGGTTACCGGGGCCAAAAATCTTATCAACGCCGGGCACAGAGGCAGTTCCACCGGTAAGCGCGGCTACGGCTTGTGCCCCACCGGCCTTTATGATGGTAAAGATACCTAGTAGCTGGGCCGTAAACAGGATGATAGGATTAACGGAGCCGTCTTTCTGCGGCGGCGTGCACAGCACAATTTCCGGGCAACCCGCTAAGCGCGCCGGCACTCCCAACATCAGCAAGGTGCTAAACAACGGTGCGCTGCCGCCCGGAATGTACAATCCAACGCGCTGCACTGGCACGGCCCGGCGCCAACACAGTACGCCCGGCATGGTTTCTACGCGTTCTTCCTGGGGCACCTGCGCTTTGTGGAAACGCAAAATATTGGCGTGGGCCTGCCGGATGGCCGTTTGCAACGCGGCCGGAACCTGCGCCGCAGCGGCCGCCAGCTCTTCGGGGCTTACGCGCAAGCCAGATGTCAGGTCGGCCCCGTCGAAGCGCTGGGCGTATTCCACCAGCGCTTCATCGCCGCGCGCCCGCACATCCGCGAAAATCTGCTCAACTCGTTGCTCTACATCGTGGGCCTGCTGGGCGGCGGCGCGCTGCTGCAGGGCCGGCCACTCTGACTGAACAGGATATTGAAAGAGTTGCATAGTCGTTAGGTTGATGGGTGATGTGGGGCTAGTAAACCTTGCACATCAAAGGGAAACAAAGTATCCGAGGTATGCCTGGCGACTCCTTATATATAAGGTGCCGGCTAGGCCACGACTTCCGATGCTATGAAATCATTTTCTCGATGGGCAGCACCAGGATGCCTTCCGCCCCAACGGCCTTCAGCTGGCCCGTGATGTGCCAGAAGTCGTCTTCGTTCACCACAGACTGCACCGACACCCAGCCTTCTTCGGCAAGCGGCGTAATGGTGGGCGACTTAATACCGGGCAGCAGGGCTTTCACGGCATCGAGGGCCGCCACCGGCGCGTTCAGAATAATGTACTTATTGCGGCGGGCCCGGCGCACAGCCTGCATCCGGAACTGGAGCTGCTCGAGCAACTCCTTCTTCTCCGCCGACAAATTTTGGTTGGCAATCAGCACGGCCTCTGAGCGAAACACCGTTTCCACCTCGCGCAGCCCGTTGCCCAGCAGCGTAGAGCCGCTGCTCACAATATCACAAATGGCTTCGGCAAGGCCAATGCTAGGGGCAATTTCCACAGAACCGCTGATGGTGTGCAGGTGGGCCTGTACGCCGCGCTCCGAGAGGTAGCCGCCCAAAATCTGGGGGTAGGAAGTGGCAATGCTTTTGCCCTGCAGATCCGCTACGGAGCTATAAGCGGCGGCGCGCGGTACGGCCAGGCTCAAGCGGCATTTGCTGAAACCAAGGCCTTCGATTTCCAGTTGGGGCAGGCCAGCTTCCACCAGCACATTCTGCCCTACAATGCCCAGGTCCGCCACACCATCCTGCACATAGCCCGGAATATCGTCGTCGCGCAGGTACAGGATTTCGAGCGGGAAGTTGGTGGCTTCGGTTTTGAGCTTGTAGGAGGAGGTAAGGAAGCTAATGCCGCATTCCCGAATCAGGTTCAGGGAATCTTCGCTTAAGCGGCCCGACTTCTGGATGGCCAGACGGAGCATATTCGTGAGGTAAAAAAGTAAGAATCAGGAGGCGAGTGGTGGCTGATGGCCAGCGTACTTGCTCGTAATCCGGGATGAGTTCAAAGGATAGCGGGAGCAGGACCCAGGCGTTGGATAAGGCCATGTACTGGCAAGGCCACCGGGTTGCGGGGGCCGGGGAACCTAGTGCGGTTCGCCCAACGGGGTCAATATGATGCGTTCATTCCTCTAGAAAGAGGAATGGTGCCCGTGATGATGGTGATGCTGGCTCGCGCGCGGCCCGGCCAGGCGGCCCGCTGCAGGGGCGGCCAGAAGGCTTAGGGGGCTCAGAAATAACGCGGAGAAGGGCATACGGGGCTTGTTGAAGCTGGACAAATGTACGGGCTGCCGTGGAGGATGAAAACATTTCCACGAATATTTTACAGCAAAAGCTGACTTTTACGTTTTCTGTTCCTGTGCAACCACCGTTTTGGCACTATTGTTTCGATAGCCTTTCCGTTGAAATACGGTGCCGCGCTGGCTTTCCTCTCACCTTTTGCTCTTACTTATGTCTCGTATCCGGTTAGCCACTCTTCGTCTGGGGCTCGGCCTTAGCCTGTTTTGTTGCTCTACGCTGGTACGTGCCCAGTCGACCCCGTCGGCTGAGGCAGCTTCCACTCCTGCTGCTGCTCCTGCTGTTACTACCCCTGATCCAAGTACTAGCCCGGCTACCCCCGCCAACGGCGAGCGGCCGGTGCAACTGCCTTTACCACAGGCCAGCCCGCATGCGCTGGTTTCCCAAACCTTTGGCCTCACCACCGTTACCGTCGACTATCATTCGCCGGCGGTGCGTGGGCGGGCGGTATGGGGCGGCCTGGTACCCTACGACCAGGTTTGGCGGGCCGGGGCCAATGAAAACACGGTTATCACGTTTTCTACCCCGGTGCTGCTGCGCAACCAACTGGTTCCGGCTGGGCAGTACTCCTTATATGTGATACCGCACCAAGACCGAGACTGGGAAATTGTGCTCAACCGCGTAACCACCCACTGGGGCGCCGAAGGCTACGACCCCAAGGACGATGTGGTGCGCGTGCCTGCCATTCCGGATACTTCCCCGTTTCAGGAAGGCCTGTTTTACTGGTTTTCGGATATCAAGCCCACCGGCGCCCACCTGAACCTGACCTGGGAAAAGCGCACGCTTTCGTTGCCTATTGAGGCCGAGGTGCACAAGCAGGTGATCAGCGGAATTGAACAGGTACTGCAGCAGAAGCCCAACGACTGGCAACTGCTGGCCCAGGCCGCCGACTACCTGGTGCAAAACAACATCCAGCCGGAGCGCGCCCTTACCTACATCAATGAGTCGATAAAGCTCCAGGATGTGGCCACCAACAACTGGATAAAAGCGCGCCTGCTGGCGCAGCAGCAGGATTTCGGCACTGCCATTGTGTACGCTCGCAAGGCCATCAAGCTCGGCGACAAGGAAGATTCTGCATTTAAAAACCAGCTTCCTTCCATGCGCATTGCCCTCACCGAATGGCAAGCAAAGGCCTACTAGGCCCCAGCTACCGGCAAACCGCCCCGGGTTTACTTAACAAGGAGCCACCCCTGCATTGGGGTGGCTCCTTTTTGCTGCGTACCTTCCTTACGTGGATTCCTTTCTGGCCCTGTGCCATAGCATACAGCCGCTTTCTGAGCCGCTGGAAACGGCGCTGCGCCAGCTGGTGCAGCAGCAGCACGTGCCCGCGCGCCACCTGCTACTGCAGCCCGGACAAGTTGCCCAGCGGCTCTACTTTCTGGAGCAGGGCCTCGTGCGCGGCTATCACCTGAAAGAAGGCAAAGAAGTAACCGCCTGGTTTATGCAGGAAGGCGATATGGTTATTTCTATTTTGAGCTTCTTTTCCCGGCAGCCCTCACACGAGTACCTACAAACGCTTACTGATTGCACGCTCTGGTCGGTGAGCTATACGCAGCTACAGGACCTGTACCAGCGGTTTCCGGAGTTCAACCTAGTGGGCCGGGTGCTCACGGAAAAGTATTACGTGCTCAGTGAGCAGCGCGCCCTACACCTGCGCATGTATACAGCTGCGGAACGCTATGACCTGCTGCTGGCGCAGTTCCCGGATATATTCCGGCGCGTGCCCCTGAAATTACTAGCCTCCCATCTGGGCCTAACCCCCGAAACCCTGAGCCGGCTGCGCGCCCGCCGTTCTTGATATATATCAAGTGCTTTAGCTAAACGAAGGCGGACTTTTGAAGCATGGTTTAACCCCCTTTCCTGCTTCTTATGACAGCCTCCTTATTTGCTCTGCTCCTGAGCGAAAGTACTTCCTGGCGCCTGGCGCTGCCCCATTGGAATGTACCGCCTCTGCTCCTCATCATTTTCGCGGCCTTTGCCGGGTGCTTTGTTCTGGAGCGCCTGATTCCGGGTTGGGCCCTGCCCCGCATTCCTACCTGGCCGCTGCGGGTGCTGGCCATAAACCTAGCTCAGTTGCTGGTGGTAGTAGTTGCCGGACTCACCTGGGAAAAGTGGTTTTCGGCGTACTCCGTGTTGCACGTTTCAAAGCACCTAGGGCCGGTAGCGGGTGGCTTGCTGGCCTACGTGCTGGCAACCTTTATCTTTTACTGGTGGCACCGCTGGCGCCATACCCAGGATTTTTTGTGGCTGCACTTTCACCAGATTCATCACAGCCCCCGGCGCATTGAGGTTATCACTTCCTTTTACAAACACCCCTTGGAAATGACTGTAAACTCTCTGCTAGGTGGCTTGCTGGTGTATACCTTGTTGGGCTTGAGTCCGGGTGCCGGCGCCGTTTACACGCTATGCACGGCCCTAGGTGAGTTTTTCTATCATACCAACGTCCGCACGCCGCAGTGGGTGGGCTACTTCTTTCAGCGCCCCGAAATGCACCGTGTTCATCACCAATACCAGCAGCACAGCCACAATTACGGCGACCTGGTCATCTGGGACTGGCTGTTCGGCACCTACCGCAACCCGGCTAAATTCGAAGACACCTGTGGTTTCGATGCCGAGAAAGAAGAACAGCTGGGCCAGATGCTGCGCTTCCGCGACGTACACAAAAAGTAAACAAGGGTGGCGGAAAGCAGAGCCTAGTAGCTCCTGCTTTCCGCCACCCTAGCTTGTTAAAGCATTAAAACCGCGCAATCACGCGCAGATTGACCAAGCGGCGCGACAAGAAATTGGGAACGCCGTAAATGCGGCCATTCAAGTCCTGAATGTAGTTGTAGCCCGCCAGGTTATCGGCCCCCAGCACATTCAGGATTTCCAGGCTTACCC
The DNA here is from genome assembly GCF_054780535.1 of Hymenobacter seoulensis. Classification (NCBI taxonomy): domain Bacteria; kingdom Pseudomonadati; phylum Bacteroidota; class Cytophagia; order Cytophagales; family Hymenobacteraceae; genus Hymenobacter; species Hymenobacter seoulensis. Next base: position 269,860 of record NZ_BAAGWD010000001.1, read on the forward strand.
AAAGCATTTGCAGTTGAACGGCGTTACCGCTGGCTTGCTCGGCGGCGGTGCGCAAACTCAGCACTTTGGTGAAGCCCAGGTCGGCGCGCCGGTAGGCACGGGTTAGCTCACTGGTGCCGCGCAAATCGGGCGCATCGGGTGGGCTAAAGGGAAGACCGGTACCAAACACCAAGTTCACGTAGCCTTTCACGGAGGGGTTGCCCGGCAAGTTATCCTGCAGAAATACGCCCAGGTTCAGGCGCTGATCCGAAGGACGCCGGATGTAGCCTTTGGCTTCACGCCCGATTACCTGACCTTCTTCGAAGACATTGATAGAATCACCGTCCAGGTTTTCGCGGGTAGTGAGCACACCCAGGCTAAACCACGACTCAGTGCCTGGGATAAACTCACCGCTTACGCGGGCGTCGATGCCGGCGGCGTAGGCTTTGGCGTTATTCTGGGCGAAGTAGCGCAGCCGCACATTATCAATATCGTAGGGCACTACATCGGTTAGGTACTTAAAATAGGCCTCGCCGGTGAAGCGGAACGGGCGTCCCCAGCTCGTGAAGCGCAACTCATTGCCCACAATGGCATGCACAGAGCGCTGGGCGCGCAAATCCAGGTTCAGGAAGCCTTGCTGGGCCTGCGGAGCGCCAGTTTGGGAGCGCAGCTCCCGGTAAAACGGCGGCTGATAATACACCCCTACCGCCGCTTTCCAGGCCAGCCGCGGATTGCGTGCACTGGTGAAGGCATACTGCACCCGGGGGCTGAAAGTAGTCTGGCGGTTTACCGTCCAGTAATTCAGTCGGCCGCCGTAGGTCAGCGTCCGCAAAGAGTCAAACCGGATGGTGTGCTGCACATAGCCCTGGGTGCGGGTGCTGCCTAGGTCCAGATCGGAGCGCAACCGGGTACGGCGGGCTTCGGGTACGTAGTCGGCCGAGTCCGTGAAGCTGTACTCATTGAGTTCATCGGCAATTTGCTCTTGGCCCACCTTCAAACCCCACCGCACCGAGCTCCGTTCGCCCGGAGTCCAGGTGCCGCGCGTTTCAAGGGTAGCAATTCGGGCGGAAAGCGTATTGCGCGAGTGGTCGAAGCGCGAGCCGATGCCGCGGCGGTTCAGGTCGGTGCCGAAATCGGGCGAGTTGGGGTCGCGGTTGATTTCGGCAATGTTGTAGGCCGCTTCCACATCGCGGTACTCAAACTCCCGCGAGTACAACAGGCCACCGAGCACTTCCAGCCGCAGGTTTTGCAGCACATCATGGCGCAAACTCAGCCCGCCCTGGTAGGTATCGTACTGCATCCGCTCCCTCCCCACATACCCAATGTACAAGCGCGAAAGCTGGTTAGTAGAGGTGCTGAATGTGCTTTCGCCACTGACGGGGTTGAACTGAAAATCGTTGTGGGCAAAAGTGTTAAAGATGCCCAACGACGTGCGGTCGGTGTTGCCTTGAGGGCCCAGCGCCACGGTAATCAGGCTTTGGCCATCGTAAAAGGTCGGGTTGTAGCCGCCTTGCTGCTGCTGCAAGGAGTTGAGCACGTACGTGGCATTCTTGTAGCGCACTCCGGCCAGGTAACTCACGCGCTTGTTAGGCGAAGTGGCTTCTACGTGGGCCGTGCCACCAACCAGGCTGGCCGTGGCCGAGGCCCCAAACTTCACGGGTTGCTTGTACTCAATATTGAGCACCGAGGAAAGCTTGTCGCCGTACTTGGGCTGCCAGCCGCCGGTTGAAAACTCCACCCGGTTTACCAAGTCCGGATTGATAAAGCTGAGTCCTTCCTGGGCGGCCGCCGTCACCAGAAACGGCCGATACACCTCAAAGCCGTTCACATACACGAGGTTTTCCTCGTAGTTGCCGCCCCGCACGGAGTACGTGCTGGATAGCTCGTTGGTGCTGGCTACACCGGGCAGCGTTTTCAGTACGGCATTAAAGTCGCCAAAAGGCGACGGCATTTCCTTAGCGATGCGCGGCTCCAGCTGGATGATGCTCACCTGCTCGCGTGTATCGGCGGTTTCGGCGCGGCCCCGCACGGTTACGTTGCCCAGGGCCCGGCTGTCTTCGGCCAAGGTTAGCTCCAGTTCACGCTGCTCATCCAAAATGAGTGGCACCCGCAGCGTTTGGTAGCCCAGGCGGCGCAACACCAGCACAGGCGCTTTGCCACTTAGGGGCCGCACTACATTCAGGGCAAAGCGGCCCCGGTCGTCGGTATTGGTGCCGCCGGGCATGCCTTCTACTCCAATAGCCACCTGCTCCAGCGGCTGCCCGGCCGCGTCGCGCACGGTGCCGGTTACTAGCACGCGCCCCGCCTGCTGGCCGTACGCAGCTGATATGGTGCAGCCGGCCACTACCCCCACAGCAGCCGGCAACGGACGCACCAGGAGCAATAGGACCGGAAAAGAGCGGAAAAGGTTCGGCATCCGCAGCGCTTAGTTGTAGTCTTCAGCGGCGGCCGAGGCCGAAAGCTGCTGCCGCATCTCGGCGAGGGTAGCTACCGGATCGGGCGAGTTAAACACGAAGGAGCCCGCCACCAATACGTCGGCACCGGCTTCTACCAGTGCCGCCGCATTGTCGAGGGTAACGCCGCCATCGATTTCAATGAGAGCTGAGGAGCCGCTGTCAATCAGCAATTCCTTTAGTGCCGTTACTTTCTTGAGCGTATTTGGGATAAACGATTGGCCACCGAAACCGGGGTTTACTGACATGACGCACACCAGGTCGAGGTCAGCGGCAATGTCTTCTAGCACCCACACCGGCGTATGCGGATTCAGCGCTACCCCTGCCCGGCAGCCCAACTGTTTTATTTGTTGAATAACGCGGTGCAGGTGCGTGCACGCCTCATAATGCACCGTGATGTTAGCCGCTCCCGCGTCGCGGAACGCGCTCAGAAAGTGCTGAGGCTCCTCAATCATCAGGTGCACATCAATGGGCTGCTGGGCGTGCCGGTGTACGGCCTGCAGCACCGGAATGCCAAAGGAGATATTGGGCACGAACCGCCCGTCCATCACATCAAAATGCAGCCAATCGGCGGCGGAGCCGGCCAGGCGCTCGGTTTCAGATTGCAGATTACCAAAATCGGCGGCAAGAAGCGAGGGCGCCAGCAGCGGCGCAATACGACGGGTTGGGTTCATATCACGAAGGTAAGCGGAACTGCGAAGTTGCGTATCTCAAACCAGCACAGTATTTACCAGGAGTTGCTACGCGACCACATTTTACTAGGTAGTAATTCTTCTCAAAGGCAATAGTAAGCTTTAGTCCCACAAAACAGCCTTCCTGCCGGAGGGCAGTTGCCACGCCTGTATCGGGAAGTACTAGCCCGTTTTGACGTGGCAACTGCCCTCCGGCAGGAAGGCTTTTGAAAGAAGAGAAGTATAGTTTAGCTGCCTTTTTCCCAGGCACGCCAATCGAGCTTGCCGTCTTCAGTTTTGCGCAGGAACACGGTTTGGTCATCATCCTGGCGCTTGCCAAACGTAACATCGCCGCGACAGTCCATGCACTTCAGGCTGGTGTACTTAAACTTATCCTGGGCTACCCGCGAGGTAAGGTCCAGGTTATCGGAGCCGCATAGGCCACATTTGGCAACATCCGGGAAGCTGAGGCGGTCATACTCAGCTACTACCTCATGAAAATTAGCGCCTTGCACCGTGAAGTGAAATTGCCGGCGCCCCAGGCGCTTTGAGACCATCATTTGTAACATACTTGGAGAGAGTTAAATAGGTTTTTCAGGCATTACGGCCTTGTTTTACAACAAAACAGGCACCTAATGAGTGCCCGTTTAGCTAATTAAAATTGCACAATACTATTTATAATAGCAAGCAAAACCGCTGTACTTTATCACACTAGGTTGCCCATATAAGTAAACCCTAGTGCTGCTTAACCAAGTAGCGCCTTACAGCTTGACAAACCGCACCGTGCGCTGTTCCCGCGCCGAGCTAATGGTGCAGGTATATACGCCTTTGCCTAGGGTGCCGGGCTGCAACCGCACCGATGTTGCGCTGGTGGGTGCAATCTGTTGTTCCGCTACTAAAGCGCCTCGGGCATCGTAAATACGCACCTGCAACGGAGTTTGCTGGAAGCCTACCGTCAGCTGCATATACAGCTCATTGTCTTTGGTGGGGTTAGGATAGATGAACAGTTCCTGCCGGGGTGCGGCCTCAGTTGCTGATAAGGGCGTGCCCGGATTGGCCAAGTTATAGGCCTGCACAAAATTCGGAATGCCGTAGCCTATCTCGTCATTGGGGGTAGTGGCCCGACTGCCCGAACGTTGCAACAAGCTAATAACCTGCTGGGCCGTGAGCCGGGGGTTGGCCTGCCAGAAGCCTGCCACCATGCCCGCCAGCACCGGACACGAATACGAGGTACCATTGCCCCGAATGACGCTGCCCGACGAGGAAACAATGGCCGTTTGCACGCCCATAGCCGCCAGATTCGGCTTAATACGTCCATCGGCCGTGGGGCCGCGGGAGCTAAAGGATGCCCGGGCTAAAAGCGAATCCACAGCGCCTACAGTCATGATGGAGTCGGCATCGGCGGGGGCCGTGATGTAGCGCCAAGAGTTGTTGCCTTCGTTGCCGGCACTAGCTACCACCACCATGCCAACCCGCGCCGCCACCGCCGCTGCCCGGCTGGAAATAGCCGTTCGGCCATTCATGTTGGCGTAGGTGTAATCAATGGAGGGAAAGTCGAAGGTGCTGTACCCCAGCGAGGAGCTGATAATATCAACGCCGGCAGAATCGGCGTGCTCGGCGGCAATTAGCCAGTTAGCTTCTTCTACGGGGTGCTCAGAGGCCACGTCCTCGGTAATGAAGAGCCGGTACGTAGCTTTGGGGGCCGTCCCGATGTATACCCCAGCTTCATTGGCGGCCATGGTAGACAGACAATGCGTGCCATGGTCGTTGCGCAGGTACACCGCGGTGGTTTTATCCACGAAATTGAAGGTGCTGGCAATGCGCTTCTCCTGAAAAAGTGGGGCAAAAGCCGATGCCGTGTTTACGCCCGGAAAGCCCCCGTCGAACACCGCAATCTGCATGCCTTCGCCGCGGTAGTTGGCATCATGCATTTGCACGGCGCCAATCATTTGGGCCTGAGTAAAGGCCTTGCCATATTGGCTGCGCGTGCCTCGTTCCAGCGTGTTGGACTGGGGGTCATCCTCGGCGGGTTTGCGCGTGCCGGGCAGGTCGCGGTTGAGGGTTCGGGCCGACTTCACGCAAGGTAGCGCCTGTACTAAGGCCAGCGTAGCGGAGTCGCAGGCCACCACGGCGGCATTAAACCAGCGCGAAGTATACCAGAGTTTGGCGCCGGGCACGGCCTTGAGCTGCTGCACGTAGGCAGGGCTCACCGGCAGGTCGCGGGGCAATATGCTGATGTTTTGGCGCTGCCGCCGCTCCACAGCCCTCGCCGACAGAAAGGCCAGGGGCTGATTTACGGTATAGGGCGTACCGGCTTTATCCTTGAAATAGATGAGGTGCTTACGGACCGTGGCATTGGGCTTGGCTCCCCCCTGCGGAGTACCTTCAGGAACACCCGTGGCCGCCAGTACTACCCCGGCTGGCACACTTAACCCAATTAAAAGTAGTAGTCTAGATAAAATCATTCGGATCAGGAACAGACCTGCCTCAAGATACGAAGGAATGGGCTATGAGGGCCTCCTACCCCACTTTCCCCGCCTAATTATGTTCATAATACACACAAATGGCCGGCATGGTAAGTGCCGGCCATTGTAGTACCCTAATAGTGAAACAAGTAGAAGCTATTTCCCTGATTCTACCAGTACTTCACTGCGCGACTGCCCGAGGTAGATGTACGCCGGATTGGGCGTGCAATTGCCGGCCGGGCAGTAAATAAAGCGGCGCCTAGCCCGGTATACGGGCCCTACCCCTTTGGCATACACCGAGCGCAACACCGTATAGTAGAACAGGTTAATACCGGTATCGGCGTTGGTAAGGTCGTTGATGGTAGCGGTGGTAGACGGGTACGAATAGCTTTTGCCGTTGCTGCTGATGGTGAAGGGTTTATCTACCCACTCATAGGAGCGGTTTACCGCCTCAATGGTATCCAGGGTATTAAAGGCGTTGGCATTCCAGGCCTTTCCATCCCGGAGCGGAAAAATCAACTCCACCGTGCGGCGGTTGTTGCGCTGCTCCTGCACAGAGCGCGTGCTGGACGTAACGGTAATAACGGAATCAATGCTCCAGGCTTCGGAAGCATTGGCCCGGCGGGAGCGCACCACCCGGTAGGCGGGCTGCCCGGTCGCGTCGGGCTCCAGGGCTGAATCAACCTGTTCTTTAAACTGAAAGCGCGTAACCGTGGCCACATTGGAACGGTAGGCGGTGTCCACCACATCATACACCCGGTACGAGCCCACCTCCAGCGGATAGTACTCCGCGCTTTGGTTGGGCACCAGTTCCGTTTCGTTTTCGCAGGCGACTAGGCCGCCCACTGCTGCAAACCCTGCCAGAGCCCAGGCTGCAACTCTTTGGATAGTAGCCCCCATAACAGATGAATATCTCTTTCTCATACAGCTTCGTTTACACCGAAAAGTAACACAGTTTTTGACAACGCCAGCCAGTAGCTGCCGAAACTCCTAGGCAACCCATCTGGTTCCGGATTTTACTTTGGCTTTGATTCGGAAGCCCTATGTATTTCACACGCACGAGGCGCGAACTTTCGTCCGCGCCTCGGCCTGTACCTTCTGAAAACCAGTTGGCTCGGTAGCGTTTATTCAGCGCCGCCCGCAACGGCCATCGAAGGCTCCGGAATTTCGCCAATCGTGTGTCGCTCAATCCAGCCGCCACCCAGCACGTCCTGTCCCTCGTAGAAAACGGCCGCCTGCCCCGGCGTTACCGCGTGCACGGCTTCCTCGAAGTAGATGTAGATTTTCTCGCCTTTCTGCTCCAGAAATGCCGGTGAGCCATCGTGGTTGTACCGAATTTTCGTGATGCTAGGCACCAGTCCGCGGCCTTCTAGGGAAGCGTATTTGCCCATGTTCAGCTTGCTGACCACGGTACGGGTGCTGGCCAGATCATCGAAGTTACCGAGTACCACGCGGTTGGTTTCGGGGTCGATGGCGGTTACGTAGGCGGGGAAGCCTAGGGCCACGCCCAGGCCTTTGCGCTGCCCGATGGTGTAGAACGGGTAGCCTTCGTGCTTACCTACCACCGTGCCGTCGCGTAGTACAAACTCGCCACCGGCCACGCGCTCCTCCAGGCCCGGCACGCGCCGGCGCAGGAAGCTGCGGTAGTCGTTATCAGGAATAAAGCAGATTTCGTAACTCTCGGGCTTGTTCACCAGATCCGTGAAGCCCCGCTCGCGGGCAAAGTCATAGATGGCCGTTTTGCGCAGCTGGCCCAACGGGAACAGCGTGCGGCTCAGGCTTTCCTGCGTAACGCCCCAGAGCGCATAGCTTTGGTCTTTGTTGTCGTCAATGCCTTTGCTGATGACGTAGCGGCCGTTTTCCTGCCGTACTTGCGCGTAGTGGCCGGTTGCGATAAACTCGCACCCTAGCTGATCGGCGCGGCGCAGCAAGGCATCCCACTTAATGTGGGTGTTGCACAGCACGCACGGATTGGGCGTGCGGCCCGCCAGGTACTCCTCAGTGAAGTTGCTGATCACGAAGTCCCCGAACTCGTCGCGGATATCGATGATGTAATGCGGAAAGCCCAGCTCCACGGCAATTTGCCGGGCATCGTTGATGCTGTCGAGAGAGCAGCAGCCGGTTTCTTTTTTACTACCCCCTGCCGAGGCGTAATCCCAAGTTTTCATGGTCATCCCGACCACTTCATAGCCTTGCTCGTGGAGCATCACGGCTGCCACGGAGCTGTCGATGCCGCCGCTCATGGCGACGAGCACCCGTCCTTTCGTTGTATTCATACGTGAATCAAATTGCGCCCGAAGCGTGAAAGGTTCCGGCCGAATGCACAAAGGTACACGGATTGCAAGTTTTGGAAGTAAGCCCCGGCTAAGTTTGCCCGCCTAATGCGGTTTATGCTCGCCATTACCCTGGTAAAACCAGCCGTAGCATTGCTCGTGTGGCATTCCTCTAGGAGGCTTATCACACACGTGGTGGCATTAAGTCCGGCGAATTCATGTTGGGCCCAGTAAATTCACCGAATATTGCAGCCGCAAACCATCTGCTGTCCGCCGCTTTTTCGCACGGCGTACTTTTTGCCACGCCTAACTCTGTTGAAATGCCTTTGATTGTTCCTGTAATGGTGCGCGGCATCAATAACCTCTCCGACGCACGCTATTGTGCCGGAATGGGTGCCGACTCACTTACCTTCCGCCTCGACCCTGCTTTCCCCGACCATATCACGCCCGAAGCCATGCAAGAGCTGAGTGGCTGGGTGTCAGGGGTGCAGCTCATTGGGGAGTTTGATACGTTGCCCGTGGAGCAGATTAACCAGCTGGCCGCTCAATGCGGCCTGCACGCCGTGCTGCTGCACCGCCGCCGCCCCGCCGATGAACTGGCCCAGCTGGCGGTGCCCGCACTGCGCCTCACGCGCTGGATTTATGATATGCTGCCCGAGGATGTGGAGCTGCGTTTCCGCGAGCAGGCGCCGCATTATCTGGGCTTCGTGCTGGCAACCCCGCCCAACCCGCTGCCGAACCCGGCCGAAACCACCCGCCTCACGGAACAAGCCCGCACGTATCCCCTGTGGCTGGGCGCCGGTTTCGCTCCTGCCAACTTGCGCAGCTACGTGGAAGCCATGCGTCCGGCCGGCATCGTGCTCCAGGGTGGCGACGAAATCAAGCCCGGCCTGCGCGACTTCGATGAAATGGAAGCTGTGTTTGAGCAGCTCGAGGATTAACTGCTGCTAAAGCCAAAGAGGGGTTCAAGCGCACGAGCACCCTAGTCCTCTTAAAACACCGCAGGCCTTTCCCGGAAGTTTTCCTGGAGCGGGCCTGCAGTGTTTTGTTAAGTGCCTAGGCCATCACCGTCAGTAAACTGTAGATGGGTGTGGTGAAGTGTTCGGGGCCTTGCCGTATGATGTGAGGTTCCGCTTCCGGGCGGGGTAAGCTTTTGGTGAAGAGTCGCCAGGCTGCGGTGCCACTTAGTTCAATGTCAGCAGCCACCGGCCCTTCATGCGCTACACCTAACTCCCAGCCCGTGGCACTACGCTGCAGAAACCAGGTTCCGCCCGCGCTACCCGTAATGTGCAGCCGAACCACTGTGCCCGGAGCCGCTTCCACCTGCTGGTAATGGTGAGGCAATGCCCGTACGCAGGTGCTTAGGAAGGGGCCGTACAGCTCCGGCGTGAGCAGCGCGGGCTCCTGCCCTACCGCCTGCCTTATTTGCTGCTGATGATGCCACTTTTCTGTGTACTCCCGGGCAATATGAAACGTGTTGGTGGATTCGGCTTCTCCGGCCCAGGCCACCGCAAACGTGGCGGGAGCTGCTGGGTCCAACGTTGCCAGGAACGAATTATACGCTGGCCCAACCATTTCCAGCAGCCATAGCACAACACTAGGGCTTAGCCGCCGCCCAACACTCACCCAGGAGTTGTTCAGCTCATTGAGGTACCTCACCACATCAGCATACGCTCCACTAGCTGGCCCAGGGCCACTAAAGTGCCCATCCCGGAGCGCTGACAGGCTACGCAGGCTGCCATCTAGTAAGTGTAGGGCCACATCGTGCACGCACCAACCAGGAGCTAGTGTTGGCGTCTGCCATGCAGCAGGGCTTAGGCTACGTAGCACTTCCAGCAGCTGCCGGTCGAGTTCAGCAAACAAGGGCAGCGTAGTGGGCAGTTGTGCCGGTTTCATCGAGTAAAGTACCTAGTGAATTTGCCACCCCACTGTTGTAGGCAGCCGCTTATGCCTAACTTACTTGAAACTGCAGGTACTTGATGGGTACGCCCAAGGTGCGGTATTTGCGCTCGAAGGTGGTTTGGATGTCTTCGGCGTGCGGGAGCAGTTCGGGCGTCGCGTACAGGTCTTTGGTGTGCGCCAGGATAGTAGTGCCGGGGCGCTGCTGCAGGGTTTCCAGCGTGAAATCGAAGAGCGCCTCGTTATCGGTTTTGAGGTGCACGAGGCCGCCGGGCCGCAAAATCTGCTGATACAGGTCGAGGAAGCGCGGGGCGGTAAGGCGGCGCTTGATGTCCCGGTCGCGGGGGCGCGGATCGGGGAACGTAATCCAGATTTCGTGCAGCTCACCAGGCGCAAAGTGCGCGAGCAGGTCGTGGGCCCGCATCCGGATGAATCCTACATTCGTGAGGCCTAGCGCCTCGGCGCGGGTGCTGCCTCGCCAAATTCGCTCTCCCTTGATATCGAGGCCCAGGAAATTCCGCTCAGGATAGCGCTCAGCCAAGCCTACCGTGTATTCGCCCTTGCCGCACCCTACTTCCAGGGTAATCGGGTTTGGGGTCTTAAAGAACTCCTCATTCCAGCGTCCGCCTAGTTGCTGATAATTGGCTTTGCCAGGTTCGACCACATCGGGCCGTTCGGCGTTATCGGCGAAGCGTTTCAGTTTTACGCGACTCACAGTAGTAGTTTTTTGATTGGTATTTCCGGCAGGCAGCGGTTTAAGAGAGAACTGACCCTAGTCTTTCTTTCCGCAAAGCTCTGCTCTATTTCTTACAGCTCTTCAATTTCAGCTACCACAAAAGTACTACCCCCAATGAAGACCACATCATCTGGGGCGGCGGCGGCGCGAGCAGCAGCAACGGCGGCCGGTACGGGGCCAAGCACTTGGCCCTGCAAGCCCAGCAAGGCAGCTTGCTTCGCCAAATCAGCAGCTGGCATAGCCCTTGGAATGTTGGCTTGGCAGAAATAATAGGTAGCCTCTTGCGGCAGCAGGGCCAGCATTTTGCTCACGTCTTTGTCGTTTACTACCCCCAGCACGATGTGCAACTGATGGTACGGCAGCCGCGCCAGCTGCTGCGTGATAAACCGGATGCCGGCCTCGTTATGGCCCGTATCACACACCACCAGCGGCTTTTGGCTTAGAATGGTCCATCGGCCCACAAAGCCAGTTAGGCGGCGCACATCCCGCAGCCCTTCGCGCACGGCTGCTTCCGGAATCAAGAAGCCCTGCGTACGCAACTCGGCCAGCACGGCCAGTACACCGGGCAGATTCAGGCGCTGGTAGTCACCGGCCAAACTCAAGGTTACATCCTCCAGATACGGCTTGCCCTCCTGCATAATGCGTAGCTGCTGCAGGCCGGTTTCCGGGGCCGGCGGAGCTAGCAGCTCGGCGTGATAGTGGGCATCGGCAAAAAGCAGGGGTGCGCCTTCCTCTCGGGCTTTGTCTTGAAAAACATTAGCCACTTCAGGCTGGGTCTGGCTGATGATAGCCGGAATACCGCGCTTGATGATGCCGGCCTTCTCGCGGGCAATTTGGGGCAAGGTGGTGCCTAGCAAATTCTGATGGTCATAGCTGATATTGGTTATCAGCGAAACCAGCGGCCGAATAATGTTGGTAGAGTCGAGCCGCCCGCCCAGCCCCACTTCTACAATGGCAATATCTACTTGCTGCTCGGCAAAGTAATCGAAGGCCAGCGCCACGCACATTTCAAAAAACGAGGGCTGCACCTGCTCAAATAAGCCGCGCCAGCGTGCTACCCACGCTACCAAATAATCGGGTTCGAGGTCGTGGCCGTTTACCTTGATGCGCTCCGTAAACTCCTTTAAATGCGGCGAGGTGTAGAGCCCGACTTTATAGCCCGCCGCCTGCAAAATCGCCGCCAGCAAATTGCTGGAGCTGCCTTTGCCATTGGTACCCGCCACGTGCACGCTCCGGAACTTGCGCTCCGGGTTGCCCATAGCAACGGCTAGGGTCTCGGTGTTGCCCAACCCTGGCTTGTACCCCGCTTCTCCTACCCGCTGAAACATGGGCAACTGCTGGTACAAGTAGTCGAGGGTTTGCTGGTAGGTCATGGGAAGTAAAGGCAATGCGGGAGGGCAAAGGTAGCGTACCTGGCCTCAACCTTAGGCCCTCTGTACAGACAAAACCGCCGCCCCAAACTAGCGGAGCGGCGGTTTTGCCTTTCTTGATACCTCGTACTCCTGCAGAGCATGCGCCGGAACCTACCGAAACTACCTCACCGTAAAGCGGAAGGTATAGAAGCCGGTAGCGCCTCCCTCAGCCGAGCTGGTGCGGCGGAATTCCAGTTTCAGCAGCTCATCCCGACACACTTTCTCCTGGGCAGCCGAAACGGTTCCGGACACTTTAGTGACTGATTCCACCTCTCCCTCGGCATTAATCCGGATTTTGAAGCGTACCGTACCCGAGTTATTGTCGAGTGCCGGCGGGCTGGGTTTGCTTACAATGGCCCACCCTGCCATTTCGAGGCCACCACTGCCGGGGCTGGTGCCGCGGCCGCCGCTGCCGGGCTCGCCGGAATAGGCCGTACCGCCGTAGGTGCCGCGCGGGTCGCCTTTGTCGCCCACGGTGCCGGGGTTGTCGCCGTTGTTGTTGCCGGTGGGTGCGTTGCTGGTACCATTCACGCCATTTCCTCCGCCATCAGCGCGGTTGGCCTTGGGCGTAAACACGGCCCGCTGGTCTACTTTGGGGCGCGGCGGCTCTGGGGGCGCTTCCTCCCGAACGGGGGCTGGTTTAGGAGCTGGCGGCACCGTCACGGGACTTTCCTCCGCCTCACTAGTTACCACCCGCTGCTCAGTGGGCGGCGTGGGGTCGGGCTGGGCTACCGCGCGGGGCGGCGTGGGATCAGGCTGCGAGGCGGGCGGGCGGCTGTCTTCCCGGTTTTTTGACTCATTGGCCGGGGCCTGACTTTGAATGTCGCCCGAGCCTACTTCATCTACGCCGTAGTTCAGCTCTACGCCGTCGCCGCCCAAGGTTTCCAAGGGTGGATCAGGACCTTTGAATACCGTGAAGACGAACAGGGCCACCAGGGCCGCGTGCAGAACCACGGTTCCAATCAGGGCTTCGCGCCGATGTTCTTCGCGGTACTCCATGTGAGTTGTCTGTTGTGAAGTCGAGTCTTGTCAGGCCAAACCAACCGAATGGCCTAGCCTCTGGCAGAGAGAAAACGCTAGTCCGGGCGGCTTGGTGCCCACAGGCACCTTGTGTTTTGGAACGTTATTTTCCTTGCTGGGCCTGGGTGGCCATCACCATCTTAATTTTAAGCCGGTTGCCAATTTCCAGGATATCAACCAGCTTCTGCACGTTCAGGGAAGCATCAACCCGGAGCACGGCTGTTGGGCTTTCGAGGCCCTGTATGCGGCGGGCCAGTTCCGGCTCCAGCTGTTCAGGCGTGATGTTCTGACGGTCGATAAAGTATTTTCCGGCCGCATCTACGGATACCGTGATGGGCTGCTTCATGGCTTGCTTGCCCGAGCGGGCATTGGGCAGCATGAGCTTGATAACGTTCGGGTTCACCATCGTCGAAACAATCAGGAAGAACAGCATCAGGAAGAACATGATGTCGTTCATCGAGCTGGTCTCGACGTGGGAAGAAAGCTTACGACGCCGGCTTAGGTCCATGCGGTGTATTTGTAAAAAGTAAAATGGTGAAAGGTGAAGTATTAAGTCTATTTCACAACTTCACCGTTCACCATTTCACTTCTAGTTATCCTGCAGAATATCCATGAACTCGATGGCCGAGTTTTCCATGCGAAACACCATGCGCTCCACCATAATGCTAAGCCAGTGGTAGCCGATGTGGGCCACAATACCCACAATTAGGCCTGCCGCGGAGGTCACCATTTTAGTGTACAAACCACCCGAAATTTGGGCAATGCCGAAGTCGCCGGTTGAGCTGATGGCGTAGAAAATCTTGATTACCCCGATAATGGTACCCACGAAACCAAGCATAGGGGCAATACCGGCCACAATACCCAGCACGTTGATGTTCTTCTCGAGACGCGCAATTTCGATTTTGCCTACGTTCTCCACGCTGGTTTCAATCTCGCTGAGGGGTAGTCCAATCCGCCGGATACCTTTCTCAATCATGCGGGCTAGTGGCGTCGGGTTCTGCGCGCACAGCATTTTAGCGCCCTGCAAATCGCCCTTCACCATCAGGCCCCGGATGCCGGGCATGAAGGTTTCGGAAACGGCACCAGCCTTGCGAATGGTCAGGTAGCGCTCCAGAATAATGTAGACCGACAGGAACAGCAGCAAAAACAGCGGTACCATAATCCAGCCCCCGGCCAGCACCAGATCAATCATGGAAAGACCAGGAGCTGCATTTGCGGCCGCATTGGCGGCAGTAGCAGCAGAGTCAGCGGCGGCAGGAGAAGCGGCGGGAGCAGCATCCCCCACCTGGAGTTGAAGCAGCAAAGAGAGCAGGTGCGTCATGCGGGGAGTAAGGGTAAGAAGCAAAAGAATAGCTAAAACACGCAGGCCGTAAATTACTTTGCCTGAGTGCTTTAGCTAGCCTTAATTTCGTACTAACAAGTCAAGGTCAGTGATTAGTAATTTTTGATCCACAGGTCGCCCATACGCTTGCGCAGGATGCTGGCCTGACGGTCGGCCGAAGCCCGATCAGGATAATCTGCCACGGAGAGCATGTACTGGCGGCTGCCGGGTGCTGGCAGAATTACGCGCGCCGGGTGCCCTAGGCGTACCAGCGCCTGACGACCCTTTTCCGCGTTTGCCAGCGTCTTGTACGAACCAGCAACTACATAGTAACGGCCCGTACGACTTTTAATGGTCGAGGTTTCGGCGCCGGGGGTTGCATTGGTGGCTGCCGCTTTTTCCCAACCGGGAGCATTTGGCTTCGTTACTTTCGCAACCGGCTTGCCCTTGGTAGCTTGTACTGGCTTGGCAACAATGGTAACGGCTGGCTTGATAGCCGACGCTGGTACAACTGCTTTCACGGCTGGCTTAGCAACTGGTTTTGCTACTGCCGGCTTGGCGCTTGCAACGGGGGTAGCCGCTTCATTCCACTCAGCCTCCGCGGCGGCAGTGGTTATTTCCGGGGCGGGAGCCGCATCCAGTTCCGAAGAGGAAGTGCTGGCCAGTGCCGCTTGCTGATGCGTCATGGCCGACTGGGCCACGCTGCGGTTGGGTGCCGGGGCTTCAGCCGTAGAGAGGCCTAGGGAAGACATGCGCAGACTGCTGGGCAGATACCCAAACATGTCAGCAAAGAAATAGTTGGCCGATAGCACCAGCCCCGCAATAGCGACGGTACCAATGGTACGGAACGCCCGAACCGCCCGGCTCGAACGGGCCGAAGCCAGCAGCGGCGCAGGCGTGGGCCGCTCCCGGGCCAGCAAGGCATCGGTGGCGCGCACGGGCCGCGATATCAGTTCAGGCAGCCCAAAGCTGGCATTGAGCAGGTTCTGACCGCCTGTGTATTCAAACTCAAGGCCGCGGCCCGGCGCCTGCCGGAATATGCCCACTCCAGGAAGCTCCGTCCGCAGACCGGCTTCCAGTTCGCTTTCCATCCGGAGCACAGCCTCGCGCACCAGTTGGCGCGCCTGCACGGTGCTGATGTTCAGCTTATGGCTTAGTGCATCTACCAACAGACCGTCGTTGCGGGTCAAGGACTGGTTGAAAGCTACGCGTTTGGCTGGCGGGGCCAGTGTGTGCCGCACCGGATGAATCTGGGCGGGCGCGTAGTCGGCAATCAGGCCGCCAAAATCAGGAATAATGACGCAGTCATGGTCCCGGAGCAAGGTGCGGATGTGGTCAGAAAGCATTCAGTTGCGGGTACTAGGGTGGAAATACGAGGAAAGCTACCAGGGTAAAGACTCCTGTTATTCTCAGCACGGCAAAGGACCTTACTCCTACTGTGCCAGGGGTGCATCAGCGTGATAAGGTCCTTTCTTATGCTCAGGATGACAAGCGGTTAGCCGTCGGGTCTAGAGGTAAATTCCGGTCAAGTTAAAAGTCGTAAGTAACGCCAGCCAGTACGTTAATTCCTTTCACTGGATAGTTCAGGAATCGCTCGTACTTGCGGCCAAGCAGGTTGTTGCCCAGAACAAATATGGACAGATTTTCCATAATGCGGTAATCTCCGCGCAGATTCAGGTCGATAATTGTATCGGTTGGCCGGATGATTTGGGCCCCGGGAATGTACGCGGGATCAAACGAGCCGGGCGTGTAGCCAACTCCAAAGCTTGAGCTGTACGTATAAAACTCCGCCCCCAGCAGCAGCTTGTCGTAGAGATTATACGTGCCGAATACCACCGATTGAAACGCTGGACGGTGAAAAGCTTTAGCCAGGGTTTTGACATTGTAACCGTTGTAATCGGCCTTCAGGCCCAGCCGGAACTGCTCCGAGGCGTTGTAAATGATTTCGCCATGTACGTTAATCAGCTGGGTAGCCTTGGGGTCGTACACCAAATCAAACTTGCTGGAGTCGCGGCGGGAGTTGTTATAGAAGTACAGATTCCGGTCGCTGGCCAGCGTGATGCGGGTGTTCACTTGCAGGGCGCGAGCGGGGGTAGCATTAAAGCCAAAATACACCGTGGGGCCGCGGCGCGTATCAGCTACCCGCACGTTGGGCGCCAGCCAAGGATTTTCGGTGGTCAGATCATACATCGTGACCCGCTGGATGGCACCGCCTAGGCCCGCGAAGAGCACAAACTTGTCTTCGGTAACGGTGTAAGCGGCACGCACTGCCGGAAACACGTTGAATTTGGGCGCATTCAGAATAGTATCGCCGGTGTAACCTAGGGTTGCGCCCACAGACAGAGCTAGGCGGTTGAGAGTAAGCTCATAGGCTGGCGTTACCTGCACAAATGGCCGGCTAACCGTTAAGGAGTCCTTGTGCGAAATAAAGGACACGTAGCCATTTACACTCACGCGGCTGCTTTCGCCCAAGCGGTAGCCAGAGCGCAACGAGGCATAGAGGTTGCTTTCGCGGGCCTGGAAGAAGTCACTCCAGTAATTGAAGCCTAGGCCTAAATCGTACTGGAAGGCGGCGTCTTGGGCGCGGTTGCGGGCATATACTTTCACCCCGGCCCGTTTGAACACCTGCTTGAGGCTATCCTGCTCGGGCAACAGCGGCACGTTGCGGTTGTAGCCATAGAAATTGTACCGTTCCCGGCCTAGGTCTATTTTGGCACCTAGCACCAAGGGGCCGCTATATGTTTCGCCGTTCAGGCCCAGGCTGGTTTGAGCCTGGCTGGAGTTTTCTTTATCCACGGCGCCCCGTGAAGACGAAAGGTGCCGAAAATCGAGGCCGTAGCTGGCCGTTTCTGAGCGGGTATTGTGCAAGTAAGCCCGGCCATACACCGTGCCGTAGTTGCCAATAGCCCCTTTCAGATAGTTGCCCGTGAGTGGCGCCAGCTCTTCCTGCCGGATGGTAAGCACCCGCACCGAAGGGTTAAGCTTATCGGCGGGTAAGCGGAAGTCGGGGTATGTGTAAGCGACGCCGCCCGCCGTTTTGGTGGGGGCTTCCACCTTCACTTTCTCAAAATTCCGGGTGGCCTCGGGCAGCTCATTTACCCGCTCCTTTACAATCTCAATTTCGGCGTCTTCAATCTTGCCGCGCGTCTTCTGCGCCCAGGCGCTGGTGGCCGGAACGGTGGTAGTCAGCAGGGCCGCGGCGGCCAACAGTTTCGACGGGTGTAGCATTCGGGTATGGGGTCTTGGGAGGGCAGTAAGCAGAGTACACATGCTGGCGTTGCTGGCATGTATTCTCAACTACTTTTATCCCATTAAATCATGATTACTAGGCTGCTTAACCTGGGCAACTATACCACAGCTTAAACTAAATTCGACTGGGCTTCTACCAACTGATTTCTACTCCTCGTCCGCCTGCGGAGCGGCCGACGGGTTGGCTGTGGAGTCAGATGGCTGCACATCACTAGGCATCAAGGAGCTTCGAACCGGCGTCTTACCGCTAGTCGAGGCCTTGCCAGTTGGCTTAGTGGTTGTCGAGGTCTTGGGCGTTGTTTTGGGGGTAGCGGGAGCTGCTTTTCCGGGCTGCGTTTTGGGCGTACCAGAAGCTGGTGCGGGCGTAGTCGCATCGGCGGGCAAGGCGGCAAGGCGCTGCTTAGCTCCTTCCACAATTTCCGCTACTGGGAATTTATTGTCGATGATGGAGTTGAGCGTGGCTCGTGCCTGGAAGATTTCATTCTGCTCCTTATACACATCGGCAATCAGCAGGAAGGCCCGGCCCAGCCACACATCATAGGCTGAGAAGTCGGAGTTGCTCTTGTAGGCAGCATCCAGGGCTTCGGGGTATTTCTTTTGCTGGTACAGGGTTTGGGCCAGCAGGTACTGGGCCTCGGCGCCGCTTTCATCCTTGGCTGTATTGGCCGCCGTGGTTAATTCGGTAATCGCCTGATCGAGGTTGCCGGCTTTGTAGCTGGCTTTGCCCAAGTAGAGCAGCGCCAGATTGGTTGCGTTCAGCGCCGCGCCACCTTGGGCCTGAAGTTCTTGGGCAACCCGGCGGGTACCTTCCAGGTCGCCAGCCTCATAGTAGCTTTTCATCAGCCCGATGCCAGCGTTAGCCACCTCCCGCTTATTAGGCGATACTTCTCGTAGCCGCGCGTAATATTTGGCTGCCTCAGCGTAATTCTTGTTTTCAAACTCCAAATCCGCCACGCGGCCAACGGCACGGTTTACAAACTCGCTTTTGCCTTCTTCCACCACTGCTTTCAGGCGGGGCAGAGCGTCGGCTTTGCGGTCGGTGCGCAGGTAGGAGTCGGCCAGGAAATAGCGGCCATCGGCAGCCAGCACTGTATTGGGGTATTGCTTGAGGTAGCCTTCCAGACGCGGAATGGCCTGGGCGTACTTTTCGCTTAGGTACAGTGATTTGGCCGCTTCAAACTCTACGCTTTCCGAGGCTTTGCTATCGGGATTTTGCTGCTTGAACTGCGCCAGATACTGGTCGAACTCTTCGGTTTTGCCCTGGGCCGATAAGCTTTCCTGCAAGCTGTAGATGGCGCTGGCCGCCGACTTCGTACGCGGATACTGGCTTAGCACGCGCTTGAAGTCCTCGGCGGCCTTGGCATGCTCTTCCAAGTTCTGGTAGGCTACTCCCCGCTTCTGCAACGCCTGCGGTATCAGGGGCGAGTTGGGCCGGGCCGAAATCAGGCGCGAGAACCCATCAACGGCAGGCTGAAACGCGCCGGCTTCAAAATCAAGCTGGGCCTGCTGATACACGGCATCATCGGCGTAGCGCGAGCTGGGCGACGTTTTCAGCAGTGTGCTTAAGGTGCTGGAGGCCTCTTCGCGCTTGCCCATCAGGCCCAGCACTACGCTTTTCTGGTAGTAGGCGTAATCCTTATCAGCCGCGTTGGCCTGAATCACTTTGTTGTACTGATCGAGGGCCTGTTGGTACTGCTTGGCAATGTAATAAGTGTCGCCGAGGCGAAGGGTCACGTCGTAGTAGTTTGGGTCAGCGGGCTTGGCTATCGGGTCTTGCAGCCAGGCCTGAAACTGCTGTCGGGCGCGGTCGTATTGCTTGGTGTTGTAGTAGGCATAGCCTAGCCCGTAACGCGCTTTCTGGTCGAAGTCAGTTTCTGCGGCAGAGCCGGTGCGGGCGGTGCGGGCTGCAGCCGTATAAGCCGTAATAGCGGGCTGATACTGCTGTCCGTAGCTGTAGATTTCGCCTTTCAGAACCTGAGCAGCGGCGCGCAGGGCGTCGTCCTGGGGGTATTTCAGACTTTTTTCCAGTACTGGCAGCGCATCCTGGTAGCGGTTGTTGTTGTAGAGGGTTGCGGCCTGCAGATACGCCACGCGCTGATAGGTAGCGTTTAGCTTGGTGCTCCGGTCATCTAGGTTATCGAGGTAGTTCAGCGCCTGAGCGTAGTCGTTGGAGTTCAGAAAACTCTCGCTCAGAATATCGTCGGCAGCTGCCTGGTTTTTTGACCGTGGGAAGCGCTTCGGGAAGTCGCGCAGGGCGGCAATTACTTCTTGCGTGTTGCCAAGCTCGTAGTTTACCTGCGCATACTTGAGCGTCGCGTTTTCGGTGATAACCTTGTCGAAGGTGAGCTTGCGGGCTGCATCGAACGAGTTTAAGGCTAGCTGCTTCTGGTTGGTTTGCAGGTAGCTCAAGCCCAGGTGATACGCAGCATTCTGCCCCAGCGAGTCGCGGCGAGCTGCTACCCCCTTTAGGCTGCCAATTGCGCCCTTGAAGTCGCCTTGCTTGAAGTTGGCATAGCCCACCTTGTACTGTACTTCGGGCTCAATTTTCTTGCGGCCGGCGGCATACTTATCAAAGTACTCGGCCGCCTGCTTGAAATCCTGCTTCTGGTAGTAGGCATCCCCTACTAGCAACTGAATTTCATCAGCACTCTGGGGCGGCGGGGTTTGCTGCAAGGCCTGCGAGCCGTAGGCAATCAGCCCATCGTAATCGCCTTCCTTGTAGTAAATCTGCGACATGACGGCCGGCACCACGGGCTTGTAGGCGTCGTTCTGCTCGGCTACCGCCAGGTCTTTGCGGGCTCCGGCGTAGTCGCCGGCACGGTAGGCCAGGTAGCCGGCGTAATACGAGCTGGCGTAGCGGTACTGGCTGCTGCCAACTTTGTTACGGTCGAACTGCAGCTTGGCCTTGTCAAACTCCTTCTGAGCGAAGTAGCTGTAGCCGAGCTTAAACTCCGATTCGGCCCGCTGGTCATCGGAGAGGTTATCCGGCCCTACCTTTTGCAGGTAATCGATAGACTTGGTATAAACCTTCTTATCAAAGTAGAATTTACCAAGCTCAAAATACGCCTGCGAGGCTTTCGGGTGGGCCGGGTTGTTGGTGGCAAAGGCCAAAATGCGGTCCTCGGCATCGGGGTGAAACAGGTACAGGCCCGAAACGGCGTAGTAGTATTCGGCATCAACGGTGCGGCCGGGAGCCAGCTCGCCGTTGCGGCGTTGGGTAAGGTCGAGGTAGTGCTGGAAGGCTTGCTGGGCCGCGCCGTACTTGCCGCGGTCGAAGAGTTCGAGGCCTTCCTGGAAATGGCGTTCATCGTTGGTGAACACCTGTGTTTGCTGGGCCAACGCGGCCGCGGGTGCGGCAGCCGTGAGGGTGGCGGCCAGCGCCAGGCGGGGGAATAGTTTCATCAGAAAGCGTTACGCAGAGAGAGGCCGGGGCCGCAAGGGCTCCGGGTGTCAGCCAAAAGTAGCGAAAAGTTCGGCCGTGGTTGCCCCAAAATCGGCCTTATTACGCGCTTAAACGCTTCACGACGCACGTTTCGTACAGTTTTTTCAGTAGTGCTAGCCCTTAGAGCGCTAAATACACTAGTGTTGGCCCGTGGGTTCGTGGGTTTAGAGCGCACTAAAGCCGCTGTCTTCTTCCTCGGCTATTACTACCCGTTCATGCTGGATTAATATATAATATTAATAATATTTTATTATCTTTTTAGCCACTCCCTCTCTTATAGGAGTTTCCTACTGCCGCCTGCCGTTGCACCTTAAATCAGGCCTCGTTTTTAACCTTTTACCCTACTGGTTCTATGAAAACGTACTTTTACCGCGCCTGCCTTGTGGGTGGAGTTCTCGGTTTATTAGGTAGCTGCAGCACCTCAACCGACAATGAGAAAGCAGCTGCCAAATCAGCCGCTTCAAGCCCCCCGCCCCCTGCCTGCGACACAAACCCCACATTTAATCCTAAAGCTGGAACTCTTTTTTCGGAAGTGGAGCGAGCCGAAGAATTAACAAAAACCTACCGGGAAAACAACGGACAAACCCAGAAGTGCAGCAAGGCCCGCGCTTTTTACTTCAATGAGGACTTAGTAAAACAAGTACTAGATCAACAGGATGCGGTAGGATTCAGGGTGTATCTGGCCAGAAATAACAAAGATGGCGTTAAGGACGAAGTCATTCTAGTTGGCGTCAATGAGAAAGGACAAGATTTACTAGGTCCTATTCAGGGTAAAACTCCCGGCGCAATTGGCTCTACGTACCTGATGTTAGGAGCCCCCATGAAATGCCCGTACAACTGTGACACCAGCGGCCGGCTCTATGGATCAGAATAATTCTGATTCCTGATTTTTCAGATACTAGGCACGTTTTAACACGCAACCTTTCCAGCCATGGCCGGCTCCTTGCACAACCTGTTCCCTTTAGTTTTGCTGGTTAATGTGCATTGTTCGGTACCTCAAGTTGGTTTTGTTTCTGTTATTGCCCCTGTCTTCGTTTGCGCAACTCTTGCCATTGCAAGGCATGGTGCTCGATCAACACACCAGCGCGCCGGTACCGTTTGCCTCGGTGGGTATTGCGGGTAAGCCACTAGGTACCGTGGCCGATGAATCCGGGCTCTTTCGCTTTTCCATACCCGATGGCGAGCAGGGCAACGTGATGATTTCATGCGTGGGCTACCACATCCTGGCAGTGCCTGTAGCCACGCTGCAACAGCCCGGGTATATTGCCAGGCTGGTACCCAGTGGTGTTTCCTTGGGCGCCGTAACGGTGCGTCCGGGCACTATTAAAACCCAAACGTTCGGGCGTACGGCCAGTTCCACCCTCATGGGTGCCAACCTGTACACAGAGGCTAATTTAATCAGCGACGACCTGGCCAAAGAGCAAGGCACTATACTTCCTCTCGCTGACGACTGCCGACTGCGCGACTTCAACTTTCACGTCGCTTTTAATCGGTTCAAGCGAGTTAAATTTCGGCTGAACCTGTACAGCGTAAAAGATGGCCGGCCCGATCAGCAGCTACTGCAGCAGGATATTCGGTTTGATGTGACGGTGCCACGCGGATGGGTGAAAGTGGATTTGATGCCGTACCAGGTGCAGCTGCAAGGCCATAAACAGGTAGCCGTTACACTGCAATGGCTGCAGAGTGAGGCCGTGGAAGGGCAACACAAAGCATTTGCCGTTTCGGCCGTGCCTCTGCCGGGGCATAGCATCCTGAGCCGTACCAAAAGCCAAGCCGAGTGGCAGGAAACCGCGCCCGGCTACCTAAGCTTTTACCTTACCGCCGACACCTATCGGGGTCAGAAAAGCACCTCATCGGTATCAGTTGCCGCCCCCGACTACGTTCTGCCCGACAGCCTCCGGTACCTCCGCTATATGGCTGCCACTAGCCTGCCCGAGCTCACCAACCCCCAGCACTTCGGCGACAACCCGCAGGCGGGCGGCTACGTGCCGGTGCGCGGGGCCAAGCTGTATTATGAGCGCTACGGCCACGGCGAGCCGCTGTTATTGCTGCATGGCAACGGTCAGTCAATAGCGGCCTTCCAACTGCAGATTGCGGATCTGGCCCGCCATTTCGAGGTTATTGCAGTTGACACACGGGCCCAGGGCAAGAGCCTTGATTTCACTACCACTGATTTTACCTACGACCTGTTTGCCGAGGACATTCGCCAGCTCCTAGACACCTTGCAGCTGCGCCGTGTGCATGTTCTGGGCTGGAGCGACGGCGGCAACACAGCCCTGAAACTGGCACTTCAGCACCCCACGTACGTGAACCGGATAGCCATTATGGGCGCCAACCTCTTCCCCACTTCGGCGGCCATTGAACCAGACTTTCTGAAGCTACTGCGCCAGCAGCTGCAGCAGGAACAAACCGCGCTCAGCGCGCAAAACCTAAACCGGGTGCGCCTGCTGAAACTCTTGCTGCAAGAGCCCCAAATGACGTTTCAGGAGCTAGGGGCAGTTGTGGCGCCAACTCTGGTGCTAGCCGGTGAGCAGGATCTTATAGTGGAGGCGCATACGCGGGCCATTGCTCAGGCATTGCCACAAAGCCACCTGGTTATTTTTAAAGGCGCCACGCATTACGCACCCCAGGAAATACCCGCCGCATTCAACAAGGAAGTACTTCGATTCTTTACCCAGCGAAAACGCCTTCCTTCCTCCGGGGCAGTACCGAGTGGGGTTACACCCGCACCAGCGTCACCTCGTCGCGGGTGAAATCGAAGCGGCTTTTCTCTGCCTGGCCTTTGCACACAGCTACGCGCGGCGGCTGCAATTTGCCTTTGCGGCTGGCTTCAATCTGGGCCTCGCCACTTACTTCCAGCGTGGTTACTACCTCTCCGTTTAGCCGCAACTCCCACGGGCCGGGCGCAATAGTGCCCTGCAGATGCCCGACGATAAACACTTCTTTCGGCGACATCTGCACGATATCGAGCACGTGCATGGTGGGGGTTTCGGCCATGAGAAAGGGTAGTAACTACAATATAAATACGAGGATGAGGGTGCGCCCAAACCGGAAACCAGTGTATCCTGCGGCCCGAATGTAACAGAATTTGTTTGCCACCTAATGCCGGACCACTAGGCCTGTTGTAACAACCAAGTACCCGCAAAGAAGCATGTCGGCTAGCTGAACAGCTCCAGCAGATCCTGTTTGGAAAGGGTTTTCAGCAGGGCTGTATCCGTCCGAATAAGATCCTGGGCCAGCTCGCGTTTCGTTTCCTGGAGTTGCATAATTTTCTCTTCCACCGTGTTGGGGCAAATTAGGCGCACGGCCACCACGTGCTTGGTTTGCCCGATGCGGTAGCTGCGGTCAATGGCCTGGTTTTCAACGGCCGGGTTCCACCACGGGTCCACGATGTACACATAGTCGGCTTCGGTGAGGTTGAGGCCCGTGCCGCCAGCTTTCAGGCTGATCAGAAACACACGTACCTGCTCCTGCTGCTGAAACGCCGTCACGACGGCCTCGCGCTGGCGGGTTTGGCCCGTGAGGTACTGATACGGAATATCGTGCACCTCCAGCATGGGCCGGATAAGGTCGAGCATGCTCACAAACTGCGAGAAAATCAGGATTTTGTGCTGCGGGGCGTGGTTCTGGATTTCCTCGAGCAGCACGTGCAGTTTCGCCGAGGCTGCGCCGAAATATTCCCCATCGGGTAGTAGCGCGGGCGAGTTACATATTTGGCGCAGCTTGGTGAGGCCTTGCAGCATGTGCAGGCGGTCTTTGCTGGTTACATCTTCGCGCTTGCCTAGCAACAGGTTGCGGTAATCCTGCTTGCAGGCCTCATACACGCGGCGTTGCTCGGTGCCCATTTCGCAGTAAAGCACCATCTCGGTTTTTTCGGGTAGCTCAGGCGCAACCTGGGCCTTGGTGCGGCGCAGCACAAAGGGCCTGATTTTCTGCTGCAACGCCTGGGCCTGTCCTTCATCCTTAAACTTGTCGATGCGGGTAGCGAAATGCGCCTTGAAATGGGCCCGGCTTCCCAGCAACCCTGGGCAGGCAAACGACAGTAGCCCGTAAATATCGTAGGTATTGTTTTCCAGCGGCGTGCCCGTGAGTACTACCCTATTGCGGGCTTGCAACCGGCATGCTGCTTTGTAACGTTGCGAATCGGGGTTTTTGATGGCCTGGGCTTCGTCCAGAAACACATAGTTAAACTGATACGCGCGTAACACCCGAATATCAGCTACCAGCGTTCCGTAGGTGGTCAGCACAATATCGTACTCCCCGAAGCCCTGCGCCTCCTTCGGTCGGTTGGCGCCGTGCACCACCAGCACCCGCAGCGAGGGCGCAAACTTGGCTACCTCGGCCTGCCAGTTAAATACCAAAGAGGTAGGCACCACCACCAAATTAGCCCCCGCGTGTCCTTTCTCGCGCTGCAACAGGATGAACGCCAGTACCTGTAGCGTTTTGCCTAGGCCCATGTCATCGGCTAGGCACCCCCCAAAAGTGAAGGTATCCAGAAAGTTTAGCCAGTTCAGCCCCTGCTGCTGGTAGTTGCGCAAGGTGGCCTGCAAGCCGCTGGGCGGCACTAGGTCTTCAATGCCCGTAAACCGGCTAAGCGCAGTGCGATAGTCAGCTAGCTGCGTGCGCGCGTCCGAAGTCAGTTCCTCAGGCGTGTAGAGCTCTTCTACCGCTGAAAAATTGATGCTCGGAGTGCGCAACCGCTCCTCTATCACCTCACCGGCGGCAAAGTAGCGGGCAAACTTCTCCATCCACTGCCGGGGCAAAATGCCGCGCGTACCATCATCGAGGGTCACATAGTGGCGGCGGTTCCGAATGGCCTGGTGCAGTTGCCGCATACTAGCTTGCTGCTTGCCGAAGCGCACCCGCAGCTCCGTATCAAACCAGTTGGTTTCGCGGCTTACTTGTATCGAAATCTGGGCTTTGTGTGGGTTGAGGGTATTATCCTTGAGCTTGTTGAAGCCAAGAATGGCAATGTGCTGGGTGCGCCAGTCCTCAAACGCCTCCAAAAACCACTCTTCGTCCAGAAACTGGCTTTTCGGCACGTACAACGAGTCTTGCTGCACTTGCTCCTGAAAGTGAGGGTAGTGGCGTAGCAGCGCTTTCAGGAACCGTTCTTCGGCGGCAACATCACGCGCCACCACAAACGGCCGCCCGAGCGTATCCAGCGCATACAGTTGCTTGCGCGACAACACCGACACCTCCCGCTCGCCGTAGCGCATCACGGGCAGCACTTCCACGTGCGGCCCCGCCTCCGAGAGGTACAGCAGCATTTTAGGTTCCTCGGCAAACCCTCCGGACTCCAGCTGTTCGGGCGTGGCCGGCCGCAGGTAGGTGTACGTGATGTGCACCTTATCTTCGAGGTTGGTCAGCACCTCTTCCCGAAACTCGTCGAACTTGCGTTGGTGAATCAACAGGGCGTTGTTCCGCTTTTTGAAAAACTCTACCACGCGCCACACGTCCAAGTCATCGAGCAGATACAGCTCATCGTGCACGGCCAAAAAGTACTCATAGCGAATAATCAGGTCTTTCAGATCCAGCACCTGATCCGCTACCCAGAGCTTGCCCTCCACCCGGTAAAACTCGTCCTGTTCCGCCACCGACAAGCGCAGCTCTAGGGGCAACCCATGAACCCGCACCGGCACCACCGACTGTGCCGTTACCTTCTCCCCGAGACTTGCCTGATGGGCATACACCGGCAGCTGTTCAGGGTTTCGGACCACGGCCTGCAGAGCCTCTAGTGCAGCGCCTGTGCGAGCTTCGTCATAATTGTGCTGAAACCGCGCTAGGCCGGTATAGAACTTCAACCGATCGGGGTCAGTGAGTTGCCAGATGCCATCCAACGGGTTCAGGACCGTGAGCGGGTTTTTTAGTTTTCCCGACACCGTGGTTTCGGCTTCTACCAACTGAACAGTCAGGTGCCCATAATAGCGTTGGCGGCCCAGCACGAGCAGACGCTGGCTGGTCGTTTCCTCGGGAACTGGCGGCCGTTTGGTGGGCAGCAGGTAGCGAACAAGCTCTTCTTTGGTTGCGTCCGTAACGGGCAGCATTTCGGGCTGGATGGGCGTAATAGTCAGCTCTCGCTCTGCGTAGGTCAGCTGAAAATAATCCTCCAGATTGGGAGCCTGCTCCATGCCATACTCCTTGGCCACGGCTCGCAGGCGCTGCCGGCGTAAGGGTGCATCAAAGAAAATCCGGAGGTCGGGGCGCTGCACTAGGGCTAGTAGCACCTGCGCCTGGTACTCGCAGAGCCCGCCTGGTGTTGCCCCGCAACTGCACGAAACCACCAAGTCGCCTCCTTGCTGCGCTACTAGCACAGAAGGTCTGGGCTGCCCGCCGCCTAGGTCATTGGAACCAGTAAACCGCCCTTGCCCGATGGTCAGGGTTTCGGGTACGATGGCCCCAGCTGAGCGCAGTTCCGGTGCTACGCCCGCCGCGCAGTGCTGCTCTACTATTGTGCTGGTCAGATCGGCACCCGTCAGGGCCACTAGGGTATACTGGTGCCCGAAGCCGCTGGCCGGGGTTGGGTGAGTCGTGTTGTCGGGCTGGGGCATGCGGCCGGGGTACAGAGCTGAGTTCGGGCCGCTACTGTGCGGTATCGGCGGCTTTTATGCGGGAATCGAAGCTGAATGCTTCGCGACCTACAATCTGAATGCGCTTGAAATCGGGGTGGCGGCTATGCAGCACAAAGTTGCTTTCCTGCGGGATAATGGAAGAGGGCACCCGCAGCACCGCCGAGTTACGCCGGGTGTACCACGCTGCCCCCAGCGGCTGGCACACGGCGTAGCGGCTGGCTTTTTCCCAATTCGGGGGCAGTTGCCTCAGGTTGATTTCTTCAATTACCAGTTCATCGGGCACCTCAATCACCAACACCCGAAACTGGTCATTAAGGCCTTCGCCGCTCCGGTGCACCACGCTTTCCAGGCACGCCAGTGCCCGCGAGGAAGCCGTGTAAATAACAAACTGATCCTTGTAGTTCCAACGGGCTCGATAACCGGAAGCAAACAAATCCTCGGCGTACTTCGCCAAACATATCCGATACACCAGCATACACGCTACGACAAGTCGCCGTAAGCAATGCGGGTGAGTTCCTCGGCCACCAGATCAATACCTCCGCTGGTTTCCAGCAGTCGTAGCGGCACTTCCTGGTCGAGGCCGTGGGCAGGCTTATCCAGCCACCGCAGGAATGCGGCGGCCTCCCCAAATACTTCCAACCCCAGGTTGTAGAGGCTGATGATTTTGAGGGTTTTTTCGCTGCTGGCTGCGCTCAAGGGCTTCTTTTCCTGCGAATACGTGCGCAAAGTTTTCGTCGAGAGCTCATAAATGGCCTCCAGCTCATTCGCCTGCAAATGAAACGCCTCGGCTACCTCAAACGCCGTGGCGGCGGGCACACCTTTGCGCGCTTCCATCACCAAGGCAAACGCATCCTGCCCGGCTTGGCCCCAAGCCGCCCATTTCTTCCGGAGCGCAGCCGGCGTGGTAGCGGTGGGTTTGGGGTGATGTGCAGTAGCGGCCATAGCAGTTCAGGTTTAACAAGTCGAACTTAGGGAAATTTTTCTGATTAACGAGGAAATTTTTCCTTTGGTTCTAATTCAATCATTCCTACTAACAGGCTGCTACATACCCACCACCGCATGCAGGGGCACGGGGTGCAGAATCAGCCACACCAATTCGCGCAGAATCTCGCCATCGGTCATAGAGCCGCTGTCAATGCCTTTGCTTTGGGCGTCGGCCCGACGGATGAGGTGCACAATATCGCGGGTGCGCTGGAAGTCAAATACTTTCAGGCCGGTTTGGTAGTCGCGGCGGGCAAAGGAGCTTTTCAGGCCGAGCTTGGTCCAGTCGGCTTCCGAGGGGTTGGGCAGCTGGTGCAGGGCTAGCAACCGCGAGAAGTAGTTGAACAGCAGCGTGAGGTTCGGGATAAGGGGGTTATTCTTGGGGTTAGCCTCGAAGTACATCAGAATGCGGTTGGCCTTCAGCACGTCGCGACGAATCAGGGCGCTTTGTAGCTCGAAGATGTTGTACTCCTTGCTGATGCCCACCATACGCTGCACCAGGTCCTCATCAATAGCGTGGCCGGGCAGCAGGTTGATAAGCATTTTATCCACTTCATTGGTCAGCCGGCCCAGCTCCGCTCCTATGTACTCGGCCAGCATATTGGTGGCCTGGGGCGTAATCTGCTGGCCTTTGCTGCGCACGTAGCTGGTTAGCCAAGGCGCTACTTGGTTGTCATAGAGCTTTTTGCTGGTAAGCAGCACGGTGCCGGCCGGGGCCGGATGCGCTTTGTCGCCGGTGAGCAGCTTGCCCAGCTTCTTGCGGGCGTCCAGCGTCTTGTGCTTGTAGCAGAACACCAGCACGGTGCTGTGCAATGGATTTTTGAGGTAGGCTTCCAGAAACGGCCACGACTTCTCCGCTTCCAGATCGGCAATGGCCTGGGCTTCTTTCACGATAACGACGGAGCGCTCGGCCATCATTGGAAAGCGCTTGGCCTGCCCCAGAATGCCGGCTACGTCCGTATCCTTGCCATAGAGCACCACCTGGTTAAAGCCCTTTTCATGCTCTTGGAGCACATGTTTCTCCAGTAAGTCGGCTACCAGATCAATGTAATAAGGCTCCTCCCCTTGCAAAAAATACACGGGCGCAAACTGCCGCTGCTGGAGCTGCTTAAGAATCTCGTCGGCGGTAAGTGTCAAGAGAGGGAAGTAATGAGAGGGTGAAGAGGAAGTGGTGAGACACCGTTTCAGCGCGGCTCACAACTCTACCTGCAAATGTACCACCGCCCGTTTACCTTTGCACCTCTCTTCTGTGAGTAAGCTGGTTTCCGGTATGCTCACCACTTCACCATTTCACCACTTCACCTTTGGACCTAATAGAAGAATTGCGCTGGCGGGGCATGTTTCACGACATGATGCCCGGTACCGACGAGCACCTCCGCCAGAACGCGCCCATCACCGGCTACATTGGCTTCGACCCCACGGCGCCTTCCCTGCACATCGGCAACCTGGCCACCATTATGCTGCTAGTGCACCTGCAGCGTGCTGGCCACCGCCCCCTAGCCCTGGTGGGTGGCGCAACCGGCATGATTGGTGACCCCTCGGGCAAATCAGCGGAGCGTAACCTGCTCGATGAAGAAGCACTGCGGCGCAACCAGGCCGGTATACAGGCTCAGCTCGAGAAGTTCCTGGACTTTAGCGAAGGCCCCACCGGTGCTAAAGTGGTAAA
Organism: Hymenobacter seoulensis; assembly: GCF_054780535.1. Classification (NCBI taxonomy): domain Bacteria; kingdom Pseudomonadati; phylum Bacteroidota; class Cytophagia; order Cytophagales; family Hymenobacteraceae; genus Hymenobacter; species Hymenobacter seoulensis. The sequence goes on from NZ_BAAGWD010000001.1 coordinate 299,999, forward strand.
TAACTATGACTGGTTTAAGAACTTCGGGTTCCTGCAATTCCTGCGTGAGGTAGGCAAGCACCTTACCGTGAACTACATGATGGCCAAGGACTCGGTAAAGCGCCGTATCAGTGGCAATGAGGAGTCAGGCGCTGAAGGACTGAGCTACACAGAGTTTAGCTACCAACTGCTGCAGGGCTACGACTTCTTTCATCTCTATAAGGAACTTGGTACTACCCTGCAAATGGGAGCCTCTGACCAATGGGGCAACATCACGACGGGTACAGAGCTGATTCGGCGCATGAGCGGCGGTGAGGGCAAAGCCTATGCTCTCACCGGCCAGCTTATCACGAAGGCCGATGGCACTAAGTACGGCAAGAGCGAAACCGGCACTGTGTGGCTCGATCCCACCATGACCTCGCCCTACCAGTTCTACCAGTTCTTCCTCAACGCCGCCGACGCCGACGTGCCGCGCCTGATTCGGGTGTTTACCCTGCTAGATCAAACCGAAATTGAAGCTCTAGAGGCCGAGCACGCCCAAGCTCCGCACCTGCGCACTTTGCAGAAAGCCCTGGCCAAAGATGTCACCATTCGGGTGCATTCTGAGGAAGCCTTTGAAGCAGCCCTGGCGGCTTCTCAGGTGCTCTTCGGAGGTGGCGACCTAGGCAGCCTGAACGAGGCAACCTTGCTGGACGTGTTTGCTGGAGTACCGCACGTAGAAGTATCGCGCGCTGCACTTGCCGAGCAAAATGTAATTGGCCTGCTCAGTGAGGCCACCGGTAGCGTCATTTTCCCTTCCAAGGGCGAAGCCAAGAAGATGATTCAGGCCGGGGGCGTGAGCCTGAACCGCGCCAAAGCTACCTTGGAGCAGCAAGCCACCGACGTTCCGCTGCTGCTGGATCAGTACATTGTGGCCCAGAAAGGCAAGAAGAATTACTACCTAATTAAAGTGGTGTAACTGCTTCATCTAAGCGTCGCGCTTTACCACCAAACCCCTGATGCTACTGGCAGCATCAGGGGTTTGGTGTGTTTGGAGGGCTAGGAACCAAGTGCTACTGGGTAGAATAAGTACGCCGAGCCCGTCATGCCAACACCCCGCAGCGTTCTACTACAGCGGACATACTGCGGTTGGGGCAGTAAGTCGACCTAGGGTGTGGACAGTAAACCAAAAGCACGTCCTGCTGAGCTTGTCGAGGCATCTCTACCTCTGGCCAATTACTGATTAGGCCTCTGCAACGAAGCGGTAGAGATGCTTCGACAAGCTCAGCATGACGTTTTAGAAGAGCGCAAAACTATAGCCTTACGTTACTGTCCACACACCCTAGTAAATAGCACGCGTCATACGGAGCAGGTCGTACACACAAAAAGGCCCCACCGATAAGTCGGCAGGGCCTTAGGGAAAGTATTGAACGCCGCAGCAACTGCGGCGGCCAATTACTTCTTTTTAGCTGGAGCAGCTTTCTTGGCAGCTGGAGCAGCTTTCTTAGCAGCTGGAGCAGCCTTGGTAGCAGCTTCGCCACCGTCGTTCTTCTTGTTCTGAACTTCCGTACGGATAGTCTGGGCCATGTTTTTCAGCTCCTGCATGCCTTTGCGCACGCGGGTACCAGCAGCAGAGTTGTTCTTGTCGTAGAACTTCTCGAAGTCAGCTTCCAGCGACATCACGAGGTCCTTCAGTTGGCTAAAATTGCTCATTGGGGAGGGGGTTGTTTGGTGTGGAAAAATATGTTTAACCGGCCCTAATATACAGGGATTTCAAATACAAGCAATTTTTCAAGTTTTTTTATTAATCCCCATTTACAGGCTAGTAAGGCACTTTTTACCATTTGAAAGCTGCGTTTCCAGCTAGTAGCTCATCAGGGCGTACTCGGAATAGTACTAAATACAAAAGCCGGCTACCCAGGGGCAGCCGGCTTTTGTATTTAGCTAAGCTAAGATTACCCCTGCAAGCCAGCAGGTACTTCGGCTTTGGAATAAAGCCCTTTGCTCAACTTCTCATTTACTGCTTCAAAGGCCTTGATGGTCATGGTCACGTCATCGAGGGTATGCACGGCCGTAGGAATGATACGGAGCATAATCACGCCCTTCGGAACCACCGGATACACCACGATAGAGCAGAAAATACCGTGATTCTCACGTAGATCGAAGGTTACCTGGGTTGCATCGGAGATTTGGCCTTCCAACAGCACCGGCGTTACGGGTGAAGAGGTAGTGCCAATATTGAAGCCTTTCTCGCGCAAGCCGCTTTGCAGCGCCCGCACAATAGTCCAGAGGTTATCCTTCAGTTCAGGCTGGGTACGCAGCAGCTCCAAACGCTTCAAAGCACCCACTACAAGCGGCATGGGCAAGGATTTGGCGAAAATCTGGCTGCGCATGTTGTAGCGCAAATATTCAATTACGTTCTCGGGGCCAGCCACGAAGGCACCGATGCTTGCCATAGACTTCGCAAACGTCGAAAAATAAAGGTCAATACCGTCTTGTATGCCCTGTTCTTCGCCGGTTCCGGCGCCGGTTGTACCCATGGTACCGAAGCCGTGTGCGTCGTCAACGAACAAGCGGAACTGGTATTTCTCTTTCAGAGCTACCACCCCGCGCAGGTCGCCTTGGTTGCCCGACATGCCGAATACACCCTCCGTGATTACCAGAATGCCGCCGCCGGTTTCGTCGGTGATGCGCTTGGCGCGCTCCAGCTGCTTTTCCAGGCTGGCCATGTTGTTGTGCGTGTACACGAAGCGCTTGCCTGCGTGCAGGCGCACGCCATCAATGATGCACGCATGCGACTCAGCGTCGTACACAATCACATCGTGGCGGCCTACCATCGCGTCGATAATCGATACTACGCCCTGGTAACCGAAGTTCAGGAGCATGCAGTCAGGCTTCTGAACAAACTCCGCCAGCTCATTTTCCAGCTGCTCGTGCAGGTTGGAGTTGCCTGACATCATGCGGGCGCCCATGGGCAGGGCCATGCCGTATTCAGCGGCCGCCTCCGCGTCGGCTTTGCGCACCTCGGGGTGGTTTGCTAGGCCTAGGTAGTTATTCAGACTCCAGGTGAGAACTTCCTTGCCGCGGAAAATCATTCGAGGCTTAATCTCACCTTCCAGCTTGGGAAATGCAAAATAGCCATGCGCATAGTGCGAGTGGACACCTAGCGGGCCGCGGTTGGCGGCAATCTTCTCAAATAGATCCACGAGGGAACAGGTTGAATGTGAAACGAAAACGAGGGGTTATGCTAAAGGGCTTAACTCTCGAGTAATGTACAAAGTTATGGCAATACACGAAGGTAACGGCGTTTCAGCCGGCATCCAACCCCGAGATTGCCCGGCAAAAATACGCCGCCGCGTTTTATGGAGCCGCCGGAATGGCGTTTCTTTGATGACACAAACACCCCATACCGCATCTGGTTACCGGCAAAAACGCCCCGTACACAAGCTGAACCCTACCAGCACCCTGTTGGCGGTTTCAGCCCAGTAAGGGCCTAGTGTTTCTGCCCCAACACTACTTTTCCCTGCCTCACTCCCACCCGCTACTGTTCTTCGCATGAAAAAAATCACCAAGCTGCTCGTTGCCAACCGGGGCGAAATTGCGTTGCGCGTGCTGCGCTCGGCCAAAGAAATGGGCCTGCAAACTGTGGCTATCTATAGTGAAGCCGACCGCAACGCCTTGCACGTACGCTACGCCGACGAGGCCGTATGCGTGGGTCCGCCCGCCAGCAAAGACAGCTACCTGCGCGGCGACAAGATTCTGGAAGTGTGCCGGCAGCTGGGTGTTGATGCCATTCACCCCGGCTACGGCTTCCTCTCAGAAAACGCTGAATTTGCCAGAATGGTGAAAGAAGCCGGGCTGATTTTCGTAGGCCCTTCGCCGGAAGCCATGAACATCATGGGCGACAAGCTCTCGGCCAAGCAGGCCGTGCAAGCCTACAATATTCCCTTGGTGCCCGGTACTGCCGAGGCAATTAGCGATGTGGAAGAGGCCAAACGTATTGCGGCTACGGTGGGCTTCCCCATCCTGATTAAGGCCTCTGCCGGCGGTGGTGGCAAGGGCATGCGCATCGTTAATTCCGCGGCCGACTTTGAGGAGCAGATGCAGCTGGCCATTAACGAGGCCGTATCAGCCTTCGGCGACGGGGCTGTGTTCATTGAGAAGTTTGTAACCGGGCCCCGCCACATCGAAATTCAAGTGCTCGGCGACGAGCATGGCAACATCGTGCATTTGTTTGAGCGGGAGTGCTCCATCCAACGCCGCCACCAGAAAGTAATTGAGGAGGCGCCTTCTGCCGTGCTCACGCCCGAGCTGCGCGCCGAAATGGGCCGCTGCGCCGTGGATGTCGCCCGCGCCTGCAACTACACCGGCGCCGGCACGGTGGAGTTTCTGCTCGATGAGAACCACAACTTCTACTTCCTGGAGATGAACACGCGCCTGCAGGTAGAGCACCCCGTAACGGAGCAAATCACGGGCCTCGACCTGGTGAAGGAGCAGATTAAGGTGGCGCAAGGACTACCCCTCGCCTTCCAGCAAACCGACCTCAAGATACAAGGCCACGCCCTGGAGCTGCGCGTGTACGCCGAAGACCCGCAGAACAACTTCCTGCCCGATATCGGAACCCTAACAACCTACGTGCGCCCGCAAGGCCCCGGCGTACGCGTGGATGATGGCTTTGAGCAAGGCATGGACATCCCGATTTACTACGACCCTATGATTGCCAAGCTCGTGACATTCGGGGCCACGCGCGAGGAAGCCATTGCCCGGATGCTGCGCGCCATTGATGAGTATCAGATTACCGGCATTGAAACCACCCTTGGCTTCGGGCGCTACGTGCTGCAACACCCCGCCTTCGTGAGCGGCAACTTCGACACTAACTTCATCCGCGACCATTTCCCGGCCGATGCCCTCAAGCCCGTCGCCCCGGATGAAGCCACCGCCCAGCTTGCCGCCGTGCTCACGGCTATGCTCCTGACCGAGAAAAAACCCGGCGTTACCGCTACCACTGCTGAGGCTCCGATAGCAACCGGCTCAGCCTGGAAACGCAACCGCCTGGGAGGCCGATAGAAGTACTGGTTCCTGAACACAAAAAAGCCCGGCTGCTTAGCCGGGCTTTTTTATTTCCTATCGCTCTGATACTACTGGTTCCATAGGGTGACCAATCAAAAAAAGAAGAATCAAGAAACAGAGCACCAGAATAAAGCTTCCCACTATCCCTACAACCATGAAAAAAAAGATTAGTTGTACCGGTTGGGACTCGGCGGTGATACCGTCTTAACCATAAAATACCACCGCACAGATATAGGCCAGCGGGCACAACTACGGCTAGCACAAACTGTAATGTTAAAGACATTTGCTTGCGTGTACCTAACAACTCTATTGTGATGAGTTAAATATCATATAATGCTAGGCCCCCTTATCTGATCATAATGGTACCAGGCGCCTTATTACCACTGGCTGGCTTGTTCGCTTTTAATTGAATTGAAACTACCGATTCCGAATCCTTGGACGTTGCCGGCTCAATGCACAACCGCCCAATAGCTTCAGGTACAATTCGCAACTTAGCTGCTTGCACATCATCAAGCTTCTTACCATTGAGCACGAAGCTGATGGGACGCCGCAGCTTGTATTGTTTGCCTATTTCAGTAAAAGACTTGCTCTTCACATGTTTATCGTAGGTTAAAACAATAATCCCATCTGCAGCAAGGTTTTTCAGCATAGCTGGTGCCGTATCATATTTATAGGCGGTAACTCCTTTAACATCATCCGTATTTATATGTGATATATACCCGTTTATAATAACAACTGAATTGAGTAAAAATAATGGATCTGCAATTGTGCGAGCAGGTGTAACAGGCAGTGTATCCTGGCCAAATACTGTGCTAGAGCAAATATTCAGTAATGCTATTGATATAAATGCAAACAATATTTTTCGCATTGCTACAGTGATTATAAGTACGAGAATAAAAACAACAACAGGTAGTAAGGTTTACAGCTCTGGTTTCAGATAGATTTTCTGTATCAGGTTAGCATTACACTTCTCCTGCAATCATCTGTGTACATCAAATCAGCTCCGTGATTTCACGCACGCCTAGGGGCCGCTCGCGGGTGAAGCCTTCCCCAAACTCTACCCCGATGATGTGCCCAAACTCGCGGGCGCGGGCCTCCAGAAATTGGCTAAATACGGGTGTGGAAAGGTAGGTAGTGGGCTCGGTGCTTTCGGGGTCGTAGAACTGGGTGCGGTAAGCCTGGATGGATTCCCACTTGCGGGTCCAGTGTGCGGAAATATCCACGACGAAATCTGGCGCAATCTGGCGGTCCTGGATGTAATGGTACACTAAGCGTGGGCGCCAGGCTTCCTGCGGCTGGCCGTCGTCGCCTAGGGTCTCAATCATGCGTAACCCGCTCAGAAAGCACGCTTCCGAGGCCAGTTGGGCGCCGCGGCCGTGGTCGGGGTGCCGGTCGTGGATGGCGTTGCAGAGCACCACATCGGGCTGGTAGCGGCGGATAGCAGCAATAACGGGCAGCTGGTGTTCCCGGTCGTTGCGGAAAAAACCATCGGGCAGGCCCAGGTTTTCGCGGGCGCTCAGGCCCAGAATGCGGCTGGCTGCTTCTGCCTCTTGGGCTCGGGTAGCGGGCGTGCCGCGGGTACCCAGCTCGCCCCGGGTAAAATCAACGATGCCAATTTTCTTACCAGCCGCAGCGGCAGCCAGCAGCGTGCCGGCACAGCACATTTCTACATCATCGGGGTGGGCACCGAGGGCCAGGATATCAAGCTTCATACAGAGCAGAGAAAGTCAACTAGAATGGATGGCTGGAACAGCACCTACGCTGCAGCTACAACGCCGGCAAAAGTACTAGGTTGCCAGACTACGCCAACCGCCAAGGTTTCAAGGTAGCAGTCAGGCAACAGCCAGCACAAAAGCACAGCCTTCCAGAATTGAGGACTATTGGCTTGCTAAGGATCTGGCAAATCAGATATCTTGGCGCATATCTGCCTATATCTGCGCGGTTTGCGCCTGCCGAGAGCCCAGCAATTTCCTGTTATTCGTATGATGATAACTGCCAATCTGCAGTTCCTGCATGCGCCTGCCCTGCTGTGGGTAAGTGCACTGTTTGTAGTGTGTACATTTCTGGCCGCTTGGCTACTAGGCCTTGCCATTCAGCGAACCGGCAGCTCTCCCCGCACCTACTGGCTCCTGACCAGCGGGTGGTTGGTGGTACAGGCAGGTCTGGCACTGACTGGCTTCTACCAAACTAACTTGGATGTGCTGCCGCCCCGGCTGGTGCTTGGTGCTATCTTGCCTACCTTTGTGCTACTAGTGGGGTTGCTAGTATCGGGGCCGGGCCGAAGATGGATGGCACGAATAGGCCTGCCAGAACTGGTACGCCTGAGTGTGGTGCGCGTGGGCGTAGAAATAGGATTGTATGGGCTGGTAGCTCCTCACCTAGTGCCGGAGCTGATGACCTTTGCCGGACGCAACTTCGATATAGTGGCCGGCCTCACGGCACCCGTAGTAGCTCTCCTGATCCAGAAACAGAAGCTAAGCCGAGGCTGGTTAGTAGCGTGGCATGTAGGCGCGCTGGTATTGCTAGGTAACATTATCCTGCTCGCCTTGCTGTCGGCGCCCACTCCGGCCCAACAGCTGGCCTTGGAGCAGCCCAATGTGGCCGTGATGCGCTTTCCGTTTGTGTGGCTGCCCGCGTTTATTGTGCCGGCGGTTTTGTTTAGCCACGTAGCCAGTCTGTACCAACTACTACGGCGGCCAGTAGCGGTACCTGCCGCCACGAACGCCACGTTGGCTAACCTGAACCCCTAGGCCCCTGCCGCCGCTCAAACCTGCGTCAATACAGTGCAGCCAACACCGGCTTGATCAATGAGCTGATTCCCTACACCTATACATGCTACAGCGGCCCGGCTCCTTCGAGTATAACGAAAGGAACCGGGCCGCTGTAGCATGATAGGTGTAGGTTGCAAGGCGCAGGCAACCTAGTAAAAAGGCAGCCTCGTTACTTGATCCGAAGCGTGCGGCCCACCCGAAGTACCGCCGTGCCGCCGTTCAGGCGCCGGATCTGGGCCTGCGAAACGCCGTATTTGTCGGCAATTTCCGAGAGCGTATCGCCACTCCTGATTTTGTGCGAAACAATCCGACGCGCCTGCGTTGGACGGCTGCTGGTGCTACGGCTGCTACTTGCGCCGCTGCCAGCGCCGGGCACGCTGCCGCCCCGGTACCGCAACGATTTGCTGTAGTAGGCAAACAGGCCGGAGGTAATCTGGAAGTTGTCCTTCACCAAGCGGTAATCGGGGAAGTCGTACATTTTCTCCGGGTCGATGGGGTTGCCTTCGTAGCGCACTTCATAGTGCAGGTGCGAGCCGGTGCTACGGCCCGTGCTGCCGCCATATCCGATTAGCTGCCCCGCTTTTACAAATGTGCCGGGCGTTACTAGCGACTTTTGCAGGTGCCCGTACAGCGTTTCAATACCATTGTAGTGACGCACCAGAATATAGTTGCCATAGCCGGAGCCATCCCACTTAGTAATGCGAACCACGCCATCAAACGCTGCTTTCACAGAGTCGCCGGTTTCCAAATCCAAGTCCACGCCGTAGTGCCAACGGTAGCCCCGAAAGCCGAAGTCCGAGGTAAGCGGCGTCTTATTCAGCGGCATCTTGGCGTAACGCTGCCGTTCTGGTTCTGTCAGCTTCAGGTTCAGCGTGTCCTTTATCCGCCGGCCATCTACGCGGTACGGGTTAATATTGTGCGTGTCCCAGATGGCATAGTAGCCCGCCACCTGAATCCAGGAAGAGTCAATCTGCACCTCTTCCTTGACCTCCACAATATGCTGGTCGCCTTCATTAAGTTTGGACGTGTCCTCACTCACGATAGAAAGCTTTTTGGCCGGATTAAAGAAGATGGATTTAGCGGCGTCAGAGCTTTCGTCGGGCAGCTCCTCCGTTTCAATCAGGATAGTCGTATCGGGCCGCACGTAGCGGATGGAAGGAGATTTGATACGGAAGAAATCCTTCTGCTTTCCCGCTGAGCCCGCCTTGGCTTTGGGGGTAGGTGTTTTACGGCGCTGGGCCATCAGCTGGCCGGGCAAGCCAAGAAACAGCCCGATCAGTAGCAGCGGCAGCAGCCAGTGTTTCACAAAATGCAGCAAGAGCAAAAAAATGAGATAGTGAAATGGTGAAGAAGCGAATGTGTTACGTCGGGCGTTCAACGCACCAACTACCGTTGTAGTGTGGCACGCTGAACACCCGATGTCGCAAATTCGCTTACTTCCCTTAATGGTCGCCGAGGGCTGCTAGGTAGCGTTCCGCGTCAAGGGCAGCCATGCAGCCCGAGCCCGCCGCCGTAACGGCCTGGCGGTACGTAAAGTCCTGCACGTCGCCGCAGGCAAACACACCGTCCACGTTCGTTTTAGACGTACCCGGAATAGTTTTCAGATAGCCCTGCTCATCGTGGTGCAGATAGGGCTGGAAAATTTTGGAGTTAGGCTCGTGGCCGATGGCTACAAAAAAACCTTCAATGGCAATATCACGCGTCTCGTGAGTTAGCACATTTTTAAAGCGTGCACCTTCCACCGCGTGCTCGCCCAGAATTTCATCTGTAACGGTGTTCCAGAGCACCTCAATTTTAGGGTTATCCAGCACGCGCTTCTGCATAATCTTGGAAGCGCGCATCTCCCCTTTCCGGACAATCATATACACCTTATTGCACAGATTAGCCAGATAAGTAGCCTCTTCAGCGGCCGTGTCGCCGGCGCCTACAATAGCCACATCCTTGCCCCGGTAGAAGAACCCGTCGCACACGGCGCAAGCCGAAACTCCCGAACCGTTCAGGCGCTGCTCCGACGGAATACCAAGCCACTTTGCCGAAGCACCTGTGGCAATGATAACCGTGTCGGCCGTCATCTCCAGCTTCTCATCCACGATAATGCGGTGCGGATGCCCCGAAAAGTCCACAGAGGTAGCAATACCATAGCGAATATCCGTGCCGAAGCGCGCCGCCTGCTTTTTCAGGTCTTCCATCATTTCCGGACCCATAATCCCATCGGGGTAGCCCGGAAAGTTCTCTACGTCGTTGGTAATGGTCAGCTGTCCGCCGGGCTGTAGCCCCTGGTACATTACAGGCTTAAGGTTAGCGCGGGCCGCATAAATTGCCGCCGTGTAGCCGGCCGGACCGGAACCAATAATCAGACACTTGTGGTGTTCCGTGGAAGTATTTTCCATGTGCGTTGCGAGATGCCAACTGGTAGCCGACATCATGAGAAGTTATAGTTGGGCTGCAAAGGTAATAGGAGCACGCCGCTTCAACCCATTTTCGGATTTTTTGCCTTTCGCATCCGGCGTGGAAATACAACAAAAAACCCCAACCAAAGGTCAGGGTTTTCTGCAAAAGGGTAGAAATAACTACCCCAGGTATGGCTTGAGGGCTTTTGAGCGCGAGGTATGGCGCAAACGGCGAATTGCCTTTTCCTTGATCTGGCGAACCCGCTCGCGGGTTAAGTTGAACTTCTCCCCGATTTCTTCAAGCGTGAGCGAGTGTTCCCCGTTCAGGCCGAAGTAAAGAGTAATAACATCGGCTTCGCGCTTGGTGAGCGTACTCAGTGCGCGCTGCACCTCCTTGCGGAGCGAGTCGTTCATCAGACCCGTGTCCGGCGACTCTTCGTCTTCGTTTTCGAGCACGTCCAGAAGGCGGTTTTCTTCTCCTTGTACAAAAGGAGCATCCACCGATACGTGACGACCCGAAATCTTTAGGGTGTCCACCACTTCCGAAGTAGTGAGCTCCAGTACTTCGGCAATTTCTTCGGGCGAGGGCTCCCGCTCGAATTTCTGCTCCAGTTCAGAGAAGGATTTCGAAATCTTGTTCAGCGAGCCTACCCGGTTCAGGGGCAGACGCACAATGCGCGACTGCTCGGCCAAGGCCTGCAGAATCGACTGGCGAATCCACCAAACGGCGTAGGAGATAAACTTAAAGCCTCGAGTTTCGTCGAAACGCTTGGCAGCCTTGATCAGACCGAGGTTGCCCTCGTTGATCAGGTCACCTAGCGAAAGGCCCTGGTTTTGGTATTGCTTGGCCACCGACACCACGAAGCGCAGGTTAGCCTTGGTGAGTTTTTCCAGCGCTTGCTGGTCACCTTCTTTGATGCGTTGCGCCAGCGTTACCTCCTCGTCGGGGGTTAGCAGATCGACCTTGCCAATTTCCTGGAGGTATTTATCCAGCGACTGGCTTTCGCGGTTGGTAATCTGCTTGCTGATTTTTAGCTGTCTCATTGCGGGCGCGAGAGAGTTGAAATGTTGATGCTAGGAAACGTCGTGTTGATCCGGTATACGAAAGATACCCAAACGCGGGTACCGGGGTCAGTTCTGAGCAACACCCCGATACCCGCGAAAGTTCGGTTGCTCCTTACTGAGCGGCGCCGTTTGAGTCGGCAGCGCGCTCCGGTTTTGGCAGTAGCACTTTCCGGGATAGGCGATACTTGCCGGTTTTCTTATCGATATCCAGCAGTTTCACATCAATTTCCTGACCTACCTCCAACACGCCTTCCAAGGCGGCCAGACGCTCGTGCGATACTTCCGAAATGTGCAACAGGCCATCTTTGCCCGGCATAATCTCTACGAAAGCGCCGTAAGGCTGAATGCTGCGCACCTTGCCTTTGTAGGTAGCGCCCACTTCCGGCACGGCCGCAATGGCCTGAATCCGGCTGATGGCTGCCTGCATGTCCTCCTGGTTGGAAGCGTAGATGCTTACGTGGCCTTTCTCGTCTTTCTCCTCGATGATAACCGTTGCGTTGGTATCCTTCTGGATCTGCTGGATCACCTTGCCGCCTGGCCCGATTACCGCACCGATAAACTCTTTATCGATGAGCATCTTGTGCGAGCGGGGCGTATGAGGCTTCAGCTCGGCAGCCGGCTGGCTAATGGTCTTCGCCATTTCGCGCAGGATGTGCAAGCGGCCTTCGCGGGCCTGGTGCAGGGCCGCCGTCATGATTTCGCTGCTTAGGCCCTGGATTTTGATGTCCATCTGGCAAGCCACGATACCTTTCTCGGTGCCAGTTACTTTGAAGTCCATGTCGCCGAGGTGGTCCTCGTCGCCCAGGATATCAGAAAGCACAGCGTACTCGCCGGTTTCTTTGTCCTGCACGAGACCCATGGCAATACCTGAAACAGCAGCGCGGATTGGAATACCGGCGTCCATCAGGGCCATCGAACCAGCACATACCGTTGCCATCGAGCTAGAGCCGTTCGACTCCAAGATGTCGGACACAATACGAACGGTATAAGGGTTCTCATCATCGGAAGGCATCACCTTCTTCAATGAGCGCTGCGCCAAGTTGCCGTGGCCAATTTCCCGACGGCCCGGGCCGCGGTTTGGCTTCACCTCACCAGTCGAGAAGGCCGGGAAGTTGTAGTGCAGCATGAACTTACTGTATCCCGAGGTCATGGCCGTGTCGATGATTTGCTCATCAAGCTTGGTACCCAGGGCAACAGTAGTAAGCGACTGAGTTTCGCCGCGGGTAAACAGGGCCGAGCCGTGGGCACCGGGCAGGTAGTTTACCTCGCTCCAGATCGGACGGATCTGGGTCAGGGCGCGACCGTCGAGGCGGGTGCGCTCCTTGATCATCATGTCGCGGATGGCTTTCTTCTCAGCTGAAGAGTAGTAACGACCGAACATTTTCATGTCCAGCTCAGGCTGCTCTTCCAGCAGTTTCTCCGTCAAAGACTTTTTGATGGCGCCGAAGCCTTCCTTACGGCCGGCTTTGCTGGTGTTGCCTGACTGCGCAATCTTGTAGGCATGCTCATACACACCTTCGTGGATGCGCTTTTTCAGGTCGTCGTTCTCCTCGTACTTGGGGTACTCGCGCTTCACGTGAGATTTCTCCACTTCAGCCGCCAGCTCCAGCTGCACGCGTACTTGCTCCTTAATAGCTTCGTGCGCATAGGCAATGGCTTCTACCATTTCCTCTTCGCTTACTTCGTTCATCTCACCTTCCACCATGGCTACTGAGTCAGCGGTGGCACCTACAATCAGGTCGATGTCGGCGCGGGCGATGTCGGCGGTCAGAGGGTTGATTTGCAGTTTGCCGTCGATACGGGCAACGCGTACTTCCGAGATAGGACCAGCGAAGGGAATATCGGAAATAGATAGAGCGGCTGAAGCAGCCAGGGCCGCCAGGGCGTCGGGCTGCACGGTTTTGTCAGCCGAAATCAGGGTAATCATGACCTGCACCTCATAGTGATAGTCCTTGGGGAACATCGGGCGCAGGATGCGGTCTACGATACGGCACACCAGGATTTCGTAATCCGAGAGGCGGCCTTCGCGGCGCTGAAACGAGCCGGGAATGTTACCGGCACCACCAAATTTCTCCTGGTAATCAACCGACAGGGGCAGGAAATCCACGTCGCCGCGCGCGCTGGGCTGCGACACAACGGTAGCGAGCAGCATCGCGTCGCCGAGGCGAACCACGACGGCGCCGTCGGCGAATTTGGCCAGTTTGCCGGTTTCAATGGAAATCTGCCGCCCGTCGGGCAGCGTAATGTGTTTGGTAACCGCGGTGTAGTTGGGCATCTTATGGTTTGCTTGAAAAAGCGACAGCGGGCGAGCAGCCAAAAAAACAGACCTAGGAAAGGTCTATTTTACTCTAAAAGTTCTTTCTGCGGAGAAGATACTGTTTCGGATGGTATCTGCTGCGTACAGTCCGGATAAAAAAAGAGCAGGGAACCTTCCGGATAGAAAGGCTCCCTGCTCCAGCGAGGTGGGTTACTTGCGGATACCCAGCTCCTTGATGATGGCGCGGTAGCGGTTGATTTCGCGGTGCTGGAGGTAATCCAACAGGCGACGACGCTTACCAACAAGCTTCAACAGACCCAGACGGGTAGAGTAGTCTTTCTTGTTTACCTTCAGGTGCTCCGTCAGGTGCGTGATGCGGTGCGTGAACAGCGCAATCTGCGACTCGGCCGAACCGGTGTCGTTTGCGGATTTTTGCAGGCTGTTTTTCTCGAAAATAGCCTGTTTTGCTTCAGTGGTAAGTTGCATCGGCAGATAGGTTTCCCCGTCTTAGATTAAAAATGAAAAGAAAAGCCACCCCGCATTTCGAGGTGGCCGCAAAGGTATACATTCTCACGCTAAAACCCGCGTTTTATTCGGCTTTAGGCTCAAAAAGCACCTAGTCTTTTTCTTCGGGCGAATGCCTACTACTCGCGTGGGATTCAGTTTACGCCGACTTTTTGTACCCTCGGAAGGGCCACCGCAGCCAAGCTGGTACCAAACGCGACCAGTCCAAATCCAGCAGTCCGGAGTCGTGGCGGGCCTGGTAGAGAAAGAACAGCCCCACAGGCAGCAGCGTTGCCGTAGCCATCCACATGCCTACTCCCACGGGCATTACCACTTCTCGCCCGTACTTCTCCCCCATAATGGAGATGACGTAGTACACGATAAAGAACACAATGGAGACCAGAATGGGCACTCCCAAACCGCCTTTCTTGATAATGGCTCCTAGGGGCGCTCCGATCAGAAACATCAGCAAAATGGCCGTCGACTGGGTGAACTTGCGGAATATCTCTATCCGGTAGTTGGCAGTTTCCCGCGTGAGGTTAGCTAAGCGCTCGGCTGAGGTACCCAGGTACGAATGCACGTTGCGGGCCCGGTTTGCCGCCTGCTGGGCAATGGGGTAGCTGACAGCGTGAAGCTCCCGGGCTGGCACCTGCCACGTTTCCACTTTCTTCACTGCTGCTTGCCCGGTGGTATCAAGCCGCAGGTAGCTGTAATACGGGTTGAGCTGCCGAACCAGCTGCTTGCGCTCCAGCACCACTTTCTGATGTAAGGAATCGGTGAAGTAGTCGAGCTGCTTCAGGTTCAGCATCATTTTATTTTGGTTGAACAGCTCCTTTTTGGTGCGGTCTAACCCGAATGAGGCTAGAGAAAACGTAATGAGGTTGCGGTCGAAGTTCTGGCGGATAAAGTTGGCGCCGGCCCGGTTGTCGGCGCTGGGTTGCTCTACATAGGTGCGGCCCCGAAACAGCTCCAGCCCCAAGTACTGGCCATTAAAGCGCGTAAACATGCGGCCTGAGTCGGCCAGAATCACGCGCATATTGCCGGAACTCTGGGTGTGGTCGTAAATCATGACGCCTTTGAGCAAGTCGCCATTCTCCCCCATTTTCTCATTTACCTTGATGGTGTAACCCGGAATACCCGTGTAGAACACTCCTTCCCGGATATCGAGGGCGAGCTTCAGTTGGCGTACATCCCAGAGCAGGCTATAAGCCTCCAGGTTAGCCAGGGGCACGATGGTGTTGTTAAACCAGAAGGCGCCACCCGCCAGCATCAGGCTTACAATCATGACGGGGCGCAAAATCCGCGTCAGGGAAATGCCCGCCGTTTTGATGGCCGTTAGCTCGTGGTGCTCGCCTAGGGTGCCAAACGTCATCAAAGAGGAAAGCAGCACGGCCAGCGGCAGCGAGATGGGCACTATAAGCACACTGAAGTAAAAGAGCAGCTGCGCCAATACTCCCACCCCCAAATCCTTCCCCACAATGTCATCCATGTATTTCATCATGAACTGCATGAGGAAGATAAACTGCACCACCGCGAAGGTGAGCAGAAAGGGACCGGCAAATGCCCGCAGAATAAGCTTATCGAGTTTCTTCATAACAGCACGGCTAGGGTGGCTCCGGAAGCTAGCCTGTATCAAAACAAAAGGGAGCAAACGTGAAACGAAGATACGGCTCGTTTCGCGTCTGCTCCCCGTTGCGAGGTAAAACAGCCCTAGCCCCCTACCTGTTCCCGAAGCTTCAGGATGAGGCTGTCCCACATTTCTTGCAGCTCAATTGTATCATTCTCCTCCGAATAATCGACAACCCGCAAATACACTTCCTGCGTTAGCTGCGACTCTTCCAGCAGAAAATCAAGGTAGTTGGCATCAGGGGTGTGCCGACGGTTTTCGTCTAGAAACACGAACCGTACGGAGCGGTTGGTCCGGTGCGACGCCATTTCGGCGTAATGAGGCTGATTGTCCCAGATGAAATTGTAGCTGTGCCCTCCTTCAATGCGCACATCTTGGCAAAACCAGTGCGAAAGGCCCGAAGCCGTGGCCAGATAGGGGTACAGAATTTTAGGCGACGCGTTAATGGGGTATTCAACCGTAAAACGGTGTTTGAGACGAGTAGCAGAAAGCGGCATAAGCAGAACAGTGTAAAGAATTTAGCGGCCCTAACGCATCGAACGAAGTACCACAGGAGGCAATATACGCGGGTTTTTTTTTGCGCAATACTTGCATAGCGTTAAAACTTGTTCCTACCTTTGCACCACCAAAACAGGGCGGGGTAGCTCAGTTGGTTAGAGCACAGGATTCATAACCCTGAGGTCACGAGTTCAACTCTCGTCCCCGCTACATTGTAAAACGGCCTTCCTGCTACAGGAAGGCCGTTTTTCGTTACAAGTTATTTTTTTATCACAGTTTTATTACAGCTCCATGTACGCCACCGAGTACGAGCCAAGGCTGTTTGATGCGGATGGCGACCTGTCCAAACGCTGATATATAGACTATCGAATCTGGAATACAGACAAACAGATATTTGTCCGTAAGCAATACACGGGCATGAATAAGTACACTACCCTGCGCGACAGGCGGCGGGTGTGTAAGGAAAAGATGGCCGAAATCCGGCAGTTGCTTCAGGAAGGCTACACGGCGGGCGTAACGCCGGCCGTTACCATGGGCCTGGATCCAAAGAAAGCTACCGTGCAGCAGGCAGTGGAATGGGTCGTGGAGCGATAAGCGGCGGACGGCGTAGGCACCCAGTTCTATAACGTGGCCCTACGCAAAATTCGGGAGTACCCTCCCTTTGCCAACCTACCCCTGCGCTTTCTGACGCTGGCCCACATTACTGGCTTCCTGGATCAACAGAGCAAGCGCGGCATTGAGGTCAAAACCTACAATAACTACCGCAACAGTCTTAACGCCTCCTTTAATTACCTGGTCAAGCAGGAACTACTAACCCGCAACCCCTGCGCGCCTACGGAACTGCGCAAGGTAGAGGCCTCTCCTATTCATGTACCCTACACCGAGGCCGAGCGACAGGCCATCACGGCTGAAATCAAGGCCCGGGGCGATGAGCAGTTACTCCTTTATATAGGCTTCATCTACTACGGCTTTATTCGGAGCGGCAGTGAACTCCGCCTCTTGCGGGTAAAGGATATCAAGCAGCGCACGGTGCTCATGCCGGCAGCGCGGGCCAAGAACAGTAAGGCCGAGCACGTGGCCATCGTCCGGCAGCTGGCTGAGATGATTGAAAAAGCCGGGCTGCGCCAGTATCCAGCCGACTATTACATCTTCACGAAGGAGCGTCAGCCCGGCCCAGAGCCCGTGGGCAAAAACTGGTTTGCCAAGCGCCATCGAAAGGTATTGGAGGCGGTGGGTCTGAAGGACGGGGAGCATACGGTGTATGGCTACAAGCATACGGGTGCTATTAACCTGTACCTAGCTACGAAAGATATTGAGCTGGTACGCCGCCACTGCTGCCACGCCCATGCGGGTATAACGGCCACCTACCTGCGCAAGCTGGGCATGTTCGATGACGATGACCAACTGGCTAAGATGCCTGACTTTTAAAATACAAGCCGTTCTCATCCGTATTTACTAAAATCTTTTTTTTAAAAATCTGCAATTGCACATTTTCCAAAAACGGGGGCTCGTTTGGGGGCGAATTCCAGGGCTTGTGACTTCCTTACAGTTGAGTTCTAGACGTTTAATAGCCTGATTTAATAAATAATAGGTCATATATATAAAATAAAAAATTATATAATTTTTTGTCCTATTAATGCTTTACATAATCCTATAAAATCATAATTAGGCAAGGGCTACGAAACGGAGCAGGCTTTGGTTTTACCAGATGTCGTATATTTGAAAAAATGTATGAACGAATTGGCTACCACCTATATAGGGGGAATTGGTAGTAGAAGGTAATCGCAGGGCCTTACCTAATCTGTACCGTATGCATCTAATTTCCAAAGTGTTAATCACTATTGCAAGTAAGCAACAGGTACGTTACCTACACGTTGCTTTTGCCTATGTGTTCCTAGGAAGTTTTTACTTTTTCTATGACCAGCTAGCGGCACCACCGCCCCCGAGTGTCCAAGAGCTGACGCAAGAATTCGCTCACATACGAAAGGCTGAGGCTTTCGATCCTCAACTGCGCACCCTTACATCCGTTGACCAGCTTGTTGACTATACCACTGAGCTGGTGCAGACCAGCAAGGTTGCAGCGCAAGATTCCTCACTCTTTCCAAAACTGCTAAGCAGTGTGCTGCGCCGCAAGTTCTATCATAACTATTCGTACTTCGGCAACCATAATATTAAGGTGGCGGAATTGGTAGCTAGAATCGCCCACACTGACTGGAATGCTATTGTCTTGCCAGATGATATTATGCGTCATTCTCAGGCGGCCTGTAGTCAGCAGTCGATTGTGTTTATGGCTGCCTTGCGGCGAAAAGGCTACCCAGTCCGCAAAGTTGGCTTTTCCGGGCCCCAGATAGTCGGAGGACATTTTGCACTGGAAACGTATTATAATGGCGCTTGGCATTATTTTGACACGAATTTAGAGCCTGACTCTGCGCTGTTAAGTCAGCATAATCGACCCAGCATTGCCGCCCTAGTGGCGAACAAAGCACTGCTCCACCAAGCGTACCGAGGCCGGTTGGATTCGCTCCAAATTGCCGAACTATTTCCCACCTATAAGCTGGGAAAGGTAAATGCCGCCCCCGCGCCTCGGGCGCACGCGTTCCAGCTGCTGATGAAAGCCGTGACCTATGGTGGCTGGGTAGTCGTGCTACTCGTATGGGTTCTAATTACTTGGTATCTGCGCCGGATAACGCACCGGCATATGCAGCTGCCGTCCTTAGAAAGAACTAAGCGTAATGCTTCATTGCGCATTAGCGCCCCCAGACTGATTGTCAAGTCGCACGCTATACAGCGAATCGGCGGGCATTTTAATTGGGGCAACTGCTCCTATCGACTGCAAAAGGAGCGTACCCTTTAGGTAAGCAGGTACTTCGCTACCGTGCTCGGGAAAGCGAAAGGCTCGTGGCAATAGCTCTATTGGAAATGCCGGTGGCCTTTAGACGTTTCACCTGCGTCATTATTTCCGTATCTAAGCTCGGACGCCCCACGTGCTTACCGGCCGCAGCAACCTTCGACATGCCGGCCTTCGTCCGTTCACTTAGGCGCACCTTCTCCTGTTTGGCAATAGCGGCCAGGATTCCGATGATGGCATCCTTGAAAATACCGGTGCTATCCAGGTACTGCTCGGTGAAGGACTTGAACTGCACGCCGGTAAAGGATAGCTTTTGTAAGTAGTTCAGGGTCTCGACAACTCCTTCGCGGCTGAAGCGATCCAGGGCCCAAAAGATCACCACGTCGAAGCGGCGCTGGTGGGCATCATGGAAAAGCTGCTTGAACTCAGTGCGGTCGGCCTTGCCTCCACTCTCCTGATCGGTGTACTCTTTATAGACAGAGTAGCCGAGCCGCTCGGCGAAGGCCCTCAGTTCACGCAGCTAGTTCTCGTTGTCTTGGCCACGGTCCTTGGTGCTTACTCGGGCATAGATGGCTGCCTTCATTTACTTACCGTCCTAAATTTCAATTCAAATTCCCCTCGTTCAGCTTGACGAACTTCAATCTGATATCCATGCTTTTTTAGCAGTTGCAGAATTTCTTCTTTTTCACTCTTAGGTGTTCGGCACCCGAATATTATTCCTGTTAAGAATTGGTTGTCAAATACATGAAATGCCTCTGGATCAAGCATTATTATCCGAACCTCTTCTTCATAGTGCCAATCAGATGACTTCCTGGTGAATAAGCCTATTATCGCTGCAGTCTTATTCAGATTGTAGTTAATACGTTCTGTCCGATCATAATTAACATTAAACATCATCATGGGCTTCCCATGTAAAATTGTGCTTTTAGGTATATCAGCATTAAATTCTAAGCATATGTCTTTGTGTTGATCAGCATAATGCGACCACATCAGCGTGTTTTTATAGGTCTTACTAAAACAGGTGACCTTGGATTGATAAATTTTCTCAAGTACCACATTCCTCCAAATGTGTTTAAATGTGCCTCGCTTGTCCAGAGACCTTAAGAATCTTCTCCTGCTGGCTCTTGATAGCCCTGCCTGTTTCGAAGCTTTAGTAAAGTCTTGTACTGCCTCTGCCGTCTTCTCATAATCGAGAATCATGAGGTTACAATCGAAGGGATCATTAAACTCCAGAGGGTACGTAAATCGAAATGTCGATTTTTCTAAGGTCGCTTTAGCCCCTGAGAAAGACGTGTATTTATAAACCCTTCCTTTCGGGATATATTCTTCACCTAATACTGGATTCATACACCTATTTTAAAGTAGTCCATAAAGCTACAAAAGGGTGTCCAAAAAGGATCATGAAAAACGGCCCCGAAAAACCGTGTTTTCGAGACCGTTTAGGCAGGTGCTTGAAGTGTCCAGAAACCGTTCCCTTTAAGGATGGGGCTCACCCTAGTTACACTTATTTATTATCTCTAGGCTCCATGGTTCGCTCATAAATGGTTTCGAATATGGGCTTGAAAGTAAATAAGGTTGCCCAAGCAATAGAATTAATCGCGTTAACGCTGACCTCCGAACCTGCAGTATTAAGCTTTTGGTCAAGATTAAATAGCAACTCTTGCTCAAGTTTGCCCTTTCTAGGAGAGCCAAAATGCACCCCTCCTTTCACATTAGCGCATGTAGTAATCACGTCATAAACCGAAATAGCTTTCCCATCTAGGTACAAGCTCGGCTCTCTCATAAAAGCGTCTTTGGTGAGAATTTGAGCAGTTTCTTCTGCTATACCAAGGGGGTTTACATCTCGCTGGCGAAAGTCTGTCTTGCTGCCACCAGGAAATAGCTCAAATTCAGGCTTAACCCAAAATTGGAGCTTTAGGCTGTATCTGTTTGCCAACTGCCCAGCTAAATTATTATCAATAAGTAGTGCTCTGATCAGGCCAGAAATTTTTACAAAAGCGTAATCATCCTCACTATAAAGCTTCTGTTCAATGCCTTGCACAGTTCGGACAAAAAAGAGCTCATCAGGCACTTTAATTAGTTTAGGGTCAAAACGCCTGAAGTACTCTTGATCCACTGTAGGCTCAGCACGTAGCGCAAAGACAGTAGCAAAAGCTCCATTAGCTTAGCTTTCTAAAAGAATATCATTCTTGTTTACCTTAAATAATATCTCTTTCCCATCCTCCTCATTATACCCCCATCGTAATGCGATAAGAAACTGGCTTCTGGTGTATACTGGTCCTTGAGGAGTTAGCCTAACGATGAATGTGGGCCGGAGAGGTTGAAACACGAATTCCCGAGTTAATTCATCTTCCTTATATATTACTTTAAGTCGACCAAATGAATCAAACCAGCTACGGATAGAGTACTGCTCCTCAACCCTCTCTAGTAATACCTGTTCTGGGTGAATAGGCATAGGAAAAGAAAGGGGGAAAGATGTTTCTATAAATGCCGTTCCGTGGTGCTTCATGGGCGTCTAATAGTTAGACTTGACAAAGAGGTTTTTGCTAAGTGAGCAGCTCTAAAACTAGCTTATTAATACATGATGAATATCGAATCTCAGCCGCCTGCCGAATCTATATAGTATAATCAATGTCGTCAATAAACTCACCAATGTGCTGATCAGCGCGCATCCACAGCCTTCCACAGACTTCAAAACAAAAAGCCCCGGTCCTTATAGGCCGGGGCTTCGTGATAAGGCAATTAAAAGTCCTTAGGATTTGGCAGGCTTACCCTTGGCCTTGGCCGATTTGCCATTACCATTTTGCTTATCAGTCAACGTAAGCTTAATAGAACCGGAAGGTTCGGTAACCGCCACTGTGTTGTAGGTGCGGGTAACGCCATCATTGTTCTTCTCAGTCCAGGTAGAATTATAAACCGTGCGCTTAGCTGGCCGTGAAGTAGCAGGTACAGTACCAGTCCATACAGACATGGCATTTCCCGAAGGTGTTACCATGAATTTCTCCTGGGTCATGTTCAAGCAGGGAATGCCACCAGGCAGACCTAACAAGCTGTTGGTGATACAATCGCCTCGTTCTGTCTTCTGGACATAAGCACCATTGCCCTGCTGTACGGCACCAGCGATTGTGTTTTGTGCTTGCAAAGAAGAAGCGCTAAACGATAGGCCAGCAAAAAGGGCAGCAGCCGATATTTTTTGAATTAGGTTTTTCATGAGGGGTGTTGAAATGTGAGATGTACAACCATTTTCAATTACTGTACCAGAAATTGAGCATAGCACTTTGAACGCAGCTACTACGAAGTAAGAAATATTGTGTTGCTATAATCAGTACCAGCCTCATACTGCCTCGTCCGATCCTAAACCTAATAAGGGCGCACCTGCCCGAAAGTAACTGGAAAACATGCCCCAGAGAAATCGAGATTACAGTGCTGTTTAATCGGGTGCTTAAAGGGCCCCTAAACTGTTTCCTTTGGGGAGGGGTGGCCTACTTAATCTCAGCCGCCTGCAGCACCTTCTTTATATAGTCGATATCGTCGATCAACTCGCCGGTGTGCTGAATCACTTTCAGGTTGGTGCCCATATTCTGCAGGCGCGAGTCCAGCCGGTCGAGCACATTGGTGAGCTGCTCCACTGCTTCGCCTCCGGAGGCCAGCGCCGCCGGCCTCACCGGCGGGTCATTGGTATCACCGCCGGCACGGTAACCCTGCAAGCGCTTCTGCTCTAGGAACTGCTCCACCTGCACGACTTGCGGATCGGCCCGCATCCACTCCGGAATCACATACTCATTCTCGTGCACGACGCCGGCGATGGGGAATCCTTGCGCATCGAGCAGCTTACCGTTGCTGCCCACACTGAAGCCTGCCATCACGCCGCCCTGCGCCGGCGCTGCTACGCCGGTGGCACCGCCTTCGCAGAAGCCGGCAACCTTCGCGGCGGCAATGCCACGCCGAACAAAGGAAAGGCCACTCATGCCAATGCCGTAGATCGGCCCGATCACTGGCCCCATGGTCGCCGCCTTCACCCAGTGCGCCTGAATTTCTTCCTGTAGCGCGATGCCGATGCTGGCAATAGCTTCCGCTTTGCGAGCGACTTTGAAGGCCTTGTAGAGCAGAGTTTGCTTGCCTAAGCTTTCCTCCAGCACCCGCGCACTATCGCTAGTGAGAAACTTCTCGATCTCGCCCAGCTTCTTTTTAAAGCCGGTCAGGTCCTCGTGGCTCGCCTTCTTCTTGGTCACGTACGCCGCCTCGGCACTGATTTTCTCGGCTGCCAGCTTCTTATACTCCGCCGACTCGGCGCCCAGCTTTTCTCTTACCATAGCCAGCTCCCGATCCGCGGCCGCGGCCTTAACGGCATACACGGCATCCTGATAGGCCTGCTCGGTGAGTTGCCCATTGGCCAGCTCCAGCTCCAGCTCCAGCTCCAGCTCCGCCAGGGCCTGCTCCTCTTCGGCCTGGGCGATGGCAATCTTCTGTTCAATTTACTCCTGGCGCCGCTTTTCCGGCTCGGCATCGAAGCCAGCCTGTAACTCGCGCAGCTGCAGGTCGCGCTCAGCCATGATGGCGGCTACCCGCTCGGTATAGTCGATCTCCTGGCCCGTAAGTTTATCCACCTGGTCGGAGGCCGACTGCAGAATCTTCTCCCGCTGCTGGTCGCGGCGCTGCAACTCATCGTTGTAGCCTTTCATGTCGAGTTGCGCCCGGAGCGTGTCGCGCCCCTGCAGGATGACTAATTCAACCTGCAGGGGCGCTTTGAGTTTATCGAGGCGCTCCTGATCTTCTTTTCTCTAGGCAGCCTCCTGCTCTTTGCAGGCTTTCTCCCGCGCTTTCTGTGCATCCGCAGCCGTTTTATCGCGCTCGGCCTGAGTGGTACCATTGCCGCCCGCGGGGCCGGTGGGCGCGTCCGGGCCAGCTGCTGGAGCACCGGGCGCCGTCTCTGGAGCACGGCTGGCCCGCGTGGCGTTGAAGGCATCCAAGTACGCCCGGCTGGCGGCCCGACCGATGCCAGCGAATAGATCCGCGGCGCCGGCGAAATCGCCCGCCAGAATCCCTTTCCAGGCTTTTCCCACTTGTGTAAAGGAGGTGTTCGCCGCGGCCGAGAACCCATCGAAGAACGCCGGCGAGTCGCGCAGCATGTCGAAGAGCAACCGCAAGGGGGCAATCATGATATAAATGGCAGCCTTAGCACCTCTGACTGCTTTACCCACGCCACCAGGGCCTTACCAAGTTCGGAAAAGGCCTGGTAGGCCAGGCGCGTGGGCGTGAACAGCAAGCGAATCACGGCGCCCAACCCTTCCGCCTGTCTTTGGCCAGGCTCCCCTCCTTACTCACCAGGCCCATTTCTTCGCCCAGCTTCAGCAGCTCGCCCCAGAACTCGCGCACGGGCGCTGCGAGTTCTTTAAACGTCGTGGCCAGCAAGACCAGCAGCGTGCGCCGAGTCTCGGTGAGCACGTGCGTCACGACGCCCAAAACCGTAAACAGGTCGGGCTCGGTAATCTGCATTTCCGGCAAGTTGGGGTTGTCAGGCACCAAAAACCAGGCTTCCGGCCCGCGCTTGATGAGGCGTTTCACGGTGAACTGCCCTTCGATTACGACAATGACCACATCATCCGGGTGGGCCTCCAGCTGGCAGTCCACGGCTAGCAGCGAGCCGTCCTGAATGCAGGACTCTACGCCCGTCATGGAGTTGCCCATCACGCGCACCAGGTAGGTGGAAGCCGGATGAGGTGGCAGCATTTGGTTTAGGTTCAGCTTTACGCCGAGGTGGTCCTCCGCAGGTGACGGAAAGCCGGCAGGTACGAGCGAATCAAAGATAGTAAGCCATAACAGCTGGCGTTCTACGGGGATAAACAACACTTTACAAATAGCAATATACAAGTAGGTTTGCCACAAGCATACGCCCACCTAATCATATTAGCTAAAATCCTACTAAAACAATTAGTTACTTGAATTTCTACTTCGATCCTCCCGGCATGGCTGTTTATCTGGTTCTGGCCACAATTTCCTAGCTTTGCAGGGCATACAACCAAACGAAGTCGTGTGCTGCGCCTGGCTGAAAATGCCCTATTTTCAAGGTAAATTTTGTCACGATTTTGTCACGATTTTATCACAAATGGGGCAAAATTTCCGCACCTTTCGATTTACAAAACCGCCTGTACAGGCTGTAAGCGCCCCTCACCTACCATGATTACTAATTCAACTCTCGTCCCCGCTTCACGAAAAAGGCCTTCCTGAAATAGGGAGGCCTTTTTGCTTTTTAGCATGAGCAAGAATCACTAGGTCAATTTACTAGGTAAAGCGGAGAGGCAACTTTACTTGGCTTCCCGTTCTAAGTGGTAATAGATATTCAGCGCACTGGTTGGCTTCCATAGCCAAACTCAGCCACCGGCACGGGGCTTAAGATACTAGGTACTCTCATAGGCCTAACCGATGCGTTGGCACTTACGGCTTCGGGAAAACGTCGGGGCACCACTTGCGTATGGCAGAGAAGTATCTTCTACCTTTGCAACAGTAGGTTATGCGTCCTCCCTTTCTGAAACAACGCCCCCGTTCCGGAGGCCATATGTCGCCTGAGTCGGGCAGTTGGATCTGGTATATTATTGGCCTGCTAACGTTGCTGTGGCTACTCTATAGCTGGTATTTTGAGAACTAGCCCATGTAGCGTTCCGGTTTGCTTATAGTTTCCCTTTACTTCCCCGGCCGCTTACTAGCCTCGCTTTTCCTGTCAACTGTATGAAGCCTCCCCTCTTTCACATCGGGCAAGAAGTGATTTGCACCAACGACGACTTTATGCTGCTTCTGGTGCAAAACCCCAATATCCAAACGCCTAAGCGCGGCCCCATCTACACAGTGCGGGGGATGTACGCCACCCACCGGGGCTACGGAATTACTTTGGCAGAAATCAACAACGCGGAAGTAGCCCCCGGCTATCCAGAGGCCAACTTTCACGAGTCACGCTTTGCGCCAGTGCCCCCTTATGAGGAAATCAGCATTGCGGAGGCCATTGAAGAAAGCGTGCTGGTGTAACTAGGCCTCTGATCAAGCCAAACCTCATTTCCGGTTATAGCTTTGCCAGAACCGTTGCGTAACTTGCTACAACACAAAAGCGCCTGACCACATGTGGTCAGGCGCTTTGCGTAAGGACTACCTGAGAGGTAGCTTACTTGATTTTCTCAACGATGCCTTTGAAGGCTTCGGGGTGGTTCAGAGCGAGGTCAGCCAGAACCTTGCGGTTCAGCTCGATCCCAGCCTTTTTCAGGCCACCCATGAACTGCGAATACGAGAGGCCATGCTCACGGGCACCAGCGTTGATACGCTGAATCCAGAGGGCGCGGAACTCACGCTTCTTAACTTTACGGTCGCGGTAAGCATACAGCAGACCTTTCTCAACCGCGTTTTTAGCAACAGTCCATACGTTTTTGCGACGGCCATAATAGCCTTTCGCCAAACGCATGATTTTTTTCCGACGGTGGCGCGAGGCCGCGTGGTTTACACTTCTTGGCATAACCAGTTTTTTTTGGCGGCCGGCGGCGGACAATTGCCGCAGCTTTCGTTTCAGCCGGACGCCTGGTTTGGGATAATTAAAAATTAAAAACTATGAATTGAAAACCCGAGGAGCAGCGGCCCAAAAGCTACGTCTCCTCCGTCTTCCATTCGCAATTCTTAATTAGATGGCAAGCATGTCCTTCACGCGGTTCATATCAGCCGAGCTAACCAGACCAGAATGCGTCAGGTTACGCTTCTGCTTCGTGGTTTTCTTGGTCAGAATGTGGCTTTTGAAGGCGTGCTTACGCTTCACTTTGCCCGTGCCGGTCAGCGTAAAACGCTTTTTGGCGCCGGACTTGGTTTTCATTTTCGGCATTGTGGTGGTGAAAAAAGGTGAAAAACTGCGGCGGTCGGCTGCCTAGGGCCGGTGCGCCAGCGTAAAAACAAGGCCGAAGCCCTGGGAATAACTTATTCAGCGGCCTTATCAGCTGGAGCAGCTACAGGAGCCTTTTCAGCAGCAGGCTTGGACTCTTTCGGGGCTTCTTTACCAGCGGGAGCAGCAGGCTTAGCGGCGGGTTTGGCCGGCAAAGCTGCTTTTGGAGCCAGATACAGGAACATCCGTTTGCCTTCAAGTTTGGGCAGTTGCTCTACTTTACCTAGGTCCTCGAGGGCCTGAGCAAACTTGAGCAGCAGAATCTCACCACGCTCTTTAAACACGATGCTTCGACCCACGAAGTGCACGTAGGCCTTGATCTTAGCACCTTCGCGCAGGAATTCCTGAGCATGCTTTAGTTTAAAGGCAAAGTCGTGGTCATCAGTGTTGGGTCCGAAGCGGATTTCCTTGATGACAACTTTGGTTTGCTTAGCCTTCAGCTCTCGGGTTTTCTTTTTCTGCTCGTACTTAAATTTCGAGTAGTCAATAACGCGACACACCGGCGGAACGGCAGTGGGCGAAATTTCCACGAGGTCGAGGTTCTGCTCCTGAGCAAAGCGCCGGGCTTGCTCAATAGGATAGATACCTTGTTCGATATTTTCGCCAACTAGGCGAACTTCACGGGCCGTAATCTTTTGATTGATTTTAAACGGCTCCTCGACCTGGGCGCGAGGGATATAACGGCGGTTGGGGGTAGCTATGGCGGTTTCTCCTTAAGGTGAAAATCGGTTTTCTGCTTAAGATTGAAGGACACGCAGGGCGCCCAATGGGTTCAATCAGCGGGCAAATATCCGCCATTTTTTCCAAACGCTCAAGAAAGGCTATATAAAATTACCCTATCACTTCGTAAAAGTATGAGGCGATCCACAACAGCAGGCCCTTCCCCGACCGGCAAGCTCTTGTGGAAAAGGAGCTTACTGGTCAAGAAAGGGCCTGCTTACTTCTTCTGAGCAGCGTTAGCCTTATAGGGCTGTGCCATCCATCATGGCATCTATCTGCGTCTGGAAGTTCTGGATGAAGGTATCGATGGGGAGTGAGCCTAGGTCGCCTTCTCCGTGCTTGCGGATAGAAACGATGCCTTCGGCCTGCTCCTTCTCGCCTACAATCAGCATATAGGGCACTTTCGAAACTTCCGCGTCGCGGATTTTGCGGCCAATCTTCTCGTCCCGATGATCTACGGTGCCGCGCAGCTCCGCGGCCTGCAAACGGTCGTATACCTGCTGCGCGTAGTCGTGATACTTCTCCGAGATGGGAAGCACAGCAAACTGCTCCGGCGAGAGCCACAACGGGAAATTACCGCCGCAATGTTCAATCAGAACCGCCACAAAACGCTCCAATGAGCCGAACGGAGCCCGGTGAATCATCACGGGGCGCTGTCGGGAGTTATCCGAGGCCACGTATTCCAAGTCGAACCGCTCGGGCAGGTTATAGTCTACCTGAATGGTGCCGAGCTGCCACTTGCGGCCTAGGGCATCGCGCACCATAAAGTCCAGCTTAGGACCGTAGAAGGCTGCTTCGCCTAGCTCAGTTACTGTGTTCAACCCTTTCTCGGCCGCCGCTTCCTGAATGGCAGCTTCGGCACGGGCCCAGTTTTCATCGGAGCCGATGTACTTGGTTTTATTTTCGGGGTCGCGTAGGGAAATCTGAGCTGTGAAGTCCGGGAAGTCCAGCGCTTTCAACACGTAGAGCACAATGTCGATTACCTTCAGGAACTCTTCTTTCACCTGATCGGGGCGGCAGAAGATGTGGGCGTCGTCCTGGGTAAAGCCGCGTACGCGCGTTAGGCCGTGCAGCTCGCCGCTCTGCTCATAGCGATACACCGTACCAAACTCGGCCAGGCGCACCGGTAGGTCGCGGTACGAGCGGGGCTTGGTTTTGTATATCTCGCAGTGATGCGGGCAGTTCATGGGCTTAAGGAAAAACTCCTCGCCCGGGTTTGGCGTCTTGATGGGCTGGAACGAGTCGGCGCCATACTTTTCGTAGTGGCCCGACGTCACATACAGTTCCTTCGAACCAATGTGCGGGGTCACAACGGGCTGGTAGCCGGCTTTCATCTGGGCACGGCGCAGGAATTGCTCTAGCCGCTCACGCAGCGCAGTGCCTTTGGGCAGCCACAAGGGTAGCCCTGCTCCTACCTTCTCCGAAAAGGCAAACAGCTCCAACTCTTTGCCCAGCTTGCGGTGGTCGCGGCGTTTGGCTTCTTCCAGCTTTTCCAGGTACTCCGTCAGCTCCTTGGCCTTCGGGAACGTGATGCCGTAGATGCGCGTGAGCTGCTTGTTTTTCTCATCACCACGCCAATACGCACCAGCTACGTTGAGCAGCTTGATGGCCTTGATGGGGCTAGTATCGGGAATGTGCGGACCACGGCACAAATCCGTGAAGTCGCCTTGGGTGTAGAACGTGATGGAGCCGTCTTCGAGGCGCTCCAGCAAGTCCAGCTTATACGGGTCGTTCTTTTCCGTGAAGTAAGCAATGGCATCAGCCTTGCTCACGTCGCGGCGCTCGTACTGACTTTTCTTTTTAGCCAGCTCCAGCATCTTTTTCTCGATTTCCGGAAAATCGTCGGTCGAGATGGTGCGGCCTTCGCCTAGGTCGATATCGTAGTAAAACCCGTTTTCGATGCTAGGGCCGATGCCCAGCTTCACGCCGGGGTACAACGCCTCCAGCGCTTC
The DNA here is from genome assembly GCF_054780535.1 of Hymenobacter seoulensis. Classification (NCBI taxonomy): domain Bacteria; kingdom Pseudomonadati; phylum Bacteroidota; class Cytophagia; order Cytophagales; family Hymenobacteraceae; genus Hymenobacter; species Hymenobacter seoulensis. The sequence goes on from NZ_BAAGWD010000001.1 coordinate 329,571, forward strand.
CGCCATCAGGTGAGCCGAGGAATGCCAGAAAGTTGATTTGCCATCCTGGTCGTTCCAAGTCAGAATCTCAACGTTGGCGTTTTGGGTAACCGGGCGGTGCAGGTCGCGCACCTCGCCATTTACCCGTACACCAAGCGCATTGCGGGCCAGGCCTTCACTGATGCTGGAGGCGATGTCGTAGCCGGTAGCGCCATCTACAAACTGGCGCACCGAGCCGTCGGGGAGGGTGATGTCAATCATGAAAAAAGGGATAATGGCTATACAAACAGCCGTGAAGCCGCAAGTTAGAAGTTTCTGGCGGCTAAATCCCCCCTTTGCTGCGCCAGCGGCCTAGGCCAACTACGACCTTCAACCGTAGCAAGCGTGCCTGGGCTTAGTATCAAAGCTCCACCTTACAGGCCGGGGCGGGTCGTCCGGATAGGCTCAATGGCCTCGATTGGCTCGACGGCCTGCCGTGGTCTTTCGTCTACTAGGATCCCTTTGGCGCGGTTGCTAACCTTCCACGCTTTGTAGGTCCAGTGGCGGTTGCCGGGGTTTTCAGCTACCAAAAGGCGGTACTGATCGGCGGCTTCCGCATAACGACCCAGGCTCTCGAAGCTCTCGGCCAGCATCTGGCGTGCGCCGGCCAAACGTGGAGCCCGGCGCAAGGCCCGCTGCAGCTTCGGCACAGCATCGGCATACTTTCGCGCCTTGAAGTCGGCCAGCGCCAACCGGTAATCGGCCCGGTAGAAGGTAGTATCCAGCTGCACGGTGCGAGCATAAATTCGCAGGGCGCTATCGGGCTGGTTGCGCAACTCAAACTGCCGACCGTAGTCGTAGAGCAGGGGCCCATAGCTTGGCGCCAGCTTCAGGCCGCGGGCGGCATATACGGCGGCCTGTTCGGGCTGCCGGAAGGCATTGGAAAGGAAAGCCAGCTGGTGCAGGGTTTCGGGTTGGCGCGGGTCGCGGGCGAGACTGGCCCGCAGGTAGTCCAGGGCCTGCAGCGTATCCTGTAGCCCAATGTAGGCTACGCCTTTGTAGAACAGCGCCGCCGCGTGGTCGGGCTCCTGCTGCAAGGCGCGGTCGAGTTGGTCGAGAGCATCCTGGTAGCGGCGGGAAGCTAGGTGCATCTCCCCTACCAGCAGGTTCAGATCAGGTGAAGCAAACCCACGCCGGGCAGCTTCGGTGGTTGCATCCAGGGCCGCCTTAATACGGCCTTCGGCCCGCAGCGCCCGCGCTTTCGTGAAGTAGAACTCACCGGGAGCATCATCCAGCTCCAGAGCCCGGTTAATATCGAGCAGTGCGGGGCCTACTTGGCCGGCATCCAACCGGAAAGCAGCTCGCCGGGCATAAAGAGAAGCATTCTTGGGTTTGCGGGCAATGGCACCATCTAGCTCCTCGGCCTGCACTTTTGGGCCGCTCTGCACTGTGCGCAAGTTCACCATGGTTTCTGGTAGCTCCTCCGGCGCATCGGCGCAGGCCCCTACCAGCAGTACACTGGTCGGAAGCAAAAGGAAGCGAAGAGAGCGAAACATGGCGACCAAAGAAAGCGGAAGAGAAAGGCAAAGATACAGCAGGAACAGAATGCTTGCGCGGCACTACATCTTCTTTACATGCCGATGCACTGTGCGTTGCAGCTTGCGGTTGAGCTGCTGCAACAGACGGCGGCAGCGGCGGCTGATTTCCAGCTCATCGGCAGTCACTGGCGTAAGTGCCACGGCCTCCTGCAGTACCGAGCTAGCGCGGGTATTCTGCCCCCGGTTGATGTACACTCGGGCCAGGTCATAGGCAAACTGAATGCGCTTGGGCTCTAGCTCGTGGGCTCGGCGCAGGGCATTGATTGCCTGAATCGTACTAGCCCCGGCCGGCATCCCACCCAAAACCAAGCGGCTATAAATCCGCTCCAGCAGGTTGTAATGATCGACTCGGTAGTGCCAGCGCCCGAGCAGTTGCCAAGCTTCGGCCCAGTTGGGCCGAAGCTCTGTTGTCCGGAATACATGAGGCCGCATTTCGCGGTAGGCGAGCAAACGCCCGCGGGCCGTTAGTAAGGTGGCTTGGTTTGCTAGGGTCAGGGCTTCGGCAAAGTGTCCTTCGGCGCCATCAGGCTGCACTACTAGGGCCCTACTGGCATACAACCGGGCCGCGCCAAAGTACGCCGACTTTCGGGTTTCATCGGTGTAGCGGGCCCCAATCCGGACGCTGAGTACGGCAGCCTGCCACAGCGCCTCGTAAGTGGCCGGGGCTTTGCCCAGCGCCTGCTCGTACTTCGCCAGCGCCTCCGACTCCTGGTATTTCGTCTGAAGCACGTGGGCTTCGGCCAAAAGCTGCGTCACACTAGGTTCCTGAGTGGCTTTAACCGCCGACGCCGGGGTAGTGGGCTGGGCTACAGTCCGGGCGGTTCCCATCAGCAGGAGACCTAGTAAAAGCACAACTCTAATCAAACGAAACAAGCGCTGCATGAACGACAAAGGTACATTTTGGCTTGATGCGCCGGGTATGACAGCCATAGTACCTGGCTGGAGCTCAAAATAAAAAGACTGACCTTAGGCAGGCCAGTCTTTTTCGGTTTTAAGTAAGGGCTACAAGCGGTTAGAAAAGCTTCAGTTGCGACTTAGGCGTTTTCAATACGGCCTGAGCCTGGGCAATATCTGCTTCCGAAATATCAACGTGGCCAGCCAGCTCGGCCAGCGGCTCCGGCTCGGCGGCCGTTTCGGGGGCATCGGTCCGTGGGAGGGTAGCAGGCCCGCGCTTCTTGGCTACTACCCGGCGTTCGGGCTCGGGACCTTCATCCGTGAGCAGGGTCACTCCGTGCACCTTGAAGTAATTCAGCTTGTTGCCCATGGCCTTCCACCCCTTCACGTCAATGAACTCGTGGAGCAAAATCTTCTCGGTTTCCTTATCGGCCTTTTTGTCGCGCTGCAGCTTTACTTCTACTTGCGGCTCGGGGTTAGCCGTTACCGCAATAAGCTTGGAGCCAGGCGTTTCACTGATAAAGGTGAAGCGCTTTTTGAGCGTTGCTGTCTCGATGGTAAACCGCTTCACGTAGTACAGTTTCGACTCGCCTTCATAGTACACCGCCGTGAGTACCGTGCCGGGCTCCTGCTTGCGCAGCAGCAGCATATTGGCCATGTCGAATTGCAACGACATTTCCGGCGGAACCACCTCGTAGCTGCCGTCTTTGTACACTCGCAGTAAGGTATCCTCTGTATCGAAGGTGCCAAGGTAGCGGCCGTGGCCGGCCGTATTGAGGCGGCCCACCACGCTGTCGAAGAACATTTCCCGGCCACCCAGCGTGGAGTCGCCCAGGCTTTTCTGGGTAATTTTCTTGATGGGCTGCTTCGTGACAATGTTACCCATCGAGCCTTTGCCCTTGATGGCCAGCTCAGCAAAGTCAAAGTCAAACTGCTTTACCCGCGCCGGCGCCTTATCCGACAGCTGCACGCTCACAATCTCGGATTCCGAGTTGGGGTTGGCCGTCAGATACAGCGTTTTGGTGCCTTTCGTGCCTTTCGTTAGGTCGTACACCTTGTCGCGGGTGATGCCCGTTACCAGGAAGCGCTTGGCGAAGCTGATGCCCGAGGCGCCATCCTGATACACCATGTTATACACCAGGCGGTCGTCGTTCTTGTTGTACACGCCCACGTGCAGGATGTCCTTGCCCACAAACGTTTTCTCGGCAATCCGGCTCACAATGAATGTGCCGTCGCGCCGGATGGCAATGATGTCGTCTAGGTCGGAGCAGTCGCAAACTGTTACGGCTTTTTCGTCCTTTTTCAGGCCGTAGCCCACAAAACCATCGGCGTAGTTTACGTACAGCTTCTGGTTGGCTACCGCTACTTTCTGGGCCGTTACTACATCAAAGGTGCGTAGCTGCGTTTTCCGGTCCCGGCTGGCCCCATACTTTTTCAGCAGACCTTCAAAGTAATTGATGGCGTAGCGCGTGAGGTGCAACAGGTGGTCGGCTACTTCTGCCAGCTCGGTTTCCAGGCGCTGAATAAACTCTTCGGCCTTGAAGCCATCAAACTTGCTGATGCGCTTAATCCGGATTTCGGTCAGGCGCGTCAGGTCCTCTTCCGTGATGGCGCGGCGCAATACAATGCGCGTGTCGTTGGCTTTCGGCTTTTCGCCTTCAATGCGCACAAATTTCCGCAGGCCCGCATCAATCGTGTGCAGAATATCTTCCCAGGTTTCGCACTCCTCAATTTTGCGGTAAATGCGGTTCTCGATAAAGATCTTCTCCAGCGAAGCCGAGTGCCACTTTTCCTGGAGCTCATCCTGCCGGATTTCCAGCTCCCGCTCCAGCAGGCGCAGCGTTTTCTGGGTGCTGAGGCGCAACATATCCTCTACGCCCACAAAGCGCGGCTTGTCCTCAATAATGACGCAGGTGTTAGGCGAGATGCTGATTTCGCAATCCGTAAAGGCGTACAGCGCATCCATGGTCAGGTCGGGGCTTACCCCAGTGGGCAAGTGTACCTGAATTTCCACTTCCGCAGCCGTGTTATCAACTACCTTCTTGATCTTGATTTTATTCGCTTCTGAGGCCTTCACGATGCTTTCCATCAGCGCCGTGGTGGTGGTGCCGTACGGAATGTCGCGAATCACGAGCATGGTCTTATCGGCCTTCTCGATGGTAGCGCGCAGCCGGATTTTGGAGCCGCGCAGGCCGCCATTATAGTGCGTAACGTCGCAGAGGCCACCCGTTGGAAAGTCGGGAAAAAGCTGAATCTCGCGGCCGCGAAGCACGTCGATGCTAGCCTTGCACAACTCACGGAAGTTGTGCGGCATAATCTTAGTGCTCAGGCCCACGGCAATACCCTCTACGCCTTGTGCCAGCAGCAGCGGAAACTTTACGGGTAAGGTGGTCGGCTCGCGCTTACGGCCGTCGTAGCTCATTTGCCACTCCGTAATGTCGGGGTTGAACACCACATCAAGCGCAAACTTGCTCAGGCGAGCTTCAATGTAGCGCGGCGCAGCCGCCCCGTCGCCGGTCCGGATATCGCCCCAGTTACCTTGCGTTTCAATCAGCAGATCTTTCTGGCCCAGGTTCACCATGGCGTCGCCAATGGACGCGTCGCCGTGGGGGTGGTACTGCATGGTTTGCCCGATGACGTTGGCCACTTTGTTAAAGCGGCCATCGTCCATTTCCTTCATGGCATGCAGAATCCGGCGTTGTACCGGCTTCAGACCATCCTCAATAGCCGGCACAGCGCGCTCCAGAATTACGTACGAGGCGTAGTCCAGAAACCAGTTCTGGTACATGCCATTCACGGTGGCTACATCATGAATGGTTTCGCCGGGCGCAAATTTGGGCTCCTCTTCCGTTTCTTCCGTAACGGGCTCCGGTTCTGTCTTCGTTTCTACATCAGCCGACGACTCGGCCAGCAGCAACTCGCCGGCTTCACTTACAACAGACTGCACGGCATCCTCGGCCGGAGTATCCGTATCGGCCGGGGTTGCCGGCTCGGCCCCGAACTCAAAGGAGTCGCCGGCGCCAAACAGGTTGGGCTCCTCTTCCGGGTTCAGGTCGTGGGGGTTCGTTTCTTCTGACACAGTAGGGTGTGGCGCTTGCCACGGTTATTGTTCTTGTACCTCTCTCCTGCCTTTGTCGGCTGTTGGCACCTAGTACTTCAAGTTATTTCCAAGTTTCAGAAACACTGATGTACTAGGCCTTCAGGATGCGCAAAGCCGACGAGCAGAAGGTTAAAAAATTACGCCAGGTCGGCTTCGGCTACTTCCTCCACGGGCAACACATCGGAAGTAATCAGATCCTTTTCTAAACGCAGATTGTCGATAATAAACTCCTGACGGGCAGGTGTATTCTTGCCCATGTAGTAGGTAAGCACCTGCTGAATGGAGCGGTCGGACTGCAGAATTACGGGCTCGAGTTTGATATTGTCGCCGATGAATTTACCGAATTCATCGGGTGAAATTTCGCCTAGGCCTTTAAAGCGCGTAATCTCTGGGTTGCGGCCCAACTGGCGCATGGCATCCTGCTTTTCCTGCTCGTTGTAGCAGTAAATAGTGGTCTTCTTGTTGCGGACGCGAAACAGCGGCGTTTCTAGGATAAAGACGTGACCGTTGCGGATCAGATCCGGGAAGAACTGCAGGAAGAAGGTGAGCAACAGCAGCCGGATGTGCATGCCATCCACGTCGGCGTCGGTGGCAATTACTACGCGGTTATAGCGCAGGCCCTCAATGCCTTCCTCAATATTAAGCGCGTGCTGAAGCAGGTTGAACTCCTCGTTTTCATACACAATCTTCTTCTTGAGACCGAAGCAGTTCAGGGGCTTGCCACGCAGCGAGAAAACGGCTTCGGTTTCCACGTTGCGGCTTTTCGTGATGGAGCCCGAGGCAGAATCCCCCTCCGTGATGAAGAGCGTGGTCAGGGCTTCGGCTTCCTGCTTGCCCTCGCCGAAATGGAAGCGGCAGTCGCGGAGCTTGCGGTTGTGCAGGTTAGCTTTTTTGGCGCGCTGGTTGGCCAGCTTTTTCACGCCCGCCATGTCCGTACGCTCCCGCTCGCTCTGGTCGATGCGCTTTTTCAGGGCCTCGGCTACCTGCGGGTTTTTGTGCAGGTAGTTGTCGAGCTGCTCTTTAATAAAGTCCAGCACGAAACCGCGCACCGTGGGCCCATCGGGACCCATGTTGATGGAGCCCAACTTGGTTTTTGTCTGCGACTCGAACACCGGCTCCTGCACCCGCACCGAAATAGCGGCGATGATGGAGGCCCGAATATCGGAGGCTTCGTATTTCTTGTTTTTGTTGGTCTTAGCAAAGAACTCCTGCACCGTCTTCACCACTGCCTCGCGGAAAGCTGCCAGGTGCGTACCGCCCTGGGTAGTGTACTGTCCGTTTACGAAGCTGTAGTACTCCTCGCCGTAGTCATTGCCGTGGGTGAGGGCCAGCTCAATATCGGGGCCTTTGAGGTGAATAATGGGATAGCGAATGCTCTCCGGATCTGCTTTGCGCGCCAGCAAATCCAGCAGGCCGTTCTCTGAGTAGTACTTCTGGCCGTTGAAGTTGATGGTCAGGCCGGCATTCAGGTACACATAGTTCCAGATCTGATTTTCCAGATACTCCGGGATAAAGCGGTAGTTGCGGAAAATCGTATCATCGGGCTGGAACGTCATGAGCGTGCCGTTGCGCTGGCTGGTTTTCACGGGCTTAGCATCACTGGTCAGGATGCCCTGCGAAAACTCGGCGGCCTTCATCAGGCCTTCGCGCACGCTCTGCACTAAAAAGTAATTGCTGAGCGCGTTAACCGCTTTGGTACCTACCCCGTTTAACCCCACAGACTTCTGAAATACCTTGGAGTCGTATTTGCCGCCTGTGTTAATCTTGCTTACTACCTCCACTACTTTCCCCAACGGAATACCCCGGCCATAGTCGCGCACTTGTACCCGGTGGTCGGATATCTTGATATCAATGGTGCGGCCGTGGCCCATGACGTGCTCGTCAATGGAGTTATCAATAACTTCCTTGACCAACACATAAATGCCATCGTCGTAGCTGGAGCCATCGCCAAGCTTACCAATGTACATGCCGGGCCGCAGGCGAATGTGCTCGCGCCAGTCCAGGGAGCGGATACTGTCTTCGTTGTAGCCGTGGTCAGGGGTTGCAGCAGGTATTAATTCGTCAGCCATGAAATCCGGTAATCAAATGTTGAGGTAAAATAACACAGAAAATTGGCCTTTTCCGCGTTTTACTTTCGCTAGCTAAGTTAGCAATTTTTCTTCACCTAACTCGTAGAACTCGCGCTTTGTTCCCGTAAAAAAGGCTAAAAACCTTACCTAGTGTCTTTCCTCTCCCTCTCAAATTCCCAATACTATTAGCAAATGTTTCCTCCTGCTTCTCAACATCACTTACCTCCTTCCGGGCACAAACCCAACCAAATTGTAAAGCAAACTCCTATAATTCAGTTTGCTTTCTTCATGGTGGGTGCCGTGCTTTTGGTGTACTCACTGAAGGAACTCGATGATATTCTGCTTCCGCTGATTTTTTCAGCCGTGTTTACCCTGCTGCTGCTGCCCATATGCCGATGGCTAGAGCTGCGCGGCGTACCGCGCATTCTGGCCATTATTCTGTGCTTGTTGCTGCTGCTGCTGTTTTTTGCCGGTATCATTCTAGGGTTCGGCTCGCAACTGTCTCAGTTTAAAAATGAAATTCCGAAGCTGCAGGACAAAATGATGCAGTCGTTTGTGGAGGTGCAGGAATGGGCCCACCAGAAGTTCGGCTACAAGCCCATGAGCATCGACGACCTGAAGGATTCCACCGTGAAGGCCATTAAGAAATCGGGCGGAACGTACCTGGGTACTACCCTCAACACCACCACAGCAGTACTAAGCAACCTAGTACAGGTTCTGATTTATATTTTCTGCTTGCTGCTGTACCGCGACCATCTACGGCAGTTTATGTTCCGCTTCGTGGCGCCTGACCGGCGCACGGCTGTGCTGCATACCGTTGACAATATCCAGACGGTAGTACAGGCTTACATCTCCGGCCTGTTCAAAGTTATCATCATTGTGGCTGTATTGAATGCCATTGGCCTGCTGGCATTGGGAGTAAAATTTGCCGTCTTCTTCGCCATTTTCGCCTCGGTGCTGGCTGTTATACCCTATATCGGCATCATGATTGGCGCTACCGTGCCGGCCATCATTACGCTGGTAGAAACCGGCTCAGTGGTGCAGGCAGCCCTCGTAATTGGCGTGTTTGTGGTAGTGCAGTTTCTGGAAGGCAACTTCATTACGCCCATGATTACCGGCTCACAGGTGAGCATCAATCCGCTGGCCGCCATTCTGGCGCTTATCCTGGGCAATGAATTATGGGGCACGCCCGGCATGATTCTGAGCATTCCGATTATGGCCGTGGCCAAAGTAATTCTGGACGCGAACAAAATTACCGAGCCCTGGGGGTTCCTGCTCGGTGACACGGCCGAGGGCGAAGACTCTACCAAGCCTGATAATAAGCCACCGGGAGGCCTTAAGGGTCTCTGGCAACGCGCCATCGGGAAGGCGGCATAAGGGTGCAGAAACGCGCAAATGAACAGGCCTACTAGGCAGGCACGCACAACCCAAATCGAGCCGGGAAGCTAAATTTTACACTATTCCTGAGCAACCCCAACCCGCTAGCTCAGGTATACAGCACAGGTTGCCGCTTCTTACAGGCAGCCTTTACTGATCCTAACCACCTAATTCCTTCCGACATGGCAACTATCTCAGGCGATGCCGCCCGCGTTTACAACGACCTAGTAGAAATTAATAAAACCGCTGCAAAAGGCTACCAAGAAGCCGCCGAAGGCGCCAGCAGCGGCGACCTGAAATCTAAGTTCAGTGAGCTCAGCCAGCAGCGGGCCCAGTTTGCTTCGGAGCTCACGCAGCACGCCAAGCAGTTCGGCATTAACCCCGAGCAAGGCAATACAGTAGAAGGCGTGGTAGCAGATGCTGCCGCCGCCGTACACCGTGGCTGGATTAACATCAAATCGGCCATCACGGGCCAGAGCGACTCGGCCATTCTGGGCGAGTGCGAAACCGGCGATGCAGTAGCTTTGACAGCCTACGAAACGGCGCTGAAGTCAAATGAGCTGCCCGCTGAAGCCCGCAACGTAATCCAGAAGCAGCACGGCGAAGTACTGTCGGCTAAAAACTGGGTAACTCAGCAAAAAGGAAACCGCTAGGCTTTCTTAAATCCGAAACTTGAAAAAAGCCCGCCCTTTGTGGTGGGCTTTTTTGTTGTATATCCGTGCTACCCTACTAGGTATTATAGGAGACCAAAGCAATTGCAACCTTCCGGTGGGGTATCTTTGTTACCAATCATCTTAGCAAGACTGCTGTCACGAAGTTACTGCCGCTTTTGTACGCCATCATCGACCTTGAAACCACCGGGGGCCAGCCCGCGCAGGACCGCATCACCGAAATTGCCATTTACATTCACGATGGCGAAAAGGTAGTAGACGAGTTCAGCACCTTGCTGAACCCGGGCCGGCCTATCCCCTTCTTTATCACGCAACTCACGGGCATTACCGATGATATGGTGCGCGACGCGCCCAAGTTTCATGAGGTAGCCCGCCAGATTGTTGAAATAACCGAAGGCTGCGTATTTGTGGCGCACAACGTGCGTTTCGATTACTCCTTTCTTAAGAAGGAGTTTGGCGACCTGGGCTATAACTACTCGCGCAAAACGCTGTGCACAGTGCGCCTGAGTCGCTCCCTGATGCCAGGGCAGCCGAGCTACAGCTTAGGCAAGCTGTGCCAGAACATTGGTATTCCGCTGCATGACCGCCACCGCGCTACCGGCGACGCCGCCGCCACAGCCATTTTGTTTGGGCGCTTGCTAAAAATCAGCCAGCAGCAGGAGGCGCTGACCTCGCCGGGGTTGAGCCCCGCCGAGACCCTAGCAGCTGTAGACGCTAACGCGCCCGCCGGGCAGCGGCCGGTGGCGGCTGGCAAGCAACCCTCGCCCCGGAAAATAAAGGCAGTGCAGGACGCCATCAAAACTGCGCTGCTGCCGCCCAACATCACGCCCGAAAAAGTAGCTAGTTTGCCCCAGGAAGCTGGTGTATACTATTTCCACAATGAGCAGGGCGAGGTAATCTACGTTGGTAAGAGCATCAACATCTACAAGCGTATTCAGCAGCACTTCGCCGTTGATTACAAGTCGCGCAAAAGCATAGAGTTCAAGAACTCGATTTCAGATATTACCTGGGAGCTGACGGGCTCCGAGCTGGTGGCCTTGCTATATGAGTCGCACGAGATAAAACGCCTGAAACCGCTCTACAACCGGCAGCAGCGCCGTTCGGTATTTCCGGCCGGTATCTTCCTGCGCACCGATGAGAACGGCTACAAGCACCTATACTACGGCCGCGCCGATGACCATGCCGAATCGCACCCGCTTATTGCGCTAGGTAACCAATACAAGGCCAAAGGCTTCCTGTTTCATAAAGTAGCCAAGTTCAACCTGTGCCAGAAGCTCTGCGACCTGTATAAAACCCAGGGGCCCTGCTTCGACTATCAGGTGCATCGGTGCAAAGGAGCCTGCATTGGGCTAGAACCTGCCGAGGAATACAACCAGCGCGTAGAGGAAGCCATTGAGTCGTTCACCTACGAGCACGGCTCCTTTGTGGTGATGGGCCAGGGCCGACGCTCCGACGAGAAGAGTATTGTGGTGGTAGAAAATGGCCGCTACTTAGGCTTCGGCTACGTTGATGGCACCTTCACGGCCCGCCGCCTGACCGATTTTCAGGACGTAATTACCCGTTACAACGATAACAAAGATGTGCAGCAAATTATCAGGCAATACCTACGCACCGAGCACAAAGACAAGGTAAAAATCTTTAAGTAGCGCTTGTCACCATCGGCAGTTTACTACCCCTTCTTAGACGGTAAACCGGTTCAGAATATAACGAGGGCTAGTGGATTGCATAGGCTCTGAAAGTACTTCCTTCCCCGCAGTTCGGAACCGGTTCGTAGCATGCAAACGGCAGCGTACGCAGCTGGAATTAACCCAACTGAACACCAGCCATTTATTTGCAATCGGCGAAGAAAGCGCCACCGAGATGCAACAAACTGACTGCAGGGCCGTAGCAGGCTCCACCTATGATTGCGTCAACAGCTCCGCTTACCATTGCCTTTCGCGCCGACCTTCACGTTCTGATTGTTCGGTGGCTGCGGGAGGTTACTACCCCTGAACTCCAGCAAGGCTATCAAGCTGTATTAGCTGCCGCCCAAGAGCATCACGTTTCTCATTGGCTGGTTGATTCCCGCCGGCGCAATCAATCCAATGCCAGTATGGTGGAATGGCTAGACCAGGAGTTTCTGCCTGCTTCCTCCCAGCAGCTCAAGCAAACCGCTCACCTAGCGTGCCTGACGGCCAGCTCATGGCAGCCAGCCGGCACTCCCGCTACCCCGTTGGCAGAGCTGGCGCGGCGCACTAGCCCCTCAGCCGGCCGAGGCTTTGTAGTTCAGCTATTCGGAGATGAAGGAGCTGCTATTAAGTGGTTGAAGGCGCATCAGTAGCTAGTAAAGCTGGCTTATTGTGAGTTCAAGCGCTGCACGTACCTAGTACAACCGATGCCGCAGCAACCATCCGGCACCATCAAACTCCTCAGCGCGGGGCTTGTATTTCTCCACCTGGGTTTTGCCTACCCGCAGCGTATTTCCGTCGCCGCTGTCGTAGATGGTGATGCGGCTGCGGGAGTTAGGTGGCAATGGCTGTACTTCAATCAGGTCCTGCCCCGCTCCATCGAATACGGAAATCTGAAAGCGTGGATTGTGATTTCCACGTAACTCAAAAGCATCGTTTCCTCCTAGCCCAAACAGCTTCACTGACCGGGTTTCGCGGGCGAAAAACGTGCGCTCGTGCAGTAGCTGGCTGCCTTGCGGCGTAAGGTGATACACCTGCACACGCACTTGTTCCGGGCCCGTGGCCTCTACCACAAACCGTTCTGCCTCATCGGTGCCCGGCAGCTCTATGTCACGGGCCAGCAACTCATAGAACTTGGCCGCAACGGCCGGCAGCTGTTCCCGCCGAGCGCGCAGCTTGCGGCTAAAATCAGCGGCCCCCAACTCCTGCACTTCCTTGGGCCACACCTTTAGGGCGCGGTCAATGGTTTCGTTGGATAGCGACGTACGCATGGAGTCTGCAATCTGCTGGAAGTCGGCGCGGGTAAGGTAAGCCAGCAGTATCTTGTCCATGGGCCGAGCAGCGCGGTTTAGCCCCTCCACATCCTGCAGCCGAATTTTTTCGTGAAAGCTCTGGTAGTTGGTTTTAACCCAGCTGATTATGCGTGTCAGTACACCGTCATCGAACTTGAAAAAAGCGTGGTCCCGGTCGCGCGGAATGGCCTGATAGACGGTACCGCTCGCAGTTGGAAAGCCGGCCCAGCGCCACTGGTCTTCGCGCCGGCTCCAGTCGCCCAGCCACATATCAAACAGGCGGCTGCGCAGGTACTGGCGGGCGTTTACTTGAAACAAAGAGCTAGTAACCAGGTTGGTAAATACGCGGCGGGAGCTTTCTACATGAGCTGAGCGGCCGAAGCTGCTGACCTGACTTTGGTCGCCTTCGGGCCGCTCTTCAAACAGATACAGGGCATTACCGAAGCTTTCCCGGAACTCGCCCAGCGCCGGATCATCGGGCAAAAAAACCAGGCGCGGATTGGTGTGGTACACGCCCGCCGCCTTAGCCAACGGGGGCACAATGTAGGCGCCATACGGATGGATAACGCTCGTTTGGTCTTTCATCAGCTTGCCAATAGGGCCTTGCTGCAACCCTTCGGGCAGGGCCTTGGTGGGGTCCTTATCCACGGAGCGCAGCACGTACTGCACGCCTTGGCGGTCAATGAGCCGCAAATTCTTGGTTTGAAAGGAGCCTCCCTCCCGGATGGGCGTCAGCCCCCCGGGCACAGCTGTCCGGAGGTTGAACACCGGCGCCGTAACGGGTACCTTCCACAGACTGCGGTAATGAGTTCCCCAAAAAAAACGGTACACGGGGCCCTTATCGTATTGGGGGCCGGCAGCAACCAGCACCGTTGAATCGGGACGCATGGTGGTCTGTCGGGCCGAAGTAGCCGGTTGGGCCGGGGCCGAGCAGGAAACGCACAGCAGGCCAGCCGCCACACTAACTGCCACACCAGCAGGCGATATTACGCGGGGAAACAGCAGCACAGATATAGATAGGTTACAAGCCAGAATGCCAACCGACATCGGGCAGCCGACCTTATAGCGCAAACCAGGGCCCGGCGGTTGTACAGTTGAGTATCGACTTTTCCTTCTCAATTGCGTTGAAGGAGCCAAGCTGCGCTTATTTGCTCTGGTATGAACCCACGCTACCCCTTCGTTTTTTGCCTACTGACGGCTAGTGCCTGTGGCCGCGAAACCTATTTTCAGCCCGATGCCCGGGTTGATTATGCCACACCTTTGGCACCTTCCGCCGACAGTGCGCGCGTAACGGCGGGCCGCCATTACCGTCGGGGGCCGCTTGGCCGGGCCATACTAGGTCCACATTACCGCCGAACCTGGGCCGAGCCCGTGACTTTGCCGGTTTTTAATGCCCGGAAAGCTATAGCAGGCGGGTTGAAATTTGGGAAAGTAGGCGGCGGGTTTCAAACCACCAGTATTACCATGGATGCCCCCAATGGGCGCAGCTATGCGTTGCGCAGCATTGATAAGGATCCGTACAAAACCCTGCCCAAGGTGCTGCGCCAAGGCTTTGTGCTGACAACGGTGCGAGATGCTACCTCAGCAGGCATGCCCTTTGGGGCGTTTGTAGTGCCTGGGTTAGCGGAAGCAGCCGGCATACCGCACACCACGCCTCGCCCCTTCTACGTCCGGTCCGATGAGAACGGACTAGGCCCTGCTTCGTCCTCGTTTCAGGGCAAAGTGGTGATGTTGGAAGAAAAGTTTGAGGGCAAGGAAAACATTGCCGGTCCGGTGGCTGGCGCCCAAGACCTAGAAGAATCGGATGACGTGTTGGAGCAGCTGTACACTAGGCCCACGCACCAACTCGATGGGGAGGCCTTTTTGCGTGCCCGCTTACTTGATATCTGGCTGGGCGACTGGGACCGGCACGAAGGCCAGTGGAGCTGGGCCTCCTACCCGCAACCCGATGGCCGGGTGCTCTGGAAACCCGTTCCGCAAGACCGCGACCAGGTATTTTTCCGGTTCGGCGATGGGGCGCTGTCGTGGCTGGTGAGCAAGCTAGTAAGCAAGTTCCGCACCTTTGGCCCCGAGTTTGAAAGCATAGAGGGTTACACGCGCAACGCCGCGTTTATCGATGAGCGGGCCTTGGCTGCAGTGCCTCGCACATTGTATTTGCGCACCGCTCAGGAGCTGCAAACGCGCCTTACTGATGCCGTAATTGAACAAGCAGTGCGAAAAGGGCTGCCGCCGGAAGTGTTTCGGCTGGAAGGCTCACGCATGATTGCCAGCCTGAAAGCCAGACGGGCAGCACTGCCCAAAGCCGCCGCCAAATTTTATGCCCTCCGCTCCCACCAGGTGGTAGTAGCCGGCACTGACCAGGACGAAGAATTTGAAGTGCAGCGCCTCAACGACACGGCTACCGTTGTCTCCGTCTATTCACCATCAGAAAACAAACCGCGACGCCTGCTTTATCAGCGCACGTTCCACCCCAAGGATACCCGCACGGTGGTGCTACATGGCCTCCGGGGCAAGGATACGTTTTCCGTATCCGGAAACGTGAGTCGCTCACCATTTATTGATATCTATGGCGGTCCTGGTGAGGATGTGGTGCGCGACTCTTCTCGTGTAGCCGGGCTCAGCAAACGAACCCGCTTCTTTGACTCGCGCCGCAACAACGTGCTAGAACCTGGCCCCGAAACTAAAAACCGCACCGACCACAGCGTAAAGTCCCACGCCTTCGACCGCGACGGATCCGGCCGCTAAACAGAAGCGAGGGTGCTGCCTTTTCCCTAACTAGTTAGTAGGAAAAAGGCAGCACCCTCGCTTTTTACTTTTTGCTTCTAGCCAACGAGCTACTTCTTGGCTTCTAGTTCCTGCAACATCTCCAGCACCATGTGCTCAGTGGGTGTGAGCAGGTCGTTTTCGTTTGGGTCGGCATCGTGGCGCCGCAGGTAGTTGATTAGCTGATCGGAATTAAACAGCTCCACCACCTGCGGATGGACGTAGTATTTCGAGCAGACCGAAGGCGTATTGCCCAGGTTTTCGGCTACATCTTTCAGCGCCCGTTTCAGGCTTTTGGGCTTGGGGAACTCGGTGTCCTCATCCAGCACCCGCTCCAGAGCTTCCACCATTTTCACGGTCCCGCCCCAAGTTCTGAAATCCTTGGCCGAAAGCTTCATGCCCGTAACCTCCTGCAGGTACTCGTTCACGTCGCCAGATTCCAGCTCTTCGCGGTGGCCATTGGGGGCATAGTACTGGAACAGGTGTTGCCCCGGAATTTCTTTGCACTTCTGCACCAGGCGGGCCAGTTTGCGGTCCTGAATGGTCAGGTCATGCGCTACCCCCTTTTTGCCCACAAAGCTAAACCGTACCTCAGCACCGCTTACTTGCACGTGCTTGTCGCGGAGGGTGGTAAGCCCATAGGTTTTGTTTTTGCGGGCGTACTCCTTGTTACCAACCCGCATAAACGACTGGTCCATGAGCACCAGCACCAGAGCAATAACCTTACGCTTGTCTAGCTTGGGGCGAGCCAGGTCGGTGTACATCTGCTGCCGCAGAGTGGCCAACTGCTCCCCGAACGCCAGCAGTCGACTGAATTTGGTAAGCGCGCGCGCTTCGTCCCAGGTGGCGTGGTAGAGGTACTGCTTGCGGCCCTTAGCGTCGCGGCCCGTAACCTGCAGGTGCGAGTTTGGCGACGGGGAAATCCAAACTTCCGTCCAGGCCGGCGGAATCACGAAGCCCTGAATGCGGGCCAGCGTTTTTTCATCCACCGGTTCGCCCTTCGGCGTGAGGTAGTGAAAATCGCCGGTAGCGGTTGCCTCGCGGGTTATGCCGGGCTTGGTATCGGAGAGGTAGCGCAAGCCGGCCAGTTCGGCCTGGCGGGCAGGGTCTTTGTAGAGCAGATGCGCCTCTTCCAGGGGCTCCAGCTTCTTTTTGCGGGTTTTTGGGCGGGCGGCGGTTTCGGAAGTCGACATCAGGTGAAAAGCAAAAAAGCCCGCCCGTCGGAAGTGACACGCGGGCTACTCTCTACGCAAAACCCAACAATTAGATAGTAACCCGCCACCACTGACCGATGCCGCCTCAACCACCAGCCCGCCTTAGCCTTGCGCTACCGCTACCCTTAGCGCAGTTCAGTTCCCGCAATACCCTAGGATCTGGTTTGGCGCAAAACCGCCGCAGTTGCTCGGGCAGCCATCAGCCAATATTATGTGCGGCGGCATACAGGCGCTGGCTTTTTTCCGATTGACGCTCTGATACCTACCCCTGCTTCACCTCCAAACCCCAGGCTGGGCAGCAACACGAACCGGAAGGCTTTCGTTAGGAGGCTGCTGGTTCTGGCACCGTTTTTTCTAGCAGGCTGGCATTGCTCTTCCTTCCTTACCACTTTATTTCCGCGTTTTATGCGTCGTTTGTTTCTCAAACCCTGGCTGTTGTTCGGCCTTGTAGTTTCCTTGGGCACGGCTTCTTCCTGCTCGAAAGATGGCGACGGGGTGCTGCTTTTCTCCGTTGAAGATGATAAGGCCCTCGGCGAAAAAGTAGCCGACCAAACCGACTCCACGTTCCGCGCCAAAGGCCAACTAGTAGAGCCCGGCAGCAATCCGCGTGCCTATGCCGCCCTGGGCCGCATTGTTACCCGCGTGCTTAACAACGGCAAGCTGCAATACCGCAATGAGTTTCCGTGGGATGTAAAAATTATCAAAGACGACCAGACCCAAAACGCGTTTGCCACCCCCGGCGGCCACATTTACGTGTATTCGGGCCTGATTAAGTACCTCGATAATGAAACCCAGCTGGCCGGTGTGCTAGGCCACGAAATTGCCCATGCCGACCGCCGCCACACGTCTCGCCAGCTCCAGAACCAGTATGGTATTAGTGTGCTCCTGAGCTTGCTGCTGGGCGAAAACCAGAACACGCTGGTAGATGTAGCCTCTAGCCTGGGCCAGCTGAAATTCAGCCGCGACTACGAAACGGAGGCCGATGCGTATTCAGTAGAGTACCTCAACGGCACCAACCTCTACGCCTGTGATGGCGCAGCAGGCTTCTTCATTAAAGCCCAAGCCGAAGGCCAGAGCGGCACGCCGGAATTCCTGAGCACGCACCCCGACCCTGGTTCACGCATCCAGAACATCCAAACCAAAGCCGATGAGCTGAAGTGCCGCAACCGCTCGGCTTCCTCTACTGATTTCAATGAGCTGAAAAGCGCTTTGTAATTCTGCTAGCACTTGTTTTTAGTGAAAGCTCCTGACGTTGGTCGGGAGCTTTTTTTGTGCCTACCACCGCTTCTCCGGATGGCGAAACGCAACACTAGCCCTAGTGGTGTGCGTAGGCGTATATTCTGCCAATCTGCTTTTCTCCCCATTTCCTTCATGGCTTCCTTACTCGATACCCTAAGCGGCTGGGCCGAACGCGCCGATGAGGCGTTCACCAAAACCCGCGCTCGGCTGGGCATGCTCCATCCTATCCAGATTATTTCGTACCGCAGCTACGGCACCCCGAGCCGCCTGTACGTGAAAGGGCGCCTGCTCACGGACAAGGGCATCAGTGAGCCAGATCCGGCCGACTCCCGCTGGAACAATCTGCTGAATATGTACCGCCGCTTTGATAGCAACGAAATCAGTGGCGCGCAGCTGAGTGTGCTTCCAGCCGATGGCACCGACCACACGGTTGTAACCGATGAGGAAGGCTACTTCACGCTGAACCTGGAACCCAAGGCCCTGCCCGAGCCGGTTGATTATCTGTGGTACCCCGTGGAAGTGCTTCTGCGCAAAGCTCCCGAGCCTTTCCCTACCCCCACTAATGGCCTGAACACCCGGTCAATGGTGCTCATTCCGCCCGCCGATGCAGAATATGGCATTATCTCTGACCTCGACGACACGGTCATCCAGACCTCGGCTACTGACTTGCTGCGCATGGCGCGCACGGTATTGCTGCGCAATGCCCGCTCCCGTTTGCCCTTTAAGGGCGTGGCCGAGTTTTACCGCCAACTGCAGTTAGGCCGCAATGGCAAGCGCAACAACCCTTTCTTTTACGTCAGTAGCTCACCCTGGAACCTATATGATCTGCTCGAGGACTTTCTGCAGCTGAATGATATTCCGCCCGGCCCGCTGCTGCTGCGCGATATGGCCCTCAAGCGCAAGCAAAGTACCGACATATCGGAGCACCACGGCCATAAGCTGAAGGAAATCGATAACCTGCTGCTGACTTACCCTACGCTCCCGTTCGTGCTCATTGGCGACTCAGGCCAAGAAGACGCCAATATATACCGTGAGGTGGTGCGCAAACACCCTGGCCGCGTGCTCGCCATCTACATCCGCGACGTGAACCTTCCTGACCGCGCGGCGCTGGTAGAAAAGGTTTCGGAGGAACTGCGCGAGCACAAGGTGGAAATGGTATTGGTACAGGACACGGTACAGGCCGCCGAGCATGCCATAGGTACGGGCCTCATTTTCCAGGAAGCCTTGCAGGCAGTGGAGCAAGAAAAGCAAAAAGACGAAGCTGCCGCCGATGACTCTGAGCTGGATGGCGAAGGCAGCGGCGAGCCCGTTATGAAGTAACCCCTGATTACACCATGCGGCGCTGGCGGCAGGTTTACGGGCTTTTAATACCTAGTCGGTACTAGGCCTTGAGAGCAGCCAAACCCGCCGCCGGCGCCGCACGGTGTGGTTGTAGCAGTTGGGTTTAGCTCGAATGGTCGGCTACTACCACCCACTGTCCATTGATGCGGCGGAACACCAACAGAAAATGTCCTTGCAAGTCGCCTTGCGCGGGGCGGGCTAGGTGCCAGCGCCCTACCACCTGCGCGGCATCGGGGCTGAGCGGCTGAATGCGGAGGCCCGAGAAATCGAGCTGGCCCATAGCCTCGGGGCTCGGGTAACTTTTCCGGTAATTATCAAGGGTGCGCTGCCAGCCATAGGTAAGGCCGCTTTTCCCAATAAATACCAAGGAATCGTTTTGCCAGTAGCCTTGCATGAAGCCAGCTACATCGCCCCGGTTCCAGGCAGCGGTCTGGATTTGGAGCACTTGGGCAATATCGCGCCGAGCTGTGGCACCGTTGGTGGTACTAACCGAGCTAGTAGGTGCGCAAGCAGGCAGCAACAGTGGAGCCGCGAGCAGCAGAACAGAACGTTTCATGGTAGGAAGATAGAACATCAGTGGAATGCCGTTGGCGTTAGTGGTCCATCAGTGCTTTCACATAGGCTGTACCGCCCAGCCGCCGCATGTTGCGCAACACGCGCTGCTGCTTGGCCCGGGCCTGCGGACCCGGGTTTGCCGCCCGAAACCTCAATGGATTTGGAAGTACGCCTGCCAGAAGAGCCGCCTCCGGAGGCGTCAGCTTGCGGGCTGACTTATGAAAGTACTGCTGAGACGCTGCCTCGGCCCCGAAAATACAATCGCCCATTTCGGCCACGTTCAAGTACATTTCCATAATGCGGCGCTTATCCCAGAGCAGCTCAATGAGCAGCGTAAAGTAAGCTTCGGCGGCTTTGCGCACGTAGCTGCGGCCGTGCCACAGAAACACGTTTTTGGCTACCTGCTGCGTAATAGTGCTGCCACCACGCAGTTGCTTGCCCCCACTCATGTTAGATTTGGCCGCTTGTAGCAGCGCATCGCCATCAAATCCGTGGTGCGTCAGGAAGCGCTGGTCTTCGGCAGCCACCAGGGCCAGGGGCAAGTGCGGCGATACCTCTTCTAGCGTTTTAAAGCTGTAGTTAATCTGGCGGTCTTCTTCCCGAATGCCATGATAGCCTTTGCCCACAGGCGCATGTGCGCGCCGGTCCAGCATTAGCCAGGTAGCAGGTGGACTTACCCAACGGTACACTAGCACCCAGGCTACTGACGTCAGGAATAATGCGGCCACCACTTGCAGGGCCACCCGGCCTACTTGCCGGGCTGTTTGCCTGTAATCCTTCACGAAACCAAAAAACAAAGCTTGAATCAGATGCGAAAGCCCACAGCTTCCGGGCGAAAGTAGCGCATTTTAAGGCACAGGCCCGATTTTGCGTTGCAATAAGAATACATTTTCCGGTAAACGTGGTTAAGTAGGTATGACTCGAATGCTGGCCCTGTTTCCGCTCAATCTCGTGGTTTTTCCTGGCGAAAAGCTGAATCTGCACATCTTTGAGCCGCGCTACCGCCAACTCGTTCACGACTGTCTGCAGGAAAATATTTCCTTCGGTATTCCGCCCTACATCAATAACGGCGTAAGCACGTTGGGCACCGAAATGCGGCTGATAAGTGTGGTCAATAATTATCCCAACGGGGAAATGGACATCAAGACGCGAGCCGTGGGGTTGTTCCGCATTGAAGAGTTTTACCGGGAGGCCCCGGGCAAGCTGTATGCGGGCGCCGAAGTGGAAAGCGTGGCTGATGACAACACCCCCGACCCAGCACTACGCACGCGTATTCACGCGCTGGTTCAGGAGCTATACGAGTTGCTGGGGCTGCGACGGTTGCTGCTAGAGCTAGCGCCCGATTTTCGGGTGTATGACATTGCCCATCACGTGGGCATGAGCACGGAGCAGGAGTTTCAGTTACTGGAAGCTGCCACGGAGCAGGAACGGCAGCAGCTGATTCTGGACCACCTGCTGCACGTGTTGCCGGTGTTGCAGGAAACTGAGAAGCTGAAAGAACGAGTGCGCCTGAACGGCCATTTCAAAAACCTTACGCCGCCCGCCTTTTAAGCACCCTACCACGGTAGGCAAGCATTTGCCGTTGCACGCTCTCGCTGTTTTCGGCAACGGAAGCCATTTCCACGTATACCTGCCTACACTTTCCGTATTGCTGTGCCCGATTTAACTACTCTGTACTATGCGTTCTGGATCCTTGTTGGGTTGATGACGGCCTGGCTGCTGCGTAGGTACTACCTCGAGCGGCAATACCGGCGGCTGCCGTACGTGGCCCCAGCGCACAACGATTGGGAAAGGCACCTACCACCATCCGGCCGTCCGACACACCGGGTGGCGCTCCTCGGCGACCCCGGCTCGGTGGCCACTGACGGCACGGACCCCATCTTGCGCTTACTGGAAGACTGGCAGCAGGAAACCGGACCCGATGGCACCATCGTCATTCTCGGCGACAACGTGTACCCCACTGGGTTGCCTGCCCCTGACCACCTAGGCCGGGCCGCAGCCGAAGCACGGCTGTCGGCGCTGCTGGATAGCCTGCGGCCTTTCCGGGGCCGGGTAGTAATGCTTAGCGGCAACCACGACTGGAATAAAGGACGCCCCGATGGCTGGGAATACCTGCGCCGCCAGGAAGCGTATGTGCACCAGCACCTGCCAGCTACGCACTACCTTCCCCCCGACGGCCAACCCGGCCCCGTTGTGTTGCAGCTCACCGAAGGCCTAGTGCTGGTGGTGCTCAATACGCAATGGTGGGTACAGCAGGGCCCACGGCCCGCCTCCGATACCAAGGAGCCATTCCGCCAGCTCCAGCAGATTCTAGCGGCAAACCAGCACCAGCAGGTTATTGTGGCCGGGCACCACCCGTTGTATTCTAATGCCTTGCACGGTGGCAAATTCACGGCCAAGCAGCATGTGTTTCCCTTGACTACGGTGTACAAGCAAGCATACGTGCCGCTGCCGCTCATTGGCTCGTTGCTGCCGCTGTACCGCAAGCTAGTGGGCGCGGCCGAGGATATGGCGCATCCGCGCTACCGCAAAATGCGCCGGCGGCTACTGCGGGTGCTGCATCAGTTTCCCAACGTTATTTACGCCGCCGGCCACGACCACAACCTGCAGTATTTTCAGCAGCACGGCGGGCATTACCTAGTGAGCGGCTCGGGCAGTAAAACGGCTTTTGTGCAGAAAGGCGGCCAAGCCACTTTCGTGCACGAGCATAAGGGCTTCTTTAGCCTCGACTTTTATGTCCCCCATGAAACTTGGCTGCGCACCCTGGAGCCCGACCAAACGAGTGAGGTTTTTCGACTTCGCCTGACGCCTGCCCCAGTGGTATCGCCGCCACTTGTGCCATTGCCGCTCGAGCAAATAGCCCAAAGCGTAAAACCTGTTTAGGAGGTTTGGACACTTTTGGGGGCTAGTAAGCGTAAGCTGGCCGGCATGATGGATACTTCTACTGGAGAAGGTAGATAGTGCGGTTCACCGTCAATCTGCACTAGTACCAGTTCTTGCCCTTGCACGCTGATGCGGGCCCTGCGGCAGCTTAGGCGTCGGGTGTAGTCAGAAGCATCAAAGCCGCTGGTGTAGAGCCGGTAAAGCAACCCCGGGGCTGCGGCATTGGGGAAAGGCTCAATTAAGCAGATTTCAAACTGACCATCGTCCAGCTGGCTGTCGGGGTTGATGATGACGTTGCTGCCGAAAGTGCTGGCATTGGCTATAGTGAGCATAAACGCTGGTCCTTCCCACGCTTCTTGGTCGGTTTCAATGCGGTAGCTGGCTGGCTTATAGTTGGCATACTCCTGGGTGGCAATTCGGATGTACGCTCCCGGCCCGCGGATGTCGCCTTCGTTAAAGCGCTCCACTATCAGCGCATTGAAACCCAGATCAGCTAAGTGCGCCGAGAATTTTCCTCCAATCTGCAGGGTGTCCACGGTCCGCAGGGTGTGTTCCCAGGTTAGGCGTAGCGCTTCCGGAACATCCTGCGGAATGCCCAGGTCCTTGGAGAGGCCATTGCCCGAGCCCAGCGGCAGAATTCCTAGGGGCACTTCGCTGCCGACCAAGGCCTCCGCTACCAAGCTCACGGTTCCGTCGCCACCGGCCGCAAATACCGCGTCGTAGGGAGTATCGGTGAGGTGGGCGCGCAGCTTAGCCAGGTCGTCGGTGCCATCGGTATGGAAGAAGGCAGCCGTCCGGCCCCTCTCCTGGCAGTAGCGGGTAATGGAAGTTTCCAGCTCGCTCTTGTCGATGTCACCGGAAATGGGGTTCAGTACAAACAAAAGCTGCCGGAGCAGTACAGACGTCATGGGCAGGTTGCTGTTGAATGTGCGAAGTACTAGGTTGCCGGCGTGCTGCAACGGCAACCCAGACAAAAAAATATAGCCGACTTAAAGTCGGCTATACGAAGATGTATCAGAACAGGCCACCTAGGGCTTGAGGTTGGCGGGCAGCCCTTGCGGAAAGTCTTCGGCAATGTCGCGCTGCAACTCCTCAATCCGGTTGCCAGGGTTAGGGTGCGTGCTCAGGAATTCCGGAGGTTTGCTGCCGGTATTTTCCCGGTCCAGAATCTCCATAACCTGAATCATGGAGCGAGGGTCGTAGCCGGCTGCAGGCGTGAAGTCTACTGCCAGGCGGTCGGCTTCCAGCTCATCTTCGCGGCCATAGCGCAGCGTGAGGAGCTTGCCTACCATGGCGGCGGCGGCAGCGCTAGCCATCGTAGCCGGCCGATCCGGGTCATAAAGGCCAATTGCAGCAGCGCCCGTCAGGCCCTGCGTCAGGCGCGACTTGGCAATTTGCTCAGCTGAGTGGCGGCCTACTACGTGGCCGATTTCGTGGGCAAGTACGCCGGCCACTTGGCCTTCGGTTTTCAGGTTTTTCAGCAAGCCAGCCGTAATAAATACCTGGCCGCCGGGCAGAGCAAAGGCGTTGATGGTGTTTTCATCGGCCAGCAAGTGAAACTGAAATTTATAAGGTGACTGGCTTACTTTGGTGCTGCGCACAATCTGCTGGCCAATGCGCTCCACGGCTGCTCCGGCCTGCTTATCCGGATGGATGCCGCCGTATTGCTGGGCCATTTCGGGGGCGGCCTGCAAGCCCAGCGCTATTTCTTGGTCAGCCGACATATCAACGTGCTGAACTTCGCCGGTTACTTCGTTTTTCTGGGTGTTGCAGTAGTATGGAATGAAGGCAAAGGCCGCCATCACCAAGGCAATGATGTATCGGAGGTTTCCTCGCATGACTGGGGTAGGGAAAGGGAGATGAAAAGGGCAAAATGTGGCCTCAGTGGCTCTAGCGCTTGTAACGCGAAGACTCAACCAGGGTTGCCTGCCTCCGCGGAACCCAAATTCCCTTGGTGCACGTATCAAGCCCAATCCCAACCGAGCCCCAGACCCGGACTCTCTCCTCAACCGTAATTTTCCATTGTCATGAATCAGAAACGCACATTCGGAAGCATCCTAACCATTCTGGGTATCATTGGCATCATAGCTGGTGCTCTGGGCTTCCTGCAGATTGGCGGACTTGGCCTCAGCAAGATGAATTCACTAGTGCCCTTCTTCGTTGGCCTGATCTTCTTCTTTGCTGGCATCAACCTGGTAAAAACCACCAGCGACCGGGCTTAACGCCCTTCAGCTCCCTAGTAAAAGTCACGCCCACCAACCGAGCTGCTCGGGGTGGGCGTGGCTTTTTTGGTAGTGCTACTGGCTTAGCTGCTCCGTACTAGCCCTTTACTTTGGGCAAAGGCCAGCAAAGCTGGGTCGCGGCTGAGTAAGTCTGATTGATAGGCAACAGTAGCTGGCCCATTGGCAAACAGCACGGTTCCGCCTTTTATAGCCCGGATGATGGTTGAGCTTTGCGCGAGGGGTAGTGCAGGGCAACCCTGGCTGCGACCCAGCCGGCCATGCTGCTGAATAAAGTTCTGGCTTACGTAGTCGGCGCCGTGTACCACCACGGCCCGGCTTAGGGCATTGGTGTTATAGCCGGCATCTACCCCGTGCAGTTTCAGTGAAAGGCCATGCTTCCCCTGGTAGGTAGCCCCGGTCACGTAAAATCCCAAGCTGCTCATCTCCGACCCCTCCCGGTTGGAAAACGAGGTAGCAAATTCGTTTCCAGTGTTTTTGCCGTGGGCTACTAATGTGTGGTGCAGCAGGCGGCCACTAGCTACATTCAGTACCCAAAGCCGCTTCTGGGTGCTGGATCGGCTGAAATCGACGATAGTAAGCGTCTGGGTTTGGCTGCTCACTCTGCCACGCTGCTGCAGGCTGTAGAAGCCCAGCAACGCCTTACGGTACACCTGCAGCGGCAAACCCGAGGCTGTGAGACCAGCCTGCGCATAGGTCAGGGCCACGTGCTGCTCGAAAGCGGCTGTGTACAGAGCGCGTTCCGTAAGGCTTAGCAACACAGGGGCAGGAGGGGAGCCGGCGGCAGCCTCAGCAGGAAGAAATCCTGTAAACACGCTAAAAAGCAACGCGGCTGCGAGAGTCGTTACGTTCGTCATCAGCTAAACAAGTCGGGGCGATTTAGGGTAGTACTGGTGGCAATAACTCTGCCAAGGCCAGTCAAAAATAGTACTTTTGCTTCAACTACTCTTGGGGTACTTAACTTTTCATCCTTGCAAACCGTTCCTCTCTCCCTCCTGAAATTCTCGCTTTGTGCTAGCCTGGCCTTGGCTTTGGGAGGCTGCGGCCACTCGCTTACTTCCCTACCCGGCTTTGACTCTGAGGTATGGCGCTCTGATCCGTATGGCTGCCAGAACCGGCGCCTAACCTTGTTACCCGTTCTGGAAAAACACCGCCAGGAGCTGTACGGAGCCCGTATCAATGATATTACGAAACTAATGGGCCACCCGGATGAGGAAGAACTGGGTGAGCAGAGCGATAAGGTGTATATCTACTATGTGGCGTCCGGTATGCAGTGCGTAGCAGGGCATCCGCGTTCAGCCCGCTACCGGGTAACCCTGCGCAGTGGCGCAACGGGTACAGTCACGGAGGTAATTTTGCCTGTGATAGATAAATAGAATTTATCTAGTGTTTAATACAGTAATTACTTGTCGGCGCTTCGGGCTTAGGCCACATTTTGCTGGCAGATGTACCTGCTTGACAATAAAAAAGGCCGACCCAGTAGCTGGGTCGGCCTTTTTACTAGGTTGGGTCTTGGGTACTACCCTAGCCCTCCCTCATTGCCATCAGTGGGCACGGGTACTACCTCGCGCTTTTGCTCGTCTCGCAGCAAACTTAGCTGCGAAGGGGTCAGGATGCGGCTGCACTCCTGCTCATATTGTGCTTCCAGTTCGGCCAGTTTAGCGCTACGCAGGCTTGGGTTGTCATAAAATTCCCACTGAATTTCATCAGCGCGGGCAATTTTAATTTTATTGACGGCCCGCAGCTGAATGTATTGCGCCTCGTTCAGCCGTAGCTGCTTGTTCATCATCCGAGTCACTTCCTCTACCCGCGCATGGGTAGGGTCTCCGTAACCAGGACGTTCTGAGTACCGATCCTTCATTTGGGCAAGCGCAGAAGAGCTGAAACCGGCCAACAGTAAGAGGGTAAAAATCAACGTTTTCATACAAAAAGAACCAAAGGCGTACTTGTCCTAAGTGTTAGGAGCTAGTAGGGATTAAACCTTTATGGAAGGCAAATAATTCCTTTAAACTCCACTACTATTTGTACAAATATATATGGCAAGAATCATAGATGCAATAGGGTTTAATTTTATTTGTTAAATTTTATATAGAAATAGTTATGTATATTTCTTATAACTATTCCAGTAGATAGGCTACAAAAAAAGCCGGCTGGAAAGGCCGGCTTTTTCAGAAGGAAGGATGCTATTGTTATTCCACTCCCGTCATGGGTTTGTGGTCGGGACTCTTGTAGTACTGCATAGCTATCAGCGAAATGATAACGCCGGACATAGCGCCTTGCAGGATGATGGCCAAAAAGGCAATAGTAACGGACAGATCAAACCCAAACAGGTCAGCGGCCCGGATGCCATCCATAATGTGTCGGTTTATGACGCCAGCATATAAAATAAAGAAGAAGGCAAATACAACAGATGCCACAATAGCCGTGATAATACCCGTACCAAACCCATGTAAATACGGCATACGGTCGTTGCGGTAGCGCTTATAATTTACGATGGCCATGCAGACACCCACGGCCAGGATAACTGCATTCAGGAAGCTGAACTCAATGCGCTCAGCTAACCCGAAAAGAGAAGCTACTATGAAGTACACTATCATTCCTACGGCCGTGAACAGACCATATCGAATACCATTTGTTTCAGGCGTAATCCGTGATGCAGCCATAAATAGAGACTCTGCTTAAATGTGAGGGAGAAAACCAAAAGGCCATCGTTAGCCGGGAACTACGTAGGGAGTGGCATCTGTTTCAGGTGCGCTACTGCCTTATGCCCAACCGTAACCTGTGTTTTTTATACCGTATTGTCGGGCAGGTTGTTGTGGTTTTGCGAAGCTTTTTTTTAACAACGGGCACATCCGGCTCCGGATATTCCGGCAGGCCGAGGCATTTTGCCTATTTTTGTGCGCCACAGCCTTCTGTTAGGGCCATTTCTGAGTTTCTCCGCACTTTTTTGATATGATCAGCACCTCCAACGTAAGCCTGCGCTACGGCAAGCGCATTTTGTTTGAAGACGTTACCATCAAATTCATGCCCGGCAACGTGTATGGCCTCATTGGGGCCAACGGGGCAGGTAAGTCCACCTTCTTGAAGATTCTTTCGGGTGAGATTGAGCCCAATACCGGCTCGGTGGATATGCCCAAAGGCGCCCGCCTTTCGGTGCTGAAGCAGGACCAATTTGCGGCTGATGCCTTCCCGGTACTTCAGACCGTAATTATGGGCCATACGCGCCTGTGGAAGGTAATGGAGGAAAAAGACGCGCTTTACGCTAAAGCCGATTTCTCGGATGAAGATGGCGAGCGGGCCGCGGCGCTGGAGGGTGAGTTTGCTGATCTGGAAGGCTGGAACGCCGAGTACGAAGCTGCTGAACTGCTCTCTGGCCTGGGCATTGCCGAGGACAAGCACAACACCCTGATGGGCGACCTGGGTACCTCCGACAAAGTACGTGTGCTGCTCGCTCAGGCACTATTCGGTAACCCCGATGTACTGCTGCTGGACGAACCAACCAACGGCCTCGACGCCGAAACGGTACTGTGGCTTGAGAACTTTCTCGACTCATTCCAGAATACGGTTATTGTGGTAAGCCACGACCGTCACTTCCTGGATGCGGTGTGTAACTACATGGCTGACTTGGACTTCTCGAAAATCACGATGTACCCAGGCAACTACTCCTTCTGGTACGAGTCGTCGCAGCTGGCTTTGCGCCAGCGCCAGGAGGTGAACAAAAAGACCGAGGATAAGCGCAAAGAACTGGAAGAATTTGTTCGTCGCTTCTCGGCCAACGCCTCCAAATCCAAGCAGGCTACGTCGCGCCAGAAGCTGCTCCAAAAGCTCACGCTAGAAGAAATCAAGCCAAGCTCGCGCAAGTACCCCTACATCGCCTTCAAGCCAGAGCGCGAGGCAGGCAACCAGCTCCTGACCGTCGAGAACCTGAGCAAATCAGTAGATGGGCACACGGTATTCCGCAACGTTTCCTTTGCCCTCGATAAGAAGGATAAGGTAGCCATCATCAGCCGCGACGACCGGGCTGCCTCCCTCCTATTTGATATTCTGTTCAACGAGACCAAGGCAGATACCGGGGATTTCAAGTGGGGCACGACCATCACGCCCAGCTACTTCCCGAAGGAAAACACCGAGTTCTTCGACACGGACCTGAACCTAGTGGATTGGCTCCGGCAGTATAGCACCGAAAAAGACGAGTCGTTTATTCGGGGTTTCCTGGGCCGTATGCTGTTCTCAGGCGAAGAGTCGCAGAAGAAGTCGAACGTACTGAGCGGAGGTGAGAAAGTGCGCTGCATGCTCTCGAAGATGATGATGGAAGGCGGCAACGTGCTCGTGCTGAATGACCCCACTAACCACCTGGATTTGGAAAGCATCACGGCCCTGAACAACTCCCTGCAGGAATTCAATGGCACGCTGCTGTTTGCCTCCCACGACTTACAGGTAGTGGAAACCGTAGCCAACCGCATTATCGAGCTTACGCCCGACGGTATTATTGACCGCCGCATGAGCTACGAAGAGTATCTGGCTGACGAAAACATTAAGGCTCAGCGCCAACGCATGTATCAGTTGGTCTCATAATCACGTTCAAGCGGAGATATGAAACGACTTCTGTTCTTAACGCTTTTAAGTGGGGCCAGCCTTGGGTTGGCCCCTACCGTTTTGGGCCAGGTAACGGACACCACGCGCACCGTAAAACCGCAGCTGAACACGGCGCCTCCGGGCTCTGCACCAGCCCCAACGGCTCCGGCTCCGCCGCCAGTCTATCAGCCGGCACCAACTACCCCCGAGCAAACGCCGGCCTCTAGGGAGCCTTACGACCCAAACCGCCCATCGGGCCTGGAGCTACCCCAGCGCCCCGGCGTGGCGGCCCCGGAACCTCCGTTGCGGCGGTACTTCCTATACAGCAATTTTGGTTTAGGCTTCAGTAGCTTGTATGGGTACAGCCAGTTCAGCGCCAGTATTGCGCCGGCCATCGGCTATCGGGTAAGCAAGCGGTTTGCCATTGGTCCGGGCATTTCGTACGCCTACAACAACTACTCGTTGCGCGGCTCCGGTAGCGTAAACACCAATAGCATTGGGCTGAAAGCTTTTGCGCAGTTTATCGTGTTTAACCAGTTCTTCCTGCACGGCGAGTACGAAGTAACCAAGGCCGAAGTGCTGTATCAGGACCCGAGCACAGGCACCTTGTTTCCCGGCAAAATTACGGTGCGCACCCCGCTGGCTGGAGTTGGCTACCGGCAACCAATCGGGGATCGGGCCGCCGCTGACATTGTAGTGCTCTATAACTTCAACGACGGCTTTAAAGACATTTATGGGCAACCAGTAATTCGGTTTAGCTTCCTGTTTGATTTGAAATAACCTTACGGACAAAACACAAAAAAACCGGCCCTTTCGGAGCCGGTTTTTTTGTGTTTTTTGGACTCAATTATTCCACTATCCGTGTGGAATGCGGGGCTAGCTAGACTACCCGACCGCCGCGAATAACACGCAGCAGAATGGCGATGATAGCAATAACCAGCAAGATGTGAATCAGACCATTGTTAGCGAGGCCGGTGCCCAAAACACCAAAGAAGCCCAGTGCCCAAATGATGATCAGAATGACAGCGATGATATACAGCAGATTTCCCATGGTTGTAAGAAGTAAGGAGGAGAGAGTTGGTGAATGGTTAGGGAGAGTTTTTTGTGGCTGCTGCAGCTAGTGGGTGAAGAGTAGTTGAGCAGCCAATCTGCGGTTTTGTACGCGGGGCTTCCCCCAAAAGGTTTATAGCCTGTTCACATTTTTTTAATTCTGCAAGAAGCTTTAGCCTAAAAAATGCCCTAGCGCACTGCAAATCCATTTTTACTTTCTAAAAAAAATCTTGTATAGCAATACTCTAATCCTTAAAATCTTCCATTGGGTGGCCCGTTGTTTCAGCTTAGCTTTGCACGGCAGCCTGGCCTGCTCCTATTTCTTCCCACCCACTTCTCTGTTTTTTTCATGCTGAACGTCGCCGTTATTGGCTCGGGCACGATGGGCAATGGCATTGCTCACGTATTTGCCCAGCACGGTTTCTCCGTTGCTCTCATCGATATTAATCAACCTGCCCTTGACAAAGGCTTAGCCACCATTGGCAAAAACCTAGACCGCCAGGTAGCAAAAGGTTCGCTCACGGAGGATGATAAAACTGCCACGCTAGGTCGGCTGACTACCTATACCAGCATTGCCGAGGGTGTACAGAACGCCGACTTGGTGGTGGAAGCCGCTACAGAGAACGTCGACCTGAAGCTGAACATCTTCCGGGAGCTGGATCAGCACGCGCCCGCACAAGCCATTCTGGCTTCCAACACCTCCTCTATCTCCATCACGAAGATTGCGGCCGTTACGAAGCGCCCAGCGCAGGTGATAGGCATGCACTTTATGAATCCGGTGCCCGTAATGAAACTGGTAGAGGTTATCCGGGGCTATGCTACTTCTGATGAGGTGACCCAGCGCGTGATGGAGTTGTCGCGGGAGCTTGGCAAAACGCCTACGGAGGTAAACGACTACCCCGGTTTCGTGGCCAACCGCATTCTGATGCCCATGATCAATGAGGCCATTTACAGCCTGTTTGAAGGGGTAGCGGGCGTAGAGGAAATTGATACTGTGATGAAGCTGGGCATGGCGCACCCAATGGGCCCGCTGCAGCTGGCCGACTTTATTGGGCTGGATGTGTGCCTGGCCATTCTGCGGGTACTGCACGACGGCTTGGGCAACCCGAAATATGCGCCTTGCCCCCTACTGGTAAACATGGTAACAGCCGGCCGCCTAGGGGTAAAATCAGGCGAAGGCTTCTACTCCTGGACCCACGGCACCAAAGAGCTGGTGCTGGCTGAGCGTTTCCGGAAGTAGCCTTTCCGCAGGGGGGGTTCACGTAAACATCACCCTAGCAAACACTTACCCGACCTTTCTGCCCTCGGGCGGGAAGGTCGGTTGTTTTAATAGCAGCTCGGCCGTATTTGCTAAACTTTTCAGGCCTGAAATTCCTTTTAGACGTATGATACGAGCAGTATTTACCGCTCTGTTGTTGCTAGGCCTGCTGAATGCCGCAACCGCACAACGTGCTATTACCACACCATCTACTACGAAAACCCAACGAATGGAACAGGCAACATTTGGAGCCGGCTGCTTCTGGTGCGTCGAGGCTGTTTTTCAGGACCTGAACGGCGTCGAGAAAGTTGTATCCGGCTATACCGGCGGACGCATCGCCAACCCTACCTATAAGGAAGTATGCAGCGGCCTGACGGGCCACGCTGAGGTGGCTCAGATAACGTACGACCCTAGCAAAATCAGCTTTGAGGAATTGCTGGAGGTGTTCTGGAAAACCCACGACCCCACTACTCTTAACCGCCAGGGCGCTGATACCGGCACGCAATACCGCTCGGCCATCTACTACCACAACGACGAGCAGAAGCGCCTTTCGGAGGAGTACAAGAAGAAGCTTAATGAAGCGCAGGCTTTTCCGAACCCCATCGTGACGGAAATCTCGCCCCTAGGCACGTTCTATGCCGCCGAAAACTATCACCAGAACTATTACAAACTGAACAGCCAGCAGCCTTACTGCCAATTTGTGGTGAAGCCCAAAGTAGATAAGGTGCGGCAGGTTTTTGCCGACAAGCTGAAAGCTGAGGCCAAAGTTCACTAGGCCCCTGAGCTCGCAAAAGCCCGCCCCAACAATGTTGAGGCGGGCTTTTTTATTTTATTGCTGAACGCTTATTGCTGCTCTACCAAATCAATCTGGAACGGACCATGGTCGCGGCCGAGGGCATAGAACATGGCCACCTGGTTCATCAGGGTACGGGCGTACAGGTCGAGGCCGCGGGTTTCCAGAATCTGGTTGTTCTTCACAATGATGAAGCTGACCAGCTCGCCCGGATAAGCGCCGTCTTCGCCTACCGGCGGAATTGCCTCAAACGGGGAGTGCGACTTCACCGGGATAAATTCACCTTTGGGCAGCTCCATCAGGGTTTTCTCGCCGTATGGAACGAAGCCTTTCAGGTGTGAGTAGCGGAAGTTAGGGTTCCAGACCCAGCTGCCGTTAAATACATAGTACTCATCGGTGCCCAGGCGCAGGAAATCACGCAACGAAACGTTTACGCCTACGCGCCAGTTGGAGCGCTCCTCCAGCGTTTGCTTGATGATGGCCAGGCGCGTAGGGTCCGGAACATCCGTGAAGGACTGCGTAAGGCTGGCATGTACAACCAGCTCGCAACCGGCATATAGGTTCAACAGCTGCTGGCGCCAGGCATTCTGGGCGCCTAGCTGGTAGGCCTGCTCCCGGGTAAACTCAAAGAAATTATGGGTATACGGGCCGGCAATGGCTACCCCGTCGCGGCCGTTGGGCTCGGCCCACTCCACCAGAAAGCAGGGGCGCTTTTGGCCATCTACCCAAGGCAGCTCGCGATTAAAGGCAACGCGCGTTTGCACCACCTCGGGTTCAATGCCTAATTCCTGGGCTACAAAGTCGCGCACTTCGTCGCGGGCCTGGGCCGCGGACACTACTGTTCTGAAGGTACTCATCAAGAAAAGAATCGGGGGAACTTGGGTGAGTGAATTACGCACCGCAGTGCAATATCCTGCATCTGGTCGTGGAAAAAAAGAACCCTGGCGTAAAGGGCGCAGGGTTCTTCCAGAGCCAGCAGTAACTACAGGCTTTTCAGCGCGTTATGCCACCGTTTTATTACACAGCCACGTTGTGCTCGCGCAGCGCGTCATTGAGCGACGTTTTCAGGTCGGTGCTGGGCTTGCGCTGACCGATAATCAGGGCGCAGGGCACGTGGTACTCACCGGCCGGAAACTGCTTGGGCAGACTGCCCGGAATCACGACGGAGCGCGCCGGTACGTAGCCCCGGTACTCCTTCGGCTCTGGGCCCGTTACGTCGATAATGCGCGTGCTGCCCGTGATGGTCACGCCTGCCCCGATAACGGCTTCCTTGCCCACAAAGCAGCCTTCTACCAAAATGCTGCGGGAACCTACAAAGGCGCCATCTTCCACAATTACGGGTGCTGCCTGTACGGGCTCCAGCACGCCACCAATGCCCACGCCGCCGCTCAGGTGCACACCGGCCCCAATTTGCGCGCACGAGCCTACGGTAGCCCAGGTATCTACCATGGTTCCCTCGCCTACCCAGGCGCCAATGTTCACGTAGCTGGGCATCATGATAACGCCAGGAGCCAGATATGCGCCATAGCGCGCTACGGCGGGCGGAACTACGCGCACGCCCTGCTGCTCGTAGTTGGTTTTGAGGCGCATTTTGTCGCGGAACTCAAAGGGGCCTACCTCAATAGTTTCCATCTGGCGGATGGGGAAATACAGGATAACAGCTTTCTTTACCCAGTCATTCACCTGCCATTCGGCACCCTCTGCGCCGGGCTGAGCCACACGCAGACGGCCTTTATCTAGTTCTTCAATTACGTGCTGGATAGCCTCCGTAGTGGCGACTTGCTGCAATAGGCTCCGGTCGTTCCAGGCAGCCTCAATCAGGGTTTGGAGTTCAGACATTTCAATCTGGGTGTCAGGTGATGTAAGGTTGGTTGCCCGCACCGGAAGTCCGTGAACCGGATACGTAAGGCATCATTCAGGGCTTCTCCGCCGACAACTAACAAGCAAACTTACCATCTTCGCAGGCAATATGCCGCCTTCCCTGACCATTTTACTGGCCTCCGTGCTCAAACCGCTCGATGACACCCGCATGCTGGGCAAGTTTGGGCGCACGCTGGCCAGCCGGGCGGGCACCCAGGTACACGTGGCGGGCCGCCTTGCTCCTACGCCGTCAGGCTTGCCAGACAATTTGCGGACGCATGCCCTGCTGGCTGGCTCCCGCCTAAGCTTTGCCCGCGTGAAGGCACAATGGACGTACTGGCAATTGCTGCGTAAGCTAAGGCCTAACCTAGTGTTTGTACATGCGCCCGAGCTGCTACCCCTTACGGCGCTTTGGAGTGTACTGGGACCTAGCCGGCGCTTTGTGTATGATGTGCGGGAGAATTATGCCCTTAACATCCAGACGCAGCAGGTGTACCCGGGCTGGGCACGCAACGTGCTGGCAAGGCTGGTGCGCGGACTAGAAACCCTGGCGGCCCGGCGCGCTATCGCCATTATACTGGCCGAGCGCAGCTACGCCGAGGAATTGCCCTTTGCTGAGCCCCACCGCACGTTGATACTTGAGAACAAATACCAGCCAACTACTCCGGAGGAGGCGACACCGGTTTGGCCGCGGCAGCTCCCTAGTACCTCAGAGCCCCTTCGGCTGTTGTATTCCGGCACTATCTCGGAGCTGAACGGCGTGTGGGAAGCTATTCGATTTGCCCGGCACCTGCAAGAAGCCTGGCCCTTGGTACACCTGACCATCATTGGAGCCTGCCAGCAGCCGGGGTTGCTCCCGCGCCTGGAGGCTGCCGTAGCCGATATGCCAAGCCTTGTAACCCTGATGGGGGGCCAACAGTTGGTGCCGCATGCACGGGTAGTGGCGGAAATGCACCGTAGCCATTTGGGGTTGCTGCCGTATCAGCCGCACCCGAGCACCGCCCGCTGTATTCCAACCAAGCTGTTTGAGTACCTAGCCAACGGCCTACCCCTGGTGCTACCGCCAAACCCCTTGTGGCAACCGCTCGTGCAACTCCACCAGGCCGGCATTGTCCTTGACTTTCAGCAGCCCGAGTACCCGCCCGCTGGCACGCTGGCAGCCATGCTGGCGGAGCGCCCGTATTACCCGCGAGGCACTCCGCCGGAAGCGCTTTGGGCTACTGAAGCCGAAAAATTGCACCAGCTACTAGATTCTATTAAGTAACTGCCGACCTTTGCAGGCCGTTTACGGGGCTGGGTCTGTTTTTTTCTACCTTGGGCTCAGATTCTCTGACCTACTTGCTCCGCAAATTCCCCCATTGATGAACTCTACTCTCCGAATGTCTGAAATTGCGGGTGTAGGCCACTATGTGCCTGCCCGCGTGGTCACCAACGCCGACCTCACTACCCTCATGGAAACCACCGACGAGTGGATTCAGGAACGCACCGGCATCCGGGAGCGTCGCTGGTTTGAGGAAGGCAAAGACACCACGGCCAATATGGGCGCCAACGCCTCGCGCAAGGCCCTAGAAATGGCCGGCCTCACGCCCGACGATGTGCAAATGATTGTGTTTGCTACGTTGTCGCCCGACTACTTCTTTCCCGGCTCCGGCGTACTGTTGCAGCGCGAACTAGGCATCAAAGACCCGATTCCGGCGTTTGATGTGCGCAACCAGTGCTCGGGCTTCGTGTACGCCCTGTCCATGGCCGATCAGTTCATCAAGACGGGCATGTATGATACCGTGCTGGTAGTGGGCTCCGAAATCCACTCATCCGGCCTCGACATCAGCACCCGCGGCCGCGGCGTTTCGGTGATTTTTGGCGATGGTGCCGGCGCCGTAGTTCTGCGGCCCAGCACACGCCCGGACCACGGCATCCTGAGCACGCACCTACACTCCCAGGGCG
This sequence comes from Hymenobacter seoulensis, assembly GCF_054780535.1. Classification (NCBI taxonomy): domain Bacteria; kingdom Pseudomonadati; phylum Bacteroidota; class Cytophagia; order Cytophagales; family Hymenobacteraceae; genus Hymenobacter; species Hymenobacter seoulensis. Next base: position 365,912 of record NZ_BAAGWD010000001.1, read on the forward strand.
AGCACGCCGAGGAACTCATTGTGAAAGAGCCCGGCTCTAACCGCAACAACCGCGTGGACTATGTGGTGGCCAATGAACTGGAAATGTACCCGTACATGAACGGCCAGAACGTGTTCAAGCACGCTGTGGTGCGGTTCCCGCAGGTTATCAAAGAGGCGCTCGATAAGAACGGCTACCAGCCCCAGGACCTGGATATGCTGATTCCGCACCAAGCTAACCTACGCATCACGCAGTACGTGCAGCAGAAGATGGGCCTCTCCGACGACAAGATCTTCAGCAACATTCAGCGCTACGGCAACACCACGGCCGCTTCGGTTCCGATTGCCTTAAGCGAAGCCGTACAGGAAGGCCGCATCAAGCGCGGCGACCTGGTGTGCCTGGCCGCGTTCGGCTCCGGCTTTACCTGGGCTTCGGCCCTGATTAAGTGGTAGCAGCGGCGCCCCTTTACTAGGGTGCTCCTACGCTCCAACCTGTAAGAAGCGCGGCCGGTAATATGTACCGGCCGCGCTTTTTGCAAAATCGTGCATCTTCGCTCCTTCAACACCTCTGCCCCGAAGCCCTACCCGCGTGCCCAGCTACACCGAGGAAAACTACCTGAAAGCCATTTATAAGCTAGCGGAGGCCCAACCCGGCACCGAGGTTAGCACCAACAGCGTGGCGGAAGCCCTGCAAACGCGGGCCGCTTCCGTAACGGATATGTTGCGCCGCCTCGGCGAAAAAGGCCTGCTACATTACACCCGCTACCGGGGCGTTACGCTCACGGCCGAAGGCAAGCGCCTGGCCCTGCTCACCATCCGCAAGCATCGCCTCTGGGAAGTATTCCTGGTGCAGCAGTTGGGCTTTACTTGGGATGAAGTGCATGACGTAGCCGAGCAGATGGAGCACATTGATTCTGACTTGCTCGTGCAACGCCTCGATGAGTTCTTGGGCTGCCCACAGTTTGATCCCCACGGCGACCCTATCCCCACGGCCGAAGGCATCCTGCATCGCCCCCAGCACCGCCTCCTCGCCGACCTTCGCCCCGGTGACCAGGGCGTAGTAGTAGCCGTCAAAAACACGTCAGTTCCCTTTCTGCAGTACCTGGACAAGGTAGGGCTGAACCTAGGCACGCATATTGAAGTACTGGATAAGATAGTATTCGATAATTCACTTGAAATCAGAATAAACCAGGCCAACAAATACCTTATTTCATCGGAAGTAAGTCGTAATTTATTCGTGACGGGATAGGTAGTTTACTAGGTACTTGGCCTGCTCGAACTGCCTGAAATTTAGCCTTGCCTCCTGGCGCGCCTTTGCTGGTTTCTAGCAATACATACCGCGGCTGAACGCCTACCTTTGCAAACGAAACCATTTCGTTCGCCGTGGCCGCTGCCCTTCCTCTTTCGCTTTCAGATACCATTGTGGCCCTGTCCACACCACCCGGCTCGGGTGCCATTGCGCTGGTTCGTCTTTCCGGCCCCGATGCTATCCGGCTCACCGATGAAGCCTTTGCCGGTAAACGCCTCCGCGACCAGGCCAGCCACACGCTTCATTTTGGTACTATCCGGGATGGTGAGCGAATCATTGATGAGGTGGTGGTTTCGCTGTTCCGCACGCCGCACTCCTACACCCGCGAGGACGTAGTGGAAATCAGCGCTCACGGCTCCGACTACATTGTGCGGGAGCTACTAGCCCTCTTTACCCGCCGAGGTGCCCGCCTAGCAGAAGCCGGCGAGTTTACGAAGCGGGCCTTTCTCAATGGTGCCTTCGACTTGGCTCAGGCCGAAGCCGTGGCCGACCTGATTGCCTCCGACTCCGCCTTATCGCACCAGGTAGCCATGCGCCAGATGCGCGGCGGTTTTTCGCAGGAGCTGAAAGACCTGCGCGGGCGCTTGGTACAGTTTGCCGCCTTGCTGGAACTAGAGCTCGACTTTGGCGAAGAAGACGTGGAGTTTGCCGACCGCACGGGGCTAGTAACCCTGCTACAGGAAGTTCAAACGCTAGTCCGCCGACTGCTTCGCTCCTTTGAGCTGGGCAATGTCATCAAGCATGGCGTAACTACCGTCATAGCCGGCCGACCCAACGCCGGCAAAAGCACTTTGCTCAATGCTCTGCTGAACGAGGAGCGCGCCATCGTTTCAGACATTGCCGGCACCACCCGCGACCTGATTGAAGACGAGGTAAACGTAGATGGCATCCGGTTCCGGTTTGTAGATACGGCTGGCCTACGCGACACCTCTGATGTGGTAGAAGCCATGGGTGTAGAGCGAACCATGAAGCGGGTTCAGCAGGCTTCTATCGTGGTATATCTGTTTGATATTACGAGCACTACCCCTATGCAACTTGAAGCAGAAATTAAAGCGTTGAAGGCACCCATGGGTACCTCGGTACTAGCCGTCGGCAATAAGCTAGATGTAGCCACTGACCCCGAGCAGGAAGCCTTCCGCGGGCGCCCCGATACAGTACTGATTGCCGCTTCCCGAGGCGACGGGCTAGATGAGTTGCGCGAGCTGCTACTAGGCCGGGTCCGGGGCGAAGGCCTCGATTACACTGGTGCCAGCACGATAGTCACCAACGTGCGCCACGCCCGCAGCCTGGAGCAGGCAACCTTGCATCTGGATGCCGTAGTGCACGGGCTGGCTGCCGGCGCTGGCACCGAGCTGCTGGCTGCCGACCTGCGCCATGCGCTGGCAGCACTGGGCGAAATAACGGGCGAGATAAGCAACGACGACCTGCTCACTAGCATCTTCACCCAGTTCTGCATCGGCAAGTAGCATAGCGCCTTCTGAGCTCGACACTAACTAGGCCGGCTTACCGTTCCATACATGTTCAACTCAGTTACTAGGTGCGGTTTTGGGCATGGCTACCCAATCTGGCTGCAGGGGTTGAAATATTATGCGGATTACGGGTAAAAAATTGCTCGGCATGCCACACTTATCATAGCTGGAGCCTTTCTTTGCGTTTTACCCCAACTCAAACAACAACCTGGGCCGAGTTGTAGTATAGGTGCCAAACTCTCACTGGGTTTTACTGCTTGCCGGTAATTCTTTAGTTTCGCCTCGCAACCCACCCTTCAACCCACGCTTATGGCAGAATCTGCTGAACTGATCCTCGACGGGAAATCCTTCTCTCTCCCTGTTATCGAAGGTACTGAGCACGAAAAGGCTTTCGATATTGGAAAGCTGCGCGACCAGACGGGGTACGTTACCCTTGATTCCGGCTACAAAAACACCGGTGCTACCAAAAGCGCCATCACTTTCCTCGATGGTGAGGAAGGCATACTGCGCTACCGGGGCTACCCGATTGAGCAACTGGCCGAGAAATCGAGCTTTATTGAAGTTGCCTACCTGCTGATTTATGGCAAGCTGCCCACCCAGGCCGAGCTGCAGGACTTCAGCAACCAGATTACCAAGCACACGCTAGTACACGAAGACGTTCGGAAGATTTTCGACGGCTTCCCCTCCGCTGCGCATCCCATGGCGATTCTCTCGTCGCTGATCTGTGCCCTGACCGCCTTCTACCCCGAAAGCGTAGCCCCAGACCTGAGCAAGGAGGAAATCGACCTGAACGTAATCCGCCTGATGGCCAAGCTGCCCACTATAGCCGCCTGGACCTACAAAAATCAGATGGGTCATCCGCTGAACTACCCGCGGAACGACATGGACTACTGCTCCAACTTCCTGCACATGATGTTCAGCTTCCCTACGGAGAAGTATGAGCTGAACCCAGTAGTGGTTAGCGCCCTCAACAAGCTCCTCATTCTGCATGCCGACCACGAGCAGAACTGCTCCACCTCCACGGTACGCCTAGTAGGCTCGGCCAATGCCTCGCTGTATGGCTCGGTATCGGCTGGTATCAACGCTTTGTGGGGCCCCCTGCACGGCGGTGCCAACCAGGAAGTGGTGGAAATGCTGGAGGCTATTGAGCGTGATGGTGGCGACACCAGCAAGTTCATTGCGAAAGCCAAAGACAAGGACGACTCGTTCCGCCTCATGGGCTTTGGGCACCGCGTGTACAAGAACTTCGACCCGCGCGCTACGATCATCAAGAAAGCTGCCGACGAGGTACTGACGGCACTAGGCCTGCAGGATAGCCCCTTGCTGAAAATTGCGAAGGAGTTGGAACAGGCTGCCCTCACCGATGAGTACTTCATCCAGCGCAAGCTGTATCCGAATGTAGACTTCTACTCGGGCATCATCTATAAAGCCCTGGGCATTCCTACCGAGATGTTTACGGTTATGTTTGCCCTAGGCCGCCTACCCGGCTGGATTGCCCAGTGGAAAGAGATGCGCGAAAACAAAGAGCCTATCGGTCGTCCGCGTCAGATCTATACTGGCGAGACCGAGCGTGACTACGTAGGCATTGAGCAGCGTTCGTAGTAGCAACCTACACTCCTACCCAACAAAAAAGCCCGCTGCTGTAGCGGGCTTTTTTGTTGGGTATTTTTTGCTTCCGGCAGTGCCGAGAGCAACTGTTCACTTAGCGCACGTTGGTAGCCGTGAAGTTCAGCTTTACGTCTTCGTAGGCTGCAAGCTGCTTGGGCCACAGAATGGCGGCCAGGTCCCACTCATAGCGCATCTGCACGTCGGCCATTGCTTTGTCGAGGTTTTCGCTGTCGCCGGAAAACTGCTTTTTGGCATCAGCTATTTCGCTCAGCAGGCGGTAGTTGAGCTGGCGTACTTTTACGTATTGGCCTTCGCTAAGCTTGGTGCGCTCAGCCATGCGTTTAGTCAGCTCAGTAGCACGCGCTGCTAGCTTAGTGCCCTCATCAGCGGTGGTGGCTTGCGCCATGTTTCCCAAGGAAACCAATAAAAGGAAGGTCAGGCAAGCGAATACGTTCTTCATAAAGGTGTCAGGTTGGTGGACAGGAAAAAGGAAGGCATTCAGTAATTAATAATTGAATATACTATATATCTATCATATTATCAATATGATATGTAATATTTCTAGTTTATCACTTGGGAACAATAGAGCTACCCTAACTTATTAATGCAGCAGCCCGCTTTGTGGGCGGGCTGCTTAAGCGGTTTACTTAGGCGTGGCACTTAGTGCCGTCATACTGGTGCGGCTCTGCTGGAAGATGGAAAGCTGAGCCGGACGAAGCAAAGCAGTCAGGTCGGTTTCGTAACGCGACTGGGCATCCGCTAGGCGCTGGTCCAGCACCGACTGGTCGGCAGCGAAACGCGTCTTCAGATCTTCCAATTCCGTCAGCATCCGGATGTTCAGTTGCTTCACCCGCAAGTACTGCCCTTCGTCGAGGCGGGCCTTTTCAGAGATGGAGCGGGTCAGAGCAGTGGCGCGGGAGGTAATGCTGCCGGAACCATCAGGCTCGGTGCCAGCCATAGCAGCACTCTGCAACCCGAACAGTAAACATGCAAAAAGAGTAGTCTTTTTCATGGTAAGCGTTTGTAAGAGGGTTAGGAAGAAAGAATTAACAAAATCAAATGCCTAATACTAGAGTAAGCTTACTTGAGGCAATGCAGCTTCAGAGTGGCTACAACCAGATTAGGGCATGTCCAAATATACAGCTTGATATTAAATAAAAAAAAGAAGTTTTATAACTATTCTACTCTACAACTTACACCAAAAAGTACTATTCATCTCATAATCAGCCTTGTAATAGTATAATCAAAAAGGGATACTACAAATGAAAAAAACCCAACCGCTTACGCAGTTGGGTTTCAAATAGTACAACTCTCAGGGATTTTACAGAATCCGAAGCTCTATGCGGCGGTTTTGCTGCCGATGCTCTTCTGTATCGTTTGTCATCAAGGGCTTGGTCTCGCCGTAGCCTTTAAAGCGTAACCGCTCAGCTTTCACACCTTGGCTAATGAGATACGTGTATACTGATTTTGCTCGGCTTTGAGACAAAAGGAAGTTGTCTTCATCTGAGCCTACGTCATCGGTGTGGCCCGATATTTCCACCTGTATTTCCGGGTATTGCTTCATAAAGCCCACCAACCGGTTCAGCTCTGTGCGCGACTTAGATTTGAGCTCAAACTTATTGGTATCGAAGAACAGGTTGTTGAGCACAATGCTGCGGCCTGAACGCACCGGCTCTAGGTAAATATCCAGCGTCAGCGGATCGAAATTCCGCTTATCGCTGAAGTCAAAGCTCAGGCTTTTCATCAAGTATTTGTCGGCGGCGGCGTACATGGCGTATTGCCGGCCTTCGTTCAACACCACGGTGTATTCCCCGTTTTCACTGTCAGACGACACATATTGCACCAGTTCATCTGTGTTCAGATCATACAACTGCACATCGGCCTGAATGGGCTTTTTCGTGAAAGCGTCGAATACCCGACCCTGCGTGTAGGTGCTGGTTTCGCGGGCGCGCATCTCCTTGGGTACGGCAAAGCCAAACAGCTCTACCGGACGGTCACGCTCCTGCTTCACGCCAGGTTCCGTAGCACGGGAGCGGGAACAAAAGCCTCTGCGGTTATCGGAGCTAATGAAAAGCGAGGCTTCGTTCTCGAAGGTGTTGAGAGGGTAGCCCAGATTTTGCGGCACACTCCATTTGGTTCCCCCAAGCTGCTCACAGCGGTAAATATCAAGCCCGCCCATGCCTACCAGCCCATCCGTGACATAATAGAGGGTAGTGCCGCTGGCATGGATAAAAGGAGCCATATCCTTGCCCGGCGTGTTCACAGGCTCACCCAGGTTTCGGGCCGGCGTCCAGTTACCGTCGGCGCCGAGGGTAGTAACGTAAATATCTTCCTGACCCTTTCCGCCGCGGCGCATGCTGGTAAAGTACAGCGTCCGGCCGTCAGCAGAAAGTGTGGGCTGCGAATCCCACTCCGGCGAGTTAACGTTACGACCTAAGTTTTGAGGTTTGCTCCAGGCATTGCCCGTCCGCCGGGAAATATACAGGTCGCAGTTGCCTACTGAGTTGGGTCGGTCGCAGGAAGCAAATACCAGGGTTTTGCCGTCGCCGGAAATGGTACCGGCACCTTCATTAAAGCTCGTGTTAATAGCTGGCGAAATGGAAGCCGGGGCGCCCATGGTACCATCGGGGTTTTGGCGGCTCACAAACAAGTCCTCGCCGCTTTCCAGCGTTGGCCGTCCGGTGAAGAGAAGGAACCGGCTATCGGCTGTCAGGGCCGGAAAGTACTGAAAGCGAAACGTGTTGAGGGGCTCAGCCATGCGCTCCGGCTGAATGCCATTAGGAGCCGCCATAGACTTCTGCGCAAACTCGCAGTTCAGCAGCTGCCGTTGGGCGCGGGGAATATTACGCTGCCCTTTCGCAGCTGTCTTCAGGTATTTTTTGTAGCTATCCGCCGCAATGGGGTATTCCCCAAACGTCATGGCCAACTCGCCCAGCGTGTAATAATCAGTGGCCCTGGTAGGGCTCAGCGGAATCTTGGAAATACCATCCCGGTAGGCCTCAAAAGCCGACCTGTTTTCGCCCATGGACTTGTATAGGGAGCCTTTCAACAGATACGGCTCGCCCAATGAGGGAAATTTCTCATTGAGCTGATTGAGCGTTTCAATGGCTTTGGCGAAGTCCCGGTCTTTGGCCTGCCCCTGGGCCTTCTCCCACAAGTTGCGGGCCTTGGTATTGGTAGTGGCGAGCTTGGTTTGCGCTACTGACCTAGTGGGCATCATCCCACCAACTGATAGCAACACCACAAACGAGACAGAAAGCAAACGGCGCATAAGCGGTAAAACGCTACGGGATGTCGAGGAACTTATGAGTTTGCAGGGAGACTTGCCACTGCGGATGAGCTTTTACGTAATCTACAATAAGGGGCATCATGTCGGTTGATTTGCTCCACTCGGGCTGCAAATAAAGCCGGCAATCGGGTCCCACTTGGGCAGCGTGTTGCTCTGCCCAAGCGAAATCGCTCTTATTAAACACAATGATTTTCAACTCATGTGCCGCCGCCAGCACCGACGGCAGCGGGGCCTTGAATTTCTTGGGCGATACGCAAATCCAGTCCCACTGGCCACTGAGCGGGTAGGCGCCACTAGTTTCAATCCAGGTGCGGCAACCGGCATTCTGCAACGCAGAAGTAAGCGGCCCCAATTCATGCATCAGCGGCTCACCACCCGTAATTACTACGTTGCGGCCCGGGTGAACCGTTACGGCTGCTACCAACTCAGTAATGGCATGACGCGGATGGGCATCCAGGGGCCAGGACTCCTTCACATCGCACCACACGCAGCCTACGTCGCAGCCGCCTAAGCGGATAAAGTAAGCAGCCCGGCCTGTGTTGTAGCCTTCGCCCTGAATAGTATAAAACTGCTCCATGACGGGCAGTGAAGGTGCTCCCCCTTGTGCCGGGGCAGCCGACGTAACGGGAAGTTCGTGCAGCAAAACAGGGTAGTCGGTAAAAAATAAGCCGGGCCGCCGGAACAGGTCAGACGCATGTGCATCTGGCCCCAAACCAACGGTCCGACATTAAAAGTAGTACACCGCCCCTAATTCTAAAAGCCTGAGGCGGTATTAATTGGATTTAAAAGGACGAAGTGCTGGTTGAAGCCCGCAGCGGCATGAAGCAGCTACCAGCCACACTAGGTTGTTACTTCGGGTAAACCTCGCCTTTGGCCGCACGCAACGTGTTGAGCAACAGCATGGCAATGGTCATGGGGCCAACCCCACCGGGTACCGGGGTAATGTAGGAGGTCAGAGGAGCTACCTCATCAAACTTCACATCGCCCTTCAGCGCCCACCCCGACTTTTTAGAGGCGTCTTCTACGCGGGTCGTTCCTACGTCAATTACCACTGCGCCCGGCTTCACCATGTCGGCGGTTACGAACTCCGGACGACCTAGGGCCGCCACCAGAATATCAGCCGTGCGGGTGATTTCTGGTAGGTTCTGAGTGCGCGAGTGACATAAAGTAACCGTGCAGTTACCAGGCTCTAAGTTCTTAGCTAGCAATATACTAACTGGCGTACCTACAATATTAGAACGCCCAATGACCACGCAATGCTTGCCGTCCGTCACTAGCTCGTAACGGCGCAGCAACTCCACTATGCCAGAGGGGGTAGCCGGCAGCAGAGCCGGTAGGCCTGCCACCATCCGCCCGATGTTCATCGGGTGAAATCCATCCACATCCTTTTCCGGCCGAATTGCCTCAATCACCTTCTCAGAGGAAATGTGGCGAGGTAAAGGCAGCTGCACAATGAAGCCGTCGATGCGGGCATCCTGGTTCAACTCCTCCACCTTGGCCAGTAGTTCGGCTTCGGTGATGTCGTCTTCGTAGCGTAGGAGCGTGCTCTCAAAGCCGACCCGCTCGCAGGCCAGTACTTTGTTGCGCACGTAGGTTTCAGAGCCCCCATCATGGCCCACCAGTATGGCAGCCAGATGGGGCACCTTCTCGCCGTTCGCCTTTAGCTGGGCAACCTCGGCAGCAATTTCCTCTTTAATGGCCTCGGCGGTTTGCTTGCCGTCGATGAGGCGGTAGGTAGTGGCGTCGGGGGCTGTGGTCATATTGGGTTTCTATGGTTAGGCTTTATCCTGCTGACTTTTTTCTTGGTGGGCGGCAATGGCAGCAGCACCCGAGGTTTGAAGCGCTTTTTCCATTACGGGCCAGTCGTCTCTCCACCGGAATTTACGCTCCTGTCCTTTGATTATCTTTTCCAGTTGTTCCTGGCTCGTACAGTTCTTGGTGAGGTTGTTAGACATGTGTTGGATGTATTAATCATACCACGCCGTGTCAAGAAGTGTATGAAGTGAAAAATTTGGAAACAGATACAAAAAAAACGCGCCCCAATGGGGCGCGTTCCACTATTTAATCGATTTTAAGGACGGCCAAGAAGGCCTCTTGGGGTATTTCAACGGAGCCTACTTGGCGCATCCGCTTTTTGCCTTCTTTCTGCTTTTCGAGCAGCTTGCGCTTCCGGCTGATGTCACCGCCGTAGCACTTGGCGATTACGTTTTTGCGCAGGGCCTTCACGGTTTCCCGCGAAATAATTTTTTGCCCGATGCTGGCCTGAATGGCAATTTCGAACTGCTGACGAGGTAGCAACTCCCGGAGCTTTTCGCAGAGGCGGCGGCCCCATTCGTAGCTCTTGGAGCGGTGCACAATGGCCGACAAGGCATCGACCTTCTCCCCGTTCAGCATAATGTCCAGCTTCACCATATCCGACTCGCGGAAGCCAATCAGCTCATAATCAAGCGAGGCATAGCCGCGTGAAATGGTCTTCAGCTTGTCGAAGAAGTCAAATACGATTTCCGACAGCGGCAACTCAAATGAAAGCTCCACCCGCTCAGAAGTCAGGTAGCTTTGGCCCTTGATGATGCCGCGCTTCTCCATACAGAGCGTGATGATGGGCCCTACGTAGTCGGCTGCTGTGATGATCTGAGCCTTGATGTAAGGCTCCTCAATGCGCTTGATCATGTTTGGCTCCGGCATTTCCGACGGAGCGTTGATGGTCAGGAGCTGATCCTTAGTGCCAGTGGCGTGGAACTGCACCGAGGGCACGGTGGTAATCACCGTCATATTGAACTCACGCTCCAGACGCTCCTGCACGATTTCCATGTGCAGCATGCCTAGGAAACCGCACCGGAAGCCGAAGCCCAGGGCCACCGACGTTTCCGGCTCCCACACCAGCGAGGCATCGTTGAGCTGGAGCTTTTCCATGCAGGAACGCAGCTCCTCGTACTCCGTCGTATCAACGGGATAGATACCGGCAAATACCATGGGCTTCACATCAGCAAAGCCTTGAATAGCTTCAGCAGTCGGCCGGGCCACGTGCGTGATGGTATCACCTACTTTTACTTCGCGGGCTTCTTTGATGCCCGAAATGAGGTAGCCTACGTTGCCGGCGCCAATTTCGAGGCGTGGCTCCTGGTTCAGGCCCAGGATACCAATTTCATCGGCGCCGTATTCCTTGCCGGTAGCCATGAACCGGAGCTTGTCGCCCTTGCGCATGGTGCCGTTCTTGATGCGAAACAGTACTTCGATGCCACGGTACGAATTGAATACCGAGTCAAAAATCAGAGCCTGCAGGGGTGCATCCGGGTCGCCGGCCGGGGCCGGAATCCGCTCACAGATGGCGTTCAGGATGGCTTCAATACCAATACCCGACTTACCCGACGCCGGAATAATCTCATCCCGGTCGCAGCCAATCAGGTCCACAATTTCATCCGACACTTCCTCCGGCATCGCGTGCGGCAGGTCGATTTTATTGAGAACCGGGATAATGGTCAGGTCGGAGCCGATGGCCAGGTATAGGTTCGAAATAGTTTGAGCCTCAATACCCTGCGAGGAGTCCACGATCAGCAAAGCGCCTTCGCAGGCCGCAATGGAGCGGGATACTTCGTAGCTGAAGTCAACGTGGCCGGGCGTGTCAATCAGGTTCAGCGTGTACATCTCCCCTTTATAGGGATACTGCATCTGAATGGCGTGGCTCTTGATGGTAATGCCCCGCTCCCGCTCCAGGTCCATGTTGTCGAGAAGCTGAGCTTGCATATCGCGCTTCGAGACGGTGCTGGTAAATTCCAACAGGCGGTCGGCCAGCGTGCTTTTACCGTGGTCAATGTGGGCGATGATGCAGAAATTGCGGATGTTCTTCACTAGAGGCGGTTTTTTCCGAAGGCGAAGGTACGAAGAATGGCATGGAAAAGCTAACTGGCACCTTGGGCCTGCTACGGCCGCATGCTTCAGTTCTAGCCTTGCGGGCAGCCTGAACCGCAAAAGCACTACCCCGCTACCACCCCAAGGCCGTGTGTTACAGACGAGTTTACTAGCCCCACTGGCTAACCAAAGTGGCAAAGCAGGCGGCTCAACTATACAATCGTCGCAAAGAGGGTATGTATTGTCGCAACTACTTGGTTGGGGTTAGACGAAAGCAGTATAGCGCCGTTGTAGAGTGCAACCGTTTTCACTTCATCTCCATTCCAAAACACCATGGGAATTACTCTTAAACAAGCCCAGCAGGCCGTGCAGGCAGCCCACGAGAAAGCCCTCGAAATGGGAGTCAAAATGAATATTGCCGTGGTCGACTCCGGTGCGAACCTCGTGGCCTTCATCCGCATGGACGATGCGTGGCTGGGCTCCCTCGACATTTCGATTAAAAAGGCCAAGACGGCCCGTTTCTTTGATATGCCCACGGGGGCCATCGGGGGCCTTTCGCAGCCTGGCGGCTCCTTGTATAACATTGAGCATTCCAACGGCGGCCTTATCACTTTCCCTGGCGGCATCCCCCTCAAGAACCACGAAGGCAACATATTCGGCGCCATTGGCGTGTCGGGCAGCACCGTGGAAGACGACCATGCCGTAGCGGAAGCCGGCGTACGAGCCCTGCAGGGAGAATAAGCGGCAGCACTCAGCTGTGTTCCATCATCTCAACTTGTAATTCTATGGCAAGCAACCGAGGCGTAGTATATCTGGGGCCGGGCAAGGTAGAAGTCCAGAACATTGACTTTCCTGAACTAAAAAACCCGAAGGGCCGAAAAATCACCCATGGCGTTATTCTAAAGGTAGTATCCACGAACATCTGCGGCTCTGACCAGCACATGGTGCGCGGCCGCACTACCGCACCCGCAGGGCTGGTGCTGGGCCATGAAATTACCGGCGAGGTAGTGGAGGCCGGCACTGATGTAGAGTTTTTGAAGAAAGGCGACCTAGTGTCGGTGCCATTTAATGTGGCCTGCGGACGCTGCCGCAACTGCAAGGAGCAACAAACTGGCATTTGCCTAACGGTAAACGAGGGCCGCGCTGGCGGAGCCTACGGTTACGTGGACATGGGCGGCTGGGTAGGCGGCCAGGCCGAATACGTGATGGTGCCCTACGCCGATTTCAACCTACTGCGCTTTCCCGACAAGGACCAGGCAATGGAAAAAATACGGGACCTGACGATGCTCAGCGACATTTTCCCGACGGGTTTCCACGGCGCCGTAAAGGCCGGCGTGGGCCCGGGCGCTACGGTGTATATTGCCGGGGCAGGTCCGGTAGGCCTGGCGGCGGCGGCATCGGCGCAATTGCTGGGCGCGGCGGTGGTGATTGTTGGCGACCTAAACAAAGCGCGTTTGGCGCATGCCCGCTCCTTTGGCTGCGAAACTGTGGACTTAACCGAAAACGCCACCCTAGCCGAACAGATAGCGCAGATTTTGGGTGTGCCGGAGGTAGATTGTGCCGTTGACTGCGTAGGCTTTGAAGCGCACGGTGAAGGCAAAACTTCTAAGGAAGAAGTGCCGGCCGCCGTACTCAACTCGCTCATGGAAATAGCCCGGGCCGGCGGCTCCATTGGTATTCCGGGCCTATACGTGACCGAAGACCCCGGCTCTAAAGACACAGCCGCCCAAAAAGGCAGCCTTTCTATTCGGTTTGGCTTGGGCTGGGCCAAAAGCCACTCCTTCTATACGGGCCAGACGCCTGTGCTCAGCTACAACCGCCAACTGATGCAAGCTATTCTATACGACAAAGTGCAGATTGCCAAAGCCGTGAACGTGGAGGTCATCAGCATGGACGATGCTCCGCGCGGCTATGAGGAGTTTGACAGCGGTGTGGCCAAGAAGTTTGTCATCAACCCGCACAACATGATTCCGGACGTAAAGCCGAAGGCCCGCCAAAAGGAAACTGCCTAGGCAACCCTACTGCTTAAACCTGCCCCCGCTCCACGCCAACTTGGTTGTGAGGCGGGGGCAGTTTGCGTCTAAAACAGAGGTAGTGCAACCGTAGGGAAAGGGCGTGTGCTCTTGTGGGCAGTTAGCCGAATTCCTCTTCCCTACTTCACTTATGCGTTTTCTATCCTGGGGGTTAGTGCCCGTCCTGTTGCTGCCGCTGCTTTCCGCCACGCCCCAGCAAGCTCCTATTACCGTGCTCGATGCCACTACTAAGGGCCCCGTGCCCTATGCCTCCGTTGGTATTCAGCACAAGTCCATTGGTACCGTGGCCGATGCCCTAGGTCATTTTTCAGCTGAAGTGCTAGCCGCCGCGGCTCCCACCGATACACTGGTGGTAAGCTGTGTTGGGTACCAGCCCCGGAAGCTGCTGGCGGGGCAACTGAGCCAGTTCCCCGACATCCAGCTCACACCGCTGGCAACCCAACTTACCGAAGTAGCCATCCGGCACGGTAAGCTGCATCCCAAAGTACTAGGCCGCGAGGCTACCGGAGGTATGGCCTACCTCAGCACGGGAGCAGTGAAGGATAGTGTATCCCGTAATAAACGAGGCCGGGAAATTGGTACCTTTTTAACCCCGTCGGATAACTGCTTTGTTGATGAGTTTGCCCTGTATGTGGCACATAATACCTTCCGCTTCGTACGCTTTCGGCTGATGCTGTACGATGTAAAAGATGGACGTCCTACTACCCTGCTCTCCAACCAAGACATGCAGTTTGTGGTAGGCGACCAAGTGACGGGTTGGGTGAAAGTAGACCTGCGTCCTTTTAATTTGCACCTGAAGAAACATCAGAAGATTGCCCTTGCCCTCCAATGGCTCGACAATGATGAACCCATGGGGCCAGGCAAGTACTTGAGTATACCCGCTGCATTTCCAGCGCCCTTGCACCGCACCTACACCCGCGACAAAAGCGAGGCAACGTGGCAATCATTTCCTGTAAACCCCAGCATGCAGCTGCGCGTGCAGGCCTACACAGACTAGAAAGGTGTGGCCACGGTGTACGCTTGGGAGAGACCTAGTAAAAAAGCTGAACCTTAACGGAACGCGAGCAGGAGCGTAAACTCCTGGGTGACTGATTTGCACTAGCCCCTCCATCTACCCAAACCCTCCCCTCATGAGCCTGCAACTGAATCCCGAAGCCGTGAAGTTTGCCAAACAACTAATCCAGGATGGCAAGCTCAAAAACGACCAAGGCCACTGGGGCCAGCACAACCCCGATACCAGCCAAGAAAATAAGTTTCTGGAAAAACATGAAATAGCCGAGTATGGCCAGTGGCACCTGGGCCTCGATAAAAGCAAAGGCGAAGACACCAAAGGCCGCTACCATTTTCCCTACGGCGACTTCAAAACCGTGCACCGCGACGGCCTAATTGCGGCCAAAGAACGTGCCGCTCAGCAGGGCTACTCCGATATCGAAAAAGCCGCTGATGAGCTGCTGCAAGCGCTGGAGAAAAAGGCGGCCAAGTAATTACTTCTGACGTAAAATACCCTGACACCTGGGCCGCTGGCAAGCAGCCCGGGTGTTTTTCTTGTGTTTGTAGCTTCCGTTCTATTCCATGCCTAGTACCGCGCTAGTTTAGCTAGTAGCAACCTACCCCGCTGGCGTCGCGCTGTGCTTTCCTTCCTGAATGCGTCTTACCCTCCTCCTTTTCCTGCTTGTCTTCTGCCTAGTAAGCAGCAGCCTGCGCGCCCAAACGCTCATCATCGAGGGCCGCGTCCTGAACTTCAGCACCGGCGAGCCGGTACCCTTTGCCACCCTAGGTGTCCCCGGCCGCAGCATCGGCACCGTTGCCGATGAGCAGGGCCGCTACCTGCTCCGGCTTCCGGGCCTCACCGATACCCTGATTGTGTCCAGCGTTGGCTTTACGCGGGAGGTAGTGCCGCCAGCTGCATTAGCTTCCGGCAAGCGCGAGTTCCGCCTGGCCCCACTAGAGCAAGCGTTGCGCGAAGTAACCGTGCAGCACCGCCGCGTGCACCCAGGGTTACTAGGCCGTAATAAGGCCAAAGGCGACATTTTTTGGATGGGCGGTTCCAGCGGCAAAGAAACCGTAGATGACGAATGGGGCTGGGAGTTCGGCACCCTGCTCAAACCCACTAAGCGCACGTACTTGGAGGAGTTCCACGTGTTTCTGTCGGCAAATACCTACGAACAGCTCCGCTTCCGCCTGAACCTCTATGCCGTAGAGCAAGGCCGCCCGGGCCGCCTGCTGGTTTCGCAGGATATCCAGCTCCTGTGCACCAACAAGCAGCGCGGCTGGCTTACCCTCGACTTACGCCCCTATGAGCTGCAGCTAGAGGCGCAGCCGGTAATTGCTACCATTCAGTGGCTGCAAAGCGAAAAAACTAACCCCGAAGACAAGTACTTCTCCATCCCCGTCACGCGCCAACCCAAGCAAGTGGTAGTAGAGCGCGAAAACAGCGAAGCCGCCTGGACCATCCACGCCATGCAGCCCAGCCTGTATTTTACGGTGATGACTGAATAGCCTTGGCGCTAGGCTACTATTCAACTCGCTTCAGTTATCTCGCTAAAGCTGCTATGACTATTATACTTCTGGTTTAAGGCCCACATATAACCTGCCCGCACTACCAGCACTAGATACAGAAACAGCAAAACTACGGGGATGGTCAGATGGTTGCCGTCAAGGACAACTATTATGGCGTACCAACCCACCAATACCAACCCAATACCACAAAGGACTTCGGTCAAAATAGCTCGCCCAGTGTAAACGGATGGTACTTCAAACAACTGCCCACTCAGCTTAGCCGGTCGTAAAACCAGCAGCAATACGAGGTTGAGCACCGGCCAGCATGCAAGCAAGCCTACCGTGCCATACATGACCGGAATGGCAATGGAATCGGCAAAGGGTGGAAAGTCTCCCCGGACAGCTCGGTAGTGGTAGTACCAAAGCAGGTCCGCAAAAAGAACAACCCATCCAGCGTTGAGCCATATAAAGAATTGCCGCTTGCTTGGGGCGCCCAGCTGCCGCAGTTGCGTAACGGTTCGTAAACGTTTACCAATAACAAATGCTAGTAGAGTGAGGCTAGCTACAGCAATGCCCGATCCGACATCTAATAGCTCATTTCGATTGGTGCGTAGCGCATTCTCATTCTTATAAAAAGCGGCCTTCATTTCCTGATATGAACCAAGCTGGTGATAGTGCGAGAACACCTCCTGTATGGTTTTACCGTTTTTATAAACCGGCATCTGGCTTGCGTATAACCATATAGCGGCGCCTAGAAGTGCGAAACCAAATAATCCCGTTCGTAGATTCATAACTAATAGCAGATCTAAGGTTGGCCGAATATATAGGCAACCTTTGCCTTTTCTACGACAGGTCATCAGCTAAAAGCCCCGGACTACTGCGCCGGGGCTTTTTTCGTACCTTCGCTACCCCAAATTCCACCCCCAACCCTCCGCGCTATGCACCCAGCTCCCGTAGCTCCTTATAAGCCGCAGAACCATATCCGCATCGTGACGGCGGCTGCCCTGTTTGATGGGCACGATGCCGCCATCAACATTATGCGCCGCATCATCCAGAGCAGCGGCGCTGAGGTTATTCACCTGGGCCACAACCGCTCGGTGCAGGAAATCGTGGACTGCGCCATTCAAGAAGATGCGCAGGCCATTGCTATTACCTCCTACCAAGGCGGCCACAACGAGTACTTCAAGTACATGCACGACCTGCTGAAGGAGCGCGGCGCGGGGCACGTGAAAATCTTTGGTGGCGGCGGCGGCGTAATTCTGCCCACCGAAATTGAAGACCTAGAGGCCTACGGCATTACCCGCATCTACTCCCCCGACCACGGCCGCGCCATGGGCCTGCAGGGCATGATCAACGATCTGCTCCAAAAGTCGGACTTCCCCACGGGCCAGAACCTGAACGGTGAGGCCGGCCACGTGAAGGAGAAAGATGCCCGCAGCATTGGCCGCCTGATTTCTGCCGCTGAGAACTTCCCCCAGGAGTTTGAGCGCGTGAAAGGCCAGCTGATTGCCGACTTTCAGAAATCGGAGTTTGGCTCTGACCAGCGCATCAATGCCGCTTCTTCGGAGCCGCGGAAAGCGCCTATTCTGGGTATCACGGGTACGGGTGGTGCGGGTAAGTCGAGCCTGGTAGATGAGCTAGTGCGCCGCTTCCTGCTCGACTTCCCGGAGAAGACCATTGCCATCATATCCGTTGACCCCAGCAAGCGCAAAACCGGCGGCGCCCTGCTCGGCGACCGTATCCGGATGAACTCCATCAACTCGCCGCGCGTGTACATGCGCAGCCTTGCCACGCGCCAGAGCAACCTCGCCCTGA
Organism: Hymenobacter seoulensis; assembly: GCF_054780535.1. NCBI lineage: Bacteria > Pseudomonadati > Bacteroidota > Cytophagia > Cytophagales > Hymenobacteraceae > Hymenobacter > Hymenobacter seoulensis. The sequence continues at coordinate 383,761 of NZ_BAAGWD010000001.1, forward strand.
GCCGCTACGTGCAGGATGCCGTGGATGTGGTACGCGCCGCCGACTTCGACCTGATCATCCTCGAAACCTCGGGCATTGGCCAGTCTGACACCGAAATCATCGAGCACTCCGATGCCAGCCTGTATGTGATGACGCCCGAGTACGGCGCCGCCACCCAGCTGGAGAAAATCGACATGCTCGATTTCGCCGACGTCATTGCCCTCAACAAGTTTGATAAGCGCGGCGCTCTTGATGCCCTGCGCGACGTGCGCAAGCAGTACCAGCGGAATCACCAGCTTTGGGAAAAGCCATTGGACGAGATGCCCGTATTCGGCACCATCGCCTCGCAGTTCAACGACCCGGGCATGAACCGCCTCTACCGTGCCGTACTAGCTACCGTAGAAGCGAAAACCGGAGTACCGTTTGCCTCGCACCTGGAAACGACCACCGAGGACTCGGAGAAGATTTATATCATTCCGCCCCACCGCACGCGTTACCTTTCTGAAATAGCCGAAACCAACCGCCAATATGATCAGTGGGTCCAAAAACAGTCTGACACAGCGCAGCAACTCTACGGCATCCAGCAAGCCATCGGAGCCGTCCATAGTCTCGGGAACAACGCCGCTGGAGGACATGGCACCGGGAACGGCAGCCACGGATCCGAATCAGGAGGGCTCGTGGCCGGCCTGGAGAGCACCTTCGAGGAGATCAAGCTCCGGCTGGACGGCCAAAACTGGAAACTCCTGGAAACCTGGCCGCAAAAGGTAGCCGCCTACAAAGCCCCCGAGTTCATCTTTAAGGTGCGCGACAAGGAAATCCGCATCCAGACGCACACCACTAGCCTCTCTAACCAGCAGATTCCCAAAGTAAGCCTCCCCCGCTACACTGCGTGGGGCGACTTATTGCGTTGGCAGTTGCAGGAAAACGTGCCCGGTGAGTTCCCTTACACTGCGGGCGTATTCCCGTTCAAGCGCGAAGGCGAAGACCCTACTCGTATGTTCGCGGGCGAAGGCGGACCCGAGCGCACGAACCGCCGCTTCCACTACGTATCGGCAGGCCTACCGGCCAAACGCCTGAGCACGGCCTTCGACTCCGTAACGCTCTACGGCGAAGACCCCGACCACCGGCCCGACATCTACGGCAAAATTGGTAACGCCGGCGTGAGCATTGCCTGCCTCGATGATGCCAAGAAGCTGTACTCCGGCTTCAACCTGGCCAACCCCACCACGTCGGTGTCGATGACCATTAACGGTCCGGCCGCTACACTGGCTGCCTTTTTCATGAACGCGGCCATCGATCAGCAGTGCGAGCTCTACATCAAGGAGAATGGCCTGGAGGAAGAAGTAAACCAGAAAATCGAGGCTATCTATAAGGACAAAGGCGTAACGCGCCCCAGCTACCAGGGCGAGCTGCCCGCCGGCAACGATGGCCTGGGCCTGATGCTGCTCGGCGTGACCGGCGACCAGGTACTACCCCTCGATGTGTATCAAACCATCAAGGTGCGTACGCTCAGCCAGGTGCGCGGCACCGTGCAGGCCGATATTCTGAAGGAAGATCAGGCCCAGAACACTTGCATCTTCTCTACGGAGTTTGCCCTGCGCCTCATGGGCGACGTGCAGGAATACTTCATCAAGGAGAAGGTTCGCAACTTCTACTCGGTGTCTATTTCCGGCTACCACATTGCTGAAGCCGGCGCTAACCCCATTACCCAGCTGGCCCTCACGCTCAGCAATGGCTTCACCTTTGTGGAGTACTACGTGAGCCGAGGCATGGATGTGAACGACTTCGCTCCTAACCTATCGTTCTTCTTCTCCAACGGCATCGACCCGGAGTACGCCGTAATTGGCCGCGTGGCGCGCCGCATATGGGCCAAGGCCATGAAGCTGAAATACGGCGCCAACGCCCGCTCGCAGATGTTGAAATACCACATCCAGACCAGCGGCCGGAGCCTGCACGCCCAGGAAATCGACTTCAACGATATCCGCACCACACTGCAAGCCCTCTACGCCATCTACGACAACTGCAACTCCCTGCATACCAACGCTTACGATGAAGCCATTACCACGCCCACTGAGGAATCGGTGCGCCGGGCCATGGCCATCCAGCTTATCATCAACCGCGAGCTAGGCCTGGCCAAGAACGAGAATCCGCTGCAAGGCTCCTTCATCATCGAAGAGCTGACGGACCTAGTAGAGGAAGCCGTACTGCTGGAGTTTGACCGCATCACGGAGCGCGGCGGCGTGCTCGGAGCCATGGAAACCATGTACCAGCGCGGCAAGATTCAGGAGGAAAGCATGCACTACGAGATGCTCAAGCACACGGGCGAGTATCCCATCATTGGTGTAAACACCTTCCTTTCCTCAAAAGGCTCGCCCACGGTCATTCCAGCCGAGGTTATCCGGGCCACAGAGGAGGAAAAGCAGTTCCAAATCACGATGCTCCAGAATTTGCACGCCCGCAACCAAGGCACCGCCGAGCAGCGCCTGAAGCAGCTGCAGCAAGTAGCCATTGCCAACGGCAACCTCTTCGAGGAGCTTATGGAAACCGTGAAGTTCTGCTCCCTAGGCCAAGTAACCAATGCCTTGTTCGAGGTAGGCGGCCAGTACCGCCGGAATATGTAATTGGCTAACTTATGCTAGCGCAAAAGGGTGCTACCTCGCTGGGGTAGCACCCTTTTTGTCTTTTTGTTGAGGTCATAATGTGTGGAATGACTTTCTGGGTGACACATCTAGCAAGTAGGCAATTGCGTAAAGGCCCCCGAATACGTGTGGCTTTACCTGTTTGCACTTTGGAGAATGAGTCTACTAACAATGCTTTTGGTGCTGGTCACCTTTTCATCACCTCAAGAGCAAACTGAAATACCGGCTCAGGCTCCCGATTCGACAGCCCTCTATACCAAGCGACGCATAGTACTACCTGAGGTGCCCCAGCGCGGCCGTATCCTCGACCGCCGCGACTCAGTATTAGTAGCTACTCGCCCACAGTACCTCCTCAAACTGCCACGCCGTCCGCCGCTCGATACCCTCGCGCTAGGCCAGTTGCTGGGTTGGGGCCTCACTACCATGCGCAAGCGCATTGCCGATGCCCTGCCGTATGAGGAAGCACCGGCTGGCTATCCGGTACAGCTACGGCTTACAGCCGCTGAAGCGACGCGTGTACGCCGCAAGAGCCGCGAATGGCCTACGCTCACCCTCACGGAAAGCCGCCAGCGTGCCTATACCACCAGCGTGGGCGCCCACGTGCTGGGCTACTCAAGTGCCGAGGCCGAGGCTTTCTATTCCCAGGCAAAGCGCTACCGTCGGGGTCGTTTCTACCAGCTGCGCAATGGAGGTATTGAGGGGTACTATAATGGCATACTCAATGGGCACCGAGGGGTACTACACCCTTTAGTAGATGAACAGGGCCAAAAGCAGGGCAATTGGGCCCCTGACACGGCTTTTCAACAAGGTCAGGATATATACCTAACCCTTGACGTGAAGCTACAGGCCTATGCCGAACAACTACTAGGCCGACGCAAAGGCTACCTGATAGCCCTGGACCCGCGCACCGGCGAAATTCTGGCCTACGTATCGGCGCCCCTATACAAGCCCGCCACCATCACGGCGCCCGATTTAGCCGGGGTGCGCGCCAAGCTTCTGCAACAGGAAGGCATGCCGTTGATTAACCGTCCGGCCATGCGCGCCAACCCACCCGGCTCGGTGTTTAAGCTAGTAAATGCCGCCGTGGCCTTGCAACTAGGCTCTATCAGCCCCACTACCGGTTTCCGCTGCGACCAGAAGCTTGTCAGCTGTGTGCATCGCCACCCCGCACCTAGTAACCTAACCGCCGGGCTGAAGTACAGCTGCAACCCCTACTTTTATCAGGTAATGGGGAGACTCATCAACCACGTGCCCGATAGCCTGGTGCAGGATACCGTAGCCGCCCGCCATGCCAACCTGGCCCTCTGGCGGCGCTATGTTCGCTCGTTTGGGCTGGACTCAGTGCTAGGCGTAGATGTGCCGCGCGAGGCTCCGGGCTTCCTCCCCACTCCTGAATACTATGATAAAGCCCGAGGCACCACCCGCTGGAGGTACCGCTCCATCTATTCGCTCAGCATCGGACAGGGTGAAATCAACCTCACGGGCCTGCAAATGGCCAATATGGTGGCCATCATTGCTAACCGAGGTTGGTACTACACGCCTCACCTAGTGCGCAGCGTCGGGGACGGCGGGCCACTGCCTCGCTTTACCGAAAAACGGTATACCCTTGTTGATAGCACTCATTTCGCAGCCCTGGTACCCGGCATGGTAGCTGTGATGCAGAAAGGCGGAACCGCTGATGCTTCTAGTCTGGAAGACGTGGGCATTACGGTGGCGGGCAAAACCGGCACCGTCGAAAACGATGAAGGTGATGACCATGCCGCCTTTGTGGGCTTTGCGCCGGCCGATAATCCTCAAATTGCCGTGGCGGTATATATCGAGAATGGCGGATTTGGAGCTGACGCCGCTGCACCTTGTGCTGCCTTGGTAATAGAGAAACATCTACGCGGCAGCATCGCGCCCAAGCGCAAACGGTGGGAAGCGCGCATTCTGAGCCAGGCCCGGCACGGGTATTAGGAAGCTAAAAGAAACTCAATTGCCTGGCTGGGGCATGGCATTTTACCAAAGGCGAAACCAAACAGGCGCCTCGCAGCAGCTTGTGTCAGTTCCTGTTGCAAGGGTATAAACGTAGCTGCCTTGCATTCGTGCACTGTTATGAGCGCCGCCAACTTCTGGCAATTGTTTAGCTTTACCCCATGCGCTTGGCTTTCAATTTGTGGGGAAAATGTTCACTAGCCCTGCTCGTAGGCTTAGCCGCCTGCTCCTCTCCTACCCAACAACCTGACGTACCCACCAAAGACCCTAAAACGGGTGAGGTATATTCGCGGCAACGCGTTGTTGTGGATGATTCTCTTATCCGGGGCCGCATCCTCGACCGCTACGACTCCGTGTTGGTAGATACCCGCTCTGTATTTCTGCTAACGCTGCCACGCCGCCCACCGCTCGATACTCTGGCCCTAGGCCTGTTGCTGGGCTGGGATTCCACAACGGTCCGGCAGCGTATTGCAGATGCGTTACCCTATGAGGAAGCACCGGCCGGATACCCCGTTCAGCTCCGTGTAACTGCGGCCGAAGCCAAGCGCGTGCGCCGCGACAGCGCCGATTGGCCTATGCTTATAGTAACAGAGCGCCGCCAGCGCGTGTATAATGCCGCCGCGGGGGCGCCGGTGTTGGGCTATAGAAACAGCGAGGCACAGGCCTTCTACCGCCAGGCCAAACGCTACCGACGCGGCCGCTTCTATAGGCTGCGCAACGGCGGAGTGGAAACCTACTACAACGGTCTGCTCAACGGTCGGCACGGCTTTCTGCACCCGCTGGTAGATGCCAAAGGCATACAGCACGGCACGTGGGCCAAGGATACTACCTTTCAGCAAGGCCAGGACCTGCATCTGACTCTGGATGTCAAGCTACAGGCTTACGCCGAAAAGCTGCTGGGAGGCCGCAAGGGCTACCTCGTGGCCCTGGATCCGCGCACCGGCGAAATCCTGGCCTACGTATCGGCACCGGTGTACGATCCGGCTACCATTACGGCGCCCGACCAGGCTGGTGTGCGGGCTAAGCTGCTGGAACACGAGGATATGCCGCTGCTGAACCGCCCGGCCATGCTGGCCAATCCGCCGGGCTCCGTGTTTAAGCTGGTGAATGCCGCCGTGGCCTTGCAACTAGGTGCCATTACGCCCGAAACCGCCTTTCGCTGCGACCAGTCCTTGGTGAGTTGTGTGCATGACCACCGTCCGGGCAAAAACCTGACGGCAGGCCTCAAATACAGTTGCAACCCGTACTTCTACCAGGTGATGCAAAGTTTCATAAACCGCATGCCCGACAGCGTGGCGGTGGTAGATACGGTAGCCGCCAGCCACGCCAACCTAGCCCAGTGGCGGCGCTACGCCCGCTCGTTTGGGCTGGACTCAGTGCTAGGCGTAGATGTGCCGCGCGAGGCGCCCGGCTTCTTGCCTACCCCGGCGTATTACGACAAGGCCCGCCGCACCACTCGCTGGACGTACCGCTCTATTTACTCGCTCAGCATCGGCCAGGGCGAAATCAACCTGACGGGCCTGCAAATGGCTAATATGGTGGCCATCATTGCCAACCGAGGTTGGTACTATACCCCCCACCTAGTGCGCAGTGTTGGGGACAGTGGACCGCTGCTGCGTTTTCGCGAAAAACGGTACACCCTTATTGATAGCATTCATTTCGCGGCCCTGGTACCCGGTATGGTAGCTGTAATGCAGAAGGGCGGCACCGCTGATGCCTCCAGCCTCGCCGATGTGGGTATTACAGTGGCGGGCAAAACCGGCACCGTCGAAAACGACGAGGGTGATGACCACGCTGCCTTCGTGGGCTTTGCCCCAGCCAATAACCCTAAAATAGCCGTAGCAGTGTACATCGAAAATGCAGGCTTTGGGGCCACTGCCGCTGCACCCTGCGCCGTAATGGTGATGGAAAAGTACCTGCGCGGCAGCATCGCGCCCAAGCGCAAACGGTGGGAAAAGCGCATCCAGAACCGCGCCCGACGTGAGCAGTGAAGTGCCCACCCATAGTTTGTAGGCTTATGGCATAAAACAACGCCCGCTTTCTGCGAACAGAGAAGCGGGCGTTGTCAGATAAAAAGAGCTGTCTACTTTACCGGAGCGGTGGTGGCTTTCTGCCGGCGGGCTTCCTCCTGCTGATAAAGGGCTAGTTCCTTGCGGTAAGGGGCATAATTCCACTCTCGCCGCGCAGCTACGGCAGTATGCTCAGCTGCTATAATAGCTGCAGTCTGCTCCACCGTGAGAAATGAGGTGGTTGAATCTGCCAACAATGCCGTGCGGCGCTCCTCCAGCAAGGTTTCTAAGGCCTGTATCTCGGCCCCACCAGCACCTTTAAATGTGGTTGCGTCCGTGCGCTTGCAAGGAATTGTCTGGCCACGGTAAGACAAGGCAGTTACTCCGCGACCTAGCGCGGGAGTTGCGGTAGCCTCGGTGGGCGCTTTCTTGTCAAGGGCAGCAGCTTTAGCAGGCTTTTTCTTGTGCCTGGAGGCTAAGGTAACGGCGGCACTAGCAGCCCGGGCCCCATAAATAAAGCCCATCTGGGCCTGGGCCTGAACACTTGCAACAAGGAGAAAAAGGGTTAAAAATGTATTTCATATAAAAAAGTATGGTGCTGAAGCGGCAAGCTACTCACAAGAAGGCACTGCGCTAAGCCTAAGGGGGAATCACATCTATCAATTTGTGCTTACCACCTCTATTACAAATTATCTATATAGCTTGCCACGAGTTTCCTCCTATTCTTTCTACACTTATTACCACACTATGCAAATCAGACATCGTCTTGTCTTCCTTGTGATGCCAGCGGCTGCCTTGCTACTGGCGGCTGCCTCCTTTCCGGCCCCTGTGGGCGCGCCGCCTGCCACTTTTACCCAAGGCATCATTACCACTAGGGTATCATTGCCGGGCAACCCCTTTGATAAGCTACTCAGTCAGATTGACCCAGCTAAGGGCAATGTGCAGGCGCAAATGCAGCAACTAGCTATGCGCATGACGCCGGCTGAGCAGCAGCAGTTTCAGGCCGAGGCCGCAAAGCTTGACCCGGCCATGGCAATGGGCGCCATGATGTTACCCCGCAAAGGCACGATTTACCTGCGGGGCCAGGAAGCACGCGTCAGTACCGATGGCCTGTCGTACCATTTGGAAAACTACTTCGACGGGGCCAAAAACAGCGGGATACTGCTTCTGACAGCTCAGGCCAGCCCGGAGCAGGTGGCGTATAGCTACAATGCTGCTACTCTGAAAAAAAGCTGGCAAACCATTGTGGTAACGGAAGAAGACTACACCCTGAAAACCACCACTGAAACCAGCCTAGTAGCCGGGTACCCCAGCCTGAAAACTACCTACACCCTGAAACCTGGAGCCGCCGCTTCGGCAACAAATAAGCCGGGAGCTACGGGCCAAAAGCCAGTTGCCCTGGACGTCTGGACCTCGGCCCAGATTCCGCAGATGCTGAATTTTGCCCATCCCGTGTATGTCAAGGAAAAGCATGGTATTACAAAGCTGATTGTGTATTTCGATAAGGAGCGCAAGCAGCGGATGCTATATGAGTTTGCCAGCGTGCAGCTCAAACCCGTGACCTCACAGGACCTACAGATCAAAGCCACAACCCCCATCCTCGACTACGCCAAAGACGAGCTGCAAATCGGGATGAAGTCGTTGGCCATTATGCTGGGCGGCGGCGGTATGCAGCAGTCGGAAGCGGCACCCGACGAAGACTAGCACATACGCCTCCTGCCCTTGCGGCCACGGCCCGCTTCTTACCTAGGAGCGGGCCGTGGTATGTATACCCTATTCATTCGATGGCCTTTGCACTCTCCCGTAGCTAGCACTGGGGTACCCCACTCTGTCTTGACATTGACTTGAGTTTGGGCTTACCTGCTAGGCTTCTCTAAAAAGCTTTTCTATTGACCCTACCACTACTTGTTCGCATGCGTTTTTACTTTGTTATTGGGTTTGTCCTGCTAGGCAGCCTAGCGGCTTGTAGCCGTGCACCATACGCTGTGTTGCCTGCTACTTCGGCCGTCCACCAACCCGTAGCTACCGTTGCCGCTCCTGTTGCTCTTACTTCAATTTCAGGGCTCTCCGCTACTACTAGCCCAACAGCTGCTCCTGAGAGGGCCAAGACGGCCACCCGTCCTGCTGCTAGCCATCGGCTACGCCAACCAGTTCTGCCCAAAGTAAAGGCCTATGCTCGTTTGGCAGCTCCACTGCGACAACTAGCGCTACGCCCTATTCGGCCCCAGACTACTAATACAGCAGCTACTCAACGTGTCTCCTCGCCTAGCTCATCAGTACTAGCAGCCTTGGGGTTAATTGTAGCTGTTTGTGCCGGAGTTGTATTTCCTATATATGCATGGTTAGGAGCTGGTGCGCTGCCGCTTTCAGTATTAGTTCTCCTTTTCATCGGGGGCGTACTTCTAGCCTACAGCCATTTCCGAAAGAAGTAGCCCGTGTGTTTTCAGGAGCATTGTGGACGTGTGCATACGGTATTGCTCCTTTTTTATTAGCGCTGGCTGAAGTAGACTTGGCGGCGGTTTGGTTAATAGTAGTACCTAGCAGCTTCTGGCACGCTCCCTATCCTTATTTCTTCCCTTATGGTTACTACCCTCACTATTGCTCCCAACTCTGCCCAGCCTTTAACCGTCAATCGGTTGGGTTATGGCACCATGCGCCTGACGGGCCCGGATATTTGGGGCGAACCGGCCAACCGCTCCGAAGCGCTACAAATTCTGCGAACGGCGGTTGAGTTGGGCGTGAACTTCCTGGATACCGCTGACTACTACGGCGAGGACGTCACGAACCGACTGCTTGTAGAAGCCCTGTACCCGTACTCCCAGGACCTGGTGATTTGCACCAAGGTGGGTGCCACCCGCCGCCCCGATAAAAGCTGGGTGCCCTATAACCGGCCCGAAAACCTGCGGGCCAGCATTGAAAATAACCTGCGCACCCTGAAGCTAGAACAAATTCAGCTGGTACACCTGCGCCTGATGGGCCACGGCCCGGTGCCGCTGAACGAGCAATTGGGCGCCATGTTCGAGATGCAGCAGCAGGGCCTGATTCAGCACGTAGGCCTGAGCAATATAACCCGCCAGGAGTTGGAGGCCGGACTGCAACTAGGCGAAATTGCTACCGTAGAAAACATGTACAGCTACGCCCAACGCACCACAGTGCAGCTGCCGCACGGGGCCAACCCCGGCGGCGAGGAAGTGCTGGACCTCTGCGAGCAGCGCGGCATACCGCTTATTCCCTTTTTCTCCCTCATTCACGGCCTGCCCAAGGCGGGCAATAAGCTGGCGGAAATAGCCCGGAAGCACCACGCTACAGAAGCTCAACTTAACATTGCCTGGTTGCTGCACCGCTCCCCCTGGATATTGCCCATTCCGGGCACTTCTTCGTTGGCGCACCTGCGGGAAAACCTGCAGGCCGCCAATATCCGGCTGAGCACCGAGGATATGGCGGACTTGGGATAAAGCCCTTTCACTTTCCTGGGCTGTGCGGACAGCAAACGCAAAAGCTCGTGCTGAAAAGCACGTCATGCTGCGCTAACTGAAGCATCTCGCGTGCTGATGGTGAGGTATCATTTCAACAATTCGAGCAAGATGCTTCGACTCCGCTCAGCATGATCGTTGCTAGGCCGCTATTCGCAAGCAAGACGCTTTAGCTAGCGCAACATGACGTGCTTTTCAGCAGGACGTTCTTTTTACTTCAGGAGAGCTTTACAGTCTACACCCTAGCTCTAGCAACAATTTGCCGCTTATCCACCGGCTTGTTTTGGAGGGTACGATAGTAGCTACAGCCGGTTTGCGACGGTTACGGACCTAGCCTTTTTTGCACTGCAACAACTGTCCTTCAGCTTCGTTTTGGCTTGAAACCGATGAAAGCGTCCATTAAATTACCGGCCTGTTTTGCTATGTCGACCTGGATTTTAACTAGTACCCTATCCTTACGTAGCCAAATGAAACGCATCCTATGGATTAGTATGGTGGCCTTGCTAATGGCGGGGCCAGTGCGGGCACAATCTCTGGCAGGCATCTGGCAAGGTGTAGAAACCGACACCGGGGAGCCAGGCGAGACCTGGCCGGCCGTGCTCCGGTTGCAGAAAAGTGGCGGCGCGGGCTTGTTTGGGGTGCTGTATCAGGAAGTGGGCGGACAGCCGGCCGTTACGGTCACGTTTCAGGTGAAGGGCACCCAATCGGCTACCAGTCTGCGGCTCGAGCATCAGCAGAAGCTCAGCGAAACCGGGCGCACTCCCGGCTCTTATTGGTGCGAAGGTTTCATCACGTTCACCTATGATCCAGCCCTGGAGAAGCTGACCGGCCGCGCTACGTACCAACCCATCGGCGACTGCGACAAAGGCACCTTTACGTTTTACCGCATCAAGCTGAAATCGGCGGCTACGGTACCTGCGGGCACCGAAAGCACCATTCGGGTATCGGGCCGCAACGTGCTGTGGTTTGCTGACGCGGAGTTGAAACAGCCCGTGAACACAGGCAACACGTTCCGGACCAAGCTCAGCAAAACCACTACCTTCTATCTGACGCAAAGCTTCTACCCCACCAGTCAGAGCTCAGCGGTGCCCATTACCATAAAGGTTACTGGCGCCTCCCCTCCCAAACCCAAACCGGCCAGTCCGGCCCCCGCACCTTCCCGGCCCGATACAGCACGGCAGCAAGCACCAGCGCCCATTCTGGCTCCTACACCGGTCGTACTGCCCACCGTCTTGTTTAAGCTTGGCACCCCTGAGTTGCTGCCCGAAGGCATTCCGGCTCTTGACCAGCTGGCTGCGGAGCTGAAAGCGCGCCCTACGCTGAAACTGCGCATCGCCGGCCATACCGATAAGATTGGTGAGCCCGAGAAAAACCAACTGCTCTCGGAGCAACGCGCGGAAGCCGTAAAAGCCTACCTCGTAAAAGCCGGTATTGCAGCCGAACGCCTCAGTACCATCGGCTACGGCGATTCGCGCCCGCTCCACCCCTCGCCCGATGCCCGCAACCGACGCGTGGAAGTAGCGCAGGTTGAGTAGCAGTTTGATTTTTTTACTAGCCTAGTCCGCGGCGGTCTGTACTACAGGCCGCCGTTTTCGCTATGTCTGGTCTCGGCCTTAATGAACACTTTAGGTTTTTGGCGGGGCTAGTCGGCAGATGCCTGGTAACGCTCTACCCAGCACCTTGCACGCGTTCTGTCAACTGGTTGGCCACATTTCATTGATATATAACAGTTGGCCACCTCCTTTTCCGGACGAGAACATAGTATTCATTTTCACTAGGCAACCAATCAGCTGCTTGCTCCGAGTAGTACACCAGAGCATCCGCATGTCGCTAGGCCTTTCATACGGCTAAGGACTAGCCCCTGCAAGCGGAACTATGTATTCGGTGCGGCAGACTCTCCTGCTGCGTTACACTCACCTGCATGAGCGGGAATCGATGTCGAGGTACTGTTTCACTTTACTACCGCAAGAAGATGAAAACTTTTACGCACATTCTGATTGGGCTGGCGCTGCTCTTTATGGGCGTTTCGGCACAAGCCGCCACCGTAATTATCAAGGTTGGGGACAATTTTTACGACCCCATTCAAGTAACTATTCAGCCCGGTGACGTAGTTACGTGGCAATACGAGGGCGGAAGTGCCACTCACCCAACGGCCTCCGATAATGCTGCCTGGCCCACGTTCACCATCAACACGGCCACGCCAACCAAATCCATCACGTTTTCTGCTGCTGGCTCATTCCCCTATCACTGCACCTTCCATGGGGGGCCAGGCGTGGGCATGTACGGCCGAATCACGGTAGCCACTGTTACCCCCGTGCGCGCTGCTGATTTGGCCGCGGAAGCATTTCGCTGCTACCCCAATCCGGCCCACGAGCAGGTAACGGTGCAGCTAAAAGAAGACTTGGGCTCTTCGCCGAAATCGATTCAGGTGTTTGATGTGCGCGGCACCCTAGTACGCCGAATGGACGTGCGCGCGGCGTTACCCAAGCAGGAGCTTTCCATGGACGTAGCCGATTTGCCCGGCGGCTTTTACCTCTACTGCCTCATCATGAACAATGCGGTTGTAGCGCGGCAACGTCTAGTGATAACACACTGACATACAGAACTGAACTACCGTGAATGGGTATTTCAGCGGCAGATGCTTTTGGGGTCAACTGGAAAGCGCCTACGGTAGGTAGCTGAACTGGACACCAGCTAGGTTTGGTATGTACCCGCCAATTTACTGGGCATCGGAGTGGTTTAAAGTGGGCAGAAGACAGGGACAACCGAAGCTACAGCAACTAGAAAAATGCTTGTCTATTTTTCGGTTGCGGGCCGGCGGCAGGTGGGCGAGTTTTGCAATCATCACCTAAGTGCCATCCATCTACTTCCTGCCCTGCTGTATGCTTCCGACTCTAGAAACCACCGCTGCCGAGTGCTACCAGGCGCTGGTAGCCAAAGATGCCTCGTATGAAGGGCGCTTTATTGCGGCCGTAAAAACCACGGGCATTTTCTGCCGCCCGACCTGCACGGCCCGCAAGCCCAAACCCGAAAACGTGGAGTTCTTTGCCACTACCAAAGAAGCGCTGCTGCATGGCTACCGCCCCTGCAAAGTGTGCACACCCCTCACCGCCCGCGACACTACCCCACTGTTTATTCACCACCTGCTGCAGCAGCTCAGTGCGCAGCCCAGCGTCAAAATCACTGATTATAGCCTGCGCCAGCAGGGGCTGGAGCCCGCCACCGTGCGGCGGTGGTTTTTGCGCCAGCACGGCATCACCTTCCAAGCCTACCAGCGCCTGAACCGCATCAACCTGGCCTTCAAGAAAATTCAGAACGGCGACACGGTTACGGCGGCGGCCTTCGATAGTGGCTTTGAGTCGTTGAGCGGGTTTCAGGAGTCGTTTAAAGCTGTATTTGGCGTAGCTCCCACCCGGAGCAGGCAGCAGCAGGTCCTGAACCTCACGCGCCTGGAAACGCCCTTGGGTACCATGCTGGCCTGCGGCACAGAACAGGGAATTTGCCTGCTAGAGTTCACGGACCGGCGCATGCTGGAAACCGAACTAAAAGACCTGACCAAGCGGCTCAACGCTACCCTCGTGCAAAGCGACAACCCCCATTTTGCCTTACTCCGTGCGCAGCTGGCCGAGTACTTTGCCGGCACCCGCCACGAGTTTACCGTGCCCCTGGTTACGCCTGGCACCGAGTTTCAGCAGGCCGTGTGGCAGGAACTGGGCCGCATTCCGTATGGCACTACCCGCTCCTATGGGCAGCAGGCGGTGGCGCTGGGCCGGCCTGGTGCCGTGCGGGCAGTGGCTACAGCCAACGGCATGAACCGCGTGGCCATCATCATTCCCTGCCACCGCGTCATTGGGGCCGATGGGCACCTGACGGGTTACGCGGGCGGGCTCTGGCGTAAGCAGTGGCTGCTGGAACTGGAGCAGCGGCACCGTCTGACAACGGCTGTAGCTTCCTGAGTACATGTGGCCAAGTGGTAGCGCCAGGCATTTCGGTACGCTCTCCTGCCCTAGCCCTTACTTTGCGGCCAACCCAACTTCGGGGTGCACTGGGGTTGGGGCACTTTGCAGAGAACAGCAACTTAGGCTACAAAAACGCAGAAAGTGGGCAAGTGCCGCCGCACTGAATGCCCCACCGAGAAGCGAGGCAGCTGGCAAATAAATGATGCTTGCATAACAATTTTACAAGCTTTGCGTAGTATCTTTGCAGTCAAGAAGCTGACCTGCATCTACATACAACAAATCATATGAAAAAGAGCACTGCTGCCATTTCTTCGCTGCTGGTTCTGGGAGGTATCGGTTCATTGGGCTTCCTGGCGGCCCAGGTACGCAACCTGAACCTTTTTTTTGATCTTCAGGATGAAGAAGAGCTTCACTTCTGCTAGGCAAAAAGTGGCCTCAATTCTACCAAACCCCGCCCTCAGCGGGGTTTGTTGCGTTTAGGCAGGAACAAACCGAAGGTCATTTTCAGGGGGTTAAGCGGTGGAGGCAAAAAAAACCACATCCATTCCCGCCTGTTTTCGGTACTTCACAGCTACGGCGGCCCGCGGTGGGCCGCTTCCATTCTCTCACGCGCTGGCCTGTTGGCTCCCGAATACGTTGTTCGGAACTCACTGTCCAGCTCAACTCAGCAGTTTATGAACCTGACCGGCTTGAAAGAGCAAATCAGCTACATCATTGGGCGCGACATGGCCCGCAACTTCGCCCAGCAAGGCCTCGACCTGGACATTGACGTATTTGCCCAGAGCATGAAGGAAGCCCTGGGCGGCGAGCCCAGCCGCCTGACGCCCGAGCAAATGCAAAGCGCCATGCAGCAACTGCAGCAGCAGATGGAAGCCCACGAAGAATCCTCCTCCACGCAAGACTCTGGTACCATGAGCAACAACAAAGCCGAAGGCGAAGCCTTCCTGAAAGAAAACTCCGCCAAGCCCGGCATCACTACCCTGCCCAGCGGCCTGCAGTACGAAGTGCTAAAAGAAGGCAACGGCCCCAAGCCCGGCCCCAGCGCTTCGGTAACCACCCACTACCACGGCACGCTCACCAACGGCACCGTATTCGACAGCTCGTATCAGCGGGGCCAGCCTGCTACCTTTGGCGTAAACCAGGTAATTGCTGGCTGGACAGAAGCCCTGCAGCTGATGCCCGAAGGCTCAAAGTGGCGCCTGTACATCCCTTCAGATCTGGCCTACGGCAAGCGTGGTGCCGGCCGCGACATCGGCCCCGATTCCGCCCTCATCTTTGATGTAGAGCTGCTGAAAGTAAACAACTAGGCAATCCTTCCGAATGCAAGCCCCGCTGCGCCCCGTGCCTGTCGTTCCGCCTCTGTGGGTGCGAACTACCACGAGCAGCGGGGCTTTTTCGGCTATGACAGACGACCAAACTCCCTTACTACCTGGCTCGGCGCCCGAAACCCCGGAGCCTACCCCGCCGGCCCCGGCCGCTACCCCTTTCCCGGAGCCCAACCCCTCTGAAACCGATACCGGATTTCAGCCGCTTCCGCCGCCCCCGCCCGAGCACTTTCTTACTATCCGCAGCGAAGACGGCCGCGTGGCGCTTACTAATGATGCCCTGGAGCTGAACGGCGAGCTGTTTGGCTGGCGGGAGCTGGAAGGCGTGGATGTGCGCCCGGTGCGCTGGCTGCTGGGGGTACTGCTGGGTGCTTTTGTGTTGTGCGGGTTTTTGCTGGGTTTTCTGCAGTATTGGCTGCGCAGCCTGCCGGCGGCGTTGGGCATGGGCGTGGGTATTGCGCTGCTGGCCTGGGGAGCGCGCGGCACCAACCGCTGGCGCCTGCACCGGCCCGGCCGCGAGCCGCGCCACTTTGCCTTTTCCGGCGGTGCCCGCACATGGCAGCAATTGGCGCAGGAAGCGAACCGTCGCATTCAACAACGCCACAACGAGGCCGCCGCTGACGCTGCCTACTGGCTCCACGCAACTTCCTTTCCCGGGCCCACTCCTTCTGGCCTGCCTAGCGCGCCCTAACCCTCACGTTCACTTCTAACATTGCCGAGGTAGTTGCCGAAAGCGCAGCTGCGTGGGCAGTTCGCGCGCAACACCTACCTTTGGCGCCGCTTGCCAAAAACGGCTATCCTCATTCTATTCCTGTTCACATGGACGCCAAACACCAGCATACCGCCATTTCTACGGCGGGCTTGCTCATTGCCCTAGGCATCATTTACGGCGACATCGGCACTTCGCCCCTCTACGTAATGAAGGCCATTGTACCCGGCGTTATCACGGCAGATTTGGTGTACGGTGGTATCAGCTGCGTGCTCTGGACGCTTACCCTGCAGACCACCATCAAGTACGTGCTGCTCACACTAAATGCCGATAACAACGGCGAAGGCGGCATTTTCTCGCTGTTTGCCCTGGTGCGGCGGCGCGGCGGCTGGCTTTCGGCTGTGGCCATTATTGGGGGTGCAGCGTTGCTAGCCGATGGCGTGATTACGCCACCCATTTCGGTTTCCTCAGCCATTGAGGGGCTGGAGCGCGTAAACCCGGGCATCCAGACGGTGCCCATCGTCATTGCCATCATTGTGGGCTTGTTTCTGCTGCAGAGCTTCGGCACCCAGATTGTAGGCAAAGCCTTCGGCCCGATTATGTTTTTGTGGTTCAGCATGCTGGCCGTGCTAGGCGTGAAGGGCATTATTCAGCATCCCGAAATCCTGAAGGCCATCAACCCCTACTATGCCTACAACCTGCTGGTGAACACGCCCGGCGGCTTTTGGCTGCTAGGGGCGGTGTTCCTGTGTACCACCGGGGCTGAGGCCTTATACTCCGACCTGGGCCACTGCGGCAAAGGCAACATCCGCATCAGCTGGATTTTTGTAAAAACCTGCTTACTGCTCAACTACTTTGGGCAGGGCGGCTGGCTAGTAGCCAACGAAGGCCAGCCGCTGGCGGGCCGCAACCCGTTCTTTGAGCTGATGCCCAGCTGGTTTTTGCTGATTGGCATTGGGGTGGCTACCATGGCGGCCATTATTGCCTCGCAAGCGCTTATTACCGGTTCGTTTACGCTGGTTTCTGAGGCCATCCGCCTGAACATGTGGCCCAAAGTAAAGCTCAACTACCCTACCGATGTGAAGGGCCAGCTGTATGTACCGAGCATGAACCGGCTGTTGCTGCTGGGCTGCATTGGCATTGTGCTGTACTTCCAGAAATCAGAGAACATGGAAGCCGCCTACGGTCTGGCCATCACCATCACGATGATGATGACCACCTTGCTGCTTTCCATGTGGTTGCGGGCCAAGCGCGTGCCGCTGCCTTTAATTGCGCTGTTTGTACTGATTTACGGCCTGATTGAGGGTTCCTTCCTGATAGCCAACCTCATCAAGTTTCCGCACGGCGGCTGGGTTTCGGTGGCCATTAGCTTCATTCTGGTTTCGGTGATGTACGTCTGGCTGCGGGCCTATTACATTAAGCGCCGCCTGACGGAATTCGTGAAGATTGACCCGTACATGGATGCGCTCAAGGAGCTTAGCGCCGACGAGTCGGTGCCGAAATACTCCACGCACCTCGTGTTCATGACCTCGGCCGAGCGCCAGACGGAAATTGAGTCGAAAATCATCTACTCCATTTTCCAGAAGCGCCCCAAACGAGCTGATATCTATTGGTTTGTGCACGTAGATACCACTGATGAGCCGTATACTATGGAGTACAAGGTTACGGAACTAGCCAACGACGATGCCTACCGCATCACGTTCCGGTTGGGCTTCCGGGTGGAGCAGCGCATCAACCTGTATTTCCGCAAAGTGGTGGAAGACCTGGTGCGCAATCAGGAAGTGGATATTACCTCGCGCTACGAATCCCTGAGCCGCCAGCACGTTACCGGCGACTTCCGCTTTGTGGTGCTGGAGAAATTCCTGTCGGTAGAAAACGAGTTTCCGGTGGTTGAGAAGCTAGTGATGCAGGCGTACTTCTACATCAAGCAATTCATTGCCTCCGAAGACAAATACTTCGGCCTTGACACTAGCTCGGTGAAAGTGGAAAAGGTGCCCCTAGTAATCACTCCCGTCCGCGACGTGGCCCTGAAGCGCATCCGTTAGTTCTGACGAGTGTTCTTCATTGGTTAGCTTCACTAGCTACAAAAGCCCTCTTGCTACGCAGGAGGGCTTTTTGGTTGCGTTTCAGACTCAGCAACTAAGTTTAAGTGCTTCAATACCAAGCCACTACTTGCACTTATCCCATATTATGCTTAATTCAATACTCCAATCTATCCACAACCAAACCCCACCATTTTATGCATCTGCACTACCTATATCCGGCCGCGCTGCTGGTGTTGGCCCTAGGCTCCTGCCAGCAGGAAACCGCCGACCCAGCTCCTTCCCCCGCCGCTGAGTTACACGTGGCCCTTACCACGCAGCAGCTCGATGAGCAGATTTTAAATACTCTGCGCCAGAAGGGCACTTTCAATTGGAACGAGGCCTCAGCTTACACCGTCTGGAGCGCCTTGCAGCAGTCTGATCAGGTGCTATCCGTAGGGTACCGGCCCGCCGGTGTGGCGGCTACTACCCCGCTCCCCGATGATGCCCACCAGGAGCCGAGCTGGCAGCAAGCCCGGGGCCAGGTACTAGCCCTTATTCTGGCTGAAGAGCGCAAAACGCATCCCGAGCTGACCGCGGAGCAATTGAGCGTGTTCGAGGAAAACAGCCTGCCGGTGCTTACCGTAACGGTCCGGCAACTGAGCACCATTCAGGCGCTGCGCCAGTCGGAGCTGGTGCGCTATGCGGAGCCCATCGGCTACGAGCCCATCCACCAAAACCAGACAGCCAACAAAACCGCCGCCGTACTCAGCAGCAGCGGCTGCGGCAGCAACACGGCCGCTTCCGGCCTGGTTGCCGGCTCCGATTACGCGGTACTCAGCAATGGGAGTCTGTCTTCCTGGAACCAACAAGATCAGTACCACGGCATTCGGTCGGCCTGGAGCCAGAGCACCGGGCAGGGCATGAAAGTGCTGATTATTGACACGGGCGCTTCTGATGCGCAGGAAAACTTAGGTTCCGCTTTCAACCAGGGCTTGAGCTCCGGGCGTACCATTGAGCGACTTGTCACGCTGCCCCGCAGTACCATCTTCGGGATTCCGTACGGCGCCACCGAAACGCCGAATGATGGCTGCGGCCACGGCACGGGCATGGCTGGGGCCTGCGCGGCTCCGCGCGGCACTGATGGGGCCAGCGTGGGCATTGCCTACAACGCCAACCTGATTACCGTACGGGCCGCTGAGGATGTATTCCTAGATGCCAGCCGCGAAGTGCAGGGCGTCACCAATGCCTACCTGCTGGCCGGCAACCGCTCCGATGTTCGCATCATCAGCATGAGCATGGGCCGCCTGACCTCGTCGTCGCAGATGACGGATGCCATTCGCTATGCCTATGGCAAAGGCAAGCTTATCTTCTGCGCGGCGGGCACTTCCTTCGACTGGACCTCCGGCTGGACAGGCGTGGTGTACCCAGCCTCGCTGGCCGAAGCCGTGGCCATTACAGGCGTAAAAGACAACCTCACCTCCCGTTGCGACGACTGCCACGTGGGCGCCGACGTAGAGTTTACGGTGGTAATGCAACGCACCGATACCAACCGGCGGCCCCTCACGCTGGCCATGAGCGGCGACGCGCCCAGCACCATTGGCGGCTCATCGGTAGCCACGGCCAGTATGGCTGGCATGACGGCGGTGCTCTGGGCTAAGTATCCTTTCGAAACTCGGGCCCAAATTATGAGCCGATTGGTGGCCGCCAGCAGCAACCGGTTTGGCCGCAGCAGCACCCTAGGGTGGGGCCGCGTAAACCTGGCTACCGCCGTGGGCGCCGTACCGCTCTGATGCCCCGTTTACTAGGTGCCGTTAGTAGGTAAACCCCTCGGCCATTTTAATCCGAAGCTTAACCACGCTTTGGCCGCTTAACCCACCTAGTGATTTGGCTTTAGAACTGCTTCCCGGGCTCAGCAAACCTGATCCTGTGGCAAGCAGTTTTCCTCCTGCATCGAAAGACATAAAAAAGCCCCACCTGAATTCAGGCGGGGCTTTTTTTAGGGAGTTCACAAGTGTTTACCGGACGGGCAGCCACTTAGCCAGCACGGCTTGCTGCGCGGCGGTGGGGTTGGCCTCGCGCTCAATGCGGTAGCGGCTCAGCGAACTAGCCAGCAACGGGAACGTCAGCTCCTTGATTTGCCCGTCGCGGTTTACCAGCAGCTTTACTTCCGAGCCCACGGCGCGGCCAGCCAGCAGCTTGTTTACATCGTCGGTCACGCGGATGCCATCTACGCTCAGAATCTCGTCGCCTACGCTCAGGCCACCTTGCCAAGCGCTGCCTTCACGCACTACGCTTGCTACGGTTAGCTTGCCACCCGCCGAGCTAATGCTGGCACCCAGGCTGAACTCGGTGGCGGCGGCCGGCGTTACGCTCAGCTTCAGACCAGCGTAGCCCAGCGCCTGCCCATACGGAAGCGTTTCTACCCCGTACACGTGGCGGCGGAAGAAGTCATCGAAGCGACGACCGGCTACTTTCGCTACGGCATCTTGGTACTCGGCATCCGTGAAACCGCGGCCCAGTTTCTTGTAATACTGGTCGTAGAGCAGGCGCATCACGTCGTCGAGGTTTTTCTGGCCCTTGGTTTCGTTGATGATCATCAAATCCAACACGGCTCCAATTACTTCGCCTTTATCGTAGTAACTGATGCCCGTGTTCGAGGAGTTTTCATTGGGACGGTAGTACTTGATCCAGGCATCAAAGCTCGACTCAGCGGCCGACTGCTGCTTGTTGCCGGGCGTGTTCTCTACGCGGTTGATGCCGTTGCTCAGGTCGCCCAAATACTGGTCGGGAGTCAGGAAGCCGGCGCGCTGCACAATCAGGTTCGAGAAGTACTCTGTGCCACCTTCGCTTACCCACAGCATGCGGGTGTAGTTTTCTTCATCGTAGTTAAACGGCCCGAGCGCCACCGGCCGGATGCGCTTCACATTCCAGAGGTGGAAGTATTCGTGCGCCACCAGCCCCAGGAAGCCTTTCCAGCCCGCCTCCGAGGAATACGCGTTGCGAGATACTGAGAGAGTAGTAGAAAAAAAGTGCTCCAGGCCGCCCGTGCCGCGGTCAATGTTGTGCACAATGAACAAGTAGCGGTCCAGCGGGTTCTGGCCTACCACTTTGTGGGCCTCTTCGCACACGCGCTGCATGTCGCGGGTCAGGCGGGCCTCATCTACCTTCACGTCGCCAAACATGGCAATGGTGTGAGGCGTGCCGTTGGCCGTGAATGTGTACAGCTTTTGGTTGCCGATTTCGATGGGCGAGTCGGCCAGCTCATCGTAGTTAGCAGAGCGGAACGTGAAGGTGCCGCCGGCGGGCTTCAGGCTGGTGCTCACCTGGCTCCAGCCCTGCGCAGGCTTTACTTCTAAGGTGCTAGGCAGCTGCTTGCCCTCAGCCGGGTACATGAAAACGCTGGTGCCGTTTACGTAGCCGTGAGCCGCATCAATAAAGCTGGTACGCACGCTTAGCTCAAACGCATACACTTTGTAGCGCACCGTAAAATCCTTGGCCTTCGGATGGTACACGCGCCAGGTATTCTTAGTAACCTTCTCTACGCGCAGGTTTTCATTACCCGCGTTGGCCGAGAAGCCTTCCACGTTTTTGGCAAACTCGCGCACCAAGTACGAGCCGGGCGCCCACACCGGCATTTTCACATCGGTAAAGGCCTTGTTGAAGCCATCGAGCTTCATTTCCACCTCAAAGTAGTGGGTTTGGGGCGCAGGCATGGAAAGGGTGTAGCGCAGCGCAGGGGCAGCCGCAGCGGAGCCAGCAGAGCCTAGCACAAGGCCCAGGGCCACTGCAGCCAGCCGGCAGGAACGAGTCAGGAGCATTAGAACAAACGTGATGAAGTGAAATACGAGCCGAAGCCCGGGCCAAAGAACGGCGAAATCCGGATCAGGCTGCAAGCTTCGGCGGAAATAAGGAGCTAGTACTGCCGCCGCAAACTCAACCGTTTGGAACCCGGGCCCCGGGCACCCCGTTACAGAACTACTCCTGTTCCCCTCTATTTTCAGTTTGTAGTATGCGTTACGTCTGGCTTGTATTTGTGCTGCTTGTGGCCGCAGTGGTAGGTAGCGCCCTCTGGTCCCGGCGCGGCCCTGATCCGGCCTCAGCCCCGGCGCTTGCCGACTCGCTTAACTCGGCGCCGGCACTGCCCGCAACCTACACTCCTGCTTCCGACCAGGCACACAAGCCCGCCACTACTTCTTCGCCTAGGGTAAAGCCGGCCTCCAAGCCTACTACGCCACGAGCCATAGCGTATGTTATCAGCAACAAGCCCACGCCCCGTGCCGATAGTGTCGTGACGTTTGCCTTGCGCCAGCTAGGCACCAATTACTGCTACGCCGGCAGCACTCCCGAAACCGGCTTCGACTGCTCGGGCTTCGTGAACTATGTGTTTGCCCGCTATAAAATTCCAGTGCCGCATTCCACGGCTATGCTCATTGATGTAGGCCGCCCCGTGGAGCGCACCCAGGCGCGTCCCGGCGATATTGTGGTGTTTACGGGCACAGCTCAAACCGCTACTACCCCCGGTCACGCCGGTATCATCATCAGCAAACCCGGTGAGCCCATGCGCTTTGTGCACTCCTCGTCAGCGCGCCGCGAGTCGGGCGTAAAAATCAGTCAGGTAGAAGGCACTGATTATGAGCGGCGGTTTATGCAGGTACGGCGCGTGCTGTAAAAGAGGCTTTCTTCTGTACTAGGCCTGCTACCGGTTCAAACCGGCTTCTTACTTGTTTTATGAAGGGCCTTAAAAGAACGATGCCCGGTACGCCTATGCAAACCACTACGGGCTGCTGGGCGAACCGGGCATCTAATCCTTCAAATCTTACCAAGCGATGAGTCTGGGGTACAGCCCCATCATCTACTTAACACGTAAGACCTTGCCAGAATGCGGGAAAAGCTATGTTAAAAGCGAGTTCCGCGCGAAAGCTGTTGTTAAGCGCGTCCGGCGGTGAAGCGGACTACATTCGACAGGCTTGGCAGGATTTGTTTGGGACTACTAGACATTTTGTACCTCCTTTCTTTAGATCCGACATAACCCGGGCTTTGCTTCCCAGCACCTTAGGGCTGCTTGGCGGGGGCTGTAGCACTCGCTACGGTAGGTAAAGTTAAAAGCCCTGGGAATGGTTCAAAATAAAAAACCTATTATTTATAGCCCCAGGCGCACATATTTCTCATCTACCTGAATTTCAAGCGCTTTAAATTGAAAATTTTTCCAGCTCGACAATAAATGTAGAGGTTGGCCCCATAGTTGCCATATATCGGGCAGTTCAAATAAAGGCAGAATTGTATTTCTTCCGCAGTTTCCCCTATCTTTTTCCCAGAAAACCCACTTTTACATCACACACCATGAAAAAACTTTTGTTCCTCTGTCTTGGCATGCTCCTAGGCCTGGTTGGGGTAACTTCCGCGCAGTCGCTTTCGCCCCTGGGCGTTTGGACGAATGCTGAGAAGAAGGCTACGTTTGAAATCTACAAGTGTGGCAATAAGCTTTGCGGCAAAATCGTGACGCTGACCGTGCCCAACGACCCCAAAACCGGCAAACCCAAAACCGACTCCATGAACCCCGACCCCAAGTTGCGCACACGCCCGCGCCTAGGCTTGGTGTTTATGCAAGGCTTCGAATACGACGAGGACAACAAGTGGGACGATGGCAAAATCTACGACCCTGAGACCGGCAAAACGTATTCTTGCTACATGAAGATGGAAAATGCCAACTCTATGGAAGTGAAAGGCTACATCGGCTTCTCCCTGATTGGCAAGTCGCAGATCTGGACGCGCGTGAAATAGCCGTACTAGCTTTCTCTTTACTAGAAACGACGCCTTTGTATAAAGGGCGTCGTTTTTTTATGCGTGGTGGGCTGCTCCGTGCGCAGGTGCCTATGCGTTTATGAAGCTTTGCTTGGGTGCTACCTTGGGGCTAGTGAACAAAGCTGGCCTGCATTTTGGTTAGCGGCAAATGCGCTGCTAGCCCCCTTGTTACTGGGCTGGGGCGGCGCGGCCGTTCAAACCATTTGCCGGGGCCTGTGTTACCCCTGAAACATTCAGACTATTTTGCTTAATCGGTTCAAACATATTTTTACCGGCCGCCCCTCCCCTTCGTCCGACTGGCATCCGTTGCAGCGCAGCGCCGCCGAGGAGCAGGTGCGCCAGCAGTGGCTGGCGCAGCAGGTGTATCTGAACTGGATGGGTCCTTACTTTAAGGCGTATCACTATCAGAAAGCTGGGCTGCCAGGCGCCCGTTTCCGGGTGCAGCTCCTGCGCGATCCGCGCCGGCAAGGGGCCGTATTTCTCTACGACCCCAGCATTGGGCCAGGTAACTTCCGCCATTTATTTGATTTCATCCGCGACCGGGTGCTGGCCCTGGGCTACCACCTAGGAGCCTCCGACCAGCGAACCGTACAGCACGACGAATACTCAGAAACTACGCTAAAGCACTTCCTTAAGCCCCAGCCCAAGGACTGCACCAGCACCGGACGCTGCAACCAGGCGTACGGCAACATCACCATTGATTTGGTCAAAATAAATGACCAGCCGGGCTTTATCCGCGTGTTCAGTAACCCGTTTGATGATTCCATTTTCACGCCGGCTCATACTTTCGATGAGCTCATGGAAGCGGTATTTCATTTGCCCGGAGCGCCCCCAGAAGTAGAGCAGCTGATTGGAAAATACGCACGCGGCTAGCCGCTTTTACTAGCCCTAGTATACAACAAAACCCCCTTTCCGCTTTGGAGAGGGGGTTTCGTTGTATACTAGGGCTAGTGTTTACTCTTCAGCCCGCACGAAACGAGCCATTGCAACTCTGCCGGTACTTTCTGTGAGCCGCAAGTGGTACAGGCCCGGAGCCAAGGCGCCGGTGAAAAGCACCGGAGACGAAGCCAGCACGGTTTGCCGCAGCACTACCCTACCGGTAGCATCCGTCACCTCGGCCTCGGCGCGTGTTCCGCTGAAGTCAACTACCCGGAGTTGCTCGCGGCAAGGATTGGGGTACACGGTAAGCACTGGCAACTTGGCACCGGCTTGGGAGCTAGTAACCAAGGCCACATCGTGCATGATGGAGCTAGCCGCTCCGCTCAACAGCCACTCTTCCGGGTCGCGGGTAACCCGGGCAATGATGCGCGCTTCAGGAAGCGAGAACGAGGTAACCGGCTTTCCCTGCCGCATCCGAACGGTGCGGGTGCTGCCGTCAATAAACTGCAGCTGGTAATCAATATCCGTCTCGAAGAAGGGCGTAATCGTGGGCATAGAGGCCGTTTCGGTGGTGCTGATGTACAGCGTGGAGCCGACCTGATTCCAGCGGGTGGCAAAAATGGGGTAGCCCTGTCCCCGAATCCACTGATCAAAAAAGTACTGCAACGAGCGCCCGGCTTCGGCCTCCAGAATCCGCTGCATGTCGCGGGTGCGGGCCGTTTTGCCGCGGTAGGTATCCTGGTAAGTACGCAGGGCGCGGAAGAACTTGGCATCATCGTTCAGCTCATACCGCAGCATGTGCACCACGGAGGCCGCCTTTTTATATGTGAGGTAATAGTCAAAAATACGGTCGGGATTGGTGGTATCCGGCACCCATACGCTGCCCCCGGTCATGGGCTTCCACTGGGAATTTTCGTACCGGTTCATGGCGTAGTAATGCGCGGTCTTCATCCACCCTTGGGCGGTTTCGTGGGCCGTAAGCTTATCCAGGGCCAGATACTCGGCGTAGGAAGCAAAACCTTCATTCAACCAGATATCCTCCCAGGCCCCGCAGGTTACGTTGTCGCCAAACCATTGGTGAAACAGCTCGTGCGCCGTGAGCGTCAGGCTGAAGCTCGTTTGGGTTGTCATCGTCTGGTGCTCCATGCCGCCGCCAATTGGCGCCATGCTGTGGCCATACTTTTCCTTGGCAAACGGGTACAGGCCTACTAGCTCTGAGAAGTACTCAATAAGTGGGGGCGTGCGGTCTATTTCGGCTTTAAAGAAATTCAGGGCCGCTTGGCTGTACACGTAGTTCACGATGGGGATACGGGGCCCACCTGCCGGCTGGGCATAATTCACGTACTCCACATACGGCGCTATGGCCACCGAAATAAGGTAGTAATCAATAGGGTAGCGCGACTTCCACTCGTGGCGCTTGCGGCCGTCCGGGAGGGTAGTAACGCGCTCCAGCACTCCATTCGAGCCCACTTTGTTGGTGGCCGAAGTAGATACCCACACTTCCGAGGAATCGGCTTTGTCGGTGAGCACCTGCTTGCATGGCCACCACTCATAGGCGTTGTAGGGCTCAGAGAGGCTCCAGGTAGTGCGCACCCCGTAGGTAGGGTCGGGCATCGAGTTGAAGGCGGCGCCGTTGGCCGTAACCGTGCTTCCGGGCGCTATGCCCCGGTAGTACACCAACGCATCAAACCACGTATTGGGGCCTACACTCTGCTTAAGACCCGCCGTGATGTCGCCGAGGCCTTTGCGGCGCCAGCCCGGGCTACGCTTCCCATTCACTACCACTGAGTCAATGGTAAAGGCCGAGTGCAGCTCGAAGGCAAACGAGTCTATGCCCTGCGCCAGGGTGCGGGCCTTCATGCGGGCCATACCGCTAATGCCTCGGGAAGTGTTCGACAGGTTCAGGTCGAGCTTATAAAAGCTCACATCGTAGCGGGCCATTTTCTGGCGGTGCGAGAGGCTGGCGTACGCCGTGCGGGCCGCTTTGGCGTGTTTGATGTGGGCCCGGGCTTCGGCCATAGAAGCGTTTAAATCGGACACCGAAACCGCAGGCCCAGGCACCTGCGCGGCAGTGGAAAGCCCCGCTAGCAGCAGCGCCAACAGAAATGAGTAAACAATAAAGCGCATAGCTTGAAAAGAGGGAAAGGATGGGATAGATCAGCCTGCTATAGTAGGCCATGAAAGGTACGCACATGCTCAACATAAAATAGCCGGCAGCTACCCGATCCGTAGTCGTGCTTTGTATATTTAGCTATTCGTAACGTCCTATTCCACCTTGGTGCATGCCTACTGCTACTCTGCCTTATTCTCTTCGTTGCAGCCTACTGGTGCTTGTGCTATGGCTGCTGGCCCCTGCGGCCCGGGCCACGCACATTGTGGGCGGAGAGCTTGATTTGCAATACCTGAGTGGCAACAGCTACCAGCTCACGCTCAACCTGTATTTCGATGCCGTGAATGGCCAGCCCGGCGCCCTGGACTCAGAGCTAACGGCCAGCATATTTGATAAGGCCAGCAACGGCCGGATGATGGACGTAAATCTGCCTCTCACCAACAACACGCTCGTTAGCTATACCAACCCAGCCTGTACTACTCCTTCTCTGGTTACGCGGCGCCTGGTGTACACCCGGGTAATTACACTTACCAGCCAGAATTATGCCTCTGCAGCCGGCTATTACGTGGCCGTAGAGCGTTGCTGCCGCAACAATGGCATCAGCAACATTGTGGGGCCAGGCAACGCGGGGCAGGCGTTCTATCTGGAGTTTCCGGCCGTAACGCGCAATGGGAAAGAATTCCGCAACTCCACACCCCAAATCTTTCCTCCTCTGAGTGATTACGCCTGCCGCGGGGAGCTGTTCTACTACAACTTTGGTGGTGAGGATGCCGATGGCGACTCGCTGATATATGACTTGGTAACGCCCCTGAACGGCCACTCCACCACCTTCCTGCCCAAACCCCTGGTAGCCCAGCCCGCCCCCTATGAACCGGTGCAATGGAATGCCGGCCTGTCTACTAGCCGTCAGATTCCGGGCAACCCTACCCTCTCCATTGACCGGCAGACGGGCCGCCTGGAGGTACTCCCGACGCAGCTGGGCCTGTTTGTATTTGGCGTGCGCTGCACCGAGTACCGTAAGGGCGTGAGGCTAGGCGAAACCCGCCGTGACTTTCAGCTTAAGGTTATCAGCTGCCCCACCAACGCGCGGCCCAAAATCCTGATGCAGGTACCCAACCGCAGCCAGCCGTACCGCGTGGGCATTGATACGCTGCGCCTGACACCCGATAAGAGCCGCTGCTTCACGCTTAAGTTTACCGATGTTGACCTCTCCTCAGCACTCACGCTTTCGTTGCGGCCGGTTAACTTCACTACCCCCATTCCTACGCTAAGTGTGCTGCAAGGCACCGTAAAGGCCCCTAATGCTCCTGACACGCTAACCTCCAACCTGTGCTTTCCGGCGTGCCTAGACACCCGAGGCAAGGTCTATCTGCTGGATGTGATAGTGGCTGACAACGGCTGCAGCCTGCCCAAGCGCGACACCATTCGGGTGGCTTTTACCTCCCTGCCTGACCCTAACGCGCTGCCGCTGCTGCGCACTACCGCCGTGCAGCCCCTGCGGGCCCGCCCCGGCGACCTAATTACGTTTGATGTAATAGCCACCGACCCTGATAAGGACCCCATAAAAATGGTGATGACGGGCCGCGGCTTTACACCGGCGGCCTTGGGGGCTGAGCTAACCCAGCTGCAAACCAATACCCAGCTAAATGGCCGCTTTACCTGGCGCGTAGATTGCCGGGCCGTTGATAAGCCCCTGTATGAGTTCGTATTCACAGCATCAGCTTCTCCTTGCGATGACGCGCAAACCACTTCCTTGGTAGTGCCCATCCAGATTGACTACGACAACCGGCCGCCGGCGCTTACTAGCACCTTCCCTGAGCAGCCGGCTGGTACTACCTCTCCTATTGTCATAAAGCTGCCCCTCGGTGGCGTATTTGAGTCTACCCTTACGGGCCTGGACCTGGATAACGACGCACTTTCCATGGCAGCGGCGGGTACTGGGTTTGAGCTCTCGGCGGCGGGCATGACGTTTACGCCGCGCAACGGGACGGGGCAAGCACTAGGTCTGTTTCGGTGGGAAGCCACCTGCGACGCGTTTCGGCCCGAAGGCCTGGAGGTTACGTTTACCCTGCAGGAAAGCACCTGCCGCCCGGAGCCCCAAACGCGGGTAGTTCGGTTTGAAATCAGCAGCCCCGATACCCTGGCTTTCCTGCCGCCCAACATTATCACGCCCTATCAGCGCGACAACAAAAACGACTTCTTTGAGCTGGACAACGTGCAGAACAACCTGCCGCCCGACTTCTGCAATTCCCGCTTTGCCGATCTGGAAATTTACAGCCGCTGGGGCAACCGCATCTACCGCACCGCCAACCGCAGCTTCCGCTGGGACGGCAGCGGCATGCCAGCCGGCGTGTACTATTACCTCATCACCTTCACCGATAAAAAACGCTACAAAGGCACCATCACGATTGCCAACTAAACAGCACCTAGTAAATTTCCTGCTGCTGAATAATCGGTTACATACCTAGTAGCCGGAGCCTGATTTACTAGCCCCATAAAACAAAAAAGCCCGGCCTAAGCTGGGCTTTTTTTACGAGTGAAGGAGCTTAATACAAGAACAGAAACGCCGCAAACAGTACTACCCACAGCACATCAATGAAGTGCCAGTAGATGGTAACCATGCGCAATTGCAGGCGGCGGTAGGGGTTGCGAATAAACACCAGTGTCCGGACGGCGTCGCGGGCGGCGTGTTGGGTACGGAGCAGCAGTGCCAGCAAAAACAGCATGCCGCCCAGCAAGTGGGCCACGTGCAACGCCGAAATAAGGTAGATAAACGTGCCGCTGGCTACACCATCAAGAAACACGCCTTGGTTCATCAGCTCCCGCCACCCTAGTAGCTGCAGGCCCGCAAATACACTACTGAGCAGCAACGTGGCGCCGAGGCAACGGCCCAGGCTGCGCAAATCGTCTTGGGCATAGAGGCGGCTGGCCTGGTTGATGGTATAGCTGCTGATCAGGAGTACAATGGTGCTCAGCGAAAAAAAGCGCGGCAGCGGGTAAATACCTGGCGCGGCATTGCTGTGGTAGCGGGTGTAGGCATAAGCCACCAGCAGCATAATGAATAGCACCGTAACCCCGGCCATGCCCAGGTACAGCATCATCAGCAAAAGCGGCATGCGCTCCATGCGCTGGAAGGGAGAAGCAGGCCGATTGGCCCCGATTTTATTCGTGCGTTCTGGGTCGGAATTCATGGGTGGGCTAGCAAAGGCTGCGTGCGATAAAGCAAACCAATCCGAAGCCCATAAGTTCCGCCCCGCAAGGTTGGCAAAGCACTAGGGCCTTCCAGCAATGTACGCAAAAACTCCTGCCAGATACGTGCGTTTTTCGGGCCAAAACGTGCGTATCCGGCAGGAGCTCAACACCTTTTTTCAGGCTGCTTTCTGTATAGCGGTCAAATGCCCCTGAAGAAGGAGCCTATTTTGCCCAGCACCGCATTCATAGTGATTTTGGGGGTGCGGCCTGCTCCAAAGGTGACGTGGGTTTTGCCCGCTACGCGCAAGTCGAGGACTAGGCCCAGTTGGTTGGCCAGGTCGTTGAGCTGTTGCAGCGGATCGAGGGCGTTGGGGTTTTTCGGTTTGGGCGGAGCATTGGGGTCTTTGGGCGGGCCGCTGGTTAGCTTATCGAGCACGCGCTGGCTGGGCATGTTGATGATGAGATACCCTCCGGCCCCCGCTACCTGAATGTCGTCGCCATCAAACGTAATAACCAGCCGGGCCTCTATATCCAGGCCCTTAGCCAAGGTTGCCAGGCGTTGCGGGAGGCAAAGTACCTGACGGCGGGTTTTCGCCCCGGGTACGAATGCGCAGTGAGCCATTCAGGCGCCACGTGGTGGGCGTGTTCGGATGCTGCGGGTTGGGCACTTGCAGCTCCATCTGCTCGAAATTGAGGGCTAGCTCTACGCCGCCGGAAAGTTTGGATAGCAAGGAAGCGGCCGTATCGGCCCAGGAAGTAGGTTGTTCTGGCATCAGGAGAGTATGCTAGTAGTGAATAATAACCTTATGTAGCGGCTGGCCCGAAAGCAGGGAATGGGCCCGGTAGTTGCTAGCTCATGCTTAGCTACCAAGCCCGGCCACTACCCTGCTGCAAACGGCCAACCCCGGGGCAAGTTACAGCAAGCTGCTGGCAAGAACACCGTAGCAGCCCATATGGGCTCGTTTCAGCTGCCAGGCTAGTATCTAAACACAACAGTTTGCGTATGCAGCCACCAACGGCTGATCTGTTTTTTACTTCCTTCCGCATGCGGTTTTCACCTACCATTCCGGCTACCCTGCTGCTGGCCTTGAGCGCTCCGGCTCTCCTGGCCCAAACTCCCGCCCCCGTTATTGACTGCGGTCACCCGTTTGGCCTCTATGATAAAATGGAGCTGGTTTACCAACTCCAGAACGCCGATGGCAAAGCGGCAGGCACCCTGCGCAACCACGTGGTCAGTCTGGGCTCCGAGCAGAACAAGAAGCAAACCGTTACCACTACCACCGTGCTGCTGAAAAGCGGCACCTACGATACTAAACAAAAGCTGCTGCACCTGCAGGACCTCACGTTTCGGTGCCGCCAGGACACTAGCTTTACCGATGGCCTCTCGGAGCTGAACCCGGAAAGCCTCCGCTCCTTCCGCGACCGGCGCTTTGTTTTTGAGCCAGTGCCGCTGGCCTGGCCCAACCAACCGACCGTGGGGAGCGAGCTGCCCAGCGGAGGAGTTTCCGTACAGGTTAGCAGCACGGCGGTTGATATTGCCAAAGTGCACGCCATGGTGCGCAAGCGCCGCGTAACGGGCACCGAAACCATTACGACCCCGGCCGGCACCTTCCAGTGCTACAAAGTAGAAGCTGAGCGCGAAAGCTCCACGGCCGCCCGCGCCGATATGGTGATGCGCAGCGTGGTGAAGGTGGTAGATTACTACTCGCCGGCGGTGGGCCTAGTGAAAACGGAAATCTATGACAAGAAGGGCAAACTGGCGCAGGTGCGTCTGCTGACGGCTATTAATGCCGCTGGGGCCGCCAGCCCAACCATGCCCACCAAAGAGAAAAGCAAAAAATCGTAAGTTGAGCAGGTAAATCCTTCGTTGCCTTTTGCCTTTCCTGTTATGTCATCCTTTCCAACCCTTGCGCTAGCCAGCCTGCTGCTCTCGTTCACGGCCTGCCAGCCGTCCACTGAAACCACGACTGCCGCCACCACCGCTTCTGAAACCGCTGCCCCGGTCCAGCTGACCGGCAAAACCTACGGTACCGCCATCACGGCCGAGGGTGCCCAGCCGCTTTCGGCACTCAATACGGTGCTCGGCACGCAAGACTCGGCGCAGGTGAAGCTGATTGGGAAAGCCGACGCCGTGTGCCAAGCTAAGGGCTGCTGGCTGACCATGAAAACTCCGGAAGGCAAGGAGATGCGCGTGCGGTTTAAGGAATATGCGTTTTTCGTTCCGAAGGATATAACCGGCAAAACGATAGTCATTAACGGATGGGCGCACCGCGAAACCGTGCCCGTAGAGGACTTGCGCCACTACGCCCAGGATGCCGGCAAAACCAAGCAGGAAATAGCCGCCATTACCCAGCCCGAGCAGCAGCTTAATTTTGAGGCCGATGGCGTGCTGGTAGCCGACAACTAAGGTTCAGGTCGGTTCAGCCTCTTATAATACCTAGTAAAAGCCTGGCCCGAGCGGCTGGGCTTTTTTTTGCGCATCCCTTCCGCTTACGGTGAGGTTTGGAGCAGAATAGGACCTAGTAAAATGCGGCAAAGCGCAACTTCGGCCCCGCTTCAATTCGTAGCTTGCAGAACCATTGCCCGTCGGTGCCTTCCGGCCCAGCGGGCCCTAGCGTTTCTCTCATGTCCGATATTCAGCAGCAGATTACGGCCCTCACCGAGCGGCTTCATCATCTGAACTACCAATACTACCAGCGCGATATTTCGGAGGTGTCGGACCAGGAGTTCGACCATATGCTGGCCCAGCTCAGTGCCCTGGAAAAGCAGTATCCTGAATTTGCGCACCCCAACTCTCCCACCCAGCGCGTGGGCGGCACCATCACCAAGCAGTTCCCCACGGCAGAGCACCGCTACCCCATGCTGAGCCTGGGCAATACCTACTCCGAGGCTGACCTGCGCGAGTTTGATGAACGCGTGCGGCGCGGCCTCGAAGGCTCCGGCGTTTCCTATGTGTGCGAGCTGAAGTTTGATGGCGTGGCCATGAGCCTAACCTACCAGGATGGCCAGCTGACGCAAGGCGTGACGCGCGGCGACGGCACCCGCGGCGACGTGGTAACCAGCAACGTGCGCACCATCCGGAACCTGCCCCTGCACCTGCGCCCAGCTGGCCCCCAGCAGCCCGCTGAATTTGAAGTACGCGGCGAGAT
Source organism: Hymenobacter seoulensis (assembly GCF_054780535.1). Taxonomy (NCBI): domain Bacteria; kingdom Pseudomonadati; phylum Bacteroidota; class Cytophagia; order Cytophagales; family Hymenobacteraceae; genus Hymenobacter; species Hymenobacter seoulensis. The sequence goes on from NZ_BAAGWD010000001.1 coordinate 416,984, forward strand.
ATTTATGCCCCTGCCGGTATTTGCGGAGCTAAACCAAGAGCGCGAAGCCAACGGCGAAGCCCTGCTGGCCAACCCCCGTAACGCGGCTAGCGGCGCCCTCAAGCTCCAAGATTCGGCTTTGGTTTCGGCGCGCCGGCTGCGCTTCTACGCCTACTCTTTCCTGATGCCGGGCCGCAGCATGTTCCCGACCCACAGCGCCTCACTGGCCGCACTTAGCACGTGGGGCCTACCCGTTTCAGACACGTGGCGGCTGTGCAACACCATTGAAGAGGTGCTGGATTTCGTGCACGAATGGGACAAAAAGCGCTTTACGCTCCCAGTCGCTACCGATGGTATTGTAATTAAGGTAGATGATTTTCGGCAGCAGGAGCTGCTGGGCTTCACGGCCAAAAGTCCGCGTTGGGCCATTGCCTATAAGTACCCCGCTGAGGCCGCCCGCACCCGTCTCAACGCCATTCAGTACCAAGTGGGCCGCACCGGCGCCGTGACGCCCGTCGCCCTCCTCGACCCGGTTCCGCTGGCCGGGACCGTGGTAAAGCGCGCCTCCGTGCACAACGCCAACCAAATTGCGGCCCTCGACCTACGCCTCGGCGACTTGGTGTTCGTGGAAAAAGGCGGCGAAATCATTCCGAAGATTACCGGTGTTGATGTAGCCAGCCGCCCCGCCGACAGCCGGCCCATTGTGTACCCCACAGCTTGCCCAGCCTGCGGCACCCCACTTATTCGGCCTGAGGGCGAGGCGCACTTCCGCTGTCCCAACGACCGGGGCTGCCCGCCGCAACGCAAAGCCAAGCTAGAGCACTTCGTGTCGCGCAAGGCCATGAACATTGACGGCTTAGGGGCCGAAACAGTGGGGCGCTTTTTCGACCTGAGCCTCGTAACCGACGCGGCCAGCCTGTACAGCTTGCCAGCCAAAGCCGCGGAGCTAGCCCAGCTGGATAGGATGGGCGAAAAATCGGTGCAGCGCCTAGTAGCGGGTCTAGAGCAAAGCCGGCAGGTTCCCTTTGATCGGGTGCTGTTTGGCCTGGGCATCCGCTACGTGGGCGAAACGGTGGCGGAGAAGCTGGCGGCGCACTACCGTACCATTGAGGCCATTGGGGCAGCTACTGCCACGGAGCTGGCAGCCGTGCCCGAAGTAGGTGGCGTCATTGCCGAGTCGGTGGCGGCGTGGTTTCAGGAGCCACAGAATCAGCAGTTGATTGAAGGTCTGCGAGCGGCTGGCGTGCAACTCGCCCTCACCGGCGAAGCCCCGCAGCCCCAAAGCGACCGGCTGGCCGGCCTCACGTTTGTGCTTTCGGGCGTGTTTGAGCAGCACAGCCGCGACGAGCTCCAATACCTGATTCAGCAGAACGGCGGCAAAATTACCGGCAGCATCAGCAAGAAGCTCAGCTACCTGGTGGCCGGCGACAAAATGGGGCCCGCCAAACGCGAAAAAGCCACGGAGCTGAAAGTGCCCATCATCAGCGAAAATGAACTGATGGCCATGCTCCCCACGCCTTTTGATGCTTCGGCTGAAGCAGCCACCCAGGAGCCGGCCCTTGCTACTAGCCCCACAGTGGCCACAAACCCCTCGGCCGCTACCCCCACTAGAGTGCCCAAGCCCGGCCAACAAGGCTCCTTGTTCTAAGCAAACAGGGCAACTACTTTCGGGCGGCGCTTGTTCCGCCTGAAACCGATTGACTGTCACCTACTTCTCCCTGCTATGCTACTACGTCTGTTTTTTCTCGGAAGCCTGCTGACTGCTTCGCTGACGGTTTCAGCCCAAACTACCCCTAGTACTGCCAAACCGGTGCCGGCACACCAGTCCAGGGCGCTGCTCCCTCCGGCGGCGCAAGCAGTTCCGGTAACGGCCCCGGCGGCAGTGCAACAGCAGCTAGCTCAGCCTGGCACCGTACTGCTGGATGTACGCACACCCGAAGAGTTTGCCAGCGGCCACGTAGCCGGCGCCCGCAACCTCGACTTCCGGGCGCCTGATTTTGCGCAGCAAGTGGCCCTGCTTGACCCCAAGCAAACCTATGTGTTGTATTGCGCCTCGGGTAACCGCAGCGGTAAAGCCGCCGTGCTCATGCAAGAGAAAGGCTTCCAGAAAGTTGTGAATGCCGGTGCTTTTCAGGCTTTGAAAGAAGGCGGGCTAAAAACCGAATAAGCCTGGCCCAACCGTTTGCTTACAAAGCCGCGCTAGTATGTACTAGGGCGGCTTTTTTCTTGAAGCTGCCTTCCTTCAGCATTTCTAAATCTTCCTTCGTGAACGTGCCCACATAGAACGGGTAACTGTGCGTGGCAATACTGCCCTGGCCATCATAGGCCGTCACCAGCAAGCGGTAAGGACCTTTTTTCGCGGGTGCCTTAATGAGGGCCTGCTCGCCCTTGGCCGATAATATGGCGCCTTTCAGAGGTTCAGTGCCGGTGCGGTTCTGGGGCAGCACGAAGTTTTCGTCTACATCGGGTACCACCTGCCACTCCAGCCGCAGCGGGTCGCCCTCCGGATCGTGGGCCCGCACGGTGGCCAGGTAGCTGGCGCCGGGCCGCACAGAGGTGCTAAGCCGGGGCGCTAGGCCAGCCAACCGCAGCATTGTCAGGCGGGGCGCTTGGTTGGGCATAGATTTGCCGGTCCATAAATAGTGCACCATGTCCACCATAGCCGTTTTCTCGCCGTTGGTGTTAAACAGGCTGAACCACATATCCGTCTGCTCGAAGCGCTGCCCCCAGTACAGAACGTAGGCCCCCAGGCAGTAGTCGGGCTCCCCCCTCACGCTTTTCTCGAAGCGGGTGCGCATGTACTCGGCTTTAACCTGGCTGCTTTGGTCGAGGGGCGCTTTCCAGGCGGTTTTGGGCGCTTCCCACCAGCCCCGCGCCCCAAACTCACCTACTATATAAGGGCCCGTCCAGTTATCCTTGCGCAGTTTCTCCTTTAACTTATCCAGCCCCCCAAATATATTCACGGTCAGCACATCCAGATCGGGGCAGAAGTTTACTACCGCCGACACCATGTTGAAGTTGCTGGTCAGGGTAGTTGTGACGGGATGGTAGGGATCCAGCTCATGAATCATGCGCGCCACCTCATTCAGCGCCTGAAACGCCCGAGGGTTGCTGGTGTGGTTGTCTAGCTCATTGCCTACGTTCCACATCAGCAGGGCCGGATGGTTGCGGTAGCGCAGCACCTGCTCCCGAATTTCCTGCTGCTGCTGCTGAACGGCTTTTCGGTCAAAGTAATCGAAGTCCTCATACTCGGGCTTCATCCACACCCCCAACATAACCGTCAGGCCCTGCTGCTGGGCTTTATCTAGAATGGCATCGGCGTAATTAGTGGTGTACAGGCGCAAAGAGTTGCCCCCTAGCTCCTTTATGCGCTCAATCTGTTGCAGCCCAGCGGCGCCTTTTATTATGTAGGGCTTGCCGCCCCGTAGCAATTGGTAGCCCTTACTGGTTTGCACAATCTTAACCGGCACCACGCCCGGCGGCGGTGTTGCCGCTGCCTTGGCAGAGCTGTTGGTGGCAGTTTCTCGGCAGGACGAAAGCAAGCCACCACTAAGAAGCCAGAAGAGGATAGAAGAGTAGCGAAGAAGCATTGATAAGGGTAAGTAAGGCCTCGAATCGAATTGCATAATAAAAATAAAAAAGTTAATATTTTCTATAAATTTGTTGTACCATTGGTATGATATGATTGCCTTAACGTGCATTACCATCGTAATCTAAGTTCTACTTAGTTGCCTTTGATTACGCCTCTGTTTTTGCCCACGCCCCTCCCTTTTTCATAGTCCACACACGCTATGATGCCGCCTGAACTACCTATTGCCGCAGACGCAAAAGCACCAGCCAAGCGACAGAAAGCCGACGCACTGCTTACAAAACCCGTTGGGCACGCCCTGGCTGGACGGGTACCGCAGATGCGGGTATTGGTAGTTATTGGATTACTGCTGACTATTCATTTTGTGTGGTGGTTTGCCGATTCCGACCACATCGGGTATCCGCCCCTGTTCTGGCTCCTGACGGTTTCGTTGGGCTTCAAGCTGCTGCGTATGCTGCACGAGTGGTACCACTACGTGCAGGTAAGTGAGCCCGTGGCGCCGGCCCAGCCGGATCATGTATACACCGTTGATATACTCACGACTGCCTGCCCCGGCGAGCCGCGCGAAATGATTGTGCGCACGCTCACGGCCATGCAGGCCATCACGTACCCGCACACCAGCTACCTCTGCGACGAAGGCAACGACCCGTATCTGCGTGAGGTGTGTGCTACGCTGGGCGTGGTGCACGTTACGCGCCAGGTGAAGGTAGATGCCAAAGCCGGCAACATCAATAATGCTCTGCGACAAGCCACTGGTGAGCTGTGCGTAGTCCTCGACCCCGACCATGTTCCTACCCCCGATTTCCTGGACAAGGTAGTGCCGTACTTCGCTGATCCGGAAGTGGGGTACGCTCAGGTAGTGCAGGCCTACGGTAATCAGCACGAAAGCCTGGTTGCGTTGGGTGCGGCTGAGCAGACCTACCATTTCTACGGCCCTCTGATGATGGGCATGAACAGCTACAACACCGCCCAGGCCATTGGGGCAAACTGTACCTTCCGCCGCACTGCCCTCGACAGCATTGGGGGCCACGCCGCCGGCCTAACGGAAGATATGCATACGGCCATGCGCCTGCATGCCCAAGGCTGGAAATCAGTGTACGTGCCGGTGATTGTAAGCCGGGGCCTAGTACCTTCCTCCCTGGCTGCCTACTTTGCCCAACAGCTAAAATGGGCCCGCGGCAGCTTTGAGCTACTGCTGCATGTGTACCCGCGCCTGTTTACGCGCTTTACCTGGCGCCAGAAGCTTCACTACCTCACACTGCCGCTGTACTTCTTTTCCGGAGTGGTTACCCTGATTGATATTGGGGTGCCCATTGCCTCGTTGGTGCTGATAGAGTTTCCCTGGCACTTATCATTGCCCCAGTTTGCGCTGCACCTCACGCCGGTGCTGATGATTTCGTTGCTGATCCGCTACAATGCCCAGCGCTGGCTGCGCGAGCCCCAGGAAGCCGGCCTACACCTGGCCGGCGGGTTCCTGCGCATTGGTACGTGGTGGATTTATTGCCTGGGCCTGGTGTACACCCTGCTGCGGGTGTGCGTGCCCTACATTCCAACGCCTAAGGAAGGCCGCACTGGCAATGAGTGGCAGCTGAGCTTGCCCAATCTGTTGCTGGCGGGCTTATCCGTGGCGGCTGCGCGCTACGCGCACTACGTTACCCAAACGCCATACGCCCTGCTGATGATGGCCATTGCCATGTCGAATGCGGGTATTCTGCTGGCCTCGGTGCTTATGGCGCAGCATGATCTGCTGCAACGCCTCGTTGATTTAGCTACCTCCCGCCGCCGTTGGCGCTGGCTTTTGCTGAAGGCCGAGCAACTGGTTACGGAGCGGGCAAACCAATTACTACCCCGCCTCCGGACGGCAGCCGTTTTCATTGCCTTTTTTCTGTTCACTACCCACTCCCTCATTAGCCTCGGACTAGGCTTCTGGCTACGTCAAACCTCCCCCTCCGATGCCCTTATCTGGGTTCGGACGGGAGTTGGCAAGGTGCGTGTGGGTATGGCTGCCTCGCCGGCTTCTACTATGTGGCCTGCCTCCCTAGCCCCACCAGCCCAGTCAACGGCCAGCACCGCTCCTGAAGTAGTAGAAGTTCGGCTCGCACCAAGTAGTCCGCCGCAAGTAGATCTGGCAACGCTAGAGAAACTTGATGCGCAGGGCAGCTTACCGATGCTGAGCTGGGAGGTACAAAACGGCAAAGATGCGCGGGCAGTCTGGCAGCAGAGCGTAGCTAAACTTCGGGAGCGCAACCGGCCCATACTACTTCGGCCGATTCTTCAGGCTACTACCCCCACGGCTTACCGCACTGCCTGGCAACAGCTGGTAAGCAACTTTCGGGCCTCCGGCGATACCAGCGCCGTATGGGTCTGGACGCCTCCCCGCCCCGATTCCGTAGCCGCCTATTTCCCCGGCGCAGCCTACACCGAGTGGATTGCCGCCGACTATTTGAGCTCCGGAGCAGGCCCTGCTGATCAGGCCATCCAGAAATACAAAACACTGCGCATGCAGCTGGCCGAGCGGGCTGAGTTCAATAGCAAGCCTATTATCCTGATGGCCCCTTCTAAACCGAAGCAGGCTCTCCAAATACAAGCGCAGTATCTGACCCACACTTACCCCGAGATTAAGGCCCTGATTTTCGGCCTGCCTTCCACCAACAACGAAGTAGTTTCGGTTACCCCTGTCCATTAGCCTAGCAGCTTTTTTGTGCGCAACGTCCAGTATAAACCAAGCGGCCCCACCCGATACTATATCGGGTGGGGCCGCTTGGTTTAAGAAGAAAACGAGGCTAGAAGCTCTGCACCATGTTGTTGTGCAAGGTGCGGGGAGTCCAGTAGCCGCTGGCAATAATGCGCCGGATAGTGAAGAGCGGATCCTGCTGGTCGCGCTTTTCGGCCAGCACGAAGGCAGCGTCCATGCCGCGCTTCTTCAGCTCCGGAATTGCCTCGGGATTCCAGAGGCCGAAGGGGTAAGCGAAGTAATTGATTTTCTTACCCGTAATTTCTTCCAGCTGCTTAGTGGGCTTCTCAATCTGCGTTACCCAATCATTGCCCTGGTACTTTTTCACGTTGTGGTGGTCCCAGGTATGCGAGCCGATAACGTTGCCTTCATCCGAAAGCTGCTTTACCTGCGCCTTGCTCATGTAGTTCGGGCGGCCTAGGCTCACCGTCATGATAAAGTACACGGCCTTGAAGCCATACTTATCCAGGGTGGGGCGGGCTACGGTGAACTGGTCGAGGTCGGTGTCGTCGAAGGTCAGCATAACGGGCTTACTGGGCAGGGGCGCGCCGGTAGTCAGGTAAGCATATAGCTGATCGGGCAGGATGGTGTGGTACCCAGAGTCAGCCAGCATTTTGATCTGCTCCTTGAATTTCTCAACGGGCACAATGTAATCTTTGGCGCCTTTCGAGTCCTTGGCGCGCCAGTCCCGAATCTGGTGGTAGCACAGGATGGGCACCTGCGGCCGGGCCAGAATGGCGGCGGCATCCGCGCGCTTATCGGCCGGAATGGTGGCGGGGCTACCGGTGTTGCCCGTGTTAGCAGCCGTAGCCGTGCCCGCCGTGGTGATAGTAGCCGTGGAGGCCGAGTCAGCGGCAATGGCAGTGGAGCTGGCGGCCGTTTCGGCGGCGGTAGCGTTTTTGGCGTCGTTGCAAGCAGGCAGCGCGCCGAGAGTTACTAGGGTGGCAGCCGCTAGCAACGGGTAATGGGTAAGCTTCATGAACGGAGATAACGCGGCCGGCTAGGGTATGCCGTACTTTTGAAAGAAACGGGCTGACCTTCGCCGCGGGCATTGTACCTTCGCTGCGGGTCTTCCCTCCTACAAATCAACCGCTAATTTCCCGCATGGACAAACTCCGTGGCACTGGCGTAGCTCTCGTTACTCCTTTTACTCCTACCCCCGACCGCGCCGTAGACTACCCGGCCCTGCGCCGCCTCATCGACTTTACCCTGGAAGGTGGGGTAGAATACCTCGTCATCAACGGCACTACTGCCGAGTCGCCTACCCTCACCACCGAAGAGAAAGCAGAAATTCTGCGCGTTGCCAAGGAGCATACAGCCGGCCGCGTGCCGCTGGTATACGGCATTGGGGGCAACGACACGGCGGCCGTAGTGCGCACCATTCAGCAAACCGACCTCAACGGCGTTGATGCGCTGCTTTCGGCCAGCCCTTACTACAACAAGCCCAGCCAGCGCGGCATCATTGCCCACTACCGCCTGATTGCGGATGCCTCGCCGGTGCCGGTAATTTTGTACAACGTGCCCGGCCGCACGGCCTCCAACCTCACGGCCGCTACCACGCTGGAGCTGGCCACGCACCCCAACATCATTGGTATCAAGGAAGCCAGCGGCAACCTGGAGCAGTGCATTGCCATTGCTGCCGCCAAACCCGATGATTTCCTGCTGATTTCAGGAGATGATATGATGACGACTTCACTTATCAGCTTCGGCAGCGTAGGCATCATCTCGGTGCTGGCCAATGCCTTCCCGCGCCGCTTCTCCGACATGACCCGCCACGCCCTCAACGGCGACTTCAAAGCGGCCAGCGAACTGCTTTTTGGGTTCTCGGACCTTAACCCGCTGATGTATGAGGAAAGCAACCCCGTTGGCGTAAAAGCTGCCCTAGCCGCCCAAGGCCTGTGCACCGATGCCGTGCGCTTACCACTGGTAGAAGGCTCCGAGAGCTTAAAAGAGCGCATCGGAAAGCTGCTGTAACTTAAGTAAGCATTATCTAAAAGCACCGGCCGGCCCCACATGGGGCCGGCCGGTGCTTTTGTATTTAATTCAGGTTTATTGTCGGCCAAAGTAAGCGCCTCCATTAAACTCATTTTGGATACCCACTGACAGCAACTGGAACCTCATCCGTCGGGCATCAATATTCACGTAATCAAGCTCAACGAAACCGTACTGCGGATGGAACAGCAAAGTCAGACTAGCCGTACCCGCCCGGCAACGGGAAATGGCCGTTACCTTCTCACACTTCAGCTGTCCAAGAGGGGTAGTGCTTATTTGCTCGCCAACGGCTGTGTAATGAGTTTTCACCACCATTTCACCTTCCCATACTGCCCAGGCGGGGTTCGACCAGTGCGAGCCCACGCTCAGCTCCCAGTCCCACTCCTGCCCTACTTTAAACGGCTGCCGTATTTCCGGGAAGGGACTCAGTTCCAAAATAGCATATTGATTAAAGCGTGGCGGATGTATCCAGACGCCGCTTGCGCTTTCCTCTACACCGGTGCTACTTGTGGTACCTTTGGTTTCACTGCTCCACCCTATCTCCTTCTGCGTGGAGTCCATTTTCCAAACGGTGCCGGTAGAAGTCAGCATCACCGTGTCATCTACAACTTCACGAGGGCCTTCAAAATGGCTCACCTGATAGATAAACTGTTTGTTCCGGGTAAATATTTCCTGTTTGGGGTTGGGTAGCGCGTCAGCCCTCTTATTAACCTGAGTGTCTTGATTTGATTCGGTTTGACAGGAAAGTAGGGCTAGGGTAAACCCAAGCCAGCATACTGCTTGCATCCACATACTATAGCTTGGTAACACGTTACCACCCACTAGCTAGCACATCGGCTACGTGCAGGGTTTTGATGGGCTTTTTCTCACGGCGGATGTAAGCGTCTAGGTGCATGAGGCAGCTCGTATCGGTGCTGATGAGGTAGTCGGCACCGGTGGCCAGGGCATGCTCCACTTTTTGCTCGGCCATGGCCACGGAAATGGCTTCGAACTTCACGGCGAAGGTACCACCAAAGCCGCAGCAGGTTTCGGTTTCGGCCATTTCAAGGCGCTCTAAGCCGCTGATAGCATCAAGCAGTTGGCGCGGAGCCTCCCGGATGCCGCACTCGCGCAAGGCCGAACAGGAATCGTGGTAGGTGTATTTGCCAGTGAGGCTGGCCTTTGGGATGGACGTAATACCTAGCACATCCACCAGAAACTCGGTAAGCTCAAAGGCGCGGCGCTGCACGCCGTGGTAACGACCCGAATCGGGGGTACCTTCAAATAAATCGGCGTAGGTGTTGCGTACCATGCCAACGCAGGAAGCAGAAGGGCTTACAATGTAGCGCTCCTGCGCGGTCGGGAAATCATCGAGAAATTTGCGGGCTACCTCACAGCTCTGCTCTTTATAACCGGCATTGTAGGCTGGCTGGCCGCAGCAGGTTTGGTTGGCATTGTAATGCACCTCGCAGCCCACCGACTCCAGCACTTTCACCATGTTCATGGCTGTGTGCGGAAAGAGTTGGTCTACAAAGCAAGGAATAAACAAGTCGACTTGAGGGGCTGGCATAGTAAGCAGAAGTAAAAGTCGGGGCGCGCCGTGTAGTGAAGCCTAGCACTTCACAAATACTTTCCCGAGCGCGTCATTACAAAGTAAGCCTAATGGCCCATAAAAATGCGCTGGTTTAGCCTCATGGCCTCAGCAAGTGCCTCTTGATTCAGATCTGGCCCTACCCCCTGCTCCGCGGCAAATTCCAGGAGGCGCTCAGTGGGCATGTTGCCGGTCAGCTCATCGGTCGCCATGGGACAGCCGCCGTAGCCGCCCAAAGCGCCATCAAAGTGTCGGCAGCCGGCCTCGTAGGCCGCCTGCACCTTCTCGCGCCAGGTAGCCGGGGTAGTGTGCAGGTGAGCCCCGAAGCGAATAGTGGAAAAAGCAGCCGTCAGCTCCCGAAAGGCCGGGCCAATGGTAGCCGGCGTGGAAACCCCAATGGTGTCGGACAAAGCCACAATACCTACGCCTAGGTCAGCAAGCTTCTGGGTGAACTCGCCGAGCACAGCCGGACTCCAGGCGTCGCCGTAGGGGTTGCCGAAGCCCATACTCAGGTACACCACCTGCTGCTGCCCGCTGCGGGCACACAACTCTTGCATGCGGGCCACGTCATCGAGAGCCTGGGCAATGCCTTTGTTGGTGTTGCGCTGCTGAAAAGTTTCGGAAACCGAAAGCGGGAAGCCGATATACTGAATCTGAGCATACTGGGCGGCGGTTTCAGCTCCGCGCAGATTGGCTACAATAGCCAGCAGCTTGGTTTTCGTTTGAGATACATCCAGTCCTGCCAGCACCTCGGCTGTGTCGGCCAGCTGTGGAATAGCTTTGGGCGAAACGAAGGAGCCAAAATCAAGCGTATCGAAGCCGACGTGCAGCAATTGGGTGAGGTAGGCAACTTTCTGCTCGGTAGGAATAAACGTAGGCCAGCCTTGCATGGCATCACGCGGGCATTCGGTTAGGTGCAGCATTGGGGGTAGTAAAGTTGGGTAGGAGCGTGTAAAGGTAACCGAAGGCAGGTTGAGGCCATGCGTTGGCCTAGGGCAATTCGGTTAGCTAGAAGGCGTGCTGGAATCACCGCGCCACTTTGGCTATACCCGATGCCTAGGCCAGCGCTGCAGTTTAGTACCTGTACTTACATCGAACTACTAGCCTCTAACTGGGGTTTATCCTATTACGACTTCCTGATACCCTAGCCCCCATCCATGCTGCTCCGCTTCCGCGCTCTGCCGGCCGTTTTTTTCGTCCTATTTCTTACTGCTTGTAGTCAAAGCCAGACGCTACAGGCCGTTTTTCAGAAATCCACCCCACATGAGGCCTACGCCCGCAAGCTGAAACAAGCCGGCCTAGCCGAAACCGCGCTGGGCCGCGACTGGCTCCGGGCCGCCGACCAGGCCCTGCGCGACTCGTTGGTGGTAAAGCTTCCATTTCAGGAAAGCGGCTTTTTTCCCGCTGACCGAGCCGTAGCCACGGGCCTGCGCTACCCCGTCCGAACCGGCGAAACCATTCATATCAGTCTGGTGCTGGCTCCGGGTACGCAAGCGCCCAAGGTTTTTATTGATGCCTACGAGCTAAGTCCCGACCGCGCAGCCCCTCGCCACCTGGCTGCCGCCGATACCGCGGCGCTCTCCTTCCGCTATGTTGCCGAAGCTGACCGCCAGCATATACTACGGGTGCAGCCCGAGCTCTTGCGCGGTGGCCGCTACACCCTTCGCATCCGGAGGGAGCCTAGTCTGGGCTTTCCGGTGAAAGGCAAAAACGACGTGGCGGTAGGCTCCTTCTGGGGAATGGCCCGCGACGGTGGTGCCCGCCGGCACGAAGGCATTGATATTTTTGCCCAGCGAGGAACGCCCGCCATTGCAGCAGCCAACGGCTACATCACGCGGGTAAATGAAACTCCGCTAGGTGGCCGCGTGGTATGGCTGGCCGATACCGACCACGGTCAGCATCTGTACTATGCCCACCTCGATAAGCAACTAGTGCAACCCGGTCAGCGCGTGAAGCCCGGCGATACGCTGGGCCTGGTAGGCAATACCGGGAACGCCCGCACCACCGCGCCGCATCTGCATTTTGGCGTGTACCGCAACGGCGCCGTGGACCCCTTCCCATTTGTGCGCCGCCCTGATGCGTTGTTGCCTGCCCCTAAGGTATTGCCTACGCGCCTGGGCCAGTGGGTACGGGCTAAAGAATCGCGCCTGACGCTGCGCCGCACCCCAGCCGCGGCTGGCGTAGCGGCCGCTACCACCACCCGCCCAACCCCGCTGCTAGTGCTGGGCGCCACTGCCGAGTGGCTGCGGGTACAGCTGCCGGCCGGTGGCACAGGCTTCGTGCCCGCCAAAGCGGTGCTTACTGCTACCCCTTTGCGCAGCGAAAACCTCCTGGCACCTGCCGATTTGCGAGCCCGCCCCTTTGCTAATTCCCTAACCATTGCAGCCCTACCCGCGCAAACCAACGTAGCCGTGTTGGGTGAGTTTGGTGGTTTCCGGCTGGTACGCCAGCCCAATGGCCGCACTGGTTGGCTGCCGGTAGTGGCTTCCTGAGCCGAGCGTGCCTAGTAAACAAAAGGGACTGCAGCAAGCATGCTGTTCTTCATACTTTGCTCATGTACCACCTCGTAGGTTTGCCCCGGTGAGTTGGAGTACAGGAAAAGGAGCAGGCTCGGAGACCCTGCTCCTTTTCTTCTGTCCACCATAGCTGGCTACACGCAACTGTACTTACCCTACCCATACCGCCTCAAAGCGCACTCCCCTCTTTTGCACTCTTTGGAAATAGAAAAAGAGCCGACTGCTACATAGTAGTCGGCTCTTTCTTTATAAGATGGCTTGAAACGGAAGGCTTATTCCGCAATTACTACGGCCCGGCCTAGCTTCTTGGAATAAGCTAACCGCCGCTCCCGCCCATCGGTGGAAGTGTAGTCGAAGCCTACGGCGCGGTTGTCTTCGCGCACTGAGTTCCAAGACTCCGCATCGACATTCTCAGGCTGGGTAGCCGAGCGGGGCACGGCGGGCTGCACAAACCGGTCTTCGCGGAAGAAGCTGTTCATCCCCTGCAGAATGGCAATTTCCTTATCCCGCACCGCAGCCGTCTGTGGGTCCTGCAGATCGCGCTCATTAATAAGTGCGGTAGCCGGAATAATCTCTTTGCGCAGCGTGTCGCCAGCGCTACTGATGATCATGAAATAGGCCTGCGAAGTTGCTATTTTGGTACCGCGCAGCTGCAACACAAAGTTGTCTTTTGACTTGGTATTGGAGAAGTTACGAGTGGCATTCACCGTCCGCAGTACTGTGCGCGAGGTCACGCGGCCACGGTTGGCTTCAGGGGTAGGCGTAAATACGCGGTCCGAATTTTTGGAGGTTCCTACCTCGCGCTCGGTGGTAATACAGCCCGAAAGCTGAAGTAGGAAACAAGCCCCGAAGGCGGGGAGTAAAAACTTTTTCATGTAAGAGGAGTCAGCCATCTTCAATTGAGTTCGGCAAAATACAAAACCTACCGACGCCCCGGAATAAGGCATCCTATTCCGGTGATTTCCTACCAAAATGCGGTAGTGATGTCGTGTACCGCAAAAACGCGCTGCAGGTTGTGCAGTAATAAAGGAAATTAAACCTGAATACCAAGCCTCCGCGCCCTGCCTGCGGCTGCTACGGTAAAGGCAAAATACTACGTAGTGTTAATGGAGAATGCTTTGGCGTTAGAACAGGCCTAGCTCAAACCCCACCAGCCACCGAGGCAGCTCCGGGAAAGTTGGATTGGCACCAGAGGTAAAAGTATCAGAAAGCCGGTAGCGGGCAGTGGCGGCGTAGCGGCCGGCACCAAGGCGCGCACCCAGCCCATACGGCCAGCGGCGCACGTAGTCGAGGCTTTTCTCCGTTACGATGGTGCGCTTACCCCCGCCGGTGCCAGGCCGGTCTTCATAGTGATGCGACGCGCCCAGAGCATAGCCGCCCCACGCGCTCAGGTCGAGGTAGTGCCCGATTACGTTGCCGCGCCGGCCGTAGCCAAAGCGCACGTACGGCTCCAGGTGCAGCTGCGTAAGGTTCAACGACTCAGAATGATGCTGCGCGGATGTTGGCAGCAGTTTCGTATCGGTTTGCTGCAAATGATACCCTAGCCGGGCCAGGCGCAGATCAAAGCCCGCGGCCAGCCCCCGGGTTAGCCGGTACTTGTGGCGCACGCCAAGCACAAACTCCGCCGACTGCAAGTAGTGCAAATCGGCGCCGGGGCCGCTGGCCCTACCCACCACGGGGGTATAGCCCACATACACATGCCGGAAAAAGGCGCGGTTAGGCCCGTACTTCACTTGGGCGGAATCGGTAGCCGGAACTTCGCGGAGCACCACCCGCTGGGCTTGGGCCGAGGGGGTTGCAGCCGCTACCAGGGCTAGCAGCAGCGCCGAGGGTATAAAAGACTGCCTCATGGGGCTAAATAAGTATGCGTGTACCCGCGGTAATGCACCCGAACGGCGTAGCCCGGAAGCAAGCGGCGCAACGGGACCTGCAACACCGCACGCTGCTGCACCTCCAGCACCTCATACTGACGCAACACTCCGTTTTTGTCAAGTAACTGCCAGTACAGATACTGTGTGGGGGAAGTGCTGGTTTCAGCCTCGGGTTGCAGGGCGATGACGGGCCGGGTCGGCTCCTGCCCTACGGCAGCCACCGCTTTGAGGGCTTTGGTAGCCTGAGTTGAATCAGCAACTAAAGGCAGCGTGCGGGCCGGTATGTGCGCCGCCTCTGGCCGAATGATAACAGCCAGCATTGTATCCTGCTTCACCATATCAAAGGAAACCGGCGCGGCAGCCGGCGGCGTAGTAAAAAAGGAAGCGCGCGGTATACCGTAGCCGTGGGCGTAGTCATAATACGGATAAAGCCGCGCCGACTTCTGTAGCTTCTCGAATAGCTGCATGGCCGTAAGCTCGCGCTGCTGCTGCCAGACACATGCCGCAAAACCCGCCACTAACGGACTGGCAAATGAGGTTCCTTCGGTGCGCTCGTAGCCGCCGCCTGGTGTGGCCGCAATAACAACTCCAAACGCGGCTACGTTGGGCTTTAGCCGCTTGCCGGAAGCAGGCCCGTAGCTACTGAAATCGAGGTGCAGATAGGTATCCGGGGCTACCCCGCCTACGGCCAGCACAGAGTCGCCATCGGCGGGCGTGCCCACAATGCGCCACTGCGGGTCTTCCCCATCGTTGCCGGCCGCGTTTACCACCAACATACCTTTGCGCACGGCCAACTCAGCGGCCCGCGCCACCAAGCTGGTGTGCCCATTCATCTGCTCCGGAAAATAGCGCCGGGCGGTGTAGCCCAAGGAGGAGTTGATGATGTCGGCGCCGTTGCGGTCGGCCCACTCGGCAGCGGCTAGCCAGGCTTCTTCCTCGGCGTACTTTTCCCGGTACATCTGCTCAGTACGTGCCAGCAGAAACTCGGCTCCGGTGGCCAGGCCCAAATGGGTACTATCAGGCAGGCGACCAGCTATGCAGGACAGAACTTCGGTGCCGTGACTTCCCCCGCGGTACACATCGGGCCGGTTGTGCAGAAAATCATAGGTAGCGACAATGGCATTGCGCCGCCGCAAGTGCGCAAAAGCAGCGTGGCGGTCGGTGCCGGTAAAACCCACATCGAAAATGGCAATGCGCAGCCCGCGCCCATCCAGGCCAGCCTGTTGAAACGAGCTAGCGCCTAAGCTGGCCGTTTGCCGCCGGGCCAACGAACGGTCGGACGCAGTCAGCGGCCTAATTTTATCAGATGAAGAGCGGGGCCGCGCCGCCACCACCAAATCTGCTTGCGGCCAAGCCGTCACGCTCCGGATGCCCGGTACCTGCCGCAAGGCAGCTGCCTGAGCAGGTGTGGCCCGGCAGGAAACGGCGTTAAACCAACGGCTAACCAAGGTAATGGTATCCGACAGGGCCTGCACGCGGGCGACGTAGTCGGGGCGCACCGGAAGGTCGGTGCTATCAGAGGCGGGCAGGTGCTGACGCCGGCGCCGGGCCTGAGCTGGGGCGCTGAAGTAGGTTGCCGGCTGCAACTGCTGGCCCGCTTTATCCCGGAAGGTAACCCAGTATCGGCTTGACGGCTCTGCGGGGCTAGTACCTGCCACCGCGTCACCGCTTCCGAGCCCGCCGCAGCCTAGTGCCACGACCAGTAATGTAAAAATCAAACGCAAACCCAACCGAGCTATAAAAAGAAAAATCTTGCGTATCGAAGGTACAAGAAACTGCCGATTACCTGGCTGCTTGTTTCTGCCTATGCGGGTTTGCCAGCTAGTACCGTAACTCGCAACGGATGTGCTTCGTTGTACGGGTACTTTACCTTTTGCTTACTATTTTTCACATGAAATATTTTCAATTTTCGCCCGTACTTGCTTCGGTGTGCGGTGTAAGTTTTTTGCTAAGTACCACGGGGTGCGTATCGCAGAAAAAGTACACAGCCTTGCAAACTCAACTGACGGATACTTCCCGCTCCCGGGACCAACTGCAGGCCGAAAAAAATGCTTTGCAAGAGGAAAAGGCGCGCAACGAAGAAACACTGCGCACTAGTTTGCTTACCAAAAACCAGCAGGTAAGTCAATTAAATGCCAGCCTGAGCGGAGCGCAGCAGGAGAACTCGCAACTATCGGCTGATTTGCGCGGCAAAGAACAGCGCATTGCCGATATGCAGCGCATCCTCGACCAGAAAGATGCCGCAGTAAAAGCGTTGCGTAAAAAAGTGGGCGATGCACTTCTAGGATTTAATGCTCAGGACCTGCAGGTAAATGTAAAAAACGGAAAAGTGTATGTATCGCTTTCCGAGCAATTGCTATTTAAATCTGGCTCGACGAAAGTAGATCCCAAGGGCCAGGAAGCGCTTAGCAAATTAGCTACCGCCCTAAAAGGCAACCAAGATGTAAATGTGCTGGTAGAGGGCCATACCGATAATGTACCCATTGCGAAAGGCACCGCCGGCATGCGCGACAACTGGGACCTGAGCGTATTGCGAGCCACTGAAATCACGCGTATTCTGACGCAGGGTGGGTTGCCAGCTTCCCAGGTAACGCCTTCCGGCCGGGCTGAATATGTTCCGGTTGCACAAAACGATTCCCAAACCAATAAAGCGCTAAACCGCCGCACTGAAATTATTCTGACCCCAAAATTGGATGAACTTTTCCAAATTCTGGAACAGAACTAATCTGATTATTATAGGTAACAACAGGAGCGGCTTTCTGATTTTTTGAAGGTCGCTCCTGTTTTATATAACACTATAAGGCACTGATAGGCAATTAGTAAACCGCTTGATAAATCCCTGAACTAAAGCCGTTATTAACAGGTATTATCACTGCATATTACTAGCAGGTGTTTACCTCAATTCTTTTTGTTGCACTTATTTTCATTTATTCTTCAACAAATACGACATTACCTCGTACCAGAAATAAAAAACACGTACTTGTTGGAAATAAAATCAGTATTGGTTACCTCAGTAGTTTATGAAACTAGATAGAAAACAAATAATTTTCTATCAACAAGCATTAGTGCTTGGTCTACTGAAATATTCCTGCATCTTTGACCCGAATTTCATTTACTAATAAATTAAAATACTAAATCATGGCAACTGCTGACCTAAATAAGCTGCAACAAATTCTGGCGAATGCCGAGGAGAATGATGCAGTTCTAACTCAAATTCGGAAGCAAGTAGTAAAAGTTACTGAGATGATTACGGAGCTGAATGCGATGCTGGAGCCCGGCTATCGGATTGAAAAGAAAGAGCGTAAGCCCCGCGCCGTGAGCGCCACCGGCAAGCGCCCAGGCCGCCCAAAGAAAAACGTAAGCGCTGAGTAATTCCGCGTTCAGTTGTATTAAAAAAGCCTGGCACCCCGCAAGGAGCGCCAGGCTTTTTCGTGCGCGGTTTCCGGTAGAAAGGCTCCTAGTACTCTGCATGGGGTAAAGCAACAGGAGCACCTAGGCAGGTGGCGTTGGCTCGCCTAAACGCACAAGTTCCCGCTCCTGCCACACCCGGCCATCGTGCCGGTACAGCACCAGTTCACGCAGCTCCGCGCTGGCTCGGTACGTGCGGCTTGCAAAATCTTGACGCAGCTCCGGAACCATGTTGGGCGGCAGGTCACGGGTGGCTAGGGTCATGTGGGGCACAAATGGGCGCGTTTCTTTAGGCACTGTGGGCAGATGCACCGCGCACCACCGGTAAAGCGCCGCGTGCAGCTGCTGCAGTGGCTCCTGCTCTATCACCCGCACGTACAGGGTACGGTTCTGAAACCAAGCGAAATCATGCAGATGAAGCGGGCAGGCGGCCTGCGTGGCAGCAAAGGTGCGTAAGGCGGCTGCGGACTGCGCCTCAAACTCGGGCGGTTGGCGCAACGGTGGCACTAGGGTAATATGCGGCGGCAACCGCGTGGCATTGCGGCTGCCGGTACGCCGCTGCACCTCCTGCTTCAGTGCCCAAACCTCGCTTTTGATGGGTTCGGGGGCTAGCAACGCTATCAGATACAGCTCCATACTGCCGGGGCATCGGGGGCCCATTTGGTGATAGTATACAGAAAGAGCTCCGTTTTACTGAGTCAGTTGGCTTTCACCACGACGTTCAGTAAAACGGAGCTCTTTCTGTATACTGCCCGATTCGCGCGTTAGTTGCAAGCAGGCACTGCGGGCGTTAAGGAGGCTTAGAGACCGTACTTGCTGAGCAGATACACCAGGGCGGCCATGCTCGCGCCGCCTAGTTCAAGCTCGCGGCGGTTTACTTTGTCAAAGGTATCGGCGGCAGTGTGGTGGATATCGAAGTAGCGCTGCGAGTCACACTCAAAGCCGATGAGGGCTTTGGCTTGCCCCTTTAATGGGCCGATATCGGTGCCCGCGTGGCCGGGACCGAATTCGGTGCTGCCGTAAGGCTGGAGCAGCGGCTGCCACTGCTGCACTTTGCGCACGGTGGCGGGGTCGGCCTCAATGTTAAAGCCGCGGGGCGTGAAGCCTCCCCCATCCGACTCAATGGCGGCCAAGTGCTTTTCGCCGGCGGCTTTGGCCAGCTCGGCGTATTTGTTGCCGCCGCGCACGCCGTTTTCTTCGTTCATAAACAGCACGGCCCGAATGGTGCGCTCCGGCCGCAGGCCCGAGGCTTTCAGCAAGCGGAGCACTTCCATGCTTTGGGTGCAGCCCGTGCCGTCGTCGTGGGCGCCTTGGCCCAAGTCCCAGGAATCGAGGTGGCCGCCAATGGCTATAATCTCATCAGGGTATTTCGAGCCCTTAATTTCGCCCACCACATTGTAGCTTTTTACTTCCGGCAACGTCTGGCAGCTCATTTCAAGCTCCACCGTTAGGTTGTTATCGGCTTTGAGCAGCTGGCTTAGCTCATCGGCGCTGTTGGTGCTGAGGGCGGCGGCGGGTACTTTGCTTACCTGGTCGCTGTAGCTCATCATGCCGGTGTGCGGAAAGTCGTCGTGGGCCAGGGTAAGGCTCCGCACGAGGGCACCTACTGCGCCTCGCTTGGCAGCCTCCACGGCACCGCTGCGGCGTTGGTCGCCGGCTTCGCCGTAGGCCCGGCCGGTTTCTATGTACAGCGGGTTCATGGGGCGGTTGAAGAATACGAGCTTGCCTTTCACTTTTTCGGCGGGCAGCGCGGCCAGCTCCTGCATGCTCTGTACTTCCACTACCTGGGCTTTCAGCTTGCCATTAGTACCAATGGAGCCGCCCAGCGCGCACACGTTCAGGGTCACGCCTTTGCCTTTTGAGCCTCTGGCCTGTGCTTTTTCCTTGGCACCTCGCTCCCAGTGCGGCACCATCACTTCCTGCAGGTATACCCTATCGAGGCCCATTTTTTCCATCACCGATTTACCCCACTGCACAGCCTGCTCCGCTTGGGGCGAGCCGCTCAGGCGGGCGCCAATGCGGCCCGTGAGGTGGCGCAAATTCTCGTAGCTCTCGCCGCGGGCCAGGGCCTCGTCATAGATTTTGCGAATAACTACGGAGTCGATTTTGGAGGAGGCAGCGGTTTGGGCCGAGGCCGCCAGCGGAACCACGGGCAGCAAAGTGGCCGCCAGCCAGAATGCCCGGCGGAAATGAGCAATACGCATAAAAGAAAGGGGAAAGAGGAGTGCTAATAAACGTGGTGAATAGAACCAAAAAGCGCCGTGGGGTTGCAGACAAAACAGGCTACCCTTACTAGGGTGGCGCGGATGCCAAACCGTCATCGGCACTGCTAATCGGTTGCTAGCGTGTAACCGGCAGGTTTGCCCCCACCGTATGCCTAGCGCGAGGCCGCCCCGAACCGGCGGGCCGTGGCGGTAGGAGGTTTGGTTGCGTCGCGCGGAATTTTTACTTCCAGCAGGTAATCATACTCATTGTCCTTTACCGTGGGCACGGGCCTAGTAGCACCCAGGGCTTCGGCTGTTTCCAGAATGGTGTTGGAATGGCCTACCACCACCACCGTTTGGCCAGGATACTCCTGCCGGATGCGGGCCGCCAGTTCTGGCAGCTGGCGCGCATTGTAGGGTAAAATAGTGAGCTTGCGGGCGGTGGCCAGAGGCTCAACGGTACCGCGGGTGCGGGAGGTTTCGGTAGAGAAGACGGCGCTAACCGGGCGTTTGCGCAGCACTTGCTGCAGGGCCACGGCGCGCTGCTGGCCGGCCGCTGTCAGGAGCGGATCAGCCAGGCCGGGCGTGAGGTCTTTTTCGCCGTGACGCACAATATAGACGGTGGTATAGGCCTTGGGTTTAGCCTTCTGCTGCCAGGCGGCACACGCACCTCCTACCAACAACAGCAGCGCCGGCAGCAACCACCGCACCTGACGCAAAACCTTCAGACGACAAACCAAAAAATCAGAGTTCATACAACCAGCGCAGCTAGGAAAAAACGAAAGATAACGGACGAATGGGGCTTATTTGGCCGCCAGAATTTGCTTCATTTCAGCCGCTGACACGGTGAGCAGGCCCACTTTGGGAAGCCGCTCCGTGAGCGTGCGCCAGTTGGGGTCTTGCCGGAAAACCGGACCTAGTAACTTAATGGCCTGGGGCACCTGCTGCTTGTTGGCCAGGCTGATGGCGTGCCAGTACTTCATTTCGAGGTTCTGGGGAAACAGTTTTTCGGCCGCCTCATACTCGCGGATGGCGCCGGGCACGTCGTTTTTCTCTACGGCCAGGTCGCCGGCATTCATGTGCTCGTAGGCGCGGTGCAGGCGCAGCAAGCGGGCCAGCTCTTTCAGTGGCTCGGCGGCATCATCTACCCGCAGGTCAATGAGGCGGTCTTCCCAGATGCCGGCGCCGGGTTTGGCCCGCACAATAAGCAGCGCCGCCGACTGCCGCCCCCGGATATCACCGCCCTGTGCCTGCGCAGCATCCAGCGCCGACACTACTCGCTCGGCGAAAGGTAGCTTCGCGTTTTGCTCATAGGCTTTGGCCATGGCAGCCGGCACCGTGTTTTTAAGCATCATGTTGGCCTGCACCGAAAACTGGTTGCCCTGCTGATGCCCGGCCATATCAATGCACTTGCTGCCGGTGTGCGTAGCCACGCGGCCCTGGTTATCGATAATGGCCACCTGCCGCACGTCGCGCCCCTCGTCGGTGCTGATCAGCTCATCGAGAGCTTGCTGCGCCGACTTGCCGCTCTTGAGTAATGCCAGTCCTCTAGGGCCAAAGGATTTGTTGGTAAAAGACTGAGTAGCCACGGCGCCTACCCCGGCTTCGGCCCAGCTTACACTGGTTCCTACTGAAAACCAATGGCTTTGCACGGCCACGGCCAGGTCGCCAGTTTGTGGGTCGCGGGCCACAATGCTGTAGGTATGCGCCAGTGGGTCAGAGGTGGTGTACACCTGAGCGGCGGCAGAATAGGTCAGGCCCGAGAAGGCCACGGTCAGAAAGAGCAGGATTCGTTTCATCAGGCAAAGGGGTGGTTGGAATGGCAAGTTACACGGGGTCGGGGTTGAGGCTGCATGGCAAGCTAGCCGTAGGCCGGCAGAAGTTAGCGCTTCGGCGTTACCTTGCCCCATGACCCATGCGCCTCCCCGAATTCTGGCCCACCGCCTCAGCAAGCAATACGGCTCCCATCAGGTGGTACACGAGGTATCGTTTGAGCTCCAGGCCGGCGAAACGCTGGTGTTACTGGGCCCCAGCGGCTGCGGCAAGACTACCCTGCTGCGCATGCTAAACCGCTTGGTGGAGCCCGATAGCGGTACAGTGCACGTGAACGGCCACGACGTACGCAGCCTGCGCCCAGAGGAGCTACGGCGCGGCATGGGCTACGTCATCCAGCAAGTGGGTTTGTTGCCGCACTACACCGTAGCCGAAAACATAGGGGTAGTACCGCGGCTGTTAGGCCAGGATGCGGCTCAGATTGAAGCCCGCACTGAGGAGCTACTGACCCGCCTGCAATTGCCGCCGGCGCGCTTCGCGGGTCAGTATCCGCATCAGCTTTCCGGCGGGCAGCAGCAACGCGTGGGGCTGGCCCGGGCCTTGGCCGCCGACCCGCCCATTGTGCTGCTCGATGAGCCTTTTGGGGCCCTTGATCCTATCACCCGCACGGGCATCCGAAGGGAGTTCCGGGAGCTGCCGGAGCTGCAGCAAAAAACCGTGGTGCTGGTTACCCACGATGTACAGGAAGCCTTCGAGCTGGCCGACCAGATTCTGCTGCTCGATGCGGGACAGGTTCAGCAGTTGGGCACCCCTAGGGAACTACTGTTCCGGCCCGCCAATGACTTCGTGCAGCGCTTCTTTGAAGCCGAGCGACTTACCCTGCAGTTGCACACCATCCGGCTCTCTGACGTATTGACAGACCTAGTAAACGCATCTGATATTTATTACATAAACAACTACAAATCAGATTACAGACTAGTAGAACCTACTGTATCAGTTCATACACTACTAGAGCTGCTTAACTCAGTAACCTCCTCATTAGCTCCGGCAGCACCTCCTGAAAATGCTACACCGCCGGAGCCGCAACTGGGAATCCGACTAGCCTCCTCTGACGGCCAAATCCTCTCGATTGAGCTTACTTATTCTTCCCTGATGGCTGCCTTCGGACGAGCCGTCCAACGCCTTTCTGTAGCATGACAATGTGGTCGGAGCTTCTTGCTTTCTGGTACGCCCAAGCCGATAAACTAGGGCAGCAAACGCTCCAGCACATCGGTCTGACGGCCGCCTCCTTGGTGCTGGGGGTGCTGGTGGGCGTGCCGCTGGGGCTGCTGCTTTCGCGGCAGCCGCGGCTGGCGCCGTGGGTGCTGGGCGGAGCAGGTATTCTGCAAACTATTCCAAGCATTGCGCTGCTGGGCTTCCTGATTCCGGCCCTGGGCATCGGACCGGGACCCGCTATTCTGGCGTTGTTTCTCTACTCTTTGCTTCCTATTATCCGCAATACCCTCACCGGAATTAGAGGCGTAGATGCGGCGGTGGTGGATGCAGCCCGGGGCCTGGGCCTGACGGATGGGCAACTGTTGCGGCGGGTAGAGCTGCCGTTGGCGCTGCCCGTGCTGCTGGCCGGAATTCGGACGGCGGCGGTTATCAATGTGGGGGTGGCCACGCTGGCCGCGTATATTGCCGCCGGGGGGCTAGGCGAATTTATTTTCGGCGGCATTGCCCTTAATAATTCCGCCATGATTCTGGCCGGCGCCATTCCGGCCGCGCTGCTGGCGTTGGGGTTTGATGCAGGCCTGGCCGCCATCCAACGGCTTTCGGGCCGCAAGCTGATGCGGGCCGGCCGGGCCCTAGCTGTGGCCCTACCCCTGCTCACGGGCCTCTACCTGCTGCCCCGCGCCTCTAGTAAGCTGCTGGCCGGTTTCAGTCCCGAGTTTGTGGGGCGCTCCGATGGGCTGCCGGGCCTGCGACGCATCTATGGGTTGCAGCCCGCCTCCGTGGTGCTGGCCCCCGCGCTGGTGTACGAAGCGGCCCGCCACGGCGATGTAGATTTGATTGACGGCTACTCCACCGATGGCCGGATCAAGGCCTACGATCTGCAAGTACTGCGCGACGACCGCCACGCTTTTCCGCCCTACCAGGCGGCGCCTGTTATTCGGGAGCAGGTACTGAGTCAGCACCCGGAGCTGGGAGCGGCACTTAGCCGGCTCGCCGGGCAACTTTCTGACTCGGTGATGACGGAGCTAAACTACCGGGTTGACTTTCGCCACGAAACGCCCCGCGCCGTGGCCCAGGATTTTCTGCGGCAGCGCGGGTTGTGGCACGAGCCCCAGCCCGCTACCGGCGCCACTATTCGGCTCGGCTCCAAGATATTTGGTGAGCAGTACATACTTATTGAACTGTACACGGCCTTGATTCGGGGGTATACTGCGCTAGGCGTAGAAGCTAAAACCGGATTGGGCGGCACCGTAATTTGCGCGGAGGCATTGCGTACGGGCTCCATCGACATGTATCCGGAATACACCGGCACCGGCCTGCTGGTGGTGTTGCAGCCCTCCCCCGCCACCCTCGATTCCCTGGGGCCTACCCCGGAGGCGGTGCTGCGGTATGTGCGGCAGGAGTACCGGCGCCGCTACCACCTAGAGTGGCTGGCCCCGCTGGGCTTCAACAACACCTATGCCTTGCTTATGCGCCGCCAGCAGGCCAAGCAGCTCGGCATTGCCACCGTATCGGAACTCAGCGCCTTCCTGAAATAAGGCTGCTGGCTTAGTGGCACACGCTGTGAGCGCGCAGCTTTCCTGCTGTCAGATTTTGTCCTGACGGATCAGGCGCCTGTAGATGCTCACCAGCTTGGGTTGAGATACGCCCAACCAATGCAGCAGGGCGATAAGTGTAAACACTGCCTGCAGCCGAAACACGCCGTTTTCCAGGTACTTGCGGGCCGAGGTAGTTACGGCATGCGGCACTACCCGGAACTCGCCGGCCCGGCGCAGGCGACGCACTATCTCTTGGTCTTCCATCACGACCAGATCCTCGCGGTAGCCGCCGGCTTGTTCAAATACCTCGCGCTTCACGAACAGGCTTTGGTCGCCGAACCGAATGACATCTACATCAAAGCGCGTAAACCAGGCATTCAGGCGCAAAAACCAATGTTCATGATCAAAGCGCAATCGAAAGCAGCCACTGCCGGCCCCTGTTTCCAGCGCCGTTGTAATATGAGCCAGAAAACCAGCCGGCGGCACCGTATCGGCGTGCAGAAAATATAACACCTGCCCCCGTGCGGCCCTAGCCCCCTGGTTGAGCTGAACTGCCCTTCCCCGGTTGGGACACTCTACCACCCTAGCGCCGGCAGCCCGAGCCAGGTTGGCGGTTCCGTCGGGGCTAGTAGCATCCGCCACAAGCAGTTCCACCGTATCGTCTGCCTCCCTGCGCAGTTGTTGGAGCAAGCCGGTGATGCCCGCCGCTTCCTGGTAGGTAGGAATGATGATGCTGAGAAATGGAGAACCGGAAGCCACTGCAGAAACGACGGATGAAGCTGCAAGAACCATTATTTTCTAATTTCAAGCCAGCCTCTTGCTTAAGTAGCTGGTGGTCAGGTAGGTTTCGACTGGCACCCTTACCATTTTTACGGGGCCAGATGTGGCAGGACTTCACACCAAAAAGCCCGACTACGCAGTGTGTGTAGTCGGGCCTTGGGGCGGTTTAGCGCTCTGGTTAGCCTAGTCCCTCTGCTGACTCGCCGGGGCCTGGTTGGGCGCTGCCCAGGTGTGGCGCATCTGGGGCGTGGCCGGCCTTGGTAGGGCTCAGGTCCCAGGAGGCGTTCATTTCGCGCAGGCCATACAGCGCCGTCAGATCATACTGGCAGGGCACAATGGAAATATAGTTCTGCGACAACGCATACTCATCGGTATCCTGACCCTGGTCCTGGTTCACAAAGTTGCCAATCAGCCAGTAATAAGGCCGGTTGTAGGGGTCATGGCGCAAGTCAAACTCTTCCTGCCACTTGGCCCGGGCCTGGCGGCACAGGCGGGCACCCGCTATGGGCTGCGCCGACTTCTTGGGAATGTTAATGTTGAGCGCCACGCCTTCCGGAATTCCGTGCGCCAATGCTTGCCGGCAAAGGTGCTCCACCCACTCTTCTACGTGCGAAAAATCGGCGCCGTGGCCGTAGTCGCAGAGGGAAAAGCCGATGGCAGGAAGGCCTTCAATAGCCGCCTCAATAGCCGCCGACATGGTACCGGAATACAGCACGTTCACGGAGGAATTGGAACCATGATTGATGCCAGAAACCACCAGATCGGGGCGGCGGTCCTTCAGCACGTGGTGCTTGGCCAGTTTCACGCAGTCGGCGGGGGTGCCGCTGCATTCATAGGCTTCAATGCCTTCAAAGAGTGTACTTGAGTCGAGGCGCAGGGAAGTACCAATGGTGATGGCGTGCCCCATTCCCGACTGCGGCGAGTTAGGTGCTACCACCACTACTTCGCCAATACGGCGCATGACGCGCACCAGGGTAGCAATGCCGGGAGCGGTAATGCCGTCGTCGTTGGAAATAAGAATAAGCGGTTTGGAAGCTTCAGCAGACACAGGCAGTAAAGTTGAGTGAAGTAAACAACGCCGCAAAAGTAAGCACCACATTGGGGCGAGCACGGGCGCAGCTCAGGTAGGTAACGCCGCTGCCCCCGGCCGGGTTTTCAACTACTCCCTGTTGTGCTTCGTATAGGGGCCATGCTACAGCGTTTTCTACCCTTTTACACGTTCCTGATGGCTAGCACCGTGGTGGGCTCGCTCACTGGCTGCGACACCAAAACCACTGGGGCAGGCGCGGGCACCGAAACGCCTCCTTTCGTGCCGCAGGCCGGCAAAACAGCACCCACCGCCTCCCCTATAACGCAAAGCGCCAGCCTTCCCGATAGCCCTACCGGAGCGCCTACCCCCGACTCCTTGCACCTGCTGAGCCCAGGGCGCGCTGGCCGGTTGCGCCTAGGCATGCGCGAAGCCAAAATCAAAGCTGTAGTACCGGCGCAGCTATTACGCGCCATTACCTATCAGGACAAAGGCCAGACCCTGCCCGCCTACGAAATGCGCGACGCCCAGAAGCCCGACGCGCCGCCCACTATCCTGCATCTTATCGGCGACTCTGCAAACGGTTTTATCCTGCGCCGTATCCGCATCTATGACCCACAATACCGCACGGCGGAAGGCATTGGTGTGGGCTCGCCGTTCGGGGCCGCCCGCCAGAATCTGGGCCTGACGAAGGTACGCAACACGCCGGCGGGCTTTGCCGCAGTGTCCGGCGAGGTGCAAATGGCCTGGGTAGTCGACCCCAAGTCGTTGCCGGCCAAGCACCCTGAGGAGATGAGCTCCGCCGACATTCCGCCCGCGGCTCGTATCACGGGGGTATTACTTTACCGGTAGCTGCAGGTGAGGGGATGTTGCATTGCGCCACAAATATTGTACTTTGGCAACGCCGGATGTATTCAGATACATCCATATTGTTGAACCTACATGCCCCGGCCCGCTCCCGCCTATGGCCCTGTTTGAAAACCGTTACCGAACCCACGATTTAGGGCTACTGCTTCTCCGCGTGGGAATCGGCATTATGTTTACCATTCATGGCTACCCCAAGCTCATTGGTGGGCCGGAAGCCTGGACCCAAGTAGGCGGGGCCATGAAAATAGTAGGCATCAACTTCGCGCCGGCTTTTTGGGGCTTTTTGGCGGCGGCGGCGGAGGCCGTGGGCGGGCAGTTAATTGCCGTAGGGCTGTTTTTCCGGTTTGCCTGCGGGTTGCTGCTGGCCACCATGATCATGGCCACCATCATGCACCTGCACAGCGGCGACAATTTCAATGCGTACTCGCACGCGTTGGAAGCCGCTTTCCTGTTCCTGGGCCTAGCCTTTGCCGGCCCCGGCCGCTACAGCCTCGACCAAATGCTGTTTCCGGCCCCGCGCCGCCTGTACTAACCGCTCCCGGTTACCGCCGGCTTTGCTATTTCATCCTGAGCAGTCGGCGCTTTTTTGCGGCGCACATGCTCAGGATGTGCTTTTTTCAAGCCACCTTCTGCCCGCGCGCCGCGTCCTTGGCGGGTCATTATTCCTTTCCTGCATGTTCTCATTTCTTCTCTCCTCCCTTCTGCTGGCGGTACCTGCCCTGGCGGCTCCCGACTGGCGTACGCCGTTTGAAAAAGGCAACGGAAACACCACCACTACCCACGCCGAGTGCATTAGCTACTACCAGCAGCTGGATGCGGCTTATCCGGAAATCCAGCTTCGCGAAGTAGGCAGCACCGACAGCGGCCGGCCCTTGCACGAGGTGGTGGTATCCTTGGATGGTGATTTCGAGCCGGCTTCGGTCCGGAGCAAGGGTAGGCGCATTGTGTTTATCCAGAACGGCATTCACCCCGGCGAGCCTGAGGGCATTGATGCCAGCATGGCCCTGGCCCGCGACTACGTACAGAAAAAGGAGCTGCGCCGCCAGTTGGAAGATGTAGTGCTGGTCATCATCCCGATATATAACGTGGATGGCTCGCTCAACCGCAACTCCACCACGCGCACCAACCAGAACGGCCCCGAGAGCTACGGCTTCCGCGGCAACGCCCGCAACCTCGACCTGAACCGCGACTACATCAAGCAGGACTCGCGCAATGCCCGGGCGTTTGCGCAGCTGTTTCAGCGCTGGCAGCCCGATATCTACGTGGACACACACACTTCCAACGGCGCTGACTACCAGTACACCATGACGCTCATTGCCACGCAGAAAGACAAGCTGCACCCGGCCCTGAGCCAGTACATGCAGCAAAAGCTGTTGCCGGCTCTGTACGGCGGCATGGACAAGAAAAAGTGGTACCTCACGCCCTACGTCGACTTTGAAGGCCGCACACCAGATGCCCGGGGCCTAGTAGGTTTTCTGGAAACGCCGCGCTACTCTACTGGCTACACCACCCTGTTCAACACCATCGGGTTTGTGACGGAAACCCACATGCTGAAAGCCTACACGCCCCGCGTGAAGGTGACGTATGACTTCCTGGATTTGCTGATCAGGACAGTGCACCAAGATGGGGCCGCTATTGCACAAGCCCGCGCCACCGCTGCCCAGCAAACCCAAACCCAGCAGCAGTTTGCCTTGGGCTGGAAGCTCGACACGACCGCGGCGGAGCAGTTTAAGTTCCGAGGGTTTGCAGGCAAAACCAAGCCTAGTGAAGTAAGCGGCCTGCCCCGCCTCTACTACGACCGCAAAGCGCCCTTCACCAAATCCATACCGTACTACAACACGTTCCGGCCGACTACTACGGTGCAACGGCCGCAGGCCTACGTTATTCCGCAAGCGTGGGGCGAGGTAGTAGAGCGCCTGCGCCTGTCGGGGGTTCAGCTACGCCAGCTACCTAGCGATACCACCATTACGGGCGAGGTGTACTACATTCAGGATTACAAAACCGGCCCGCGCCCGTACGAAGGGCACTACCTGCACACGCAGGTGCAAGTGCGCACCGTGCGCCAGGCCCGCCCCTTCCTGCGCGGCGACTACGTGGTTAGCTTAAGCCAACCGGCGGCTCGCTACCTCATCGAAACCCTTGAACCCCAAGCCACCGATTCGTTTTTTGCTTGGGGCTTTTTTGACAGCATTCTGCAGCAGAAGGAATACTTCTCTGACTATGTATTTGAAGATGTAGCTGCCGAGCTGCTGCGCCAAAAACCCGAGCTGCGGGCGCAGCTGGAAGCCAAAAAGAAAGCCGAACCTGCCTTTGCCGCCAGCGCCGCCGCCCAACTCGACTGGGTGTACCGCCAGTCAGACCACTACGAAGCATCGCACCTGCGCTACCCGGTGCTGCGCGTGCTGTAGGCACTACTCAATTACTAGGCCCATTGATAGCAAAAAGGCCCTTCTTACAAGTAAGAAGGGCCTTTTTCTGGTTAGCACCTAAGCGGTTTACGGCTTGTTCTGACCTAGTGAATTGGCATAATTCACTAGGTACGCCAGCTCGCGGGCTTCCGTAAAGCTGAGTTTGTTTTGCTTGGCGTACTGCTCAATCTGGCGCGAATGGGTGCGAAAGTACGCCAGCAGGTCTTTCTTGGGGTTGCGCAGTGCTAGCACGTTGCCATTGGGCAAACCCAGGAAAAAGTTGTCTTTTATATCCGTGTAGTACCCTACGGTGCGGCCCGGCATGCCGCCATAGCCGTATCCGCCGTAGCCATAGGGGCCGTTGTAGGTTACGGGGCGCTCAATCAGCCCTTCACGCCGCAACAGGATAATGGGGCCACCACTGAGCTGCTCGAAAAAGCCGGGGGCCCGGAAGTCACTGTAGTCGTTGTCGCGGTTCCAGCGGTAGGTCCGGAACACGCGCACCAATGCCGTATCGGGCAGTTCACGGCGGCGCGGCGGCGGCATCATGTTAAAGAACGGGTTGCCATAGTAGTAGCCCTGCCGCATGGAGTAAAAGTCATCGTAGTAGAACCGCTCCCGGCTGCGGTTGTACCGCTCGCCCTGCACTGCAAAGCTTTGCACGTTCACGGCCGGCAAGGTACGTACCGTGTTGTCGGCCATGGTCATGGTCAGGATATCCTCGGAGGTGTGCAAAGCCAGCGGACCGGCAATGGTGTCGCCGGTGCTGAGCAGCACCGTGGCCTGGTTGAACTGCTGCGTGAAGCCCTGCCCGCCGCGCTGTGCCAGGGCAGCAAACGACGACGAGAGTAACAGCAACACAAGTAGCCAACGCCGCCATAAGCGTATCCGTTGGTGGGTCTGGGAGAGGTAGCGGGAGTTCATACCGTTGATATACACTTTTGCAACGGCATAAACCACTAGCTTGTTCCCAACAGCGCACATCAGGCAAAGCAGCAGATTAGAGCGCTGCCTCTAGCGTATCAAGATGGGTAATTATTTGAGCCAACTGGGAAGGCACCGTCCAAGACAAACTTTGTTGTTGAGCGTAGGCATCCAGTTGCTGGGCCCGGTTTGGAAAGTGAGTTAAAATATCTCTGCGTGGATTCTCTAAATAAACCAACTTGAGGTTGGGTATTGACAGGTAGAACTGTGCCTCCAAAGATCGGCTGGTTTCTACGGTGTGAGTTTTAACAAGAACAGGGTCTTTTCGGGTTAGCTTGCTTCCATAATAATTTAGCAATCCGCTCTGATACCCATATTGGGTTTCTCTTTTGATGTTTACCGCTTCTCGCTCTCTTTGCAGCAGCATTATAGTACCAGTAGTTAACACTTCGAAGAAACCTAACGTGGCTTTACGACTTCTGATTTGCTTGGCTGGCCATCGATACGTTAAGAATAAGCGGTTTGTACCTTTCTCGAGATACTGCTGTAAGAAGGGGCTTGCCGGATTGCTATACACCGCTGCCAGCCCGCTTAACTCGCCTTTCAAAAAATATTTATCCGGAACAGGATTAGCAGTGAGGGAGTTACCTATTTCACCCTTTACAACAAAGGCACGGATGTTGGCTGGGGTAAATGTGCGCCGAGATAAATCAGGTAAGGTAACAATAGCGGTTTCACGCTCAGGGAAAAACGTAAGCGGTCCGCGCAAGGTATCGCCTGAGTGCAGAATTACGACTGATCCAGCAAAGCTTCGGCTCAGCGTTTGTGCCATGCTTGGCACGCAAGAACTACCTAGCAATACGCCTAGCAATACCCTTTTCATATCTCAATCCTGTAAGTAATTGTCTTTAGAAAGGTAATAAGGCACAATTGCACCGAATAACAAAGCCCCGACTTGGCATAAAGCAAGTCGGGGCTAAGAGTAGCTCGGCAAAGGATTTTTCGTTACAGCCCGGTTAGGGTGGCATCCACATCCGGGTGCGGAGAGCGGTCTTTGTGCAAAATGGTGTGGCCGAGTTTGTCGCGCTTGGTGGTCAGGTACCGCTCGTTATGGGCGTTGGGCTCCACCTCAATAGCTACTGACTCTACAATCTCAAGGCCATAGCCCATCAGGCCGGTGCGCTTGCGGGGGTTGTTGGAGAGCAAACGCATCTTGGAAATGCCCAGGTCGCGGATGATCTGGGCACCCACGCCGTAGTCGCGCTCATCCATGCCGAAGCCCAGCTCGATGTTGGCTTCCACGGTGTCACGGCCCTGCTCCTGCAGCTTGTAGGCCCGCAGCTTGTTGAGCAGGCCAATGCCGCGGCCCTCCTGGTTCATGTACACCACCACGCCACGGCCTTCTCGCTCGATGTGCTGCATGGCGCGGTGTAGCTGGGGGCCACAATCGCAGCGGCAGGAACCGAAGATGTCGCCGGTTACGCAGGAGCTATGCACGCGTACCAACACCGGCTCAGGGCCCGAAATATCGCCTTTCACCAAAGCCAAGTGCTGCGCATTGGTGCTGCGCTGGGTGTAGGCAATCAGGTCGAAGTCGCCGTAATCGGTGGGCAGCTTCACGGTTATTTCACGAACGATCAGGCTTTCCTTTTCGAGGCGATACTTGATCAGATCCTGTACCGAAATCAGCTTGAGGCCCCACTTCGTGGCTACCTCGCGCAGCTCGGGCAACCGAGCCATTTCACCGTCTTCGCGCAGAATTTCTACTAGCACTCCAGCGGGCTCAAACCCCGCCAGGCGGGCTAGGTCAATGGCCGCTTCGGTGTGGCCAGCACGGCGCAATACACCTTCCTTGCGGGCTTTGAGCGGGAAAATATGGCCAGGCTTGCCTAGTTCTTCAGGCTTGGTATCGGGGTCGATGAGGGCCAGAATGGTCTTGCTGCGGTCGGAGGCCGAAATGCCGGTGGTCACGCCGTTCTTCAGCAAGTCAATGCTCACGGTAAACGGAGTAGCGTGCAGGGCCGTGTTGCGGCCTACCATCAGCTCCAGGCCCAGCTCTTCGCAGCGCTGCTCAATGAGCGGAGCACACACCAGGCCCCGGCCGTGCGTGGCCATGAAGTTGATGACTTCGGGGGTGGCACAACGGGCGGCGCAGATGAAGTCGCCTTCGTTTTCACGGTCTTCGTCGTCCACTACCACCACTACCTTGCCGGCGCGGATATCGGCAATGGCGTCTTCTATGGAATCCAGCATGAATCGCGGATTTAAACGGATTAAAGGGTTTTCGCGGATTTTGTTCCGGCGGGAACTCGCACGAAGCTGCCGCTACAACCAGCAACAGTGCCGCGAAGTTACGAATGTGAACGGGTGCAAAGCCCTAGAACGTAAATTCACTGTTCTGCTCACCCCCTTTTTGCCGCTACCCCCTATTCCCGCGCCAACTCTGTGGCCCGGTGCTGGGCCGCTTTTATACCCGCCGTTAGCGTTTCGGCCAGGCCGCCGGCAGTAAATTCACGCAGGGCCGCTTCCGTGGTGCCGCCCTTTGAGGCCACAGCGGCAATCAGCTCATCCGGCGATTTATCAGAGGTGTTCAGCAGATGATAGGCACCGAGCATGGTTTGCTTCACCAGCAAGCTAGCCACTGACTCTGAGAAACCCAGCTCCTGCCCCGCCCGCATCATGGCCTGCACGATGTAGTAGAAGTACGCCGGGCCGCTGCCGCTCACGGCCGTTACGGCGTCTAGCAAGCTTTCATCTTCCAAGAAAATAGAGCGCCCGGTGGCATTCAGCAAGTTTTCTACCTGGTGCAGGCGGCTGCGCTCTACCTCCGGCGCAGCCGAAAACCCGGTAATGCCCATACCCAGCAGCGCCGGGGTGTTGGGCATGGCGCGCAGCACCTGCTGGTGGTGTAGCTCGCGCTGGAGCCTAGCAATCGGGATGCCGGCCATGATGGATACCACTACCTGTTCAGGCTGCACTACCTGGCGTAAGCCTTCGGCTATCTTACTAAAATCCTGCGGTTTTACTGCCACCATCACTACATCATACGTGCCCACGGCCGGAGTGAGCTCGGCGGTTGGCAAACCCGGATGCGCGGCCGCCAGGCGCTGGCAATGGTCGAGGTGGCGGCCCAGCAACAGCAAATCGGGGCGGGCCACTAGGTTGTAGTGCAGAAAGGACTTGGCGAAGGCCATGCCCATATTGCCGCACCCCAGAATAGCAATGCGCAGTGGTTTCATAGAGGAAAGATAAAGGGGCTCTACTAGGGCCTTTGGCTCAACATAAGCAGGAATAATGAGAAACCCGGAGTTGGAAGAGTCTTTTACTGCCAAAAGGACTCCTGGCTCAACCGGCTATAAATGCTGTACCGATGAGTTAATCATGTTTTCCCTATATATTTCCGTCCTCATATATTTTCTTACCTAACTGCTATGAAAAAACTGGCAACTCTGCTGCTGGGCACCTCGCTCCTAACTACGGCCTGCGAACAGGCTCAACAAGCGAAAGAATCGTACACGGCCATCTCGAAGCTAAAAGATGCCGGCGAAAGATTAGAAACATCCATGGATGAGGCCAAAACCCAGCGGGAAGAACGCGAAAAGCGCGGCGACACCCTCTCGTTGCCGTACAAAGACTTGCAGGCGTACCTGCCAACGGAAGTGAGCGGCTTTACCGCGGCCAACCCCACCGGCCAGTCGATGAAAATGAGCGGTATTGCCTTCTCCACCGCGGGCCGCGACTTCACGAAAGACAGCGTAACGGTAAAAACCGAGCTTATTGACTACAACGGGGCCAATCAGATGTACCAGGGCGCCTCGGCCATGTTAGGCTTGGGCCTGGAAAGCGAGGACGACGACCAGATTACCAAATCCTCTTCCCTCGGCATTAAAGGCGCCTCCGGCATGGAAACCTACCGCAAGAAGGATCGGGAGGCGGAAATACTGCTGGCCGTTGGGGGTCGCTTTCTGGTGAAAGTCTCCGCCGACAAACAGAGCGACTTAGCGCTGGTAGAATCAGTAGCCAAGCAAATAAACCTAGAGAAGCTGGCTGAGATGTAAACGAAAAAGGGGAGCTCAGGTGAGCTCCCCTTTTTGCATGTAGTACTAGCTACCGTTTGTGCTGAAACCGTTGGGTAGGTTCCCACACGGTAGTTTTTACGCCAGTTAGGAAGCGCCAGAACCCTAGTAGCAGAGCCGCATTCATGCTGTAGAAGTGAGTTATAAAACGCAGCAGGCGCGAGTGTACCCCTAGGCGGTGCAGGGTACCATCGAGCAGCAACAGCAGTGGCACGCCTACCTGGCCCAGCAGCAGCACCTGATACAGCCAACCCGCGCCGCGCACCACTAGCACTAGGTTACTGAGCAGCATGAGCACCAGCAACAACGGCGTGAGCCAGCGCAACACCTTGTGCGACCAATAGGCAAAGCTGAGCCCACGCCAAGGCGGCCACAGCAACCTCCGAAACGCCACCAGATTCTGAAAATTGCCGGCTGAAATGCGGGCTTTGCGCCGAAACTCCTCGGGTAGCTTGTCCGACACATCTTCTTGGCACACCGCTTCCAGCTCGTTAATGGCTTGGTAGCCATCCTGCAGCACAGCCATCGACACAAAAAAGTCATCGACGATAAAGGAGGCCGGCGCCGGCTGGTAGCACGCCCGACGAATGGCAAAGCAACCGCCGAAGGCCCCAATCATGGCGCCCCACACTACCCCTTCCTGGTACTTGATCAGGTTTTCGCGCTCCAGATACGCTTTTTCCTGGCCAGAAATACCGTCTGCGCGGTGGTCGAGGTTGAGGATATTGCCGCCCACCTGCCCTATAGCAGGATTGCGAAAATGCTTCACCAAATGATACAGCGTATCGGGCTGGAAGAAAACGTTGGCATCGGTCAGGACCAGTACCGGCGCCGATGACTCCCCGGACAGCGCCTCGATGATACCCGGCTTGCCCGTACGCTCAGAAAACGCCCGTAGCCTGATTCCCGGAAACTCGGCCGCCAGGTCTGCAATCAGGGCATTGGTGCGGTCGGTAGAGTTATCGGAACCGATGTAAAAAGTGAGCTTTTCCAGCGGATAAGAGGTCGCGAAAGTGGAGCGTATTTTCTGCTCCAGCACTAGCTCTTCATTGTACACGGCCAGCAAAATATCTACGGCGGGCAGCTCAGGGCTATCGGGTGCGTACACGTGCGGGTTCTGGCGCCGGCTGCGGGCCAGACGGGCCAGCAGCAGCGGAAACAACACATAGGAGTGCGCTACCAGCAGCAGGCTACCCCACAGCACGCCGGCCAGCAGCGCATCAGCTAGTGGCGGCACGGCGCGGTGGCGTCAGAATGGTGTACAGATCGAGGAAGGTTTCCACTACCCGGCGATTATCGTACAGGCGCGTGATGGTGCGCGCTGCTTCCTCCCCGATGAGCTGGTGCCCCAGCTCGCCGCGGTAGTAGCGTCCCAGGCGCTCTACCCATTCCGAGGCCTCGTCACAGAGCACAATATTGAAGTTGTCGCGCACATGAATGCCCTCGGAGCCCAGGCCCGTACTGATGACACACTTGCCTAGGGCCATGCCCTCAATGATTTTGATGCGCATGCCGCCCCCACTTAGCAGGGGCACCAGCATCAGCTCATATTCCTGCATAAACCGCGCCGCCGACTCCACAAATCCGTGCACCGTTACGCCGGGTAGCTTGAGGTTCAGGATATGCGCTGGCGTGTCTTTACCCGCAATATGCAGCTCTAATTCCGGGTAGAGGGCATGCACTTTCGGCCAGATTTCAGCGAGGAACCAGTCGAGGCCTTCCAGATTTGGCTGCCAGTTTAGAGAGCCAATCATGAACAGGGTGCGCGGCTTGGCTTTTATGGTGCGGTCAGGCTGAAACCGCCTCAAATCAACGCCTGCGGGCACAAACACCACGGGCTCCTGGCAGCCCAGCAGCCGCAGGCGGCGCTGGTCGGGCTCGGTTATGGCAGCAACGGCATCAAACAGCGGTAGGTAGTTTTTCTCGAAACGCTTGAGGCGGCGGGCCAGATGATGCAGATACATACGCTTGAGCACGGTTTTCTCGCGCTCGGCCAGCATTTGCCAGATGGTGTACTCTACGTTGTGTGCGCGCAGCACTACCGGCAAACCGGGCGCCAACTGCTTGCATACGCGCACGTACCAGGCCACCAGACTACCCTCCATCTGCACCACATCAAACGTTTCGGTGCGCAGCAGCTCCGTTAGCTTGGCTTCCACTGTCGGGCTTACAAAGCGCTCCACATTATAGGGCAGATTCCCAAGCACTAGGTTTTGCAGCGCTTTCACCGGCGACAGGCTGGTATCTACATCTACCGTTACTAGGCGCACATTTGCTCCCAAGTGGTCGAGCACATCGGCGGGCTGGCGGTGTTTGGGCGTGTTCAGGGCCAGCACCGTAACCTGGTGTCCGGCCCGGCTTAGGCCCGCCGTCACGTCGTACATGGCAATGGCGCCGCCATCATGAGGCGGGTACGGAACACGCGGGCAAAGCTGCAGGATATGCACGAGAAGCTAGTATAATGGGGATTTCAGCAGATAGAAGCGCGTAAAGCTACGAAAGTAGCCTGGAGGCAATGCCAAGAGCGGCTTTCAGTATTACCCCGGCAGCTGAAACTGTGCCAGCAGACTTGTAATCTGAGCATCGGTACCCAGAAACAGGAGTATATCACCCGGAGCAGGCACCGTATCTTCGGTGGGGTTTACAGTGAAGTTGCCAGTAGCGTGCTTCATGCCAATAACGGTAGCGCCAGTCCGAGTGCGGATATCCAGCTCCCGCAGGCTTCGTTTCCGCCATTCCGGGCGCAGTTCTCTGGAGCTGAGTTCCTCTAGCCGCAGTTTATTGGGTCCTAGGCCCGAAATCATATCCAGAAATCGGATGACCTCGGGGCGGGTGATAAGGTTGGCCATGTGCGAGCCCCCAATTTCATCGGGCATTACTACGGAGTTGGCCCCGGCCCGCAACAGCTTAGGCTCAGAACTTTTCAGGCTGGCGCGGGCAATTATGGTAATCTTGGGGCACAGTTCCCGGGCAGTGAGGGTCACAAACACGTTATCGGCATCCTTTGGCAAAGCCGTAATCAGGGCACTGGCACGCTCTACGCCGGCAGCGCGTAGCGTTTCATCTAGTGTGGCATCGCCGAACACCACTGGAATCCTTTCCCCGGTGGCTTCAACGGCCTCTTTCAGAAGTTCCTCGTTTTGCTCTACCACCACCACATCGGCTCCGCTGGCGCGCAGATCGTGGTAGGCCTTGCGTCCGTTTCGACCAAAGCCGCACACGATAATGTGGTTGCTAAGGGCGTGAATTTCCTGGTCGT
Source organism: Hymenobacter seoulensis (assembly GCF_054780535.1). Taxonomy (NCBI): domain Bacteria; kingdom Pseudomonadati; phylum Bacteroidota; class Cytophagia; order Cytophagales; family Hymenobacteraceae; genus Hymenobacter; species Hymenobacter seoulensis. The sequence continues at coordinate 454,714 of NZ_BAAGWD010000001.1, forward strand.
TGCGGAGCATAGTAAACATTTTCCGTAGGCCCCCGTCGAAGATGTAGGTGGTTAGCACCGACAACAGGTAAGCGAACATGATAAGGTTGAGGAAGATATACACGGACACGAACAGCTGCCCGCTTGATGACAACGGGTGCACCTCCCCGAAGCCCACCGTCGAAACGGTTATCATGGTCATATAGAAGGCTTCCACCAGCGTGAATTTTTCAATCCACATGAAGCCGACTGTGCCCACCATCACGCTCAGTACCGATAGGGTCACGGCACCCACAAACCGCGTCAGGTTGAAACGGTACCACATGTGGTGCAGGTAATGCCGCAGTGACGATTGATTGGGGTACTGGTGAGGCATATTCAGATAACGCGACGATAATGCAGCCTTAAACCCACCTCCGCGGCTGGGTTTACCGGCTTCGGGGGCCTAGTACGGGGCGGCTGGCCCGCCAGTAAGATACCGTTTTGCGGGCAGCCGCCGCGCCTTACATGCCGGTTCGGGGAATAACGGTACCTAGCATGCCAGCTAGCTGATTGTCCATTTGCTTGAGCAGCCGGATGGTGGTCAGGTGTTCATCTAGCGTGGCCTCGTCCATGGGGCGGCGCAGGGCCTCCATGTGCTCAGTAAGGGCGCGCTCCACGTTAATCTTGTTGAGGCGCAGAATGGCGTTGTCGCAGGCGGTTTGCAGCAAGTCCAGCTCTCGGGGCACGTAAATCTGGTGCGTCGTCCAGTTAGGGCTCAACTCGTATTTCTCCGTGGCCAGCTCTGCCACCAGGCTCCGGATATCACTGCGGCCGTGCTGAATGAGGGTGCGCACCTCGGGCCAGCGGCCCTGGTTCAGCTCCTCGCGGCACAGGTGCAGCAAATCGGCATACACGCCGGTTTTGAAGTTGGTGTCTTCGAGCTGTTCCAGCAGGTACTGCGCCACGCTAACTTCGGGAGCCAGGGGTTGGGGCGAGTATAGCAGCAACAGGCGCACCACCTCCCGCTCGCACTGCTCCAGCACATCGGGTACGGGCTCCAGCTCATCCTTAGTCGTAGTCAGCAGGTCACCGCCCCCGCCCATCAGGTCGTCGGGTGAGGCACCGTACATCAGAGCTTCGGCTTCCTCCTCGGGGCTCATGGGCCGCGGGGCGGGGCGCGATTGAGCGGGGTTTGAGGTGCTAGCGGGGCTAGTACTTCCGCTGCTTCCGCCACTGGTTGTGCCACCCGCCGCCTTGCCGCTGGCGTTGCGCACCAGCTTGTTATACTCCGTGATAAGCACCTGCTCATCAATACCGAAGGCCTGCGACGTTTGCTGCAAAAACACCTGCCGCTTAATTGGGTCGGGTACTTTGCCAATGCTTTGCAGCACGTCGCGGATGGCTTCGGCTTTCTTTACCGGATCCTGAGCGGCCTCGCGAGCTACTAGGTCAGTTTTAAACTGAATGAAATCCTGGCTGGCCTGCTCCAGGTGGTCTTTGAAGCGCTGGTCGCCTACTTTGCGGATGTAGCTGTCGGGGTCGTCGCCATCAGGAAACAGCACCACGCGCACGTTCAGGCCACCTTCCAGCAACATATCAATCCCGCGTAACGAGGCCCGAATGCCGGCCGCGTCGCCGTCGTAGAGCACCGTTACGTTGTCGGTATAGCGCTTCACCAGCCGAATCTGCCCATCCGTAAGCGAGGTACCCGAGGTGGCCACCACGTTTTTAATGCCACCCTGGTGCAAGCTCAGTACATCGAGGTAGCCTTCTACCAGGTAGCACAGCTCCTCCGTTCGGATGGCCTGCCGGCCCTGGTACAGGCCATACAGCACATCCGACTTATGGTAAATCTCCGACTCCGGCGAGTTCAGGTACTTCGCCGTTTTGTCGTTGGGTTTGAGCGTGCGTGCCCCAAAGCCAATCACGCGGCCCGACACGTTATGAATCGGGAACATCACGCGGCCCCGGAACCGGTCGTAGCGGCGGCCGGTGTCTTTGCCCTGCTCGTCTTCGCGGGTAATGACTAGGCCTGTTTTCTCCAGATACTTCCGCTCAAAGCCCTTTTTCTCGGCCGCTTTCAACAGGTCATCCCATTGGTCCAGCGAGTAGCCGAGCTCGAAGGTTTTGATGGTGGTTTGGTTGAGGCCGCGCTGGCGCAGGTAGCTCAGCCCGATGCCCTGGCCCTCCTCGGTGTTGAGCAGCAGGTGATGGTAGTGGTCTTTGGCCCAGTCCGATACAATAAACTGGGAGTCTTTTTCATTCTGGGCCAGCTGCTGCTCGGGCGTTTTTTCCTCTTCCTGAACATCGATGCCGTACTTTTTGGCCAAGTACTTCAGGGCCTCTACGTAGCTAGTGCCCTCCACATCCATGATGAACTGCACAACCCCACCGGCCTTGCCGCAGCCAAAGCACTTGTACAGTCCTTTGGCCGGCGCCACCGAGAAGCTCGGCGACTTTTCGTGGTGGAATGGGCAGCAGGCCCACATATTCTGGCCCTTGCGCTTCAACGACACAAAGTCGCCTACTACCTCCACGATATCGGCGTGGTGAATGATCTGATCTACGGTTTCTTTCGGGATGCGCGCCATACTACCGGCAAAGGTAGGCAGGAATGGGCGCGAACTTTCTCCCCTTTATTACATGGCCGACAACCTCCCAGCAGGCAACCCGATATGCCGAACATGTAAGCATCCTTACCCTTTCGCTGAGTTTGTGCTGGGAATTAGTTTGGCACCTGCGTTAGTAATTCCGGCTGGCAGTGGTTTTGGGGATGATGACTACGTAATCATAGCCCAGAATAGTAGCCTGTAGCTCTTGGCTGCTCACCTTGAGTTTGTCCTGGAGTAAGGCCCGGCGCAAGGGGCGCACGTCAAATACCTGCCACGGGCCAGCAGATGCGGTACTGGTAGTAAAGGGCTTGACCATGTTCTCGTTGTCGTACGAATACGTTGCGACATTCTTCGTAAAATCGTCGGGATTGGACCCACCAACTTGCTCGCCCATTTTGCCAATGACAAAAATGTGGAGGGTTTTCTGGTCGTGCATGTCGGCTAGGTTCACGGCCAGATTCCCTACGTCGTAGAAGTTTCCCGAGATACTGCGGCCCCGACCCATATGTGCCGCCCCAAACTTAAAGAGCATCGTGGGCAATGGCTCCCCCGCTTTCTGATAGGGCTGTAGTTCCGTCAGAAGATTACGTTTCATCAGGTTCAGCCGGGCCTGGTGGGCGCCGGGCTTGCCAGCCGCATTGGTCTGGTAAATGGCTACGCTGGCCAGAAAGTTTTCCAGCATATCCTGCACCGCCGGGCTTTCCTGCCGCGCTATTGTGCGCAAGCTGTCGATGGTGACTGGCTGCAAGACATTCACGGTGCTGTGGTCATACTTACCCATCACCATATCAGCCCGGTCGCGGGCCTGCGAAATGGCTGCCAGGCGGCGCAGGTAGCTCTTCGCCGCTTTGTTTTTCACCTGATCGGCCATGACATCCAGCGTCAGACCGGCGGTGGCGGCCCCAACTTGCTCAATGCCTACGAAAGCCGTGTTTTGGGCTCGCAGTGCCCGGGCCAGTTCAAATTCCTCGGCCCAGCTATAGAAGGATAACGCCATGGGGTACTTATGCTCGAAAGCAGTGGGCAGCCCTGGTTTAGTGGCAAATTGGCTCAGGTTGCGGGCCTGATATTTGTCGATTTCGGCTACATATAGTTTGGGTTTCAACACTTGCGCCACTGCTTGTGTGAAGGCCGGAATCTGGGCCATGCCGTGGTCTTCGCCTACCAATACCAAGGCGCTTTTGCGAATATCCTGCTGCAACTTTTCCCACCCTTGCCCGCTGAACTGAGCGCCCGTTTGGGTGAGGCTGAACTGGTTTTGGCGCAACAGGCGCTGGAAAGTGGTATCGGTGGGAGCTTGAGCGGCAGCAGAGTTGATGGCAACTGCCATTATTAAGGCGGCTCCGCGAGTGAAGCAGCGACGGAAACGGGAAGTAACAAGCATAAGGAAAATGAAGTGTAGAAATACAACGGGCAAGAATACTGGCTTTCCGCCGAATTACAGGGCGAGCTGCCAGATAGAGGGGAATACCCACAGACTGGTTGTATAGCCCGAATAAAAATCCTTCTTGCAGCGCCGGCCTGATAGGTAGCCGCACAACTTCCGCCCGCTTTTCCGGGTTATCTTTGCGCTTTGCATCCGCAATTTCCCGACTGACTATCATGGCAACCATAACTAAAGAAGACGTTCTGAAGGCGCTGAGCTACGTGGAAGAGCCCGACTTGGGCAAAGACCTCGTGACGCTGAATATGATTGAGGACGTAGCAATTGACGGCAACCGCGTGTCCTTTACGGTGGTCCTCACTACCCCGGCCTGCCCCCTCAAGCAGCTCATTCACGATGCCTGCGAGCGAGCCATCCATACGATGGTGGATAAGGATGCGGAAGTGGTTATCGTCATGACCTCGCGCGTGACCAGCATGCGCGAAAACCGCGACTTGCTGCCCGGCGTGAAGAACATTATTGCCATTGCCTCAGGCAAAGGTGGTGTGGGTAAAAGCACTGTAACAGCTAACCTGGCCATTGCGCTGGCCAAAACCGGCGCGAAAGTAGGCCTGGTAGATGCCGACATTTCGGGCCCTAGCATGCCCTTAATGTTTGGTGTGGAAGATGCTCGCCCGCACGTGTACCAGGGTCAGGATGGCCGCAACCTGATTCAGCCCGTGGTGGCGCATGGCGTGAAACTGATGAGCATTGGCTTCCTGGCTCCGGCCGAAAGCGCCATTGTGTGGCGGGGCCCTATGGCTTCCTCGGCTCTAAAGCAGTTCATCACGGAGGTAGACTGGGGCGAGCTGGATTACCTACTCCTCGACATGCCTCCCGGAACCTCCGACATCCACCTGACTATGGTGCAGACGGTGCCCGTAACCGGCTCCCTCATCGTAACCACGCCCCAGAAAGTGGCGCTGGCCGATGCCGAGAAAGGCCTGCAAATGTTCCGCCTGCCCCAAATCAATGTACCCGTACTAGGCATTGTGGAGAACATGGCCTGGTTTACGCCCGCGGAGCTACCCAATAACAAGTACTTCATCTTTGGGGAAGGCGGCGGACAGCAGCTGGCTGATAAGCACCAGGTGCCACTGCTAGGTCACATTCCGCTAGTACAAAGCATCCGCGAAAATGGCGACCAAGGCACGCCCGCTATTTTGCAGGATGGTACGCCTGCGGCGGCCGTTTTCGAGCATCTGGCCGAAGAACTGGCCCGCCAAGTATCCATCCGGAATGCCGTGGCGCCGCGCACCAAACCGGTGCAGATGCAGTCATAAGTAGAGCTAGGGGGAGGGTTGGTGTAAGCTCAACACTACCCTAGCGCAACTTTTGTTACTAGGCTTGGTGTTGTTTCCAAACGCTCCAAAAGCGTTACCTTTGAAGAAGTACTCCGCTGCCTGCCAAGGGCCAATGCCCTGAAGCAAACAGCAAAAACCGTGATTCATGACCCATTCGGCTGCCGTAGAAAATCATCCGCTTCTCCCCCGCATTGAGCAGGCCCTGGACACCATTCGGCCCTACCTAGCTGCCGACGGAGGCAACGTGCGCGTGCTCGACATCACCGCCGATATGGTGCTGCAACTAGAGTTGCTAGGCGCTTGTGGCACCTGCCCCATGTCGCCGATGACACTGAAAGCGGGCGTGGAGGAATCGGTAAAAAAAGCCGTACCGGAAATCCGCGCTGTGGAGGCTATTAACCTCACCCCTATGTCGGCGCAACCCGCTGGTCAGGCCGGTCACCCTGTACCTCCTACTCCGGTGCCTACACCGCAGTTTTAGACTTACTACTCTTAATACAACGAGCCTCGCTCCTACCGGTTTTTCGGTGAGAGCGGGGCTCTGTCGTTTTAGATAATACAGAATCAAATTTTTAGTCAAACCAAGTACACTAGATTTCATGACTTTAGTTTATACTATGTCCGAAAAGTGATGTTGCAAAATGCGTTGAATAGAGACGAGCAGGTTCATGCTCAGGAAATGTTGGTCGTGCTTGTCGTAGCGAGTAGCCACCCGGCGGGGCTCCTTGAGCGAGCCGAAGAACTATTCGATGACGTTGCGCCGGGCGTATCGTTGTGGCTCAATGCGCGGTGGGCGTCCGCGCCGGCGGCAACAGCGCCCTTCCGCCGGGCAGCGGCGGGGAATCACGGCGCGGATGTGTTGAGTGGCGTTGCCTAACCGAGAACTGCAGCGTCAGCAGCCTGCCCGCCCCGTCGCATACTACGCGCAACTTGGTGGACAGCCCGCCGCGGTAGCGCCCGAGGCTCTGGGCTTTTTTTTCGCGACACCCGCCGCGCCTTTCGTGTGGCCCACCGTGGTCGAGTCCACCAGCCACGTGTCCAAGTCAAGCAGCCCGTCTTGATCCATGCGCAGGGTGATCAGAACCCGCACGAACGTGCCATCAGCAGACTAGCGGTGAAACGTCTACACTCGTACGAAGCCGAACCGCTATCATTATTTACTGAGCATCCGGCTCAATCAGCAATGGCACAACACGCTGGCGCACATTATAATAATGTATCTACACGAATTAGTTTACGCACGCTGCGCCAACGAAGCTACACCGTTTATGAATTTGCTATAAAATTATTGTCCATACCCACTGATAAGTAAAAAGTTGTTGGCATTTGCTCTTTGTCATCAGTAAAGAGGATAGGGCGATGGTAAAATAGCAGGTGATGCATATCTTGGTGAATGCTGCAGGCGACTCTTACTCGTACGATTTGCGGCAGCGCGGCCCTGCGCAAGAATGGCAGCCTGAGAGACCAGCTCAAATACTAGTGTACGGCTGTCGCTACCCAAGCCGTGTTCACGCCCGCTGCTGCGCGTGAAGCCTCTCAATACGCGCAGGTGGAAAAGCTCCTGGTCGAGCGGGTCTGGCAACGGGCGATTGTGCGCCTGACGGGCGTCTCGCGCCAGACCATCGTCAAACTGGCAAAAGAAAGCGCAGACCACGCCCCGATCCCACCTGCCGCCGAGCCGGGGGTCCGGCAGGCGCAGGTGGTAGCCCGCTAGTCTTCGTGGGCAAATACGTGCGACGGCAGCGGCAGAACGGTTCGGTGGCAGCAATGCCCGGTCGGGGTGGACCGCCGCGTAGGTATGGCTGGTGGCTCAGGTGGGGCGGCAACCGGATGCGAAGTTGGCAGAACTGCGCAAGGCGCTGCTGGCCCACACCGGACAGCGCCTCCGATTGAACACGCGGCTGGTCGGGCAGACGTGCACCAGTTCTATTTCCTGAATGAGACTGGCCTGCGCTTGGATTACACGCGCCGCTACGCGCGAGCACCGGCTGGCTGGCGCGTGGGCGCGCTAAACCAGCGCAACTTCGCCTTCTACATCGGCCGCGTGCTCGCGCTGCGGCGACGTGCTGGTGTTGGACGACTTGCCTGTGCACCAGCACGGTGGACTGCAGCAGGAGCTGGCCCGGCACGGCGGGCTGTTTCTGCCACCCTACTCGCCGGATTTCACTCCGATTGAACAGGCTTGTAGCAAGCATTAAATCAGGCTCCGTCAGGCCCGCACCCGCGAAGCGGTCATCCAAACGGTCGTCGATTAGAATACGAGCCGTGATACCAAAGAGTGGTTTAACCACTACGGATACCATGTGCACCGCTCTTGATGCCGCTATAGGTTACTTCCGCATACATCATGTCAGTATTCAATATGCTTGTATAGGAAGTTGTCTGCTATGAAACTCAATCACATTTCACTTCATACTCAACTACGACAGAAAGATCATTATCCAATCCAGATCTCATAGATTCAACCAGTTCAATAATTTTATTCCTAATTTTGGACAGTAATAAAGAATGCTTTTATCCAATGGGACTGAATTTAAAATCAATGAGTCTGAATGTCACGAAGGCAAACTTGCCTCCTTTGTCAGAGTACGTAAACTATTTGGAAGGTATATGGGAAAGAGGGTGGCTAACTAACAATGGACCTCTTGTTCAGCTACTTGAATCAGATCTCAGCCAAACTTTAAGTAATTCTAAGGTACAATTCATGTCGAATGGTACTATCGCCTTACAGGTTGCTATAAAGGCTTTGGGACTGACCGGTGAAATTATTACTACCCCGTTCTCATATGTTGCTACAACGACAGCAATTCTTTGGGAGAACTGTAGACCCGTTTTCGTTGATATAGAGAACAATACTTTTTGCATTGATGCATCTAAAATTGAGGCCGCAATCACACCAAACACGTCAGCTATTCTAGCAACTCACGTTTATGGATATCCTTGTGATGTTTTAGCAATTGAAGAAATAGCTCATCGTTATAACATCAAGGTAATTTATGATGGAGCTCATGCTTTTGGGGCTACTGTACATGGAAAATCATTATTATCATTTGGAGATATCAGTACATGCAGTTTCCATGCTACTAAGCTTTTTCATACAATTGAGGGAGGTGCCATTATAACGAATAGCGAAGAAATATCCAAAAAAGTTTGGCTATATAAGTCGTTCGGTCATATAGGCGACGAATATTTTTCTTTAGGAGTAAACGGGAAGAACTCAGAATTTCACGCTGCAATGGGATTATGTAATTTACCCCATATCCCGGATTTTATTGAGCAGCGCAAGAAAATTTCGACTTTATATAGACAAGAACTTAAACTCTTACCATTACAATATCCGCAACCAACTGAAGAAAGTTTACAATATAATTTTGCTTATTTTCCAGTAATATTTGGTTCAGAAAATAAGTTAATTCAAGTCAAGGAAGGATTATCAGCACAAGGCATTCATACTAGACGATACTTTTTTCCTTCTCTCAATCAACTACCTTATCTCATAGGACAACCTTGTCCTATTTCAGAAGACATATCTCGCAGAGTATTGTGTTTGCCGTTTTACCAAGAATTAAGTATAGATCAAATTAAATGGGTGAGCAAACTAGTCGTTCATTATCACGGCATGTCTTAACTTATAAAATCCGATTTTTTTTAAGTACAACTTTAAACATAGAAAAATGCTTGCAGCAAATAAAGTTCTTGTAATAACAGATAATGCAGCACTGTATAAGGAGTTTATACAAATTGTAAAAAGCAAACCAGAACTATCAAATACTAGTTTCACATACTGTTGCAGCCCATCAAACGTACAATTGATGGACCAGTATGGAATTAATTCTATTCTTGTTCGTCAAAATTATCAAAATATCATTAATAATTATGATTTAATAATTTCAGCCCATTGCAAACAGATTTTTCCTACTGAATTAATAAATAAAATCAGGTGCATCAACATTCACCCTGGTTTGAACCCTTTTAACAGAGGGTGGTTTCCCCAAGTTTTTTCGATTATCAATAAGTTGCCTTTAGGAGCTACAATTCACGAAATTGACGCTGAACTAGACCATGGTCCTATCATAGCTCAACAAGCAGTACCTTTATATTCGTATGACACCTCATTAACAGCCTATAATAGGGTACAAAAGATGGAGGTAACTCTACTTGAGAAACATATTGTATCTATCATTAATGGTGATTATGCCGCAAAGATTCCACACGCAGAAGGAAATGTTAATCTCAAAAAAGACTTTAACTCTTTGCTAGAAATAAATTTACATGAGCAACTAACTATGGGCGATGCCATTGATAGACTCCGCGCACTTTCCCACGGCAATTATAAAAATGCGTTTTTTTTAGATGACAACAATGACCGAATATATATTAGTATCACTTTATCAAAAGAGGACAAATAATTAAATAACTTAATTTTCTCAAATAAATAATCAATAAATGCTGGTCACCCCAAAAGTTAGTATCTGCATGATAACATACAATCATGCTTCTTTTATTTCTCAAGCTATCGATAGCGTCATTTTACAAAAAACCTCTTTCAATATTGAGATTATCATAGGCGAAGACAAATCTACAGATAACACAATGTCTATTATTGAGAGTTATCAAACAAAGCACCCTGATTTAATCAAAATAATTACATCAGAGACCAATGTAGGGATGGGCTTGAACTTCCAACGAGCCTTTGCTGCTTGTTCAGGTGAGTATATTGCTTGGCTAGAAGGTGATGACTATTGGACTGATCCTGATAAACTTCAACGACAAGTTGATTTTTTAGATTCTCATTCTGATTTTTCAATATGCTTTCATAATATGCAAGTTATATATGAGGACAGCTCGAAACCTTCTCATTTATCTAATTTAGCATCTCAAAAGCACGAGACTAATATTGAAGATTTAGCTAAACTAGGCAATTATATACCATCAGCTTCTTGTGTATTCAGAAGAAATTTAGTTAATGTTTTCCCTGAAAATTTTTCATCATCTCCTGCAATTGATTATTACCTACACATGCTCAACGCAAAGCATGGAAAGATAAAGTATCTACCTAATGTTATGGGCACTTATAGAATACATAAGGATGGGGCTTGGGGTCAAAAACCTTTGGGCATACAAATGCTAGGACTATTTCAGACTTTATCATTAATTATTACTCAAATGGACAACAATATTCAATCCAAGATGTATAAAAATTTATTTAATATATTTTTTGTCATTATGGATAGCCAAGATTTATCTACAGAACAGCGCAGTGATTTTTTTATCAAAAACGAATCTGCGATTATTGACATGCTTCGATTTAATAGAATACACTATGATAAAGCATTATTTGATAGCGCTTCTATGGAATATCATATAGGGCGTACCTTACTTAAACCATTTCGTAAAGCTTTAAATTTGCTTAGGCAATTGTACTAAAGTACATTTAGTTGTGGTAAAATAGAAGACAATTAACCTTTTTCCTCTAGTCGCCAATTGTATTCGTCGATAACGAGCTGAATGAGGACGCGGTGCATCGCCAGGGAGCGGCTGAACGAATGGATTTTGCGTACGCGCACTGCGCATTTTGACGCAGCGAGCAGTTGATGGCTTCTACAATTGATGCTTGTTTGGTCGCGGCCTTTGCCACTAGGCCGATGACGGGCAGCACTTTTCTGCAAGCTTCCCACTCGTTAATATAGTACCAGGTGCCTGCGCGATAGCCAGTCGGCAAGGCTTGCCAGAGCCGACGAGCCGTAGCTGTACCGCGCGTACCTAAGACCTAAGCTGCCATTGCGCCGCGTGTGGCGTTCAACAGCTAACGAGGAGATGTTACAGTATTAGTAGTTTGTGTCATGGAAACTATGCTGACCGATGCGCAATGGGCGCACCTCACGCTATTGCTGCCAGGCCGGGGACGCGACAACCGCCAATTTGTGGAGACCGTGCTCTGGCTGGCACGCAACGGGGGCCGGTAGCGGGCCCTACCCATAGAGCGCGCCAACTGGCACACGACATACACACGCACTTTCAGCGCTGGGCCGCTTCGGGCATGTGGCAACGGGTCTTTCAGGCCGTGCAGTAGCTGAGGCACTGCATACGCTGCTGGTCGACTCGACTACCATGCGGGCGCACCAGCATGTGAGCGGAGCTCGCAAAGAAACGGAGCGCAAGCCCTCGGGCACAGCCGCGGCGGGCTGACCACCAAGCTGCACGACTATGTCGGCGCAACCCGCTGGTCAGGCCGGTCATCCTGTACCCCCTACTCCGGTGCCTACACCGCAGTTTTAGAAATAACTATAAAATAAAAAAGCCGTCCCTTCTTGCGAGAGGCCGGTTTTTTTATTTACATATCATATCTGATTGAAACTAAGACCTGAAGCTTCGCTGCGTTTTTTAATTACTTCTAAAATCATTTGGTTAAAATCATCCAGAATAAAATCAGCCCATAGTTTACTGTAGAAATTTAAATTCGTGGTAACCCGATACGTACACGTTAGAGTGACTACACTTTTATCCTGGCTTAACTTTTCAATTTTATAGCTACCTGCTATTACGTCAAAGTACTTCCCTCCTATCATTACATGTTCATCGAGCGTTTCAGGAGGTATTGATTGAGGATCAACATCAATATCATATGAAAAGCCATTTCCATGGTCCCATGTCTTTATAACCTCTCTGAATTTGATACCCTTTTCCCACGTGATGCTTCTCACTCCGCCAACACCTTCTTGGCTAAGTTGTCCATCCAATGGTTTAGGAACGCCAATCAGGTGTACAAAGTGAGGCTCGATTTCACTAGGCTTGATATTTCTTACATTTTTGACGTTTTCCCAGATGCTTTCTTGGCTAGCGTGTATTACCACCTTAGTTTCAACAGTATCTACCTGATTCACAAGCTCCATATTGCTTTCCAGCAGCAGTACTGCTAACGGCATCAGCAAAGACATATACAGCAAATTATTACTGCTTTTACGCTTAAGCTTTAGTAATCGATAAATAAACGCCCCCAGCGAACCAAGCAACACAAATGGACCGATAATTATCACGAGGCATATCATGCCTTCGAATCCATTTATGAGAGATAAAAAGAAAAATGTAATGGTTATAGCCCAGGGAGTGAGCAAATCTGTTTTGTAGAGTTGCAATTGCTCTTTTGTAGAAAACAAAACAGGAATTGCCCCCAGCACAAGTGGTAAAACGAAAATATATGCCACTGAAACATTTCGATGCTGAGAGTTTACCACAAGCATCATCAGAAAAGCATACACTACTCCTGCTGTCAGCCCAATAAGCAGTGTTCTAATTCTGGAGCTTTTCATTATTCTATTTAATGGATGTTTGCTATTCTTTAGCAACTGGTAGCAATGGGAATGCTTAACTGAGCTGTAAGGTACTAGCTTCGACAGACACCAAGGTACCTCGCCTACCTCATCATTCCCGCCGCGCCGCTACCTTTACGGCTCCTTCCACTACCCTACCCCTGATGGCAAACCCGAACGACCCTTCCCTGCATTCCTGGATTGATATTGCCCCCGGCAGCGACTTCCCGATTCAGAATCTGCCCTTTGGCGTGTTTGAAACAGAGGAGCGCGGACCGCGGCTGGGCGTGGCTATTGGTGAATATGTGCTGGATTTGTATGCCGTGTCGCAGTTCGGCTTCTTTCAGGATTTGGACCTAGGACCGAAAATGCCAAAGGTGTTCCGGCGCCGCTCCCTGAATCAGTTTATTGCCCTAGGTCGGCCAGTATGGCGGGCCGTGCGCCAGCGCGTATCGGAACTGCTGCGCCACGACAACGCCTCGCTGCGCTCTGATGAAATCATGCGCGAGTGCCTAGTTCGGCAGAGCGAAGTACGGATGCTGCGCCCCGTAAAGCCCCATAACTACACCGACTTCTACAGCAGCATTGAGCATGCCACCAACGTGGGCATCATGTTCCGCGACCCGGCCAATGCCCTGCTGCCCAACTGGCGCCACATCCCGATTGGCTACCACGGCCGGGCGAGCAGCATTGTAGTAAGCGGTACCAATATCCGGCGGCCAAACGGGCAGCGCAAAGCCCCCGATGCCCCAGCGCCAACTTTCGGTCCTTCGCAGCAGCTGGACTTCGAGCTGGAAATGGCCTTTGTTGTAGGACGCAGTACGCACCTCGGCGACACCATTCCGGTGCAACATGCCGAGGACTACATCTTCGGGTTGGTGCTGTTTAACGACTGGAGTGCGCGCGACATTCAAAGCTGGGAATACGTGCCGCTAGGTCCGTTTCTAGGCAAAAGCTTCGGTAGCAGCGTGTCGCCGTGGGTGGTAACGCTGGACGCGCTGGAGCCGTTTCGCGTGGCCGGTCCGGTACAAGAACCCGAGCCGTTGCTTTACCTGCGCCAACTCGACGAGCACAATTTCGACATCAACCTGGAGGTAGCCCTTCAGCCCGAAGGTGGCCCTGAAACCACTATATCCCGCTCTAACTTTGGGCTGATGTACTGGAGCATGGCTCAGCAGCTGGCCCACCACGCCTCCAACGGCTGCAACATGGAAGTTGGCGACCTGTACGCGTCCGGCACCATCAGCGGCCCCACCCCGGATTCACTCGGCTCTATGCTGGAACTCTCATGGCGCGGCACCCGCCCCGTACCCCTGGCCGATGGCTCGGAGCGTAAGTTCCTGCAGGATGGCGACACCGTAACCATGCGCGGCTATTGCGAGCGGGACGGTCTGCGCATTGGTTTTGGCGAAGTAACCGGCACGGTATTGCCAGCTAATCTGATTTAACGTACTAGCCCCTACTACGCATCAAAGCCCGGCCTACCTAGGTAAGTCGGGCTTTGATGCATAGTGGGGGCTAGTAGAAGGAAGTCTACTTGCGGCCACTAATAATTTCGTCTACCACCAAAGGGTCAAGCAATGTGGTGGTATCGCCGAGGTTGCTGATTTCGCCTTCCGCTACCTTGCGCAGGATGCGGCGCATGATTTTGCCAGAACGGGTTTTGGGCAGGCCTGATACAATCTGAATTTTATCAGGCTTGGCAATTTTACCGATTTCGGCCACGATGGTTTCGATGATGCTGGCCTCGATGTGGATTTTATCTGAATCCTTGTCGCAGGCACCTGCGCGGCAAATCACGTAGGCATAGATGCCCTGGCCTTTTACATCGTGCGGGAAGGCTACCACCGCCGACTCCACCACATTGGCGTTCTGGTTGATGGCATTCTCGATTTCCGCCGTGCCAAAGCGGTGACCCGAAACGTTAATCACGTCATCTACGCGGCCAATAATGCGGTAGAGCCCATCGGCGTCGCGGCGGGCTCCGTCGCCGGTGAAGTAGTAGCCCTTGTACGGCGCGAAATATGTCTGAACAGCCCGCTCATGGTCACCGTAGGTAGTCCGGATGATGCCGGGCCAGCTGTGCTTGATGGCTAGGTAGCCTTCTTCGTCGTTGCCCTCAATTTCTTTGCCTTCCTGCGTGAGCAGAACCGGCTGCACGCCGGGCAACGGCAGGCCGGCGTGCGTGGGTTTGCTGGGCGTAATGCCTGCCAACGCCGAAATCATGATGCCGCCGGTTTCCGTCTGCCACCACGTGTCCACAATGGGACAGCGCTCCTTGCCCACGTGCTGATAGTACCAGTACCAGGCTTCTTCGTTGATGGGCTCTCCTACTGATCCGAGCACCCGCAACGAGTCCAGAGAGTAGCTGAGCACGTTATCTAGGGGCGCGGCCATCAGGCTACGGATAGCGGTAGGCGCAGTGTAGAAAATGCTGACCGAGTGCTTGTCGATTACTTCCCAGAAACGGCCCGCATCGGGGTACGTCGGGATGCCCTCAAACATTAAGGAGGTAGCTCCTGAGAGCAGTGGCCCGTAGAGCAGATACGTGTGGCCCGTTACCCAGCCGATGTCGGCGGTGCACCAGTAAATGTCGTTTTCCTCCACCTGAAACACGTTGCGGAACGTGTAATCGGCCCACACCATGTAGCCGGCCGTGCTGTGCACCACGCCTTTGGGCTTACCGGTGCTGCCGCTGGTGTACAGAATGAATAGCGGGTCTTCAGCATCCATTTCCTCGGCGGGGCAGGTTTTGGCCACGCCTTCGGCTTCCTCATGATACCACACGTCGCGGCCCTCATGCATGTGCACGGGCCAGCCCAGGTGCTCCACCACAATCACGCGGCGCACGCTGGGGCAGTGTTCCAGGGCTTCATCTACCACGCGCTTTACCGGAATTTGCTTGGCGCCGCGGTTCAGGCCGTCGGCGGTGAGCACCACAGTAGCCTGGGCGTCGTTCACGCGGTCAGCAATTGCCGTGGCCGAAAACCCCGCGAAAATCACGGAGTGCACCGCCCCAATGCGGGCACAGGCCAGCACCGCAATGGCCAGCTGCGGAATCATGGGCATGTAGATGCACACCCGGTCGCCTTTTTCTACCCCGTTGTTATGCAGCACGTTGGCAAACTTGCAGACCTCCTGGTGCAGCTCGCGGTAGGTCAGGCGCAGGTGGCGGGTTTTGGTGTCGTTGGGCTCGTAGATGATGGCCAGTTTGTTGCTGCGGGTAGCCAGGTGGCGGTCGAGGCAATTCTCAGTGATGTTGAGGCGCGCGCCCTTAAACCACTCGTTGTGGCCACCTGCCATATCCGAGGTCAGGACGGTATCCCACTTGCGGCGCCACGTGAAGGGAGCCGCGACATCGGCCCAGAACTGCTCGGGGTTTTCGGTGCTGCGGCGGTAGGCCTCGTGGTATTCTTCCAGGGTGCGGATACGGGCGTGTTTGGAGGGAGTTTCAGGCATGGGAATAAGGAGTTTAGGGAGTGTATAGTGAATGGTTTTGCGTCAGAATAAGGCTAGTAGCCAGGGTTTAGGCTAGAGCAAGGCCTAGTAAACTCGGCATCAGGCGCTGGCGGGCGGCGGGTTTTCAAATGCCTGCCCGATGCCGCGCCGCACCAGCACCTGCCGGATTTCGTCGAGGATGGCGGGGTCGTCGATTGTGGAGGGAATTACTAGGTCGTCGCCGTCGGCCAACTGCCGCAGGGTTTTGCGCAGAATTTTGCCCGAGCGGGTTTTGGGCAGGCGCTTCACCACGGCCGCGTGGCGGAAGCAGGCCACGGCCCCAATCTGCTCCCGAATCAGCTGCACCAGCTCCTGCTCCAGTTGAGGTTCTGCAATGCTCTGGCCGTCTTTTAGTACCACCAGGCCCGCCGGCACCTGGCCGCGCAGGGCGCAGGCAATGCCCATCACAGCGCACTCAGCCACGGCCGGGTGGGCGGCCAGCAGCTCTTCAATCTCGCCGGTGCTCAGGCGGTGGCCCGCCACGTTTATCACGTCATCTACGCGGCCCATAATGTAGAGGTAGCCTTCCGCGTCTTGGTATCCACCGTCGCCGGAGAGGTAGTAACCCGGAAACGCATCCAGGTAGCCGCGCTGAAACCGGACGTCGTCGTGCCAGAGCGTGGGCAGGCAGCCGGGCGGCAATGGCAGCTTCACGGCTACCAGGCCCGTAGTGCCAGGCGGTACTGGGTGGCCCCCTTCGTCCAGAATCTGTACATCGTAGCCAGGCACAGCGTGGCCGGCCGAGCCGGCGCGGGGCGGTGTCATATCGGGGAGCCCCACCATGGTAGCCAGCATCGGCCACCCCGACTCCGTTTGCCACCAATGGTCTACTACCGGCACCTGCAGCGTGTGGGCAGCCCACTCGTAGGTGGCAGGGTCACACCGTTCGCCGGCCAAAAAGAGGTAGCGCAGGCTGCTCAGGTCGTAGCGGCGGGCCAATGCACCTTCGGGGTCTTCTTTCTTGATGGCCCGAATGGCAGTAGGCGCCGTGAACAGCACGCTCACCTTGTGGTTGTGCACCACGCGCCAGAACGTGCCGGCATCGGGGGTGCGCACGGGCTTGCCTTCGAACAAGACGCTCGTGCAGCCGTGCAAAAGCGGCCCGTACACAATGTAGCTGTGGCCCACTGCCCACCCAATGTCAGAAGCGGCCCAGAACGTTTCGCCGGGTGCTACCCCGTAAATGGCGCTCATGCTGTACTTCAGCGCTACGGCGTGGCCACCGTTGTCGCGGAGCACGCCTTTGGGCTTGCCGGTGGTACCGGAGGTGTACAGAATATACAATGGGTCGGTAGCATCGAGCGGCACGGCTTCCACAGGCTCGGCACCTAGTAACTCCTGGTAATCTATGTCGCGCCCGGGCTGCATATCAGCGGATACAAACGCGCGCTGATGCACTACCACGTGCTCCGGCTGGTGGTGCGCCAGCTTGATAGCGGCATCCACGAGGGGCTTGTACGGAACAATTTTATCCACCTCCAGTCCGCCCGAAGCACAGATTATGGCGCGGGGCCGGGCATCATCAATCCTGATGGCCAGTTCATGCGGTGCAAACCCTCCAAACACAACCGAATGAATAGCCCCCAGGCGGGCGCAGGCCAGCATGGCTACCACGGCCTCGGGCAGGTTGGGCATATAAAGTATCACCCTATCTCCTTTCTCGACCCCAAGCTGGCGCAGGCCGCCCGCAAACCGGGCCGTGAGGTTCAGCAGCTCGCGGTACGTGAGGCGGCGCACGGTGCTGGTTACCGGCGAGTCGTACACCAGGGCCACTTGGTCGGCGCGGCCGTTTTCCACATGGTAATCGAGGCAGAGGTAGGCCGTGTTGAGTTGGCCGCCTTTAAACCACCGGTAGAAACCCGTATCGGGGGCCTGGCTGAGCACCGGTTGGGGCGGCTCCTGAAACCAATGCAACTGGCGGGCCTGCTCCGCCCAAAACTCGGCGGGAGTAGCCAGGCTGGCGGCATGCGCGGCGGCGTAAGATGAGGCATTCATGGGCGGGAGGGGTTGAGGGCGGACGGGAACCTAGGCGCAGCCAGTTTACACCGGTGCCTTAATCAGTTCTTTCACTTTTTCCATCAGCTGGCGGGTACTGAAGGGCTTCGGAATGTAGAGGTCGGCGCCGGCGTCGTAGCCCTTCTGGATATCGGCTTCCTTGCTTTTAGCCGACAGGAACACGACGCGGGTAGCGGCGCGGTCGGGGCGCTGGCGCAGGTGCCGGCACACGTGGTAGCCATCCACGTCGGGCATCATCACATCCAGCAGCACCACATCAAACGGAGTGTGGTCCACGGCCTCTAGCGCCTCGGTGCCGTTGCGGGCAATACTGACGCGGTAGCCGTTTTTGCGCATCAGAAACTCCAACGACATCACGATGTTGGGCTCATCGTCAACAATCAGAATATGGGGAGGCGTCGGCATGACGAAGGAAATCAAGGTTGTTTTCGAAAGGAACAGGGGCTGAAATCAGAGCAAAACTTGAGAAGCTGGCGGCGGGCTCTGAGTAGGTGAGGCGAGGGTTTGCGGCCGATAAGTGCCTAGGGCGCCGTACCAGGCGGCCCCGGGTCGGGGGCAGCTACTAGGGGCAGCTCAAAGGAAAACCGCGCGCCTTGTTCCGGCGCACTTTCCACCCAAATGCGACCAGCATGCAGCTCCACAATCTTTTTGGTGATGGCCAGCCCCAGCCCCGAGCCCTCGGGCTTGCGCATGGTTTGGTTGCGGGCCTGGAAAAACTTGTCGAAGATGAGCTGGTGAAAATCCGGATCGATGCCTTTGCCGTTGTCCTGCACCGTGATGCGCAGGGCGTCGCCGGGCGTTTCCACCACCACCGCAATGCGCCCCGTACCATCGGGCCGGCACGATTTGATGGCGTTGCTGAGCAGGTTCATAAGCACCTGCATCAGCCGGTCTCGGTCGCCGAATAAGGGCGGCAAACCCGGCGGCACCGAGAGGTCGAGGTGCAGGTGCTTGTCGCGCAGGAGCTGGCCCACGGCTTCCAGCGCATCGGTAATGACATCGGCCACATCCACGGGGCTTTTTTCCAGCGTGGCCTTCCCCGATTCGTACTTCTCCAGGTCCAGTACTAGGGTAATCAGCCGGCTCAACCGTTCCGATTCCTTGGTGATAATCAGCAGAAACCGGTGGCGCTCTTCTTCCTCCAGATCGGGATTATCAGTGAGGATTTCCGACAGGGCCCGGATGCTAGTAAGCGGCGTGCGCAGCTCGTGCGTTACGGTGTACAAGAACTCGTCTTTATGCTGATCCAGCTCCTGCAGCTGGTCGTAAGCGGCTTGCAGCTCACCGGTGAGGCGCTGCAATTGGCGCTGCTGTTTCTGGAGCTGGCGGTTGGCTTCCAGCAGTTGCTGGCTTTCCTTCAGAATGCCCACTACGTTGTCAAAACTAATATCCTCTACCCCTACCGAGGAGCTAAGCAGCAGCCGCGCCGAAGCCGGACCAATGGAACCGGCCAGCAGCTTCTCCACGTAAGCCAGCAGCCTGGGGTCGGCTTGGGGCGGGGTTACGCCTTCGGTAAGATGCGCATCCGGAAACCGCTCCTGAAAGGCGTGCAGGGCCTGGTTGGTGCGCTTTTTACCCAGGAAGCCCGTGAGCAACACGCGCACATCGGGCAACGGCGCTACGCCCTGCCAGCCGGCCGGTCCCTCGAACGCGTTGCCATACCGAAACACATCCACGAATACGCTGGCCTGGTGCTGCTCTAGGGCCGTTGGTGCCCGCATCAACGACACGCCCACGTAGCACCCCAAATTGAAAAACCAGCTCCAGAACAGTCCATGCGACAAATAATCCAGCCCTTCCAGCCCGAACAGCGCGAACGGCCGGAGTATGTGCAGTCCAAACAGCCCTTCGGTTAGAATGGCATCGGGCAGCAGGTCAGGACCAATCATGGTGGGAAATACCAGCGTGAAAAACCACACCACAAAGCCCGCCAGAATACCGGCCGTAGCGCCCTGCCGCGTGCCGCCTTTCCAGTACAGCCCCCCCAGCACCACCGGCACAAACTGCGCTACCGCCGCAAACGACACCAACCCAATATTGACGAGCGGCAGCAAATGGCCCACCTCGGCATAGTAGCCGTAGGCCAGTAGTAGCACCAGCACCACCGCCAAGCGGCGGCTGTGCAGGGCTATCTGGCCGAGGTAGGCAAACCAGCGCGGCCCCTCGGCGCGGGCCGCCGGAATGCGCACCAGCAAAGGCATAAGCAGGTGGTTGCTCATCATCACGCTCAGGGCAATGGTTTCCACGATAATCATGGAGGAAGCCGCCGACAAACCGCCTAGGTAGATCAGCAGCGCCAACCAGGGCTGCCCGGCTTGCAAGGGTAACGCCAGCACAAACGTATCGGCGTCTAGCTGCCCGGCCCCATCAAGCAAGCGCCCGCCAAAGGCCAGCGGCATCACAAACAGGTTGATAACGATGAGGTACAACGGGAACAGCCACATGGCTTTGCGCAGATGGTCCTCGTTCACGTTCTCTACTACCGACACCTGAAACTGCCGCGGCAGCAGTAGAATAGCCGCCATGCTCAGCAGCAGCAGCGTAAACCACTGAGCCCCACTGGTACCGGCCCCGTGCAGCGTGAACAGGCGGCGCAAATCGGGCAGGGCAGCCGCCCGCTCAAATACATCGGTAAAGCCATCAAACAGGCCATAGGTCACGAATAGGCCGGCGGCCAGAAAGGCTACCAGCTTCACGAGGCTTTCCAAGGCTACGGCCAGCACCATACCCTCGTGGCGCTCGGTGGTTTCAATGGAGCGTACCCCAAAAATGATGGTAAAAAACGCGAGGGCTACCGTGGTGATAAAGGCCGAGGAAACCGCCACGCCGCTGGTAGCCAGCATGTTGCCGTCGCCACCAGTCAAAATATCAAAGGAAGCGGCAATAGCCTTGATTTGCAGCGAGATGTACGGCACCACGCCCAGCACGCACACTACCGTTACGAGGGCGCCCAGCCAAGCACTTTTCCCATAGCGCGCCGAGATAAAGTCGGCAATGGACGTAAGGCGCTGCAACCGGCAGATGCGGATGATTTTACGCAGCACCAGCCAGGCCGCCGGGGCCATCAGGGTGGGCCCCAGGTAAATCCCGATGAACTCGAGGCCAAAGTGCGCCGCCCGCCCCACCGAGCCATAATACGTCCAGGCGGTGCAGTACACGGCCATGCTCAGGGCGTACACATAGGGGTTGCTCACGAGGCTCCGCCGGGCCGCCGAGCGTCGCTCAGCCGCATAGGCTACCCCAAACAACAAGGCAAGGTAGCCGAAGGAAAAGCCAATGACGAGCAGCGTATTCAAGGGTGGGAAGCGAGTGGGTGAACAGAACCAGAACGAGGGACAAGCGGACCGCCAGGTGGTGGCGCAGAATAGGTAGAGCAGGTTTGAGGCCTGAGGGCACCTAGTAGCGCAGCGGCTTATTCTTTGCGGCGCACCAGCCAGCCCGTGAGCAGCACCAGCAGCACCCATACCACAAACACATATAGGTACAGCACCGGAATGCCGGCCACCAGCCTTTCTTGGTCAACAACTCCCAGGAAGGGAAACGTAAACAGCACCGCAAACAGCACCGCTACAAACAGCAGACGCTGGCCGCGGCGTTGCTCGGGGCGCTCTTGTAAAGAAGGGCTGGCCATGGCAGGGTTGCTACAAGGTCGAGGCCTAGTCTTTTTCTGGGCCCTAGACGGTGGGAATGGTAAGTTGTGAAAAAGTCCGCCGAACCACCGGCCCGACGGACTTTTCTTCCGCAACTCAACTCATGAGCTGACCGGAATGTCAGTACAAAGTCAACGAAGGGCTAGGCCGCGGTTTCTTCGTCCATGAGCTTCACGTTGCGCACATCCTTCATCAGGGCTTGGCCAATAAACCAGCAGATTAGGGCAATACCTACCGGATAAATCAGGCCGGCCAGCGTGCTGTGCTCCTTAATAAAGGGCGTATCGGAGGCGGCGGCGCGCAGCGTGAGGGCCGTGGCAATCAAGGGCACAAAGCCCCCGAAAACGCCGTTACCGATGTGGTACGGTAAGGAAAGCGAGGTGTAGCGCACTTTGGTCGGGAACAGCTCCACGAGGTAGGCAGCAATCGGGCCATAAGCCATCGTCACGAACAGCACCAGGCAGAACGTCAGGGCCGTCATGGCCAACAGGTTCGGCGAGAGGGCCTTCATCACGGCTGGAACGGCTTTGCCAGTGGCATCCACGGTGGCAGCGGTTACCTCCGAGAGCGGACCGGCGAACTGCTTGAGGCCGTAGAAGATAGGGAACGTGAACAACGCTCCGCAGAGCAGGCCCATCATGATAATCTTCTTGCGGCCAATGCGGTCAGAAAGCGAGCCGAAGTACACGAAGAACGGGGTAGCCAGAATCAGGGCGCTGCACAGCACCAAGCTGGCATCTACCAGGTCAAGTTTCAGGGTGTTCTGCATGAACGAGTACGCATAGAATTGGCCCGTGTACCACACCACGCCCTGGCCCATGGTAGCGCCGAACAGCGAAATCAGCACCAACCGGCGGTTTACGGGGTTCACGAATGACTCACGCAGCGGGTTGCTGCTCGTTTTGCCTTCTGACTTCGCCTTAGCAAACAATGGCGACTCATGCAGCTTCCGACGGATATAGTACGACGCAATTACCAACAGGCCCGAGAGCAGGAACGGAATGCGCCAGCCCCACTCCTTGAAGGCCGCTTCTCCCATCGTTTTACGCGTCACGATAATCACCAGAATACTCAGCAGCAGGCCGGCCGTGGCCGTAATCTGGATAAAGCTGGTGTAGTAGCCGCGGCGGTTGTCCGGCGAGTGCTCGGCTACATACGTGGTAGCGCCGCCGTACTCGCCGCCTAGGGCCAGGCCTTGCAGCAAGCGAAGCAGCGTTACGATAATGGGTGCCGCAATGCCAATTTTATCGTAGCTCGGGATGAGGCCCGTCACGAAGGTAGCGCCGCCCATAATCAGCAGCGTGAGCAGGAACGTGTACTTGCGCCCGATCATGTCGCCGATGCGACCAAAGAACAGCGCCCCAAACGGCCGCACCACGAAGCCCGCCCCAAACACAGCCAGCGTGCCCAGAATCGTGTCTTCAATCTTGCCCGTAGAGCCAAATAGCACCGGCCCAATGATAGCGGCCAGCGACCCGAAGATGTAGAAGTCGTACCACTCGATAACGGTGCCCACCGAGGAAGCGGTAATCACCTGCCAGATTTTGCTGGTCGAGACGGTGTTGTTGTCGTGGGCAATGGCATCGTCGGCAGAGGACGCGCCGCCCAGGGGCGCGGCGCCGGCGTAGGCGTCGCGCTGCGGTAAATTCTGGTGCATGCGTGGTGGGAGTTGTGGTGGTGAAAGAAGATGCCAGAAGTCAGAAATAAGCCGGGCAGGCGCAGAGCAACGCAGGGCATTCCCCAACGCTTTGCCCCCCTTCCGGGCCTAGCGCACTTACAGCGAAACCTGGGTCTGGAGCGTGATTTCCGGACGATATTTCACGTCGTTCACGTTCGTGAAATCGGGCCGGGCGCGGTAGTTGAGCGTGAATTTGGCGTTGTGCCCATCGATGTAAAAGTTGGCACCCGCATCGAAGATGTTCACGTTTTTCTGCTCGCCGTTGCTGGTGCGCAGCCCCTCGTAGCCGGCTAGCAGGTGCGAGGCATACGGCTGCATCCGGAGCTTGGGGCCAAACAGGTTTTTGGGGAGCAGGTAGCCGGCCTGCACGTAGCCTACGTTGCCGGTACCGGAGTGCGGTACGGCGTTGCCGCGGCGGGCATCGGCGCCGTAGCCGGGGTTAGAGGCCCCGATGAAGCGCACATGGTTGGGGCCCATGTTGTAGTTGTAATACACGCCGTACACTGTAAGGGCCGTGCCGGCTTCCTTGTTGATGGGCGTATCAAAAAACACGTCGGCCGAGAACAGAGCAATGTCGTGCTTTTCGGTGCCAATGGCGGCGGTTTGCGCGGGCGTGAAGGCCGTGCCGGGCACGCTCACGATGCTGTTCGTGGGCCTCGACACCATGCCATCCTTGTTGTAGAAGAAGCCCGCACCAATGTTGAACACGCGCTTGGCGCCTAGGTACGTTCCCACGTTAAAGGGCAGCAGGTTGGCTTCCTGATCCAGGAACTCGTAGCTGAAGTAGCCCTGGTAGATGTGGTTGGTGCCCTGGGGGTTGTACTGGGCGGTGTTGTTGCCAGTGCTGGTGGTAATCTGGTCAGGAGCGGCACCAGTGGTTACGGTGGTGCCCAGGCCTAGCGGCGTGCTGAAAGCGCCCGTCTGGTTGGTCAGCATCGACTCATTCACCGACAACGCGTAATCGAGCTTACCTACGCGGCCCTTGCCGTATACGCCAATGCCCCGCACAAACTGGTCAATGGCTTCAATGGTGGGCCAGTTGGTGAGCGGCGCATCCAGCGTAAGGAAGTTAATGGTGCTGGAGCGCGTCATGCGCGAAAGGCCGTTCTGGTAGTGCATGCCGGCACCCAGGTTCAGGTACTGGTTCACTTTGTACTCCACCACTGCCTCGTGCACAAAAATCTGCGGCTTCTTGCCATCAACCGTTGGGTTAAAGCCACCACTTACAGCCGTTTGGTTGTTAATTCCGATGTGGCTGTACACCAGAAACCGGGGGTTCAGCTGCGAAAGAATAATCAGACGGGAACGACGAAGGGCAAAGTCCAGCTGGTCGTCCTGAGGTTTACCGGGAGCACGCAGCGTGCCGGTGTTGTTCTTAGTGTAACGCGACCATACTTGGTGCCAAGTGATGAAACGCACGTACTTGCTGCCATCGGGCGAGAGGTTGAACTTCATACCCGCGCCATACGGAGCCGACTCCGTAGGAACCTGTGGCACAGGCGGATTGCCGGGCTCAGCAGGCGGCGGAGCAGGCTGCCCACCGGCGGGCGGAGGCTGTATTTGAGCCGTAGCACCGGCAGCTGTAAGCAAGGCACTCACGGCCAGCGCGTAACGAGTGGTTCGCATGGGGTTTGGGGGATTTGGGGTTGGGATGGATCAGGACGAGCAGCTAGCAGCCATACGCCACCGAACTGGTGTCCCTAAGTAGAGGATTCCCCGCGCAGAAGTCACGCCCACGTTATAGTTCTGCTAACCCTATAGCTCTACCCCTGCCGAAACCGCTCCCAGCGAATCATCATGTACTTATCGCCGAGTTCTGTGACGACCAGCCCTGCCCCCTTCAGATTCTCGGGCTTCTGAAAAAACTCTGCCAGCTCTTTCTGATTCAGAATTTTATAGGTGGGGTGGTACTCGGTCTGGCGGGGGGCTTTTACCCCATATTTTTTCACCCAGTTCATCACCGAAACGTGGCTCACGCCCAGCAGGCGCTCAATTTCGCGGTAGCTCACGCCCTCCACATAGAGTTGCAGCGCCTTGATGACGTAATACGAGTTGATTTCCTTTCCGGCCTTTGCCACCGAAAAGTGGTAGCCGCAGTTCTTGCACTTAAATCGTTGCCGGCCGCCCACAATCCCACTTTTGGTCGCATCAGCGGCATCACACTTCGGGCAGACAGGAACTGACATCAGCAGGTAAGTAAGTGGTTACTGTACTAAAGCTATAGCATTTTAGTAAAGATATACTATTTTAGCAAAGATTGTATACAGACATAACTAAGCAACAGAATGGGAAGATACCGACCATATAGCAAAGTGAGAGGAGGCAAGCGCCACTTGATGCGGCTACAGGCTGGCAGTATTAAGCCAGCTATCCTTTCTATTGATGCACTTTTAAAACGCCATTATTTCCACGAGTTGCTTGGGTTGCACCCGTGGCACTGGCACCACCGGACACCACCTAAGTTAGTACGGCAGCTAGCGGCGCAGCATCTGCTCACCACCTTTTTTGCCTGGCAACCGGTTTTAGCTTCATTAGGAGAGCCTAGTGTGTCCACTATCTGGTTGGTAGGGCCTGCGTTTGCGCACAGCTCAGAGGTGGTTGTGAGTATTCGGGAGAATAGGCGCCAATACCTGGAAAGCGACCATGAGCCCGATCCGGCCAGACCTCCCTTACCGATAGAGTATGCTGAGTTGCCCGGCGCAGATAAATTGACGTGGCGCACGCAGCCCTATGAAGTATGGCACGAAGCGGACGACTACCCCGACGGCTGGCCCGACGATTTCCTCCGCCGCCCCCATTATGAATACGAATACCCGGATGGGGCCCGCTATCTGGTGGTGCAGACCGGCTGGATGTGGGTAGGTCAGCTGCTCTAACTAGTCTCCCGTAAAATCCAGGTTATACAGCACATTTAGCCGGAAACCGTGGTTGATTTCAAATACCGGCCGACCCGAAACAGGCTCCGGTAAGGCGTGCTGACTAATTTGGTAGAGGTAATTCAATTCTACCTTCGTGTTTTCGCTGAACTGGTAGCCTAATCCACCGGAAAGCCGGTTTTGGTTGAACACGTTGTCGCCGACGTTGCGGCCGAAGCCGAGGAACACTTCATCGAAGGCATTGAGGTAGTATTCGCCATCTTCAACCGTGGGGCCTTGCAGCGGAAACTGCACCGAGAGCTGGTAGCGGATGCGGTTTTGGTACTCCCAGTCTTGCACCGGGCCACGGCCTTGCTCATTGCGGGAGCCTAGCCAGCGCTGCTCCAGGCGCAAGCGGTGCGTAAGCGTGAGTCGGCCTAGCGCGTCCAGCAGGGAAATATCCTCATACAGGCGCTGCTCGGGTTCCGGCCGGTTAGGTACGGTGGGGTAACTGCCGTAGCGGTGCGCCTGGAAGTAGGTGTAGCCACCCGAGACGCTTACCCGTTCCGACAGCTCCCGCACCAGCCCGAGCCGCGCCAGTTGCTGTTGTGGGGCGCGCAGCCAGTTCACGCGGCGCCATTGGTACTCAGTGTGCAGCGCCCATTTTTTTGAGAGCTGATGGTCGCCGGCGTACACCAGCCAGCCGAGGGTGTTCCGGTCGAGCAGGCGCTGGGCTTGGCCGTAGCTGGCGGTTGCCAGGGCGCAGCACCCTAGCAGAAGCAAAAGTTTTTTCATGAAGAGGGCTGCCACGGACAGACAGGTACTGCTGCGTACGCCGCCGGGCCCTCGGAGTTGGCGGCTCTTCTCGATTACATAGTCAGGATGGTAGCCAGCACGGCATCAACGGCTAGCCCCAAGCGGCGCATATCCAGGCGGTTTAGGGTGTCGGTGGGCTCGTGGTAGTGCTTGTTGCGGTAGAAGGCCGTATCCGTGAGCAAGACGGCCGGATAGCCGAAGTGCCAATAATTGAGGTGGTCCGAGAAGTCGATGCCGGGCAGCCAGGCGGGCGCCTTAAAACGCTTCACCGGCAACGCAGCGCTGGCTTTGTAACGGCGCGCAAACTGACGCCCAAATCGGCCGTTGCCGAATTTCTGCGCTACCGTTACGTAGTTGCCGCGGCTACCATATACCCATTTCAGCGCCCCCACCGGGTAGTCCTGGCTGCCGGTTTGGTCGTTGAAGTAGCCTAGCATTTCCAGCGCCACCATGCCGCGCACGGGCACGCCGGCATCGTGCAGGCTCTTGGCGTGCACGTAGCTGCCCATCTGCTTGGTCCGGAAATACGGTGGCTCTTCCAGCGTGTAGGCTACTAGGTCGATGCGGTAGGGCAACCGTGGCTGCTGGCCTAGCAGGCGGGCCAGCTCCAGAAGCGCCGCCACGCCCGTCCCGTTGTCATCGGCGCCGGGCTGCTCACCGCACACATCATAGTGCGCCCCCACAATCAGCCTTGGACCGGTTTCGGGCCCGAAACTACCTAGTACGTTGCGGTAGGTGCGGCCCTGCACCGCATAAGGCTGTTCACTAGGCTTGGCACCGGCAGCAAGTAGTTGGGCGGTAATGTAGTCGGCGGCTTGGTTGAGACTGGCTTCATGCAGGTAGTTGCGCGGTTCAGGCGTGGTTGTGAGGGCTACCAGGTGGCGGCGCAAGCGGGCCGTATCGGCCGGACTATGTGCCGCTACGCAACAAACCGAACTCAGCAGCAAGCACGTCTTCACAACCATAGTCCGTAGCAGCATAGCGAATTCCCTTTACTAAGTGTAGCAGCTAGATGCTGGTCGGTTACTTTTGGTTGTCTGAGCCTTTATCTTGGGCTCCTATCCACTTCTTCCGTGCCAACCTCGCCTAGCCCCGCTCCTGCTCGCAACCTGTGGCTTTACGGAAGCAGTGTGCTGGCCGTGTTACTGCTATTGCAGTTTGAAACCAGTACCTGGCTTTTTCCGCTGCCACTGCTGCTGGTGTTGCCCGGGCTAGTAGGTTGCTTTGTGATTGGGTGGTGGAAAAGACACGCTCTGAGAGCATATGCGTTGCTGACGGCAGGGCTTCTGCTTTTGCAAATTCCGGCTTTTTCTCTGCTCCATTCCCTGCAAGATAAAGCCACGCAACGGCGGGCCCAGGTTGTTATCAGGCAGCTGAAGCGCTACCGCACCGAGCACGGAGCCTACCCTGATTCCCTGGCGCAACTTCTGCCACAGTATGCACCGGAGCTACCCAAAACCGGCTTTGGGCTGTTGTACCCCGCCCCTTTCTTCTATCAGCTGCTACCTACCGATACTGCTCTCGGGGGCTCGGCTTTCGAGTTAGGCTATGCCCAAGGTCTGCTGTTTCAGGCTACGTATTCCAGCCAGAGTGAAAAGTGGTCTTACCAGGATTAGAACACCTTACGCCCTGCTTTTCAAGGAAGTTTGTATTCTTGTGCTCTATGCTCAGTTAGTTGATACCGATACTTATGCAAAACAAAAAAGGGTATTCGTGGTGGCAGCTGAGCTTGTTACTGACGGTGGCGCTTCTTTACCTGCACACTGAGTGCAGTGAGCCGCTGCTGTTTATGGTGCAACTCCCCCTAGCGGGTGCCCTAGGCCTGGTGTACGGGTGGGCCCGCATATATTCTCCTGCCACTGCCCGCCGGCTATGGCCCGTTGCGGCCGCGGTTGGGGTAGCCAGCCTGGCTAGCCTGTTGGGCATGCCGCCGATTTATGCCTGGCAGCGCGACCAAACCCAGCGGCACGCCGTGGCTTATGTACACCACCTGGAGCAATATTATCAAGCGCATGGTAGCTACCCCCACCAGGCAGCGCAACTGTTTCCTGCTTACCTACCGCACCTGCCCAGCACGGCGCAGGGGCTGTTGTTTAAGCGTCCGTTTCGGTACCAGTTAGCCAGCAGCCGGAAACCGGGGGCTGCGTCTGCGCCCGGTTTCCAGCTGAGCTATTATGTCGGGGCCGCAGTAGATGCCTCGTACTGGAGTGAGACCAAGCAGTGGGAAAGTGAAGACTAATTGCGGAGAAAGCCGCAATTTCGGGCCGTAAACCTAGCTTCCACCCATGCCCACTCCCACCCCGTTCCGCAGCATCGTTCCTACCGACCTCAAACCCAGCGACTGGCACCCCTTCATGGTGGGTGCCGTGGCCCCGCGCCCGGTGGCGTTTGTGAGCACCCAGGATGCTGAAGGCAACGTGAACCTGAGCCCCTTCAGCTTCTTTAACTGCTTCGGCTCGAACCCGCCCATTCTGGTGTTTTCGCCGGCCAACCGCGTGCGCGACAACTCCCAGAAGCACACCCTGGAAAACGTGCGCGAGGTAGCCGAATGCGTCATCCATATCTGCGACTACGCCATGGTAGAGCAGATGTCATTGGCCAGCACCGAGTACGCCAAGGGCGTAAACGAATTTGTAAAAGCCGGCTTCACGGAGGTAGCCAGCCAGCAGGTGCGCCCCCCGCGGGTGCTGGAAGCGCCGGCCGCCTTCGAGTGCGTGGTAGAGCAAGTAGTGCCCCTGGGCACCAACAACGGCGCCGGCAATCTGGTCATCTGCCGCGTGGTGCTGGCCCATTTCCGCGAAGACATCATTCTGCCCTCCGGCATTGGCATCGACCCCGAAAAGCTTGACGCCATTGCTCGCCTTGGCGGCGACTGGTACAGCCGGGCCTCGGGCGCTAGCCTCTTCGAGGTGCCCAAGCCAAACCGTAACCTCGGCATCGGCTTCGATCAGCTCCCTGAGCACATCCGCACCTCCGAAATCCTGACGGGCAACAACCTAGGCCGCCTGGCCAACATCGAGCAGCACGCGCTACCCTCTTCTGAAGAGGTAACCGCGTTCCGCCAAGAGCCCATCGTGAGCTACACCCTCAACAAGCACCGCCACGAGCCCGCGCAGCAGCGCCAGGAGCTCATGTTACTAGGCCAGAAATTGCTGGAAGAGGGCCGGTTGCTGGATGCCTGGAAGGTGCTATTGCTGGCTGGCGAGTAGCTTGTGCAACTGCTTACACAAGAATTGCTCTTGCCTCTGGGTATAGCTGGCTTATTACGACGAGGAAGTATACCATGCGCACACTGCTATTACTACTGGTCATCACTCTAATAAGCATTGCCGTTGCGGCCCTAGGTTTGTTGTGGGTATTAGCTAAGCATTACTCTGATGCACTAAGAGAGGGGTATGTCTACCTCTATTTCTTCATACTAATTTTTGGCGGCTGGGTGTATCTTTTAGCTTACCCAGTTTATCAGGGGATAATGGAGAAATCCTTATCAAAGAGCACTTACAAAAGCATGAGGGTTGGTGCAACACTCGGTATAGGAACCAGCTTTTTAGTGTTGATCAGTAATTTTAGCGGACCAGGTACCTGGTATCAGTCCGTTTTATACGTTGCCACATTCGGTCTGAGCGGATGCGTGTATGGCCTGCTGTGTCACTGGCTTTTACTGAAACGCAGCCTTAACGGGTAGTATATCTAGGCAGGAATGAGCTATTCGCACTTCCCGTTTGGCAAGCACCTTATTACACTTCTTCCGGGTATTCATCGCGCTAGCGGACACACCATTTCATAAAGCGCTAGCTCCGTTTGCTGCCAGCCACAGGCGCGCAGAAAGTCGGTGCCGCTACCTTCCGGAACCAGGGAAGGCACCACCAGGGGCTGGTCAGGAAACTGGGCCTCCAGCGCACGTACCAGCCGCGTGCCCCAGCCCTGTCGCCTGCTTTCCCTAGGTACCAGCAGCGCCATAACCCGTTGGCTAGTAGCATCAGGCCGAACCAGGGCGTAGGCGTGCTCCTGCAATCGAAAGGCGCGGGCGGGCTTGGTTACGCTCAGTAGGGTTTCGCCGCTGCTCATCCAGGGCATTGGTTCGTTCGTTTCGCGCAGTACCGTGCGGGCTAGCTCCAGCGGGTCCATTTCTGTTAGCGTATCAACGGCCACCGGTACTAGGCCTGCTTCTCGCCGATACCCTAGTAGCTGCCGCGTAATCCGGAACCCCAACCGCTCATACAGCCGAATGGCGGGCGCGTTTACGGTAAAAACTTCCAGCAGCATGCTCTGGTCGCCGCGCAGGCGGGCTTCTTCGAGAGCCGAACTCAGCATGGTTTTACCCAAGCCTTGGTTCCGAAACTCTGGCACCAGCCCCATGGCTGCTACCCGGCTTTGCCAGCCGCGCCGGGCGATAAATACCACCCCTACCAACTCTTCGCCCTGAAACCATAACCGGCTTACGCTGGGGTCTAGGTGCTCACCCCGGAAGCGCCGCTCAAACGAGGCCGCATCGAACTCCATGGGCACGAAATACCCCTGAAACGAACGGGTCATGGCCTCGGCTACCTCGGCCGAGGCGAATTCTAAAACAGAACGGGCAGTGAGGCTAGCATTAGAGTAGTCAGGCATCAGGCATTTTCGTTGGCACAGAGAAACGAAGGCTGTTTCCTCGCGTTTTCAGATAGGAATTCAAACAAAAGAAAAAGCCTGCACATACGTACAGGCTTGGCGGGCATTTGCGGTAGAACGAGCTTTTCTTAGTTCCGCAAGGCGATGCTAGGGCCAGGCCTTTGCGATTTATATCTTAGATATTTCCTAAGCATGCATTAGCGTATGCAACCAAACAGTCGATCATAGGATCTTGAATACACCGTTGATATACCAGCACCCTGTTAACATCACTTAACTAACTTTTATGAGATACTTGGCTATACTTTTCTTACTAACCGCTGTGATGCTTACAGCAGGGTGCAAAAAAGACACAAGCGTTCATCCCAATCAAAGCTGCGATGATGAGTATGTTTTGGCTACTTATCAAAACAAAGAAGCGGTTGTCACGAGGACAGAACCGAATACTTATTGCCTTATCGTTGATGAAAATGACCTTGCTAGCGGGCAATACACCCTTGACAATTATTTGGTACCTGTCTCCCCTCTACCATCCCAATATCAAGTAGTAGGGTTACGAGTACTGCTCACTGGCCGTAAAAAAAGCTGTTATGGATTGACCACCTTACCTGAATTAAGGACCATGTTTGGCTATAAGCTAGAGGTAGATAATATTCAACCGAAGTAGAGCATAGATAGAAGTCGTAGGACTCCCTATGCAGTGTGTCAGCAATAATTAAGTTTAATCACTGATATCCTAGTCCACCAGTTGCATCGCAGCCTTAGTTCCGCACCGCAATCATGAGGGCTAGCTCTTTGTAGCGCATGTTGAATTTGCGGGCGATGCTGGCATTGGTGAGCGAGCCTTTGTACACGTACACGCCGGAGCGGAAATGCTCGTTGGTGAACAGCACTTCGTTTACACCGCCGTGCTGGCTGATTTCCTGCAGAATGGGCGTAAAAATGTTGCTCAGGGCGTTGGTAGCAGTGCGCGGCACGCGGGAGGCAATGTTGGGCACGCAGTAATGAATCACATCATACTTGCGGTACACGGGCTTGCTGTGGCTGGTCATCTCGCTGGTTTCAAAGCAGCCTCCCTGGTCAATGCTCACGTCGATAATCACGGAGCCCGGCGCCATCTGCGACACGGCATCTTCGGCCACCATGAACGGAATGCGGCCTTCCTCGGCGTTCAGGGCCCCAATCACCACATCGGCGCGGCGGATTTGCTGGTTCAGGGCAAACGTATCGAGGGTGCTGGTGTAGAGCTGCGGCTGCCCCAGGTTCTGCTTCAGGCGGCGCAGTTTGTAGAGGTGGTTATCGAATACTTTCACTTCGGCACCCAGCCCGGAAGCAGCCCGCGCAGCGTATTCGGCCACGGTACCGGCGCCCAGAATAACTACCTGCGACGGTGGCACACCCGTAATACCGCCCAGAATAACACCTTTGCCTTCGTTGGAACGGGCCAGGTATTCGGCCGCAATCAGCATGACAGTGGAGCCCGCAATTTCCGACATGGCGCGCACCACCGGGCGCGTACCCGAGGGGTCCTTAATCAGCTCAAAGCTGATGGCGTTCACCTTTTTGCGCAGCAGGGCCGTGATGTATTCGCTGGTGAGCGAGCCGAATTGCAGGGCCGAAATCAGCGTCTGGCCGGCCCGCAGATACTCCATCTCATCGTAGGTGGGCGGCGCTACTTTCAGCACTATGTCGGCCTCGTACACCTCCTTAGGCGAGTAGGCTACCCTAGCCCCGGCCTCCGAGTAATCGTGGTCGGAGTATTTGCTGGGCTCGCCGGCGCCGCTTTCCAGCAGAATTTCGTGGCCGCTTTCTACCAAGTGCTTTACCGCTTCCGGCGTCAGGCAAATGCGGTTTTCCTGTAACGATGTCTCCCGGGGCAGCCCGATAAACAGCTTCCGCTTCCGCGTTTCCACGGCCAGCATGGATTCCTGCGTGAAGTAGGCGCGGCTCGTGGCCAGCGACTCAAATCCGGGGGGTACTGCTTCGGGCATTCTCTTAGGTAGTAAAAATTAACAACTAAGCAGGTAGAATGAGCCTATGGCCGCTTGGCATGTGAGCCCTTCCGCAGAAAGTCAACACACTAACGGACAAAGTATTCATTATTCCTTACTAATTGTTAATTGCCGAGTTTCGGGTCCGGTGACGGAAATAGTGACGAGCAGCCGGTCCGGAGGCAACAGGGCCTCGATGCGGCTAGGCCACTCAATCAGGCAAAGATAGCCAGAATCGAAGTACTCTAGCGCGCCAATTCCTTCGGCTTCGCGCGGATTATCGAGGCGGTAAAAGTCGAAGTGATATATCGGCTGATTGTGGGCGTCGCGGTACTCATTTACGAGCGAGAACGTAGGGCTGCTGACGTCGTCGGCTACCCCCATGCACTGGCACAAAGCCTTGATGAAGGTGGTTTTGCCGGCGCCCATTTCGCCTTCAAAGCAAATGATAGAATGGCCCGCTATAGCCTCCCGGACCTGCTCGGCGGCCGCTGGCAGCGCCTGTACGCTTGGAATATCGATGGTGAGCATAGGCCGCAAAGGTAGCGCATGAACCGCCGATTCAGGCACGCTGTGCTATTGCTTAACTGGTTGGCAGCGAACAGAGCGGTTTTCGCTTCTTGGGGGCCTAGTAGCAAGGGCTTCTGGCATTTTGTGGCTTCAATCCCCGCTCACTTTCATACATTTGGCCGACCAAACCCAACACCAACCATGCAAGTTTCCCGAATGGCCGGCAGCCTGATTGGCTCCGAAATCATCAAAATCGGCAACGAAGTAAACGATATGATCCGGAAGGGGGAGCAGATTTGCAACCTCACCATCGGCGACTTTGATCCGGCCATCTTTCCGATTCCGGCTGAGCTCCAAACGGAAATAACCCGCGCCTACGAAAGCGGCCACACCAACTACCCGCCGGCCAACGGCATGGCGGTACTGCGCGAAGCAGCCGCTGCCTTCACTAAAACCCGCCTAGGCCTCGACTACTCGGCCAATGACTACTTGGTAGCTGGTGGCTCGCGCCCCCTGATTTACGCTACCTACCTAGCCGTAGTGGACCCCGGCGACAAAGTGGTGTTTCCGGTGCCCAGCTGGAACAACAACCACTACTGCCACCTTTCGTCGGCGCAGGCCGTGATGGTGCCCACGCGCCCCGAAAACAACTTTATGCCCACGGCCGCCGAACTGGCGCCACACCTGGAAGGCGCTACGCTACTAGCCCTCTGCTCGCCGCTAAACCCCACGGGCACGGTGTTCAGCAAAGAGGACTTGGAGGCCATCTGTGACCTAGTACTTTCAGAAAACAAGCGCCGCCAGCCCGGCGAAAAGCCCCTGTACCTGCTTTACGACCAGATTTACTGGCTGCTGACCTTTGGCGCTACCGAGCATTACGACCCGGTAAATCTGCGCCCTGAGCTGCGCGAGTACACCATTTATATTGATGGTATCTCGAAGTGTCTGGCCGCTACCGGCGTGCGGGTCGGCTACGCCTTCGGGCCTAGCGTGGTGATTGACAAAATGAAGGCGATACTGGGCCACGTAGGGGCTTGGGCGCCCAAAGCCGAGCAGGTGGCCACCGCCAAATACCTGCCCCAAACCCAGGAAGTAGATGGGTTTCTGAGCCACTTCAAGCAGAAAGTACAGCACAGCCTGGAGGCGCTGCACCAGGGCCTCCAGGCCCTGAAAGCCGATGGCTACCCCGTCGACTCGATGGTACCGATGGGTGCCATTTACCTCACAGCTAAGCTGGATGTGCTGGGCAAAACCACGCCCGGCGGCCAGGTGCTTACCACTACCCAGGAGCTGACCTCCTACCTCATCAGCGAGGCCAAACTGGCCTTGGTGCCCTTCTCCGCCTTTGGTACCGATGGCTCGTCGCCGTGGTTCCGGATGTCGGTGGGCGGTGCTTCCCTCGAGTCGATTGAAGCCTCGCTACCCCGCTTGCGCGCAGCACTGGATGCGCTGAAGTAACCACAGCGGCAACTGAATTTCGGCCCTGTTCGTGTCTTTTCGGAAGGCAAGAGCAGGGCCGTTTGCTTTCTATAGGCACCTAGTAGCGCTAGGTACCAAGCCAGCCATGCAGAGTCGGTTGCCTGAGTGTATGGTACGCGTGCATCTCATCGGGTCGAAGTAGTTTTTTCCGCTGGAAAGGGCCTTTTCTGGCATCAGGTGCGGGGCTTGTGCGTATTGTTGTGCCTACATCGGTGGTTATTTGCTATCTTCCGCCACCCGTAGGCTAGCTCAAACCCTGACTACCAGCGGGCAAACTGTTCTGTTTACCGGCCGAGCTACCCTGGTTTCAACACGAATTAGGGGTAGTAACTGGGCTTTCCTCACCGGCCGGTGCTCCTGCTTCCTATTGCACTTTCCGCTTTTCCACAGCCAACGGAACGTGTCTTATGCTTTTCCCTACTTCCCGCCCCGCGGGTTGGCTTTCCTTTCTCAGTGTCGGGCTGCTGGCGGCCCCGTTGGCTGTGTTAGCCCAGGTGCCGCTGGCACCCTTGTCGGGCACGGTGCGTACCTCTTCGGGCGCGCCCATCCAATACGCTACGCTTACGCTCCACCGCGCCACTGATTCTGTGGCCGTAAAATCGGAGTTCAGTGATGCAGAAGGCCGGTTTCAGCTGAATCCGCCCCTAGCGGGGCGCTACCTTGTTTCGGCGGCGCAAGTAGGCTACAGCCGGCTGTGGGTTGGCCCGCTGCAAGCAGCTGTGGCTCCCGGTGCTCCTCTGCAACTGGTGCTACCAGCTAGCCCGGCCGCTCAATTGCAGGGCGTAACCGTAACGGGCCAGCGCCCCACCTTCGAACGCCTCCCCGACCGCACCATCGTTCACGTAGAAGGCAGCCCCCTGAGCTCGGGCGGCACTACGCTGGATTTGCTGGGCCGCGCCCCCGGCGTTTCCCTCGATGCCAACGATAACTTGGCCCTGCGTGGCCAATCGGGACTGTTGGTGCTGCTAGATGGCAAACGCATCCCGATGACGGGCCCTGAGCTGGCCAACCTGCTGCGCACATTGCCGGCTGAGCAAGTCAAAAACATTGAGCTGATTACTAACCCGCCGGCCAAGTACGATGCCCAGGGGGGCGCCGGCATCATCAGCATCAACCTCAAGAAAGACCAGCGCCTGGGCACCAATGGCAGCGTAAATGCCGCCTACGGTAGGGGCCGCTACGGCAAGTTCACGACGGGGCTGAACCTGAACCACCGAACCAAGAAGCTGAACATGTACGGCTCGTATGCCTACGCTGATCGGCAAAATTTTCAGGAGCTGGAGTTTAGCCGGACCTACCTGCTCAACGACCTGCCGCAGCAGTTCAGCGCCCAGCTCAACACCCCCAAAAGTCACCTACAGTCGCATACGTGGCGCGCCGGCGCCGACTACTCGCTTTCTGAGCGCACCACGCTAGGCGCTATGGTGAGTGGGCTGGACAGCCGCCTGCCTTCCGAAGGCCTGAACGAAGCCACCGTGCTAGATGCCCAGCACCAGCTGGTAGCGCGCTACACCTCCATAAACCAGCGTAACCTGCTGTTGCCTAGCGCCGCTGCCAACCTCACGCTGCGTCATCTGTTTCCCAAAGACTCCTTGGGCACTGCTGAGCTAACCGCCGACGCCGACGTGGCCCGCTACGGTATTACCCGGACCCTGCACCTCGATACACGATTTGAGATGCCCGCCCTGAATCCGCTGCTACTCACCGGCGACCAAAACGGCACGCTCACCATTTGGAGCGCCAAAACCGACTACGTGCGCCCACTGCAAGGCGGGTTGCGACTGGAGGCGGGCCTGAAGGCCAGCGAGGTATCCTCGGATAACGACGTGGTGTTTGAAAGCACTTATAATGGCACTACCGAACAGGTAGCAGGCCTCACCAACCGGTTTCGTTACACAGAGAACATCAACGCTGCGTATGCCAGCATAAGCCGCAGCCGCCCCCAACTCACCGTTACGCTAGGCCTGCGCGCCGAGCAAACCAATGCCAAAGGCCGCCAGGAAATAGGCGACGTATCGTTTGAGCGTCACTATTTTCAGCTGTTTCCTAACCTGAGTGTGCGCCGGCCCCTTACGCCCCAGCATGATCTGGCCTTTTCTTTGAGCCGGCGCCTCAACCGCCCGACGTACAATCAGCTGAACCCGTTTCGCTCGTACGTAGACGCTACCTCCTACCGGACCGGCAACCCCACGCTTTACGCTGAAACCAACACCCACGCCGAGTTGACGCATACCTTCCGCCAGAAATTCAGCACGGCCCTGAGCTATACGCGCACCAACCGCCCCATCGTGAGTGTGTACCTGCTCGATGCCGATAACTTGGTGGCTGCCACCGACGTGAACCTGCGGACCCAGGAATACTATGCCCTTTCCCTTACGGCCCCGCTAGCCCCTAAGCCCTGGTGGAAGCTGTATGCCAACGCGGAGGTGTTTTACATCCAGTTTCAGGGCGAATTGGGTGGCTCGCCAGCTCCCAAAAGCCGACCCGGGGCCATTGTCAGCCTGAACAATTCGTTTACACTGGGGCATGGCTGGAGCGCTGAGGTCAGTGGCAGCTACAACTCTCCGGAGCGCTATGCCTTTCAGGATTTGCGGGCGTATGGGCAGGCCGGCGCGGGCATCCAGAAAACGCGGGGGGCCGCTACGTTCCGCCTGAACGCCGCCGATATCTTTTATACTACTCCCCTGCGCGTTACCTCCCGCTACCAAGTGCTGGAAGAAACCTTCCGCATGGCCCAGGACTCGCGGGTGGTCACGGCGTCGGTTTCGTACCGCTTTGGCAATGAGAAAGTAACAGCAGCCCGTAAGCGCACCACCGCGGCCGAAGAGGAGAAGCGCCGCGCCTTACTAGGTCAATAACCAACTTAAACCGTCTTCGGCAGCCGAATTGGGGCCTGGCATCTGGCGTTACCTGCGCGTTGGGTTGGGCTGGCGGTAGCACCTAGTAGGCAGCGTAAAATTTCAGGATGCTGGCTATTACGGTATCCTGGGCGGCTTCATCCAGCTCATAATACAGCGGCAGCCGTACCAAGCAATCGGCGTAGTGCTCGGCCCACGGCAGCGGTCGGCCATCGTGCTTATCGGCGTAAAAGGGGCTGTTATGCAGCGGCAGATAGTGAAACACGGCCAGAATTTGCTGCTGGCGCAAGTGCTCAATCAGGGCGGAGCGCTCGGGTAGGCTGCGGCACACCAGGTAAAACATATGCCCGTTGTTGGTAGCGTATGTGGGCACAAAGGGAAGGCCCACGCCTTCCGCCTTGAGTGGGGCTAGGGCCTGGTAGTAGCGCTGCCAGATCGCCACCCGGCGCTGCTGAATATCATCCAGGTTTTCTAGCTGCGCCCAGAGGTAGGCGGCCAGTATATCGGAAGGCAGGAAGCTGGAGCCCGCTGCTACCCAATTGTACTTGGCTACCTCCCCCCGGAAAAACGACGACCGGTTGGTGCCTTTCTCCCGTATGATTTCGGCCTGGCGCGAGTACTGCGCATCATTAACGGCCAGCATACCGCCTTCTCCCGAAATGATGTTCTTGGTTTCGTGAAAGGAGAAGGCTGCTAGGGCCCCCAGGCTGCCCAAGGCCCTACCCTTGTAAAAACCGGCAATGGCCTGCGCCGCATCTTCTACCACCACCAGGCCGTGTGCGTCAGCTACCGTTTGAATAGCATCCATGTCGCATGCCAGGCCGGCGTAGTGCACCGGCACAATAGCGCGGGTGTGCGGCGTAACCAGGCTTTCCAGCGCAGCCACATCTAGGTGCGGGCTGTGGGAAGTGCTGTCGGCAAATACAATGCGTGCGCCGCGCAGCACAAAGGCATTGGCAGTGCTCACAAACGTGTACGACGGCATAATCACCTCGTCGCCGGGCTGGATGTTGAGCAGCAGCGCGGCCATTTCCAGAGCATCGGTGCAGGAAGTGGTCAGCAGCACTTTCTCAAAACCCAGCTGCTGCTCAAAGAAGGTGTGTACCCGCTTCGTGAACATTCCGTCGCCGGAAATCTTGCCCGACCGCACCGCTTCCTCTATATAACGCGTTTCGTTACCAGAGAAATACGGTTTATTGAAGGGAATAGTGTAGTGCATAAGCTTTCCGCAGTCGTGCGAGAGGAAGGAAATTGCGCAGCCCCAACGGTATTTTACTAGCCCTTCGGGAGCCGGCAACCGCCCTATCCTCTTGGGAGGTGCCTGCCGTGCTGAACCAGCACAAACCTAACACCTCAGGGCCGATTGAGCCAAAAAACTATGGTGAGTTAAGATTTCAGAAAAAAGATGACTATCCAGGCAACGTTTATGATACATCATACATCTATATGATATATCATACAACTACTCATGCTTTCCAGTATCATCTTCTATTCCCTGGATAAAGCCATTCGCCAGTACCGGCGCATGGCCCAAACCAACCTTGATAAAGCCGGCCTTGCTATTACCATTGACCAGTGGCTGGTATTGCGGGTAATTCAGGAAACCGATGACCTAACCCAAACTGATATTGCCGAGCGTGTTTTCAAAGACCAAGCTTCCGTAGCCCGCATGATACGCCTGCTACTAGAGCGTGGCTTGCTTACCTCCGAGCCTCTCCCCCACGATGGGCGCCGCACCCAGTTGCGGGTTTCTGAAGCCGGACACCGCACCCTAGAAGCGGTGGAGCCGGTGGTACTGCATAACCGGGCCGTTGCGTTGCAAGGCCTCAGCGAAAACGACTTAAACACTTTGCGCTACCTGCTGGAGCAGATTTCCGGTAACTGCACCGCCTCGTAAGAGCTCCTTCCCTGTTTCCGAATCAGTAAAAATTCAGAAAACAAGATGCTATTGTTTTGATATACGAACTATTTCGTATGTTTACTACGAAATAGTTCGTACAAGAGAATACGCTTAGGCCGGCCGCCTTCCCTAGTACCACGCGCTACCCTCTCAAGCAACGGTAGCCCGACTTCCCTTCCCCTCTTTCTCACCTTATTCTATTAGAGACACATGGAAACGTTACTCCGTGGGCAGCAGCATAGGTTGCTCCTGCTTTTGCTGGTAGTGTTGCTGCAGCTAGGTGGCAGCCGTAAGGCAGCCGCACAAGGCCTAACCGGCCAGATACGGGCGGCCAGTGGTAGCCCCGTGGAATTTGCAACGGTTGTGCTGCACCGCGCCGCCGATTCGGCCGTGGTTAAAACGGAGTTTAGTACCGAGAAAGGCACCTTTCAATTCGATCTGCCAGCGGCCGGGCGCTACCTCATTTCGGCGTCGCAGGTGGGGTTTGTGCGGGCCTGGGCCGGGCCGTTGGAGGTTTCCGGGGGCGGCAGTGTGGGAGCCCTTAGCCTAACCTTACAGCCTAGTACGGCCACTGCCCTAAAGGAAGTGACGGTTACGGGCCAGCGCCCCACCTTTGAGCGGGAAGCCGACCGCACCATTGTGAATGTAGAAGGCAGCACGCTGGCCGCCGGCAATACGGCCCTAGATGTACTGCGCCGCTCTCCCAATGTCACCGTCGATAACAACGATAACCTGGGGTTGCGGGGCCGCCAGGGCGTGATGGTGCTCATTGATGGCCGCCGCATGCCCATGACCGGCCAGGAACTGGCCGACTACCTGCGCGCCTTGCCCGCCGACCAAGTCAAGAACATTGAGCTGATTACCAACCCGCCGGCAAAGTATGAGGCCGCCGGCAGTGCGGGTATTATCAGCATTAACCTCAAAAAAGACCAGCGGCTAGGCACCAATGGCACCGTGAACGGCAGCTACGGCCGCAGCCAGTACAATAAGTACACCTCCGGCCTGTCGCTAAACCACCGCCGCAAGGGCCTGAACCTGTTTGGCTCCTATAATTACTCCA
This sequence comes from Hymenobacter seoulensis, assembly GCF_054780535.1. Lineage (NCBI taxonomy): Bacteria > Pseudomonadati > Bacteroidota > Cytophagia > Cytophagales > Hymenobacteraceae > Hymenobacter > Hymenobacter seoulensis. The sequence goes on from NZ_BAAGWD010000001.1 coordinate 496,246, forward strand.
ACCGCGAAGGCATTGCCAAACTTACCATTGACCGCAATTTTTACCGGGAAGGCGAGCGTGACAACCCCAATGCGCTGCCCTACCGCATCACGCAGCAAGAAAACCGGAGCCCGGTGCATTTTCGCTCCCAAAGCTGGAAGGCCGGCCTCGACTACAACTTGGGCAAAAACACGGTAGTTGGGGGCATGGTGAGCGGACTTGCGAACCGTGTAGAGCAGAACGGCACCAATGACGTGCGCATCTTCGACCAGGACCGCACGCTCACGGATGCCTTTAACTCTACCAACCGGCGCATCGGCAAAAGCCCCAATACGGCGGCTAACCTAAATTTCAAGCATACATTCAAGGATAGCCTGGGCAACCGGGAGCTTACCGCCGACGCCGATTACGCCACCTATACCACCAATCGGTTTCAGCAGCTCACTACCTTCCGCGACAACCTGCCCACCGACCAAATTCTGGGCGACCAGGACGGGCGCCTGGTAATCCAATCGGCGAAGGCAGACTACGTACAGCCGCTTTCCAAACAGCTCCGTTTGGAAGCCGGCAGCAAAATCAGCAAAGTCAACTCTGATAACAACGTGGTTTTCACGGATGGCGAAGGCAACGTAGACCTGGGCCGCACCAACCATTTTCGGTATGATGAACGGATTCTGGCCGGCTACTTCAACTTCAACTACTCGCTGCCCAAGCTCACGCTGCAGGCCGGCCTGCGCGCCGAGCAAACCAACGCCCTACTAAAGCAAGAAGCCGGCAACCTGCCCGCCATTGCGCGCCGCTACGGCCAGTTGTTCCCGAGTGCCGCCCTCAAGCGCACCCTTAACGACAAGCACGAAACGTCGCTTTCCCTGAGCCGCCGCATCGACCGCCCTTCGTATGGGCAGCTCAATCCGTTCCGGGTTATTATTGATGCCAATACGGCCGGCGTAGGCAACCCCTATCTGCTGCCTCAAACAAGCTATAATATAGAGCTCAACCACACCTTTAAGCAGAAATACACCCTAGGCCTCACTTACAGCATAACCGATAACCCACTCATTGGCACTGTCCAGCCAGAGTCGGCCAACAGCACCCAGGTTATTTCCACCACCCAGAACCTAGACAAGCAACTCTACTACGCCCTCACCCTCACGGCCCCCGTGGAAGTAGCCAAGTGGTGGAGCATATATAACAACGGCGTGTTTTACTACAGCCGGTTTAAGGGCAACTTGGCGGGTACCAACCTAAATGCCGGTCGGGTTACGTTTACGCTCACCAGCAACCACAACTTTGTGCTGGGCAAAGGCTGGAGCGCGGAGCTCAATGGCAATTACCAGGCGCGCGAGCAATATGGCTTCCTAGATGTGCGCCCAAATGCAGAAATAACTGCCGGCGTTCAAAAAAGCCTCTGGGATAAGAAAGCCAACCTGAAGTTTAGCGTCGGCGACCTATTTTTCACCAGCCCCGTGCGCGCTACTTCCTCCTATGCCACCTACGTGGAGCGCTTCTACCAGCGCCAGGATTCCCGGCAGGCTACTCTTTCCTTCTCCTACCGCTTCGGCAATGAGAAAGTAGCAGCAGCCCGCCGCCGTACTGGCGGTGCCGAAGAGGAAAAGCGCCGCGCCGGCGGACAATAACCGCCTAGCCCCTCCGGTAAACCAAAGGCCCGGTTTCTTCTCAGAAGAAACCGGGCCTTTGGTTTGCGCCTGAACCATGCCTAGTACTTCAGCGAACCAGGAGTTGGACTGAGCGTAATGGCTCCAACTGCTGCTTTACTAGCTGCCTGAGGCTAATCCCAAAAGCCTATTTCAAGCCAGCAGCCGTGCGGGCTTTTGGGCCTTGCCCCTATGGCTACAGCTGAGGTTGAGTTGATCTACCTGAGGAGCTTCGCAGGCTTATGGGCTTCGTATGTACCTCTTACAGCGGAGCTTGCCTTTAAACATATCGATAACACACCGTGTTTATATAATATATTTTATAATAAATTGTATGTTATTAAATAACTGATTAACAGATAATTAACTCTAATTATCTGGATAAACCCAGGAGTTGACGACCAGATTAACAAAAGTTTTATTTGCATTCTCAGATCATTAAATTTAATATTATCGATATGAATCAACCTGTGCACATTCAATGGAATAGTCTTTCATGCGTCATCTTTGACGTTGATGGGACACTGTATGCGCAGGGCAAACTGCGCAAGCGAATGCTACGGGCGCTGCTGGCACACTACAGCCGCCGGCCCTGGAAATTTCAAGATCTGCTGATTCTGAGTCGCTTTCGGAAGGAGCGGGAAAAACATGCGGGCTATGCTGGCGAAAACCTTGAATCGGACCAGTATGGGTGGGTTGCGCAAGCAGGCCGCTATCCTGTCACTAGGGTACGGGAGGTGATAAACCGCTGGATGTTTCAAAACCCGACCCCGTATCTGAAGGTGTGCCGTTTCCCTGGCGTGCAGGAGTTTTTTGACGCGCTGCGGGCCCGCGGAATTACCATTGCCATTTACTCCGATTATCCGGCCCAGGATAAGCTCGCGGCTCTTGGCCTACAGGCTGATGTAGTCATCAGCTCCACGGACGCGGCCATTAACCGGCTGAAACCTCACCCCGCAGGGCTGCTCCATATTACCCAACAGCTTGGCCTGGCTCCCGAACAATGCCTGTTCATCGGGGACCGGCCGGAGCTGGACGGTGCCTGTGCCGAAGCAGCCGGCATGCCCTATCTCATCGTGGATAAGCAACCGCTCGCCGACTTTACCTTTTATCATACCCTACTCCATCATCTTACCAGCAACCATCACTCCGTAGCATATGAATCAGACCTCCATTCTGCTTGAGCCCGAAAACCAGGACCACGCTCAGGTACTGCTGCCCGCTACCCTAAAGGATTACATAGCCATTGCGCGCCCCGATAACTGGGCGAAAAATGTGTTTATGGGGCCGGGCATGCTGTTTGCCCTGGTAGTGTATGGCACGCCACTCACTGGCTCGCTGGTGTTGAATATGATGCTGGGCGTAGTGAGCACCTGCCTGGTAGCCTCGGCCAACTACGTCATCAATGAGTACCTCGACGCGGAGTTCGACAAGTTTCATCCGCTCAAGAAAAAACGCACCTCAGTGGTGCGGGTAGTAAGCCCAACGCTGGTATACACTGAGTGGTTTTTGCTGGCTGTTGTTGGGCTTACGCTGGCCTACGCCATCAGCATGCAGTTTCTGCTGGTGTCCGCGTTTTTGCTGTTTATGGGCCTGATGTACAATGTGCGGCCTTTCCGCACCAAGGAGCGGCCCTATATTGATGTGCTGTCAGAATCGGTGAACAACCCCATCCGGTTTGCGCTGGGATGGTTTACGGTGGCGCCGGCGCTGGCTTTTGCCAACTTTGATGTGGTGCAGCTCTTCAACAGCTTCCCGCCCACCAGCATCATCATTGCGTACTGGATGGGTGGCGCTTACCTGATGGCTACCAAGCGTTTTGCTGAGTACCGGTTGATTGATAATCCGGAGCTAGCGGGCCTGTATCGTCGCTCGTTTAAGTTTTACACCGAGCACAGCCTGCTTATTTCCATGTTCTTTTATGCCATTACGTCGGCATTCTTTCTGGGTATCTTCCTGATCAAGAACCGGGTTGAGCTGCTCATCAGCTTTCCTTTCTTTGCCCTGCTGTTTTCGTGGTACCTGCGCATTGGGCTGCTGAAAGACTCGCCGGTACAAGGCTCCGAAAAGCTGTATACCCGCAAGTGGTTTATGCTGTACGTGGTGCTCTTCTGCCTGCTGCTCACGGCCCTAATGTTCATTGATATTCCCTGGCTGCACAACTTCCTGCACGACCACTTCCGGTTGAACGACTAGCCTGCCCTAGTACTCGTAGCCCCAACCTTGTAGCCCCGTTTTATGCAGGCCCTGTTTAAGCTTTATACCACTTCCACCATGCCCACCTGGCGCGCCGAGGCCCCAGCCACGGCAGACAGCAAAAGCCGCGACCAGACAGACTACGCCCGCCTACTAATGGGCATCCTGCTGGCGCTAGGCGTGGGCATCCGGCTGTTCCACTTCTTTAACAACCGTTCCTTCTTTATTGACGAGCTCTATCTAAACGTTAACACCATTAAAATGGGGTTCTGGGCGCTGGCCACCCAACCCTTCGACTACGAGCAGAAGGCCCCCATCGGCTACCTCTGGATGACGCGCCTGTGTGTGCTGCTTTTTGGCAAGCAGGAAATGTCATTGCGGCTGTTTCCGCTGCTGTGTGGCCTGGGTACGTTGTTTGTTTTTGCCAGTGTTGCGCAGCACTTCCTAAAAAAGTGGGGCGCGCTGGCAGCCGTGGGCATCCTGGCCCTTTCTTCTCCTTGCATCTACCACTCCGTAGAAGCCAAACAGTATAGCACCGAGCTGTTTGTAGCTGCGCTGGCGTTGTGGTGGTATGTCCGGTACCATAAGGACATGTCCACCGCCGCGCTCCTGACCTGGGGCGTGCTTGGGGCCGTGGCGTTGTGGTTTTCGTTTTCGGCCATCTTCGTATTTGCCAGCATCGCCATTGCTATGTCGGCGCATTGGGTACTCACAGCCCAGTGGAAAAAGTTTTTCCGCTACCTGATTCCGTTCACGCTCTGGCTGATCAGCTTTGGGGTGCAGTACGTGTTGTTCATCGGCAAGTATCCGCAATCAGGCTGGCTGATCGATTTCTTTGATAAGATATACGACGGCTTCATGCCGCTGCCCCCTAGCTCTCTGGCTGACGTGAAGTGGTATTTCCAAAAGCCTTATACGCTGCTGGTGCACCCACTGGGCCTGCTCCTGAACCTGGACGGCGGCCTAGAGGAGTGGAAGGCTAGCAGCTGGCGCTACCTCTTTAAGATGGGCTGGCTACCCGTCGGTTTGATTCTCGGCGGTATGGCGGTAATGTTCCGCCAGAAGCGGACTCTCTTCTTCTGCCTGTTGCTGCCCATTTTGTTTGCGCTGCTAGCCTCGGGGTTACGGCTGTACCCGTTTCATAATCGGTTTGTACTGTTTCTGGTCCCGGTACTGCTGTTGTTTATTGGGTTTGGCATTGATGCGCTCCGGGAGCTGTTTACGCGCCAAAAGCTCCTGTTTTATGTTCTGGTGGGGCTGCTGTTTCTGCCCTTGTGCATTAACACCGGGCGCCAGCTGGCTAACCCCGATTTGTTTGTAAATCGGGAAAACAACCGCGAGCCGCTGCTCTACATCAATGAGCACTATCGGCCGGGCGATGCCGTGTACATCTTCTGGAATATGAGCCACGCCTATGAGTACTACAAAGACGCGTATAAACTCAAGTTCACGGCTGTGCAAGGCAGCAACCCGAAAGCTATTTCTAACAGCCCCGAAGAATTCTTGCGCAACCTGCAACCGGAGCTGCAGCAGTTCAAAGGCAAGAATCGAGTCTGGTTTGTGTTCGATTACCTGAACCGCAACGCCATTGGCGAGTACGTGCATCTGCCCGTGTGGTACCACACCAACTACTTCTCGCCTACCACGGAGGTGCAGAATATCTTCAGCCAAATGGGCCGCCAGGTAGATGAGCTATATGAAAAGCCATACAATACCCATCCGCATACCGTGGTGTTGTATGAGCTAAATAAGTAGCAACCACAGGCTATGGCTACAAAAAAGGGCACTCCAAGGAGTGCCCTTTTTTGTTGATAAGGCAGTTGCCTTTTACACCAAAGGCCAGCTAGTACCTAGCCTTTGGTGGTTTACTAGCTACCCTTTCGGGCTAAGCACCACGTAGGGAATAATGCATTCCTCCAGAGATATGCCGCCATGCTGGAACGTGTCCTTGTAGTAGTTCACGTAGTAATTGTAGTTGTTGGGGTAGGCAAAGAAGTAGTCTCCCACCGTGAACACGTAGGCGGTGCTTACATTTTCGCGGGGCAAGAAAATGTTCTCTGGCTTGCGTACCGTGTACACGTCGCGCGAGTCATCGAAGCCTAAGTTTTTGCCGTGCTTGTAGCGCAGGTTGGTGTTCGTATTCCGGTCGCCCACAATCTTGTAGGGGCGCTTCACCCGAATGGTGCCGTGGTCGGTGGTGATGATGAGTTTGCCCTTCTTCTCCGAAATCACTTGCAGCATTTCATACAGCGGCGAGTGCAGGAACCACGATTTGGTGATGCTGCGGTACGCCGACTCATCGGCGGCCAGCTCCCGAATCATGGCCATGTCGGTGCGGGCGTGCGAGAGCATGTCCACGAAGTTGTAGACGATGGCGTTCAGCTTATAGTTGTTGTGCAGGTTGGCCATTTTGCCCAGCAGGTCTTTGCCAGCTTGCAGGTTGGTAACCTTGTGGTAGCTGAACTTATGCTTCTGACCGGCTTTCTGGAACATGATTTCCATGAACTCGGCCTCGTGCATGTTCTTGCCTTCGTCGTCGTCGTCCCACACCCACAAGTTGGGGTATTTCTTCTGGATTTCGCCAGGCATCATGCCCGAGAAGATGGCGTTACGCGCATACGCCGTGGTAGTGGGCAGAATGCTGTAGTACGTCTCCTCCGAATCGACGGTGAACAGCTCGGCGATGATGGGCTCCAGCACCTTCCACTGGTCGTAGCGCAGGTTATCGATGAGCAGGAAGTACACGGGGGTATCGCCGGTTTCCTTGAGCATCGGGAACACGCGCTCCTTGAAGAGCTGGTGCGACATGAGCGGGGCGTCTTTGTCGTCGCCGTTTACCCAGTCTTCGTAATTCTCCGTGATAAAGCGGCCAAAGTACGTGTTGGCTTCGTCCTTCTGCATGTTGAAGACTTCGGCCATGCTTTTGCCTTCCGTCTCGTTGATTTCCAGCTCCCAGTACACCAGCTTCTTGTATACCTCGGCCCATTCACTAGGGGTCAGGCGGTCAGAAAGCTGCATACCCAGCTGGCGGAAGTCGCGCTGGTAGCCGCTGTTGGTTTTCTCACTTACCAGGCGCTTGTTGTCGAGCACCTTTTTTACGGCCAGCAGGATCTGGTTGGGGTTCACGGGTTTGATGAGGTAGTCGGCAATTTTGGAGCCGATAGCCTCCTCCATGATGTGCTCTTCCTCGCTCTTGGTAATCATCACCACGGGCACCGTGGGGCGCACCGCCTTGATTTCGGTGAGGGTTTGCAAGCCCGAGAGACCGGGCATGTTTTCATCCAGAAACACGATGTCATAGGTCTGCTCCTGAATTTGCTCCAAGGCATCGGCGCCGGAATTCACGCCCGTTACGTCGTAGCCTTTTTCCTTGAGGAAGAGAATGTGGGGTTTCAGGAGGTCGATTTCGTCATCGGCCCAGAGGATGCTGTATTGTTGCATGGAAAGGGAATGTAGAATGTACCCCGGCGCCCTTGCGCCCGGAATGGTGGAACGAGCCTGCTCAGCGCTGCCTGCCACTACTAGGCTCTACAGAGCCGAAATAGCGGTTATGGGTTGCAACTGAAGTTTCGTAAGTAGCTTTACTCCCAATCCCTGTTTTTTGATTCTAAAAATTTTGGTTCTGCTATACTTCATGCATCAACTCGGCCGTAAAGAAGCCGAAAAATGCTGAATTGGCATTATCACTCAGCCGAGCGCGGCCTCGTGTTACTAGCTAAACCGTGCCGTACTGCTTACGTTTACCGATGCGCACAGCTGAAGCGTGGCGCACCCCTTTATGAACAAAAAGAAAATCTTTAACGACCCGGTGTATGGCTTTGTCACCATCCCAACGGAGTTGCTATTTGACCTGATTGAGCATACGTATTTTCAGCGCCTGCGCCGGATTCAGCAGTTGGGCCTTACCAGTTTTGTGTACCCCGGCGCCCTGCATACCCGCTTCCACCATGCCCTCGGGGCCATGCACCTCATGACGCTGGCCCTGCGGACGCTGAAAGACAAAGGTGTAAAAATTTCAGCCAAGGAAGGCGAAGCGGCCATGGCGGCCATCCTGCTGCACGATGTAGGGCACGGCCCATTGTCTCATGCCTTGGAGCGCAGCATCTTTCATGATGTGCACCACGAGGAGCTGAGTTTGCACCTCATGCGCAAGCTAAATAGCCAGTTTGACGGCTCTTTGGACCTAGCCATTGAGATTTTTGAAGGAACGTATTCCCGGCCCTTTTTCCACCAGCTCGTGAGCAGCCAGCTCGACATGGACCGGCTGGATTACCTAAACCGCGACTCGTTTTATACTGGCGTGCAGGAAGGCCGCCCCGGTGCCGACCGCCTGATTAAAATGCTGACGGTGGTAGATGAACGCCTAGTTCTAGAGGAAAAAGCGGTGTACAGCATCGAGAACTTTCTGGTGAGCCGCCGCCTGATGTACTGGCAAGTGTACCTGCACAAAACCGTTACCTCAGCCGAGCAAATGGTCATCCGGATTATGCAGCGGGCGCGTGATTTGGTGCTGGCCGGTATAGAGGTGCCCTCCTCGCCTAACCTGCACTACTTTCTGTCGCGCAACGTAACGCAGCAAGAGTTTGAGCAGGACGATGAGATTCTGCGCCGCTTTACCCGCCTTGATGATACGGATGTGTGGGGCGCCGTGAAGCTCTGGGCCGACCACCCCGATAAAGTACTCAACTACCTTGCCCAAAGCCTCCTCGATCGGCACCTGTTTAAAATCACGCTCCAGAGTGAGCCATTTGACGACGATTTCCAGCTAGGCATTGTGGAGCTGATTTCCGAGCACTTTCACCTGCCGGCCAAAGATGCTGCCCAGCTCATGCTCACGGGCCGCATCAGCAACAATGCCTACGATGCCGACGGCCAGGACCCAATTGATGTACTCACGAAGCGCGGTAAAGTAGTAAACGTGGCCGAGGCCTCCGATCTGCCCAACATTCGGGCAATTAGTCAGCGGGTAGAGAAACACTACATCTGCTACCCCAAGGAAATACTCTAACCTCTACTATAGTTTGGCCTGCTGCCTTAGGCTCTAGCCTTGAGGCGACCTAGTGCGGCGCTGGTCACGAGGCTGGGCATTGTATTCTTGTATGTTTGTTGTAAACCAACGTATTAAGTCAGGCAGTACTTCGCTGCCAGTGGGGTTGCTGGCGCTGTTTTTACTAGGTATCAGCGGCAGCCTAAGTCTGCTGTATAGCTCCGTCTCGATTCCTGATTTGCAGGCCTTGCGCCACGCTATTTATGAGCGCAACGCCTTACCTGAGTTTGTATTACAGGTAACCGCCGCGCGTTTTGCCCAGCTGCGGTTTGGTTTACTAGCCTGCGTTGTAGGGGCAAGCCTAATAATAGCCTACTTATTATGGAAACGAAGGCTAGCGCCTGAGCTACGCGTGTGCCGGCAGGAACTTCATCATGCACTGGCGAGTGTAGGCGAAGCGCTGGCGCGGTTGTCGAAGGCGGAACGGTGGCTGGGGGGCTTGGTGCTAGTAGGAGTGCTAGCGCTGCGGATCTATTATTTCCTGGTGTATCCGCTAGGCACCGATGAGGTAGCAACCTATGACTACTTTGTGCGCGGCGGGCCGGTAGCTATTACCAGCTTCTACCCTATTCCCAACAACCACATCCTGTTTAGCCTTAGCTGCTGGGTAGTGAGTTGGTTTACTCACCATGATGTCCTGATTCTGCGGGTTCCTACGCTGGTGGTGAGCCTGTTTGGCACGCTGGTTACGTATGCGCTGCTGCTGCGCCTTACTAACTTCCGGGTGGCAACGCTGGCGGTGGGCCTTTTTTGCTTCTCCCCGCTGAGTGTGTATTACGCCGTGGTGGGGCGCGGTTATTTTCTGCTGATTACGCTGGCCATCCTGCAGTTTTTGGCGGCGCTGGCCATTCTGCATTCCAAGCACTATCAGCGGCTAGGCTGGGGCGTATTCGTGATAACGGGCGTACTAGGTATGTACACCATCCCAACCTATGCCTACCCGCTGGCTTCCTTAGGCTTTTGGCTGACGGTGGTGTTTTTGCGTCGGCGCGACTACGCGGCGCTGGGCCATGTGCTCGGAGCGGGCGGGTGTATCGTGCTGGGCACCCTAGTACTGTATGGGCCGATTATTTGCGTTTCCGGCTTGCAAGCTCTTACTGGCAATGAGTACGTAGCTCCGCAGCCGCTTTCCTTGTTCTGGCCCAACTATCTCTCCTATTTGCAGCAGCCAGCCCACGAGTTATTTGGTCATGAGCGGCTGAGTGTGGCAGCTTTTCTGGGCGTAATGCTCCTATCATTCGGAGTATTGCCCCTATTGCCTGCCGCGCACCGGCGTGTAGCTGTGCCAGCCCTGGTTGTGGTGCTGCTTCCCTTTTTATTTATGCCTTTGCAGCGGGTGTATGCCTCGGCCCGGGTGCTGATGTACGCCACGTTCTTTTTTTTCCTGGCTGCTGCCTTGGCCGCCGATTGGCTACTAGGCACCAAACGGCTGGCAACCCGGCAGGTGCTGCCGCTGCTTGGATTCATGCTACTAGGGTACGGCAGCTACCAAACAGTTTTGTACCGCCACTACCTGCGCAATGCCCGCGCTCAAGAGCAACAACTCAAACAAACGTATGCGTGGCTGGAGCAACGCAAGCCGCATAAAGTTCTCTTTGAAGCGCCGTTCCACAAGCTCTATTTTCATCATTACGCCACGGTTTCCGGTTACCCGCTGCACTTATTTGAGGCCTCGGCTAGCCCCCCTGCCCACTACGACTATTTGGTAGTGGCCAGAGGACAGCGACCATTGCCCAGCTGGATAGCTGCCGGAGCTTACCGTTCCGCTTATTCTGACGGCTGGGTAACGATTTGGGAACCGACTGCAGCGGCAGCGGGCCTAGCGCCCCGAACAAGTGCAGCGGCACCCAACGTCAGGAAATAGATATTTCTCTACTTTTGCCTGATGGAATTTACCGTAGGTCAGATAGCAGAAGTACTGCGCGGAGCAGTGGAAGGTGACGCCACGCAGCGCATTGATCGACTGGCAAAAATTGAAGAAGCCCAGGCAGGTGCCCTCTCCTTTCTGGCCAACCTCAAATACGAGCATCATCTGTACACAACGGGCGCCTCAGCCGTCATCGTGAGTCGTACGCTGGAGCTTAAGCAGCCCACCAACGCTGCCCTCATTCGCGTCGACGACCCCTATACCAGCTTTACGACCCTGCTGGAGTTTTATCAGCAGGCCACCCGCACCGGCAAACGCGGCGTGGAGGAGCCCGCCTATATGGGCGCTAGCTCCCGCATCGGCGACAACCACTACCGCGGGGCCTTCTCCTATATTGGCGAGAACTGTGAAATTGGGAATGACGTGGTGATTTTCCCCCACGTGTACATCGGCGACCGGTGCAAAATTGGGGATGGCACCATTCTCTATGCCGGGGCCAAAGTATACGCCGAAACCGTTATTGGGGCGCGCTGCACCATTCATGCCGGCGCGGTGCTCGGCTCCGATGGCTTTGGCTTTGCGCCACAGCCTGATGGCTCTTACCGCACCATTCCGCAAATTGGCAACGTGGTGCTGGAAGATAATGTGAGCGTGGGCGCCAACGCCACCATCGACTGCGCCACTATGGGCTCCACTATTATCCGTGAGGGCGCCAAAATCGATAACCTCGTCCAGATTGCCCACAACGTCGAAATAGGCCGCCACACCGTGGTAGCGGCCCAAGCTGGCATTTCGGGCTCAACTAAAATCGGCGACTTCTGCGTGCTGGCGGGCCAGGTGGGGTTGGCCGGTCATCTGACCCTAGCAAACCGCACCACCGTTACGGCCCAATCGGGCGTAGGCAAGTCCATTAAGGAAGAAGGCGTGTTTCTGCAGGGCTCCCCGGCCTTCAACCTCCGCGATAGTTTGCGGTCCAACGCCGTGTTTCGGCACCTGCCTGAGCTGGAACGCCGTCTAACTCAGCTGGAGCGCAACCAATCCGAAGCGGAAAAGCCCTAGCTTTGCACCCCTCAGAGTTGTGAGTTGCCAGTTGCCGGTTGCCAAGTCGTGTTCCGACTGCGCTGGAAACCGGCAACTCGCAACGGACAACTCAACCAATGAACGACAAGCAACATACGATCAAGGCCCCCGTCACCGTGCGTGGCATTGGCCTTCATACGGGCGTGCAGGCCACCATGACGTTCTGCCCCGCTCCTATCAACCACGGCTACAAGTTTCAGCGCATCGATTTGCCCGGCCAGCCCATCGTGGATGCCGACGTAGACAACGTAGTAGACCTTTCGCGCGGCACCACCATTGAGCAGAACGGCGCCCGCGTAAATACGGTGGAGCACACGCTGGCGGCCCTGGTTGGCCTTCAGATTGATAACGTCCTGATTCAGCTGGATGGCCCTGAGCCGCCCATTATGGATGGCTCCAGCTTTGAGTTCATTAAGCCGCTGCAGGAAGTAGGCTTAGAAGAGCAGAACGCCCTACGCAACTACTTCGAGATTCCCGACGAAATCCGCTACGTAGATAACGCCCGGGCCGTGGAAATTGCTGGCCTGCCGCTGAACAGCTACCGCCTCACGGTGATGGTGGACTACAACTCGCCGGTACTAGGCTCGCAGCATGCTTCGCTTACGCATATTGATCAGTTTGCAACGGAAATTGCCTCGTCGCGCACCTTCTGCTTTCTGCACGAACTAGAGGCGCTCTACAAGCAAAACCTCATTAAAGGCGGCGACCTAAGCAATGCCATTGTGGTAGTAGACCGCGTGGTTAGCGACGATGAGCTCAGCGACCTGGCTACCATGCTCGGCAAGCCCAAAGTGGCCGTCAAGAAGGAAGGCATCCTCAACAACGTAGACCTGCGCTACAAAAATGAGCCCGCCCGCCACAAGCTCCTGGACTTGGTTGGCGATTTGGCCCTAGTAGGCCGCCCGCTTAAAGGGCAAATTTTGGCGGCGCGCCCCGGCCACGCGGCCAACGTGGCGTTTGCCAAGCGCATCAAAAAGAAGATGATGGAGGCGCACACCAGCCCTATTCCATCATATGACCCCTCGCGAGAGCCGGTGATGGACATCAACAAGATTGCCGCCATCCTGCCCCACCGTTACCCGTTCCTGCTCATCGATAAAATCATTCACCTGGATGCCAACACGGTAACGGGCGTGAAGAACGTGACGATGAACGAGCCCTTCTTTCCGGGCCACTTCCCCGGCAACCCCGTGATGCCAGGCGTGCTCCAGATTGAAGCTATGGCCCAAACCGGCGGCATTCTAGTACTGAACACCGTACCGGACCCCGAAAACTACTGGACTTACTTCCTAGGCATTGAAAACTGCCGGTTCCGCCGCATGGTAAAGCCCGGCGACACCATCATTTTCAAGTGCGACCTCACGGCCCCCATCAAGCGCGGCATTGCCAAAATGAGCGGCAAAGCCTTCGTGAACGGGAAGGTGGTCATGGAAGCCGAAATGTCCGCTAGCATCGTCCGCAAAACCGCATAACCTGTGGAGTTACAACTACTAAGCTGCTCCTTGCCATACCGCGCTAGCCTTCAGCTGACTAGCTTGTAATTCATAACCAATCAAGAATGAACCAGCCGCTCGCCTATATTCACCCCGAAGCCCGGATTGCCCAAAACGTGGTAGTGGAGCCGTTCACTACCATTGACAAGGACGTGGAAATTGGGGATGGCACCTGGATTGGACCCAACGTCACGATTATGGCTGGGGCCCGCATTGGCAAAAACTGCAAGATTTTCCCGGGCGCCGTTATTGCTGCGCAACCCCAGGACCTGAAGTTTGCCGGTGAAAAAACCACCGTGCATATTGGTGACAATACCGTGATTCGGGAGTGCGTGACGATTAACCGCGGTACCGTGGATAAGCTCAAGACCATAGTGGGCGCCAATTGCCTGCTGATGGCCTACGTGCACGTTGCGCATGACTGTGTTATCGGCGACAACTGCATTCTGGCCAACACGGTGCAGGTGGCCGGGCACGTTGAAATTGGCGACTATGCCATCATCGGCGGCTCGTCGGCCATTCACCAGTTTGTGCGGGTGGGCGCTCATGCCATGATTTCGGGTGGCTCTCTGATTCGGAAGGACGTACCGCCCTTCGTGAAAGCCGGGCGTGAGCCGCTTAGCTACGCAGGCATCAATAGCATTGGGCTACGCCGCCGGGGCTTCTCTGATCAGAAAATTTCAGAGATTCAGCAGCTGTACCGCTTGCTGTTTATGAGCGGCCTGAACAATGCCACCGCCCTAGAGCAGATTGAGTTGGAGCTGGCGCCTTCTCCGGAGCGCGACGAGGTAGTAAACTTTATTCGCAACTCTGGTCGGGGCGTTATCAAGGGCTACGGCCGCAGCAGCAACGGCTCGGGCGAATAGTCTTTCTTTAGCAGCCAACACGAGCGGTGAGCTGGTAGCTAGGCGCCCTTGGCTCCGGCGTACTAGGTCACCGCTTTTGCGTAACTCCTTCTTCCCTCACTTATGCAGATTACCGCGACCGGGCTCGGTAAGCGCTTTGCCCGCGACTGGATTTTCCGGAACCTGACGCACACCTTTGAGCCCGGTACCGCCACAGCCATTCTGGGGCCCAATGGTGCCGGCAAGAGCACGCTGCTCAACACCCTGTCGGGGCAGATTTTGCCTACGGCTGGCACGGTGGCCTATACGCTGCAGGGCCAGACGGTTGAGGTGGAGGAAGTACCTAGGCTGCTGGCGTATGCGGCGCCTTACCTGGAGCTGATTGAGGAGCTTACCCTAGCGGAGCACATTCAATTTCATACCCGCTTTAAGCCACTACAGGCGGGCATCACGGCTACGCAGCTCATCAGCCTGATGTATCTGGAAAAGTCGCGGCATAAGCTGGTGCGCGATTTTTCCTCCGGAATGAAGCAGCGCTTAAAGCTGGCCCTCGCCCTGTATGCAGCTACCCCCTTGCTCCTGCTCGACGAGCCGACAACGAACCTTGACCGCACCGGCGTGGAATGGTATCTGGAGCACGTGCACGCTACGCTTCCGGGCCGCACAGTGCTGGTTTCAAGCAATGTGCCGGAGGAATATGACTTCTGCCAAGCTCAACTGCTGATTACTGATTTTGGCGCGCAAGCTGCTCGCTAGCCTCAAATGTGGCAACAACCGCTTATTTTAGGTGGAAGGAAGCTCTGCTTTGGGAAGTGAACTGCTCCCGTTCAAAAATAAATTCCAGCGCTGCATGTGCCTGAACAGTTGATTTGACCTGCTTTTTTAGCTGAACCAGAAGCTCACTTCGTAACCCTGACAAGTAATCCGCGCGTATCTTCGCATCTGAAACGCCGCGGCGCCTTCATCCCGTTTTTTCACCCTTACCGCCCCTAGCAAGGCCATGAGACAATACGACGACGACCTCGACGATGACCTCTTCGACGATGACGAGATAGATAACTTCGCCAAAACCGGCGGCAGCAAAACTCGCGGCAACTCCGAAGACCAACTTTCTGCCAAATACGCCGACTACCTGATGTGGCGCGACACGGGCTCCTCGCACGACGAGGCCCTGGACCTGGCCAGCATGACGGAAGACGAGTTTGCCACGGCCGAAGCGACTGAAGACCCCGATGGCAGCACCAGCTTCAGCTCGCTCGACGACCTGGATGACGATGACTTCTCCGACGATGACACCGACGAGTACGGTCGCTCCGGCAGCTCACGCAACAGCAGCCGCAACTCCGACTATGACGATTACTAGGACCTAGTACGCTTGGCTTCTGTATCAACAAAAAAGCCCGTCCCTTAACAGGGGCGGGCTTTTTGCTTTTATCACTGAAACGTTACTAGCCCTGCTTCTTACCGAAAACCCGCTTTAGCAGCTCTGTGGTGCGTGCCATGGGGTTTTCTCGGATGTTGGCTTCTTCCTGCGCAATCAGCGTGAAGAGGCCATCAATAGCCTTGCCGGTCGCGTACTGGTTCAGGTCGGTTTGCACGGGCTTTACCAGCGGAATGCGGTTGTAGCGCGTGGTCAGGTCAGTATAGTAACGGGTAGCGCCCACCTGGTTGAGACTTTGCTGCACAATGGGCTTGAAGGCCACCGTGAGCTGCTCCGTAGTTGTGCGCTTGAGGTAGTTGGTAGCGGCGTTCTTCTCACCCGTCAGAATTCCCCATACATCCTTAAACGTGAGGCTTTTGATAGCCGTCAGGAAGATGGGCTTAGCGCTTTTGGCCGCCTGCTCGGCACCACGGTTCAAACTCAGCTCAAACTTATCAACCTGGCTACCCAGGCCAATGGAACGTAGCGTAGTAGCCACCCGCTGAGCATCAGGAGGAAACGGGATTCGAATGAGCTTGTTGAGGTAGAAGCCGTCCTGCTGGGAGGCTTGGTCTGCGCCTTTGCTAATGCCTAGGGTCAGAGCCTCCTTTAAGCCACGAGCCGCTTCATCCTGCGTAATGCTGCCGGTGCTACCCGTTTGGGTGGTCCTGGAAGAAGTGGTAGGTTTCGAATTCCGCAGAATATCACCCAGCTTGGACAAGCTGAATTGGGCCGAAGCGCTGAAATTTAATCCCAGCAAAATTAAGGGCAATGCAAGGAAGTGGCGGTACGTCATGGCGACAGAATTGCAAAACAGATGTTGAGCTATACTTGGCAGAAACCGGACCAACTTTGCTCTCGGCCCAGCCGCTGATTTCCTAGCCCCGAGGCGTTGCTAAACTGGCCTCGTTTACTTGCCAAACACTCGCTTGAGTAGGGCGCTGCCCTGGGCCGCCGGATTCTGACGAATACGCACTTCTTCAGCGGCAATCAGAGAAAACAAACCATCCACAGTTTTTTCAGTGGCATACGGCACCAGCTGCGGGTTTAGCGGCGTCACGAGCGGTATCTTATTGTAGCGTGCTACCATTTCAGCATACAGCCGGATGGCGCCCGTTTGCTCCAGGGACTGCTGAACCGTGGGCTGAAAAGCGGTGCGGAGGTTAGCAGCCGTTTTTTCATACAGCAAGGTGGTAGCGGCATCGTTTTCCTTGCTGGTGGCCAGCGTGAGGGCGTCTTGCAGCGTGAGGTTTTGCACCGCGTTCAGGAAGATAGGCTTGGCTTGGGCGGAAGCCGTTTCGGCGGCCCGGTTCAGCGCTACCTCAAAATTATCGACCAAGCCCCCGGCCCGCACCTTGCGCAGCGTAGCGGCTACTAGCTCTGCTTCGGGCGGAAAAGGAATTCGGATATCGGCGTTGGCATTGAATCCGTCGGTTTCCCCGGCTTGCGCTACGGCCCGGCTTACGCCCTGGCTGAGGGCTTCGCGCAGGCCGCCGCTGGCTTCCTCAGCCGTAAGCGGGGCTTTAGCTACTACAACGGGGGTAGTAACCACTTTTGTAGCAGTGGCCTTGGTGGCGGTTGTTGTTTTTTTAACGGGCGCTTTCTTTTTGGCGGCCGTAGTTTTTTTAGTTGTGGCCGTCTTTTTCGTCGTGGTTTTCGTCTGGGCGGCGGCAAGTTGCGCGGTGGCCAAGGTGAGCGTGAGGCCGAGGGCCAGGGTACGGAGCGGGGTCATAAAACAAAAAAAGGTAAACCAGAAAGCCAGTATGGCGTTGTTAGCCGACGAGTTGCCAATATTGCGCCAAATCCGGCACTCCTCCTAACTCCCCCTTCTATGCCTATCATTCCCGACGTTGAAATCATGACTATCGGCGACGAACTGCTCTATGGGCAGGTCATCGACACCAATTCGGCTTTTATGGGCCAGGAGCTGGGCAAGCTAGGGCTACGCGTCCGCCAGATTACCAGCGTTTCTGATCGGGCCGATGAGATTGTGGCTGCCCTCGACCTAGCCCGGCAGCGTGCCCAGGTGGTACTGATGACGGGCGGCCTCGGCCCTACCAAAGATGACCTGACCAAGCACGTGCTGGCCCGCTATTTCAGCTCCGAGCTTGTGATGCACCAGCCTACCCTGGAGCACGTCGAAGGCTTTTTTCGGCGCTTCAACCGCCCTATGTTGGAAGTAAACCGCCAACAGGCCTTGGTACCTGCTGCCTGCGAGGTGCTGTTCAATGCCGTGGGTACGGCGCCGGGCATGTGGTTTGAGAACCAGGGAACCGTGTTTGTGAGCATGCCCGGCGTGCCGCACGAAATGAAGTACCTGATGACCCATGAGGTACTCCCTCGCCTGCAGCAACACTTCCAAACGCCCGCCATTGAGCACGTAGTAGTACAGACGGTGGGCCTGGGCGAGTCGTTTCTGGCGCAGCAGATAGAAGCGTGGGAAACGGCCTTACCACCCAACGTGAAGCTAGCGTACCTGCCGTACCTCGGCGGCGTGCGCCTGCGCCTCACCGGCCACGACGATGGCCAGCCCGACCTGCGGGCCCGCATGGAAGCCCTGTTACCTGAACTACGCACCTTGCTCGGCGACCATATTTTTGCCGTAGGAGAAATCAAGCTGGAAGAAGCTGTGGGTCAGCAGTTGCAAGCGCGCGGCCTTACCCTAGGCACCGCCGAGAGTTGCACTGGTGGCTTGCTAGCGCATCGGCTTACCAGCATTCCGGGCAGTTCCCGCTATTTCCAGGGTAGCATCATTGCGTATTCCAACGATATAAAACAGCGCCAGTTGGGTGTAAAGCACGAAACACTAGCTGCCCATGGGGCCGTAAGCGAAGCCACCGTAGCCGAAATGGCCGAAGGCTTACGCCAGCAGTTGGGCGTTGATGTGGCCCTAGCAACCAGCGGCATTGCCGGCCCCGATGGAGGCACCCCGGAAAAGCCCGTTGGCACGGTATGCATTGCCTACGCTGATGCGCACCGCACCGTCACGAAGCAAATCAGCTTTGACCGTGGCCGGCAGCTAAATCTGGAATACACCACCACCATGGCCTTGAACCTGCTGCGACTGAGCTTACCCAAGGACTAGCATGTGTAGTTCTAGAAAGAAGCCGAGGCACAGATCCACTTAGGTAGCACATGTGGTGTCTGTTCCTCGGCATCTTCATGCTTACTCAGCCTCTGTTAGGGCTCGGATGGGCACTACATCCGGCACTACCGGTGCCTCGCTTGCGGCGCGCAACGGACTAGGCAACCGCACCACGCAAACCCCGGGGGCCCGCAGCCACGCCGCCTGCGCTAGCTGTGCTAGCCCAATGGTACCCGTAAGGTAGTGGCCGCGCTTACTGGACCGGAACTGCTCGTACACGTGGCTGAAATCAGCTACCTCAGGAATAACTTCATCCGTAAAAGTCACCAGCACATCCAACTCGGCGGCAGTGGCCAAGGCCAGGGCGTTCTGCTGATGCAGTTTCTTGTACTCGTAGCGGTAGCCGTAGGTCAGGGCCGAAAGGTCGCTGAGAACGGCAGAGGCGGTGGGGAATGCACCCGCGCCCCGGCCCAGAAAAAACTGCCGGTCAGCAAAGCTGCTTTGCGTGATAAGACCATTGTACTCGTCGTGCACACGGGCCAGCTCGTGCTCAGGTGTTACCAGCGTAGGCAGCACCGCCGCCGCAATAGTGCCATCGGGTAGGCGCCGGCCTTCCGCCACCAGTTTCAGCGCGTAGCCCTTCTCTTTGGCGTAAGCCGTTGCTAAAGGGCTCAGGCGGTCAATGCCCAGCGTCAGGAGCTGCTCAGGCGCTACTACCAACCCGAAGGCATGCGTCAGGAGCAGTATGAGCTTGTTGCGGGCGTCAAGGCCTTCTACATCCAGAGCCGGGTTGCTTTCCGCGAAACCAAGCGCCTGAGCCTGCCCCAAGGCCTCCGCAAACGACAGCGCGTCGCGGTGCATGGCCGTGAGAATGTAATTGGTGGAGCCATTGATGATGCCCTCCACTGACTCTAGCAGGTCGTTGTCGTAATATTCCTCTAGGTTGCGGATGACGGGCAGGCTAGCGCAGGCAGCAGCCTCGTAGAGCAGGGGCGTGCCGGTTTCGCGCTGTAGCTGAATAAGCTCGGGCAGGTGCTCGGCCAGCATTTTTTTATTGGCCGTGACTACCGCTTTACCGCGGCGCAGGGCTTCCGTCACAATCAAATAGGCCTCGTCGGCGTCATCAATCAGCTCTACAATCACGTTGAGTGAAGAATCTTGGAGCAGCTCCTGGCGGTCGAAGGTGAACAGGGCCGCCGGAAGTGGGCGGACTTTCTCCCGGTTTTTAACCCCAATACGCCCGATGCTGGCCCGCAGCCCCGGCGTACGCTCCAGCACGGTGTGCAGGCCCTGGCCTACTACTCCAAACCCAAACAGGCCAATGCGAATATCTTTGCGACTCATACCAATTGTGTGAATGTCAGCCCGCTAGGGTGCATGCAAGCACTACCCCCTACCGACGACTATGAATGGATGTTGATGCACTCAACGCCCTCATTTCACTCGGCACTTAGTCAAGAGTTCTCACCGAAAAGGCACAAAAAAAGCCCTTCCGATAAGTCAGAAGAGCTACACCCGCTGCAGACGGGGAACATCTTGTAACTTATCTTTTCTCGGGTAGCCGAAGCTGTTCCGAGACAGGATTTAGCACCTGGTATTGCTACTGGTTGCTAAGGCATCACAGGGCCTGTCCCTCCGCCTTTCTTGATAAGTGCCCCGTGAAAGGGGCGCGGGGCAAATATACAACCCAATTTTTCTCACGCAATTTTGGCGGCGAAAGGCCCATGTACCAACCTCACTAGCCCCCAGCCGTAGCTACACCCATTTTCGGATACACGGCCGGGCTTTGCGAGGCGTTGAGGCTTTCTGTTACCTTTGAGTCCGCAACTCCCCAGTCCGCATAGCAAAACCCTCCCACCCCATAACCCAACCCTACCCCCAACCGCATGGCACGAGTGGAAATGACGATGCCCAAGATGGGCGAATCCATCATGGAAGGCACCGTCCTGAAATGGCTCAAACAAGTAGGCGACTCCATCGACCAAGATGAATCGGTGCTGGAAGTAGCCACCGATAAGGTAGATACCGAAGTTCCAGCCCTGCACGCCGGCATCCTCCAGGAAATTCTGGTTCAGGAAGGCCAAGTAGTGGCCGTTGGCGCCCCCATCGCCATTATTGAAACCGATACCGCTAGCGCTGGCACCGCCGCTCCTACGGCCGCTGCCGAAATTCCGGCTCCTTCTGCCAATGGCGCCGAAAAGACTACCGCTGAGGTTCCCTATCTCCCCGAGACCGGCGACCCGCAGGCCAACCCTGCGCAAGCCGTAGCAGCCCAGCCCCAGACGGGCCGTTTCTACTCGCCGCTGGTGCTCAGCATCGCCCGCGAAGAAGGCATCTCCATGGCCGACCTGGAGTACCTGCCCGGTACTGGCAGCGAGGGCCGCGTTACCAAAAAAGACATTCTCGATTACGTAGCAGCTGGCAAGAAACCCCTAGGTCAGGCAGCGGCTGCAACCCCGGCGGCTCAGCCTCAGGCCGTGGCTCCTGCACCGCAAGCGCCGGCTTCGCAGCCCGCTGCCCAGCCCGCTCCGGCGTCAGCACCCCAGTCTTCATCTGCTGCTATAACACCTTCTAAATCAGTTCCTTCCATTAGCGGAAATCAAGAACTGATTGAGATGGACCGCATGCGCAAAATGATTGCCCAGCGCATGGTGGACTCCAAGAAGATTTCGCCCCACGTGACTTCTTTTGTGGAGGCCGACGTGACCGACATCGTGAACTGGCGCAACAAACATAAGGATGCCTACAAGAAGCGCGAAGGCGAAAACCTGACCTTCACGCCCATCTTCATTCAGGCCATTGCGCGCGCCATCCAGGACTTCCCGATGATCAACGTCTCGATTGAGGGCGACTACATCATCAAGAAGCGTGACATCAATGTGGGTGTGGCCGTGGCCCTGCCCTCCGGCAACCTCATCGTGCCGGTCATTCATAACGCCGACCAGCTGAACCTGAACGGCCTCAGCAAAAAGGTAAACGACCTGGCCAACCGGGCCCGCGCTAACAAGCTGAAGCCCGAAGATCTGGAAGGTGGCACCTACACCGTTTCTAACGTAGGTTCCTTCGGCAACGTGATGGGCACGCCTATCATCATGCAGCCGCAGGTAGCTATTATGGCCGTGGGCGCTATCAAGAAGAAGCCGGCCGTTATCGAGACGCCGCAGGGTGATTTGATTGGCGTGCGTCACTTCATGTTCCTCTCGCATAGCTATGACCACCGCGTGGTAGATGGCTCGCTGGGTGGCATGTTCGTGCGCCGTGTGGCCGACTACCTAGAGCAGTTCGACCCGAACACGACTATCTAATTACAGCACATAAGCAGTGGAGGGTTGGTTGATGAGGCGCTAGCTCGCCTTACCAACCAACCCTCCCGCTTTTCCAGCCCTTGCCTGCCATGAATAAAACCTTGCCGCTCGTAGCCCTGCTGATTGCCTTGGGCCTGATTCTGTTTCTGTACCAGCGCCTGCGAATTGCTGAAACAGCCCTAGAAACAGCCCAGAAGCGCTTCAACGACTGCGAACAAGTCAACTTTCAGTTGCAGAACCAATTGGTGCAGGCCACGCGCGGCACTGTGCCCGATAGCCTGAAAGTACGCGACTAGCCTCCTGCTTCCTGTAAACCTAATCGGGCTTTGAAACGCAGCGGAACCTAGTGATTCTGCTGCGTCTCAAAGCCCGATTTGTGTGCATTGGCTTGCGTTGTTATACCACCGGATCTACCACGCTGCGGTTTCTGGCAGCATCTACGCTCCAGGGGCCGGGGCCGGCAGCAGCTAGGTACAGGAACACAAAGCAGTAGAGTACGGCTAGTTCTCCTTGATTTACAATGGGAAGCGCACCCTGCGGCGCATGGGCCATAAAGTAAGCCACGGCCATCAGGCCCGAAAGGATAAAGGCTACGGGCCGTGTAAAGAGCCCGATCAGCAGCAGCAAGCCGCCGCCAAACTCCAAGATGCCGGCTACCAGCATCAGGCCAGTAGCACCGCCACCGTTATCGGAGGGAGGCCAGTTGAACAGCTTCTGCGTGCCATGAAACAGGAACAGCAGGCCCGCCACTATGCGCAGCACGCTCAGCAGCCTGGCCGACCAGGGAGAAAGAAAAAAGGAAGTGTTTGCCATATAATGGTTGGGGAAAGAGTGTACCAGCCTACCTGAACGCAGAAGCAGCCCACCAGGATACGCCGAGCTGCTTGTAGCAAAACACTTTCCGGTGGTTTGGCACCTAGGACAGGCAGGCCCAACAGTTGGGTTTCACACAAAAAAAGCCTCGCTCCGAATGGAACGAGGCTTTTTTTGAAATGCTCAGCAGCCTGCTAGGGGCGGCCGCCACTGGTGCCCTGGGCAGGAGTAGCGCCGGCACCGTTGCCACCATCGCCGCCGTCTTTCAGGTCGTCGTTGCTGACGGAACGCCGGCGCTTGGGCTGGGCCATGCTCATCTTGCCGATGCGGTAGCTCAGGTTCACGCGCAGGCTGGTGCGGTGAAACACGTTCACGCTGTTTTGGTCCAGTGTGGCCGTGCTGATTTCGTTGCGGATACGGTTAGAAGGCGTGAAGAAGTTATCGGCGCCGAAGCCAATGGTACCCTTCTTCTCGGCAAAGTCTTTCTTCATGCTTAGGCTATATACCCCGAAGCCGCCCTGATAGCCTTGCAGCTGCACTTGGCGGCCGCGGTAGAAGCTGAATGCCTGCAGGCCCCAACCCTTGGTGAAGTTGTAGCCCCCCATCAGGCGGCCGCTGGCTACCCAACCCTGGTTACTGGCCGCAAAAAGTGCATTCGACTGGTTGTTGTCGAGGGTGGCGTAGTACACGTCGGCGCCACCGCCTAGGGTCAGTTTGTTGTTGATGTTAACGTTGGCATTCACGCTCCCGCCGTAGGCGTTTTCGGTGCCAATGTTGTCGTAGGTAGTCCGCACTATCCCCCCATCCAAGGGGGTGCGCACCGGTTGAATAGACTTATCGGTATTGCGCGCAAACACGCTGAAATTTAGCGAGGTCTGCTTGATGAAGGTGTTGTAGCCCAGCTCGAAGTTGTTGGTAAACTCAGGGTCCAGCCTTGGGTTACCCACCGTAATGTTCAGCGGGTTCGCCGACTGCGTATTCGGATTCAGGAACTGCAGCGAGGGGCGCTGAATCCGGCGGTTGTAAGCCGCCTTCAACACGTTGCCGTTGGTGAGCTTACGCGAGATATTCACGCTCGGCACCAGCACGCCATACGACGGAATCGTGGGTGCATTCTCGGTCAGGAAGCTGGCATCAATGGTGGTGTATTCGTAGCGGGTGCCAGCTTTCAGGGTGTAGCTTTTCAGGAAGCTCAGCGTGTACGAAGCGTACGCCGAGGCTACGTTCTGGTTGTAATCGAAAACGTTGGAGAGGTTGGTGCCCGTTTGCTCTTGGCCGTTGAGCAGCGTGGTATAGTCGCTGTTTACCTGGCGCATGATGTCCTTCACCCCGAATTCCAGCAGCTGCGTTTTGCTCAGCGGTGTTTGGTAGTCGGCCTGAATGGTTACCTCCTGGTTGTAGCTTTCGTTTTGGTTCTGGATGTCGTTGCCGGCCCCTTCGCCCGTCAGGATGTAGTTGGTGAAGTCGTTGTTGCGGGTATTGCGGCTGTACTGCCCTAGCAAGCTTAATTCGCGCTGAGGCGTCTCGAAGGTGCGGGTGTAGTTGACGGTAGCATCCAGCGTGTTCGAATTGTCTTTTACCCGCACGTCGCGCAGGCTGCTGAGCGGGTCTCGCCCATCAAAGAAGACCGTATTGGTAGCCAGTCCATCCTGATAGTTGGTGCCGTTGCGCAGGCCGAGTTGCACCGAGGCCGACAGGAAGTTGTATTTGTTTATGTCGTAGTCCCAGCCAAAGGAGTAGCGCCCGAACAGGTTTTGGTTGCGGGTATCAGCGTTCTGAATGGTCTGGCTCAAGAGCGTACGGGTGCTTAAGTTGCTGCCCTGCACGGCGTAGGTTTTCTGGTCATTGGAGAAGCTGCCCGGCGTGTTGTACTGCGCCCGGCCACCCCCGCCCAGCGAGAAGCCCATCTTCCCTACCCGATACGTTGCGTTCAACCCCAAATCTGAACCACGCAAACCGGCGCTGGAGCGCAAATCGAGGGTGAAGCCCTGCAGGTTGTTCTGCTTGGTGACGATGTTGATGATACCACCGGAGCCTTCGGCATCGTACTTCGCCGAGGGTGAGGTAATGACCTCCACGGTCTTGATCTGGTCGGCCGGAATTTGCTTGAGCGCGTCGGCAATGCTGTTGGCCGAGATGGTACTAGGCCGGTTATTGATCAGAACCCGGATGTTGGAGCTACCGCGCAAACTCACGTTGCCATCGAGGTCAACGGAGAGGTTGGGCACGCGCTTGAGCACGTCGGTAGCGTCGCCGCCGCGGGTGGTTTCGTCCTTTTCGGCATTGTACACCGTGCGGTCTACCTTTTCCTCTACTAGGCTGCGCTGGCCTTCTACGCGCACCTCACCGAGCGCCTGCGCCGTTGATTCCAGCGTCACGTTGCCCAGGGCAATGGTGTTGCCGGCCTCGGTAATCACTACCCCGGGTTTCTCTACCAACTTGTAGCCGATAAAGCTGATCTGGACGGTGTAGGTACCGGCAGCAATGCGTGGCAGGTTAAACTTGCCATTATCATCTGCGGCGGTACCATCCACGGGCTTGCCGGTAGCGGGGTTGAGTAGGGCTACCGTGGCATATGGCACTGGCTGCTTGGTAGCGGCATCAGTTACGGTGCCCGTAATGCGGCCGCTACCGGCCTGAGGCTGCGCCATAGGGGCCGCACCAGCCGGTGCGCCCGCGGGCCGGGTGGCGCCGGCCGGCCGCTCGCCGCCACCGGGCATTTGGGCTAGCACCGCATGCCCGCCGCTGGTGAGTAAAATGAGAAGGAAAAACTTTTTCATGTATTGAGAGGAAAACAGCACCCAACCAACCAGCGGCAACATCTGCCGCTATAGTGTATTCGCAAACCTAGCCCTTCGGGCAAAGCGGCCGAAACGAACCCGACCAAACGGCCGATTTCCGCCTCAAACACCTTAGAAAGCACGCACGAATGCCAGGCAACCGCAGCCACAGACGCAGTTTTGCCGCGGGGGTGGCACGTGACCCTGAAATATTTAAGGCGGGTTTGGTTGGGGTAAACAAAAAAGCCGCTCCCTTGGCGGAGCGGCTTTCTATTTTATTTGTGCGACAGTACTAAGTTCAGGAGCCTTGGCTACGCTTTCACCCCTAGCAGCATGAGCATGAAGGCAAACTGCCGGGCCGTATCGTTAATGGATTTAAAGCGGCCGGAGGCCCCACCGTGGCCGGCAGCCATATCGGTGTGCAGCAAGAGCAGGTTGTTGTCGGTTTTCATGGTGCGCAATTTCGCTACCCACTTGGCCGGCTCAAAGTACTGCACCTGCGAGTCGTGGAGGCCGGTAGTTACGAGCATATTGGGATAGGCCTGGGCTTTCACCTGATCGTAGGGCGAGTAGCTGAGCATATACTCGTAGAACTCCTTCTTATTCGGGTTGCCCCATTCGTCGTACTCGCCGGTGGTCAGCGGAATGCTTTCATCCATCATGGTCGTTACCACATCCACGAACGGCACGGCCGCCACTACCCCTTTGTAGTACTCGGGATGCAGGTTTACCACGGCGCCCATCAGCAGGCCACCCGCCGAGCCGCCCATAGCAAATAACTTCTGGGCTGAGGTGTACTTCTGGTCAATCAGGAACTTAGAGCAGTCGGTGAAGTCGGTGAAAGTGTTTTTCTTCTTGAGCTTCTTGCCGTCTTCGTACCACTGCCGGCCCATTTCCTGCCCGCCCCGGATGTGGCACACCACGTAGGCAAATCCCCGATCCAGCAGGCTTAGGCGCGCGGCGCTGAACGTGGGGTTCATGGTAATGCCGTACGAGCCATACGCATACTGCAGCATGGGCGCGCTACCATTCTTCTGAAAACCTTTTTTGTACACGATAGACATCGGAATCTTCGTGCCGTCGGTAGCGGTGGCGTACACGCGTTCCGTCACGTAGTCTTCCTTCTTGAAGCCCCCTAGCACGGCCTGCTCCTTCATGAGCTTGCGCGAGCGGGCGTTCATGTCGTAGTCGTAGGTAGAGGCCGGCGTGGTGAGGGAGGAGTAGCTGTAGCGCAGCACCGGCGTGTCAAACTCGGGGTTAATGCTGATGGCGGCCGTGTAGGTGGGCTCTCCAAAGTTGAGGTAATGCTCCTGCTTGTCCTTCCACCGAATTACGCGCAGCTGCAGCAGCCCTTCCTTCCGCTCACCGAGCACGAGGTAGTCCTTGAACAGCTCCATGTTTTCCAGAAACACGTCCTTGCGGTGCGGAATCACCTCCTGCCACGCGGTTTTGGCGGTGTTGGTAACAGGCGTTTTCAGGAGGCGGTAGTTAGGAGCACCGGCGTTGGAACGCACATAAAACTGGTCGCCGAAATGCTCTACATCATACAAATGGTCGGCTTCGCGGGCTAGGAACACCTTCAATGGAGCCGTGGGGTTTGCGGCTTCCAGGTACCTAGTTTCCGACGACATGGTGCTGCCGGCCTGCAGGAAGATGTACTTGCGCGATTTGGAGCGCCCCACCTGAATGCGGTAGGTATTGTCCTTTTCTTCGTACACCAGCGCATCTTGCTTAGGGTCAGTGCCCAGCGTGTGGCGGTAGAGCTGGTAATCGAGGAGCGTGGTGGGGTCTTTGCGGGTATAGAAAACCGTTTTGTTGTCGGCGGCCCAGGCTGCGTTGCCGCTGGTGTTAATAATCTGCTCCGGATACAGCTGACCGGTTTTCAGGTTGCGGAAGCGCAGTGTGTACAAGCGGCGGCTCACCACGTCCTCGGAGTAAGCCAGCACTTGGTTGTCGTCGCTGACCTCGAAGCCGCCAATCTGGTAGTAGGCCTTGCCCTTACCGAGTTCGTTGGCGTTGAGCAGTATTTCCTCCGGTGCCGTCAGGCTACCCTTCTTGCGGCAGTAAATCGGGTACTCGGCCCCGGCCTCAAAGCGCGTGTAGTAGTAGTACCCATTGTCCCGGTAAGGCACCGACTCGTCTTGCTCCTTGATGCGGCCTTTAATTTCCTGAAACAGCTTTTCCTGCAGGCCTTTCACGGGTGCCAGTTGCTGTTCCGTGTAGGCATTTTCGGCGTTGAGGTAGCTGATAACCTCCGGGTTTTCGCGCTCATTTAGCCAATAGTAATTATCGGTGCGGGTACCGAAAGGCGAGGTGAGCTGCTTGGGCTTAATAGCCGCTACGGGTGGTTTGAGCATGGCAGTTGCGGGGGCCGACTGAGCCGCAGCCGTGCCGCTTAGCAGCACGCCCAGGCCCGTCAGCCAGATATAGATTCGGTTCATAGCGCAGAAGTTAAGGTGAACGACTACACTAAAGGAAAGAGAAAAAGTGGAATGTTGGTATTGTTACTTCCTACTGCTGAGGTTGCTACCAACACAGTGAACTCCAGAACGTCCTGCTGAGTGGAGTCGAAGCATCTCTACCGCTGGCTACTTACCTGGACTAGTGCCTCCAGCAACGAAGCGGTAGAGATGCTTCGGCTCCGCTCAGCATGACGGTTTAGCTCACTGAATAGGCTAGCAAACAAAAAGGCCGCCACGTTACCGCGGCGGCCTTTTTGGCAGACTGTTACTAGGCTTACATGGCCGCCAAACTCTGCTCCAGGGCCGTAATTTTAGATTCCGCGTCGGCCAGCTTTTGCCGCTCGCGTTCCACTAGGTCAGCCTTGGCGTTCTGCACAAATTTCTCGTTGCTCAGCTTTTTCAGCACCGAGTCGCGGAAACCCTGGGCGTATTCCAGCTCCTTGGTCAGGCGCTCTTTCTCCGCTCCTAGGTCAATCTGGCCTTCCAAGGGCACGAAGAACTCGGCACCGCCCGACACGAAACCAACCGAAGCAGCCGGCGCGGCCTCTACTACACTAATTTCGGTGAGAGCGGCCAGCTTCCGGATGATGCTGTCGTAGTCCTGCAGCAAGGCCACGTCGTCGGTTTTGGCGGCGAGGGTTAATGGCTTGTTAGGGCCTAGTCCTTTCTGGTTCCGGATGTTGCGCACCCCGGCCACAATGTCGAGGGCCCGATCCATGCGGGCCAGTAGCTCGGTGCTGTTGGGTACCAGCGGGGCTTTAGGCCAGGCCGCTACGCACACGTAGTCCTTGGGGCCACGCTCGGCCAGCTCATGCCAAATTTCTTCGGTGATGAAGGGCATGAACGGGTGCAGCAGCTTCAGCAGCGTTTCCAGGAAGCCGGTGGTGTGGCGCAGCGTTTCGGGGTCAATGGGCGCCTGATACGCGGGCTTGATCATTTCCAGGTACACAGAGCAGAAATCGTCCCACACCAGCTTGTACACCGTCATCAGCGCATCACTGATTCGGAACTTCTCGAAGTGCTCATCAAGGTCCGTGAGCGTGGTTTGCAGCTTGGCCGTGAACCACTCCACCGCTTTATCATTGGCGAAGGGTAGCGCAGCGTCTACTTCCCAGCCTTGGGTGAGGCGGAAGGCATTCCAGAGTTTGTTGCAGAAGTTGCGGCCCTGTTCCACTAGCTTCTCATCGTAGAGCAGGTCGTTGCCGGCCGGGGCCGAGAACAACATGCCCGTCCGAACACCGTCGGCGCCGAACTGCTTGATGAGGTCCAAGGGGTCGGGCGAGTTGCCGAGCTGCTTGCTCATCTTGCGGCCCTGCGCATCGCGCACAATGCCAGTCAGGTACACGTTGCGAAACGGAATTTCGCGGCGGTACTCCAACCCGGCCATAATCATGCGGGCCACCCAGAAGAACAGAATGTCCGGGCCGGTTACTAGGTCGTTGGTGGGGTAGAAGTAGTTGACGTCGGCATTATCAGGATCCTTAAATCCATCAAATACCGAAATCGGCCATAACCACGACGAAAACCACGTATCGAGTACGTCTTCATCCTGGCGCAGGTCCGTGAGTTGCAGGTCGTCGTTGCCGCTTTGTACCCGAGCGAGCTTCAGCGCCTCTTCTGGGTTCAAGGCTACCACGAAGGTGCCATCGGGTAGGTAGTAAGCCGGAATCTGCTGGCCCCACCATAGCTGCCGCGAAATGCACCAATCGCGCACGTTCTCCATCCACACCCGGTAGGTGTTCTTGAACTTGGCAGGGTGCAACTTTACCGTGTCGTTTTCTACTACTTCCAGCGCCGGTTTTGCTAGGTGCTCCATTTTCAGGAACCACTGCATGCTCAGGCGGGGCTCGATAACGGCCTTGGTGCGCTCTGAGGTTTGGACGATGCTGGCGTACTCCTCCACCTTTACTAGGTGGCTGGCTTCCTCCAAGTCCTTCACAATGTTGCGGCGCGCGGCAAAGCGGTCCTGTCCTACGTACAGCACTGCTTTTTCATTCAGCGTGCCGTCGTTGTTGAGGATATCGATAACGGGCAGGTTGTGCTTTACGCCCAGCTCGTAGTCGTTCAGGTCGTGGGCGGGCGTTACTTTCAGCGCGCCCGTTCCAAAGTCAATGCTTACGTATTCATCCAGAATTACCGGAATTTCACGACCAAGCAGCGGAATGCGCACACTCCCGCCGTGCAGGTGCGTGTAGCGCGGGTCGTTGGGGTTTACGGCCACGGCCACGTCGGCCATAATGGTTTCGGGACGCGAAGTAGCTACCGTCAGGAACTGGCCCTCCTGCCCCACTACCTCGTAGCGCAAGTGGTACATCTTGGCCATCACGTCCTTCGGAATTACTTCCTCGTCGCTCAAGGCAGTCTGGCCCAGCGGGTCCCAGTTTACCATGCGTACGCCGCGGTAAATCAGGCCTTTCTGGTGCAGATCCACGAATACGCGCAGCACGGCATCGGTCAGCTCGGGCTCCATAGTAAAGCGCGTGCGGTCCCAGTCGCAGGAAGCGCCGAGCTGCTTGAGCTGCTCCAGAATGATGCCGCCGTACTTCTCTTTCCAGGCAAAGGCGTGCTCCAGGAACTGCTCGCGGGTTAGGTCCTTCTTCTCGATTCCCTGCTCTTTGAGCAAGGCTACTACCTTAGCTTCGGTGGCAATAGAGGCGTGGTCGGTGCCGGGCACCCAGCACGCTTCCTTACCCTGCATGCGCGCCCGGCGCACCAGCACATCCTGAATGGTATTGTTCAGCATGTGGCCCATGTGCAGCACGCCCGTCACGTTGGGCGGCGGAATCACGACCGAATAGGGCTGTTTGCGCGGGTTGGCTTTGGCTTTGAAGAAGCCCTGCTCCTGCCAGCGCTGATACCATTTGGCTTCAACGTCGGCGGGGGTATAGGTTTTGGCGATAGACATCGTCGGAGGGAATCAGTTCAGAATACGGGCAAAAGTAGGCAATTCGGGCGGGGCCGGGAAATGCAGCGGGTTTCAGGAAACCAGTGGCCTAGCGCGCTGGCAGACAACCAACGTCACAAAACCGGTTACTACCCCCTTAAAAAACGAAGAGCCGCTACGGCAGCGGCTCTCCTCTTCAACAACAGTGGTCAGAAGAACTTACGCCTCCTGGTGTAGCCACTGCTTTTTGGTTAGGAGCTTCTCCTGCGATTCGCGGTAGTCGGGGTCATCTACGCAGCAGTCCACGGGGCACACGGCGGCGCACTGGGGCTCTTCGTGGAAACCCACGCACTCAGTGCACTTATCCGACACGATGTAGTAATACTCGTCGGAAATAGGCGTTTGGGGCGCAACCCCCGAAACGGTTGCTCCGCCATCAACTTGCACTTCTTTCAAGCTGGTGCCATCGGCCCAGCGCCACTGGGCACCGCCCTCGTAAATAGCGGTGTTCGGGCATTCCGGTTCGCAGGCACCACAGTTGATGCACTCGTCGGTTATCATGATGGCCATAGCCTGGAATTGTCTTAAAGGGTAGGGAAACAGTACTGTTAACTAATACGCAACCAACCAACGGCCGGATGCAGACAGGCAAAATTAGGAATTAGCCGTACTCAACAAGAATTTTGAGCGTGAATTCCGTATTCTCCTATGGAATCCTGTTGGGTAGCCAAAAGGTTTACTGACCGAAGCTACGCAATCCATTTTCCCCCATTCGTCTTCATTTCGTACCCATATGACCCACGCCGACCGCCTGGCCGCTTTCGTGGCCCTAGGCCAGCGCCTTACGGAGCTTACCTCCTCCCCAGCCCACGCCGATGAGCTGGAGTCGTTGGCGGCCCGCGCCCGCAACCAAAATAACTGGTTTGATTTGCCTAACGTAACCTCGGCGCTGCGCGGCATTGCCAAAATGCTGGACGAACAGCCCCTGCGCCACTGGGCTGGCCGCTACCCCTCTGAGCCCGCGCAACCCCGCCAGGTGGGTGTGGTGATGGCCGGTAACATTCCGCTAGTAGGCTTCCATGATGCGCTGTGCGTGCTGCTCTCAGGCCATATTCTGCTAGCCAAACTTAGCTCCGATGATACCGTGCTGATGCGCTGGATTCTCGATGAGCTAACTAAACTGGAGCCACGCTTTGCCGAGCACATCAAGCTAGCCGACCGCCTCAACGCGGCCGATGCATTCATTGCCACTGGCTCCGACAATACGGCCCGCTATTTTGAGTATTACTTCGGCAAAAAGCCCAACATCATCCGCCGCAACCGCACCAGCCTGGCCGTGCTTACGGGCCGCGAGACGGACCACGACCTGGGGATGCTGGGAGAGGATATTTTCCGCTATTACGGGCTGGGCTGCCGCAACGTGAGCAAGCTCTACGTGCCCGAACACTACGATTTCACGCCCTTGCTCGACTCGTTACAGCCGTGGCACCGCGTGCTGGAGCACAACCGCTATCAGAACAACTACGACTACAACAAGAGCATCATGCTCGTGAACCGCGTCCCGCACCTCGACTCTGGTTTCCTGCTCCTCACCCCTAGCGCCCAACTGGTTTCCCCTATTTCGGTACTGCACCACGATGCCTACAGCCACGAGGTGGACCTGGCGCTGCGCCTGACGGAAGTAGCCACTCAAACTCAGTGCATTGTATCGGCGGGCGGGTTGTATCCGGGCAGTTTCTCTTTCGGTCGGGCGCAGGAGCCGGGCGTATCAGATTACGCTGACGGTGTAGATACGATGGCCTTTTTGGCGGAATTGGCGTAAACTAAGCGGAACAGTAGAGCGGCAGCATATGGGCAGCCCGCTGTTCATTCGTTCTTCATTTGGAATGCGGCACTTTCCTGGCCTTTCCCTGTTCTGCGAGTATCACCTATTTCCCTACGACCATGATTCCCGAACTAAAAACTACCGATCCGGCCATAGAAACCATTGAGAAAGAAGCTATTCCCAGCATGCGCTTTGCCGCTGAGGACGTGCTGACTGATAAGGCTGCAATCCAGCGGCGGCGCCACGATGCGGAGCGGGCCGCCACCTTGGGCAACGCCTACCACGGCAAGCTTGATATTTATTTCCAAACCGCGGATGGTTCTATTAAGCGCGTGTATACTACCGTTTGGGCCACACACGAAGAATACCTCACGCTTAAATCAGGAATATCACTACCCCTGAAGGCCGTACTAAGCTTCGACTTCTATTAATCACGGATTGGAATGGATGTATCGGATTACACGGAGTTTCCGCTGACTAGCCCGACTGTGTTGTTCGGCAGTTTGCGCAATAACGCGACCTAGTAGCCCAATGGCCCCGACGTTCTGTAATCACAAAAAAGCCCGCCTGACAAGTCGTCAAGCGGGCTTTTTTGTAGTTACAGGAGTACACAGAGAATCTGTGCAATCCGATACTTCCGTTTCAATCCGTGATTAGATGCGCTCCAGGGTGGTGGCAATGAGTTTGTTTATCACTTCCTCGGAATTAGTAGCAAATTCACCGGTGGCGCGGTTGGCCACAATAGCGTTCAACGACGTCACCTCGTGGCCCAGCATGCGGCCCAGCGCATAATAGCCCGCTGTTTCCATCTCGAAGTTGGTCAGGCGGAACTCACCCTCAGCACTCTGGTAGCGGAACTGCTGGAACTCCTGAATCAGATTGGTTAGGCGCAAATCAAGGCGTAGCACGCGACCCTGTGGGCCGTAGAAACCGGGGCAGGTGAGCGTGTTGCCCGGTATCATGCCCGCGCCCAGCTGCTCACGCAGCAAATCGGAGCCGCGCACGCAGTACGGGCGGTAGTCGAGCTGCAACCGCTGCTGGATACCGCGGGCTACTTCTACTTCCAAGCCGGTTTCTACCAGCGGGTAAAACTGCATCAACGAATCAAGCCCCACGGCGTGCTCCGATACCAACAGCGAGCCTACCGGAATATCGGCCTGCAACGAGCCGCTGGTGCCCACGCGCACAATGCGCAGGTTGATGCGCTCCTCCAACGGGCGCGGCTCCCGCGTTACGAAGTCGATGTTGACCAGCGCATCCAGCTCATTCATCAGGATATCGATGTTATCCGTGCCCATGCCGGTGCTGATAACCGTGAGGCGCTTGCCGCGGTAGTAGCCCACGTGCGTCACAAACTCACGCTTCTGAATGATGGTCTCGATGGAGTCGAAATGCTGGCTTACCGTGGGTACGCGCTCCGGGTCGCCGACCGTAATGATGGTTTCCGAAATATGGTCGGGTAGCAGGTTCAGGTGATAGACGCTGCCATCCTTATTGAGGATCAGCTCCGATTCGGCGATGGGCATAACAGGGGGATTTTTGGGAAAGGAAGGTGCAATGGTACGGCAAAAACCGCAGTTTGGGTTTGCGCGCTTTCGATACCTAGGCAGGAGTGCCGGAGGTCAAAAAGAAAAAGCAAAGGATCTTTCCCCAGTAATACGAGTCGATGAGACGATGGTCGTACAACTAAGAAAAGATCCTTTACTGGGTTTGGGCTATGGCCGGGGCTAGTAAAACCTTAACGCACTGGTGCCCGGTACGATAGCAGCCCTTGCTCGGGATTGTAGTTGTTGCTGTTTTTGGGGTACGTGCCGGTACCATCGTAGGGGCGCTTCTCGGGGTGCTCCTGGCACGTAGTGGAGCAGGCTCCTTCTAGCTGCTGAGCGCAGGCTTCGCAAAGGGGCACGTGGGCGTTGCAGTGCGGGTTGGCGCAGTTCACCATCCGGTCGGAGGGCGTGTGGCAATGGTGGCACTGGCTGATGATGCTGGGGTTCACACTGTTCACGTCCACTGCCACGCGGCCATCAAATACGTAGCATTTGCCCTCAAAATCTTCACCGCCGGCTTCCAGCCCGTACTTGATAATGCCGCCGTGGAGCTGGTACACATTCTCGAAGCCCTGCTCCAGCAAAAAGGCGCTGGCCTTTTCACACTTGATGCCGCCGGTGCAATATGTCAGTACTTTCTTGCCTTTATACTGCTCCAGTTCCTGCACCTTCTCCGGAAACTCCCGGAAGTTCTCGATGTCGAGGGTGATGGCATTTTTGAAACGGCCGAGGTTGTGCTCGTAATCGGAACGCACATCCAGCACCACCACGTCGTCCTGGTCCTTCATATCCCGGAACTCGGTGGGCGACAAGTGAATGCCCGTGCGCTCGTAGGGTTTAATGTTAGGCAAACCGACGTGCACAATTTCCGGCTTCACACGCACGTGCAGCTTTTGGAAGGTGTGCGCGGGTGCTTCCTCCACCTTAAACTCCAACGCCTCAAAACGCGGATCGGCCTTCACCAGACGCATGTACTCCTCACAATTAGCCCGCCGGCCCGAAACGGTGCCATTCAAGCCTTCCGGCGCCACAATAATGCGCCCCAGCAAATGCAGGCTCAAACACAGCCGATGATGCTCCTCCCGAAACTGGTCGGGGTTCTCGATGGGCGTGTAGCAGTAATACAGTAGAACGAGGTAATCCATCTTTATGAGTAGAAGTAAGATGTCGGAACGCAGAGCTCAGGCCATTCTGGCCGCAAGTACCAACAACTGGCCGAGTCCGGCGCTCTTCCTGTCTAGATTCTAAAACTAAACCTTCTGGGCGGGGTTGCCGAAAACGGTCTGACCGGCCGGCACATCAGCCACCACCACGGAGCCCGCGCCTACGCGGGCCTTGGCCCCGATTTTCACGCCGGCTACTACCACGGCTCCGGCCCCGATGAAGGCCAACTCGCCTACCAGCACTTCAGCGTTCAGAATGGCGCCGGCACCTAGTTGGGCGTAGTCTCCTAGCTCCACTTTCACGTCAACTACTGCGTTGGGGCCCAGAATGCAGCCGTCGCCGAGCTTGGCCGTGCCAGCTACCACGGCATTGGCTCCTACCAGAATGCCGTGCCCCAGCCACGCGTGCTGTGATACGCTGGCGCGCTCATGAATAGCATTTACGGGAGCCACCTCGTATTCCTCGCGCAACATGCTGGTGAGGCTGCGGCGGCTGGCCGTATCTTCAGTAGCCACAAATACTTCGCACTTCTTGCCCAGCAGCTTGAGGAGCTCTTTGTCGTCGGTGTTACCCATTACGGGCACATCGTTGAGTTCGGTATTCTGCAGCGCCGCGTTATCATCGAGCAGGCAATACACTACCACGTCGTTGCTTTGGAACGCATCAAGCGCGGCCGTACCAACAGCTTGCGCGCCCAGAATAATTACAGGATTTTCCATACTATTGAAAACGGCCACAGCGGGCCGATGCGTTTATTTTTTGGACGACAAAGATACAAGATCTGTCGGGGACCTATCCCATACCAGCTAACCCAATGTGCAGCGCCTGTTACAGCTTGAACCGTTGCAGTAACCGCTTGGCATACTCGTTCTGAAAAAGCAGCATCAGCAAAAACGGCAAGAAGGTAACCCGGTACCGGTTCAAGGTTCCCAGGTTGGGGGTAGTAAGCCCCAGCAAAGCAGCTATCAGGCAGCAATACACTACTAGGGCCACTACCAGCGCGAAGGGTAGCTGACCGGCTTGCCCCCGCAGGCAGGCTAGTACTGCCACTCCTATAGCCAACAGTAGTACCAGGTTTTCCAGCCCGGCCAGCAGGTACAAGGGTGAAGAACCTTCCCACACCCACGGCCGCGCCAGCGCATTCCCAATGGCAGCAGGTGTATTGCGGAGCACGCTTTCCGTGGTGGGGCGCAGATCGTTGTACGTTATGTGGGGTTTGCCGTGGGAGGTGCGTAGCAACTCCGTGTAGTTGCGCTGCAACTGAGAGGTGAATTT
Organism: Hymenobacter seoulensis; assembly: GCF_054780535.1. NCBI lineage: Bacteria > Pseudomonadati > Bacteroidota > Cytophagia > Cytophagales > Hymenobacteraceae > Hymenobacter > Hymenobacter seoulensis. The sequence continues at coordinate 532,968 of NZ_BAAGWD010000001.1, forward strand.
GTTGGCACGAAAGGCGGGGCTTACTTCACTGGCCGCCCACGCCCCAGCACCCAACAGGCTTAACACCAACAACAATTGCACTAGGCGCGAACGGGCCCCACCCATCTGCTGCACTACCCATATTACCCCTAGGCCTGCCAGCGCCCCAAACAGCACTACCGCGAAGAAATACCGCATTTTGAAATGAAGTACCGCAGCACCCATCAGTAGCAGCCATGCCCGCCACGCCTGGCCGGCGCGGCCGTAGGTTTGCCGAATTACGAGGGCTAGTACCAGCACGCCGCTGGCTACTAGCAGGCTCTCTTTTGTCAGGCCCGAAGTCCAGTACACCACGGTGGGCCAGAGTAGAAAAGCTACAATTGCAGCACCGGGCACGGCATTCGGCCACCGGAGCTGTATTTGCCGCACTAGCTCCCAACTCCCAATAAAGCTGCACAGCGTAAGGTACACACTGCTCAAGGCAGCATTTCCCAGGCTGGCCAGATTAAATACCGAAAGCAGCTTTATTAGAAACAACGTATTCGACATTCCATGGAACACCAGTTCCTCGCCTTGCCAGTGAAACTCGTCGGTAGGCAGCATCTGGAGCCACACGCCTGGGTTATGCCAGAGTTGCTCCGTCATGCGGTTGGCCCAGTCCTGAAAATACTTGGCGTCTTCAGTTAGCGCACCTACGGAAATGGCCGTGGCGACCAGCTTCAGCAGCAGGGTTGGCAGCACCCACCGCCCTAGTCCGGGCAGGCTACGCACCCTGGGCAGCCACCGCAGCAACAGCCCTACTAGGGTCAGATTTAGCGCAAAGGCAACAAGGAGCTTTAGCAGCAACGGTACAGAGCGTAAAAATACAAACCCAGCTGCTCCTTCCGCAGCCTAACCACGCCGCAAGATACTAGCTCCGATGGCACACGCGACACAGCGCCGTGGCGTACAGTAGCCTTTGTGCAAGGCCAACAGCCCCTGCGAGTCGGCAGCGGACCGATGGCGGAAGCCGGCATCAGCATATGCGTCGGTGATATGGTTATGCTCAGGTGGCAGCTGCTCCAATAGATTCACTGCCTCCTCAATCAGGCTGGTATTGCCCACATGCTGGGCGTAGGCTACCCGCAAGGGCACAACCAGGTTGATCAGTAGCAGATGAATGCTAGCCCGACCTAGTAACGCTACCTTTCCAGATTTACCAGGTCGGTAATGCGTTTGCCAATACTCGGGTAAGGAAGCTGTAAAAAACTGCTCCAGCGCCGCTAGGCTCTTGGCTGTGAGCAGGGCATCAAACAGAGCAGGCCGGGCATGCAATAGCCCAACCAGCTGGGCCAGGCGCACAGTTGGGAAATTGGCCGGACGCATGCGCAGGAAGTTCCAGTCGTGGGGCACCAGGGCGGTACCGCGCAGGTTATACTTATGCTGCAGAAAGCTGTATTCGCGGCTTAGGTCCTGTATGTAAGCATCAGTCAGCAGTTCGGGCGCCTCCAGAAAACCTGCCTGCCCGAACACTAGGGCCGCCAACTGGCGATCATCATGCCGATGCCGCCGCACAATGGTTAGGGGCAACGCCTTGGCCAACCGCGCCATGGGCTCCGCATTTTTCTTAAACCCAAAGGCTGCTGCCAGCACGTGCCAAGTGGTAGCTTCCCAATCCTGCTCCTGCTGCCGGTGCAAATCCAGGATGGCCGCTGCCTTCTGCTCTACCCGCTCCAGCAGCGTCCGGTCCAGCATCATGGTGCGCGTAAGCTCCGACACCTGAGGTAGCAGGGCCGAACAAGGCAGTATAGCCTCCGGAGGTTGGTTTTTCAGCTGCTCGTAGGAGGCTAACTGACCGCTCTCAATGCGTAGGGCCAGCGCCAGCGCCGGAATCAGAGAGCCGTCGAGGCGCGCTACCTCCGCATCAGCAGTATACACCACGTGCAGCACCACCTGGTCGTACTTCGGGTCATATTGGTGCTGGTGGCGGTGCCAGTCAGAAGCCCGCACATGAATCTCTACGGCCCCATTCCACTCTACTTCTCCAAGTTGCAGGCGGGCATTCAGAAAATCGGGGCCAGCATCGGGGTTGCGCTGGCCAGGCCGCAGCACCGTAATCAGTTGGCCATCTTCGGTGCGTAGGTTGGTTTTATCAAAATACTGGTGTTGCCAGATATAGTGTAGGAAATCTTCCTGCATAATGTATAAAGCAGAACAGTAGCAGTTTAGCGCGTTTGACGCAGCTTAATAAAAGACTGAAAGTTCTTAAAGAAGCTTGACAACGCAAAACGGCCCGCTCCTGCATGTTGCAGAAGCGGGCCGGTCAGGATGGCAGAGCCACTAGCTTGTTAGCGGAGGTCAATCACCTTTACGCCTTTGTAACGGGCTTTGTCGAAGGTGAAAGTTGTTGCATCCGTGGGCACGTTGGGCTGGAATTTGCTGATGCGGTAGGTGTAGCGGTTGCCGTTCTTCTTGAACATCTGCCAGCTTTTCACCGACTTATCTTTCTTGCTCACCTTCAGGCGCACTTTGTACACCGGGTTGTTGCGGTCCTCGGGAGAAAGCTCGATAACATCCACTAGCTCACCACCGTCCTTAGCTTCCTGCACGTAGGCGTACTTGTAGCCTTTTTTGTAGAGGGTAAAAATTTGGGAAGGCGAAATTTCCTGGTCTTCGGGCTCGTAATCAGAGATATTCACTTCATTCTCCGACTTCATGTACGTCCACATGGTCTGGCCATTGTTGATGACCTCCTGGCCGCTCATTTTCAAGCGAAACTTCTGGCCGCTCACGGTAATATCGCCGCTCAAGTTCTCTTTCACTTTGGCCGCATCGTTTTCGAGGGTTTGGGTGAAAGAGGCTTTAAAGGCTTTCATTGCCTGATATTTGGCACTCATCTGATCCAGAATCTTCCCGGCTTTGGGATCCTGCTGCGCCGTGGCCACGGAGGTCAGCGACACGGAGAGGGCGAGCAGGGCGAGGTATTTTTTCATTGCAAAAAGAGAGGTGTTATTGGAGAGCTTAGCGTAAGAACGTAGAACTCGGATAAAGTGTCAGCGCCAGCTGTAAAAGTGAAGAACAAAATCTGGGCGCGAAGTTCTAGCCGTTGAGCTCTTACTTAGGCAGGCTATTCAACAACTGTTCCAAACTGTATTCATCCGGAATTAAAACCTCCCGGGCCTTACTACCCTCAAATGGGCCCACAATGCCGGCGTGCTCCAGCTGGTCAATTAAGCGGCCGGCGCGGTTGTAGCCTAGCTTCAGGCGGCGCTGCAGCAGCGAAGTGCTACCCTGCTGGTGCGTCACGATGACGCGGGCAGCCTCTTCAAACATGGAGTCGCGCTGGGCGGGGTCCATATCTTCCAGGTCGCCGTTGCCACCGCCGCTTTCCCCTACTACTTCCGGCAGATGGTACGCATCAGGGTAGCCCTGCTGCTCGCCTACGAAGTCGCAAAGGCGGTCTACCTCGGGCGTATCGATGAAGGCGCACTGTACCCGAATGATGTCGGAACCCTGAGAAATCAGCATGTCGCCCTGGCCTATGAGCTGATCAGCACCCCCGGCATCCAGAATGGTGCGCGAGTCAATTTTGCTGGTCACTTTAAAGGAAATCCGGCAGGGGAAGTTGGCCTTGATGATACCCGTAATAACGTTTACCGATGGGCGTTGGGTCGCCACAATCAAGTGAATACCGATGGCGCGGGCCAGCTGGGCCAGGCGGGCAATCGGAGTTTCCACCTCTTTGCCGGCGGTCATCATCAGGTCAGCCAGCTCGTCGATTACCAGCACAATAAAGGGCATGTAGCGGTGGCCCTTCTTGGGGTTGAGGCGGCGCTCTACAAACTTGCGGTTGTACTCCTTCAGGTTGCGGCAGCCGGCATCTTTAAGCAGGTCGTAACGCTTATCCATCTCCATGCAGAGCGAATTAAGCGTGTTTACCACCTTCTTGGTATCGGTGATGATGGGCTCCTCCGTATCGGGCAGTTTGGCCAGGAAGTGGCGCTCAATTTTGTTGAAGATGCTCAGTTCCACCTTCTTCGGGTCGACGAGCACAAACTTCAGCTGCGAGGGGTGACGCTTGTAAATCAGGGAAGCCAGAATCACGTTCAGACCCACCGATTTACCCTGGCCCGTGGCACCGGCCATCAGCAAGTGGGGCATTTTGGCCAGATCAACCACAAATACCTCGTTGGTGATGGTGCGGCCGAAGGCAATGGGCAAATCCATTTCGGTATGGATGAACTTCTCGGTGTTAAACACCGACCGGATGCTCACCATCTCCTTCTTGGCGTTCGGCACCTCAATACCAATAGTACCCTTGCCCGGAATGGGGGCGATAATACGAATACCTAACGCCGCGAGGCTCAAGGCAATATCATCTTCTAGGCTCTTGATTTTGGAGATACGCACCCCGGCATCGGGCACAATTTCATACAGCGTAACCGTAGGGCCGATAGTGGCCTTGATGCTGGCGATATTGATGCCGTAGTGCCCTAGTGTCTCGACGATGCGGTCTTTATTGGCTTCCAGTTCCTCCTTCGATACCTGGGCTTTCGCTACCCCATAATCGTTGAGCAACTCTAGGGTAGGGTACTGGTAGCGCGGCAGATCAAGGGTAGGGTCGTATTCGCCGGTGGGCATTACTTCCTCTTCCTCATCTTCCACGGCAATAACAGCCATATCAGCCCCCGCAGACGGATCGAGCTCGGGCGTAGTAGTAGCATCCTCTACCTCAAACGACAACCCGGCCCGTGACGCAGGCGCAACTGCCACCGGAGGGGTTGGGACGGCCGAAGGGGGTAGTGGCGTACCATCATCCACCAAATCAGCCAAGGACAAAGGAGTTGGAACACTTGGTTGGGTGGCCGCAGCTTTAACCGCTGGCTCCGCCTCCGACACCTCAAAGGAGAAGCTAGGGCCACTAGGCACTGTAGGCGTGGCAAGGCTGGCAGCTGCCAGTGCGGCGCTAGCGGCGGGCGCTACGCTGAGTGGCACCGAGGCAGCCGTGCCCAAACCGCCGGCTGCCACTGTAGCTGCAGCCCCCGCCGATGACGTGCCGTTGGTTGAAACGCCAAACGCCGGAGCCGATGCTACCACCGGACCTGTCCGCTGTGGCGCTACCGCCGGCTCATCATCTTCCTCAAGCTCATCTGTATCTACTTCAGGCGCAGTAGCTTGCGGAGCTAGCGGACCTACGCGTTTAAGCGTGATGCCCAGCGCATTATCCTCTTCTGGCTCGTCCTCCGCTTCAAACACAGATGGATTAGAAACGTGGTTACCCCTAGCGGCTGAACTAAATGCGGTACGCTCCGTTTCGAACGACTCTTCCTCGTCATCGCCAGCGCTACGGCGCAGGTTTAGGTTGAGGCTGGTTACGTTAAAAAAGAAAACCACGAACGATATCAGCAGGAAGGCTAGCAACAGCACCGTCCCCCACCCTATCAGGCTATCCAGCCAGAACGCGGTTTCGTAGCCGACGCCGCCGCACAGGAAATCGAGGCTGTGCGCTAGGCTGGGGTCAACCTCAGGGCTCTGAACGGTGAGCACCACATACCCAAGCAAGACACTGAGCCAGAGCATAATGAACAGGCACAAGGCCAGCACGTAGGTAAACGAGACGCCCGCCCGCCGAAACACGATTTTATAGCCCAGGAAAAAAACGATGGGGATGGCCGCGAAAGCCGCCACACCAAAGCCTTTCTGGATAAGGAACTGTGCTAGCATAGCCCCCACTAGCCCCAGCCAGTTGCCGGTTTCCTGTCCCGCTTCCTTGAGCGGAGTCCGGTCCACGGCTTCCGTCACGCTTTGGTCGGCTTGGCCCGTGAACAGGAAGGAAATGAAGGCAATGGTGAGGTAAATGGAGCCAATCAGGAAGAAGAAACCCAGAAAAAGCTGAAACCGCCGATCGCGCAGAAAGCCAAAAAGCCCGCTGAGATTTACCGCCGGAAGCTTAAGGGGCTTGCGCGGCGCTTTGGACGCGGCAGCAGCTTTGGGTTCGTTGCGGCGGGTTTCGCGCACAGGCTCGGGCGCAGCAACCGGCTTAGGCTGGTTGCGGGCTGAGCGCGGCTCGGCGGGCGCCGGACGAGGTTCGTTGGTGCGGCCTTGGGCCGCGGCAGGTTGTTGCTTGTAGGTATTTTTAGCCATTGAGACACGCCAAAGACCAAATCTAGGCAATTGCGGTGAGTAACTGAGTAGCCCGGCGGCTAAGCAATTTAGAGGTAAACCTCTAGTTTATCCTTTATTTCTCAGCTGCTCAGCACATCAGCTACTGCGTTTCATACAGCCAAATGTGCCAGTAAGCGCCCGAAGAGGTGTAGTCACGGACTAGGCGCAGCCCACTTTCCTCGGGGCGGGCCAGTTTAGCAGCCGATAGCACGTAGCGCCCGCCCAACTGCTGGAAGGCCCTAGAATTGAAGTACCAGTGCTGCACCACCCGCTCCGGCAACGCTGCCACCCGGAAATTCTTGCCCAGCTCGGCCGAAAATAAGTAGCAGCGGTTACCCCAGGCATCAAAATACGTTTGCAACGCGGGGCTCCGAGCTAGCTCCGCAGCTATGAGCGGACGGAAAGTGCGCTTGTACGTGAGCGGATAGTTGTTCTGGTACGCATCGAGGGTATAAAAATCATTCAGGGAAGCCACCGCCGGCGGAAATCCTAGGCAAGCAACCCGATACTGGGCTGGCGCCAAGGTGGTTTGGGCACAAATATCCTGCTGAATTCGGGCAAAAAGATGGGGGGCAACAAAGGCGGCGTAGGTGGGCTCTGAGGCGGGCAAGTTGCCAAGTAGACGCCGCGCATTATTGGCCCACTCCGTATTCAGGGCCAGCCCCAGCACCACTTGTAAGGCCACCACGCTGCCCTGCAGCCACCCGGCGGGCAGGTAGCGCACGCTCAGGCCCAGTACCCCAAACCACAGCAGCGGCGTGAGGAAATGAAAGCGCGACAGGTTGAACACCCTAATAATCGGCATCGCATCGGACAACGCCCGAGCCAGATGCGGATAAAAACCACACACGAGCGCCAGTACCACCAGCACCCCCAGTAAATCCCCCAACCGCTTCAGCAGCTGCAAACGGGCCAATTGGGTTGGGGCCAGTAGCAGGGCTAGGGCGGCGACCGCTAGGGGCACGTACCGCCAAAACTGCCCCGAGTGGTAGTGCCCCAGCAGAAAGTAGCGCCGCGCCCATGCCAGCCCCACCCCTACCCCGGCGTTCGGGACCAACCGGTCAAAATCGAATTCTACCCGATGCGGCACATACTGCTTCCCAATTAGCAGGGAATACAGCAGCGGATACTCCACCACGGCATAGCTGAGCGTCAGCACCAGTAGCCCTAGCACGGGCCGCCATGCTACGCATCGGTTTCGGATGGCATCCCAGGCTACGGCCACGCCAGCGCCGGCCAGCACAAACACACCGGCCATCACTAGCCCCGACCACGCCGCAAACCCCACCAGCAGCAACCAGTCGAGGAGGCGGCCGGGACCCCGGCGCAGGTTTAGCAGGGCCAGCACTACGGCCGGTTGCCCCAGCACCGAAACCCCATACACGGTGTAAGTAGGCAGCACAGCCCAAGCCAGGGCCAGCCCCGCACAAAGCCACCGCTGGGCAGCCTCCGGAAAGCCGTACCGGCGCAGCAGCGCATACATGGCCAACAAGCCCGCCAGCCGCACCAGAAGCTCATGGCACAAGTACGCACTCAGCGGCGGCAACACCTTCATCAGCCCGACGAGTGGCTGCAAGCCGGGCCGCAGCGCGTTACGGGGCACACCATGCAGCAGCCGCTCAATGGTATCGGTAGGGCCATAGGCCAGCGCTTTGCCTTCTTTTACTAGAGCATACGCCACCGGCAACTCCCCGTCCAGGCAGTCATCAATCAGTATGAACGTATTGCCCGAGCTGCTTACATACACCAAGCTCAGCAGCACCAAGGCCAGCACCGCCCAGCCCAACGGGGGCAGGCGGAAGTTGGCTCGGGCGGCTTTCGCAAAGGTATTGGGCATGCAGTATCAGCTGAAAGGCGGGCGGGCTAGCTGGGTGGCGCGAAGGTGCCTAGCTGCGCGGATGAAACTCGATGATAACCTGCCGCAGGTAGTCTCGGTCGAGGTGGGTGTAGATTTCGGTGGTGGTGATGCTTTCGTGCCCGAGCATTTCCTGCACGGCCCGCAGGTCGGCGCCGCCTTCAATGAGGTGCGTAGCAAAGCTGTGCCGAAAGGTGTGCGGGCTAATGCTTTTCTGAATACCGGCCTTCACCGCCGACTCCTTGATGATGTTGAACACCATAATGCGGGAAAGGCCGCTGCCGCGCCGGTTCAGAAACACCGTGTCTTCGTGGCCGGGCTTGATTTCGAGGTGGGCCCGGATGCCTTGCAGGTAAAACCCTAAGTGCTTGAGCGCGTCGCGGCCAATGGGCACCAGCCGCTCTTTGCTGCCCTTACCAGTCACGCGCACGAAGCCTTGGCCGGCATAGAGGTTGGAAAGGCGCAGCGTGGTTAGCTCGCTTACGCGCAAGCCAGAGCTATACAATACCTCCAGAATGGCGCGGTTGCGCGTGCCTTCGGCCGTACTCAAATCCACAGCGGCCAGCAGCTGCTCTATTTCGGGGTAGCTTAGCGTATCGGGCAGTTTGCGGCCGGTTTTGGGCGCGTCCAGCGTATCCGTGGGATCTAGGGAAAGCATGTCTTCCATAATCAGGAAGCGGTAGAAGGCCTTGATGCCCGATAAAATGCGCGCCTGCGAGGTAGCCGACATGCCCAGCCCCCCGAGCCAGCCCAGAAAGTCGCGCAGAATGCGGGTGGTCACTTGCTGGGGCGAGGCGGGTAGCTTTTCCAGCTCCAGGTACTGGCGCAGCTTCTGTACATCGTGCACATAAGCTTCCACCGAATTCCGCGACAACGATTTTTCTAGCTGAAGGTAGCCTTCAAACTGCTTGAGGGCGATGGACCAAGTTGACATGCGGGGCGGAAACTCAGGAAGGAAAAGTGGGAATCTAGGCTGGTAAAGGTAGCTGTGATTCGGGTGGGGCAGCAAAATAGTGGGGATTGTCGCTTCAGAGTGCACTCAGATTGGTTCTAACGGCAGAAGGTCTTTCCTTGCGCTCCGGTTCTCCGCTACCTTTACCTAACTCGGGTACCAGCCCTTCTGCCCCTTACCCCCTATCCTATGCAAATCCTGCTTCTGAATGGACCCAACCTTAACCTGCTAGGTCGGCGCGAGCCCGGCATCTATGGTACCCGCTCGTTTGAAGACTACCTGCCCGAGCTACGCGAAGCCTTTCCGCAGTTTACACTGGAGCACTTCCAAAGCAACCACGAGGGCGAGCTGCTGGATAAGCTGCACGAAGTAGGCTTCAGCTACCACGGCATTGTGCTGAACGCCGGCGCCTACACGCATACCAGCATTGCCCTAGCTGATGCCGTGGCCGCCATTCATACGCCCGTAGTGGAGGTGCACCTGAGCAACCTGCATGCCCGTGAGGAGTTCCGGCAGAAAAGCCTGCTAGGGCGCCATTGCGTGGGCAGCATCAGCGGCTTCAAGCTGGATAGCTACAAGCTGGCCCTGCATTACTTTGACGGCCAGCGGCCCAAACGGGTAGGGTTTCGGGTTTAATTGAGGCTAGTAACATAGGAAACCAAGTAACGGCTTCGTTGTAGCCTGCAGGCAGGCAAGAATAACAATGCGCATTTCCCTGTTTACCTAGCACTCCACTTCGCGAGGTTCCTACCTTTGCGCTTCCTTTCCCTCAGACTTCCTTCACTATGTATACATTCAATCCTGGCCCTTCGCAGGTGTATCCGCAGGTACGCCAGTATCTTCAGGACGCCTTCGACGAGGGCTGGCTTTCGGCGCCACACCGCGGCGAGCGGTTTGTGCAGCTCATGCGCCAAACCGTGCAGGAGCTAAAAAATAAGCTCAACATTCCGCAAGATTACACCGTGTTCTTCATGAGCTCGGCCACGGAATGCTGGGAAGTACTGGCCCAAAGCTTGACGCCCAACAAAAGCTTCCACCTGTACAATGGCGCTTTTGGGGAGAAATGGTTTGAGTACGCCAAGGCCCTGCGCCCAGGTAGCGTAGGCATTCAGTTTGGCCTCGATGAAGTGCCGGATGCCAAAACGCTACCTGCCATGGACGACCAAACCGACTTGGTGTGCATCACGCAGAACGAGACCAGCAACGCCACGCAGCTGCGCGACGGGGTTATTCTGAACATCTACAACCGCTTGCCCTCCAATGCTTTGCTGGCGGTAGATGCTACCTCCTCGTTGGCGGGCATTCAGCTCAAGTATATCAGGGCCGATATCTGGTTTGCCTCGGTGCAGAAGTGCTTTGGGTTGCCTGCAGGCCTTTCCGTAATGCTACTCTCGCCACGAGCCGTGGAACGCATTCGCCGCATTAATGAGCGCAGCCACTACAACTCGCTGATGGCGCAATACGAGAAGATGCTCAACTTCCAGACCAACCTCACGCCCAACGTGCTGGGAATATATCTGATGAGCCGCTCCCTCCACGACCGCACGGCCATTAAAACTACGCACCATCACCTCGTTGACCGGGCTACCAAGCTCTACGACTACTTTGACCAGGCCACGCAGCTCTCACCACTTATCCAGAACCCGGAGGCGCGCTCCACTACAGTTATCGGTTTGCAGGGTCCGCCCCCGCTGATTGAGGAAGTGAAGCGCCGGGCCCTGTCGCAGGGCCTGCAACTGGGCAGCGGCTACGGCAACCTCAAATCAACGAGCCTGCGCATTGCCAACTTCCCCGCTATTCCGGATGCTGCTTTTGAACAACTGGTTCAGTTTTTTGCCCGCGAATTCGCTTAAAACCAGCGCCCGCCGCGCCACCCTCTGCATAACCCCCGCGATTCATGTTTTCGCTTAAGGAAATAGCCTCCGTCACGCTCACGCTGTTTGCCATCATCGATATTCTGGGCTCCATTCCGATTATCATCCAGATTCGGCAGCGCGAGGGAAAAATTCAGTCTGAGAAAGCTACGCTGGTTGCCGGCGTGCTGATGGTAGCCTTCCTGTTCCTGGGTCAAAGCATTCTTTCGTTGTTTGGGGTTGACTTCCAGTCGTTTGCACTGGCAGGCGCCATTATCATTTTCCTCATTGGTATGGAAATGATACTGGGCGTGGAGCTTTTCAAGCATAACCCGCTTACCTCCACCGGCTCTATTGTGCCGCTGGCGTTTCCGCTGATTGTGGGTGCCGGCACCATGACGACGCTGCTTTCACTGCGGGCGGCCTATCAGCTGCCCAACGTGCTGGCTGGCGTGCTCGTGAACTTGGTGTTTGTGTATCTGGTGCTCAAAAGCTCGGCCTGGATTGAGCGCAAGCTCGGGAAAGCCGGCGAGGACATTCTGCGCCGCGTGTTTGGCGTGATTCTGCTGGCCATTGCCATTAAATTGTTCAAGAGTAATTTTTAGGGTTTGCGCTCCTCAGGAGCCTAGTACCTGCGCCTGCGCTTCGACATGTATTTCCCCAAGCACCGGCTACTAGGCTCCTGAGGGCTTCAAACCCACTGTAGTATGATTCATTTGTATACCGATGGCTCTTCACGGGGCAACCCGGGGCCCGGCGGCTACGGCGCCATTCTGCGTTTCGGCCAACATGAAAAAGAGCTGACGCAAGGCTTCCGCCTGACCACCAACAACCGCATGGAGCTCTTGGCCGTGATTGTGGGCCTGGAAGCCATCAACCGCCCTGAGCTGCCCATTACCGTAGTTACAGACTCGCGCTACGTGGTAGACGCCGTAGAAAAGCGCTGGGTATTTGGCTGGGCCGCCAAGGCCGATTTCGGCAAGAAGGCTAACGAGGATTTGTGGCGGCGCTTTCTGAAAGTGTATAAGCAGCGCACCGTGCACTTTAAGTGGGTGCGCGGCCACAACGGCCACCCCGAAAACGAGCGGTGCGACCAACTGGCCGTGGGCAGTGCCACCCGTGGTCCGCTGCTTATTGATGAAGGCTACGAGCTGATTGAAGCCAAACGCGCCTAGCACCTTGTGGCTCCTTTGACCCTAGTAAACGGGGTTTGAACCGAACCTAACCCTAGTAATTTCTCCTGTTCCAAGGTGGCCAATACCTACTTCCAGTTCAAGCAGTTTCGTATTGAGCAGGGCCAATGCGCCATGAAAGTGTGCACCGATGCGTGCGTACTGGGCGCAGTAGCGCCCGTGCAAGGTGCGGCGCGCATTCTGGACATTGGCACCGGCACGGGCTTGCTGGCGTTGATGGCTGCCCAGCGCAACCCCACTGCCCAGCTGGTAGCCGTGGAGCTGGATGAAGCCGCCGCCGCGCAGGCAGCCGCCAACTTTAGGGCTAGCCCGTGGGCAGAGCGACTGGAGCTGCGGGCCATGCCCCTAGCCCAGCTGGCGGCCTCAACCCCTGCTCCCTTCGACCACATTCTCTGCAATCCGCCTTTTTTCCGCAACTCGCTCCGCTCCCCCGATGGCCCGCGCACCACGGCCCGCCACACCGCCACAGATAGCCTCACGTTTGCGGAGCTGGCCAAGTTCGCGGCTGATTTTCTCGCGCCCGCGGGCCAGCTGACGGTGTTACTGCCCCCCCCAGAAATGCAGCATTTCGAGCAGGATGCCACGGCTGCCGGTCTCTACCCGAGCGTGCGCCGAGTTATGCAACACCGGCCGGGCAGCAAGCCGTTGCGGCACATTACCACCTTTGGGCGGCAGGCAGACCTAGTAACCGAGGAACTACTAGCCCTTCACGAAAAGGAAACCGAAGCCTACACGCGCCAATTTCAAGAGCTACTGGGGCCGTTTTACATGGCGTTGTAACCTAGCAAGAAGCCATCAGGCTGCTTAGAGAATTACTGCACTTCTAGAAAACGGTCATGCTGAGCGGAGCCGAAGCATCTCTACCGCTTCACATGAGGTCAGTAGTTAGCTAGCGGTAGAGATGCTTCGACAAGCTCAGCATGACGGTCATGTACCTTCCTGAACAGCTTCCATTACTTCTGAGCAAGAGAGTTGGGCAACAGCTCTCTCAAATGCTGGAGCTTTTGCTGGTACAGTGCATCGAGCAAGTCGGTTGGTAGGCTGGCGAATTCGTGGGCGGCGTAGTGGCGCAGCACCTGGCCATCGGCCAGCACGGTTATTTCGTGGCATAGCTCCGTTAGGGAGCCTAGCAAATGCGAGGTCAGCAGAATTCCCACGCCCTGATCACTTAGCCGGCGCAGTATTTCCATAACCAACAGATTCGTGCTTAAATCAAGCCCGTTGAAAGGCTCATCGAGAATGAGGTAGCGGAAGTTTTGCACAAGCAGCGCCAACAACGCCAGCTTTTTCTTCATGCCCGCAGAGTATTCTTCGGCGTACTGATCTAAGGGCAATTCGAGCAGATAATTCCACCCGGTCAGGTTGGGCACGGGCCGCCCCCGCGCCTGCAGGCAAAACTCTACGTACTCGCGGCCAGTGATGCGCGGGTAGAAGTACGGCTCATAGGGTAGCAAGCCGGCATGCTGCCGGATGGGCAGCCCAGTTGATTCCTGCACAGTGCCTTCGTAGTCAGTATAGAGCCCGTAAAGGCAGTGCAGCAGAGTGGTTTTGCCGGCTCCATTTGCTCCTACCAGCCCATGCAGCGTACCCGGCCGCAGCGTCAGGTCGATGTGCTGCAGAACGGGTGCTGTCCCGAAACGTTTGCGGAGGCCTCGTATCTCAATCATGACAGTACACGGCCAGCTGCCGGTGGCTTTTTAGTAGTAGTCCGCCAAAGCAAGCCATCAGCAGAGCCATATACGCCGGGTTGCTTCCCAGGATAGATAGTCCTACCACCATGGCACCGGCTTGGGTTGTTCGGGCCAAAGTGGCGTGCGGATAAAAGGCATACTTAGCCATCACTACCATGCTCAGCACCACGGCACACCAGAGCAGCAAAGCTAGCGTACCGCCCACGCGAGCGGGGCTTTGAGCCATTATGAGGGCTAGCGGCGCCACCGTAAGCCCAAAGTATAGCATCCCCCACCCCATGCGGCGGCGCAGCCACTGGCCGGGCGTACGCAGCACCGGCAGCAGCCACGTCCAGGGCTCCGCGGGGCCGTATACTTCCAGCAGAAGCCCTAGCCAGACTACAATAGCCACTGCCGGACCGGTTGCCGTGCTCCGGAAACTGCAAGCCACCGCCAGCAGCGCTAGCCAACTAAGGCCCAACCACGGCCGCCGCCCGCCGGCTACCCATTCAAACGCACTGCTCCGGAACACGCTGGGTAACCGCTGCCGACTGGCACGGGCTGTGGCTGGTGGCATAAAGGCCACTAAGGCAGTTAATGCCGTCGTAAGTAGGGCCGGACCCAAGCGCCCCCAGCCTAGCAAGAGCACAGCTGCCGGTACGCTCAGCAACGCATATTCCAGCAGCATCCAGCGGCGGAACTGCGGGGCGGTGAGTTGCAGAAACTGAAGGTCGGAGCGCTGGCGGTGTAGGCTGAGCGTTAGGCCAGCAGCGGCCAGCGGAATCAGCCATGCGCCTGATGGGCTGGCAGCGGCTACGAAACCCGCCCGCAACACCGCTAACCCCAATAAGAGCCCAAGCACCAGTATGCGCCACCACCCCATTTCCAGCACCTGACGACCCAGCACCCGGCTTCGCAGCCGCAAATAATTTCGCATAGGCTTCTCAACGCCGCAACTGCACACGTATTTTACCTGCACAGTACCGGTTGGGCAAGAAATGCTAGCTAGTTAAAACCGGGCTTTCCACCTGGCGCTCTTCCTCAACGAACCGGATACCATATTCCTGCTCTAGCTCCGCCAATATGGGCTCGTACACCTCCGGCAACGTAGGAATGACGACGCCCCGGTGCTGCAGCTTGCCTTGGGCCAGCCGGCGAACGGCAATGGCCACGGGCAGGCCGACGGTTTTGGCCATGGCCGTATGAATGGCATCATCTCCCGTTACTACCAGTGAGGAAGTGTGCGTGTAGGCCGTATCGTTCAGGTTGTACTCAAACCGATGTTGCATCACAATCATGTCGTGGTCGTGGGGTTCCAGGGCCCACTTGGAGGTCAGGAGCTTTTCCAGCAGTTGAGCGGGCGTAGCGTTGGCCTGCCCTACCGGCGAATCGGAGAAAAGTCCGAGCCACGTGAGGCGCTGCATTGTGTCTCCTGCAGGGGCTAGTTGCAGGTACTCAGCCGTGCGGTCAGCTACCGATTTGCCCCCCAACGATGCTAAGGGAAGATACGCCTCCAACAACTCCTGCCAGCTCATATCGGCCTCATTGCCCAGGTGTACCGTATCATCGGTGAGACCTAGCCGGACCAGCGCGTGCCACGCGGCGCAATAGCCAGGGCGACGCAAGGTTCCGCGCAGAATAGTTGGGATGGTTTCTAGGCCGTAGGGGGCGCGGTAGCTCAGGGAGTCGCGGTTGGCATAACCCTCAAACTTGCCGAAGCCCGGTACTTCCAGCTCCTCAGTGCGCGCAAACAAATGCTGATACGGAATAAAGCGCAGGCGGCCTTCTTCCAGATACTTGGCAGTGCTTTGGCCGGCCAGCACCACGTTGCGCGGATTCCAGGTGAATTTGTACTTCCACGGGTTGTCGCCTTCGGAGTCAGGCGCCATCAGGCCCCCGCAGTACGATTTAAACGACGTGAGCTGTCCGCCTCGCTGCCGCACATCCTCAATCACGCGCATTGCCGACATATGATCAAGGCCGGGGTCGAGGCCACACTCCATCAGGATAGTGATTCCAGCAGCTTGCGCCTCGGCATCCAGCGCCCTGATTTCTTCGCTCACGTAGCTGGCCGTTATGAGGTGGCGCGCATGCTGCACGCAGGCCCGCGCCACCGGAGCATGAAACAAGGCCGGCAGCATCGAAATAACAATATCGGCGCCCAGCACCAGCTCTTCCAGCTGCTCTTCGTTCTGAATCGAAAACGTGACGGCCTGCGCAAAGGCAGTGTGGCCGGCCAGCACGGGCAGTAGGTGCGCGGTTTGCACATCGGCTACCGTGAGGTGCCAACCCTCTGTAGGTGCGTGGTGCAACATGTAGTGCAGCAGAGAAGAAGCCGAGCGGCCGGCGCCAAGAAGCAGTATGCGAGTCATAGAGAAGCGGTGGGTGGAAGCAAGATGCAGAACGAGCCGCCAATATCAGAATTTTGCGCGGGTGGCCTGCCAGGCGCTTAAGTTGGCCCGCAGTAATTGTTGGCAGCTGCTGGATATGGCCACTACACTCAACACTAGGTAAGGGGCGGCGGCAACCGGGTTCGAGTTTGATTAGAAGGTAGCGGTTTAGTTTTTCGGTATGATTTACTGGTTCCTTCTTTGACCACGAAAAAATCGTACATTCACCGCCCCATTTTCACTTCCCGGGGCCGCTAGTCGGAACCGGGCCGTTCCTTTCCTGCCCCCGATGGCCCAACCGCTCCACCTTACCATCACCGTTGACGTGATGGCCTCCGAAGCCGACCTCTCACCCGCCGAAGTTACCACCTGGCAAGCGGCCCGCGCCGCCACCGACTACGCGTATGCCCCGTATTCCCACTTTCATGTGGGCACCGCGTTGCTGCTCGATGATGGCTCCATCTTTCGCGGCACCAACCAGGAAAACGCGGCGTTTCCATCGGGCCTTTGTGCTGAGCGTACCGCCTTGTTTGGCTTGGCCGCTGCTCACCCCGAGCGCCGCATTGTAGGCATGGCCGTAGCGGCCCGCCCCGCCAACGGCGACTTTGTGCCCGTGACTTCCTGCGGCGCGTGCCGCCAGGTGATGGCCGAGTATGAGCACCGGCAGAAACAGCCCATTCCGCTGCTGCTGCCCGGCCCCAACGGGAGCATCTACCGCTTCGCCTCCCTCTCCGATTTGCTGCCTTTCGGCTTTACTTCTGATGATTTGCCTACCGCCCAATAAAGCGTAGCGCCCAAGGGGGTTTGCGGTTCTACTGGGCCTAGGGTCTTCTGAACCAGCAACCTGTTTGGTCCTCCATCCTGCACATTCGCATGTCTGTACAAGCGCATCATCTGCCCGTTACGCGCACAGCCCGCTATTTTCAGCTCGGCGAGCTTTCGGCGGCAACCCGGCAGGTTTGGTTTGTGGCCCACGGCTACGGGCAGCTGGCCGCCTATTTCATCCGGCACTTTCAGCACCTTACGGCAGCTGATTCGGGCCTAGTGATTATTGCGCCGGAAGGGCTTTCGCGCTTTTATCTGCAGGGCACCGGGGGTCGTGTTGGGGCTACCTGGATGACGAAGGAAGACCGCCTCACCGAAATTGAAGATTACGTAGCCTACCTCAACCAGCTTTCGGAAACCATTTTGCAGCAAGCTGCGCCCGATGCGGCCGTAACGGTACTAGGTTTTTCGCAGGGGGCTGCTACGGTAAGCCGCTGGCTGGCCCACGCCCGGTTCCGACCAGCGCACTTGGTGTTATGGGCCGGCGCCTTTCCGCCCGATATGGACTTTGGCGTTGCGACTCACCTGCTGAAAAACCTGCCCGTAACGCTGGTCTGTGGAACCGAAGACGAGTTTGTTTCTGAAGAAGCCATGCAGCAGCAACGCGCTTTCCTGCAGCAGCTCGGCGTGGAGCCCACTGTGCTTTCCTTCGATGGCAAGCATACGCTGAACGCAGCAGTACTAGCCCAGATGGCGGCGTCAACCCCGAGTTACTAGGCTCGCTCACTGTGCTAAGCGAAAACGCAGAAAGCCGCCCCAGATGGAGCGGCTTTCTGCGTTATATTACCCTAGCACGCTAAGCGTCTTTCCGAATGGTAGTGGCGGCGGCTTGGGCGGCAGGCAGAAGCAGTACCTCCGCAATGTTAACGTGCGCCGGGCGCGTTACCATAAACTGAATCACATCGGCTACGTCTTCGGCTCGAAGCGGCTCATAGCCTTTGTACACGGTAGCCGCGCGCTCCGTATCGCCCTTAAAGCGCACCTCCGAAAACTCCGTTTCCACGGCACCGGGGTTTACCTCCGCCACCCGAATCTGATGGGGTAGCAAGTCCAGGCGCATACCCTTGGTGAGGGCCGCTACGGCTGCTTTTGAGGCGCAGTACACGTTACCGTTCGCATATGTCTCGTGGCCAGCAATGGAGCCGATGTTGATGATGTGGCCGGTGTTGCGGCGCGTCATGGAGGGCAGCACGGCCCGGCTCACGTACAGCAGCCCCTTCACGTTGCCATCCATCATATCGTCCCAGTCCTGGGGGTTTCCATCCTGAATGGGGGCTAGTCCGTGGGCGTTGCCGGCGTTGTTAATCAGCACATCAATGTCCTGAAACTCGGCGGGCAGGCTTTGCACGGCAGCATCCACCGCGGACCGGTCCCGAACATCGAAGGTGAGCAAATGGGTTGGCACACCAGCTAGCTCCTGTGCTAGCTCCTGCAGCCGCTCCAGGCGCCGGCCAGCCAATACCAGCCGGAACCCAGCCTTGCCCAATGCCACGGCCGTAGCCCGACCAATACCCGACGAAGCGCCGGTGATAAATGCAGTTTTTGTCATCTCCAGAGGGAAAGTGTTAGCGACCCGACCAGATATTCAGGTACAGGGTAACGGTATTGCTTTTCATGCTTTGCAGGCTGCGGCTGTACACATCGGTTCCGTTAGTGTGCAGGTTCATGAGGCCGTGCGAAAAGCGTAGCTCAGGCGAGAATTTGAAGAAAGGATAAAACAGGTCCATCCCTACTCCATACTCGATGGCAATGTCGCTGCTCTGGGCCTGCAGCAGGTTTCTTTCCGGCTCTTTGCGGCGGTTGCCAATATTAAAGCTCGGCTTCACACCGCCGATGATATACACCCGTGAGTTGCGCCGACGTTGCGACTTCAGTTTCAGCATCACCGGCAAATCAAGCTGGGTGCTGGCTATTTCCTGGGTCTCAATTTCCTCCGGGTCGTTGTCGGACTTCTTAGTATACCCTTGGTCCTTAAACTCTACACGGCGGGTTAGAAAACTCACACCCGGTCCAAAGTTCAGGGCTACATAATCCGTAATTCGGAAGTCGCCCAGAAAGCCCACTGAAAACCCCGGGCTGATGATGGAGTTGGATGACACTCCTTGAGTTTGAAAGCCGGGTGCCTGTTCAATCTTGTAGCGCGAAAAGTTGGGCGCTACGTACATACCCAAGTGCAGCCCGCGCTCATCGTAGCCGGGCAGGTTGTTGGTTGTTACCGATTTTACTTGGCCGCTTTTGCTGCGGTTGGCAGAGGTTTGGCTTTTGCGTTGGGCTTCAGCGCCGAAAGGAAGGGCGGCGGTTGCCAGGGCAACGAGGGCTAGGCGGGTTATTTTTGAGCGGTGTAAATGGAGCTGATGCCGAAGGTGAGTGGTTGCCATGCGGGAGAGGTAAAGCCGACTTTACGTAGAATCGCCAGAAAGTCCTGACCATCCGGAAAGGCCTGCACCGATTCGGGCAGGTAAGTGTACGCGGCGCGGTCTTTGGAAATCAGTTTGCCGAACACCGGCAAAATATTCTTGAAGTAGAAGTTATACGCTTGCTTCATGGGGAATGCCGTAGGCTTGGAAAATTCCAGCACTACCATCTTTCCGCCCGGCCGTAGTACCCGGCACATTTCTGCCAGCCCTTTCTCCAGATTCTCGAAGTTGCGCACCCCGAATGAGGCCGTCACGGCATCGAAGTGGTTATCCGGAAACGGCAGGTTTTCGGAGTCGCCCAGCTCTAGCTTAATACGATGGCCCAACCCCTTCTGCTGCAGCTTGCGGCGGCCAACGTCCAGCATGCCTTCGGAAATGTCAACGCCCGTAATCTGCGCGTCGGGGGTTGCCGCCCGTAGCGTTTCAATGGCGAAATCAGCGGTACCGGTAGCAATATCGAGCACGCGAGCCGGCCGTAGCTGCTTGAGCTCGTTTACAGCCTTACGCCGCCAGTAGATATCCGTGCCCGCACTCAGGAAGTGGTTCAGGAAGTCATACTTGCCAGCAATGCTATTAAACATCTGGGCCACCTGTGACTTTTTGCCGGCGGCATCATCTTTATACGGTACTACGGACATACTTCTTAGGGCAGAGAACGGGGTAACTCAGGCAAAATTGCCCAATAACAACGGCTCACCCAGCATTATGTTGAAAAAAAACGGGCCGGGCTTTTGGCCCGACCCGTTTCCTAGGTTCCAAACAACTGATTAGTCGTTGTCGGTCTTCACTTTAGTTTTCGAACCG
The DNA here is from genome assembly GCF_054780535.1 of Hymenobacter seoulensis. Classification (NCBI taxonomy): domain Bacteria; kingdom Pseudomonadati; phylum Bacteroidota; class Cytophagia; order Cytophagales; family Hymenobacteraceae; genus Hymenobacter; species Hymenobacter seoulensis. The sequence goes on from NZ_BAAGWD010000001.1 coordinate 553,050, forward strand.
TCAGCTTCTTTGGCCTTCGAGTCAATGGTACCGTCTTTGGTTACGGTCTTGCTTTTCTCGTCGTTGGCGCCTTTGGTTTTCACTTTCACCTTGTCGCTGTCTTCGTCCACTTTGGTTTTCACCTTCGTGCCGTCGGGCAGCTTGGCCTTGCTCTTGCCAGGTACCAAGGGGGTAGTAGTTACCGTGTTCGAAGAAGCAGGAGCCGTAGTACCAGTTGAATTGGTAGAGTTAGCACCGGAAGCAGGGTTCGTCAGCTGAGGAGCTGCATCACCTTCCTTCACAATCACGCGGAACTCAACGCGGCGGTTCAGCTGCATGTTCTCAGGCGAATCGTTCGGAGCAGCAGGACGACGCTCACCGTAGCTTACGGTCACCATGCGCGTCTCAGCAATACCCGACTTCTTCAGGTAGTTGTACGCAGCGTCCGAGCGGTTCTGACCCAGTACAATGTTGTACTCGTCGGTGTTGCGCGAGTCGCAGTGGCCTTCAATCGAGATGTTAACGCCGGGGTTAGCCTTCAGAATGTTGCTGATGTTCGTCAACTCCTTGATCGACTCCGGGCGCAGCTTATACTTGTCCGTATCGAAGTAAATCTTCTTGAACTGTGCGTACAGGCTCTGAGTGGTATCTACGTAGTTCACGTAGAAATCCTTTTCAACAACGGTAGAGTCGTTGAACGAGTTAGGCACGGCAAATTCCTGCGTCTCGATGTTCTTGCCATCTTTTGACACAGCTACCTGGTAGGTACGGCCCGAAAGCACACTTACCTGATAAGCACCGGTTTCGGGCTTGGTTACATCACGGTAGCTGAGCGCCGTTTTATCGGCCTGCGTTCCGCTGAACACCAGCTCTACCCCTGGGATGATGGTGCTATCACGCATGGAAAGCACACGGCCCCGGATGGTGGCGTTCTTGATGTAGTTGATGGTATAGATGTCCTTTTCACCGTAACCACCGATGCGGTACGAAGAAAGGTAGGCGTAGCTGCCATCAGGGCTCAGGCGGTAGTACGTGTCGTCGTCCGGCGTGTTCACGGGGTAACCCATGTTCTCGGGGCGGCTCCACTTGTTGCCAATTGAATCCCAGTCCGACTTGAAGATATCGTATCCGCCCATCGTGTTATGGCCACGGGAAGCGAAATACAACGTCTTGCCATCAGGGCTCAGGAACGGGCTGTCATCATCGTAAGGCGTGTTAATTGCCCCACCAATTGTTTTAGCTGGTCCCCAATCACCGCCGGGCTGACGCTTGGCGTAGTAAATGTCCAGCGTGCCCTCTTCCGAGTATTTGCTGGTTGAGAAGTAAATGGTTAGGCCATCGGGAGTAATGTAAGCGTCTGACTCAAAAGACTTCGAGTTGATGTTGTTGTTCAGCTTCTTAGGAGCTGTCCAATCACCACCTGCTTTCTCAGTGTAGAAAATGTCGCCATTCTCATCCTGGCGATACATCAGCATCTTGGTGTCGTTATCGAACACCTGAATGGAAGCATCGTGGCCTTTGCCGTTCAGCACACCGCTCAACGAGCGAGGCTTTTCCCAGTTCTGGTCGTCAATGCGCTTGGCTTCGAAGATGTCTTCGTAGTACTCGCCGTCAGAAGCCAGGTTTCCTCCTTTTTTGCCTTCCGCGTTGCCCGCTCCGGTTACGTTTTCGCCGCGTGAGGTGAACAGCAGCAGCTTATCATCGGCCGAGATTACGGGGCTATGCTCCGAGAACTGGGTGTTGATAGTGGGGCCCAAGTTATTCACGAAGATATCCTTGGGGCTGTTGAACTGCACTTTTGCGTTTTTGCTGTGCTGGATCAACTGAGCCAATTCCTTCTTACGGGTGTCCTTGGACTTGAGCGTGGTATTATACGCTTGGAAGTGCGCAATTGCCTCGTCGAAGTTATAGTTCAGGTGGTCAACCCGACCGAGCCAGTATTCTACGTCCTTGGAAACGTTCTTTTTCAGACGCTGCGCTTTGTAGATATAGTCGCTGGCTTTTTCCTTGTCGAATGACATGTAAGAAATGCCGGCCCGGAACAATGCCTGCGCATTGTTAGGGTCTTTGGCCAACACCTGCTCGTAGTAGGGAATGGAGGCCCGATAGTTTTCCTGGTTGAAAAACTTGTTAGCAGTCTTCAGTTGCTTGCGCGTGCTTTGAGCCAAGGCAGGCTGGGCCACAGCAGCCGTCAGCGCGAAGGTGCACGAGACTTGCAGTAACCTTCTGACTAAATTGTCCATTGGTGGAGGGGTTAGGGAAATATGGAGTTGCGAAGGAGGAAATGAGAAGCGTCTTACACCGTATGTGGAAGCCGTTTTTCAAGAGTTGCCTCTTATACTGAAAACCCGTCTCAGGGTTGAGCACGGGTTGGCAAAAAGAGTAGCTAAATGCCAAAAAAGAGGCATTTTCGCTTATCTAACTCACCAAAAACACTGCCCAGGCCAGTGTAATTGGCGGGCAAAGATAGAAATTTTATAATACGGACTTAGTCGCATCCAATTTGTTGCGTTTATAAGCAGCAGATAAATAAAGGAGTTACATTTTTTATGCAAAATCCTTCTTTAATCCATGGCTGACCGCACAAATATAGTCTGACTGCTTAAACTACAAGGTTTTTCCCAAAAAAATTATGATTCACCTGAACGGGTATTGATTATCTACCTTTGCATTCCAGTTTTCGGTTTTGACTATGAATATCCAGGAAGCAAAATTTCTGATGAGCAATACTCGTGTAGAGGATTGCCCCGCCCCCACGCTCCCAGAGTACGCTTTTATTGGCCGCTCCAACGTAGGCAAGTCCTCTCTTATAAATATGCTTACGGGTCAGAAGGGGCTAGCGAAAACTTCTGCCCTACCCGGAAAAACACAGCTAATCAACCATTTCATAATTAATAATAATTGGTATTTGGTTGATTTGCCGGGCTATGGATACGCTCGGGTTAGTAAAGACTCGCGGGTTAAATGGGGGCGCATGATTAATTATTATTTGCGCAACCGCGAAAACCTGGCGTGCGTGTTTGTACTCCTGGACTCGCGCCATACCCCACAGGCCGTTGACCTGGAGTTTATGGAGCAGCTCGGCGAGGCCGGAGTTCCGTTCGTAATGGCGTTCACGAAAGCCGATAAGCAGTCGGGCAGCCGTACCCACCAGAACGTAACGGCCTACCTGGCCAAGATGGGGGAAACCTGGGATGAAGTGCCGAGGCACTTCGTGACATCGGCAGAGGAAAAAACAGGCCGCGACGAAATACTAGGGTTCATTGAAGAAGTAAACCAGCAACTCGCGCAAGAGGCCGATAATACGTAAATTGGCCCTGTAATTGCCTGCCTCGAACCGCCGTATCAGGCCATAGCTTTACTTGTCTTCTCTGCGTTTCTCACATGAAAAAAACCATCCTTTTCCTGGGCCTCGGCCTGCTGGCCTGCTCCGCCCCGGCGCTAGCCCAGAAAACCAAAATAAAAGTTAAAACCGACGGCCCGGTTCCGGAGGCCGCCGCTGCCGATGCTCCGGCCCAAGCGGAACCGGCCCGTGGCCCCAAAGCCATTCCGGTAGCAGAGTATTACCCCGGCGGACAGGAGGCCATGTATGCCTTCATTGAGAAGGAACTGAAATATCCTATTCTGGCCCGCCGGAACCGTATTCAGGGTCAGTGCATTGTGAGCTTCACGCTGAATACCGATGGCACGATGTCGGGCATTAAGCTGGTAAAGCAAATTGGCGGCGGCTGCGGCGAGGAAGCTCTGCGCGTAGTGCGCCTGCTCAAGTTCAACAAGCCTGATTACGCCATTCTTACTAGCCTTCCCGTGACGTTTAAGCTGCCGGCCCCGGGCCAAGCCGCCACAACTGAGTAACTTCGCACTTTCAACAACGCATCCTTTTCTTATGCCCTACGACCTGAAGGAAATTGCCGCCATCAGCGGAATGCCCGGTCTATACCGCCTCCTGAAGCCTACCCGCGCTGGCGTTATCATTGAAGCCCTCGACGGAAAAGGCAGCCGCTCCGTAGCCTCGGCCCGCAACAAGGTGTCCTTGCTCCAGGAAATTTCCATCTACACCCAGGATTACGACCAGACGGTTCCGCTGTCGGAAGTGTTTGACCGGATTTACCAAAAGCACGGTGCTGAGCTGGCCGTTACCCACAAGTCGGATGACCGGGACCTAACGGCGTTCATGGGCGAAATTATGCCCGACTACGACCGGGAGCGGGTGTACATGTCGGATATCAAGAAGCTGGTGCAGTGGTACAACACCGTGAGCAAGCGCCTTGAGTATCAGGCCCCAGCTCAGGAAGAAGATGAAGCACCCGTAGCTGAATCTGCTGCGACGGAAGAAAAGCCGGTTGCCGGCAAAAAGAAGGCTAGCAAGAAGGACGAGCCGGCCGCTGACGAAGCCCTGAGCACGGCCGGCATCATTCCGGCAGCTGAGGAAACCAATGCGGCGGAAAACCCCGAAGCTGGCGACGCCAAGCCCGCCAAGAAAGCCTCTAAAAAGAAATCGGAGTAGGTGTACTACTCCTTTATCAACTAAAAAGGCCGCCCGGACAACCGGGCGGCCTTTTGGCTTTAATGCTTTTGGCAACCTAGCCTTTCAATACGGCGTCGTGCGCAAACTCGGCCGCCAGAAACTCTTCTACCTTGTCTACCATTTCGGGGGAGCCAATGAATAAGGGGCACCGCTCATGCAGGTCATGCGGCTCCAGCTCCAGCGTACGACGACGGCCGTTGCTGGATTTGCCACCGGCTTGCTCCACAATAAAGGCTAGCGGGTTGCACTCGTACATGAGGCGCAGCTTGCCGTTGGGCGCTTTTTTGGAGGTCGGATACATATAGATGCCGCCCTTCAGCAGGTTACGGTGGAAATCAGCCACCAACGAGCCAATGTAGCGGGCCGAGTAGTTTTGCTCTTTGCAATACGCTACAAAGCCCTTCATACCTTCCGAAAACGACTCAGACACGCCCTCATTTATAGAGTAGATAGTGCCCGACTTGGGGGTATGAATGTTAGGGTGTGAGAGGAAAAATTCGCCTAGGGAAGGTTCGTAGGTGAAGCCATTCACGCCGTTGCCAGTGGTGTACACCATCATGGTGCTGGAGCCGTAAATCACGTAGCCAGCCGCTACCTGGTGAGTGCCCGTCTGGAGGCAGTCCTGGGAATTGCCTTCACTGCCCGTGGGCGAAACGCGGCGGTAGATGCTGAAAATAGTGCCAATTGACACGTTTACGTCGATGTTGGAAGAGCCATCCAGGGGGTCAATGGCTACCACATACTTGCCCTGGGTATTACCGGTCTGAATCATTTCCTCGTCTTCCTCCGAGATGATGGTGCAGACTTCGCCGCCGTTGCGCAGTGCCCGAATAAACCGGATGTTGGCAATCACATCCAGCTTCTGCTGATCCTCGCCCTGCACGTTGCGGTTGCCGTAGGCGCCAGCAATATCAATTAGGCCCGAGCGGTTAATTTCACGGTTAACGATTTTAGCAGCTAGGGCAATGTCGCGCAGCAATTGCGAAAGCTCTCCGGTGGCATACGGAAAATCCTCCTGTTTTCGCATGATAAAGCGGTCCAGGGTGGTGCCAACGGGCAGCGCCAGCTTGTCGTGATTGTTCATAGGGTGGAAAAAAACGGGGTGGGAAAGGTCAAAATTAACCAATTTGACGAAGTAGGCTCAGTAAGTGTTCGTTTAATATGAATTGCTCGGGTATCGGTTGGGTAGCACTAGGGGGCTAGGCAAAAAGCACCGCGACGCCCTACATTTGGGCCATGCAAGAACCGCATCAACTCAGAGTTTACAAATTTGGCGGCGCCTCCGTGAAAGATGCCGCGGCTATTCGCAATCTGGCCAGCATCGTCCACAATCATGGAGGAAGCGGTCAATTGCTCATTGTGGTGTCGGCTATGGGCAAGACCACCAATGCTCTGGAAGCGCTCTTTCAGTTGGCCCATGCCGGGCAAGACTACAGTGAACCGCTAACTTCGCTGCGCGAATTCCACTTGGGAGTTGCCCATGAACTAGGCCTTACTGCTGCCGCAACCTCCTCCTCTGAAGTATCAACCCTAGAGCAGTTGCTGGAGCAGCTGCAAGACCGCCTGGCTACCTTAGTGCCCAGCGAGTTCGATAAGCAGTATGATCAGGTAGTAAGCTTTGGTGAGCTATTGGCCACTCGCATCGTAGCCGAGGCCCTGCAGGCGCAGTGGCTAGACTGCCGCCCGCTTATCCGGACAGACCACACGTGGCGCGAAGGCCGCGTCGACTGGCCCACTACCGAGCGCAACCTGCGCGCTACCCTCCCCGATCAGCTACTGCATGGCCCCGTCGTGACGCAGGGCTTTTTAGGCGGCACCGCTAGCGGCCACACCACCACCCTAGGCCGAGAAGGCTCAGACTACACCGCAGCCATTCTGGCCTATTGTCTGGGAGCCGAGTCCGTGACGATTTGGAAAGATGTGGCGGGCCTGCTCAACGCCGACCCCAAAATATTCTCTGACACGGTGCGCTACCCCGAAATCAGCTACCAAGAGACCATTGAAATGGCCTATTACGGGGCGTCGGTCATTCACCCCAAAACCATTAAGCCATTGGCCGTACGGGGCATTCCGCTGCTGGTCAAATCTTTCCTTGACCCTACAGCTGAGGGCACGCGCATTCATGACTGCCGCCACGGCCTGCTGGTGCCTGCTTTCATCCGCAAAACCAGCCAGTGCCTTATCTCTTTTGAGTCGAAGGACCTCACGTTTATCTCAGAGGAAAACCTAGAGGTGATATTTGGCGCTCTAGCTCAAGTGCGACTCAAGATTCATCTGATGCAGAATTCCGCCATTAGCTTCTCGGTGTGCACTGATTTTTCGGCGTACCGGCTGGAAAAGCTGCTGGGGCTGTTACGCGAGCAATTCACCATCCACTACAATACTGACCTGGAGCTGTATACCATCAAGAATTACGATACCGCCAGCGTAAAGCGCCTAACTACTGGCCGCGATTTGCTGGTAGAGCAGCGCACTCGCCAGACGTTTCAGTTTGTGTGTCGAGGCAGCCTAGCAGAAGTGTCCGAAAGTAGGAAGTACTAGGTGCTGCTAGCCCGTCAACCTTCCCTCCTAAGTGCAAGTGAGTTAGCAGAACAACGGGCAAAAAGGAAACAATTTTGCCCCGCTACGCCTTACTGACGTATCTTTGCGGAGAATTATTCTTGTCTGGTGAACCACATTTCTGACTCTTTTCAGCCTGCTCCGGATGCCGGATACGTCCGAACCCGCCTCTCAGGGGCCGGTTTGCGCGCTACTCGTCAGCGGGTTGTCATCCTGGAAAGCCTGCTCACCCTGCCGGGGCACCCTACGGCTGAGCAGGTGCATCGGCAGGCAATCAGCCAGGAGCCGACTATTTCACTGGGCACGGTGTACAAGGCCCTCGACTCATTTGTGGCCGCAGGACTCACGCGCCGCGTGGCCTCGGCCGAAGGCGCTTCCCGCCGCTATGATGCCGACTGCACCGAGCATCATCACTTGTTCTGCACCAACACGCAGGAAATCATCGACTACTGCGACCCACAACTCGATGCCCTGATTCGGGAGTTTTTTGCGGCAAAAGGCCTGCAAGACTTTCAGCCTCACTCCTTCTCCCTGCACATCACGGGTAGTAAAGTGACGAAGTAACTCGTAGTGGAAACCACCAGAATGCTGTGGCATTACGGCTGGCCTTCTTCCATACTACCGGCTTCGCGCTTTTCATATCCTCTCTCTTTTAACACACTTTTTTCACTTCATTACCAAACACATGGCAGTTCTCGTAGGTAAGCGCGCTCCTTCGTTCAAAGCTACCGCCGTTATCGACGGCGAATTCGAGGAGGATTTCTCCCTCGACCGTTACCTGGGCAAGAAGCACGTTATCTTCTACTTTTACCCCGCTGACTTCACGTTCGTTTGCCCCACCGAAATCATAGCGTTCCAGGATCGTCTGGCCGATTTCGAAGCAAAAGGCGTGGCCGTTATCGGTTGCTCTACTGACACGCACTTCTCGCACTTTGCCTGGCTGCAAACTCCCCGCGACAACGGCGGCATTGAGGGCGTAACGTACCCGCTGGTAGCTGACGCTACCAAAACGATTGCCGCTAACTTCGACGTGCTCGGCGGTCATTACGACTACAACGAAGCCGGCGAAATGACCTTCGTAGGCTCGCCCCTGGCGTATCGTGGCCTGTTCCTGATCGACAAAGACGGCATCGTGCGCCACCAAGTGGTAAACGACGGGCCCCTAGGTCGCAGCATCGACGAAGCCATGCGAATGGTGGACGCGCTGCAGTACTTTGAGGAGAAAGGCGAAGTGTGCCCCGCTAACTGGGAAGAAGGCAAAGAGGCTATGCATGCTACCCGCGAGGGTGTAGCCAACTACCTCGGCAAGCAGGCGGCTCACTAAGCTTCCTCACTTAGCTTTTGGCATTCAACTGCTTAAAAGGCTCCGGCTTCACGGCCGGAGCCTTTTTTTGTGGAAGCGTGCGGAAGCCTCAGAACCGCGTACTTTTGCGCCGTGCATTTTTCCTAGGTTACCTTTGCCGGTAAACCGCCCGTGGGTCAGATGCACTTCTCCCTCTGGCTTCTTCCTAGTTTTCAACGTTGCGTTTTCTATATTCTTTAGTTCTCCCGCTGTATGCCCTGCTGCTCCGGCTGGTAGCGCCCTTTGTGCCGAAAGCAGCGCAGTGGGTACAGGGGCGGCGCGGGTTGCTGGCGCACATTCGGGAAGCCTTGCAGCAGGAAACGGCGCCGCTGGTCTGGTTTCATTGCGCATCGCTGGGTGAGTTCGAACAGGGTCGCCCCCTGATGGAAGCGTACCTGGCGCGCTACCCTCAGCATAAGCTTGTACTCACCTTCTTTTCGCCCTCGGGCTACGAAGTGCGCAAGAACTGGCCGGGCGCTGCTTACGTGTTTTACCTACCCCTCGATACGGCTGAAAACGCCCGCACCTTTCTGGAGTTGGTGCAGCCTAGGCTGGCTATATTCGTGAAGTACGAATTCTGGTACCACTTCCTGACCGAGTTGCAGCGCCGCAACGTGCCTACCGTGTGCGTATCGGCAATTTTCCGCCCCGAGCAAGCTTTTTTCCGACCATGGGGCGGTTTTTTTCGGCGCATCTTGGGCCGCTTTACGCACATCTTCACCCAGAATGAAGCGTCCGTAGCATTGCTACGCACAGCGGGCATTACGCACGCCAGCGTGGCTGGCGACACCCGCTTTGATACGGTAGTGCACACAGCCTCAGAAGCGTCTCGGCCCCTACCCCTCGTGGATGCCTTTACCGACGACTGGGCTCCTGTGTTTATTATTGGTAGCAGCTGGCCCGAAGACCTGCCGGCGCTTACTCCGCTCCTGCAGCAGTATGCTGATAGTCTGCGGTTTATTGTAGCTCCCCACGAAATCAATGAAACTAATCTGCGGCTGGTAGAGCAGACCCTGCCCGGCCGGGTGGTGCGCTACTCGCAGGCCAACGCCGATACCGTGTCGGAGGCGCGGGTACTGCTGATGGACAACGTGGGGCTGCTGAGCCAGCTCTACCGCTTTGGGCATTTTGCTTACATCGGGGGGGCATTTGGCAAAGGCCTGCACAACACGCTGGAAGCGGCAGCATTTGGGTTGCCCCTCTTCTTTGGGCCTACGTACTACAAGTTTCAGGAGGCGCAAGACCTAGTAGAAATGGGCTGTGCCTTCCCAATTTCTACCGCTGATGAGCTCCTGACGGCCTTCGGACCGCTGTACCACCGCGAGGAAGCCCGTCTGACGGTGCAGGACCTGAGCCTAGACTACGTGCACGACCACAGCGGCGCAACCGGCAAAATCATGAACTGGCTGGAAGGAAAAGTGCAGCCCTGAATTGGAGAGCCAGTGGTTGCCCCCGCTTGTTGCCCTAGTACTTTACCCTGCGCTTTTTCCCGTAGGCTTGCTTTTCCAACCGTCACAACGTCATCAGTATATGACCGGAACTATTGTTAAATCCACAGGCTCGTGGTACATCGTGCGCGAGACGGGCAACAACCAGTTGCATCGGTGTCGGCTGCGGGGTAAGTTCAAAAACCAGGGCCTGAAAGTGAGCAATCCGCTAGCCGTTGGCGACCAAGTTGACTTCACAGTGGAAGAGCAAACCGAGGGCGCTGGCGTGATTCACCATATTGAGCCGCGCCGCAACTACATCATTCGCCGCTCGGTGCACAAAGCGGAACACGCCCACATTGTAGCCGCCAACCTCGACCAAGGCCTGTTGGTAGTAACGCTGGCTTCGCCCGCTACCTCCTTTGGTTTCATCGACCGGTTTTTGGTTACGGCCGAGGCGTATCGGATTCCGGTTACGCTGCTGTTCAACAAAACGGACCTATACGACGAAGACCTGGCAGATTATCAGGACCAGATTCTGAAAATGTATGCCCGCGTGGGCTACCCCGGCCTGCGCTGCTCCGCCTACACCGGCGAAGGCGTTGCGGAAATTGATGCCTTGCTGGAAGGAAAGGTGTCGTTGCTATCGGGCCATTCGGGCGTGGGCAAAAGTACGCTAATCAATGCCCTGGTGCCCGACCTCGACTTGAAAACCGCGGAAATCAGTCAGTTTTCTGATAAAGGTGTGCACACCACCACCTTCGCTGAAATGCTGGAAGTGCGGCCCGGCACCTACCTCATTGATACACCTGGTATCAAGGAGCTGGGCTTAGTGGATATGAAGGCCGGCGAGCTGGCGCATTATTTTCCCGAGATGCGCGCCTTACTCAACCAGTGCCGCTACCACAACTGCCAGCACCTGCACGAGCCAGGCTGCGCCGTGCGGGAAGCCGTGGACAAAGGCAAAATTGCGCTGCCCCGCTACGACAGCTATGTGAGCATGCTCCAAGGCGACGACAATCGGAAGTAATATTTAGGCAGACGTAACCTGAGGCAAGAGTTGGCGGTTTGCACAGCTGGCGCACCTAGTAACGCGCCCTGAATTTATTCTCCGTCGACTTCTCAATCATTCTGATGACGTACTCTATTGCCTTTCTGGGCCTAGGAAGCATGGGCCGAGCTATGGCCGAAAACCTGCTGAAAGCCGGACACCATCTCACTGTGTATAACCGCACCGCCAGCAAAGCCGAGCCGCTGCAGGCGCTAGGTGCCACCGTAGCCGCAACCCCCGCCGCCGCAGTGCAAAGCGCCGACTTCGTGTTCACAATGGTTACCGATGAGAAAGCGCTAGATGCCTTGTGCCTGGGCCCTGACGGGTTGCTAGGTGCCCTGCGCCCCGGAACCGTTCATGCCTCGTGCAGCACCGTAGCCCCCGATACCAACCGCCGGCTGGCCGAGGAACACGCCCGCCATGGCAGCAGTTTGGTAGCCACGCCCGTATTTGGCAAGCCTGATGTTGCAGCAGCCGGCAAATTGTGGCTGGCCGCTTCCGGTGAGGCCAGCGCCCGCGAAAAGCTTACACCCATTCTGGGTGCTTTAGGCCAAGGCGTGCACGATTTCGGCGACGACCCTGGCGCGGCAAACGTGGTAAAACTGTGCGGCAATTTTATGCTGGGCGCGGCCATCGAGGCCATGGCAGAGGCTTTCACCTTGGCCCAGAAAAGCGGCCTCGACCGACAGCAGGTGTATGAGTTTTTCACCTCTACCCTATTTAACGTGCCCATCTATAAGAGTTACGGCAAGCTCATTGCCGAGCGCAATTACCAGCCTGTCGGAGCCCCACCGGCCATCATCCGCAAAGACCTGCGCCTGGTGCTGGATGAGGCCCGCACCCACATCGTGCCCATGCCCTTTGCCAATATTATCCACGACCATCTTTCTACCAGCGTAGCCAAGCAGGAAACCAATGACTGGGCCGGCTTTGCCGAGCGCGTTGCGGAAGGCGCCGGGCTCTAGACTTAAGTAGTACACCTAGCTACTAGGTCTCGACTACGGCCAAACCTCATTCAATGCTATCAACAAAAAGGCCCCGCTGTAGCAGCGGGGCCTTTTCAGTACTACTGAGGCAAGTAATTAGCTAGCAGGAGGCAGGGGCAGCAGCACGCCATCAATGATGTGCGTAACGCCGTTGCTGGAAATAACGTCGGCGGTTTGCACGGTTACAGGGGCGTCTTTGCCGTTGCTGATCATCACCTTGCCGCCTTGCACCGAAACCTTTATTTTTTCACCATTCACGGTGGTCAGTTCCTGGCCATCGCGCAGATCCTGGGCCAGCAGGCGACCCTGGATAACGTGGTAAGTAAGCACGCCTTTCAGGTTTTCTTTGCTTTCAGGCTTGAGCAGGCCAGCCAGTGCCCCGTTCGGGAGCTTATCGAAGGCGGCGTTGGTGGGCGCAAACACCGTGAACGGACCTGCCCCGCTGAGCGTGCCATCGAGGCCGGCGGCCTTCACAGCTTTCACGAGGGTAGTAACGCTGGAAGCCATTACGGCATTCTGCACAATGGTGCGGTCGGGCGTCATGGCCACGCCATCCACCATCACGCCTTCTTTCTTGCCCATCCGGGCTGAGTCCGACAACATGCCGGCCGTATCGGCAGCCGCGGTCGTAGCATCGGTTTGGGTGGTAGTGGCTGTCTCGGTAGTAGCTGTGTTGTCGCCGCAGCTGCTGAGGCTAAAGCTCACAATACCAGCCGACAGCAGGGAAAGCGTAATCAGGCGCAGATCTTGTTTCATAAAAAGTGAAAGGTGGTGGTGAAGTTGGGTTCTGGAAATGCCACGTGGCGCTGGGCGCGCTAGGGGTAGTATGCTTACGAACCAGAACAGTGCGCGGATGTTCCGAGGCTGGCTAAATAACTACCTTTGCCCCTCGGCGATACCCGCCGGCCGGTCCTGCACGTATACGTGCCCGTTCCACCCTATTTACTTATCAACGATGAAAACTGCCGAAATTCACACCAGTAAGGGCGTGATGAAAGTGGAGTTCTACGAGAAAGACGCTCCGAACACCGTTAAAAACTTCACCGACCTGGCGCAGAAAGGCTTCTACGACGGCCTGAAGTTTCACCGCGTAATCCCCAATTTCGTGATTCAGGGCGGCTGCCCGAACTCGCGCGATGGTGCTAAAGGCACGCCCGGCACCGGTGGCCCTGGCTACAAGATTGATTGCGAGCTGAACGGCGAAAACCAGTACCATGAGCGCGGCGCCCTCAGCATGGCCCACGCCGGCCGCAACACGGGTGGCTCGCAGTTCTTCATTGTACACGACCGCCAAAACACGGCTCACCTCGACCGTAACCACACCGTATTTGGCAAAGTAGTGGAAGGCCTGGACGTTATCGACCAGATTAAAGCCAACGATGAAATCCAGAAAATTGTGGTGAACGAAGCCTAGGCTTCTCTTCGCAGCAAACCACATGTTACAGCGCCTGCCAGATTTCTGGCGGGCGTTTTTTTTTGCGCCAACCTCAGCGCTCTACCGTGTATGCACTGCTAGCAGCCAACTACATATAAAGTCTTTAATATAGCATGCAAACAATTACATTACAGCCAGATACCTCCTGCTCTGCTAGTCTGCTAAAGTCTTACATGCAAGTACTTTGGTTTGGTGCAGCGGCTTGCCCAGAAGTAGGTTAGTAGCTCGCTGAGGCCTAGTGTTACCAGCCCACTCTAGCCCACTGAAGTTTACGTGTTACCTCAGGTTCCTTTTGCCTTATTGTTCTATGGTAGTCTTTACTCCTATTTCGGGCCGCACGTGGCTGGCAGTATGCCGAGGCCGGCGGGTTAGTACTGTGCTTAGTTGGGTGCTCCTGCTGGCATTGGTACCGCTACTGGGCGGCTGCAACTACTACCGCAAGCAAAAGCAGGAAACCAAGCCCGAGGAGCTTTCTCAACTGGCCAGCTCCAAGTATTTCATAATTCATGAAGGCACTGAAACCTGGCAGCTAACTGCCCCGCGCGTCGTCAATGAGCAACTGGAAGGCCTGAGAGGCGCCGTTGATTCTACACTCGTTAAGTACTCAAAGCCCATCCAAGCCTCGCCCCGTTTTAAACTGCGCGATAAAGCTGCCGTGCTCAACCTGGTGCACATCTTCATCAGCAGCCACCAAACCGGCGAAGGGCAACAAGTCAGCATTCCACTCTCAGCCGTGCAGCAGCTTGATGTGGTGGAGAAGGACAGCGGCAAAACCACGGTTTCGTATGTGTTCGGGACCCTAGGAGTTATTGTGGGCGCCCTAACGGTCGTGACCATCATCATTGCCCTAACCAAAAGCTCCTGCCCGTTTGTGTATGCCTATGATGGCCAGAGTTACCAGTTTATGGGCGAAACCTACGGCGGCGCCATTTTCGCCCCTTCAGAGCGCGACGACTACATGCCGCTACCCAATTTGAAACCCCAGGGCCAGCAGTACCAGCTGAAAATCACGAATGAGCTGCGCGAGCGGCAGTACACCAACTTGGCCGAGCTTTGGGTGGTGGAGCACCCTAGTACCATGCAAGTATTGCTAGATCAGCGAGGTGGTGTGCATACGCTAGGTACCCCGCAGACTCCAACCCATGCTGTTTCGGACAGGGGCATGCCGTACACCAAGCAGTTAGCAGCCCCCGACAAAAATGTGGTGCTCTTCAATGACCCCACGCCCGGAACCAGCCGCAATAGCCTGATTTTGACCTTTGACAACCCTAGCAGCGCCCGGCAAGGCAAGCTAGTGCTGCGCGCTCAGAACTCGCTCTGGCTGGACTATCTCTATGGCGAGTTCACCAAGAAATTCGGGGCCCACTACACCACCTGGGCCCGCACTCAGCACGATGTACCGCCCCAGGAACTGCGCCAATGGGCCCTCGACCAGGGAATTCACCTGAACGTATCCGTGGAAACGCCCCAGGGGTGGCAACCCGTTGAAACCATTCCGCCCGTGGGGCCCCTAGCCTACCGCGACCTGGTAGTACCGCTGAACCTACCGGCTACGGAGCCGGGCAAACCCGTACGCGTGAAGCTGGAAACGGGCTTTATGTTCTGGGAGCTGGACTATGCCGCCCTCGACCTTAGCCCCGACCAGCCCGTGCAGGTGGACCGCTACCAACCCCACACCGCCCGCGACGAACAGGGACGCGACCAACGGCCAGCCCTACTGCACGACGATGGCCAGTACCTGCAGCAATTGCACCCCGGCACCGAGGTCCGGCTCACCTATCAAGGGCAACTACCCCCTGCTTCGGCCGCCACACGCACTACCTCCTTCCTGCACACCAAAGGCTACTACGAACCCATCCGCAACTACGAGGGCCTTCCGAATCTGGCGGAGCTGTACTCGTTCCGGCGGCCAGGCCGCTTCATTGAGTTCTCTAAGGAAAGGTACCAGCAGGTGCAAGAGCAGTCGAACCCAGTAGTTGCTAGCCGCTAGTTTGTATGGAACCCGTCCTCATCTCTGACCTCACTTTTCTGGATAGTGCGCCCGCCAAAACCGTGCTAGCTACCCCACTTCCAACGCTGCCGCCAACCATAGTAGCCTCGCGCTGGAAACGGACCCTGATTCGGCTGCAACTGGGCCTGGCCACCCTGGCTACCTTACGCCGCTACCTTACCTCGCCGGGCAAACTCCGGCGGGTACTACTCCAACTCCGAGAGTTGCGGCAGCAGTATTATGGCCCGCTGCAGCGCCGCAAGGTAGCCCAGGTAGCCGGCCGCTCCTACCGTGAGTTTCAGGTGCCGGGCTGGCCCTCGGCGGCGTACTCCACCTATCTTGATACCACGCTGCACCGCCTGGTTCCGTTCCGGCCCGATGCGCACCGCCTGCAAATGGTGTTTCTGGCCATCACCAAGAAGTGTCCGCTAGCCTGTGAGCATTGTTTTGAATGGGATGCCCTCAATCAGCGCGAGACCCTTTCGCTCAGCGATTTGCACGCTATGGTTGCGGCCTTTCAGGAGCGGCAGGTAACCCAGATTTTCTTTAGTGGTGGCGAGCCGATGCTGCGCATCCATGACTTGCTGGCCGTACTCCGTGCTGCCAAGTCGGGCACCGATTTTTGGGTGTTCACTTCCGGCTTTCACGTCACGCAGCAAAACGCCCGCCAGCTCCGCCAGGCAGGCCTGACAGGTCTTTCCATCAGCCTCGACCATCACGAAGCCGCCCAGCACAATGCGTTCCGGGGGTCAGCAGATGCTTATTTAGCTGCCATCCAGGCCGTGGTGCATGCCCAGGAAGCAGGCTTGGTAGTGTGCCTGACGGTTTGCGCAACCCGGGCCTTCACCACCGAAGCCAACCTGATGGCCTACGCCCGCCTAGCCCGACAGTTAGGCGTGTCATTCATTCATGTACTGGAGCCACAGGAGGCGGGGCATTATGCCGGACAAGACGTGGCCCTTTCAGCTGCGCAGTTGCAGTTGCTGGAAGCCTTCTACCTCAAGCTTAACCAGAATGACGAGTACCTCAACTGGCCTATCGTGCATCACTACGGCTACCACCAGCGGCGCATGGGGTGCAGCGGCTCCGCCGACCGGTTTGCCTACGTGGATACCGATGGCGACCTGCACGCCTGCCCCTTCTGCCAAAAGAAAAGCGGCAGCGCCCTGCACGGCAACCTGGAAAATTCACTAGCTGCTGTTTGTAGCGGAGGCTGCCATCAATTCCCGGGCGCTAGCCTCTAGTTGCCTTCCAACCCCTACAAACAAAAGAAGCCAACCTCATACAGAGGTTGGCTTCTTTTCTGGGCCTAGTACGATGGCTTGGGCCTACCGACGACGGCCGCGCTGAGGCTTTTCGTCTTCCTCATCATCGTCATCTTCGCCGAAGCTAGGCATAGTGAACATCGAGGAAAGCAAGTCTTTGAACTGCGCGCCGGCCGTGAGGCGGTTGCGAGAAATCAGGCTGTATTCGGCCAGGCCGTGCAGCAGGAACTCCATCAGGAAGTAGGTGGTTTCCACGTCCTCATTAGGGTGCAGTTCCGTCACGATGTCGCGCAGGCCGGGCACTTGGTCGAGGGCGGTGCGGTAGTCTTTCGTGGAGGCATCATGCAGCATATCCACGGTATGGCCGCTGCCAAACCACTCCTGCACCGTTTTGTAGGGGCTCGGGCGGCCTTTCAGCTTTTTGGCTTTGTCGGGGTCAGGGAAGTAAGTCAGAAACAGCGTCCGGACGGCTTTGCCCATAAGTTTTTCGGCCACAATGCCAGCTCCCTCCTGCTCGCCTTCGTACACCAGCTCTACCTTACCCGTAATGGCCGGTACCGCCGAAATAAAGTCGCCGACGCGCACGTAGGTGTTCTTCTCGCCATTGATAAGAGCCCGCCGCTCGGCCCCGGCCACTACCTGCTCGTAGGCAGAGATGGTGAGGCGAGCCGAAACACCCGATTTGGCATCCACAAACTCCGAGGCGCGCGCCTCTACGGCCACCTGCTCCACCAAGTCGTGTATGATTTCGTTGCTGGTTACCATGCCTTTCTGCTCTTCTTTAATACGAGCTTCCTGCTTGGTAATGCGCTTCCCGATTTCAATGCTCTTGGGATAGTGCGTGATAATCTGAGCGTCGATGCGGTCTTTGAGCGGCGTTACAATGGAGCCGCGGTTGGTGTAATCCTCGGGGTTGGCCGTGAACACAAACTGGATATCCAGGGGCAAGCGCACCTTGAAACCACGAATCTGGATGTCGCCTTCCTGCAAGATGTTGAACAGCGACACCTGAATGCGCGCCTGCAAGTCGGGCAGCTCGTTAATCACAAAAATGCCACGGTGCGCACGCGGTATCAAACCAAAGTGAATCACCCGCTCATCAGAGTACGGCAGCTTAAGCGTAGCGGCTTTAATGGGGTCAGCATCGCCAATCAAGTCGGCTACTGATACGTCGGGCGTAGCCAACTTCTCGGTGTAGCGCTCGTCACGGTGCAGCCAGCTTACGGGTGTGTTGTCGCCGTGCTCTGCAATCAGGTTTTTGGCAAACACCGACAGCGGTTGCAACGGGTCATCGTTCAGTTCTGAGCCTTCCACAACCGGAATAAATTCATCGAGCAAGCCTACCAATAGGCGCGCAATGCGGGTTTTGGCCTGGCCGCGCAAACCCAGCAGGTTAATATGATGGCCAGCCAGAATGGCGCGCTGCAATTCCGGAATTACGGTTTCCTCGTAGCCAAAAATGCCAGGAAACACATCTTCCTTACTCTGGAGCTTTTTAATCAGATTGTCGCGAAGCTCCTGCTTTACGGAGCGGGGCTTATAGCCGGATTTCTTCAGGGCACCGAGGGTGCGGATGTCGGGTTGAGTCATACAGGGGAGTAAGTAGCGCTCTGTATACGAAAGCTCTACTAGATAGTACAGCTTGGGATGGCGCTTTGCTTGTAGTACAACTACCAAGTAGGGCCGTTGGTTCGACCAAGAAATTAGGCAGGTAATAGCAATTCCGTTTTGGGGTATTCCAAACTCATTTTGCTTGTATATTACATAAACTATATTTTTATTTAAGTAGCTACTAACCAATACTATTATGAAACGGGGACTAAAAATCGTGGGCGTAGTGGTAGCCGTGCTACTGCTGCTGGCCGCCGGGGTAGCATTGTTTATTCAAACCCGGGGTATTCCGCATTATGATGTTCCGGCCCTGACGCCGCGCACCGTGGCCAGCACCCCCAGCCGGGTAGAGTTGGGCGAGAAGCTGGTGCTTTCTACCTGCGCCGACTGCCACCTCAACCGCGAAACCCAATCTCTTTCCGGGCATGAGCTGCTGGATATTCCGCCGGAGTTTGGCCGCGTGTATGCCGCCAATATCACCCAAGACCCCAACCACGGCATTGGACGCTGGACGGATGCCCAACTAGTCACGCTGCTGCGCACGGGCATTGGGCCAGATGGGCGTTACCGCGTCGTGATGCCCAGCTTTGCCCTGATGTCGGATGAAGACGTGAACAGCGTTATTGCCTTTCTGCGCTCTGACAATGCCCTCGTAAAGCCCAACGCTACCCCTTCTAAGGAGCAGGAACCGTCGTTTCTGCTGAAAGCGCTTACCAATAGCGTGATGAAGCCCACGCCCATGCCGGCGACTGAGGTAAAGGCTCCCACAGCGGAAAACGCGGTGGCCTACGGGCGCTACCTTGTGGTGGGCCGCTACAAGTGCTACGACTGCCACAGCAAGGATTTCAAAACCAACAATCCGATGGAACCCGAAAAATCGGAGGGCTACTTGGGCGGCGGCAACCGCATGCTGAATCTGGAGAAGCAGGAAGTAGTAACGCGCAACATCACCGGCGACCCGGAAACCGGCATTGGCAACTGGACCGAGGAGCAGTTTGCCAGGAGTGTGAAGTTTGGAATGTCGCCGAAAGGACCGCTCGCCTACCCCATGCCCAAGTACTCAACCCTCAGCGACGACGAAGTGCATGCCATTTTCGCGTACCTGCAGTCGGTGCCCAAAATCAAAAATGCTACCCCGGAAGATGGCGGCGCCCTAGCCTCTCGCTAGCCCCAAACCGATTGAGTTAAAACACAAAAGCGTCCGGGCTTTCAGCTCCGGACGCTTTTGTGTTTGTAAATAGCACCAGCCTACACCGACTTGCGGCGGTTGCGCTTGTAGTCTTCAAAGATGAGGTGGCCGAGCCCTTTCAGGCCGCTGTAGTAGGCTTTGCCCTGGTTTACCTGCGTGAACTCCTCCACAAACTGCTGCAGATACGGGTCGGAGGCAATCATGAACGTCGTGATGGGCACCTTCAGGCGGCGAGCAGCAGCGGCCAGGTTCAGCGTCTTGTTTACAACCTTCCTGTCGAGGCCAAAGCTGTTTTTGTAGTAGCCGTTGCCTTCCTTCAGGCAAGTAGGCTTGCCATCGGTAATCATGAAAATCTGCTTGTTAGGCGTTTTGCGCTTACGCAACAGATCCAGGGCCAGCTCCAGGCCCGCCACCGTGTTGGTGTGGTACGGCCCTACTTGCAGGTACGGCAACTCCTTCACCTCAATCTGCCAGGCGTCGTTACCGAACACAATGACGTCGAGGAAATCCTTGGGGTACTTCTGCTTTACCAGCTCGGCCAGAGCCATGGCCACCTTTTTGGCGGGCGTAATGCGGTCCTCGCCGTACAGAATCATGGAGTGCGAAATGTCGATCATAAGCACCGTGCTGGTCTGGCTCTTATGCTCATTTTCGCGCACTTCCAGGTCGCCTTCCGTGAGCATAAACTCGCCAGTGCCAAGGCCGTGGTTGAGCTGGGCATTGCGAATGGACTCCGTCATGGAAATCTGGTCCAAGGAGTCGCCGAAGCGGAACTCCCGCATATCGGTGCTTTGCTCGTCGCCCTGGCCGGTGTGGGGCGTGCGGTGGTTGCCCTGCCCCGATTTTTTCAGCTTGCCAAAGATTTCCTCCAGGGCGCTTTTGCGAATGGTTTGCTCGCTTTTGGCCGTGATGTTGAAGGAACCTGGCTCCTGCTCGTTTTCATCGATGTAGCCCTTTTTCTTCAGGTCCTCAATGAAATCGCCCATGCCATAGCCATCATCGGTGAGGCCGTACTGCTTATCCAGCTCATTTAACCACGAAAGGGCCTCACCCACGTCGCCGCTAGTGATGGTGATAAGCTGCATGAATATCTTGAAGAGGGAGTCGAAACCTTTTTCGGTCGACTCCTCGGGCACGTAATCCCGAAAACGAAAGCCTGCGGACATAACTATAGGAGAATGAGTTTTGAGAACAACCGCCGGGGTAGCAATGTTCAGTGTAGTGGCAACTGGCCAGGCCCCGGCACCAGGAGTTGGTTCGCCCCGAGGCGGTCAGAACGGTTTAGCCGTGCCTGATGCCTAGCGGTTTACTAGGCCTGCGTACGGCTTAAACCCGGCCCTAGCTGCCTCCCTTTTTCTCCTCATCACTTTACATTAACCCCATGAAAGCCATCTGGAACAACACCGTAATTGCGGAAAGCAATGATACTGTAGTAGTGGAAAACAACCACTATTTCCCGGCCGATTCTATCAAGCGCGAATTCTTTGAGGATAGCATTGCCGGCACCACCTGCCCCTGGAAAGGCCGCGCCAGCTACTACTCCCTACGCGTGAACGGGGAGCTCAACAAGGACGCGGCCTGGTACTATCCTGAGCCCAAAGAAGCCGCTGCAAAAATCAAGGGTCGGGTGGCCTTCTGGAAAGGGGTTCGAGTTGAGCCGTAGGCTAGAAAAATAGCCGTTTTAGCACTTTGACGGGCCTAATATTTGTCTATACATTGATATGTTAATATATTACTGATCAGTAACCATTTAATGAAATTGCAATAGAAAAAATACAACTCAATGTATCTACATTGCGTTTAAATTGACTGCTTTCTCTCCCGTTGACATAAAGCCATAGGCTTACTCAGCATATTCCCTAATTCTCTTTCCGTCATGTCTACTTCTTCTATCTCACGCCTGTTGCTGGCTACAACTGCAGTAGCCGCCACGCTTTCCTCCTGCGACTCAACGCGCCAGGTGACAAGCGAAGCTTCTTCTGACACGGTTGTTACAACGCCTACTGTTGATGACAGCGACGTAACCTTTAACCGTGAAATAACCCAGGGCGACCACCGCTTTGTGGTGAAAACGTTCGGCTCGCAGGAGCCCCGCGTAGTGAGCGTACGCTCGTACCGCGGCACAGCTCAAACCATTGACCCACTTCGCCTGGAAGTGAGCGGCGCTGTAACCAACATTGCTTCCGGCGACCTGAACGGCAATGGCAAGCCCGAGCTGTTTATCATGACCGATAACAAGCGCGCCAACGGTGGCCTCTATATTTTTGAGTTTGCCGAGCGGGGTTACACCCCCATTTCGTTCCCGGGCACGCCAGCCGGCACGGCGGGCATTGGCTACACGGGCCAGGACACCTACCAAATCAGCGGCAACAAACTGGTGCGCACATTCCCGGTAACCAGCACTAGCACCGCTGATGCCAGCGCTACGCAGCCCGCTACCCCCAGCACCCGCACCGTTGAGTACACCCTCGACAACACGGGCAAGCTGGTAATGGGCCAGTCAATGGACGCGAAGCCCTAATTGGTTTGCTTACTACCATAAAAAAAGCCCCGGCCACTACTTGGCCGGGGCTTTTTTTTATACTCACGTAGCAGAAACTAGGTGCTACTCAATCCACTTAAACTTGTATTCCAATTTCGGAACGGGCATACGGTCGGCTACGCGGCGCAGGCGGTTGGGCAGGGCCATCACGTAGTCGCGCGCTTTCTCAGCGGCGGCGTTCAGACCCGTAATCTGGTCAACTTTCCAGGTAGTAATCAGGCCTTCCAAGATATCGGTGTAGTCCTGGCTGGTGTACACGCCCAGGCGCTGCGCAGCATCGGTGAAGTGGCCGAATGTTTTGCCCATCTCCACGCCCATCTCGCGCATGTAGTGGGCGGGCATCACAATTTTCTTACGCATCATGTCCTCGAAGGCCAGCATCATTTCCGATGGGTCTACTTCAAAGATCTTCTCCACAAACGTCTGGTACACGCGGGCGTGGCGGGTTTCGTCGCCAGCAATCATGCCGCAGATTTTTGACAGTTGCGCGTCGCCGGCTTTGCGAGCCAGCGTACCTACGCGGCGGTGCGAGAGGTTGGTAGCCGCTTCCTGGTAGCTGGTGTACACAAACGCCCGATAAGGGTCGTGAGCCGTGCCCAGGTCAAAGCCATCGGCAATGAGATACTGAGTGCTCACCTCAAACTCGCGCATGTTCACGCGGCCGCAGAGGTAGAGGTAACGGTTCAGCAAATCACCGTGGCGGTTTTCCTCGGCAGTCCAGCCCCGGATCCACTGGGCCCAGCCGTTGTTGGGGTCGCGCCCTAGGTCGTCGAGCTGATGAAACCAGGCTTCGTAGTTCGGCAGGGCTTCTTCGGTAATGGTGTCACCGATGAGCACAGCCAGTAAATCGTAGCTTAGTTCTTTGGCCCGCTCACGCAGCAGTTTCACCTCCGAGAAAAAGTTTTCGTCGCGGGGGTCGGGCAAATAATCGGAGGGCTGCCAGCTGTTTTCTACGCTCTTCAGGAACGTACCCAGGTTTTCTTTCAGGAAGGGCTCAATATGCTGAAGCACTTCCCCACGAGAGGTTACGGAGGCAGTAATCATGGCAAAGGGTGGTGAAGAGAGGAATATAGGAGCTCAAAGGTATATTTTCCATACCCCGCTCAAAGCAGAATAAGTCATTTTGCCCCCTATAAAATTTTGGCCTTGGTTTGCTACAGCGGGAATTCTGTACGCATTTGGTACAGCTGGGCATCGCCGAAACGTCCTATTTCGTTGCGGGGCTTTGGCTCCAGCCACACCCTAGGCGTGTTTGGTTGGGCACGCAACGCCAGTTGGCGGTTAAGAATGGCGGCCCCGGTTGGCGTCAGGAGCCAAATTACAATGGGCCGCGTGCTTAGGCGCCGCAAAGCCCCCGTAAAGTCGCGGGTGCCGGTGAGGTGCTGACGCAGGGCCGGTTGCGAGGGATGCAATGTGGGCCAGCCTGCCACCGATAGCAGTTTGCCAGGCGGCAAAACCGTTTCTGCAAACGGCGACTGGGCCTTGTAGCACTGCTCAAATGCATCAGAAACCACTACTGACGTTGCGGTAAGGCCAACACCTAGCTCCTGCCGCATTTGCATGTTTTGAGCCCTCTCCTGGCCTAGCACCGCTCTCCGATGCCACGTTTTGTAGCTATACGGCACTGCCGCTACGCCCAGCACCATTAGCAGCACCCGATATGCAGGAGTTAGCGCACTCTTTTTTCCTATTGATTGAAACAGATACGCCAGGTTGCTGAGCACCCAGAAATCCAGCAAAGGCAGAGTAAGCCGGGGGGGCAGCTTCAAGATTGTACCCAGCCCGAGCAGCAGTACTAGGTACCCCAGCTGCACCAACCCAAATACGCGGTGCTGCCCCGGCAGCCGCAGGGCCAGGCCTGCCGAAACGGCTAGCAACAGTAGCATCGGAAAATAGTCGCGGGGCACTTGCCTCAGCACAGCCTTAAATTTGCTGGGCGCAATGTGCTGCAGAAAATAGCTGGGGCTGGGCAAAGGTGCCACCCGTGCTAGCACCGCTTCATTCACGAGGCTAGAGTCAGCCATCATCCACTGTTGGGTCGCGGCCAGGGCCAGGCTATCGGAAGCGGTAAGTTGATGGCGTGGCGGAGCCTTCAGCTGAAAATCCTGGAGATTAGACTTGAGCACATCGAGGCGCCGGAAGGTAGCGGCCGCGGGGCTCCAAGTGAGGTTCAACCATAATGCGCCCCCTAGGGCCCACGCGGCGGCCAAGCCCAAGACAGGAGCCGCCCGGAGCCGCGCCAGCCACCAGGCGCCGGGCACAGCCACCAGCGCCCCCAACACCGCCGCACTAGGCCTGATCAGCCAGGCAAGCGCAAAAGCAACCAGCCCCACCGCCAAAGCCCACCGGGCCGGCGCGCGCTGCGCGGCAAACAAAATGCCCGTACCCGCCAGCAGCAACGGCACCCTCATATAGTTAAACCAGAAGCCATGCTCCAGCCACGCCACGCCAAAGAAAAGCACCAGAAAGCCCCAGGTTGCCCATGTACCGATTTTAGGGCTTAAAAGCCGATGGAGTACCGCAAATAGCAGTACGGTTGCGGCATAAAGCAGTGCGTACAACGTAAGCGCATACCACGGCACAGCAGGAAAAACCTGGTACAAGCGGCTCCACACGGCGGCATAGCCATGAAAGTAGAGCTGCAGATCCTCAACGGGTGCTGCGGCCGTATTGCCCCGGAGCAGGGCCACAATGGCCAGGTCGTCGTTGGTTTCGTAGTACACGCCCAGTCCCAATCCGCTCAGCAGTAGTAACAGCAGAGGCAGCAGTAGCAGAGAGAAGCGGCGCAGCATCATAGCACGCAAGATAGCTAGTTGGGGCGGGTCGGCACGCTGCCCTAGTGGGTGCGGCGGGCTCCTGACCTCACTCGTTATGCCCGTCGAGGCGACTTCACCTCCTATCTTGGCAGCGTGAACCGAATCCTCACCCGCCTTCCCACGCTAGCGCTACTACTGGTGGTGCTGCTCACGATAGCCTACTTCCTGCTGACTCATGAAGGCCTATATGCCCTCGACGATTATTTCTATGCCCGCTACGCGCACCAACTGCTCTCCGGCACCTTCCGCGTAGAACCCGATCCGCTGGGCTTACTCCACGACCCGCTGAAAGAACGCCCACTTATTTTCGGGCCGGTGGCCGTGTTCTTCGCGCTGTTCGGGCTCAATATTTTCAGCGCGACGCTATGGCCCCTGCTGGCCACATTGGGGTGCGCTTTTGTTATCTGGCGTTTGTATGGCAGGCAGGAACCGGTAGTGGCCGCTACCGCTATTCTTCTCTTAAACCTGCACTACTTCACACTTAACTTAACCAATTACTTATACCCAGATAACATACTGATGTTTTGGTGCTTATGCACCTCATCAGCGCTATTACTAGGTCGAAAGAACTCGCAAACCAGCGTGCGTTGGGGAGCCGGTTTTGCCGGCCTCAACTTCCTGGCGCTGCTCAGCAAAGAGACGATTGTATACTACCTGCCGTTCTATGGCGGCGTGCTCCTACTTGATGTTTGGCACCGGCGGAACGGACGGTTTTGGGGGGTGGCAATGGCGGTGGGCGCTGTGCTATTGGCGGCTTATCTGGGCTTCTATCAGTACTACACCCACGATGCACTTTACCGGGTTCACCTCATCGAAAACACCAACAACTTTCTGAAAGAAGGCAACTATCTGGTTGGAAACCGGGCCGCACTGCTTGCCCGCATCACCTGGCAGCCAGCTGCCTTTCTGGTAGGCACAGGCCTGGGCCTCATGCTGCTGCTAGCCTGTTTCGCGCTTTCAACCCGCCACGATACCCCGCGCCCGCCTGCTAGCTCCTCTGACCGGCTATACTGGCTGGCGCTGGCGGGCAGCACCTTGCTGCTGTACTGGGTTGGTAGCACCTCGCTCAGCCAGTACAACCCCATCACGCTGCTGCCGCGCATGACCACGCCGCTGCTGCCGCCGCTGGCTTTAGCGGCTGGCTTTGGGCTCAGCTACTTGCTGCGGCAGCACCAGCGCTGGCCCCTGCTGCTGGCTGGAATAGTGCTGTTGGGCATGGCGGCCTGGCTACGCAACAGCCTTTCGGTGGTGTATGCGCTGCCGGGCCTGTTTTTGCTGGTGGTTGGGCTGGGCGTGGGCTGGCGGCGCTGGCCGGTTCTGCTGGCCCCAGGCTCGGCCGGTTTGGCGGCGGCAACCATGGCCATGCTGGCCGGCACCTTGGCTATCCGCCCGGTGTACTTTATGCAGAAGCCATCGGTATCGGAGCACTTTGCCCAGAACCGCATCATCCGTCAGCACCTCTTCGGGCCGGCGCAGGGTGTAGTATTTGTTGATGACTACCTAATCGGCAACTATGATTTCTATTATGGCTTTCGAGTACCCCCGGGCCTACAATACCGCCGGTACTGGTCGCGCGACTCGGTGCAGCTAGGCCCGCAGCAACAGGCATGGCTGCTCCTGAACCGGGCTACCCTTTCTAACGACGAGCTGACGCGCAAGCTTATTCGCTACTCCCCCGACTCGGTACTAAGCTGGTTTCCGCACCGGCGCTTGGTAGCTCAGGATGGGCGTGTAGAGCTGTACCAATTAGAAGCCAACGGCACTTCCATTGCCAAGTAACTAATTACTAGGCCCTAGCGAGCTTTAAACCGGCTGTTCTATTTCTGCCAGAAGCGCATTTC
This sequence comes from Hymenobacter seoulensis, assembly GCF_054780535.1. NCBI lineage: Bacteria > Pseudomonadati > Bacteroidota > Cytophagia > Cytophagales > Hymenobacteraceae > Hymenobacter > Hymenobacter seoulensis. The sequence goes on from NZ_BAAGWD010000001.1 coordinate 579,611, forward strand.
CAGCGAAATGCGGGTTTCGTCCTCGTTCAGATTTACGGCCCCGCCATGCAGCAAGTAGGGCGAAAACAGCAGTACTTCCTCTAGCCCTGGGTTGGGCCGAATTAGGTGCAGCTCGGTGGGGGCGCTGGTTACGGCGGGCACCGTATAGGTAGCGCCGTTGTACACGGCCCCGCCCTGCGTGCGGCTGGTACGGCTTTCGGGCCACCAATGACTGCCGGGTACCAGACTCAGCGAGGACTGTGACGTGCTGCCGCAAACGGGCACGTAAATGTTGATGCAGTCATCGTAGTCGGGCAGCCATACGTCGCGGTGCAAGGGGTTATTATCGGAGCGGCCGGGCCGCACCAGGCGCATATGAAACACCTCCAGCTCCTCAAAGGGGTTATGGGCCTGCACTGGCCGGCCGCAAAGCTCACTTACCCGGGCCTCGAGCACCGAGGCGGGTACCGGCAATTTCGCCTGTTGAATTTCCTTGAGCTGCCGCACCACCTCTAAGTGCCGAGCCTGATCATGGCCAATTAACTGATGGTACAGGGCCATGGACATGTGCGGGGGCACTTCCAGGCCGGTATTTCGCACAGCTTCGCGCACTAGTTCTTCCAGCCCGGCCCGCAACTGCTCCTGCTGTTCAGGCGCCAAGAAAGGCGCTACTACATAGCCCTCAGCCGCCCACGTAGTCCCTGCCGAGAGGTCAATGCTGTGGGCCAGCAGCACCCGGTCGTCGGGAGCGTGCGTGTCTCCTTCAATTGAATACTGCACCTCACGCTCATTAATTCTGGCTTTCATATCGAAACATATACTAGCTAAGGAAGAAGCCGCAAGGTAGCCAAAACCGATAAGGCCAAAATACACTGCCGGTCAGCCCAATTTCTTTCGGAACTTGCTGCGGCCTGGGTTGGCGGCTGCTGAGCAGCTAGCAGCAACTTGGGTTTTGTATCATCTGTAGCTTGGTTTCTTGCAACGCTCTCATCTGCCTACGCTTACGTTGGTTTTCGTCGGGCTTTTCACGCTCGTGTATTTTTGGTTTACCCACGAGGGCATTTACGATTTCGACGACCACGCCTACGCCCGCTATGCCCATCAGCTGGTATCTGGCACCTTTCAGGTGGCCCCGCCTCCCGGCCACGATGACCATAATCCGCTGCACAACCGCTTCCTGGTTTTTGGGCCGGTAGCCTTGCTCTATTACATATTTGGCGTTGGCATATTTTCCACCACGCTTTGGCCGCTGCTGTGCACGCTCGGGGCCCTCGGGCTTATCTTGTTTGCGTACCGGCGTCACGCTCCTGTGGCTGCCAGCGTGGCTATACTTCTGCTTGGCCTCCACTACTTTACTCTTAATCTAACGAATTACCTTTACCCCGATAACATTCTCTTATTCTTTGCTTTATTCAGCGCAACTGCCCTAGTAGTAGGCCGGCGCCCTGAGCAGAATTTTCCGGTGGGCTGGGGTATTGGCTTTGCCCTCCTCAGCTTCCTAGCCCTGCTCAGCAAGGAAACCATTGCCTACTACCTCCCCTTCTATGCGCTGGTGCTGGTGCGCGACGTATGGTACCGCCGCCACCTCCGGTTCTGGAGTGCCAGTCTGCTAGCGGGCGTTGTCTTATTGGCCTTATACTTTGCTTTCTATTATTTGGTAGCCCACGACGCGCTGTACCCGCTGCACGTGGTAGAGCACACCAACGAAAAGCTCAAGCACCATAACTACTCCCTCGGCCGCTCCGACTTGTGGGCCCGCATCACCTGGCAGCCGCTGGCTATGTTGGTGGGTATTGGGCTGGGCATTGCGGTGCTGTTGGCGGTACGAGCCGCCAGCCAATGGCGTCAAAGTCAGGGCAGTGAGGTGCGGTTTTGGGTGGCGCTGACGGGCACTTCGCTGGCGCTGTACTGGGTAGGCAGCACCTCCCTCACCTACTACAACCCCAATTCATTGCTGCCGCGCATGCTCACGCCCATTCTGCCACCGCTGTGCCTGGCCGCTGGCTTCGGAGCGGAGCAATTCGTCCGGACGGGGCGCGGGGCCGGCTGGCTGACGCTGGGGCTGCTGGCGGCGGCAGCCTGGCTGCACAATAGCCTTTCGGTGCTGTATGGACTGCCGGGGCTGTACTTGGTGGCGGTGGCGCTGCTTGGTGGCCGATACGCGCTGCGGTTTCCCTGGCTGCGGCCGGGCACTACCGGGTTTGCCAGACTTTTCCTGCTAGTACTGGCGCTGAGTTTGAGCATCCGGCCCGCGTATTTTGTTACCAAACCCAGCCGCTCGGAGTACTTTGCCCAGCACCGGCTCTTGCAGCGCGAGCTACGCGGTGCAGCGGGCGGCGTGGTGCTGGCCGATGACTTTCTGCTGCGTAACTACGATTTTTCCTACGGCTTTCAGGTGCCGGCCGGGCTGCGTTTTCTGCCCTACGCTGCCTACGACACGCTTCGGCCGGTAGCTGGCCGCCCTACCTGGCTCCTGCTCAACCGCGCTATTCTCAGTAATGATGATTTGGTGCCTAACGTGATTCGCTATACGGCGGATGAAGTGCTGGCGAAGTTTCCAAGTCGGCGGCTAGTAGCCCAGGATGGGCGCGTGGCGTTGTACCAGATCCAGTAAGCCTTGCTCTGTTAGCTACGCCAGCGGCTCCAGGCGGGTACTAGCTGATCAATCAAGGTGAAGTAGCCGGTTTGGCGCAACACCTCCGCAAACTGCAGCGCGTGTGCATGGCTGCCGTGGCGCACGCACTGGCGCATTTCCCAGCGTGCCCGCACGGCCAGCGCCTCCCGTTCTGCGGCGGTACGGCACAACACCAGGGCTTTGCGGCAGGTAGCTACCGTAGAATCCAGGTGCGGGTCGTTGGGGCGGTAGGCCGTGCCCGACATGGCCTGCGGGTGCTTCCGCTTTTGGGTAGTTACGGCATCCAGAAACTGAAAATGCCAGTCGCGAGCGGCGCGCACCCAGAAATCAAAGTCTTCATAATACAACGTCTCATCGAAACCACCGAGTGCATCGAGGGTAGCGCGGCGCATCAGCATGGTAGGCGTGCTAATGAAATAGCGCCGCAGCACTTCGGCAAACACCTCCCCGGAAGCCGGCTGCGGAAACAGGCGGCCGTTCTCGCGGCGGATGTGGTAGCGCAGGTGCCGGCCCTGCTCATCAATCAGCTCAGCATCGGAATACACTACCCCCACATGCGGCGGCAACTGTTGGAACAAGGCCACCTGCTGGGTGAGGCGCTCAGGAAGCAGCACATCATCGGTAGCAAAATCAACGACAAATTCTCCGGAAGTGCGCCGGTAGCCCAGGTTGAAAGCCCGGCACAGGCCTATATTTTCGGGTAGCAGTTGGAGATGCCAGTGGGGGTAACGCGCTGCGTATTCCTGCAAAATGGCCGCGCTACCATCGGTACTGGCATTATCCAGGAGCACTACTTCAATATTGGGGTAGGTCTGGGCCAGAATGGAGTCGAGGGCAGGGCGCAGGAAGGGCGCGTGGTTGTAGCAGGTAGCCACAATGCTAACCAGTGGCAGCGGTGAATTGGCAGAAAGCTCAGAAGCAGCGGGGAAACTAGCCATGCATCAGGGGCGCAGATATCCGCGAAAATAAACAGCGCTAGCTACCAGCAGCACCCCAAACCGGGCCGCATGCGCCAGGGGTGCACCTAGCAAGCCGTAGCGGGGCAGCAACACCGCCAGCAGCGCAGCATACAGCACCGCCGAGCCTGCCTGCACTGCCACATATCGGCCCACCTTAGCCTGCGCCATCATCAGAAACAGCAGCGTCCAGGTCAGGAATTTGGCCCAATCGCCGAGCAACTGGGGTGCCAACAGGAAGCCGGCTTTGGCAAAGCGCTCATCAAACAGCAGTGGCAGCAGCCAGCTCCGCACCAGCCACAGCGCGCCCAGCCCCACGGCCAGGATAGCCGCTAGGGCACTGAGCACGGTGCGCACCAGCTGGCGCTGCAAGGCCGGCTGGGTGCTTAGCGCGGCCAACCGGGGGTAGTACACGCTGCCCATTACCGCCGAAAACACCATGGTGTAGTTATCAGAAAGCTTGGCCACGGCCTGCCAGAGGTCGGTTTGCGCCAGTCCGAGTTGCCGGATAAGCACTTCGCGCAAGCTGAAATCAATAGATTTTCCGAAAAGCAGTACGCTCAAAGCCATCAGCAGAAACCGGCCGAGCGTGCGCACAGTCTGACGGCTTACGCGGCCCCGCAAGGGGGGCAACAGCTTGGCCCGGCCCGCCACTACCAAGGCCGGCCCCAGCGTAAGGCCTTGGGCCAACAGGTAGGCTAGCAGCGCTATCGGGATGGAGGCCTTACCGGCCAGTACCATCGCTACTGCAGCCGGGCCCAGCAAACTCAGCAGCACCGTAAGTCCTACATACGCCTGCAGCCGCCCAGCCGCCAGCAACACCGATACCACAAACGCATGCCCGGTAAGCAGCACTAGCCCCAGCAAAAGGCCCAAGGTCCACGCGAAGTTCATCTGGAATACGCCTACCAATGGACCTGGCAGCAGCAGCAAGGCCAGCGCACCCAGCAGCAAAGCCCCGGCATTCAGCACCAACCCCGCCCCCAACCAGGCACGGTACCGGCCCGAGCCCGGCCGTAGCGGCGCCAGGTATTTCACCACGCCCACATGAATCCCGTCGTTGGGCAGCGTGGTAAACAAAGCCATCAGGTTCTGGAAGTGCGCCAGCAGCGTGAGTCCGCCCGGGCCGCCGTACACGGCCAGTAGCTTGTTCAGTAGTAGCGCACCGGCCGCGCGCGCTCCTACTGCCACTCCGGAGCCTACCGATCCGCGCAGGAAGCGCCCTAGTACGGCCGCGCGGGTTTCAGGCTGAGAAGTAGATGGAGCAACAGGAACGGCCATGAGCTGCAAGATAGCACAGGCACCAACGCCGCGCTGACCGCACTAGCCCTTCTGCCAGCTCAAACCTCTCCTGCTTCAATCAGCTGCCTACACTCTAGGCCGTACAAAGGCTCAAACCGAGTGCATATTATCGCAGCTGCTTTTCAAACGTGAGCTTCAGGCTGGGCACCCCACCTAAATGGCGCTTAAACTGCAGCAGCGGCTGGTTGAGGCCCTCGGGCAGCGTAGAGGTTCCTAGGTCGAGCAGGCGCATGTTGCTAGCCTGCCCAAAGGCATGAAGCCCAGCATTCAGCAGCACCACCGGGCTAAACGCATTGTAAGCCAGCGGACTAGCCGGGTAGAAATTATACAGCACCTCCTCGTTCACCCGAATGGCAACCGTGAGGGCGGCCCACTCACCCTGTGCATCGCGCACCGAAAACAGGAAATGGTTATCAGGAAACTCCCGAAACAGCTCTTGTAGCCGCTCCAGTGGCAGCGAAAGGTCCTGCCCTTTTTCAGCCCGGCACCGCTGCAAAAACTCGTAGGCCAGAGGCAGAAGTAGGGGTGGCTCCTGCTCAAACCGCAGGCCATGTCGTTCGCACTTTTTCAGCCGCCGACGTTCTGAGGGGTGCAGGTGCTGCGCAAAGTCGCGTTGCAACGGCAAGTGGTTGTTTATTTCGGCCAGTACCACCTCATAGCCCAACCGCTGCAGCACCTGCGTAAGCCTGGCACTGGCGGGCGCGTCGTAAGCAAAGGCGTGGGGGCGCAACGTGAGGCGGCGTACGCCCCGAGCAGCTAGCTGACGCTCAACTTCCTGCAGAAACCTCGTCAACACCTCAGCCGATACCTGCGACGCCGCCTGAATGGCCCCGAACGGTGCTTGCCAGGGGCTTCGGCCAAGCTGGCCATCGGCACTCAGAAATACGTGCAGCTGTGCCAGCGTAAGGTTCGCTTCCTCATCTTCCAGAAAGAAATGCAGCCGCTCGCCGGGGCTCTGCTGTCGGGCCAAATGAGCCGGCATGAGGTATAGCCAAGGGGTATATGCTAGGGGCCGGACGGGCAGCTGCGCCAGGCCCGTCAGGAGCCGTACTCCGTAGAGGTGGGCTGGGTTCGGGCCTGGTAGCGGCACAACAGCGGCAGCATCGGCGGGAGGTAACAACAGCAGGGCAATTATGCGAAGAGGAGCACGAAAGTACCACTATTTCCAGCGTGGCCGCCTAGGTTTACGGCCCCTGCTACCCTAGGCAAGCTAGGTACCGGACGCGCATCCACCCCAGGCATTACCGCTACCCTCGTAATTTACCAGGCCCGGCACAACGCTTTTTAAGCTGAATCCCGTAAACTGCCTCATCTGTTTGGTTACCGCTTTCTACCCATGACTCCCCCTTCCACCTCTTCTGCTCCGCCCCAGGCGCCCTTCGTACCCTTCCCTCCTGACGATGACGAGGAAGGGCCGCTGCATGGGCGCGGTGTTGCTGACCATGACGCCACGCGCCAGGCCCGGGAACAGCAGGTAGGCCAGCGCCCCGGCACCTTAGTTATCCGGGAGGACTCGCTTCCGCCCCGCCTGGTTCTGATTTCCTATAGCGAGACGTTTTTTGAAGAGCGCCAATATGCCAGCTACGATGAGCTGCTGGCCTTTTTCCGACAACACCCGGAGCTGAAACACTGGATTGACATCCGGGGCTACGACGACCTGGCCATGATGCAGCGCATTCAGGATGACTTTGAAATTCATCCGTTGCAAATGGAAGACGTGCTGGGTGATTACCAGCGGGCCAAGGTGGAGGAAACCACGCACGGCCTGTTTCTGGTCTCGCGCATGACCGAGTTTACCCCTCGCCTCGATATTGACGACGACCAGCTGTCTATTTTCACCGGCGACAACTACGTGCTCACGTTTCAGGATGACTACGAAGACTGCCTAGAATCGGTGCGGGCGCGGTTACGCTCGGGCCGCAGCTCCATCCGGCGGCGAGTGCCGCTGTACCTGGCCTACGCCCTCACCGATGTAGTGCTCGACCACTACTACCCCACCATGGCCGCCATCGGCGACTACTTGGAAACGCTGGAGGAAAGCATCTTTCATGGCCGCCCCGACCGGCGCGTGCTCAGCCAGATTCTGCGCATCAAGAAGGATATTGTTCGTTTTCGGCGGCTCGTGTATCCGGAGCGGGAAAAGATTGCGGAGCTGCTTCGGATGTCGGAGGAGGAAGTGCCCGAGGAAATCAAGGTGTTTTTTCAGGACTGCTACGACCACGCCATTCAGGCCCTCGACCTGGCCGAAAGCTACCGGGAAACCGTGAGCAGCCTCGTCGACCTCTACATGTCGGACCAGAGCAACCGCGCCAACGAGGTCATGAAAGTCCTGACCATTATCAGCAGCATTTTTATTCCGCTCAGCTTTGTGGTGGGCCTCTATGGCATGAACTTCCAGCGCGAAACCCCCGACGGACGCATCAACCCCCTCAACATGCCGGAGCTGTACAGTCCGTGGGGTTATCCGGTTCTGCTGGGCGTCCTGACACTTATTGTGATAGTGCAGCTCACGTACTTTTACCGAAAAGGCTGGCTTTCCAGGCGCTAAAAAGACAAAAGCCCGAGGCGGTTTGCAGGTTTTACTAGGGTAGTAAATTCCGCGAACCGCCTTGGGCTTTTCAGCTACTGCTCCAAGCGTACATCGGTGCGGCGGAGCTCGTTGGCCACTACCCGGAAAAGGTGATACACATTCGTACTAGGGTCGTGGGTGAGCCCAACCTGGGGTACCGTGCTATCGAAGGGCTGGCCCCCAATGAGTCGTGCGCGGGCATCGTAGAGGTATGCCTTGCCCGGCCCAATTTCGGTGAGAGCATATACCTCCCGCCCGGCGCCAAAGCTGAAAAATTGCACCGACCGCGGCGCCGAGGTCACGAACGTCTGGCTGAGCACTTGCCGACCCGAGGCGCTAAATAGGGCTAGTCGCCCGCCTTCTTCGCGCACCACTACGTAGCTACGCTGCTGCTGATCTGGAATAAGCCGAAATACCGAAGTACGGCTCCAGGTGGCTACCCGGCTGCGAGCTACAATATCGCCGCTCAGGGTAAAGCTGACCCGCTCGCCGTGCTGACTGACCACCGTGAGGCGCGTGCGGCGCAAGGTAGTGCCGGCCTCTACCAGCACCCCACCGGCTAGCCGCGCCCCTACACTAATCGGGAAGCCAGGGTAGGTGCTGCCGCTTTGGTCGAGGGCATAGATGTAGCCATTCTCAAGCAACACCACTACCACGTCGCGGCCATCAATGGTAAGGTACTGGGGCGGCGAGGCCAGCCGGAACTCCATTTGCTTGGGCTGCCAGCCGGGGTATGCCCGCCCCCGCGTATCGTAAAGGAACAGGTTGCCGCTGGCACCCGCCACCAGCAGCCGCTGCGGACTTTTGCCGCTGGCCGGCGATACGCTCAAGGACGTAGCCCGCACCGTATCTGGCAGGTTCAGCGGGAAATTTGGCTGCACCTGCCCGCTGTTGTTGTATTGAAATAGTTGGTTGGGGGTAGCCAGCAGAAAGCCTGTTGCGCCCGGCATGCGGTACGGAGAGCTCACCACCGGCCCGGGCAGCGTATCAGACCAGGCTACTACGTTGTCGGGGGTTACGTAGTGCAGCACCTGGGCCGTATCCTGCACCAGCACGCCGGGCAGCTTGGCGCCCGCTACCGTTACCAGCTCCGGCGAGCTGTTGAGGGGCAGTTTAAAATCCAGCACGCTGCCCGTACCGTTCGGATTCTGGGGGCGGGCTACGGCGGGCCCTACCGCCGGATGCCGCAGCACAAACTGCGTGAAGTACTGCGCATCGGGCTCCTGCTCGTTGGCGGCGGGCACCCACTGCAAAGAGATCTGAGGAAAGCGCTTAAACAAGGATTCATTGCGTAGCAACCCGGCCCGGCGCTCTTCCTGTAAGCCACGCAACAGCAGGTTCCAGCAGTTGCGGGTGTCCATGAGCACGCTCAGGCGGGCCAGCGGCTGGGTTTCCTGCAGAAAGGCTACCTGCGTTGGGGAGCGGGTCCAGACCTCGCCGGCGGCTACATCGGTCAGCCACTGGCGCAGCGCAGCTTCGTCATCGCCAAAGGCCACGTAGTTTCCTACCTGCGCTACCACGGGCTGGGCAAACCCTTTAAACATAGGCCCCAGCAGTTGCTGCGGCAGCTCTTGCACACCAGCCTTGTATATCTGGTAAGGCCCCACCCGCACAAACGATGGGCTCTCTCCTACTAGGCGCCGCAGCTGCCCCAACAGAATGCTTAGCTGGGCCGGGGTAGCGGTGTAGGCAATGGCCAGCTTGCCGGGGCGCACCCGCGCCGAGGACGTAGCCAGATAGCATAATGCTACCTCCTGGCTAAGTTGTGCCGTGAGGCTATCGAGCAGTGGCTGCACAGCCGGCGCTAGCGAGTCGGCAGGGGTGGGTGCGGGCCGGGGGCCGCGCAGCACGGCGGCTTTGCCAAGGCCCAGGTGCACCACTAGGGCCGTACGCAGGGGCAACACCTCGGCCATATGCAGGCGTTGGGCGGGCTGCCCAACCAGGCGTTGGTGCAGGCCGTCGCGGGTGGTTTCGGGGTTAGCGAAGCCCGTGAAGGCTACTTTGTTGCCGGCCAGCCGCATTTCCGTCATTTCGTTGCGGGCCAAGCTGGCAATGGAGGTCATTTCGGAACCTAGCTCTTGCCGGAAAAACACCCCTAGCAAGTGAGGTAGCCGGCGCTGGTTCAGCAGCAACGTGGCATCTACATCGCGCAGCTTAAAGTAGTCGGTGTTCTGAAACTCAGCGGCCACGGTGGGCGCGTCGGGAGTTTGCAGACGCCTAACCACGGCCTCTACCAACGTGGGGCTGGCACTCAGCAGCAAATGATTGCGGTAGTTGAGTATGGTAACGCCTTCACCGCCTTCCCGGGGCCGTACCTCGGTAAGTACCTGGTCCAGAAACTCGCGGGTGGTTACCTGAAAGCTGCCGCTTCGGCCCAGCCCCTCCAGCAGGCTGCGCACTTGCCGGTATTCGCGTACACTGCCAATAGGTACCTGAAACAGCACATCAAACCGGCCGGGCCCCATCACGTGCAGGGAGGTTAAGACCCGCTTTCGGCCTAGGAAACGCAGCACCACGTTGCGCCCGCCCGTGAGGCTATCGGCCATGACGAGGTTGTCCTCAACTTGCTGGAAGTAGCGTACGGCCGTGAGGTTGTCCCAGAGCTGGGTTTCCTTCAGGTGCCGTACCAGCGTGGTATGGTCGCGCGTGACGGCCACCAGCACGGCATTATCCGGAACCAACGACCAGGGGTCAACGGGCACGCGCGCCACGGTGCGGCGGTAGTACACATACGAGCCCAGGGCAGTTAGTAGCAACAGACCCGTTAAGAATACCAGTACTCGTTGCGACATGCAGAAACCAAAGGTGGGCGGGCAAAAATAGGGATTCGGGCGGGAGTAGACGAAGTAGCTGTACGGTAAAGCCCAGGTTTGGAAGCCAGTTTTCTATCTTCCGGCCTGAAACACTTCCTACTCTTCCTGTATGTCTGAGAAACAAGGCCAATTTCAGCGGGCCATTACGCTGTTTGATGCCGTCATGATTGTGACGGGGAGCATGATTGGCTCCGGCATTTTTATCGTTTCCGCCGACATTGCGCGGCAGGTTGGCTCCAGTGGCTGGCTGCTGGTGGTGTGGCTGCTGACCGGCGTGATTACCATGGCGGGGGCCATCAGTTACGGCGAACTGGCTTCCATGTTCCCGAAAGTAGGCGGCCAGTACGTGTATCTGCGCGAGGCCTATAACAAACTAGTGGCCTTCCTCTATGGCTGGTCGTTGTTTCTGGTCATCCAGACGGGGGTTATTGCTGCCGTAGCCGTAGCATTTGCCAAGTTTACCGGCGTACTCATGCCGTGGTTCAGCGTGAAGAACGTGCTCTTCAAGGCAGAGCCTATCTCCTTGCCCGGCATCGGCAGCTACACCTTTGAGTTCAGCAGCGTGCAACTGCTGGCCATTATCCTCATCATCGGCATCACGGCCATCAACGCCAGGGGCGTGCGGGCCGGTAAGTTGATCCAGAACGTGCTGGGCTCCACGAAGCTGGTGGCGCTGGCCTTGCTTATTCTGGGCGGCCTTACCCTGGGCCTGAATGCCGAGGCGGTGCAGGCCAACTTCCAGGATATGTGGACGGCGGTGCGCCACCCCGCCCCTGGCATGTCCTTTTCTCCGATGCCCCTGAGCATGTCGGGGCTGGTAGTAGCCATTGGTATGGCCATGACGGGCTCCTTGTTTTCCTCTGACTCCTGGAACAACATTGGGTTTGCCGGAGAAGAAATTGTAAACCCCGAGCGGACCTTGGTGCGCAGTATGGCCCTAGGCACGGCCATCGTAACGGCCCTGTACATCCTCTCCAACATTGTGTACCTGCTGGTGCTGCCGCTCGCTGGCTCACCCGATGCTACTACCCTAGCGGGCCGGGGCATCATGTATGCCACCGATGATAGGGTAGCAACCGCCGTGGCCGAACACGTGCTCGGGCCCGCTGGCGCCATTGTGCTGGCCGTGCTGATTATGCTGAGCACCTTTGGGGCGAATAACGGCATCATTCTTTCCGGCGCCCGCGCTTATTATGCTATGGCGAAGGACGGGTTGTTTTTCCGAGGCCTTGCGCGCCTAAATGCCGCTGGTGTACCCAGCCGGGCGTTGTGGGCGCAGTGCTTATGGGCCAGCCTGCTGTGCCTTTCGGGCTCATATGGCCAGCTGCTGAACTACGTTATGTTCTCGGTAATCCTGTTTTACGTCATTACCATCATTGGCATTTTTGTACTGCGGCGCACCCGCCCTGAGGCGCCGCGCCCGTACCGGGCCTGGGGGTACCCTGTGCTACCAGGTATTTATGTACTGTTGGCTTCAGCGTTCTGTATTATCCTGCTGGTAGCTCCCGACACAGCAGAGTTTTCGCGGCGTGGGCTGCTGCTAGTTGCCCTGGGCGTGCCGGTCTACTTCCTATTCCGCAAGCGCTTCGCTGATAATGCTCCCGACTAGGGCATAAAAACACCACAAACCCTAAAAAACCCCGCTGAAACTATTTCAGCGGGTTTTTTTAGGGTTTGTGGCTTAACCAGACCTAGCGACGACGACGCTTGGCGCCTTCGCGCGGAACCAGGGTTACGTTTTGCGTATGCACGTTACGGGTGCGCAGTTCTTGGTCTTCGTAGCCGCCGTAGCCATACACCAGCGTGTTGTCGCCGGCGGGTAGCTCGAGGCTGTAGTTGCCGTTGGCATCAGTGCCGGTTGCTTTGCGCGAGCCTTTCAGCATAACCGTAGCGCCGGCCAGCGGACGGCCGTTTTCGTCCAGGATGCGGCCCGAAACGGTTACGTTGGCGGGCGCGGCTTCCACGGCGGCCGGAGCCTCGGGTACTGCCTCTACGGCCACGGGCGCAGCCACGGCTTCCTGCTGCTCATTGGCAGGAGCAGCAGCGGGCCCACCGGTTGGGCTCTTAGCCGCTGCCGCCTTCGCCGCTGCGGCCTTGGCAGCTGCCGAGAGCTTCTCTTTGTCGTCTTGGGTGGTTTTGTCCTCGTCTTCCTCCTGGTCAGCGGCCGCTTCTTTCGGCGCCTCCTCCTTAATGCGGGTGCCCGTTACGGTAGCTTCGCCCAGCTCCATAATGGGCATAGCGTTAGCAATACGGCGAGTAGTTTGGGCGGGCAGCAGCACGTAGCCCAGGATAACCAACGCCAAAATAGCGCCGACAATAAGGGCCAGGCGGCTGTTGCCGGAGGAAAGCTCTTCTTCCTCGCTGATTAGCTCCTGAGCTGCTTGATCTTGGTCTTCAATAGGGGTAGTAGTGTTGGCATCCATACCGGGTTTGATTAAAAAAAGAGCAGAGTGGGAATTGCACCACCGAAACCTGCCAAAGCACCTTCAACTGGAGTTTAAAAGGCCACAAAAACAGCATCGGCCCTTAAAGATAAAAGCAAAATCTGCCACTAACCTAATTTCAATTTCTTCTTTCTGGAATTTGTTTTCTTGCCAATTAGGCATTCTAATGCACTTTTTCAGGTACATTCTGCAACCAAACGCCCGTCAAGTTCCCATTACTGGAACCTAACGGGCGTTTGCGGTAAGCTGGGGTATGCTACTGGCTGGCCGGGGCTTACTCCTGCACTGGGGTAGCCGGCCCGCTCGGGGCCGATTCGCCGAACTCCTGGTCACGGGTCCGGAGCTTGTGGTCCAGCTCATAGCTGCCTTCGGTTTCGAAGCCGGGGCCGCTAGCCTGCTCGCCTGCTTCGTGGTGCTCGTTGCCACCCTGCGGCACGCCTTCGGCTCCATTAATGTGCAGGTTCTCGAGCTGGTCTTTCTGGTCGGAGCGCTGGGTGTAGCCGCGGGCCCCGGTGTGGCGAAACGCCGTCGGGTCGTTGGCTTCCTTGCCGTTGCTCATCATCTTTTTAAACTCTTTCTCCTTTTCCTGCTCTTCGTTATAAGGAGTTACGTTCGCGGTATTTTCCGCCAGGTTCTGGTTTTCATTATCGTTATCGACTTCGTTTTGCGGCGTTATCATGCAAGGGTCAGTTTAAGTGGTGGATACTATACCTGTACGGCTGCTGCTACCCGAGGTTGGAGTTCTGAGCCAGCCAGAACCACTTCCGGACTTACGGCGTAGCTTTGGCGAGCTACCCGCTTTTTATAATTCTGCTTTCATGCATCTGGTCATCATCGGCAACGGCATCACGGGCGTTACGTGCGCCCTCACGGCCCGGCGTCTGCACCCCGAAGCCCGCATTACGCTGGTATCGGAGGAAAGCCCGCACCATATCTCCCGGCCCGCCCTGATGTACGTGTACCTAGGCCACATGCGCCTCCAGGATATCAAGCCCTACGAAGACTGGTTCTGGCAAGAAAACCGCCTGGAGCTGGTGCACGCCACGGCCACTAGCTTTGTGCCGGAGCAAAAGACGGTTCAGCTCAGTACGGGGGCTAGTATCCTGTACGACAAGCTGCTGCTAGCCACGGGCTCCGTGGGCCGGCGCGCCGCCTGGCCAGGGCAGGACTTGGCCGGGGTGCAGGGCCTAGTAACGCTGCCTGATCTGGAACGGATGACGCGCGAAACCCATGGCGTGCGGCAGGCGGTGGTAGTAGGTGGTGGCCTGATTGGTGTGGAGCTGGCCGAGATGCTGAGCGCCAAAGGCATAGAAGTTACGCTACTGGTGCGCGACACGCATTACTGGGGCTCGGTGCTGCCGCCCGAGGAAGCCGCGCTCGTGCATCGGCAGTTGCGGGCGCATCATATCCAGGTGCACTATACTACTGAGCTAGCTGAAATACTGCCGGATGCGGCCGGCCGCGTGCGGGCCATACGTACCACTGCGGGCCAGGAAATGGCGTGTCAGTGGGTGGGGCTTTCCGTGGGGGTTGAGCCGAATGTGACCCTAGCGCGCACGGGCGGCGTGGAAACCGACCGGGGCATTCTGGTAGATGAGTTGCTGCAAACCAACCAGCCGGATGTGTTCGCCGCCGGCGACTGTGCCCAGCACCGCTTTCTGCCGGCAGGCGAAGCAGCCGTGGAGCAGCTCTGGTACACCGGCCGCCACCAAGGCGAAACGGTGGCACACACCATCTGCGGGCAGCCTACCCCCTACCAGCGCGGCCCCTGGTACAACTCGGCTAAGTTTTTCGACCTCGAATTCCAGACCTATGGCCGCGTGCCGCCGCAACTGCCTACGGGTGAACACACATTCTGCTGGCAACACCCCAACGGCCAGCACCTATTGCGCCTGAACTTTAAGGCCGATGCTAGCCTGGCCGTAACGGGCATGAATGCCTTGGGCCTGCGTCAGCGCCACGACGTATGGGACCAGTGGTTGCGCGCCCAAACACCCGTAACCACCGTGCTGGCTCAGCTGGGCGCCGCCAACTTCGACCCCGAGTTTTTCCGAACCTACGAAGCGGCTATTGTGGTAGCCTTCAACCAGCAGTTTCCGCAGCACCAGGTAGTGTTGCGTCGCCGCAAAGGGTTGTTTTCTTTCCGCGCCCTGAACTCCTGACCGCCCGTTGGGTTTGGTGTATCTTTCGGCCTAGGCTTTTCTATTTCTTGCTCCGCATGGATTTTTCTAAACTTTATCGGCCCAGCGCCCTCAACAGCTTTCAGTACATAGCCCTAGTGGGCGCTGTCATGAGTGGGGCCGCGCAACTAATTATCAGTCTGCTGAAACAGCCTCAGCCCGAGGGCTACAACTGGCTGTACCTGTGCTGGCTGGGCCTCTACATTTTCGGCTCGTTGCTGAACCTGTTTGGCAAGCCCCAGGATCCGCACCAGCACCACCATCACTAGGCTTCTCAACCTGCCCAACCGCCGTAGGCTATTGCCGGAATTCGTTCTGCTTGGCTTACCTCTCTGCCCTTTCCTGCTCTCGCTACTGTATGCTGACTCGTACTCTTGCTCCATCGGAAGCGGCGCCGCTTACTCCGGTATCAGCCGCTGAAAAGCTGCTCCTGACCCTGGTGGGCCTGGGGTTGCTGCTGTTGCTACCTGTGGCGTTTGATGCCGATGCCGTGCGGGCCCGGTTGTGCTTTTACGCGGCCCTAGGGTTGCTCAGTGCCGGAACCCTGGGCTGGGCCGCGTTCAAGTTTGGCCGACAGCCCGCCGGAGTGCGCCAGGATAACCTGTGGCTACGTTCCAGCACCGGCCGTGGCGCGCTGGCCTGGCTGACGGCGGTAGTACTCACGGGGTTTTATGTGGTGCTGTACTGGTTTAGCTCCGACGATGGCCAGGGCAACTTCGGCCCACTCAACCAGCTAGTACACGCCCTCGACCCCGCCAGCCACGCCCTGCGCCACCGCCCCTCCGACCAGTGGTTTCTCTACGGCACCTTCTACACGCTGGCTGTGCTAGTAATGGGCGGCCGCGCCCTCTGGAAATACCGCCACTCCCCTTACCACCGCATCCGAACGGTATCGGTGATGTTTTTCCAGCTGGGGTTTGCCTTTCTGCTGCCCGGCTTACTACTAGCCCTGCAAAAACCCGAATACTACTTCAGCTACTTCTGGCCCCTGAAATACGATTATCTGTTTCCGGGCACCGTCAGCTATTTGCTGAAAGATGGCGGACCTGGGCTGGGCGTGTTCATGGTGTTCTGGGGCGCGGTCATGTCGTTTGTGGCCACGCCGATACTCACTTACTTCTACGGCAAGCGCTGGTACTGCTCGTGGGTGTGCGGCTGCGGCGGCCTGGCCGAAACTGCCGGCGACCCTTACCGGCATCTTTCCGATAAAAGCCGCAACGCTTGGCGCTGGGAAGTTCGGCTTATCTACCCCATTTTGGTGTTTATTGTGCTGCTCACGGCGCTGCTGTGGCTGGGAGCTTCGGGTGCGGCGCCGTTTCTGCAACCCATTACCGAGCCCCTTTCGCGCTTTTATGGCTTTGCTATTGGCTCCGTTTTTTCGGGAGTGATTGGCGTGGGCTTCTACCCCCTGCTAGGTAACCGGGTGTGGTGCCGCTTTGGGTGCCCCATGGCAGCCTACCTAGGCCTGCTGCAAAAGCACTTTTCTCGCTTCCGGATTACTACCAATGGCGGCCAGTGCATTTCCTGTGGTAACTGCTCTAACGCCTGCGAAATGGGTATTGATGTAAAGCAATATGCGCAGCGCGGCGAGCCCATCATTCGGGCGGCGTGCGTGGGCTGCGGCGTGTGCAGCACCGTCTGCCCCCGAGGCGTACTCAACCTCGAAAACGGCCCGCAGGACGGCCGCTACCAAGGCTCGCAGCTTATTTCGGCCGAAAGCCTACGGATTTTAAGTTAAACCCGTAGTTTTCGCTTATGCGAATTTTGCTTTCCTATACCTTCTCATTGCTGATCACTGGGTTAGTAGTGAGCTGCGTAGCAGTGTCGCCCTCCAGTAACATGCCAGGCCGCTATAGCCCCGACACGGGCTTAGCTATTATTGGCCAAGGACTTACCGCTTGGCCCGATGAAGAGTTGCAACCCCTTCCACCGGGCCCCATTGATATAGAAGGCCCTCTCCAGCGCGCCTACAAAGGTCTACCTGACTTTCAGGTAGTTAAAATGGCTGCATGTCGGTTTACTACCAAGGATACCCTAGCCCGTTTACAGGCTAGCGCTAAAGCCTTGCCTAGTAATACGTTGCTCGCCCCAGGCAATGTACTGCTGGCAGGCGTGGCGTTTCGGCCAGATGAGGCAGAAGTAAGCAACCTAGCCTGGCAACAGTTCATTCGTCGGTTAGAATTTGAGGGAAAAGCAGCGCTAGCAGCACAAATGTGGCCCAGCAAATCGGCCTTACCAGTACCGGACTACTTCCTTAATCCCTTCTATCATTTTTACCCGGTGGTTGGCATCAGCTACGAGCAGGTGCAGGCATACTGCAAGTGGCGAAGCAACCAAGTTACTACTGCCTATTGGCAAGGCCAGCCCAACCGCGCCAATACATTACCAGATACCTTGGCCACCGATTATGTGCGCGTGACTTACCGGCTTCCTACTGAGGCCGAATGGGAATATGCAGCCGGTGCGGTTTCGGGACAGCCCTTTGGCACTACATGCTTGGAACAGAATGTTCAGGTGAATCCTAACGCGGCCTTATACTTAAAAACCCGGTCTCGGAGCCCTGAGTCGGTGCAGCAGATTAAAAAGGATATTCAGGTATTTAATCGTAGAAAACCGCTACTTCCTACTATTCAGCACCGAGACTTAACCGCTCCTTACTTCCTTGCAGCGCCCACTCCCGTTTATGTTTATTCCTATGCGGCCTCTCCGTTTGGCCTCTTTCATCAACTCGGCAACGCTGCGGAAATGGTGCAAGAGCCCGGAGTCACAAAAGGCGGCAGCTACCTTGATTCGCTGGAAGCCTGTACCATTAAAGCGCGCGGCACTTACAGCGGCCCAGCGCCTACTATTGGCTTTCGGTGCGTGAGTGAAGTATCGTACCCCAATCGGAAGTAGCTCTTACTTCAGGAACGCCAGCAGCGCCGCCTGAAACTTGGCGGGTGCCTCCAGGTGCGGAATGTGGCCTACACCGGCTAGTGGAACCAGTTTGGCACCTTTTATTTGCGCGGCGGTGCGGCGGCCTAGCTCTGGGTACTGGCCCATTTTAGCAAGTACCGCCGGGTCTTTAATCAGGCCTTTGCCCACCACCGTACGGTCGTCCTGCCCTATGATGAGCAGCGTGGGTACTGTTACGCGGCTGAACTCGTAGCTCACGGGCTGCTGGTAAATCATATGAAACGTGAGGGCGTTGGCGCGGGCAACCTTCGGAAAGTCGGGGTGGCGGGTTTGGGCGGCCAGGGGCAGCAGCCACTCGTCATGGGCTTTGGGGTAGCCGTGGGGGTAGTATGTGGCGTGGTACTTCCGGATGCTTTCTTCAGAGCTTTTCAGCTCGGTGGCTTCGGTTTGGTCAACCGTCTGGAAGGGCACACCCAGGCGGTAGTCTTCCAGCCCGATGGGGTTTTCGAGCACCAGCTTTTCCGTGATTTCCGGGTACAGCAAGGCGAACCGCGTGGCCAGCATGCCGCCCATGCTGTGGCCTACAATCACGGCCTTTTTCACGCCCAGCGTATCTAGCAGGCGTTTGGTGTTGTGGGCCAGCTGATGAAACGAATACTGAATTACTGGCTTATCTGACTTGCCAAAGCCAATCTGGTCGGGTACTACAACCCGAAATCCGGCTGCGGCCAGGGCCTTGATGGTTTCGCGCCAGTAGGCTCCGAAGAAGTTTTTACCGTGCAGCAACACCACGGTGCGGCCGTTGGCTTTGCGGCCGGCCGCTACCTCCATATACGCCATGCGCACCGGCTGGCTTTCCAGAGAAAGCGACAAATACTTTACCGGATACGGGTACTCGTAGCCCTCGAGGGTAGCGTTCAAGGAAGCGGGCGCTGCGGTTTGAGCCTGTGCAGTGGAAGCCAGTAGCACCAGGGTGAATACTAGGCCGAACAAGAATTTGGACATAGGGAAAGAGTTGGTAGGCCTGCGCTCAGTACCCAGGGGTTTGAGGCTGGGGAGGGGCTAGCCTTGGGCGGCGCCGCTCTGTTTCAGGCGTAGTTCCAGCACGCGGGTATCCTCGTTGCTCCAGATAAAATTGCGGATGTCTTCGAGGCGAAATACAGTCAGCCCATCGGGTGTGCCGTACTCGCTGAAGCACTCCACAAGACTTGTTCCGGGCTTAACTGGCGCACGTAACCGTAGTAATTCAGGCCCAGGTGAGTGTACACATTCACCAGCTGCCCGGCCTGGAGGGCCCGCTCCAGCATCAGCTGCATCGTTAGGTCGGGCTCGTCCAGGAAAGCCGGCGACTTCATGCCGCCGTACACTTTATCCAGGTTATCGGCCTTGAACTCTACGTGCCGGGTGTACTGGTCGTTAAAGGTCAGCTGAAACACATCCATCATACTGAACGATTGGATGGCCGTGGGCATCCCGTCGCGGTTGATGACGCGCAGCATCACCACCTCCTCTGAGAAGCTTAACACGTAGCCTATGGCAAAGCGGCCAGGTTCAGTATGACTGGTGCGCAGGCTCAACAGCTTTTTTTCCTGGCGGGCGCGCTCCAATACGCTCTGAAACAAACCGGACATGAATCGGAAATACGAGGGATAATCAGATTATTCGGTCAGGACACCGGCAAACTCCGCCAGCCGCTTCGTGAGCAGGTTGCGCAACGGGGTCAGCCGGTTCTGAGCCGCTTCCAACTCCGCCGCATTGTAAGTGAGGGTTCCGAGGCGGGCAGTGAGGTAGCGGACCATGGCGGCCTGGTCGTGCAGCAGTTCCTGAATCTCGGCCTGCGTCACGAGCCAGTCTGATTCCCGGTTGCTGGAAAGAAAGTATTGGCGCAGCGAGATGGTGAGGCTAACCAATTCCGCTAGAGCCATCAGCAGCTTTTCCTCGCCGGGGGTAATTTCACGTGGCTCCCGCCCAATGATGCACATGGTGCCAATGTTGCTGCCATCAGGCATGTGCAGCGGAGCGCCGGCATAAAAGCGCAACCCCGCTTCTTGAGCTGTATCGGGGTTAATCAGGCGGCAGCTATTCTCGTTCAGATCCTTATAGGACAGCACCTGATTCTGCAGAATGGCCGCCGAGCACAAGCTATCAGTGCGGGGTAACTGCTCCAGGCCAGGCAAACCTAGGTTGGCCTTGAAAAAGACCTTGTGCTCATCAATCAGTGAAATCAAAGAAATTGGCAGGTTAAACACCTGCGCAGCCAGCTCCACGTACTCGTTGAAAATGCGCTCGGGGGTTGTGTTAGTTATTTGGTAGTAGTGCAGGCTTTGGAGCCGCTCTTGGTCGTCGGGCGGAATAAGGGAATCAGGCAATGTGTTCATAACAACAGGTAATGGCAAGGCAGTAAACTCGTGGGGTACTAGTTGGTAGCCTTACAAGAGCAAGGGCTCTGCAACAGCCACAAACGTACAAATGGTAAGCCCGAACACTCAATAGCGAGGTCCAGAGTGCGCCATATGCGCAAGGTTCAATAATACTAACTCTAGAAAATGTTGCCTTGTTTCATTACGACGCAGTTCATTTGACGAGCCCAGTAGGTTTGTGGGCGCGTCGTGAAGAGGAAAGCAGCACAGTTGCGCATCTTTGCGGGCTCAAGCTGTAATTTCATGACCGTCTCTACTGCGCCGCTTCCCCCCGTCATCGACGTCATCATTCCGGCATATAATGAGGAGAAATCCATTGCCCGGGTGCTGGCTGAAATTCCGGCCGGGCTGGTGCGGGAGGTGATTGTGGTGGATAATAACTCCTCAGACCAGACGGGGCCTGTGGCGGCGGCGGCCGGCGCTACGGTAGTGCACGAGCCGCGCCCCGGCTACGGCCACGCCTGCCTGGCCGGCATGGCCCGCTGCTTTAACCGGCCGGCTCCGGAGCAGCCTGATATTGTGGTGT
This sequence comes from Hymenobacter seoulensis, assembly GCF_054780535.1. Lineage (NCBI taxonomy): Bacteria > Pseudomonadati > Bacteroidota > Cytophagia > Cytophagales > Hymenobacteraceae > Hymenobacter > Hymenobacter seoulensis. Next base: position 600,330 of record NZ_BAAGWD010000001.1, read on the forward strand.
TTCTGGATGGCGACTATTCCGACTACCCCGCCGATATGACGCAACTGGTAGCGCCGCTGCTGCGCCAGGAAGCCGACCTAGTAATCGGCTCGCGGGCCCTGGGTGAGCGGGAATCCGGCTCCATGCTGCCCCAGCAAATCTTCGGTAATTGGCTGGCCACTAGCTTGCTGCACCTGCTGTACCGGGCCAAGTTCACGGATCTGGGGCCATTTCGGGCAATCCGGCGGGAGGCGTTGCAGCGTATTGGCATGCAGGATACCACATATGGCTGGACAGTAGAAATGCAGCTAAAAGCCGCGAAGCTGGGGTTACGCTGCACCGAGGTGCCGGTGCGCTACCGCCGCCGCATTGGGGTCAGTAAAGTTTCAGGCACGGTGAAGGGGACGCTGGGGGCTGGCTATAAAATTCTCTGGACGATTTTCCGGTATTTATAACCTGTGCCCTTTCTGCTTCACTAGCCCTTGCCCCGGCTACAACCCGCTTCTTTAGTTCTACTTCTCTTCGCGTAATGCTTGTTTTGTCCCTGTTGCTGGTAGTGCTCTATGGCCTGTGCCTGCTGTTGCTGCTGGGATTTAGCGTGGCACAGTGGCAGCTTACGCGACTGGCACGCCAAGCGTATGCGGCTCCTCCCCACCCCACCCCGGCCCCACCAGCTACCTGGCCCCGCCTGACGGTTCAGCTCCCTATTTACAATGAGCTGTATGTAGTGGAACGCCTTATTGATGCCTGCGCGGCCCTGAGCTACCCACCCGACCGGTTGCATATTCAGGTGCTCGATGACTCTACCGACGAAACCGTGGCGCTGGCCGCGGCCCGTGTGGCGCACTACCGGGCCCAGGGCCTGTGCATCGACCACGTGCGGCGCCCCAACCGGACGGGCTTTAAGGCCGGTGCCCTAGCCCATGGCCTGACCTTAACCGATGGGGAGCTGATTGCCATTTTCGATGCCGACTTTGTGCCCCCGCCCGATTTTCTGAGCCAGGCAGTGCCGCACTTCTTTCTGGATGACGCGGAACACACGCGCACCGGCGTGGTCCAAACGCGGTGGGGCCACCTGAACGAAGAGGACTCCCTGCTCACCCGGCTGCAGGCGTTTGGGCTAAATGCGCATTTCTACGTGGAGCAGGTGGGCCGCGAAGCCGGCGGACATTTCCTGAACTTTAACGGCACGGGCGGCATCTGGCGCCGCGCCTGCATTGAGGATGCCGGCAACTGGCACGCCGATACGCTAACCGAAGACCTAGACCTGAGCTATCGGGCCCAGCTGCGGGGCTGGCACTTCCGCTACCTACCGCACCTAGCGGCCCCCGCCGAGCTGCCGGCCGCCATGGATGCCCTTAAGTCGCAGCAGTTCCGCTGGACCAAGGGCGGCGCTGAAACCGCCCGCAAGCACCTGGGCGCAGTGTGGCGCTCTGCTTTCCCGTGGCGCACCCGTTTGCAGGCTACGTTCCATTTGCTGAACAGCTCAGTATTCGTGGCCATTCTGCTACTATCGGTGCTGAGTGTGCCGCTCGTGGTGGTGCGGGCCCGGGTGCCGGAGCTGCGGCCGGCGTTCTATATGGCCTCCTTGTTTCTGGTTACGTTAGTACCCCTGGTGTTTTACTTCCGGACCGCCTGGCAGCGCGCCGCTCTCGACCGGCAACTTCGCTCGGGGCCGGGGTTTGTGGCGCACCTGCTGTTGTTTTTGGCTTTCTCCATGGGCCTGGGGCTACACAACGCACGGGCCGTGGTGCTGGGGTTTATGGGTCAGCGCACGGCCTTTATCCGCACCCCGAAGCTAGGCTTGCTCCAGGGGCAAAGTGCCTGGCAAACCCGGTACCGCACCAGCCGGCTGCGCAGTGGCCTCACGCTGCTAGAGGGGCTGCTGTTTTTGTACTTTGTGGGGGGCATCGGGGCGGGCATCTACCTGCAGGAGTACGGGCTTTTGCCTACGCATCTGCTGCTGGCCACGGGTTACGGTCTGGTATTTTACTACTCCTGGCGCCACGCGGCCTGATGCCTCTCGGCAGGGTTTCTTTCTGATTTTCCACTTCCTTCTATTGCCTTGCCCGTGAGCTTTGCTAGTCGCAGCCTGCTGATTGTGTTGAGTGCGGGCGCTTACAGCTTGCTGGCGTATGCCACTCCGCGCACCAGTTTTGGCTTGCTGCTAGGGTTAGTGGCCGTGGCCTTTGGGGCGTATGTTGGACTAGTAAAAAGCGAGTTGCCGCTCCGCCAAGGCCTAGTACTGGCCTTGCTTCTGCGCCTGCTCTGGCTCCCGGCGCTACCCCAGCTCTCCGACGATTATCACCGCTTCCGCTGGGATGGCACTCTCGTGACGCACGGCCTGAATCCCTTCCAGTTTCGGCCCGATGAATTGATTGATAAAGCGGTTGAACCCCAGACGACAACTAGTACAGGAGCCGTGCCACCTGCCGTTCTGGAGCAGTTGCGCAACTGGTATCCGCGCCTGAATTCACCACATTACTATTCCGTATATCCGCCGGTGTGCCAAGCGGTATTTGGCTTGGCAGCCACGCTTTTTCCAACTTCTGAGCAGGGCTTTGTGGTGGTGTTACGGCTAGTAATTCTGCTGGTTGAAACTGCTTCTGCAGCCTTGTTACTAGCTCTGCTAAGGCGGTTCGGATTGCCTCAGCAACAGGCGTTGTGGTACCTGCTTAATCCGCTGGTGATACTAGAGCTGACTGGCAATGTACACTTCGAGGCACTGGTCATCTGCTTTCTGCTCCTGGTGTTCTGGCTGCTGGCGCGGGGGCAACGGGCGGCAGCGGGCGGCGCACTGGCGCTGGCGGTTGCCACCAAGCTGCTGCCGCTGCTGCTACTTCCGTTACTGCTGCGCCGCCTGAGCTGGCGCGGGCTGGCATTGTTTGTAGTAGCCTTGGGAGCTGGGCTGGTGGTATTGTTTGCGCCCTTTCTTTCCGCGGAGCTGGGCCGCCATATTGGCAACAGCCTGAGCCTGTACTTCCGCTCGTTTGAGTTTAATGCCAGTTTTTACTACCTGCTCCGGGCCGTGGGACAGTGGCTGAAAGGGTACAACACAATAGCAAGCCTAGGGCCAGCACTAGGTCTGGCCACGGCAGCAGGCGGACTGGCCATAGCGTTCCTGGAGCGGCGCCCCAGCTGGGCCTCGTTGCCGCGGGCCTTACTGCTGCTGCTCACGCTGTATTTTCTGCTGGCCACAACTGTACATCCGTGGTACATCGCGCCGCTGGTGATGCTAAGCGTGTTTACCCGGCTACGCTACGCGCTGGTATGGTCGGGAGTGGTGGGGCTGTCGTATGCTGCGTATCAAACCAGCACCTACACCGAGAACCTGTGGTTGGTGGGGCTGGAGTATATGGTAGTGCTGGGCGTATTAGGCCTCGATTGGCGCCAAGGCCGGTTTAGCCTCAGGAGGCCCGATCAGGTACCGTAGCTGTGTCCGGAGGAGCGATGGCGGGTGGGGTTTGAGACCAGTAGGCGTACCGGCTTACCTGCTTCAGCAGCAATGAGCGCCCGTCCCAGGTGGCCTGCCGCAGCAGCAGGTTGGGGTACTCTTTGGCAAACCAGTACGTGTTCTGCTTTTTCTCATCAAGCACTACTACTACACGCCAAGCGGGCTGCGGCGTATCAGCCGTCTGGGCATCCTCGGTGCGAATTTGGGCCTTGTAGAGCCGGGGCACGGCGGCCTGGTTGGTTTGCTGCAGCTCGTAGATGTGGGTAGTGAATGTAGGCTTCTGTGCAAAGCGAAGCGTGCGCAAGGTGTACGGCAAGGCATCCTCAAACAGGGCATCACGGCGCAGCTGGCGCTGGCCGGTGCCCTGCCCATCCCAGTACGAAGAATAGCTCTGCTGATACTGCAACCCGTTGTCGGATACGGCTTTGAACGTGTTGCCGCACCACTCCTGCGAGGAGCTGGTCAGCTTGTGCAGCTGAATGGGCTGGTCGCGCCGAAAGAACAACGAGGTCAGGAAGTGATACGGGTACTTATCGGTAGGAATGCTGCAAAACTGGTTGACCTTGATAACGGGAAATTTGTCTTTGCGCGTGTAATCATCCGTCTTGACGTTGAACTCCTGATTAAACTCTTCCTTTACCGTAATCAGGGTGTACTCAAACTGGCGGGCCTCACCATATATCATGCGCTCAGCGGCATAGGTGGCTACCTCGGCTTTGCCATCTTCCCAGAGCTTATCCATAGCCCACTGCTGCTGAAACGGCCCACCCCGCTGCGTTAGCGGGCTTGCCAAAGGTGCCGACGCGGGCTGTACTGCCGCTTTCTGCTCCGGCTCCGGGCGGCAGGAAAGCAGCCCGGAGGCAGTCAGGAAAGTAACAGATACGAGGAAGGCATGGCGCATGAAGCAGAGGATCGGCGTACGAGTGAGTGGGCTACAATACGCGCAAACCGGCCCTAAATGTTCTGCTTAGTTTGCTGCTGCCAGGCGAGCAGGTCGGCACCGGTGTCGATATCCTGTAGTTCGGGCAGCAGGTAGGGCCGCAGCCCCAGGCGGGCGGCATCGGCCAAGGTATCGGCGAGTACCGTATCGGTGCTCCAGGCTTTTTGCTGAAACAGCTCCGGCCACAGGTGCTTCATTCCGAGCAGGTAATAGCCGCCATCCAGGGCCGGGCCCAGCACCACATCGTGGGTTTGCAAGGCCGCAAATGCTTCCGCTACATGAGCCGTGGTCAGGCCCGGACAATCAGTACCGATGATAACTACTGCCGTAGCCTGGCGGGCGAAGTCGTGGGTGAAAGCGGCCTGCATTTTGGCTCCCAGGTCGCCGGGCGGCTGAGGTTGCTGCTCGTAGTCAGGCCAGGGCTCGGTGCAGTCAGCCAAAGGGCCGGCCTCAGCCAGCCATACAGTTTTGTGCACATCCAGCGGAGCTACCTGGGCCCGCGTGTGCGCTACTAGCCCCTTATACACGGCCAAAGCTGCTTCCGCGCCAATATCGGCGGCCAACCGGGTTTTTACGCGCCCCAGCTCCGGGTACCGGGCAAACAAGATAAGGTGAGCACGTTGTAGCAAGGAAGCGGTAACAGGAGCTGAAGATGAACAGGTTTAATGACGAGAAGTACCTAGTAAACCGGATACGTCGTTACTCGTAGCTCGCGACGCCCTGTTTCAGCCAAGGGCGCCACAGCACAGAATACGGGTGCACCTTGGTGGTAGGACCTTGCGCATTCACAACCCCTAGCCCGTCGTTCACCCACTGAAAAATACCCCCGTACAAATTGCGCACATTCCGAAAGCCCTGCTCCTGCAACCAAGTTCCTACCTGCTCGCTGCGTGCTCCTACGGTGCAATACACCACAATCGGTTGGGTGCGCGAAATCTGGCGCAGGTCGGTTTCCCGAAAATGGTCGTAGTCGATGAAGCGGGCGCCGCGCAGATGGCTTACGCCAAACTCGGCGCGGCTGCGCGTATCCAGGAGCAGCACTTGTTGGGGGCTTTGTTGCAAATCATGGGCTAGGGCGGCGGGCTGCACCACCGGCACGGTTTGCTTGTAAAGCACGCGCAGCATCTGGTCGTACGCCGACATGGCAGGGGTTTGGGGTGCGTCGGTTTTCTGTTGGCCGCAGGCCGTAAGGGCCGTAGTCAGCAGAAACCCCAGCAGCAGGCTGGTGCTTCGCTTCATATAGGTAGCCACCGAAGATGGGTAAGCACGGTAGGGCACTGCTACTAGGTGGTAGCGCCGCCGCAACTGGAGCCGGCGCCGGCCGTGCAGCCGTAGCAGTGCTGATTGATGACAATAGCACGCTCAGCAAGAGGCGCGTAAGCAAAGTCGCGAATGTGCTGCGGGGCACTGGCTTCCACTACTAGGTCTAGCTGCTGGTTAAAGTCACAGTCATAAAGCTGCCCATCCCACCCAATGCTGAGGGTAGTGCGGCACATGACGTTGGCGGCCGCTACGGGGTTGTAGGCATCTACGAGCTTGGCCATGTAGCTTTCGTAGTTGCCGCTTTCCAGCAGATATTCCAGAAACCGGCTGACCGGCAGGTTGGTAATCGTGAGCAGGTTGTTGAATACGATGCCATGCTCCCGCCCCAGCCGCTGCTTAAACTCGCGCTCCAGGCCGGCTTGGCTGCCGGGCATAAACGCCCCCGACGGGTTATACACTAGGTCCAGACTCAGGCCCGATCCTTCTACGCCATAGCCCACGGCGTTCAGCATTTTCAGGGCCCGAATGGAACGCTCAAACACCCCGTCGCCGCGCTGGGCATCGGTGCGGCCGGCCGAGAAGTGCGGCAACGACGAAACCACCCGCACCCGGTGCCGGGCAAAAAACTCCGGCAAATCGTGGTACTTGGGGTTGGCCACAATGATGGTGAGGTTGCAGCGCACAATGGTTTCGCGCCCCAACGCCGATATCTGCTCCACCAGCCACCGGAAATCGGGGTTCATTTCGGGCGCGCCACCCGTCAGGTCTACTACCTCAATCTCTGTTTGGTCCAACGCATCCAGGCACAGCTGCATGGTTTCGCGGGTCATGATTTCGGTGCGGTCGGGCCCGGCATCTACGTGGCAGTGGCGGCAGGTTTGGTTGCACATTTTGCCCACGTTCAGCTGCATCACGCTCAGGCCCGTGGCGCGCAACGGCAGCAGGCCGCTTTCGCGCAGCTTGCTGGCAAAGGAAGGCAGATACGCACCTTCCACATCGGCCTGGGTGAGCACAGTGAGCTGGTAGGCCGTATCGGAGAGCGGGGCGTGCCGGGCCTGAAGAGACTTGGTCATGAGTTACTAACTACTTAACGAGGGAGCCGGTTCGGTATTCTTGCCATCGCAGGCTTCTTCGCCGGTGGTTATTACATACTCAGCTCTTTGGCTTTGTTCATCATCTGCACGCCGTGTACCAGCGCCGCGCCGCCCTTAATGGCCGCGGCTACGTGCACGGCTTCCATCATTTGGGCTTCATCGGCACCCTTTTGCAAGGAGTCGGTGGTGTAGGCATCAATGCAGTAGGGACACTGCACAGCATGTGCCACGGCCAGGGCAATCAGGGATTTTTCGCGCTCCGTGAGGGCGCCGTCCTTGAATACTTCGGCGTAGTAGGCAAAGAACTTGTTGCCCATTTCAGGCTGCCACTCCGTGATGTTGCCAAACTTGGCCAAGTCGGCGGGGTTATAATACGTGCTCATAAAACGTGTGCTTTAGAAGATAAACGGAAGGACTGCAGCAACTGGATTTTCCGGCCCGGTGCAGCGTAAGCTACTACCCCACTGCAAAGCGCAAACCCAACCTATGGTTTTATGCGCCGCACCCGAATCCGGACTTTTTCGCCATTTTCGCTGGTGGTGGGTTCTACCAGTATTGCATCGGCTTCATCGTAGTGCGCCGCAATGCCGCGCACAATGCCCACGGCCAGCGCGCCCATACGCCGCGCCGACACGTAGTCGATAAACAGTTCATCGGGCGAAACGCGGGTTACGTTCAGTACGGGTGGCGCATTCTGCACGTGCTCACTGCGCACCTGCTTGTGCATGGTTCCTTCTGTGTGCTCTAGCATATCCAGAGTGGTCCATTCCGGCTTCACCAGCTTCTGATACATGTACATCAGGTCTGGCACTAAGTATTCGCCAAACTTCTCGTGGAGCTCGTCGGCCGAAAGGCCCGTCATGACAGCGGCCTCTCCTACCAACCGGTACATGTGCTCATCGGGGTACACCTCCTTGTGGTCGAAGTCGGTAGCCGACAGCCCGGAAGCCTCTAGTAGCCGCAGCCAGGTGCTATGGTCATACTGCGTCTGAACATAGCGTTTTAAGAGCGTGAAGATGGTTCCGTGCACGGGAATAAGAGTAAAGTAGGCCGGAAGATACACCAAAACAGCACTCCTTATGCCAAACAAGGAGCAGGCTGCCTGGGCTGCCTGCTCCTCGCTGTAGTGCTAATCAGCCACTAGGCTAGATGTTGCCGATAACCGTCATGGTGCTCAGCGTGGGTGATGCTACCCCGCCTTCATCCTCTACCGTCATGGCAAAGGCCTGAGCGCTGGCAATGTCTTTCATCTGCTGAATACTGTCGCCGGCGGCGGTAGTAGAGGCCAGCACCCCGGCATCTACGGGCTTGCCATTATCAAGAGCCCAGAGCTGATACTGCTTGCCGGAGGGCAGGGCAGGCAAGTTGCGGACATCCACATACACGGCTTTCGTCTTGGCGTTGTAGTACACGCGGGCCAAGGCCTCGGGGGCTTTGGGTGTGCCTTTCAGCTCCACCGCCCGGAAAGCCGCGCTGCGCAGTACTGCTAGTTGCTGGTCACGCTCGTTGAGGGCCGCCTGCTGGGTAGCCGCGTAGCGCGACTGTTGCGTTTGGGCTACTTCGAGGCTGGCTTCAGTTTGTTTCAGGCGGTTATAGAGCAAGTAGTTGCCTAGGGCGCTCAGCACCAGCAAGGCTACCGAGGCAGCAATCATCCAGCGGGTACGAGAGCGGCCGGCGTCTTCCACAGGCATCTGGCGTACTACAGCCTCACCGGGAGCCGGTGCTACTGGGGCACTAGGCTCGGGAGCCGAGGCAACCATGCGGGGCGTTGCCGCTACGGGCACCGGCGCTGCCTGAATGGCCTGCTGCCAGCCTTGTAGCACCCGCTCCCGCATACCAGCCGGAGGCGTTATGGCATGCGCTTCAGCGTAGGCGTCTAGAGTAAGGGTAATGTTGCTGAGTTCTTGGGAAACTTCCGGGTGTTCCCGTACGACGCGCTCTACGTCAGCGCGCTCGGCCTCGCTAAGCACGCCCAGGGCGTACTCCTCAAGGATACCAGATTCGATATACTCCTGTATGTTCACGATTACCGAATCAGTTTAGAGAGTACTTTGATAGCCGCCCGGGCCCGGGTTTTCACGGTGCCCAGCGGAAGACTGAGTTCTTCTGCCACTTCACTTTGCGTAAATCCGCCGAAATAAAGCAGGTCCACGATTTGCCGCTGCTCCGGATTCAGCTGGCGCGTCATTTCCTGCAAACCAATGTGCTCAGGCCGGAACGAAGGTTCGGCGGCCTGGCGCAGCGCTGCACTTTCTTCGATGGGCTGCGTACGACTACCTACGCGGTACTCTCGCGAGCGGATTTTGTCGATGGCTAAATTTCGGCACACGTTCATCACCCAGGTAAACAAACGGCCTTTGCTGGCGTCGTAGGAGGGAAAGGAGTGCCAGATTTTAACCATGGCCTCCTGCAACACGTCCTCGGCAATTTCTTCTTTCTTTACAATGCGCAGTATCACGCCGTAAAGGGCTGTGGAGTACTTGTCGTAGAAGATGGTCATAGCGCCCTCGTCCCGGTCGCGCAAACGTTGCACAAGCAGAACTTCAGTTTCAAGGGCAGCCGACTCAGGAGTAGGAACAGACACGGGCAGCAGCTAAGGGAGGCAAGGCGGCAGGTAGCCGCCCCACAGATGGAACGAAAGTACAGGATAAAGCTAAATTTCGGCGCGCTGCTACAGAACAAAGTATATAGTAAGCGCTATCGTTCTGCTGCTACGCCCCTTGCCGGGCCGAAGTTGCCGCGGTTGAGCTTAACCATTGGCCTAGCAGGCTTGTTTAGCAGGGCTGGCTTACCGGTTGCTACTCTTTCACTTAAGTTCCTATTCCTTTCCTTTTCCTATGGCCATTGAATCTTTCAACCCCTACACCGGCCGCGTAGAGCGCCGCTTTCGTGCCTTTAGCTGGGTTAAAACAGAGCGCATTCTGGGCCAGGCCCACCGTGCCTTCAGCCAGTGGCGCACTACCCCCTTCTCGTACCGCAGCCGCCTGATGCACCGCGCCGCCGACCTGCTACGCGAGCGGCAGGATGAGCTGGCCCGCCTGATGGCCATTGAAATGGGCAAACCTATTGTAGATGGCCGGGCTGAGGTACTGAAATGCGCCCTCACCTGCGACTACTATGCCGACCACGCCGAGCAGTTTCTGGCCGACGAAGAAATCAAGACCGAAGCCCAGCTCAGCTTTATTGCCCACGAGCCCATTGGCGTGGTGCTGGCCGTAATGCCCTGGAACTTCCCGTTCTGGCAGGTGGTGCGCTTTGCCGCGCCCGCCCTTATGGCCGGCAACGTGGGCCTGCTCAAGCACGCTTCTAACGTGCCGCAGTGCGCCCTGGCCCTGGAGCGGATTTTCCACGACGCCGGCTTCCCTCCTGCCACTTTCCGCACCTTGCTCATCGGCTCCGACCTGGTAAGTAAGCTGATTGAAGACGACCGGGTACGGGCCGTAACGCTCACCGGCTCGGAGCCGGCTGGTGCACAGGTGGCCGCTACGGCCGGCCGCGAAATCAAGAAAACAGTACTGGAGCTGGGCGGCTCCGACGCCTTTATTGTGCTGGCCGATGCCGACCTGGAGTTGGCTGCCAAAACTGCCGCCCAGGCCCGCATGATTAACGCCGGCCAGAGCTGCATTGCGGCCAAGCGGTTTATCGTGGAAAAGAAGGTAGTGAAGGAGTTTGTGACCCAAATGAAAACGCACCTACTCGCGTTCCGCACCGGCGACCCGCTCGAGGAAAGCACGCAATACGGCCCGCTGGCCCGCCCCGACCTGGCCGATGAGCTCACCAAGCAGGTAGAAGACTCCGTGAAGCAAGGCGCCAAAGTGGAGCTGTATGGCGGCCAGAGCAAGCCTGGCACGGCCTTGTTCCGCCCCATGATGCTTAGCCACGTGAAGCCCGGCCAGCGCGCCTACGAAGAGGAGTTCTTCGGGCCCGTGGCCATTATTCTGGAAGCTAAAGACGCCGATGATGCCATCCGGCTGGCCAATGACTCACGCTTTGGCCTGGGTGGCTCCATCTGGACCCGCAATGTGCAACGCGGCCAAGAGCTGGCGCGGCGCGTAGAGGCCGGCGCGGTGTTCGTGAATAGCATGGTGAAGTCAGCGCCGGAAATGCCGTTTGGCGGCGTGAAAAAGTCGGGCTACGGCCGGGAGCTTTCTCACTTGGGCATTCGGGAGTTCGTCAACCAAAAGTCAGTTTGGATAGCCAAGGAAAGCGCTCCTGAAGCCAAGAAAAAAGTGGAGTAAGTACTAGCCCCCGCAGTTGTGCAAACCCCTTGCCCCCAGCCGAGGCCACTTGGCGGCTCAGGCGGGGGTAGTAACATGTAGGAAGCCGCTGGTCTTCCTGAGCTTCATCTGCTCTATCTCGCGTGCAGTAGTATTGTCCTGCTGAGCAGCAGCGCATTCAGCCAAGGACCGAAGCATCTCGCTTAACTGACGTTACCAAAGTAACTGTCATTCCGAGCGCAGTCGAGGAATCTCGCGTGCTGATGTTGATTTACCAGTACAACATCAGCACGCGAGATTCCTCGACTGCGCTCGGAATGACGTTCTGTTTTTAGTAGGCCCCTCGCTAGGCCACTTGCTCACCACTGGCGTACGGCTGCCTGATTATGACGGAGTTTGGCTTGCATTTTCGGGCAGCCACAACCGCTCTGCTCCTAGCCCAACGAGTACTCCCACTGCGTAGCACAGCAGGTCGCTCCACAAAAAGCCATGGCCTAGTACCAGGCTGCCCAGCGTTGTGTGCCGCAGCGCACGTAGCCACGGCGCCTGGAAGAGCTGGCTTAACTCAATGGCAACGGCAAACCCGGCAGCCAGCACCGCAACCCGTTTACTAGGCCAACGAGGCCAGCAAACTCCCACCAGCCAGAAAACCAGCAGTGCCCATAGCGTATCGCCGGCATAGGCTGCTACCCAGGCAGGAAGTGATGCCCCGAACCGGCGAGATGCCAGGCCCAGCACCATCGTCAGGGCCAGGAGCAGCCCATACCCAACCCTATTTCTACTAACCATGATAAGCGGATAGATAACTGGCAATATTATGTTTACTTTGCAATTCAAAGTTATTTGCAATACAACAAATAACTAAAATAAGTTGAACACTTAACCACAGGAATGTCATGCCGACTGCTGGATCTGCATGATGGGCTTACTTCGGATATAGCTAAACAACTCACTCATCCCATTCAGAATAAGCACCTACTGTAATGGGTTGGTGTTGGTAGTTTCAGAAGCAGGTAGAAGAATATGGAGTATTTCGTTGCGAAAGATTCGGTGGTGCGCACTATTTGGGGCAAGGCCGATATTGTGTTGTTTGTGTTTGCCGGCGCCGCCGCCGAGTTTGCCGTGAACAAGGCCGTTGACTGGCTGTACTTCACGGGCCGCCTTCCCGCCGACCCCTTGGCCCGACTGTTCTCTACCGTAGAGTACGCCCGCCAGATTGTGTTTGCCAACCGAGCCGGCGCCGAGCGGGCTATTGACACCATTGCGGCCATTCATGGGGCTGTAGAAGCGCAGCGGGGCCAGCGCATTCCGGACTGGGCCTACCGCGACGTGCTATACATGCTCATCGACTATTCCATTCGGGCCTTTGAGCTGCTGGAACGGCCCATGACGGTGGCCGAACGGGCGGAAGTGTTTGAGGTATTTGGGCGGGTTGGCCAGCGCATGGGCATTCCGGACTTACCCACTACCTACTCTGCCTGGCTCACTGACCGAGAGTTGCACCTCACCCAGGACCTAGCGCCCAGCCGCTTCACCACCGACCTGTACCAGCAATACCGAAAACACCTGGGCCCGTTACGCTACCATTTGTTGCTGCAAGGCCAGCGCCTGGTGGCGCCCAAACTAGTGCGGGAGTTGCTCCAGCTAGGTTCCCGCTCCTGGCTACAGCCCATTGTGCCGCTGTACCGCCACACCCAGCACCTAACCCTCAGCCAATGGGTGAAAACCCTGCTGCTGCCCCCATCTTACCGCGACCAGATTCTGGCGCTGGATAAACTTCCCACCCCGAAACCGGCACGCCCCGCCTATCACTAGCCTCCGGAGCAAGTCAAACCCCACGCCTCGGCCCCAACAAAAAACACCCGACTACAGAGCCGGGTGTTTTGGTATAGTGGCGCTTAGCGCAAAGCCAGCTTGCGGCTGTGTGAGGGCTAGGCGCCCACTGGCTGCGCAGCAGCTAACGGCGCCGCCACCTGCCCTTTTAGCTCCGCCAGAATTTCATAGGAGCGCAAGCGCGCGGCAGGGTCGAAAATGTGCGACACCACCATCAGCTCGCTCATCTTGGTTTTGGTGATAAAGGCGTCGAGCTTGCGGGCTATGGTTTCGGGGCCGCCCACAAACACGTAAGTCATCATCTGGCGTACGGCGGCTTCCTCGTAGTCGGTCCAGTAGCCATTCATCGTCTCAATGGGTGGCTGAAGCGGGTGGGTTGTGCCCCGAATGATACCTAGCGCAAACATATAGAAGGAGGTAGCCAAGCGCTCGGCTTCCGCATCGGTGTCGGCGGCAATAACATTAATGCAGGCCATGGCATACGGCGTGGCCTGCTGCGCTGAGGGGCGGAAGTTGCTGCGGTACAGGCGCAGGGCTTCCTCTAAGTAGATAGGCGCAAAGTGGCTGGCGAAGGCAAACGGCAAGCCCAAAATGGCCGCTAGCTGCGCGCTATATGTACTGGAGCCCAGCAGCCACACCGGAATATCCAGCCCTTCGCCGGGCACGGCGCGCACCTTGGCCGTCCGGTTTTCCGCCGACAAATACGTGCGCAGCTCCTGCACGTTTTCGGGGAAGTCGTTGACCGAGTTGCGGGCGTCACGGCGCAGGGCCTGCATCGTTACCTGGTCGGTGCCCGGGGCCCGGCCCAGCCCCAGGTCAATACGGCCCGGGTATAGCGAGGCCAGCGTCCCGAACTGCTCGGCTACTACCAGCGGGGCGTGGTTGGGCAGCATAATACCACCCGAGCCCACCCGGATAGTAGAGGTGGCGCCCGCAATATGCCCAATCAGGATGGCGGTGGCGGAGCTGGCAATGCTGGCCATATTGTGGTGCTCGGCCAGCCAGTAGCGGGTGTAGCCCCACTGTTCGGCGTGCTGGGCCAGCTGCGCGCTATGCTGGAAGGTATCGGCGGGCGTCTGGCCCTGTAAAATGGCCGCCAGATCGAGCACAGAAAGTGGCAGATTGGCTAGCTGAGATGTAGTCATGGATGTAAATCAAGGTAGAATGCCGAGTACAGCATTGGGCCCCGCTGCGCGCGCTAGGGTTGATGCCGTAACATACCCTAGGCAACAAGGGCCAACGTGTGCTTCTAGTGTGCGGCGGAAGCTGGTAAAACCTGGGGCGGGCCGGAAAAGTTTATGGCCTGGTACATCTTCCGCTCACCTCCCTATCGTACAGATACCGAGCCTTCCCCCTTTCTACCCAAGTTTACCGCATGGAGCCTACCTCACTTACTGGAAAGAAAGTTGTTATTACCGGTGCCTCTAGCGGCCTGGGGTTTGCCATGGCGCAGGCCCTAGCCGGAGCCGGCGCCACCGTCCTGATTACCGCCCGCAGCCGCCACTCCCTCGACGAGGCTATTTCTCGGCTTGAGCACCTGCCAGGCCCTGTATCGGCCCGCGTGCTGGATGTACGTGACGAAGACTCTATTGCGGCTACCGTGGAGTGGGTGCGCGCAAACTGGGACGGGCTAGATATGTTGGTGAACAATGCGGGCATCGGGATGCGCACCGTCAACCCTAATTTTCTCACGACCCCGCAGCCGTTTTATGAAGTTAGCGCCGCCGGTTTCCGCGACCTGCTCGACACCAACCTGACGGGCTATTTTCTGGTGGCGAAAGGCTTTGCGCCGCTGCTGGTAGCCCAGGGCCGGGGAAAAATTGTGAACATCTCAATGAATCACGACACCATGAAGCGCAAAGGCTTCATTCCTTACGGACCTTCCCGCGCCGGTGCCGAGTCGCTTTCCTTGATTATGGCCGAAGACCTGCGCGACTTTCACATTGATGTGAACATGCTGCTACCCGGCGGCGCCACCGAAACCGGCATGATTCCCGAGAGCTTTGAGCAGCGCGGCACCTTATTGCCACCCACCGTACTGGCGCGGCCCATTATGTTCCTGGCTTCTGATGCCAGCACCGGTATCACAGGGCAACGCATTGTGGCCACAGAGTTTGAGCAGTGGCTGCAGCACCACGCCCAACCCACTAGCCCGGTATAAGGCCAGAACCAGGAGCAACGGTTGGCTACGTGGCGTACCCTAGCAGGCGGTACACAGCATACCCCGATAGTTCGTGCAGCAGTATACTCCATAGTCGGAAGGCCTCTTCACTAGGCACCAACCAGTAGGAAAGTGTTGGTTGGCGGTCAGTGGAGTAGTACGAGGCCGGGAAAGCCACCGGGCGCAGGCCTACCTTCCGGAAGCACCCTAGGGCACGCCGCTCATGAAAGGCGGAGGTAACCAGCACGATGGACTTGATTTCAGGGTGCCGGGCCAACAGGGCCTTAGTGTTCAGGGCGTTTTCACGGGTATTGCGGCTTTCCGTTTCCAGCAGAATATCCTGGGGCGGCACTCCAGCCAGCCGCAACAGAATCCGGAGTTCCTCGGCCTCGGAGCGTGTTTTCACCCCAGATAAAGCCCCGGAGCCACCCGAAACTATGATGTCGCGCACGCGCCCGGCCCGGTACAGCCACAGGGTGTGCAGCAGGCGGTCTGCGCCCTGGGTTACGTATACCCGGTCGTGGGGGGCTTTGCGCCCGCCAGTTATGCCCGTAAGCAGCACAGCAGCATCGTGGTGGCCCAGCTTCGAGAGGCGCACCGGCGGCACTTCCCAGGCCAGCATTACCTCATTGATGAGCGCACCATTCGTGAAAACCAGGGCCAGCCCAAGCGCCGCCAGCAGCAAGCGTTTGCCCCAGCGCGAAGTCCGCAACAGGGCCGCTAGCACCAGCAGTGCCACCAGCCACACCGCCGGCGACAGCAAAAAATCCAGAACTTTAGATAAGATAAAAAACATGGCCGCGAAACTACATCGGGTTTCCCAATGTGGCTTCGCGGCCCAGTGCACCCTAGTAAACACTAGGTGCGGCGGCGTTATAAAGTGGTATCAGAGCAGTTTTGCAGTTTCGTGAGCATCAGCTGTACTTCTTCTTCGGTTTGCAGCGTGTCGCACTCCGTGAGGCGGCCGCGGCAGTAGGCCACAAAAAACGGAGCCACTTTCGTAGCCATCATTTTGCGAGCCACCGGGTTTTCGTCGGAATTCAGGCGCAGAAAAGTGGTATTGCCATAGCGAGGGTCAACGGACATCTTCTCGAAGGGCGGAGTCAGCAGGTCACAAATCGGACAGTTCTTCGACGTGAACTTGGCTAGTACGCGGGGGAAATCGTGGACGAGGGTGCGCAGGCCCTCATCGTTGGTGTCAATAACTTTCATGCAACAGGTAGTGGTGGAGAATCATAGGATCAGCTGCGTAAAAAAGCCGACGTGGAGGTTTCTCCTGCAGACAAAAAGCCAGCCCCAGAAAATTCCTTTCCAAGGCTGGTTTTGGTTTTTTAACGAGAAGGCAGGCGCACTAGTTATTATTCTGCATCATCTGCCGGATGTACTTTACCGGGGCGCTGCCGTAGCTCAGGAACTGCTCATGAAAGCGCTTAAGGTCAAACTCAGCGCCTTGCTTTTTCTTAAGCTCTTCGCGCAAATCATAGATTTCAGAGGAGCCCGTGAAGTAGCTGCTGAGCTGCACTTGGCTTAGGGTAGCGCGCAGCCACTTGTTGCGGGCCTCGGCTTCTTCCTGAAAACCATCGCGCTGCAGCATAGCCACGGCGGCCTGCTCCGAGATATTGTTGACGTGGACCTCATGGTCGAGGATGGCGTTTAGGGTCACGCGCATATTCCACTTGTCCCACATCAGCCACATTTCGTCGGTGTTGCCGCCGTAGCCGCTTTCCAGCATCATGCGCTCGGTGTACACGGCCCAGCCCTCAATCATGGCACCGTTGCCAAAAATCGACTTCACCAGCGAGGGGCTGCGGTTGGCGTACACCAGCTGGGTATAGTGCCCCGGAATGGCTTCGTGGATGTTAAGAATCTGGAGCGTGTACTGGTTGTACTCGCGCAGGTAGCTTTGGGCCTGGGCGGCGGGCCAGCCCGTGAGGGGCTCTATGTTGTAGTAGGTATTGGCTGCTTTGTCGTAGGGGCCGGGCGCCGAGATGCTGGCACCAGCGCCGCTACCGCGCATATACAGCGGCGTCTCACGGACAACCAACGGCTTGGTAGGGTCCTGGGTGAGCAGCTTATGGTCATCCACCCACTTTACAAGCGTCGGCATCTGGTCCTGTACGGCCTGCACAAAGCCAGCGGGGGTAGCGTGCTGCTCAGAAAGCTTTCCGATAACCTGCTTGATAAGAGCCAGTGAGTCAGTAGGTGCCGGCTGGCCAGGGAAGTATTTAGGCCAGAGCCGTGCGGCGCGCTTGCCCATGTCATGGAGCAGTTCTTGGCGGTGCTGCTGGGCTTTGCGGTACACCTCATCGGCGGAGTAGCTGGACTGAATATCCAGGGCAAACTTGCGGTCGAAGAGCGGCTTGTCAATGCGGAAGCTGCGGAATTTACCGGCCGGCAGCACCTCTTGCTGCAAAAAGCGCAGGTAGCCATCCATCACCATTCTGGTAGTAGCAATGCGGTCGGTTAGGTCTTTCTTTTCTACCGCCGTCAGGCCCGATTTCGCTACCGAGTCTTGCAGCGCTTTCCCAAATACTTCCAGCCCGCCTTTGGTTTGCCGAATAGCTAGGTTGGTGTGCTCGCGGGTGGGCGTCCGGATGTTTTGCTTAGCGGCCTCGTAGTAATCGGCCGAGCGGCTTATTTTGTTGCTGATGGCCAGTAGCCGGCGCTCCAGGGGGTGGTAGCGGCCATTGAGGATTTCGGCTACCGAGGAGCCCAGGTTATAGCCCGCCGGGTTCCACTGCCAGTCGCGGAGCGTATCGGCGTAAAAGCGGGCCGACTGCAGGTAGTTTTCCAGCAGGCGGAAGTCGGTTTGGTTGTTAGTAGAAAGCTTTTCGACCTGGAAGATTTCCATTTCCTGGCGGCGCCGCGCCAAAGCCGCCGCTTCCGTTTGCCGGCGCCCGGCCGTGGGTATCACCAGCAGAGAATCGTAGCGGTGGTAGCCGGCCGAGGAGGCCCACTCGGGGTTATAATACCACAAGGAGTCAATGAAGCGCTGCTTGTACCGGTCGAAGTCCGCATCAACGGTTTCGGGCGTGCCGGAAGTGGGCTTATCGGAGGAGTTGCAGGCACTAAGCACCGACGCGCCCGCCAAGGCAGCGGCCAGCACCAGCCGGGAGGGTAGTTGTTTTATCATAGAGGCGGCAAAGGGAAAAACGCTAAGTAGCAAGGTAGCGCCCAAGGACGCGGATTGCTACCAGGCGTTGCGGCACACTAGGCATTGTTGCATTTATATCCTCATTTTTACGCTACTGATCCTACTTCCCGTGCTCACCTTTCCTACTTGTTATGTCCGTATCCAATCCTAGCCGCCGCAATTTCTTGTACACCCTTGGATTTGGGCTAGCTGGCAGTGCCCTGCTGGCGGCTTGCGCCCGCACGGGGGCTAGTGCCACACGGCAATCTAGCCTAGTGTATGTGGGCACCTATGGCCCCGCCGACCAGGAAAATATTGTACTCTACCGCCTCAACCCCGATACTGGAGTGCTAACCCGCGTAACGGGCGCCAAAGGCGGAGCCAGTCCCTCGTTTCTGACCGTAGATGCCCGGCGCCGCTACCTCTACGCCGTGAATGAAGTTGATAATTTTCAGGGCACGCCTAATGGAGGCGTGAGTGCATTTGCCATTGATAAGCAGAGCGGCGGCTTAACGCTACTAAACCAGCAGGCCTCGGCGGGCACCATTCCGTGCTACATCAGCCTCGATGCCTCGGGCCGCAACGCGCTGGTGGCCAACTACGGTACCGGCTCGGTTGGCACCCTGCCCATTGGGCCCGATGGCCGCCTGCAACCGGCCTCGGCTACGGGCCAGCACACCGGCAGCGGCCCGCACAAAGACCAGCCCCATGCCCGCGCTCACTGCCTGCTGCCCGACCCCGCCGGACGGTTTGTGTTTGCCGTGGACTTAGGCACCGATACCGTGTACGCCTACGCCCTGGATGCCGCCCGTGGCACCTGGCAGATCCGGCCCACGCCGGCTTTTCAGGCCAAGCCTGGTGCGGGGCCGCGCATTCTTGCCTTCCATCCTACCCAGCCCCGCGCTTACCTCATCAACGAGCTGAACTCCACCCTAACGGCTCTGGCGTACAACGCCGCTGAGGGCACTTTCACTGAAATCCAGACCATTTCGACGCTGCCCGAGGGCTTTTCGGGGTGGAATGCCTGCGCCGATGTGCACGTCTCGCCGAACGGCAAGTTTGTGTACGGCTCTAACCGCGGCCACAACAGCCTGGCGGTTTACAGCCTGGAGGAGGGTAGTGGCCGCATGCGCTTGGTAGAACACGTAATGCTGCCCGGCAAAACGCCCCGCAGCTTTGCCTTCGACACCAGCGGCCGCATTGTGCTAGTAGCGCACCAGCAGTCCGATACCATCGTGACATATTTTGCTGATGCCCAAACCGGCCGCCTTACCCCCACCGGCGCCAGCGTGGAGCTGCAGGCGCCCGTGTGCCTGCAGGTGTACCCTGACTTTCTGCGGGGGTAAGGACCGCTACCCTGCCAGCAGTTCCGCACATTGCCGGGCAATTTCCAGCTCCTCGTTGGTAGGCACTACCAGCACCTTCACGCGGGCACCTGCGGGGCTAATTTCGCGGAGACCGGGGCGGCGCTGCTGGTTTTCCTGCTCATTGAGTTCAATCCCGAGAAACTCCAGCCCTTCGCAGGCCAGTTGCCGCACCAACGCGTCGTTCTCTCCTACCCCGGCCGTAAACACCAAGGCATCGAGCCCGCCTAGCACGGCGGCATAGGCGCCAATGTACTTGCGGATGCGGTACGCGTACAGGTCGTAGGCCAAAGCGGCGCGGGCATTGCCTTGCTGGCGGGCCTTCGTGATGTCGCGCATATCGCTAAAGCCCGTGAGGCCGAGCATGCCGCTTTCCTTGTTGAGCAGGGTGCTGATTCGCTCGGCGGTGTAACCAAGCTGTCCCATCAGGTGAAGTACAATAGAAGGGTCTAGGTCGCCGGTGCGGGTGCCCATCACTAGGCCGCTGAGTGGCCCAAACCCCATGCTGGTATCGAGGCAGCGGTTGGCGCGCACGGCGGCGGCACTGCAGCCGTTACCGAGGTGCAGCGTAACCAGGCGGGCATTGGGCTTGCCTAAGTAGCTAGTAGCCTGAGCTGCCACGTACTGGTGGCTGGTGCCGTGGAAGCCGTACACCCGGATGCGCTCTTCGGTGTACAGCTTTTCGGGCAGAGCGTAGCGGAAAGCCGGTTCGGGCAAGGTCTGGTGAAACGCCGTATCAAACACGGCTACCTGCCGGGCCTGCTTGAAAATGCGTTCCGCTACCTCAATGCCCACTAGGTTGGCGGGGTTGTGCAACGGGGCCAGGGCAAACAAGCGCCGGATTTCCGCCTTCACATCATCGGTAATGATGGTAGTAGCCGCGAAGCTTTCCCCGCCGTGTACTACGCGGTGCCCCACCACGTGTATATCGGCGGGGTCGCGCAGTACGCCTTGCTCCCGGTCGGTTAGCAGGGCCACTACTTCGCGCAGGCCGGCCTCATGGTCGGGCAACTCCAGCGTTCTGCGGACTTCCTGAGGCGCATCGGGAGTGGCAACGGAGCTAAATACTTTGTGCGTGATGACGGCATTGGAGTACCCAATGCGCTCCACCAGCCCGCTGCACACCGGCTGCTGCGTGGGCCACCGAAACAGTTGATATTTAATGGAGCTGCTACCGGAGTTAACAACAAATATGTTCATGCGGAAAGTAACGTGAGAGCCGGTTTCGCGCGGCAGTGTAAGTGCCCTTAGCTTTTGCTTGGCAGTACCTTTTTCACCAGCCGAACCACTTGGTCAATAAAGAAACCCAGGATAAGTCCGCCAATACCACAGGCTAGGGCCTTGGCCAGCCAGGCTACTGCCGGCATATCGGCTAGGGCTTCTTCCAGGTCGTGCAGTAAGTGGGCGGTAAACGGAATGCCGTGGGCAATAATTTCGGCACCCACCCACAGCATGGCGGCAGTGCCTACGTAGCTCAGAATTTGCAGGAAATGCGGCATAAACTTTACTAAGCCCCGGCCAAATTTCTGGGTGGCGGGGCCGTGCTTATCCTTGGCCAGATGCACACCAAAATCATCGGCCTTCACAATCATGCCCACAAAGCCATACACGGCCACCGTTATAAATACGGCCACGGCCGCCATCACCACAATCTGGTTCACAATCGGCTGGCCGGTTACCTGACTGTAGGCAATGGCCATAATTTCGGCCGACAGGATAATGTCGGTTCTGACGGCGCCTGCAACGCGTTCCTGCTCCAGCTCCTCCGGGGTAATCGTTTTTACATTTTCACTTTCAGGATCTACCTCGTGGTGCTTGCTGAACATGGAATGCACCTTCTCATACCCCTCATAGCACAAATACGCCCCGCCCAGCATCAGAATGGGCGTAATAGCCCAAGGAGCGAAATACCCCAGCACCAAGGCCGCCGGACTTAGAATAAGCAGCTTATTGATGAGTGATTTTTTGGCAATCTGGAAGATGATGGATAGCTCCCGGGAGGGGTCAAGGCCCACAACATATTTGGGCGTAACGGCCGTGTCATCTATTACAATGCCGGAAACCTTCCCGGTGGTTTTGGCTACCTGCGCCGGCACATCGTCGAGGCTGGCCGCGCTGACTTTCACCAACGCCGAAATATCATCTAGTAAAGCAAAAAGTCCTGAAGGCATAGGGTGTGTTGAGTGCTCTGTTTGGGTTGCAAAAATGGGGTACTAGGGTAATTTGGGCAGCAAGCTAAAGGAAAGTACGCTGGGAAGCGTGTACCCACCGACCTTCCCCCTGCGCCTTGTTTGCTACCCCTGCTGGCTCTGAATGGCGGTAATGACCACGGTATTAAACACATCATCAACAGTGCAGCCACGGCTGAGGTCATTGACGGGCTTGTTGAGGCCTTGCAATACGGGGCCAATGGCTAAAGCGCCGGTTTCGCGCTGCACGGCTTTGTAGGTGTTGTTGCCCGTGTTCAGATCAGGGAAAATGAGCACGCTGGCCTGGCCGGCTACTTCGGAGTCGGGCAGTTTCTGACGACCCACGATGGGGTCCACGGCGGCATCGTACTGAATGGGGCCATCTACTTTCAGGTCGGGCCGCAGCTGGCGAACCAGCTCCGTGGCCTGGCGCACCTTCTCTACATCGGCGCCGGCCCCTGAGGTGCCCGAGGAGTACGAGAGCATAGCAATGCGCGGCTCAATGCCAAAAGCCTGGCTGCTTTCAGCCGATGAAATGGCAATTTCAGCGAGCTGCTCGGCCGTGGGGTTAGGGTTCACGGCGCAGTCGCCGAACACAGCCACGCGGTCAGGCAGGCACATGAAAAATACCGACGATACC
The DNA here is from genome assembly GCF_054780535.1 of Hymenobacter seoulensis. NCBI lineage: Bacteria > Pseudomonadati > Bacteroidota > Cytophagia > Cytophagales > Hymenobacteraceae > Hymenobacter > Hymenobacter seoulensis. The sequence continues at coordinate 622,597 of NZ_BAAGWD010000001.1, forward strand.
ACCGACACCCCTGGCTTGGTTTTGATGAACTGCAGGGCCGGCCGGATGGTGTGCTGCGTGGTGTGCACCGCCCCCGACACCATGCCATCGGCGTGGCCTTGCTGCACCATCATGCTCCCGAAGTATGAGACGTCGCGCATCAGGTCGCGGGCCATGTCTTCGTTCACGCCTTTGCTTTTGCGCAGCTCATAAAACGCCTGCACATAGCCGGGGTAATAGTCAGAATGCACGGGGTCGAGCACCTGCAAATGCTCGTTTTGCGGCAGGTTGAGGCCTAGTCGTTTGGCGGAAGCCGCTACCTCCTGCGGATTACCCAATATGGTTAAGTCGACGATATTCTGATGCAGCAGCAGCGCCGCCGCGCGCAGAATCCGGTCGTCGTTTCCTTCGGGTAGTACAATGTGCTGGCGCTTTCTTTTGGCCCATTGCAGCAGCCGGTACTGGAACATGTGCGGCGTAATTCCCTCAGGCTGGTAACGGGCCATGCGCTCTTGCAGGGCTCGGACATCCATGTGCCGCTCAAAGGTTTGGATGGCCAGCTGAATTTTCTGGGGGTTCTCGGAGCTGATGCGCGACTTGATAGCCGCTATCTGGGTGCTGGTCTCAAACGTACCCGTAGTGACGGCCAGAATAGGCACTACCGCCGGCAAGCCCTCAATCAGCCGCAGAATCGGTTCTTCGGGCACGGAGCCGGCCGTGAGCACCAAGCCTGCCACCCTTGGGTAGCTGGCCGAGGAGTTGGCTTGCAGCGCCCCAATGATAATATCGCCCCGGTCGCCGGGGGTTACAATAAGCACATTTTCCTTGAGGTAGTTCAGGAAATTGGGCAGCTGCATGGCCCCAATCACGTAGTTATCTACCTGGTTGCTGAGCTCGGCCTCGCCAAAGAGCAACTTCCCTTGCAGGCCCTGCTGAATCTCGCGCATGGTGGGGTGCAGCAGGTTGCTATCTTCCGGAATTACGGCCAGCAGCAACTCGGCGGGCAGCTGGTTCCGGAGCAGTTCGCGCACGTCGTTTACCTGGGCACTAGGCACCCGATTGGCCACAGCCGCCAGCACCTGCACCTCCCGGGCCTCAAAGCTGCGCAGCACCGTCAGGACGGAGCTCACGATTTGGGCGGTGGTTTTGCCATCACCGGAAATAATCATGATGACCGGCACGCCCAGATTTTTGGCAATAGACACATTGGCGTCGAACTCGAATGCAGTGCCAGGACCCAGAAAGTCGCTGCCTTCTACTACCGTGAAATCGTACTGCTCCTCCAGCTGCTTGTATTTGTGAATGATGGTATCAATCAGCTCGCCCTGGGCATCATCTTCCATGAGGCGCAGGGCCTCGGGCCGCGTGAAGGCATAGGTATCGGCGTAGGCCTGCGGTAGCTTAAAGTAGCTGAGGATGGTAGCAATATGCGGGTCCTGAGGTTCGGCGGCGGCAATTATGGGCTTGAAGTACGCTACTTTCTGGGCCTGCCCGAGCAGCAAATTCACGAGACCCAATGCCACGAGCGACTTCCCGCTGTAGGGCTCGGCAGAAGCAATAAAAACGGTTTTGGTCATACCGATGGAATGAGAAGCCAGACGGTTGCGGCCCGTCAAAGGGGTAGCAGCCGGGCCAGTTTCAGGGTTGGAGGCAGCTAGTGCCTACGCAGCCAGCACCCGCAAGGATAGGAATCTTTCCCTAACCGAGGGCGAAAAACCCCAGTTGAAGGCCGCACCCAGCCTGATGACGAGCCGGAACCCGCCTCAACTGTTCGTCAAAACCCGCGGCTTCCGCTACATTCGCCTCGTTAATTTACTTCGCACATGCGCCGCCTCTCCTCGCTCCTGCTTTCTGGCTTGCTGCTTAGCCTTACTACCCTAGGCTGCTCCTCCAACTCCTCTGAAACTACCTCCCGCCCCTCCGCCGCTGCCAACGACGGGCCGCCCGCCATTCTGGTGGAGTCTGGGGCTAGCACCGTCAGCCAAAGCGGCAGCCGCTTTCAGGAAACCTTTGAAAGCGCGGAGAAAGGCGCATATTCTGCTGGGGATGAAACCCTGGCTTCTGGCTCCTGGCATTTTGAGGATGCGCTGATTGGCTCCTCCGACCAAGATCACAAAAACGGCCAGCACGCAGCCCGCCTACGCGGCCAGGGCCGGTTGCGCATGAACTTCGATGCGCCTCAGGGCGTGCAAACCATCCGGATTAAAAGCGCCGCCTACGGCTCTGACCCCGCTAGCACCTGGGAGCTGTGGGGGAGCGTAGATGGCGGCCGAACCTTCCGCCGCATTGGCCAGCCCGTGCAGGCGCGTGGACCCAAACTCATCGTAACAACCTTTCAGGGGGGCGCAGCTAGTGCGCTGCGGCTGGAAATCAGGAAAACGGATACAGGCAAGGGCCGCCTGAACATTGATGACATTGCCCTAGAAGCCGCCAACGGCGCGGCGGTAGCGGGCGGCTCGGTAGCAACGGGCGCTACTAGCCCCGCGCCCAGCCCAAAGTCCACGACATCCTCCAGCCTGCCCTCCGCCACCACGGCCCAGGCCGAAGCCGTGGTAACCAGCCGCGACGACAACATGGCTCTAGGCAACCCCAGCGGCGCAACCGCCGATGTGAACATGCCTACCAACTATTTGCTGGTCAAGCCCCAGTTTACCATCGGCTACAATGCCCAGCGCGGCACACCCACCTGGGTAAGCTGGCACCTAAACCGGGCCTGGATGGGCTCGGCCCCGCGCCAGGATGACTTCCGCCCCGACCCGGCTTTGCCCCGCCAGTTCTATCAGGTTTCGCGCAGCTCCTACACGGGCTCGGGCTTCGATAAAGGCCATAATTGCCCCAGCGCCGACCGCACCACGGAGCTCGACGACAACTCGGCTACCTTCCTGATGACCAACATGATTCCGCAGGCTGGCAACAACAACCAGCGCACCTGGAGCGGCCTGGAAGAATGGACCCGGGGCCAAGTAAAGCAGGGGAAGGAAGTGTACATTATCATGGGTAGCTATGGCAAAGGAGGCACTGGCCAGAACGGCCGCATGACGACCATCGACCAGGGCCGGGTAACGGTGCCGGCTCGCGTCTGGAAGGTGCTCGTGATTTTACCCGAAGGCTCCAACGATTTGCAGCGAATTGCTACCGGCCAGGCCCGCATACTGGCCGTTGACACCCCCAACGACCAATCTGTGAGTCCCGACTGGAGCCAATACCGCGTGAGCGTAGATGCTATTGAAGCTGCCTCAGGCCTTGACTTGCTCAGCAAACTACCGCTGGCGATACAAGAAAAGCTGGAAGCCCAAGTGGATGCTGGCGCAGTGCGCTAATCTTTCAACAATAACCTCAGACACAGCTCCTCAGCAACACAACCTGTGGGCCGCGCGTACATTAGGGCCGTTGCGGATACTAAGTAAGCCGCACATTTTCCCGACCTTTGCAGCCGACGCCTCCCACTGCGTCGTTCCTGCACTTCTCTGACCTATCTCCCACCCATCTTGCTCCTGCACAGGGGCTAGATGGGTGTTTTTTTGACCAGCCGGCGGTGCTTCGCCCTTTCTACCCATGCTTACTCAAACTCTTCCGATACCTGAACTACGCCCCCGGCGCACGCACCGCTTGGCGGTTAGCGTCGCGTTTCTGTTGCAGGGCCTGTGCTTCTCGACGTGGGCGGCCCGCATCCCGACGGTGCAGCAAGAGCTAGGCCTTTCCGATACGGGGCTGGGCGGGGTACTGCTAGCGGTTCCGGTGGGTTCTATCGCCTCGTTGCCGCTCACGGGCTGGCTGGTAGCACGCTTTGGCAGCCGCCCGCTGACCATTGTGGGCTTGCTGCTCTACGCCGCTTTTCTGCCATTGTTGGGGCTAGCCAGCACTACGCCCTTGCTTATGGTAGCACTGGCGTTTTTCGGGCTGGCCAGCAACATGGCCAACATCAGCATCAATACCCAGGCCGTGGGTGTGGAGGCGCTCTACAGCAAGTCCATTATGGCCAGCTTTCATGGCTTGTGGAGCCTAGCGGGCTTTGCCGGTGCGGCGCTGGCTACGTTGTTCATTGCCAACAATGTAGCCCCACTACCCCACTTTCTGCTTGTAACCGCCCTGGTAGTGGCGGGCGTGGTGCTGGCCCGGCCGTACCTGCTGCCCGCCGATGCTCCGCGCGATGCTGATGCCCCCATTTTCGTACTGCCCGACAAGTCGTTGCTGCTGCTGGGAGTGCTGGCGTTCTGCTCGTTGCTCTGTGAGGGTACTATGTTCGACTGGAGCGGCGTGTATTTCCGCAAAGTCATTCAGGCCGATAGTTCGCTGGAAGGCGTGGGCTTTGCCGCCTTCATGAGCACCATGGCCGGCGGCCGCTTTGTGGCCGACTGGTTTGCTGACCGGTTTGGCCGCCAACGCACCCTAGTACTAAGCGGGTTGCTAGAAGCCGCCGGGCTGCTGATAGCGGTGCTATTTCCTAGCTTTATACCGGCCACTATCGGGTTTATGCTCGTAGGTATTGGGGTTTCTTCGGTGGTGCCACTGGTATATGGGGCTGCGGGCCGCTCGAAAACCATGTCGCCGGGGGTGGCGCTGGCAGCGGTTACCACGGTGGGGTTTGCCGGATTTCTGCTCGGGCCGCCCGTTATTGGTTTGGTGGCCGGAGCCACCAATTTGCGGGTTTCTTTTGCCCTTATTGCCCTGATGGGGCTAGCCGTAGCGGCCTTGGCCCGGCGCTCTGGGGTTGAAGAGTAAAGTAAATACTACGGAAATACGATATATAGCGCCTCTTCCGAACCAGTAAGGGGCGTTTTTGTGTGTTGATGGCAGCACGAATCCGTATTTTACCGCCTGGTTCACCCTTCGCGTTTAGCGCCGATTCATGCCTCCCTCCTCCGAAAACATTTACACCGCCCGTCAGCAGTACATTTTACTGATTTTGTGCTTGGTAGGCCTAGCCGTGCTGATTTTGGTGGGGCTGGGCAGCTACATCACGGCCTTTCTGGGCGCCGGTATTCTGTTCGTGGTGTTTCGGCCGTGGTTTGTGGGGCTGGTGCACCGGCGCCACTGGAACCGGCAGGTAGTCACCATCGGCATCTTGGTGTTTTCCTTTGTCGTCATAATTCTGCCATTCATGGCCCTGAGCCTGATGCTGATTGACCGCATCAAAACCTACGGCCAAGACACCAGCCAGATTATGGCCGTGCTGCACAAAATCGAGGAGAAGACCGGCTACACCTTCACTAACGAGCAAGGCGTGCGCACCTTGTTACAGCAAAGTGTCAGTTGGCTCAGCCAACGGATTCCGTCCTTGGCCAGCGGGTTGCTGCACTTCACCGTCATTATCGGGCTGATGCTGTTTACGCTGTACTTCATGTTTGTGCAGGAAGCGGGATTTTTGCGGGGCCTCAGGCGCTACCTACCGTTTCGGCCCAGCACCATGCACGAGCTCGGCGACTCGCTGAAAAACAACGTGAATGCTAATGTGCTGGGGCAGGCCATTATTGCGCTGGTGCAGGCGCTGCTTACCAGCATCACGCTGCAAATCTTCGGCGTTGCCGATGCGCTGTTCTGGGGCGTGGTGGCCTTTTTTATGGCGTTTATACCGGTGCTGGGCACGCCGCTGGTATGGGGGCCGGCAGCCATCATTAAGCTTACGCAGGGGCACACGGGCCAGGGCGTGGGCATCCTCATTGTGGGCGTAGTGGTCATCATGAACATCGACAACCTGCTGCGCATTGTGCTGGCCCGCCGCATGGGCGATATTCACCCATTGGTGACGCTGGCGGGGGTAGTACTCGGCGTGGAAATCTTTGGCATTCTGGGCCTGGTGCTGGGGCCGCTGCTCCTCTCCTACTTCATGGTGCTCACCAAGGTGTTCGAGCAGGAAAACCGCATCCGCAGGCAGGATAAGCGCAAAAAGCCAGAACCCGGTTTGCTGCCCCCGCCGGCCTAGTAGAGTGGGCACGGCAACTAGCTACTTCACATAATTTGAATCCCTAGGTCAGCAAAACGCCCAAATCCCTTCTGAAAGGTTTGGGCGTTTTGCTGACCTAGGGATTGATTAGTCGTATCAGGTCTCCGTGAGTACAGTTTTGAATCCGGCCAGCTTGCCCCCTTCCGCTTCGCCCAGCACCAGCACGGGCACTTGCGGGCCGCTGCCTAACCGGTACACCTGCACGTTGTTGAGTTCCTGCTTCAGGTACATCTGCAGGCCCTTAAAGCGGTTGGCTTGCTCGGGGTTGCCTAGCACGCCATTGTCGGCGGTGTGGTTGCGCAGAAAATAGGTAAGCTCCTGTTTTTCTACTTTGGCATCAGCAGGTGCGCCGGCTAGCTTGGCCAGGGCGGCATCTGTCATTCCGCCGACGGGCGCATCAAAGATAACGGGCTCCAGCGGCGCATCCGATTCGCTCATGAATACCAGGCCCTTGGTGAGGTGCTGCAGCTGCTCCAGTGTGGCATCGTTGCCAGCCTTGGCAGGGGTAGCAGCCTCATTTACTTCGGTGGTTTCGCGGCCGCCTTTGGTATCCAGAGGCGCCAAAGAAGCTGCCTCATGGCCATGCTCTGCAGCCGGAACTTTCGCGGCAATGGCCGCTGCCAGCTCCTTCATGCGGACCTCGGCTACCTTTATTTTAGGGTTGGCGAAGTTCATGTCCGACACGTTATGCATCGGAATGAGGTGTATATGCGCATGCGGCACCTCCAGCCCAATAACTGCCACCCCAATGCGCTTGCACGGCACGGCAGCGCGCACACCCTTGGCTACGCGTTGCGCAAACAGGTGTAAAGCGGCTAGCTCAGCCGGGGGCAAGTCAAAAATATAGTCGGTTTCCTTTTTCGGGATTACCAGCGTGTGACCTTCTACTAGGGGCGTAATATCCAGAAACGCCAGGTGGTGGTCGTCCTCCGCTACTTTGTAGGCAGGCAGTTCACCCGACACGATACGTGAGAAAATAGAAGGCATGAAGGAAGGTGAAGTAGAGGTGGAACAGGAACGTAGGCAAGCGGCTACAGCAGCAACCGCCTTTCAGTTCAGCCAAAGTACGAGGCAAAACGCAAAAAGGGCGAAGCCGTAGCCTCGCCCTTTTTTGTGTATTCTGTGCGGTGAAACAGGTAACTCACCGTTTCACGACTTCACAATTTCGCCGCTACCGGCTGATTTCCAGAATCTGAAACTGCAGCTTGCCAGCGGGCACGGTAATTTCGGCGGTATCGCCGGCCGACTTGCCTAGCAGGCCTTTGCCGATGGGCGACTTCACGGAGATTTTACCAGCCGCCAGATTCGCTTCTTCTTCCGCCACCAAAGTGTAGTCGAGAACCATGTTGTTCTTCAAGTTCTTGAGCTTCACTTTGCTCATAATGAGCACCTTGGTGAGGTCAAGGTTGGTTTCGTCGAGTACGCGGGCGTTGCCCACGATTTCTTCCAGCTTGGAGATTTTGAGTTCGAGCAGGCCCTGAGCTTCCTTGGCCGCGTCGTACTCAGCATTTTCGCTCAGGTCGCCTTTGTCACGGGCTTCGCGCAGGTCGTCTGCTGCTTTGGCCCGGCCGCGGATTTTGAGGTCCTGAAGCTCATCCTTCAGCTTCTGAAGACCTTCCGGAGTGTAGTAGTTGATAGTAGACATGGTGGGGTGATGTAAGCTCAAAAAACAAGGAGAACGGCCAGCGTGGCTGGCCGTTCTCCCCGAACAGGTTTAGGCAAATATACGAAAACCGGACAAATAATGCGCGTGCCCTGCCAAGCACTCTTACCCGGCGCAACTCCCCTAGCCTCGCAGAAATTCACGTAGCTTCCGCGCCAGCACTTGGTTGATTCGCTCGTAGCTCTGGAAGCTCCAGCCGCCCACGTGCGGCGACAGCACAACGTTTGGGGCTGTACGCAGGTACTCAAAGCGCGCCTGTTGCGCTGGCGTGAGGGTTGCAAGCTTTTCATTGTCGAGCACATCGAGGGCCGCGCCGCGCACCTGCCCGGTTCGTAGCCGCTGCACCAGGGCCGCGTGGTCTAGCACTTCGCCGCGGGCCGTATTCAGCAACCACAACGGGTTGCGGAAGCCCGCCAGAAATTCTTCGTTTACCACATGATGGTTGGCTTCCGAATACGGAATGTGCAGGCTCAGCACCTCGGCCCGCTCCTGCAGCTCCGTTAAGCTTACTAGGGTGGCATAGTGGTTAAGCTCCACGTTGGGGTCGTGGTCGTAGGCTAGCACGGTGCAGTCGAAGGCCTGCAGGCGGCGGGCAAAGGCTTTGCCCATATGGCCGTAGCCCAGCAACCCGATGGTTTTGCCGCCTATTTCCTCGCCTCGGTTGGCCTCTCGGCGCCACTCTCCGGCCCGCACTTCGCGGTCGGCGCGTACAATGTTTCGGAACAGAGCCAGCAACAGACCCACAGCATACTCCCCCACGGCGTCGCGGTTGCCTTCAGGTGCGTTGAGTAGCGTTACACCAGCCGCAGCCAGGGCCTCTTCGTCAATGTTATCCACCCCAGCGCCAGCCCGGCATACGTAGCGTAAGTGCGGCCCGTTGGCTAGCAGCGCGGCCGTTACGCGCACTTTGGAGCGCACAATCAATCCATCGTACGGATGCGCCGCCAGCGCCGCCGCTACTTCCGTGGGGCGCAAATCAGGCCGGTAGTGAAGCTCCACGCCCAACTCCTGCAGCAAATCAGGCAAGCTCGGGTGCATTTCGTCGATGACGAGGCAGAGAGACATAGTAAACGGTAGAGCCAGGAAAGATGAACTAATGATTTCTGTTGAAAGTGTCCCTTTCTTTAATGAGTCGGACCACAGTAACAAACACGGAGGCCAGGCTAATGGAAAACAGCCAATTTTCAGAAATCGACATTTCTAGAATTCGGCCATTCCATTGCCCAGATAACAGCACTACTATACCGAGCAGAGCCAAAAAGCTGGTCACAAATAGGAATACTGCCTGAACTGATTTTTCAAGCCGAAGCTTAGCTCGGTCTGAAAGAAAATTATGGATCAGCTTATTGGTGCCTGTCGTGATAAACGGTTGAAAAATAGCTAGGCAGAAAAAAACCAAAAAAAGCCAATAGCTGGTTTTCATACCATTTTAGATCTATACGTTTGGCTTCAGCCATTAAAAGGCTGAGGTTGATGCTTTGCTTCGGAGTGCTGCTAGCTCCATTTATTTCAAAACTTCTTTACTAGGCTGCCTTGTGCTCCTGAACGTGCTGCGTCAAGCCCACAAAATCCTGCACGCTGAGCTGCTCGGCGCGCTTATCAAAAATGGGGTCAGTGGTAGTTTCTGGAAGCATACCGAACGGCTTAAGAGCGTTGCGCAGCGTTTTACGGCGCGTCTGGAAGGCTTGCTTTACTACCTGGAAGAATAGCTTTTCGTCGCAGGCCAGCTGTTGGGTTTGGTTGCGGGTGAGGCGAATGACGGCCGACTGCACCTTGGGCGGCGGGCTAAACACGTGCGGCGGCACCGTAAACAAGTAATCGATGTCGTAAAACGCCTGCAGCAGCACGCTCAGAATACCATAGGTTTTGGAGCCTGGCCCCTCGGCCAAACGGTCGGCTACTTCCTTCTGAATCATGCCTACACACTCACGCACCTGGTGGCGGTGAGTTAGCACCTGAAAGTAAATCTGGGAGCTGATGTTGTAGGGAAAGTTACCGATGATGCTGATGGGCCGCCCGTCATAGAGCTTGCCTAGGTCCATCTTCAGAAAATCCTGGGAGTAAATGCGCCCCGCCAGCGCCGGAAAATGCTTGCCCAGGTACTCCACTGAATCCCGGTCAATTTCCACCACCGCCGTTTCGTACTCGGGGTGCTGGAGCAGGGTTTGGGTGAGCACGCCCATACCGGGGCCAATTTCCAGCACCTCTTTAACGTCATCGGGCAGGCGCAGGGCTTCCACAATGTTGCGGGCAATGTTGGGGTCGTTGAGAAAGTGCTGCCCGAGGTGCTTTTTGGCTCTGACGGAATCCATGCGCGTAAAATTAAATGGGTGGCCTGACCGACAACGTGGCCGTCAGCGGGTGCTGGAGGAAGACCTTCTCGCGTATATGCTGTTCCCCAACGATTTTGCTAGGGTGCTTGCAGAAGGCAACCGCGCAGCTTGTGAGAGCAGGTAGCGGATATGCCCAAAGTGGCCTACCTTCACGCCCAAAGATACGCCGGCAGCGGCCGTTTCTCAGCGCTTTGCGCTGCAAACGGGGGTAGCAGCTGGCTTTACGGACTTAGAATCATGCCTTTATCCCTCGCATACGCCGCCGATTTTCCCTCCTTTGCGGATACCGTATTCATTCTGCCGGCCGGTACCAAGGAACTACCCATCAGCGCCGCCGCCGATTTGCCCGAGGCAGCCCGCACCTACGTGGCAACCCAGCTCACGGCCGATGAGAAGTTAATCAGCGTGAACCAGTACACGCACCGCCATTATTACGTGGTGGCAGAAGAGAAAAAGACGGAAGCACTAACCTGCGAAGCCCTGCGCAAAGCCGGGCACCAGTTGCACGCCCGCCTGAAAGCCGATAAAGTCCCGGAGCTATTTATTAACGACTTGACCGCCAATGGGGCCCTAGCCCTGGCCGAAGGCATCGCCCTGACCGCGTATCAGTTCGAAGGCTACAAAACTGACGAGAAATCGAAAAAAGCTCACGACCTCCAACTTATTACGCTGGTGGGCCCGCACCTGAGCACCGAAAAAGTGCAGGAGCTAGACAACATCTTGCAAGGGGTATATCTGGCCCGCGACCTAGTAAACATGCCCTACAGCCACCTCAATGCTACGCAGCTAGCCCAGCGCTTCGAGGAAGCCGGTGAAGCGGCCGGTTTTCAGGTAGAGGTGCTGGACTTTGTCCGCATTGAGTCCCTGCGCATGGGTGGCCTGTTGGCAGTAAACCAGGGCTCCCCCGAGCCGCCTACCTTCACCATTATGGAGTACAAGCCCGCCGGCGCCACCAATGCCAAGCCGATTGTGCTGGTGGGCAAAGGCGTAGTGTACGACACGGGCGGACTTAGCCTAAAGCCCACGCCCAACAGCATGGACCTGATGAAGTGCGACATGGCCGGTTCGGCGGTGGTAATAGGTGTACTCACAGCGCTGGCTAAAAACCAGGTTCCGCTGCACGTAATTGGCCTGGTACCGGCCACCGACAACCGCCCCGGCGGCCCCGCCCTGGCCCCCGGCGACGTGATTACCATGTACAACGGCCTGACGGTGGAAGTAATGAACACCGACGCAGAAGGTCGCCTGATTCTGGCCGATGCCCTGGCGTTTGCCAAAAAATACAACCCCGAGTTGGTACTCGATTATGCAACGCTTACTGGGTCAGCAGCTCGTGCCATTGGCCAGGAAGGCATTGTGTTTATGGGCACCGCCGAGGAAAACGTGATGCAGGACCTAAAGCAAGCCGGCAACACCACCCACGAGCGCCTCGTGGAGTTTCCATTGTGGGATGAATACGCCGACCACATCAAGAGCAGCATTGCCGACCTCAGCAACATGGGCAAAGCCGAAGCCGGCGCCATTTCAGCGGGCAAGTTTTTGGAGCGCTTCACGGAGAGCTACCCGTGGGTTCACTTCGATATTGCCGCGCCGGCCTTCCTCACCGCCCCCGACTCGTACCGTGGTAAAGGTGGAACCGGCACGGCCGTGCGCCTCACGTATGAGTTCCTGAAAAAGCGGGCCTAGTAACCGGCTCTCACCTGTTCCCTCCATCCTAATTACCTCCCATGCTTCCACGCATTGGCATTTCCGTCGGCGATCTGGCCGGAATCGGACCGGAAATCATATATAAGACCTTTCTTGATCAGCGGCTGCTGAAGTATTGCACGCCCGTGGTGTACGGCACGGCCACTGTACTCTTCGACGACTTTCCGGCCGACGCAACCCACGAGCCGCTCACGTTCCGGCAGGTGCGCGAAGCCGCGGATATTGCGCCCGGCAAGCACAATGCTGTTACCTGCTGGGACGAAGACTACTCGCTCACGCCCGGCCAACCCAGCGCTGCCAGCGGTGCCGCAGCCCGCCAGAGCCTGCTGGCCGCTGCCCGCGACCTGAAAGCCGGCTTGCTCGACGCTCTGGTTACGGCTCCCATCAGCAAGGAAAACACCCAGGCCGATGACTTCCGCTTCCCCGGCCACACCGAGTTTCTGACCTCATTCTTTGAAGCCAAAGAAAGCCTGATGCTGCTGGCCAGCGAAGACCTGCGAGTAGCCACTGTCACGGGTCATATACCGCTAAAGGATGTACCGGGCCGTATTACCAAGGAACTGCTCACTACCAAACTGCGCATTCTGCTGAACTCCCTTAAGCAGGATTTCGGTATCGAGAAGCCGCGCATTGCGGTGCTCGGGCTAAACCCGCACGCTGGCGAAAACGGTTTACTAGGCACCGAAGAAGCCGAAACCGTTACACCGGTATTGCAGCAGTTTCAGCAGGAAGGCCACCTTACCTACGGCCCCTTCCCAGCCGATGGCTACTTCGGCACCGGCCAGTTCCGGCAGTTTGATGCCACACTCTCCCTCTACCACGACCAGGGGTTGATACCGTTTAAGACCCTAGCCTTTGAGCGCGGCGTCAACTTCACGGCTGGCTTGCCCGTCATCCGCACCTCTCCCGACCACGGCACTGCCTATGGCCTGGCGGGCCAGTTCAAGGCCGACGAAACGTCTTTCCGGGAAGCCCTGTATATGGCCTGCGACCTAGTGCGCCAACGCAAAGCCCTGGCCGAAATTAAGCCCCTAATACCTGGGCCTGCCCCACGTGGTGGCCGGCAGGAATAGCCAGCACTAGTCCTCCAAATCATTCAAACCGCTTCGGCTCTGAACAGCAGACGGAGCGGTTTGTATGATTTGGAACCTCAGCAACTGCACCACACATTCTAACGCTTTCGGAAAGATTCTTTCCAAAATCGAAACATTGTTTGTGGTTTTGGAATAATGCTGGTAAGTTTGCAGCCACCAATCCTGGGTACAGCAGCGGTTGCTGTTCTTTCTTCTGTTTACATGACGCTTCACACTCCCGCTGACTACCGAACTGCCCTGCGCCGCCTGGATGCATTGGTGGCGGCTGGTTTTGAGGGGAATGCAACACTGGAGGCCGAGTTTAGAGAGCTGATTGCGGCCCTTGATATGTACGAAGGCCAGTTGGGCTTACTACCCATCCCCAACCTTCCAACCTCCTTGGCCGAAATGATTGAGCTGAAACGACAACAGATGCGGCTCAAGCAAAAGGAGCTGGCTGAGTTGCTGGAAGTACCAGCGGGTCGCCTTTCGCAAATCCTGAGCGGAAAGCGCCGTGTAACCCTGGATCTGGCCAAGCGGTTGTATGAGCGACTGGGCATTCCGCCAGATTTCATTCTTAAAAACGCCTAGCCGGCCTCTCTACAGCGCTTCTGCTTTTACAAAACGGGGAAAACTTTCTACTTTTGCCCCCTGCTACAAATTAGCCGTGAAGAAGGATCCTAAATTCGATATCAACATTGCCCGTCTGGCCGACAAAACGCACCACTTCGCGTTTACGTTGGACAAGGCTTTTTTTGAGCAGTTTGACCAGGAGCTCATTCCGGATGGCAACGTTCAGGCCGATGTGACGCTTACCAAAACCGAGCGCCTCATCACCGTGGATTTTGACCTGCACGGCACCGTGCGCCAGATCTGCGACCGTAGCCTGGATGAGTTTGACCAGAAGGTGGAAGCGCACGAGCAGCTGCTGGTGCGCTTCGGCGACCAGAACCTGGAGCTGGACGACAACGTGCTGCAAATCACGCCCGATACCCAGACGCTGCCCCTGGCCCAACACCTCTTTGATTACATCGGCTTGGCCTTGCCCATGAAGAAGCTGCACCCGCGCTTCCAGAATGAGCCCGATGAAAACCCCGATGCCGACGCCAAACTCATTTTCACTACCCGTAAGGAAGGCGAAGATGACGAGGATGACGACAACGACCCGCGCTGGAATGCGCTGCGCAACCTCAACTAGACGCGCGCCCTGCTGACTTCCGTTTGTAAATTTTCTCTTTGCTTTTAATTTCCCTTTTCAACCATGGCACATCCTAAGCGCCGGACCTCCTCCGCTACCCGTAACAAACGTCGTAGCCACTACAAACTGACTCCGAAAGCCGTAACTATGTGCTCGACGACCGGCGAACTGCACCTGCGTCACAAAGCGTACGTAGTTGACGGTGACCTGTACCTGAACGGTAAAGTAGCCATCAAAGACTACGCTCCCGTAGCTGCTCCGGTCGCTACCGACAACGACGAAGAATAGTCGTTCGCTAGCCGCTTTCTTACCTATGCGGCGGTAATGCCATTGGCCTCCGGATTATTGCCTAGCTGCTTCAGCAGGTAGGCAATAATCCGGAGCTTTGGTGCCCCGCATAGCTTCTCTCCCGGACCTCTTTGATTCTCCGTTCATGAAGATAGCCCTGGACGCAATGGGGGGCGATTTTGCTCCTCAGGCCGCCGTCGATGGAGCCGTACTGGCCGCTCAAGCGCTAGCCGGTAAGGCTCAGATAGTGCTCATCGGCCAGGAAGACGCCGTACGCCCCCTGCTAGCCCAACATGGTGCTGCCGCTACCGACCTTTTACTAGTACCTGCTTCGCAAATCATTGAGATGGGCGAGCACCCGGCAAAAGCCTACCAGCAAAAGCAAGATTCCAGCATTGCTGTTGGATATCGCATGCTGGCCACCGGCGAAGTAGAAGCGTTCTGCTCAGCGGGCAATACTGGCGCTATGCTGGTGGGAGCTATGTTCAGCGTGAAGGCGGTATCGGGGGTTATGCGCCCGGCCATTGCTAACTTTGTTCCCAAGACGCACGGTGGCCTAGGCATCATGCTGGATGTAGGTGCTAACGCTGAATGCAAGCCCGAAATGCTGGAGCAGTTTGGTGAGTTAGGCTCCCTCTATGCCCAGCATGTACTAGGCATCGAAAAGCCTAAAGTTGGCTTGATGAACCTGGGGGAAGAAGAAGGCAAAGGCACCGCCAATACGCAGGCTGCCTACCAGCTGCTGAAAGTGAATCCGCACATTCACTTCATCGGAAATATCGAGGGTCGCGACTTATTTAATGACAAAGCGGACGTTATTGTCTGCGACGGATTTACCGGCAACGTGGTACTCAAAATGGCAGAGTCGGTATACGACATCCTCGCCGAAAAGAACATCCACGACCCCTTCCTCGACCAGTTCAACTACGAAGCTGTTGGGGGCTCTCCTATCCTGGGCATTAACGATAATGCCATCATCGGGCACGGAGTAAGCACACCTCAAGCTATCTGCAACATGCTGTTGCAAGGGTACCAAATGGCTAGCTCTGGCATCGCCGACCAGATAAAGGCCACCTTTAAATCTTAAGAGCGACACAAGTCCGGCAGCTGAGCCGGACTTTTCCTTTTGCCGCGTTTTCCGTTCCCTCTCTAATGAAGATTACCGCTGCCATCACCGGAGTCGGCTCTTACGTGCCCGACTACGTGCTTACTAATCAGGAGCTCGAAACAATGGTCGAGACAACTGACGAGTGGATTATGAGCCGAACCGGAATTCAGGAGCGGCACATTCTGAAGGGCGACAACCAGGGAACCTCCGTAATGGGCATAAAAGCAGTAGAGCAGCTGCTGGCTAAAACCGGCAACTCGGCCGCCGACATTGACCTGATCATCTGCGCTACTACTACTCCCGACTTGGTGTTTCCGGCTACTGCCAACATCATCTCGGCCGCGGTGGGGGCTACTAAAGCCTTCAGTTTTGATATGCAGGCGGCTTGCTCAGGCTTTATGTATGCGCTGGCGACGGGCTCACAGTTTATAGCTACCGGCACTTACAAAAAGGTAATTGTGGTGGGCGCCGACAAAATGTCGAGCATCATCGACTACACCGACCGCTCTACCTGCATCATTTTCGGTGATGGCGCCGGCGCGGTGTTGCTGGAACCCAACCAGGAGGGACTAGGCCTGCTCGACCAGGAACTGCATTCTGATGGCAATGGCGAACAGTATCTGCACCAGAAAGCTGGTGGCTCCCGCCGCCCGCCCTCAGCGGAGACAGTAGCAAACCGGGAGCATTACGTGCACCAAGAAGGCGCAGCTGTTTTCAAGTTCGCTGTAAAAAACATGGCCGATGTGGCCGCGCAGGTAGCGGACCGCAATGGGTTGAACCCTGAAACTATTGATTGGCTGGTGCCACACCAGGCCAACAAGCGCATCATTGATGCTACGGCAAACCGGGTTGGTATTGGCCCGGAAAAGGTGATGCTCAACATTCATAAGTACGGCAACACCACCAACGGTACCATTCCGCTGTGCCTCTCCGACTACGAGTCGAAGCTGCGCAAAGGCGACAACCTCATTATTGCGGCCTTTGGGGGCGGCTTTACCTGGGGTGCGCTGTACCTGAAATGGGCGTATGATCCGAAGCCTGGACCCGTGGCTGCCTAATTCCGGCGGCGCGAAACCAGAAAACCTCTATACTTGCACTCCCGACGTGCCGCCCCGCCAACTTTTCGGGACGGCACGTTGCGTTTCCACCCTAGTAACTCTCTTTCTGAATGTTGAAGATGCAGAGCTGAGCCGGTCGTTTCCACCAGACTTTTCTTTGGATTTTCTTCTTTTAATTTCTCTTTCCCACCATGGCCACGACCGCAGACTTTCGCAACGGGCTCGTTTTGAACTACAACGGCGAGTTGCACGTCATCACCGAATTTCAGCACGTAAAACCCGGCAAAGGCCCGGCTTTTGTGCGCACCAAGCTCCGCAACATTAAAACCGGCCGCGTACTCGATAACACCTTCAATGCTGGGGTGAAAGTGGAAACTGCCCGCGTAGAGCAGCGCCCCCATCAGTACCTGTACAAGGACGACTACGGCTACACGTTCATGGACAATGAATCGTTTGAGCAGGTAGTGTTGCCCGAAGCTATGGTCCCCTTCGCCGACCTGATGAAAGAAGGGCAGGTAGTTACCATCTTGTTCCACGCCGAAACAGAGCAGCCCCTTACGGCCGAATTGCCCACCACGGTGGAGCTAATGGTAACGTACACGGAGCCCGGCCTAAAGGGCGATACCGCCACGAACACGCTCAAGCCCGCCATTGTAGAAACGGGGGCCCGCATTCAGGTGCCGCTGTTTATTGATACCGACACCAAAATTCGCATCAAGACAAGCGACTACTCCTATGTCGAAAGAGTCAAGTAAGCAGCCCAATAAGCCCACTGTCGCCCCCATGAAAGCCAAAGAACTCCAGGAACTCATCGACTTCATTGCCAAGTCGGGTCTGAACAAAGTCAACATCGAAACCGACGAATTTAAAATCTCGGTTCAGCGCGAGCCCAACACGAAAGTGGTAAGCGGCGGGATGATGTCTCAGCCGGCTCCGGCCGCAGCCCCAGCGGCTCCGGCCGCGGCAGCAGCTCCGGCACCCGCAGCTGCTCCGGCAGCAACTCCTGCGGCTCCGGCTGCAGAAGCTGCCGGTGGGAACTATGTGCCCTTGAAAGCCCCGATGATTGGCACCTTCTACCGCAGCAACAGCCCCGACTCGCCGGCGTTTGTGCAGGTAGGCGACCTAGTAGAAAAAGGTCAGGTGATCTGCATTATCGAAGCCATGAAGCTGTTCAATGAAATTGAAGCAGAGCAGGCTGGCCGTGTGGTAAAAGCAATGGTAGAAAATGCTTCGCCCGTGGAGTACGATCAGCCACTGTTCCTGATTGAGCCAATGTAATTGATTGGGGTCTTGGGGTCTTGGGGAAGTAGGGTTTACGCTTGTTACAAGGCTAGCCCTAACTCCGCAAGGCCCTTCCCTTTTTCCTCAAGACCCCACGCTCCCTAGCCCCCAGACCCCACTCATGTTCAAAAAAATACTGATTGCCAACCGGGGCGAAATTGCGCTGCGCGTAATTCGGACCTGCAAGGAAATGGGCATCAAAACGGTGGCCGTGTATTCGACGGCCGATAAGGAAAGCCTGCACGTTCGGTTTGCGGATGAAGCCGTGTGCATTGGGCCTCCTAGCTCCGCCCAAAGCTACCTGAGCATCCCTACCCTGATTGCGGCGGCTGAAATCACCAACGCCGACGCCATTCACCCAGGCTATGGCTTCCTGTCGGAAAACGCGGAGTTCTCGCGGGTTTGCCAGGAAAACGGCATCAAGTTCATCGGGGCCACGCCCGAGATGATTAATCAGATGGGTGATAAAGCCTCGGCTAAAGCCACCATGATCAAAGCTGGGGTGCCCTGCATTCCAGGCTCGGTTGGTCTGCTTGATTCCGTAGAGCAAGGCAAGAAAATAGCCAGCGAAATTAAGTACCCCGTTATCCTGAAGGCCACAGCCGGCGGCGGCGGACGCGGTATGCGCATTATCAACTCCGAAGACGAGTTTGAGAAGGCCTGGAACGACGCCCGCACTGAATCCAAAGCAGCTTTCGGCAACGATGGCATGTACCTGGAGAAGTTCGTGGTGGAGCCCCGTCACATTGAGATTCAGGTGTGCGGCGACCAGTACGGCCATGTGTGCCACCTTTCGGAGCGCGACTGCTCCATTCAGCGCCGCCATCAGAAGCTGGTAGAAGAGGCCCCCTCTCCTTTCATGACGGATGATTTGCGTGAGCGGATGGGTGCCGCGGCCATTGCCGGCGCCTCGGCTATCGGCTACGAAGGCGTAGGCACCATCGAATTCCTGGTGGATGCTAACCGCGACTTTTACTTCATGGAGATGAACACCCGCATTCAGGTGGAGCACCCCGTGACGGAAGAAGTTATCAACTACGACCTGATTAAAGAGCAAATCAAGGTGGCCGCCGGCATTCCGATTACGGGCAAGAATTATACGCCCAAGATGCACGCCATGGAATGCCGCATCAACGCTGAAGATCCGGCGAACAACTTCCGCCCCTCACCCGGCAAAATCACGGTGCTGCACATCCCCGGAGGCCATGGTGTACGCGTAGATACGCACGTGTATGCGGGCTATCAGATTCCGCCAAACTACGATTCGATGATTGCCAAACTCATTACGGTAGCACAAACCCGCGAGGAGTGTATCGTGAAGATGAAGCGCGCCTTGTCGGAGTTCGTGGTAGAAGGCGTTAAGACAACCATTCCGTTCCACCTTAAGCTCATGGATAACGAGCAGTTCAAGGCCGGAGACTTCACCACCAAATTCCTGGAAACTTCCTTCGACTTTTCGGAGCTGTAAGAGGCACTTCCTTAAGAAGCTAAAAAGGGTCTGATCCATAGGGGTCAGACCCTTTTTTGTTGTCAAGCATAAATTGCACTAAATCAACACAACACCATTGATTGCAAACAGAACATTACTGCTTGTAAGTTGCACTAATAATTGACTAAAACAGGATAATAAAGCATCAATCCGTTTAAAAAACCGGTCAAATTCAGGTTAGTAACCACTCACTATTAATTTTCGAATAGCCAAAATAGTATTACATATTTAATATTGAGCTCCTCTATACTTGCACTGTTCTTCTACTACCAACCAAAACACCCACTCGAATGAAAACAAAATCAGTGGTGGCCCTATGGGGGCTACTGACTGCGGGCACGCTATTTTCGGCCTGCAACAAAGAGGTAGCCACGCCGGCTCCCCCGGCCCCAATTACAGCCAGCACCAGCAGCAATGCCGTTGTTGCGAATGGCGTAATGATGCAAGGTTTTTATTGGGATGTACCCATCAGTAACCCCGCCGGCTCATGGTGGCAGAACCTTGGTTCGAAGGCAGCTGAGTTAAAGGCAGCCGGTATCACAGCTCTCTGGATACCACCGGCTTACAAAGGCGGCAGCGTGAATGACGTAGGCTACGGCGTGTACGACCGATACGACCTCGGCGAATTCAACCAGAAAGGCACCATCCCTACGCGTTATGGCACCATCGGGCAGCTGCAGTCGGCGGTAACGGCGCTGCACAACCAGGGCATTCAGGTGTACGAGGATATGGTGATGAACCACCTGACCTTTGCTGATAACCAGGAGCTAGCGAACAACCAGTACAACGTGTACACCAGCTTCACGTACCCTGGCCGCAACAACACCTACAGCTCGTACAAGTGGCACTGGTATAACTTCAGCGCTACCCAGCAGGCTCCTAATAATGGCTGGTATCAGTGGTACTCCTACGATTTCCAGCCTTACGCCAACGGCGACGCGTACGATAACCTGCTAGGCTCCGAAATCCGGTATGCCGACGTAAATAACGCCAACGAAACCATCACGTGGGGTAACTGGATTACCAACAAGCTTGGCCTAGATGGATACCGCCTGGACGCTACCAAGCACATTCAGACCAGCTACATAAACCGGTGGTTGGATAACGTGAAGGGCACCCGCTTTGCCGTGAGCGAAGCTTGGTTCCGCGACCTGAACGAGCTGAAAAACTACGCCGCCGCTACCGGTGGCCGCACCAGCCTGTTCGATGTACCGCTGCACTACACGTTTGCCGACATGAGCAACGGTAATGGCAGCTGGGATATGCGCGGCCTGCAGTTTGCCGGCTTCACCGAAGCCAATGGCCCGCTGTCGGTTTCCTTTGTAGATAACCACGACACCGACCACCCTGGTGCGCTTTACTCGCCGGTTACCAATCTCAAGATGCTGGCCTACGCCTACATCCTGACTCGCGAGAAAGGCTACCCCTGCGTTTTCTACAAAGACTACTACAACTACGGCCTCGGCGCCCAGATCAAGAAGCTCACGGAAATTCGGCGGGCTAATGCCTACGGCACCGGCTTTGAGTACACGAGCGTAAACGACGCCGATGTGTATGCCTACTCCCGCTCGGGCGATGCCACGCACGCCGGCCTGCTCATGCTGCTGAACGATGGCGGCTCAGCGCGCACCAAGGGTATTACTACCCCCTTCAAGAGCGCAACCCTCACCGACAAAACCGGCAACAGCACCAGCACCATTACGACTGATGCCAACGGCTACGGCGTATTCCCGGTAAATGCGCGCAGCTACTCCGTATGGGTACCCGGCACGGTAGGCGGCACTACGCCTCCTCCTACCACGGGCACCACGGCCGTGACGTTTAACGTGACCTATAGCAACACGGTATCGGGCCAGGATGTGTACGTGGTGGGCAGCACGGCTCAGCTAGGCAGCTGGAACACGTCAAATGCCATCAAGCTCAGCGGCGCGGCCTATCCGAAGTGGAGCGGCACCGTGAACCTGACCAGCGGCGTTTCAGTGCAGTACAAATACATCCGTAAAGATGGCGCCGGCAATGTGCTCTATGAAGGCGGCTCCAACCGCACCTTCACCCCATCGGGCACTACGCAAACGCGGACCGATACGTGGCAGTAATTGCCTGAAGCTTCACATGTGAGTGATTCCCAGAAAGGGGCTAGCCAAGTGGTTAGCCCTTTTTTGCACCCAACTTCTTTCCAACCACTAGCCCCTACCAGAAGCCGAACCGCTCTACCCTAAGTTCATACTGACTGCCGGCTATCGGCAACACAACAAAAAGGCCGACGCATGTGCGCCGGCCTTTTTGCTACAGTATTGGTGTGTTACACTTCAGGAGAAGTATGCTCGATTTCGTGCACTAATTCGCCGTACCATTCTTCGCCGTATTTGCGGATAAGCGGCTCTTTCAGGAACTGATACACGCGCACCCCTAGGCTGGCGCCAAAGGAACAGGCGGGTGAGCAAATCGTCCACCGGTCGTAGTTGAGGGCTTCAAAGCCTTCATACTTGGTAATCCGGATGGGGTACAAGTGGCAGCTGATGGGTTTTTTGAAGCTAGTAGCACCCGCCAGGTAGGCCTGCTCGATACCGCACTTCAGAATGCCACGTTCATCATACAAAGCGTAAGCACATTCCCGGTCGTTGATGGTGGTAGTGCTGTAGTCGCCTTCCCAATCTTTGATGTAGAGGCCCTGCGCCTCGATAGCCTGACGGCCAGCCTCGGTAAGGAACGGCTTGATGGCTTCGTACTCGTTCTGCAAAATCTGCAGTTCGTCGTCCTCCAAGGGTGCGCCCAGGTCACCTTCTACGCAGCAGGCACCTTTGCAGGCTTCGAGGTTGCAAACGAAAAAATTATCCCGAACGTCGTCGGAAATCAGGGTATTCTGAATCTGAATCATGTGCTACTGTTTGCTCGGGTTTCCTAGCCCAATGGGTGCTAACACCTACTGCCAGCTGCTGGTGCCTTCTTGGGCGAGCAAACAAGGCACAAAGATACCTGAATTACCGCAGCGCCCACAGCACTTTCTCCGTCAGCTCGCACTGGCGGTGGTGCGAGTAAGTAGCCAGCGCCTGGCCCTGGGCCTGCTGACCAAGCTGTGTTGCTAGGTCTTTATTCTGCACCAACCGTCGGATAGCTTGCGCGAAAGCAGCAGCGTCGCGCAGCGGAAATAGCAGGCCGGTTTTGTTGTCTTCTACTATCTCCAGTGTGCCCCCGGCGGCAGAGGCAACCACGGGCAGCCCCGTGGCCATGGCCTCAATCGTAACCATGCCGTAGGTTTCGTTAACGGAAGCCGTGATAGAAATATCCATAGCGCGGTACGCTACCTCCGGATGGGGCGTGAACTCTCGCACATGCACGGCACTAGCTACGCCTAATGCCTCAACCCTGCCTAGAACGGCTTCACGGTAAGCATTGCCCTCGTTGCGGGTCGATTCGCCAACCAGCAGCAAGTGCAGCTGCGGATACTGCTGGCGCAGCCCTGCCAGCGCTTCTACCACAAAATCCTGCCCTTTCCCTTCATCAAAGCGGCCAATGAGGCCTAGTAGCACAGCATCATCGGGCAACGTTAGGTTGAGTTGCGCTCGAGCTTGCGTTTGGGTTAGGGCCGGATCGGCAAACTTTTCTAGCTCGATGCCCAGCGGCACCACATGCAGCTTATTGGCTGCGAGGCAGGTTTTTTCCAGCACCTGCCGCGCTAGGCCGGGTAGCGGAGAAAGCCAGGCATCGAGGGCGCGGTAGCGCAGCGTGTGCAGGAGTCCGCGCTTCGGCAGGCCCAGCTGCATGTGCTGCTGGTACACCACCCGTAGAGCAGGCAGCCGCAGAGTTTTGCAGAGCACTGCCAAACCCAGGTCGCCGTTGCGGGTGACCAAGAGCACCTGGGTGCCGAAAGCCCGCAGGATACCGGCTAGGCGCCCGGCGGCCGGAACGTCGGCCGCTTTCCAGGGGTTGCGTAGGAACACAACCGGCACGCCTACCTCTTGGGCTCGGGCGGCAATAGGTGAAGCTTCTAGCGTGATAATCTGTACGGGCCAGCCGCGGCGCTGCATCCAGTCAGCAAAGCGCACAGTATTGAGCTCTAATCCGCCCCAGCTTTTGGAAAGGCAGAGCAAGGAAATCGGGAACTTGACCAGATTAGCGGGGGTAGCAGCAGCATTCACCGCACGAAGATACAAGAGTGGCTTATGCTGTGCGGTTTGGTTGTCTGGCGTTTGGGCCAGCAGTAGCGTAAGAATCAGAACCGCTGGCAACGAATCTGTCGGCGCTTTGGTTAGGACTAGGGGCCTTTTGCGGCTGAACCGCGCTGTTCTTTGCGCCGAGCCGCAGTGGAGGCGAAGTACTACCCCTTCGGCGTTTCGCTACCCCACCCGAAAGCCCTACCTTTGCTAACAAGCCAAAAAGCTTAGTTTCCGATCTGACTGACACGCATGGCACTTGATTATCATTCGTTATTGAACCCCTCGCAGGCGGCTGCCGTGATGCAAATCGACGGCCCCTGCATGATTATAGCAGGCGCCGGTTCCGGCAAAACCCGGGTGCTCACGTACCGCATTGCCAACCTGCTGGAACAGGGCGTTGACCCGTTCAATATCCTGGCCCTGACCTTTACCAACAAGGCGGCCAAAGAGATGCGCGCCCGTATTGAGAAGGTAGTAGGCCCGAACGCCAAAAACCTCTGGATGGGCACCTTCCACAGCATTTTTGCCCGCATTCTGCGTTCCGAGGCCGATAAAATCGGCTACCCTCGCTCCTTTACCATCTACGACACTCAGGACAGCAAAACGCTGATTGGGCAGATTCTGAAAGAGCTGGAGCTCGACGACAAGCTCTACAAGCCAAACATGGTACTGGGGCGGATATCAGCCGCGAAAAACAAGCTGATTTCGGTGCAGCAGTACCTCAACGACCCCGTTATCCGCCAGGATGACGAGGCCGCGTTGCGCCCTAAGCTCGGCGTGATTTACCAGCAGTACGCCAACCGGTGCTTCAAGGCCGGCGCTATGGACTTCGACGACCTGCTGTACCAAACCAACGTGCTGTTCAAGGACCACACGGATGTGCTCAACAAATACCAGAACATGTTCCGGTACGTGATGGTCGACGAGTATCAGGACACCAACTACTCGCAGTACCTGATTGCGCGCAAGCTGGCGGCCAAGGAGCGGAACATTTGCGTGGTAGGCGACGATGCCCAAAGCATTTACGCTTTCCGGGGCGCTGATATTCAGAACATTCTGAACTTTGAAAAAGACTACCCGGAGCTGCAGGTGTTCAAGCTGGAGCAGAACTACCGTTCTACCAAGAACATTGTGCGGGCCGCTAACTCGGTTATCAAAAACAACCAGGCCCAGCTGCGCAAAGATGTATTCTCGGATAACGAGGAAGGCCCCCTGATTGAGGTCTTGAAGGCCGCTTCGGATAACGAGGAAGGCAAGTTGGTGGCCAACAGCATCTACGAGGACAAGATGAACCACCACTTGTCGTACGATGATTTTGCCATCCTGTACCGCACCAACGCCCAGAGCCGGGCCATGGAGGAATCCTTGCGCAAGCTCAACATCAAGTACAAGATTGTGGGCGGCCTGAGCTTCTACCAGCGCAAGGAAATCAAGGACCTAGTAGCCTACCTGCGCCTGACGGTAAACCCCAATGATGAGCAGGCCTTGCGCCGGGTTATCAACTACCCCAAGCGCGGCATCGGGGATACGACCATTGCCAAGCTCATCAACGCGGCTGAGGAATCGAACCACACCATCTGGGAAGTGGTAGCCAACGCCGACCAGTTCTTGCCAACGCGCGCCGCCAACCCCATTGTCGATTTTGCCGAGAAGATTAAGGCCTACACGGCGGTAGCCGCGAAGGACGACGCGTTTGAGGCGGCCAAGTTCATTGCCAAAAACTCCGGCATGATTGAGGAGCTCTATGCCGATAAAAGCATCGAGGGACTTTCCCGCTACGAAAACATTCAGGAACTGCTCAACGGCATCAAGGCCTTCGTGGAAGACCCAGAGCGCGAGGATAAAACGCTAGGCTCCTTCCTGCAGGATATTGCCCTAGTAACCGATGCCGACACGAAGGATGCCCAGAGCGAGGGTGAGCAGGTGACCATGATGACGATTCACTCGGCCAAAGGCCTGGAGTTTCGGAACGTGTACATCGTGGGTATGGAGGAAAACCTCTTCCCGAGCCAGATGATGATTACCTCGCGGGCTGACCTGGAAGAAGAGCGTCGCCTGTTTTACGTGGCCATTACCAGAGCAGAGAAGAAGCTGACCCTGAGCTATGCCACATCACGCTACCAGTGGGGCAACCTGCGCAGCTGCGAGAAAAGTCGCTTTCTGGATGAAATCGACCCACAATACGTCGACTTCAAATTCTCGGCGGGCCCTGTTGGCAGTGCTGGCCCGGGTGAGTCGCCGTTTGGACACGTGTTTGAGCGGCGCAGCAACCTAGTACCGCCGGCGCCACGCAAAACTGTAGCTACCAAGTACTCTCCTCCCGCCGACTTCAAGCCCTCCGACACGAGTAACCTGCAAACCGGGCAGCGCGTGGAGCACCCCAAGTTTGGGTTTGGTACCGTTTCTAAGCTAGAAACGGTATCAGGCTCTACCAAGGCCATTATCTTATTTGAGGAAGTAGGCGAAAAAACCCTGCTGCTCAGCTTTGCCAAGCTGCGGGTACACTAGCCCTGCCGGGAGCTGAAACCGCCGGCCCTTGGAATACTGTGTTGCTATTTGTAAGGAACTCAAGTACTCCGTGGGCCGGTGGATTACCTGGAGGTGTACCCAAATTGCCATATTCGCGTTACTTTAGATACTTGCAGCGCGGCTGTAGCCCGTCGTTCCTTCTTGCCTGACCTTGCCGCTGGCCTTCCTGTGCAAAATAGGATGCCAAAGGGGCAAGGTTTGGCGTATATTTGGCCCTCCGAATACCATTTTCATGACCTTACCTTCTCTTCATAAGCACGAGCTGCTCCAGCGTGAGTACGGCCAGAGCACCTTCCAGCTCGTGCAGCAACTGCGCGACGTGGAAGACCGTGCCGAGCGTACGCGCCGGGCACAGCAAATTGTGCAGCTTATTTTCCGCATTCAGCCCGCCCTCCGCGACCAACCTGATTCCCAGCAAAAAGTATGGAATCATATTTTTGAAATGGCTGATGGCGAGCTGGACGTAGATGCGCCATTTCCGCTGGTAGCCCAAGCCAATTTGCCAGCCCCTAAGCGAGTAGCCTACCCCAGCAAAGGCCCCAAGCTTCGCGCCTATGGCCGCGCCGTTGACCAGCTCATCGAGAAAGCCCTGACCATTGAAGACCCAGCGGAGCGTGAGCAGGCAACCATTGTCATTGGCCGCACCATGAAGTTCCTGTACCGCTCGCACAACAAGGAAAACGCCAAGGATGTCACTATTCTGAAGCACCTGAAAGAGCTATCGGGCGGACAGTTGGTGCTAGATGCCGACCAGGTAGAAGCCCAGAATCTGTTTGAATTTTCAATGCCTGCCGCTGGCACTCGGCCCGCGCCGTTTGTGGTGCCTCAGCCCCGCCAACAGCAGGACCGAGACGTACGCCGCGGAGGTGGCAACAACAATAACCGCCGCGACAAACAGCGGCGTGGTGGCAAAAAAGGCCGCCAAGAACCACAACAACCACCGCAATAAGGAGCCGCGCTGTTTTTAGGTACATCCTGAAAGCAGCAGAGCACAGTCCGGCGTATTTTTTCTTTTACACTAGCCAACAGCTACTAGCTTACCGCTACCAGCTCCCTTTTTCATGGCCTCTTTTGAAGTTATCGGCGGTCAGCCGCTGAAAGGTGAAATCGTGCCTCAGGGCGCCAAAAACGAAGCTCTCCAAATTCTGTGTGCCGTGTTGCTCACAGATGAGCCCGTTACGATTTCCAATATCCCGGACATCCGCGACGTCAACAAACTCATCGAGCTTCTGCGGGATATGGGCGTAAAGGTGGGCAAGCTCGCCAACGATACCTACCGCTTCCAGGCCGATGACGTGCACCTGGACTACCTGGATACGCAGGAGTTTGTGGCGCAGGGCCGCTCCTTGCGCGGCTCCGTGATGATTCTGGGGCCCATGCTGGCGCGCTTCGGCAAGTGCCAGCTACCCAAGCCCGGCGGCGACAAAATCGGACGCCGCCCCCTCGATACGCACTTCGTTGGCTTAGAGAAGCTAGGCGGTAAGCTCACGCTGGAGGGTAAAGACTTCTACCGCATCAGCACCGAAGGCCGCCTGAAGGGCAATTACATGCTCCTCGATGAGGCTTCCGTAACGGGTACCGCCAACATCGTGATGGGTGCTGTACTGGCCGAGGGAATAACCACCATCTACAATGCCGCCTGCGAGCCGTATTTGCAGCAGCTGTGCAAAATGTTGGTGCGGATGGGCGCTAAAATCAACGGCATCGGCTCGAACCTGCTCACCATTGAAGGCGTGGAGCGCCTAGGTGGCACGGAGCATCGCATGCTGCCCGATATGATTGAAATCGGCTCCTTTATTGGCTTAGCGGCCATGACGGGTTCGGAAATCACCATCAAGGATTGTCAGATTCAGGAGTTGGGCCTAATTCCGGATACGTTCCGCAAGCTGGGCATTCAGCTCGAATTCCGCGGCGACGATATCTTCATTCCGGCGCAGGACAATTACGAAATTGCTACCTACCTCGACGGCAGCATCCTGACTATTTCGGACCATACGTGGCCTGGCCTCACGCCCGACCTGCTAAGCGTGCTGCTGGTGGTGGCTACTCAGGCCAAAGGCACGGTGCTTATTCACCAGAAAATGTTTGAGTCACGGTTGTTTTTCGTGGACAAGCTCATCGACATGGGCGCGCAAATCATTCTCTGCGACCCGCACCGTGCAACCGTTATCGGCCTCGACAAGCGCAATCAGTTGCACGGTATCACCATGACCTCGCCCGATATTCGCGCCGGGGTAGCGTTGCTTATTGCTGCGCTTTCGGCCGATGGCCGCAGCGTGATTGAAAATGTGGAGCAGATTGACCGCGGGTACCAAAACATTGATAAGCGCCTCACGGCGCTGGGGGCCCACATTCGGCGCATCTAGCCTATTAGTTACTACCCCCTACCTTCTCCTAAACCGCCCGGCCTTTTCTTAAAGGGTCGGGCGGTTTTAGGTTATGGCCAGCGGCCGGGAAACACTTTCGCCGTTTTTCAGGACGTGCCGCTGGGTTACGTTATCAGCCCCCGGGTATAAACCGCCAGAAGCTGCGCAGCTTTTTTCATCCCATTCTTCTTCCCTCCTATCCGATGAAAAAGTATGTGTATCTGCTCCCACTGTTGGGGCTGATGCTGACGCAGTGCGCGTCCGCAGATTCTGATTCTTCCTTTCCCGCTCCACATGCGGCCACAGCGGCACAAGTTCCGGCCTCAGCTGCAAGCCCACCTGCCTCTGATGTACCGCTTGCCCGCTTGTGGCGAGCGGTCGGGCACCCGGTAATATACCTGGGCGAAATGGAGCTAGAAGTGGCCGATTTCAAACGAGCTACATTCGGCCTCGACAGCACCCTAACCCATTTTGGCGCCTACCTCACCGATGCCCATGAAACCACAGATGCAGGACGCCATCAGCAGAAGCTCACCGTCCGGGTTCCATCTGCGCAGTTCCTAGCCCTCACGGCCGCTCTAACCCAGCTTGGCACCGTCCACAGCAAGGACCTCAGTTCCCGGGACATTGTGGCCGAGCTAGCGAAGCTACGTGCCAGTGCTACTACCTTGGCTGACACTACTACCTCGTACTACCCTCCCGCTGAAGCCCACCTCTTGGCGCAGCAAGCTGCCCTGGCAACACTTCAGCTCACGTATTTCCAGCCTCGTAGCGCTGCTGACCTTTCGACGGCCACGCCGCTTTTTATGCGTCTGCAGGAAGGATGGAGCGTTGGCTGGCACCTGTTAGGCTCGGTGCTGGTAATTGGGGCGTATTGCTGGCCTCTGCTGTTAGGCTTTACCGGGTGGGCTGCTTACCGCTGGCACCGGCGTGGCGCAGCGGCTTCGGCCTACCCCGCTGCCGCCCGTGCATCTTAAAAACCAGATACTAAAGTAGAATCTAGTGCCGTTATCCACCTGATGGCAGCTAGTGGGGATTCTTGTTCTCTATTTCAGATAGTACTATGGGTATTCGAACGAGGTTACTGGCAGCGCTGGCCGGCGCGGCTTTAACGGCCTGCAGCGGCCAGCAAGAAAACAAAGATGGAGCCCAAGCCCCACAAGAAGACCGGAACATTCAGGTGATGGCACTTGAAGCTCCTCCTCTTGCTCCTGCTGCCCCGGAAGCTCCCGGGCCGCCCCCGCAAGAGAGCATTGCTAGCGGCGCTGCCCAAGCATCGGCTGTGCCGGCAGCCAATCGGAAGCTGGTGTACCATGCCGATGTACGCATTCGGGTGGAAGATTTGCCTCGTGCCAATGCGCGTATGGACAGCCTCACGCAGGCTCTAGGTGCCTTTGTAGAACAAGCCTCTGAAGTCCGGGAGAATGGGCGGTGGAATCATCAGATGAAAATTCGGGTGGCTCCGTCGCGCTTTCAAACCCTGCTGGCGCGCCTTAACGGACTAGGCACGCTGGAGTCCAAAACCCTCAGCACCGACGATGTGACGGCTGAGCATGCAGATGTGTCGGCTAGGCTGCGTACCAAGCGCGCCGTAGAGCAGCGCTATATTGCGCTACTTAGCCAAGCCAAAAAAATAACTGATATCCTGGAAATCGAGGCCAAGATTGGGGAAACCAGGGAAGACATTGAGTCGACGGAAAGCCGCCTGAAAACGCTCAATGATGAAGTGGCCTACTCCACCATCACCCTCTCCTATTTCCAAATCCTGACGTTGCCCGCCCCAGAGGCGCCGGTGCTTTCCTTCCGAAGCCGGCTTGCTGCGTCGTTTTACAACGGCTGGGAACTGATGACAGGATTGGTACTCGCTCTTGTTACGGCGTGGCCCCTCCTATTGCTGGGTATCGTGTTGCTGCTGGTTGTACGTATGCTGCGCCGCAGACGGGCCGCCCAGGCGCCGCAAGAACTTGTGTAAAAAGCAATTTACTAGGCCTCGATAAACGATAAACCCCGGCTAGCGCTAAACTAGTCGGGGTTTGTCGTTTATCAGGGCCTAGTACTATCCGCGGTCCGTAACCATATCAATAACCGAGGTTACCAGTGACAGCACAATGCTGAAAATGAGGGCCGAGAAGAAGCCATCCACCTCAAAGCCGGAAAGCAGGTAGCTGGCCAGCATGACGATAAGGGCATTGATGACAAACAGGAAAAGTCCCAACGTCAGGATGGTGATGGGCAAGCCAATAATCTTCAGAATCGGCTTGACCACCGCATTCAGAATGGCCAGCACAATCACTAGGATGATGGCATCCGTGAACCCATCAATATGGGAGCCCGGCAGAAATTTGGCCAGCACATATGTGATAATGGCCGACAGGATAAACTTGAGAATGAAGCCCATAAGGCACAAACGAGGTTAGGTGAGAGAAGTACAGAATTCAGGGAGTTGAATATTGTACGTAATAAGCAGAAAAAAGTGGGAGGCAGCCGAAAAAGAGCGAATTTCTCTCTTCTTCGGCTGCCTCCCACCTTGTGCAAGTGTAGCACCTTATTTCTCCACTTCAATGGCCTTCGTGCGTCCTTGCGAAACGCCCATCCAGTTGGCCATGTGGTACAGCAAGCGCGCTCCTACAATGGCATTCCACTCTGTATCGCCGGGGGCTACTTCGTTCAGGTCGCAACCGATAATAGTGCGGCCCGAGCGTACTACCATCCGGATCAGGTATAGAGCTTGCTCAAACTCCAGGCCGCCGGGAACGGGCGTACCCGTGCCGGGGCAAAGCTTGGGGTCCAGCCCGTCAATGTCAAAGCTGAGGTATACCTTCTGCGGAAGCTGGGCAATAATCTTTTTGCACTCCTTCTTCCACGACTTACCGCCAAGCATTTCCGCCTTCAGAAACCGGTCGGCGAACAGGGCCACGCGGCCGTTGCTCTGCTGAATGAACTCTGCTTCCTGCTGGCAATAGTCGCGGATGCCCACCTGCACTAGCTTCTTCACCTGCGGCAGCTTCAGGGCATTGTACATGATGGAGGCATGCGAAAACTCAAAGCCCTCGTACGCGGGGCGCAGGTCGCAGTGGGCATCAATCTGCAGAATACCGAACTCTTCGTGGCGTTCCGCCAGCGCGTGCAGATAGCCAAGCGGCGTGCTATGGTCGCCGCCCAATACTACTACCCCCTTGCCGGCATCAAGCAGAGCACCGGTTTTCTTTTTAAGCCACCCTAGCAAGGCCTCACCGCGCTGGTTCAGGCGGTTGGGTACCACCGAGTAGGTAGCGTGGGTTTCTTCGGGCTCTCCCTCTTCCAGCCACCCAATGTACTCTTCCGCCATGGGGCGTAGCTCCAGGCTTTCGGCGGCTATTTTGGCATCCGGTTCTTCCATGGCCAGACCCATTTTCCAAGCGTCTGGCAAATCTGGGTCGTACAAATCAACCTGCAACGATGCCGTCCGGATAGCTTCCGGGCCTGCAGCCGTACCAGCCCGATACGATACCGTTACTTCCCATGGTACAGGTACAATAATTACCTGCGCTTCAGCAGGCGTAAATGGCAGCCCAAACACGCCACCGGCAGTGTCGCCGAGGGCGTTTGGGTCAAAATTGGCGAGTTTTTCTTCCAGAGAAGAAGCTGAAGTAGCCATACAAATGAAGTGAGAGGAGAAGGAATGAATGGACCAGAAACGGCAGTGGCCCCCGCACCTCAGGTAGTAGCGCCATTCTGGCGTACTACCTGGCGTCAGGAGCCACTACAAAGTGCCCGGAACCGTGGCGTTGACAAATTTACGAACCGGCCTGCTGCCCGCCCATAAAATCGTAGGTACGGATAATGTCCAAAATCTTGTCGAACGTGTCGCGGTCAAAGAAGATCATCAGGGGCAGTTCTACAGAATTTTCTTTATCCGAGAACTGCGTGACTACCGAGAAGATAAGCGGCTGCACCATGGGGCGGTTCAGGAGCAGGCTGTTCAGGGCCTCGGCCATATCGCCGCGCGGATGCTTAGGTGGCGCGCCATAAATGCTGGCCTTCAGAATATTGGCCAACTGGGTTACCAGCGCTCCGGTAATTATATTGCTGATTTCCAGCAGCAACGACTCCTGCATCTCATCGATTTGCGTGGAATCGGAAGTATTCATGCGCAGACACACGCGCGAAAGCCGCTGCACGTGTTGCCCTGAGAAAAACATGAGGGTCGTGCCGTTGAAGTCGCCACGAATATCGGATTGGATGATGACGTGGCCTGACTGCAGGTCGCGCACCTTTTCTAGGATAGTTTTACCGGAAACAATATCCAGATTGGGCACTTCCAGCAACACCTTCTCCTGGGCGATAACCGCGAATGAATCGGCGGCGCGAGCCAGTCCGATATTCAGGATTTCGCGGATTATATCCCGCTCCAGTTCCGTCATGTGCAAATCCATAGGAGTTATTTGAAAGAGCAGCAAGCCGAAGCCGGCCGCTACAGGTCTGCAATACGTGAATTACGGTCGTTTGGCTAGAAACAGTCGAGTTAACGCGGGTACATCGAGCACCAGGCACACTTGCCCGCTACCCAACAGCGTAACGCCGCCAAACAAGTCAATGGTATCCAGCGGTTTACTCATTGGCTTCACCACAATATCCTGCTGCCGCAGGAATCGATCAACGATCAGGCCCAGCCGGCGGTTACTGTAGTTGACAATGATGATATCCTGACGACCGGTAAGGTCTTCTTTGGTGGCAGGCGCTAATTGCCCGTCGCCGTTGTGGAGCAAACGGCGCAGCGAAACCACCGGCACGTTTTCATCCTGCACCCGCGTCAGCAGCACGCCGCCGACTACGTTAAAATCCCGTGGCATCAAGGACACCACCGAATCGGTGTGCATAAGCGGAATAGCGTAGCTGCGCTGGTCAAGCTCAAACAGCAGCGCGCCTTTAACCGCAATAGAAGTGGGCAGCACTAACGAGAAGGTCGTGCCTTGCCCTAGTACGGACTCTACTCGCAGCTGACCGCCTAGTGAGTCAATGGCAATCTTCACCACATCAAGGCCAACGCCCCGGCCCGAAATTTCAGTTACCTCGCTGGCCATGGAGAAACCCGGCTCAAACAAGAAAGCCTGCACGGCCTCATTGTTCAGGGTTCGGGCAACTTCCGCGGATACTAAGCCCCGCTCAATGGCTTTGCGGCGCACACTGGCTACGTCAATGCCCCTGCCGTCGTCGCGCACCTGAATAAGTACATCGTCGCGCTCGGCTTGGGCTGAAAGTGTGAGGTGACCTTGTTCTGGTTTGCCGGCTGCTTTTCGTTCTTCGGGTGTTTCCAGTCCGTGGCCAATAGCGTTACGCACCAAGTGCAGCAACGCATCGGTAATGATCTGCAGAATATTCCGGTCAATCTGAATGTCTTCCCCAACCACCGTCAGTTCTACATCCTTCTTCTCGGTATTCGCAACGTCTCGTACTACCCTCGGAAATTTATTAAACAGAGAACCCACCCCTACCAGTCGCGCATCCATCACGCTGTACTGCAGCTCGTCGGCAATACGCGAAAGATGGGTTGCAGCCGTCATCAAAGACGGGTTGCCGATTTCCTGAGCTAGCGTCAGAACCCGGTCACGGTCAATGATCAGCTCTCCTACTAGGTTAAGCAAATGGTCAAGCTTGCGAATCTGGATGTACACCAGGTCGGAAAGCTCAATTTTACGCGTGGCGTCTTCCTCTTCTTCCTCCGCTTCTAAGTTTGGTTCTTCTCCCCGTACCAGAAGGTCGAGGTTTTCCATCAGCCGATTTACCTGGGGTAGTTCCTCATTAGCACCAACGGCCCGGATCATTTCCCCAATTGTATCAATGCCATTGAAGAGCACTGGTACAACGGAGCCAGTAAAGGCTTTCTCCTTGCTGCGAATCAGCCCGAAGATGGTTTCCATGTGATGGGCCAGCTCGCCAATGGGGTTGTAGCCCATTGCCCGGGAGTTGGACTTGAGGTTGTGCATGAGCCGGAACAGCTCATTCAGCGCAGGCTCATCCGTGGGGTTGCGCTCCAGCTCACTAATGTGGCGGCTCATGGCGTCGTAATACTCGAGCGCCTCAGCCATGAAGATTTCGCGGTACTCTTGCTCTCTCGATTTCATCGTGCGGTTACCGATTGAGAAAGCGAAGAAAAGCGACCTAGCAGCCCCGCTTTATGCGGTTGCGCGTGGCGCACAATGTACCCGGCAATATCAGATAGTGGTAACACAGCATCAGTGTTGCCTGCAGCAACAACCGCTTTGGGCATGCCAAAAACTGCTGATGAGGCTTCGTCTTGTGCTACTACCACCCCGCCGTGCTGACGAATAGTACCGGCTCCTTTTGTACCATCTTGGCCGAGACCCGTTAAAACCACACCCAGCACATTACGGCCTGCAGTGCGGGCTGCTGAGTGCATCAGTAAGTCGATTGAGGGCACATCGAGGGTCGTTTCGTTGGCAAATAGCGTTTGCCAACCCGGCCACGGACTGTCTGTCACTGCGCTCATCACCATATTCTGCCCCCCGCGTGCTACTATTACTTGGCCGGCCTGTAACCGACTTCCGTTGGTTGCAGCTACTACGGGCAGGGCACTAGCCCGGCGCAAGCGCTCAACTAATGACTCCGTAAAATGCTCGGGCAGATGCACCGCCACCAGCACCGCCCATGGAAAGGTAGCAGGCAAACCCCGCAGAATAGCGGCTACGGCCGGAGCGCCCCCGGTTGAGCCACCCAGTACCACTACGCCTTTAGGCTGCAGGGGAAGAATCGTTTGACGGATTGTGGGTATATGAGCCTTTGGGGCGACCAGCTTGGGCCGGACCGCCAGCAGTTTTCGCTTTAGCAAGCGACGCCATTCGGCCAGTTCGGTTCCGGCTACGGGGGCGGCGGTTATGTAGTCATACACCCCTAGGCGGGCTGCTTCGCGGAGCATGGCCGGTAGCGGAGGCCTAGTGCTGTATAGTAGTACAGGAACCGGGAACTGACGCTGTAGTAACTCCAGGCTTAGCAGAGAATCTTCCCCCACGAGCACTACCCCCGGCCGTACCTTACGCGCTAATGCCGGCAACTCCTTTACTGACGCAGCAATGCCGGCCACAGACAGGTCTGGGTCCGGGCTTAACAGCCGCATCAGCTCTGCCCGCACGAAGGTGGGCAGGGTGCCAAGCAGTAACGTAAAAGGAGGGGCTAAAACGGACACTAGAGTGAAAACGCGTATTGAAAAACCTCGCGCCACCTAACAGGGCTACGGGGCGTAAGCAAAGCAGTGGTACTAGGAAGGCTCGGAGTCAGACTCTTGCAGGGCGCTGGTTACAATCTCTAGTACTTTCTCTTCAGAGAAAGGCTTGACGATGTAGGCAGTAGCACCACTTTCCAACGCTTCGTTTACAATTACTTCCTGCCCAACAGCTGAGCACATTACTACCTTCACATCTGGCTGCTCTTGGCGGATGCCTTTCAGTACATCAAGGCCAGTGTTATCGGGCAAAATAACATCAAGTGTAATCAGGTCGGGCTTAGTAGCTAAAGCCATTTCCATAGCCTGCTGCCCATTGGCTGCTTCTCCTACCACCTCGTAACCGGCGTCGGTAAGCATATTCTTAAGCATCGTACGCATGTAGAAGGAATCGTCGACGATGAGGATGCGGTTTTTCATGAAGAAAGCGGAATGCAGAATGAGGAAAAAGGAGCTGAACAGTACGTCTGAACTACGCTTTTGTACGGGTGCTGGTAGTAGAAGATTCCGCTTTGGCCTGTAATAGCATGATTTCAGACGGCGAGAGCAGCTTCAGCATATCTAGAACAACAATAATACGGCTCTCGACCTTGGCAATCCCTTCGATATACTTGTCATGAATATTCATGTCCTGGATAAATTCCGGGGCCTTCTCAATAATAGACATCGGAATGGAAAGGGGTTGCGGTACCTCCCGCACCATAATACCGATGGTATAATCCTTGGCCTCAATAGCCATAGTGTAGGAAGTAGAGGGCATTTCCTCTCCTCCGGGCCGTAGCTGGAACCGCTCTTCTAAGTCGATGACAGCAATAATATCGCCGCGCAGGTTAGCAATTCCCTTCACGAATGACGGCGTTTTAGGCATACGGGCAATTTCGGGGGTAATAGTTACCTCCTTTACTTGCTCGATGCGGATGCCGTACTCCTCTCCACCCAGCCGGAAAACAATGAGCTGGATAATCGGATCCTGTTTGACGTTCTTTTCTGACTCAGGCATGCCTGATATGATAACGCAAGCACCAAGGCCACAACTCTATGTTTGTGGCCCTGAGCTCAGATACAAGACTTATTGAGCTTTGCTTTTCGTGCGCCGAGCCTTGGGCGCTTCCTTGGCAGCAGTTGCAGCATCTGATTCAGTAGCCGCCTTTTTGGCAGCGGCCCGACGGACACTACCCTTCCGGACTTCCGCAACTGGCGCTTGCTCCTGAGTGGTAACCTCTGGAGTGCCTGCTTGCTTGGCCCGTCGGGCAGATTTGCGGGCGGGAGCCACCGCAGCTTCAGCTGCAGCAGTAGCCCGCCGATTTTGGCGAGTAGTAGCTGCCGTTACTGGTGCGGGAGGGGTTGGAACCCCGCGGCGGGCTAGTACCCGACGACGAATTGGCTCCGGCTCTGGCTCCGGCTCTACGTCTTCCATCAGCTGGAATGCAGACAAACCAAGTTGCAGGTCATCGGCAATATCCGTCAGGTTCTGGCTGCTGGTGGTCAGTTCCTGCATGCTCGTGGAGAGCTGCTTGGCCGTGCCTGCTACCTGCTGCGTACCCGATGCTGTTTGCTCGGCAATAGCTACTACTTCCTCTACGTACTTCACTACGTCGCCAATCGAGGTCTTTTGCACCTCGGTAGCCGTCAGAATGTCGCGAGAAGTGCGTAGCGTTTCACCAGAGCTGGTAGCAATGTTCTTAAAGGCCGAGCTGGCTTCGAACGTAGCGTTCTTCCCTTTTAACACTCGGCCTTCCATGGTGCTGATAGCCGATGCTGCAGAGGTTGTATCCTTCTTTACGTCTTCTACCAGGGTAGCAATTTCGTTCGCTGATTTGCGCGAGCCTTCGGCCAGCTTGCGAATCTCTTCGGCTACTACCGCAAAACCACGACCGGCTTCCCCGGCGCGGGCTGCTTCAATAGCAGCGTTCAGTGCCAGCAGGTTGGTTTGCGAAGCGATATCGGTGATTACGCCCAGCGATTTGCTGATTTCCTGCGAACGGGTACTAAGTACTTCGATGGTTTTAGAAGTCTGGGCGGCAGCTGAGCTGATTTCCTCCATGTTCTTCACCACTTCCGCTACCGTCTTCAGACCAAGCTGTGAGGTTTGCTCACCCAGGATTGCCGCTTTAATACCGACATCGGCTTTACCAGCAGTTTCCTTAGTGGCCTGCATGATTTCTTCGATCAGCTTAAAGGCCTGATCGGTCTTGAGAGCTTGGTTTTGAGCACCTTCCGCCATCTGTTGCATGGCCAAGGCCACGTCAACCGTAACCCGGCTCATCTCCTGCCCTTTCACCACCATTTCCTCCGACGACTCCCCTACAATCTGCGACGACTCGTTGATTTCGCCGAGCAGTTCGTTGAGGTTATCTACGGCAAGGTTCAGAGCGTCAGCCATGGCACGAATGTCGCCGGTGGTCTGAATCTCTACCTGTTGCGTCAAGTCACCTTCCGAAATGGCACGTACCACGCGGCTTACTTCCAGTACCGGCGAGGCAATGGATTCGATAAGACCGTTCAGCGTGTCTACCAGTTCTTTCCACGAGCCCGATACGTCGGTTACCGTGGCCCGCTCGGTCAGTTTGCCTTCTACCCCTGCAACCTTGGCTACGCGGCTAACTTCCACGGCTAGTCGGTTCAGGTCGTCCACCATTCGGTTAATGGTTTCGGCCAGTTCTGCTACCTCGCCTTTCGCGTCAAGGGTCAGTTTCTGGGTCAAGTCACCTTGCGATACTGCTGTTACTACCTTCACAATGCCTCGTACCTGCGTTGTCAGGTTTGCAGCCATTGTGTTTACGTTGTCGGTCAGGTCTTTCCACACGCCCGATACGTTCGGCACATTGGCCTGGCCGCCAAGGCGGCCTTCGGTACCTACTTCCTGCGCCACGCGGGTTACCTCACCAGCAAACACGTTCAGTGAGTCCACCATCACGTTGATGTTGTCCTTCAAATCCAGCAGTTCGCCTTTAACGTCTACCGATACCTTCTGGCTCAAGTCACCGCGGGCTACCGCGGAGGTAACGTTGGCAATGTCTCGTACCTGAGAGGTCAGCGAGGCCGCCATGGTGTTTACGTTGTCGGTTAGGTCTTTCCAGGTGCCACGTACGTTGGGTACTACGGCCTGGCCACCAAGGCGACCTTCCGTTCCTACCTCACGCGCTACACGGGTTACTTCGTCGCCGAACGTGTTCAGCGAGTCCACCATCTGGTTCAGGTTTTCTTTCAGCTGCAACAGCTCGCCGCGTACGTTAACTGTCACCTTCTGGCTCAAGTCGCCGCGGGCTACGGCGGTTGCTACGTTGGCGATGTCTCGCACCTGAGAGGTTAGGTTCGAGGCCATCGTGTTTACGTTGTCGGTAAGGTCTTTCCAAGTACCCGAAACGCTTGGCACATTGGCCTGACCGCCCAGAATACCTTCCGTACCTACTTCACGCGCTACGCGGGTTACTTCGCCAGCAAAGATGTTGAGCGAGTCCACCATCTGATTCAGGATGTTTTTGAGGTCGAGAATCTCGCCTTTTACATCCACTGTCATCTTCTGGGTCAGGTCGCCTTTTGCTACGGCGGTTGCTACGTTAGCAATGTCTCGCACCTGAGAGGTTAGGTTCGAGGCCATCGTGTTTACGTTATCCGTCAGCTCCTTCCAAGTACCGCCTACGCGGGGCACACTAGCTTGGCCACCTAGGCGGCCTTCGGTACCTACTTCACGCGCCACGCGGGTTACTTCGTCACCGAAGATGTTGAGCGAGTCCACCATCTGGTTGAGGATGTTCTTAAGCTCCAGGATTTCTCCTTTCACATCCACGGTCATTTTCTGGCTCAAGTCGCCGCGGGCTACGGCCGTGGCCACGTTAGCAATGTCTCGCACCTGAAGGGTCAGGTTCGAGGCCATGTAGTTTACGTTATCGGTCAGTTCTTTCCATACGCCCGCCACGTTTGGCACACTAGCTTGCCCGCCGAGCTTACCTTCGGTACCTACTTCCAATGCTACACGGGTTACTTCGCCGGCGAACAAATTGAGCGAGTCCACCATCTGGTTCAGGTTCTGCTTCAACTGCAGCAGCTCGCCCTTTACATCTACCGTTATCTTCTGGCTCAAGTCGCCTTTTGCTACGGCGGTGGCTACGTTAGCAATGTCTCGTACCTGTAGGGTCAGGTTCGAGGCCATGTAGTTTACGTTGTCCGTCAGTTCCTTCCACACGCCCGCCACGTTCGGTACCGAAGCCTGGCCGCCAAGGCGGCCTTCGGTACCTACTTCCTGCGCCACGCGGGTTACTTCGCCAGCAAACAGGTTAAGCGAGTCCACCATCTGGTTCAGGTTCTGCTTCAGCTGCAGCAGCTCACCTTTCACGTCCACCGTAATCTTCTGCGTCAGGTCACCTTTTGCTACGGCGGTTGCTACGTTGGCAATATCCCGCACCTGAAGCGTCAGGTTCGAGGCCATCGTGTTTACGTTGTCCGTTAGCTGCTTCCATACGCCACCCACGTTTGGTACACTAGCCTGGCCGCCGAGCTTACCTTCAGTACCTACTTCCTGCGCCACGCGGGTTACTTCGCCTGCAAACAGGTTGAGCGAGTCCACCATCTGGTTCAGGTTCTGCTTCAACTGAAGCAGCTCGCCCTTTACATCTACCGTAATCTTCTGGCTCAGGTCACCGCGGGCTACGGCGGTGGCTACGTTAGCAATGTCTCGCACCTGAGAAGTCAGGTTCGAGGCCATGTAGTTTACGTTGTCCGTCAGTTCTTTCCAGATACCACCTACGTTTGGTACACTGGCTTGGCCACCTAGTTTACCCTCCGTACCTACTTCCTGCGCCACGCGGGTTACTTCGCCGGCGAACAGGTTCAGGTTATCGATGGTTTTGTTGATGGTTTCGGCCATGACTTTGAAGTCACCGGACACCGGAATCTGGAAGGTTTCATCCAGGTTTCCTTTGCTGATGTTCTTCAGTACTTTGCCTACTTCCAATACCGGAACGGCAATGCTGTCAACGAGGCCGTTGATATTGTTGATCATGTCGCGCCAGAAACCGGCGGCATTATCAGCGGAAGCACGGGCTTTGAGGTTACCCTCTACCCCAGCCACCTTCGAAATGCGCGACACCTCGCCGCCTACCCCACCAATCATCTCCACCATGGAGTTGTAGGCTTCGGCTATTTCAGCGAAGATGTCGTCGTTCTGTTTGGTTAAGCGAACCGAGACGTCGCCTTTTTTAAAGGCGTCGAGCGCATACAATACGCGGTTAAGCTGATCATTTACATAATCAGAGTCCTGGGCGTAATGCATAGAATCAGCGGCCCCACGCTTGCGCGTCAGGTTGTCATTGGAACGCGTAGGCGTTCCATTGCCGTTGATAGCTGCGTCAACAGCCGATTCAAGAGTATCATCCGTGGCGTTTGCCGGGCGGGTGGTTTTGGGCGTCTTAGCTGATGCCATAAACTGCAGAGTGGTGGCGAAACCCCGAAAGCGAGGCGATGCACAAACGGAACCTTGAAAGGCATGGTTCCAGAATAAGCAAAGGTAGCAGATAGAGGCATTTTGACGCCATACTTCCTGAAAACTTCGTCAAAATCACTAACCCGCGGAATCTGAAGTGGTTGCTGCTCTGGCAGGCCAAACCTGCTACCTTATTATAAGGTGTAGAAAGTGCATATTGCTGAGCAACTCATGGTACGCCGGATTATTCCAGCATCTTTGCGGCAAAATTCAACTTTTGCGCTGCCCTGACCGTTTCCTATCGAAACAAGCCTAGCGTATCCCACCCCTATGGTCAAAAATTTAGTCATCGTCGAATCTCCGGCCAAAGCCAAAACTATAGAAGGCTACCTGGGCAAGGACTTCATTGTCAAGTCTAGCTTTGGCCACGTGCGCGACCTGCCCAAGGATAACAATGCCATCGACATTGCCAATGGCTTTAAGCCCACGTATGTAGTTTCGGCCGATAAACGTGAGATAATCAGCCAGTTGAAAAAACTGGCCAAAGAAGCAGACACCGTATGGTTAGCAAGTGACGATGACCGTGAGGGCGAAGCCATTTCCTGGCACTTATCGGAAACTCTGAATCTGAATGATAGCAAGACGCGGCGGATTGTCTTCCGCGAAATCACCAAAAATGCTATTCTCAACGCTATTGCCTCACCCCGGGAAATAGACCTGAATCTGGTGAATGCCCAACAGGCACGCCGCGTGCTTGACCGCCTAGTGGGTTTCGAATTGAGCCCAGTACTCTGGAAAAAAGTAAAGACGGGCCTTTCGGCCGGCCGGGTACAATCGGTAGCAGTGCGGCTGGTTGTAGAGCGTGAGCGGGAAATCAGCCACTTTAAAACATCATCGGCGTACCGCGTAGTGGCTAAGTTTGACGCCGGGCGTGGCGCGGTGCTGGAAGCCGAACTGCCTACCCGATACAAAACCCGCGAAGAAGCTGAGGCCTTTCTGGCGCGTTGTGTTGGCGCGGCCTACCGCATTGAGAACCTGGAGAAAAAGCCTGGCAAACGCAGCCCCGCTCCGCCGTTTACCACCTCTACTCTACAGCAGGAAGCTTCTCGGAAGCTAGGCTTCTCGGTAGCTCAAACCATGAGTGTAGCGCAGAAGCTATACGAGGCGGGCAAGATCAGCTACATGCGCACGGACTCCGTGAACCTGTCGCAGGACGCACTGGCGGCGGCAAAAGACGCCATTACGGACGCCTACGGTGCTGAGTACGCCCACACCCGACAGTTCAAAACCAAGTCAGCCTCGGCTCAGGAAGCGCACGAAGCCATTCGCCCCACCGACTTCGCTTTGGTGAAAGCGGGCTCCGATTCGCAGGAACAGCGTCTGTATGATTTGATCCGGAAGCGGGCCCTCGGCTCGCAGATGGCCGATGCTGTGATTGAGCGCACCGTGGCTACTATTGGCATCAGTACGCAGCCGGGCGTTATCCTCACGGCAACCGGCGAGGTTATCACGTTTGAAGGCTTCCTGAAAGCGTATGCCGAGTCGAAAGACGAGGATGAACAGGACGGCGAATCGTCGTTTTCGCGGGGGCTGCCGCCGCTGAGCGTGGGCCAGGAACTACCGTTGCAGCAACTGCGAGCTACGGAGCGCTTTGCGGCGCCGGCGGCGCGGTACACGGAAGCTTCCTTGGTGAAGAAAATGGAGGAAATGGGCATTGGTCGTCCTTCTACTTACGCTCCTACTATCAGCACGATTCAGAAGCGTGGCTACGTAGAAAAAGACACGAGAGAAGGCAAGGAACGCAAGTTTCACGTCTTGACGCTGGAGGGCGACGCGGTGAAAACCGAAGTGAAAACCGAGACTTACGGTGCTGATAAAGCCAAGCTGTTCCCAACGGACACGGCCATGGTTGTGAACGACTTCTTGGTTGAGCACTTCCCCGTGATTGTCGACTATCAGTTCACAGCAAAGGTTGAGGACGAATTTGACCGCATTGCTGATGGGCAGGAGCTCTGGACCGATATGCTGGCGGGTTTCTACGGCACGTTTCATGAAACAGTGGAGCGTGGCCAAGATATTGAGCGTAGCACGCTGGGCAGCAACCGCGAAATCGGGACGCACCCGGAAACGGGCCAGAAAATTACGGCGCGCTTAGGTCGTTTTGGACCGTATGTTCAGATTGAACCGAAGGAAGGCTCGGAGGAAAAGGCCGTGTACGCCAGCCTGCGGAAAGGCCAGTTCATCGAAAGCATCACGGTAGAAGAAGCCCTGGAATTGTTTAAGCTGCCCCGCATAGTAGGCCAGTTTGAGGACAAGGACATGACGGCTGCCTTAGGTCGGTTCGGGCCCTATATCCGCCACGACAGCAAGTTCTACTCGCTCACCAAAGAGCAGGACCCGCACACCATCACGGCCCAGGAATCTGTTGACCTGATTGAGGCCAAGCGCAAAGCAGACGCCGAGCGGCTTATCAAGGAATTCCCGGAAAACCCTGAGATACAGGTACTCAATGGACGGTTTGGGCCGTACATCGTGGCAGGCAAGAAAAACGTGAAGATTCCGAAAGGCGAAGAGCCGGCTGATCTGACGTTA
The DNA here is from genome assembly GCF_054780535.1 of Hymenobacter seoulensis. NCBI lineage: Bacteria > Pseudomonadati > Bacteroidota > Cytophagia > Cytophagales > Hymenobacteraceae > Hymenobacter > Hymenobacter seoulensis. Next base: position 666,003 of record NZ_BAAGWD010000001.1, read on the forward strand.
GAGCGTTGCTTGGAACTTGCTGCCGCTACCCCCGACAAACCTGCTAAGGGCGGACGATTCGCCAAAAAAGCCGCTCCGGAAGCCAGCGAGAAAGCAGATACGCCGGCGAAAAAAGCAACTGCCGCCAAGAAGCCCGCTGCTAAGAAACCAGCCGCCAAAAAGGCTACTGGAACTACGGCCAAGAAGGCAACTGGCAAGGTTAAATAGATTTCTTACTATATTTAGTGCAAACGCCTCTACTGTGCAAGTAGAGGCGTTTTTTTATGATAAATTACCACGTACTAACTAGCTGATTGCTACGTTTCATTAGCTGATTACTATACTGTATTTTCTGTATGAAATTGAGAAGTGTATTAGGGAGGTTTGGTGCCGTTTGCGGCCTAGTACTTGGAGGTGATGCAGCCGTTTCATTTCCGCTTGCTCCTACTCCACCCAGTACGCCCGCTTACCGCTGGCTGCCGGCTGGGCAGTACAACTCGCGCCAGACGGTGGTGGCTCGTTTTACTGTGCCCAACGGCTACCAGCGGGTTGCGGTGCAGCCCGGCTCCTTCGGGCACTGGCTCCGTTTCCTGCCATTGCTGCCCGCTGGCACGCCGGTTTCGCTCTACAATGGGCAGCCCAAAGACCGCCAGGATGTGCATGCGGCTGTAGTGAACCTGGATGTAGGTACTCGTGACTTACAGCAGTGCGCCGATGCCGTCATCAGACTGCGGGCGGAGTACCTCTTTAGCCAGAACCCCGACCTAGTACATTTCCACCTTACCAGCGGCCATGACATTCGGTTTCAGGATTGGTACCAGGGCACAGGCTTCCAGGTGAAGGGCGAAAAAGTACTGCCTGCGGTACGGCCAAAAGAAGCGCCTACACACCCAACGTTCCGGCGCTACCTCGACCAGATCTTCACGTATGCTGGCACCTTGTCGCTGAGCCGGGAGCTGACGCCGGTACCTCTGGCCGCGGTGCAGCCCGGCGACGTGCTGATTCGGGGCGGCTCGCCGGGCCATGCAGTGCTGGTGCTGGATGTGGCTACGCAAGTTGGCACGGGCCGCCGCATTGCGCTGCTGGCCCAAAGCTACATGCCCGCTCAGCAGATGCACGTATTGCAGAACTTGTGGGATACCACTGGCCTCGGCGCCTGGTTTCTGCTCGATCCTACAGCCAGCCAAGTCAGCACCCCGGAATGGACGTTTCGGCGGCAGGAACTGGGCCGGTTTGAATAACGCAGCACCCTAGCCCTTCGTGAAACAAAAACCCTCGGGGCCCAAGTATCGTCCTGTCAACTTGAACTTCACTAGGCAGCTATGAAACGAAAACTGGTAGCCCTGACCGGGGCCGGAATTTCAGCAGAAAGCGGGTTGGCTACGTTTCGAGGCTCTGATGGGCTTTGGGAAGGGCACCGCATAGAAGACGTAGCCACTCCGGAAGGATGGGCCAAAAATCCGGGCTTAGTGCTGGAGTTTTACAACCAGCGCCGCGCTGCCGCCCGAGCCGCTCAGCCCAATGCCGGACACTTGGCTTTGGCTCACTTGGAGGACGAATTCGAGGTAGTAATTATAACGCAAAATGTAGATGACCTGCATGAGCGCGCCGGCTCAACAAGGGTACTGCACTTACACGGCAAACTCTTCGAATCCCGCAGCTCCTATTTCGACCAGTTGATTTATCCGATGGAAACCGACCGGATTGACCTGGGCGAGCACTGCGAAAAAGGTCATCAGCTCCGGCCCAATATTGTGTGGTTTGGCGAGGCCGTTCCGCTGATGGAGCAGGCCATTGAAGAAGCCGCTAGGGCCGATGTATTTCTGGTGGTGGGTACTTCCCTGCAGGTATATCCGGCGGCGGGCCTAGTAAATTACGTACATCCCGCTACCCCTATTTATATCATTGACCCCAGTCGGCCGCCGGTAACGTCTCGGCCTAACCTGCTCTTCATTTCCGAGCCGGCTACCACAGGCGTTCCGAAAGTAGCCACCACCTTACGACGCACATAAGGCAGACCTGCAACGGTGATGAGGCCGTTTGGGTGGTCTGCTTACTAGGCTGACGGAGCGGTGAAACTGAGGCTGTCAGTAAGCTCTACGGTGCCGGTTTCAGAAATTAAAGCCGGATTAAATCTGAAAGCAAGCTTATCCGTAGAACAAGCTCTACTACTCCCCTCCTATGCCTCTACGCTACCCGCATACCCTGCTGACCAGCCTAGCCTTAACAGCCTCTCTTACGGCTGCAGCCCAGGTAACGGCGCCGGCCCACACCGTATTTCTGCTTGGCAACACCGCCACTTCTACCCTCTCTCCTGCCCGGTTACAGACCCTGCGCGAGACCCTGGTCCGCCAGACAACTCCGTTCACGGTAGTTCATTTGGGCGACATTGCTGGCAATGAAGGCCTAGGCAGCCCCAAAGACTCAACCCAAACCAGCCAGACGGCGCGCATTGATGCCCTACTTGCGCTAGTGCAGAATCTGCCCAACGGCAAACTCTACTTTGTGCCCGGTGATAAAGATTGGGCTAACTCCGGCCCCGATGGGTTGAAGCGCGTACGTCGCCTAGAAAAGTATATTGAGGAAAAGCTGCCCGGCCAGAATGCCTTCGTACCAACCGGCGGCTGCCCCGGCCCCGAAATTATAGATGTCGCGCCCCTGGTGCGCCTGGTAGCCATTAACACCCCCTGGTGGACGCACCCCTTTGACCGGCCCGAAGCTCCCGATACCGACTGCAAAACCCTGACTCAAGAGGAGTTTCGGGAACAGCTGCAGGATGTGCTCGATGATACCAAAGGCCGCAATGTGCTGCTGATTGGTCATCAGCCTGTACTCAGCAACGGCGTGTATGGTGGCCGCATGCCGCTGAGTCGGCACTTGCTGCCGCCAGTGGCAGGTACGCTCTATGCTGCTTACCGCCAAAATGTAGGCTCGCCGCGCGACATGGCCTACCCCGCCTATCAGCAGTTCCAGAAAGAGATACTCAATACGCTGAAAGAACACCCTGGTGCGGTGTATGCGGCCGCCCATGATTTCAGCCTGCAGCTAACGAAGGCCGAGGGCAGCTACCATCTGGTGTCGGGGTCCTTTGCTGAGAAACAGCACGTCGGGACTAACCACAATTCCCAGTTCAATGCATCAGCCGAAGGCTTTTCCCAACTTGAGTATTACGAGGACGGCACGGTAAAAACCACCTTTTATACGTTCACAGGCGAAGGAACTACGGCGCGCGAAGCCTACTCAGCCACGCTGTTCCAGTCGGCGTGCCAGCAGCCCCGGCTGTCGAATGTGCCAGTGAACAGCTTTATCCCGGAGTGCCCTTCGGCGCCGAAAGGTGTCGCGGCCACCAAACCCGACGCCCCCTTTCAGCCTACGCAAACGCTAGCAGCGGGCAAACAATACGCCGGCACCGGCTCTTCCCGCTTCTGGCTTGGTGACCTCTATCGTACTTCCTGGACGCAGCCCGTGCAGGTTCAGACCCTGAACCTAGCTAGTGAAAAAGGCGGCCTGCGCCCGTTTGGCCGCGGGGGTGGGCGCCAGACAACTTCGCTTAAACTAATTGCGGCCGACTCCTCAGAATATGTTTTTCGCTCGGTGGACAAAGACGTGACGCGCATTCTGCCCCCGGAACTGCGCAACTCTTTTGCGGCCGATGTCCTGCGTGATATTACCCCTACTGCTCATCCGTATTCGGCCCTAGTAACTGGTTCCCTGCTCGATAAGACGGATATTTTGCACGCGCGGCCGCGCCTGTTTGTGCTGCCCGATAACAATCAGCTAGGGCCTTACCGCGCCGAATATGCCGGCCTGTTGGGCACATTGGAAGACCGCCCCGTTGACCCCAAGCCCAACCTGCCGGGCTTTGGCGGCGCCGATGACGTACGCCGCTCGTTCAGCTTTTTCCGCCAGCTCTACAAAGACAATGACAACCGTATTGATGCCGTAGCCCTGGGCCGCGCCCGTGCCTTCGATATGCTGGTGGCCGATTTTGGCAAGCACGAAGACAACTGGAAATGGGCTGGCTACAAACAAGGCAAACAAACGGTGTACAAGCCCATTCCCCGCGACCGGGACCAGTCGTTCACGAAATGGAACGGCGTGCTGACGTACCTGGCCAACCGCGAGTGGGCCGTGCCCAGCATTGAGGATTTCCAGGGCGAGTTCCATGATATGAAAAGCCTAAACTGGCCGGCCCGCCACCTCGACCGGTTTCTGCTGCAGAGCCTGAGCCGCGAGCAATGGCAGGACATAGCCCGTTACATGCAGGAGCGCATCACGCCCGCCGCCATTGATGAAGCAACGGCTACCCTCCCGCCCGAGCTAAAGCCCCTTTCTACCGACGAGCTCAACCGCAAGCTCAAAGCCCGCGCCCAGCAGTTACCAAAGGCGCTGGATACCTACTACCTGTTGCTGGCAAAGCGCGTGGATGTAGTAGGCTCTAACAAAGCCGAAGTATTCCGGGTAGAGCGCCAGCCCGATGGCCAGGTGCGGGTGCAGATGTTCGATAAAGCCAAAGAAGGCAACGAGCCGGCAGGCGACGCACTTTTCGACCGCACCTTCAAGCCCCAAGAAACCCAGGAAATCAGCCTGTACGGCTTGGATGGTAAGGATGTGTTTACTGTAACTGGCTCTGCCCGCCAGAGCGTGCTGGTTAGGATTGTGGGTGGCAAGGGCAAGGACCAGATTACGGATGACTCCCAGGTAAGCGGCCTTCGCACGCTCACGAAGGTGTACGATGTGCCAGACACCGACTTGAAGCTAGGCTCCGAAAGCGACAACCGAACCTCCACGCGGCCCGACGTAAACCGCTACGACCGGGAGGCGTTTGAGTACAATAGCTACAAGCCCCGCTCAACTGTAATTGTGAATGCCAACGATGGTATTGGAGTGGGTGCCGGTGCCGATTTTGTGCGCCAGGGCTTCCGCAAACCTGGTTTTAAAAACTTGTATTCCTTCGACATTCGCGGATCAAGCGGCGGCAACTTTCAGGTTTCGTTGGCTACGCGCCACCGCTACGCCTTCAAGAAGTGGGATGTGGGCGCCCGCACTGAGTACGGCAATTTCTTTCCGTTCTACAACTTCTTCGGCCTAGGCAACGACACGCAAAAAGACCAAGACCTTTACGACGATAAATTCTACAAGGCACGCTACAAAGGCTTCACACTGAATGCATTTACGGAGCGCCAGTTCTGGCAGCGCAGCCTGTTCCGCATTGGCCCCAGCTACGAGCAATATACTGCCAGCTATGCCGGTAGCAGCTACCTGGGTCAGCTGGAACGCGGCCAACTGCCCGTGCCAGACGACCGCATCCCCAACGTTGATTTTCAACGTCTGATTGGAGTGAACGCCCTGTTGGATGTAGACTTGCGCGACCGGCAGAACTTTGCCCGCCGTGGCGTGCGCCTTCTCGTGCAGCACGACACATATCATCAGCTAAATGGCAACAAGGGCAACTTCGGCCTCACGCAGGGCTTCGCGGAATACTACGGCACGGCGCGGCTTGGCATTCCCATGACCCTGGTAGTGAAGGGCGGTGGCGGCCGCAACTACGGCAACGACGATGACATTCCGTTCTACAAGTTCACTAGCCTGGGCCAGCGCGAAAACCTGCGCGGCTACTACCGCACGCGCTTCACCGGCGACGCCAGCCTGTACCTGAATACGGAGCTGCGCCTAGCCCTCGGTCGCGTTCAAACCTCTTTTTTGCCTTTCTCCTACGGCGTGTTTGGCTTCTATGATAAAGGCCGTGTGTACTATAAGGGCTCCTCGCCGGATGGCTGGCACGATGGGTATGGCGCGGGCTTCTACATCGCGCCAGTGTCCGATCAGCTGGCCCTGTCGGTATCGTACCAGAAGTCCCCGGAAAATGGCCTGATTCAGTTCGGGCTAGGTTTTCGGATTGATAATTAGCAAGTTGCCGACGTCTTGCTAGGTAGCAGTTTGCTGTAAAGCCAAATCAAACTTCTGCTTACTATCCCAACCAGGTGGCCTACCTGACCTGAACGGCTATATTTACGTCGTCATCCTTCCGTTACACTTCATTACTGCATGGACTACCCGCTCCTGAAACTGGCCGCCATTGATATCGGATCCAACGCTGTAAGGTGCCAGATTTCGGCAGTACTCCACTACGGCGACCGGTACCGGCTGAAGCGAGTGGAGTATGTGCGCTACCCCTTGCGGCTCGGTGAAGATGTATTTGCCTCGGGCCGTATTTCGCCCAAAAAGCAAGACAAGTTCATTAAGTTTCTGCACGCTCTGAAACTGCTGATGGAAGTGCACGACGTAGCGCCTAACCACTATCTGGTATGCGCCACCTCCGCCATGCGCACCGCCGAAAACGGCCCCGAAGTAGCCGCCCGCATTCGTGCGGAGTTAGGCATCGACATCCGCATTATCGACGGTCAGGACGAGGCAGCGTACATTAACCGCGTCATTGAGAACCTGCTCGAAGACAAAAAGCACTACCTGCACATTGATGTGGGCGGGGGCAGCACCGAGTTCAACATCTACCACAACCGGCGCAAAGTCGCGTCGCAGTCGTTTGAGGTGGGCAGCATCCGGCGCATGCAGCAGGAAGAAGCCGGCCTCAGCACCGAGGCCATGCGCGAAACCTGGCAGCGCATGGAAGAGTGGGTAACCGAGAATGGCCGCCGCTACCATGTATCGCGCGCCATTGGCACTGGCGGCAATATCAACAAGCTCTACAGCCTGGCCCAGCCCCAGCTCGATAAGCCTGTAACCCGCAAGCGCATCGCCACCATACTCGAGCAGCTCACTAGCATGACGATGGATGAGCGCGTGAATGTGGCGTTGCTGAACCCCGACCGCGCCGATGTGATTGTGCCAGCCGGCCACATTTATCTGTCGGCCATGGAATGGGCGAAAATCCAGGAGATGATTGTGCCGGATATTGGCCTAAAGGATGGCATGCTGCAAACGCTATTCGAAGAGCACTTCGACGAAATCCGCGCCTCCGACGATCACACGCCCGGTTGCCCGAAACCAGCCATGCAAAGCCGCCCCACGGAAGTAGAATAAGCGCCCGGCCTTTTACTAGGCTTGCTATACACCCAAACCGCCCATCTTCTGAATGCCCTGTAGGCGCAGAAGATGGGCGGTTTTATATGTAAAAAGTACTAGGTGCCGCAGGGCCGCAAACCTTACTCCAAGGCCGCTTCCGCGTCGGGCTCCTGCTCCAGGGTAGTGGCGGCTACTATTTCGTTTGGCGCCATTACTTCCTCACCAGCGGGGTCAGACGGTTGGCTGTTGTCCTCGGCCGACGATGTGCGAATGGTTGAGCAGGACAGCCACTCATCGAACAGCTGCGTTTCGGCTACCTGCGCGAAGCTCTTGCGGTAGAACTCCTTGTGCACGTTGAATATCGGCTCGTCAGGCGCGGGCTGGCGCCGGATGTACGCGCCGTCTTCGCGCATCACGTAGGTATTCTGGTTGTCTTTCAGGTTGAAATACAGAATATTGATGGCCTCCAGGGCCAGCTGCGGATTCGCAATCAGGAACAGCGCCTCAATACGCCGGTCGAAGGAACGCACCATCAGGTCAGCGGAGCCAGCATATACTTTCGGGTGTCCGGCCTGATGGAAATAGAACATACGCGCGTGCTCCAGATAGTCGCCCACGATGCTGCGCACCTCAATGTTTTCACTGAGTCCTACGCGGCCCGGTCGCAGGCAGCAGATGCCCCGCACAATAAACCGTATCGGCACACCGGCCTTACTAGCCTTGTAGAACTCGTCAATCATCTCCTTGTCTTCCAAGGAGTTCATCTTCATTACAATCCCGCTGGGCAGGCCTTTTTTAGCGTTGCGCACCTCCTCCCGAATCAGGGAAATCAGCTGCTGGCGCATGTCTTTGGGCGCCGTAATCAGGTATTCATAATCATCGGGCTGCGAGTGGCCCGTGATTACGTTAAAGAACTCGGACACGTCGTGGCCATATACGTCGTTGGTAGTCAGCAGGCTTACGTCGGTGTAGATGCGGGAAGTCTGCTCGTTGTAGTTACCGGAGCCGATGTGCACGTAGCGCGTCACCTTCTCGCCTTCCTTCCGGATGATCATCATCATCTTGGTGTGCGTCTTGTATTTGCTCACCCCATAAATGACGAAGCAGCCCGCTTTTTCCAGCTTGGCGCCCTCCCGAATATTCCTTTCCTCATCAAAACGGGCCTTCACCTCAAACAGTACCGACACGTGCTTGCCGTTTTCGGCCGCTTTTAGTAGCGCCGCCGTCACGCGCGAATCGTCGGCAAGGCGGTAAATGGTTTGCTTGATGCCTAGTACGTGCGGGTCCTCGGCAGCTTGCTCCAGCAGGCGCACCACGGGGTCGATGTTGTTGTAGGGGTGATGCAGCAGTACATCGTGCGTTTTGAGGTAGTCGAAGAGGTTGTCCTCGGCTCCTTCTGGCAGGCTTAGCGGCGTTATGGCAGCTGGCTGGCGGAAACCCTTTCCCCGAAAGTTGGGGTGCTTCAGGATTTGTAACAGGCCCTTCATATCAATCAGCGAGTTGATAACGAAGACGTTGCCATTGTCAATATTCCACCGCTCCCGCAGCACCTGCATCAGCAATCCAGAGGCATTCGGCTCCACCTCCAGGCGTACCACGCGGCCTTTCTTGCGCGTTTTGAGCCCTAGCTGGATTTCCTTGATAAAGTCTACGTCAATGTCGTCCGACTCTTCCAGCGTGAAGTCGCCGTTGCGGGTAATCCGGAACAAGTTAGCCGACAGAATCTCGACGTTGCGAAACAGTTTGGGCAGGTTAGCTCGCACAATTTCCTCAATCGGCACGAAGATGACTTTGTCTTTGCGCGTCAGCTCAAAGAAGCGCGAAAGGTTTTGCGGAATCTGCACGAAGGTGAGCCGGTCTTGGCCGCGCTCGGCTTCGCTGCTGCCATCAAGCCCGCCACCGGCCAGCGTCACGACCCCGAAGATGAGCATCTGGTTCATCATCAGCGGGAAGCCATGGTACGAGTCGTAGACCATGGGCGTGAGCAGCGGGAAGATGGTGTTCTTGAAGTAGCCATCGGCCTTTTTCAGCTCCAGCTCCGTCAGCTCCTCCATCTTGAGCACATTGAAGCCATTCTTTTCAAACAGCGGCTTCAGCTCATTGAGGTACGTTAACGACTGGTCGTTGATGAAGCGGTGGGCAAAATCCAGCAGCTTCCGCCGAAACGGCATTTCCCGCAGCCCCGAGTAATCGACGCGCTCCTTACCGTAATCAATATAGTTATACAGCGAGCCAACCCGAATCATAAAAAACTCATCGAGGTTGCTGCTGGTAATGGCCATGAAGCGCAGCCGATCGAAGAGCGAGCGGCCAGCGTCGCGGGCTTGGTCGAGCACGCGGTAGTTAAAGCGCAGCCAGCTCAGGTCGCGGCTGATGTACTTGCTTTTGCGAATGAGGTCGGCGGACTTGAATAATTTCATGCTAAGGAAGAAAGACCGGACAAAATACGAGCAAACGGCCGTACAAGTATGGTTAATCCGGAATAATAGCGGTTGCTTCTATCTCAACCAGAAGACTAGGGCTGATCAGGGCCTTAACTGCCAGCATCGTAGCAGCCGGCCGAATGCTGCCAAACACTTCACCATGAGCTTTTCCCACGGCTTCCCAGTCGGCCATATTCGTCAGGTAAATACGTGTACGCACCACCTGCTCCAACGACGCACCTGCGGCCTGCAGTGCCTCCCCTATTTTTACTAGGGTACGTTTGGCCTGCAAGTAGGCATCTGGGCCACCGGTTACTATTGCACCATCTTGCGCCGTGGTACCGGCTACCTCTACCAGGTTGCCCACGCGCACTGCCCGCGAGTAGCCTACAATTGCCTCCCAAGGGGCGCCCGAAGAAATCAATTGTCGCTGGCTCATATTGGAAAAGTTAGGCACAAAAAAAGGCCCGCTTTGCAGCGGGCCTTTTCGAAAAGTCAATTACACGTCGAGTTTCGCGTATTTGGCGTTTTTCTCAATAAAGTCGCGGCGAGGCGCTACCTCATCCCCCATGAGCATGGAGAACAAGTGGTCAGCCTCGGCAGCCGATTCAACAGTTACCTGCTTCAACGAACGGGTAGAGGGCTGCATGGTGGTAGACCAGAGCTGCTCGGCGTTCATCTCGCCTAGGCCTTTGTAGCGCTGCACGTTCACGGTTTCGGGCTTGCCGCGGCCTAGGTCTTCCTGGGCCTGCATCCGCTCGTCCTCGGTCCAGCAGTAGCGCTCTTCTTTGCCGCGCTTCACCAAGTAAAGTGGTGGCAGGGCAATGTAGATATAGCCGCGGTCTACTAGCTCCCGCATGTAGCGGAAGAAGAAGGTCAGGATCAAGGTCCGGATGTGCGAGCCGTCGATGTCGGCGTCGGTCATGATGATGACCTTGTGGTAGCGCAGCTTAGCCGTGTTCAGGGCTTTGGCGTCGGCCTCAATTCCCTTCTCTAGGTCAGCTTGCACCCCAAAGCTCACGCCCAGAGCCGTAATCATGTTCCGGATTTCTTCGTTTTCCAGAATGCGGTGCTCCTGGGCTTTCTCCACGTTCAGGATTTTACCCCGCAGCGGCAAAATAGCCTGGAAGGCGCGGTTGCGGCCCTGCTTGGCAGTTCCACCGGCCGAGTCACCTTCTACCAGGTAGATTTCGCAGATTTCCGGATCCGATTCCGAGCAGTCGGCCAGCTTACCAGGCAGCGAGGTAGAACCCAGCACCGATTTGCGTTGCACCATCTCGCGGGCCTTGCGGGCTGCAATCCGGGCCTTAGCGGCCAGAATCACTTTCTCCACGATGATGCCGGCTTCCTTGGGGTTTTCCTCCAGGTACTGGCTCAGGATTTCGCCCACTACAGTGTTTACCGCACCGCTTACCTCGTTGTTGCCCAACTTGGTTTTGGTCTGGCCCTCAAACTGCGGCTCCTGCACTTTCACGGAAATAACGGCCGTGAGGCCTTCCCGGAAGTCTTCGCCTGAAATCTCCACTTTCGCCTTTTCCAGCTTTCCCGATTTGTCGGCATAGGCCTTCAGGGTACGGGTCAGGGCTGAGCGAAAGCCGGCTACGTGCGTGCCGCCCTCGTGGGTGTTGATGTTATTAACGTAGGAGAAGATGTTTTCCTGGTACGAGTCGTTGTACTGCAGGGCTACTTCTACCGGGGTGCTGCCTTTTTCACTGATTACGTGAATAGGAGCCGGCATGAGCGCATGGCGCTCCGAGCCGTCGAGGTACTGCACGAATTCGGCTAGGCCGCCCGTAGAGTAAAACTCTTCACCCAGGAACTCGGCTCCGTTTTCGCCGGGTTCGCGGCGGTCAGTGAGCGTAATCCGGATGCCACGGTTCAGGTACGCCAGTTCGCGCAGGCGCGAAGCAATGGTAGCGTACTTGTACACTGACTCCGTGAAGATGGTGGAGTCAGGCAGGAATTCAACCTGGGTACCATGTTCCTCGGTCTCTCCAATTTCGCGCACAGGATACTGGGGAGCACCAATTTTGTACTCCTGCTCGTACATCTTGCCGTTGCGGCGTACGGTCACTTTCAGGTCTTGGCTGAGTGCGTTCACGCAGCTCACACCTACCCCGTGCAAACCGCCCGACACCTTGTAGCTGTCCTTGTCGAACTTGCCACCGGCGTGCAGTACCGTCATTACCACTTCCAGAGCCGAGCGGCCTTCTTTCTGGTGGAAATCAACGGGGATACCACGGCCGTTGTCGCGGACGGTGATGGAATTATTTTCGTTAATGGTTACGTGGATCGTGTCGCAATGACCGGCCAGGGCTTCGTCGATGGAGTTATCAACTACCTCCCACACGAGGTGGTGCAAGCCTTTGATACCGGTGTCCCCGATGTACATCGAGGGGCGTTTGCGCACGGCTTCGAGCCCTTCGAGTACCTGAATGCTATTGGCGGAGTACTCGGCGGGGGCTTTTTTCTCTTTAGTTTCGCTCATGTTGCGGTTGGTTCAGCGCTTAGTGCGTAAGTAGGCAAAGATACCGAAAATATTCGGTTTTTGCCAGCAATAAGGCCGATTTGACCAGTAACTCCCACATAAAAAAAGCCGCCGGTACCTAAGTAGCGGCGGCTTCTGAAATCTGCTCAAAACAGCTCTTACAACACCTGGGCCCGCAGGTGGCTCACCCCTGCTTTCGACTCCAGCTTCACCTCATATATCCCGGCTTTCTGCTGCCCCAAATTGAGGTTGGTCTGCTTAAGCTGGCTAGCGTTCAGCTGCTGCCGTATTACCTGCCGTCCTAGTGCATCTGTTACGGTCAGCACGGCCTCGCCTTGATGCGCCGCGCTGGGCCACTGCAGCTCAAACCGGCCGTCGGCACTCGGGTTAGGCACCAAGGTGGCACCGGCAACCAGCGTAGCCGTGCGGTTAGGCAGTACCGTGCTCACCAGTTTATTGACTCCGTCGCCGTAGCCGTTGTCAGGATTAAGTGTACCGCTCCAAACCGCAGTAGGACCTGCCGCATCTACAAACAGGTGCAGCGTGTTGCTTTCAATGTTTAGCCAGGTCTGGCCATTATCCCGGCTGTAAGAAGAGCCAATATCTCCTGTCGACTCAAGGGCTCCTACGGACAGATAGTTGCCAGTACCCGGCACGCTAGTAAGCCCGAATCCACGCAATGGCCCGGAATAAGTTTTGGAGGCCCAGGTAACGCCACCATCAGAAGTACCGAACAGTTTGTGTTTGGTACCACTTGTGTCGCTGACGAGGGCTAGTCCGTTCTGCGCATCCCGAAACGCCAGATTCTCGATGGGGTCCGGAGCCACATCACGCGTTACGCTCCATGTCACGCCCTTATCGGTTGAGCGAAAGATGTCGCCCTCGTCATTGGCTATCCAAATAGAGTTGCCAAACACCGCCGGCGGATATAGTGTGCCAAACTCTCCTTCCGTCCCAATAGGCACATTTTGGGAACGAGTCCAAGTTGTGCCACCGTCTGAGGTATAGTAGATTTCCATCCCTCCGCCATTCAGACCATCCGGGTCACCTAGCACTACCCCATCATTGGCATTAAAGAAGTGAATGGTATTAGCATAGCTGTACTCGCCGATAAAAAGCTTATCCGTCTGCACAGTCCAAGTAGAGCCACCATTGGTGGTTTTCAGGATTCGTCCCGGACCAATGCTTATTGGTAAGGTTACTACCCAGGCGGTAGTAGCACTCACGGCCGACAAGCTCTGAATAATTTCCGTTTGCGGGTCAACTCCAGTTACCGGAAATACCGTCCAGTTTTGTCCACCATCGAATGTTTTGGCAACTTCATTTGCCGATGCACGGCTTAAAAACCTATTAGACAAGGCCCAGGCCGTGTTATTGTCAATCGCATCGGTGTACAGCGCCACATTGCTATCTACTGAGAACGAAAAACGCTGCTTAACCCATTGCGCCTTGACGTTGCCCGCCATTAGCAGGCTGCCGGCAAAAAAAAGTAGTAAGGTTTTCTTCATGGGAAGTAGAGGTATGAGAAAAGCTGAACGCATTCAACGCTGAAAAATCTGGCGTGATGCGCCACTACAGCTGCTGCCAGAACCGACCTGTCAGCAATTTGCTATTTTCTCAAATGTACTACCTCCCTTTTACAATAAATAGAGCCTAGAGTGCAAGAATTAACGCAAGCAAACCACTGGAAAAAGCGGCATTTCAATCATAACTTTTCCCTTGCAGTTAAGGAAAGCCTGCTTTTTCATTTCAACTAAGCAGAGCGCGGAATACTAAACACCACAAGTGTTAAGCAAAGGCAACAAAAAAAGCCACTTAACTCTAAAGTTAAGTGGCTAATTAGCACCGTGGCCCCGATTGGATTCGAACCAATGACCGGCTGCTTAGAAGGCAGCTGCTCTATCCAACTGAGCTACGGGGTCAAAAACAAATAGCCGCCCGCCCCAGAGGTGGGCTGACGGCTATTGTGTTGGTCGGGGTGGCAGGATTCGAACCTGCGGCCTCCTGCTCCCAAAGCAGGCGCGATACCGGGCTACGCTACACCCCGAAAAAATTGAAGTTTGAAAGGCGTAGACTAGACTATCGGCAATCAAAAAACAATATGCACAAAGCGGAGAGGGGGGGATTCGAACCCCCGGTAGCCTTTAGAGCTACGGCAGTTTAGCAAACTACTGGTTTCAGCCACTCACCCACCTCTCCAGGTGGAATGCCTTTCCGGTTAAAAGGTGTGCAAATATACAAGCAGAATGGACAAACAAACGTTTTTCAAAAAAAATATCTTCCATCTTGCCGATCCAAAGTGAGGCTTACACTTCGTTTTGGAAGCAAATTTGACTTAGTACAGACTACTGTTTTTAAGACTTTATCTTGTGAGGAATAAGTGGTTACCGTGGTGCTAAACTGGGCTTACACACCGGGCATCCCCGAGGGGGTGGCGGCTGTATTTTTTTTTCTATTGTACCTCGGTTATGCCTTGCGTACCCGCCGACTTGCGGCTCCGTTGGGTCAACGCGGCTGGCGGTTAGGCTGGAAACTGGGATTGCGGCTGCTGTATTTTGGGTTACTAGGCGTAGCTATTCTGGGGCCCGCCTATGGGCTTACCCAACGCCCAGTGCGTACTGCCGGCAAAGATGTATGGCTGCTGGTAGACCTTTCCCGCTCGATGGATGCTCCGGATGTGGCGCCGTCGCGCCTGCAGAAGGTAAAGGCCGAACTCGCCAACCTTACCAGCCGCTTCCAAGCTGATAGGCTGGGGCTGATTGTGTTTGCCGGCGAAGCCTACGTGCAATGCCCCCTCACTTACGACCAAGCAGCCCTACAGCTTTTTCTGACGACGTTGCAGACTTCTCTGGTTCCCGCGGGCGGCACGGACTTAGTTCCGCCGCTTGAACTGGTCCTGACCCGCTTACAGGCCCTCACTCCTGCTGCCGCTCCAGCAGTGCCCACGCGCGCTACGGCGGTAGTATTGGTAACCGATGGTGAAGACTTTGGCGAAAACCTGGAGCCCACGGTGCGGGTACTGGCTCGCTCGGGAGCGCGGGTGTTTACTTTAGGGGTCGGAACAACAGAAGGAAGCCGGATTCCGCAAACCGGGGGGCGAGGCTACATGCGCGACCCTAGGGGCCGCGAAGCCGTAAGCCGCCTCAACCCTACCCCCCTGCGCCGGTTGGCCGAGCAGACGGGCGGGCAGTATTTTGAACTCACTGACCAACGCAACGAGTTTCCGTTACTGCTGAATGCCCTGAACCGCTTAGAAGGCCAGGCCGAGCAGGTTCGTACTGTTTCGGTGGCGGATAACCGCTACCGTTATCCTTTAGTAGTAGCGCTGGTGCTTATGCTACTGGATGTCCTGATAACTGTAAAAGTGATTCGTCCGTGAAAAACCTAGTACTAGGAGGAATTTTACTGCTAAGCACCTGGGGTGGCCTCACGCGCATTCATGACCGCAATGAAGCCGTGCAACAAGGCGCCCAAGCGTTTGCTCGGAAAGATTATACAACCGCTGCTGCGGCCTATAAGAAAGCGGCCATTACACTTGGCGCCAAAGAGGACGCCGTGTGGCTGAACCTGGCGCACGCCACGGCTCAAACGGGCCGCACAGCCGAAGCCCAGAGCTACTATAGCCGCTTATCAACCAGTAAATCGGCTTTTATCCGGAGTGTGGCGTTGCAGCAGTTGGCTAGCCTAGCGGCGGGCCGCAAGGACTTTGTACAGGCATTGAGTTTACTACGCCAGGCGTTGTTGGCGAATCCGACTAACTCCGATGCCCGCCAGAACTACGAGCTGCTGCGTGACTACCTAGCCCGCCAAGCCAAGCAGCCCCAGCTGCCACCGCCTCCGCCCGGCACTGATGGCGGACCGCAGCAACAGGAGCAGCAGACAGCGGCTTCGCGGGCCGGAGCTGATCAGAAGGGCCAGCTTGATGACCCCACGCAACCTCAGAACCCGCGCAACGCGTCGTTGGCGGAGCCTGATGCCACTGGGCAGCGCAACCCGCGTCAGCCGTCTTCTGCCGCGGGTTCATCAGCAAATGGTAGCTTCCGGCCGGGAGCCGGTGAGCAACGCAGTGTAGCACAAGGCCAAGAGCCAGGCTCGGTGCGGGGGCTAAGCCAGCAGGAAACAGGTGAGGAAGCAACTGGTGGCACCAGTCGGCGCGGAGGCACCGAGGCTGCCAGCAATGCCGAGGCCAACATGCAGACCCAACGAGCACGACTACAGCAAATGAACATCAGTACCGGCCAGGCCCGCCAAATTTTGGACGCGCTGCAAGCCACCGAGCGCCAATATTTGCAGCAGCTGCCGCGCAAAGCAACCAAGCCCAAGGAAAAAGATATGCCCGGCTGGTAGTAGCCGTGAGGCGCGTAGCTTTCCACTACCCCTCTCCCGGGCTTAAAGTGCCTAAGAGGTGCCCGCAAAATTGAGGGTACGTTTCGGGCATGTCTGGACTAACGGCTACCTTTGAACCTGAATTCAACCAATCCCACCCACTCGTTTTATGCAAATCAAAGAAGTAGTAATCGTGGCCGCGGTCCGGACGCCCATCGGCTCTTTCGGGGGCAGCTTGTCTACGCTGTCGGCAACGGAGCTAGGTGCCATTGCCCTGAAGGGTGCTCTGGAAAAAGCCGGCGTTGATGCCAGCGAAGTGCAGCAGGTAATTATGGGCAATGTTATTTCGGCTAACCTTGGTCAGGCTCCGGCCCGTCAGGCAGCCAAAAAAGCAGGTTTGCCCGATACTGTGGAATGCACCACGGTAAACAAAGTGTGTGCTTCGGGCACGAAAGCCATTATGTTCGGCGCCCAGGCTATTATGCTGGGCCAGGCCGATGTGATTCTGGCTGGTGGCATGGAAAGCATGTCGAATGTGCCGTACTACCTCGATAAAGCTCGTTTCGGCGCTAAATATGGCCACGGCCAGATGATTGACGGCCTCGTGCGCGACGGCCTGTGGGACCCCTACCACGACTACGCCATGGGCAACGCTGCCGATGCTACGGCTGCGCATTACGGCATCACCCGCGAGGAGCAGGATGCCTTTGCCCAGCAGAGCTACGAGCGCAGTGCTGCGGCTGCGAAAGCCGGCAAGAAGAAGGATGAAATCATTCCCGTAACGGTAACGGTACGCGGCAAGAGCACGGTGGTAGAAGACGACGAGGAGTACACCAAAGCCGACTTCGCTAAGTTTGCCAACCTCAAGCCAGCTTTCACCAAAGAAGGCTCGGTAACGGCGGCCAACGCCTCTACCCTCAATGACGGCGCTGCTGCTGTGCTGCTAATGAGCCGTGAAAAAGCTGAGCAGTTGGGCGTGAAGCCCCTGGCACTGATTCGTGGTTTTGCCGATGCCGAACAGGCACCGGAGTGGTTCACTACTACGCCAGCCCTAGCCATTCCGAAAGCGCTGAAAAATGCCGGCGTTGAGGCGTCGGAGGTTGATTTCTACGAAATCAACGAGGCGTTTTCGGTGGTGTCACTGGCTAACAACAAGCTGCTGAACCTGGAAGGCACAAAGGTTAACGTGTATGGCGGTGCCGTATCGTTGGGCCACCCCCTAGGTGCTTCCGGTGCCCGAATCGTGACCACGCTGCTGAACGTGCTGCAGACAGAAGGCGGCAAAATTGGCGTGACGGGTATTTGCAATGGCGGCGGTGGCGCTAGCAGCCTCGTGCTAGAAAAGCTCTAAGCCTCGCGTACTAGGTCTCTCTTTTTTAGAAAAGCCCCGTTGCAGTTTTGCGGCGGGGCTTTTTCGTGCGCGGCAGTGGGCACGAAGGTTGTAAGCATGCTACGCCGGCCTACGTTGCAGTCTGCACTATCTCCGCTAATCTTTCGTTCTTGCCGCTATGAAACGTTTTCTTTGGTTGCTCCCACTGGGGCTACTAGCTGCTTCCTCGGCCCAAGCCCAAAAGCTGCGCCGCCTTACTACCTACTTCGACTCGACTAACACGCACAAACGGGAAATTTTCTCGGCCCTGGTGGCCGCCGATACCGTAATGCAAGGCCCGTACAAGCGATTTTACTATTCGGGCAAGCTAGAAGCCCAAACGCGCTATTCCGATGGTAAGCGCGACTCGGCGTACGTTGAGTTTCATCCGAACGGAGGCCGCCGGCTGGAAGTAACTTACCAGCAGGGCGTGCGTCAGGGGCCGTTCAAAACGTATTATGACTCGGGCAAACTGGCGCAGGAAGGCACTTACGAAAACGACCAGCCCACCGGCACCTTGCGCTATTACCACCCGAGCGGCGAAGTAAAGCTGGAAACCACCCTGAACAATGGGCAGCCCGCTGGCGCCATCCGCGAGCTATATCCATCGGGCAAGATCAAAGCGGAAATTACGTATCAGAATGGCCAGGCAAATGGGCCGGCCAAAACGTATTTTGAAAACGGCCAACTTCAGAGCGAAGGCCTGTATAGCAAAGGCCTGCTGGCTGGCCCCTACAAAACCTATTACGACAACGGCCAAGTAGAAACCGACGTGCAGGCCGATAAAACAGGCCGAGGTAGCTACCGCAGCTACTACCGCTCCGGCAAGCTCCGCACTGAAGGCACCTACGCTCCTGCTACCTTGGTGGGCCGCGCCGTGAAGAACCCGCTCGGCGACGACCTGACCAAGCAAGCCAAAAACCTAGCGGGCGGCACCAGCAACCTCGATGGGCCGGCAAAATCGTATTATGAAAGCGGGGCGGTGAAAAGCACCCAAACCTACCGGCAGGGCGTGCTGGTGGGCACTCAGCAAGACTTTTACGAATCAGGGAAGGTGCAGCAGAAGATAGAGTACGCCAACCAAGGCCGCGACCGGAAAATTACGAGCTACTTTGAGGATGGTTTGCCCAAAGAGGAACAGCAGTACAAAAATGGGCAGCCAAGCGGCGTGTGGCGCACCTTCCACCCGGGCGGCAAGCAAGTGCAGAAGCAAGAAACGTACGTGAACGGCAAAATAACGGGCGAGCAGCTCACCTACTACCCTACCGGCACAGTACAAAGTAAGCTGGTGTACGAAGCAGGCAAACCTACCGGCCTAGGACAGGAGTACTACTCCTCCGGCAAGCTCAAAGCAGAAACAACGTACGTGAAGGGCCTGAAGACTGGTGCCTTCCGTCAGTTGCGGGAAGATGGCACCACTGAGGTTTCAGGGGCCTTTCGAAATGGCAAGGAAACCGGCGTGTGGAGGTATTTTGGGGCCGATGGCACAACGGTGCGCGAAAAGAAAACCTTCCGCAACGGGCAGCAGGTAGCTGAAGGCACCTCCGCTCCCGCCACTAAACCAGCACCAGCGCGCAAACCGGTTGCTCCTGCCAAAAAGAAGTAATCCGGTTGCCTAACTGCTCTGACCTAGCCAATCCTACTGTCGAGCAGGCATTATATTTGTAATCATATATAGCAGCGCCTGAGGCGCTAGCTACCCAATACTATCTTCCTGATTTACTGGAATAAGAGTAATTAGTAAGCCTAGCGAATTCAGCGTGTATTATACTTTCACTCTTTCTTAGGCAGGTTATGTCGCAACCTCTACGTATCGTTTTTATTTTTCTAGGAGTTTTTTTGCTGCTGTCAAAAGTTGTGGTTGCACAGGTTCCGGCTTTTGCCTGGGCTTCGGGCGGTGAAAAACCGAAAGACTACAGCCAACAGGCACAAGCGCGCGGCGTGGCTACCGATGCGGCCGGCAACTCCTATGTGGTGGGCACTTTCCGGCAAACCCTGACCCTAGGCGCTACTACCCTCACCTCTGTCGGCGACTACGATGTTTTCGTGGCAAAGCTCAATGCTGAGGGAGTATATCAATGGGCCGTGCGGGCAGGTGGCCGCGGCGAGGATATCGGCAATGGCATTACGCTAGATGCGGCCGGCCACCTCTACATCACGGGCAACACGGACAGTTGGCAAGGCGATTTTGGCGCCTATGCTATTCAAAACCCGCACTTCAACATCAACCTGTTTGTGGCCAAGCTGGATGCCAACGGCCAGTGGCTGCAACTGGCTCAAACCCTGGGCGACAACTCCAATAACTTTGTCTACGGCAACGACCTAGTAGTGGATGCCGCCGGCAATGTGTATGTAACAGGTGGCCTGCGCGGTTATCATGTTGAGTTTGGCTCTACTACCGTTTTTAATGAAGGCGCCTACAACGTGTTTGTGGCCAAATTGGCCCCTAGTGGCGAGTGGCTATGGGCAGTGGTGGAAGGCGGCCAGGGTAGCTACGACTTCGGCAATGGTATCGACCTCGATGCCCGCGGCAATGTGTACGTAACCGGAAGTTTAGAAGGCTACTATGGCCGATTTGGAACTACCATCCTCCGCAAAACCGGTGAGTGGAGCAGCATGTTCTTGACGAAGCTGGACCCGGCCGGCAACTGGCTATGGGCTGTACTAGGTGGTGGCACAGCCCGAACCCTGGGCAACGACCTTGTAGTGGATAAGGCCGCGAGCAGCGTGTATGTGGTGGGCAACGTAGCGGGACAGCTCGCTGCCTTCGGTGCTACGAATCTTCCCAAACCCGACCGCAACAACGACGTTGTGGTAGCCAAGCTCACTACGAATGGTGCCTGGCAGTGGGCGGTGCGCGGCGGCGGACCGGAGAATGACTTAGGCATGGGCATCGCGCTGGGGCAAGCGGGCAACGTAACCATCACGGGCTCCTTTAGCGGCGCTAGGGTTCCTTTTGGAAACTTGCCGGTACTGACTTCCGTGGGCAAGTCGGACGTGCTGGTAGCGCAGCTTGATGCGGCCGGTTCGTGGCGCTGGGCACTTGGGGGCGGAGGCAATAAAAAGGGCGAAAACACGGGGTTAGGCATCGCCCTGACTCCCCAAGGTGACGCCCTGGTTGCCGGCACCTTCAAAGGGCCGGCCATTCGCCTGGGAGAAACGGAAGTACCCGGCGGAGCTGCCTATTATGACTACTTCGCTGACCGCTTTTTCGCTACCCGTGTTACCAACCTCCAGGACCGCTCTGCTGCCGAGTTTACCGTATGGCCCAACCCCAGCCGCGGCACCGTGTGGGCAGCTGGCCTAGAGCCGAATCAGCCTGTACAGGTGTTTGACACCATGGGCCGCCTTGTAATCAGCGACGCCCGCCCAGCCTATGATATAGAAGGCCTGCAACTACCCAACCTGAAGCCCGGAGTATACCTGGTGCGGAATGGCAAGCAGATGCGCCGTATAACCCTGGAGTAGCTTTTCAGTCCTGCTTTACTAGCCCCACACTTATTCAAAACCGGATGGTAAACGCCGTCCGGCCATTTTCCTGCGTTTCTAGGCTGAAGGTGAAGTTGTGTTGCAGCAGAATGTCGCGTATGAGCGTGAGGCCGATGCCTTGGCCGTCGCGCTTGGTACTGTAGAAGGGCGTGAAGAGGCGGCGTTGCACCTCGGGCGCAATGCCCGGGCCGTCGTTTTCGATGATAACCTGTGCGGGCTCCTGGGTAGTGCGTACCCATACGTTGCCTTCCTCCCCAATCGCCTCGAGGGCATTTTTGCAGATGTTGAGCACAGCTTGTTCCAGCTGCATGGGGTCCAAGTCTACTACCATGGGGCCGGCAGCCAGCTCCCAGTGCCACCGGATGCGACGGCGCTCTACCTGCACGTGCATGAGGCGCTCAATAGTGCGCAGCAGCTCATGCACATCGGTGGGCTGGCGCTGCGGCAGGGGCAGGCGCACAAGGTTGGCAAAATTGGCAATGAAGTTGGCTAGGTGCGTATTGCGGTTGATGGACACATCCAGTGCCTCCGTGAAATCGGGCTGGTCGTCGGGTCGGAGCTGCGGCGCGTAGTAATGGAAGCTTTGCAGAATAGAGTTAATAGCGCCGATAGAGTTATTGATTTCGTGCGACATCATCCGAATCAGCTTCTCATAGGCCTGCTTTTCCTGCCGAATCAAATCCTGCGTTAGCTCTTCCAACACAATAAACCGACGCGTAAACCCCCGATCTACGAAGCGGGAGCTGTGCGCCCGGTACGTCTGAATGCCGGAAAGGCGCACTACCTGAGGGGCTTGCTCGGAAAGGTGACCTAGTGCTTGGCCCCAGTCGCCGGGCAGTTGGGCGGGCAGCTCCCCTAGCAGCTGCGCGGCAGGCAACCTCAGCATGCGCTCAG
Source organism: Hymenobacter seoulensis (assembly GCF_054780535.1). Taxonomy (NCBI): domain Bacteria; kingdom Pseudomonadati; phylum Bacteroidota; class Cytophagia; order Cytophagales; family Hymenobacteraceae; genus Hymenobacter; species Hymenobacter seoulensis. Next base: position 687,994 of record NZ_BAAGWD010000001.1, read on the forward strand.
CGGCTGGGTTTACGCCTTCAATGCGCCCATCAAACGTGAGCAGCAACACACCGGCGGGCGAGGCCTGAATCAGGCTTTCCAGCAGGTAGCTTTTCTCGTGCTGCGTAACGCGTTCCTTGCGCAGCTCGTCAATCATGTGGTTATACACATCAATGAGCTGGTCCATTTCGCGTTGGCCCACCGGCACAAACTTCATGGAAAAATCTTTGGCGCGAATAGCCTCTGTACCGGCCGCAATCAAATGAAACGGCCGCACAAACCCTTTATAGAGCTGCACCGTGAGAATAATGCTGATGACAAGCAGCACCTCCAGCCCCACAAACAATGGCGCGTTCGTGCGCATTACCTGTGCGGCCAGCACAATCAGCACGGCATGAATGATAACCACGAACAGGATAAACTTAACGCGTAGGGCCATGCAAGGGAAATTGGTGCTATGATCTTAACCCAAAGAACGTCATGCGGAGCTTGCGACAGCAAGTCTACTGAAGCTAAGCAACTGGATTAGCTTCAGTAGACTTGCTGTCGCAAGCTCCGCATGACAATGTTTTCGACGCGCTATTCTGCGTCAAACGGAATGGCATACTTCTCGAGGCGGCGGTAGAGCGCGCCGCGGCTCAGGCCCAGGGCTTTGGCTACGCGGCTGATGTTGCCGCTGTAATGCTCCAAGGTTCGCTTTATCATTTGGGCCTCCAGCTCATCGAGCGTGATGGTGCCGGGCTCGGGCAGTTCGCCGGGCTCGGGTTGCCGCACGGGTACGCGCTGAAACTGGGCTTGGAAGTCTTCGGGGCCTAGTTCGTCTTTGCCGCTCACCAGCACTGCCCGCTCCACCAGGTTTTTCAGTTCCCGAATATTGCCGGGCAGCGGTTGCTCCTGCAGCCAGTGCAAGGCTCGGGTATTTACTTTCAGCGAGGCCCGATTATAGGTAGCACGCAGGCCATCTACAAAGTGCTGCACCAGCAGCGGAATATCCTGAGGCCGCTCCCGGAGGGCCGGAAGGCGTACTGTAATCAGATTGATGCGGTAGAACAAGTCTTCGCGGAAGCGCCCCTGCTGCACCATCTCGGCCAGGTTGCGGTTGGTGGCGCAAATTACGCGGATATCCAAGCGGCGCGGCTTGCTGTCACCGAGCACTTCGTAGGTCCGGTCCTGCAGCACGCGTAGCAGCTTCACCTGGCTGCCCATGTCCAACTCCCCTATCTCATCCAGAAAGATGGTGCCACCATTGGCCAGCTCAAAGCGGCCCTGGCGGTCGGTTTTAGCATCAGTAAAGGCTCCGCGCCGGTGGCCGAACATTTCGCTTTCAAACAACGAGGCTGATATACCACCCAGGTTCACTTTCACAAACGGCTGCCGGCGGCGGTGGCTGTTCTGGTGCACGGCCTCGGCAATCAGCTCCTTGCCCGTTCCCGATTCGCCTTCAATCAGTACGGAGGCATCGGTGGCGGCAACCTGGCCTACACTGCGTAGTACGTGCAGCAGGCGCGCATCCTGGCCTACAATATTCCGGAAGTTATACTGCTTGTCAAGCTGGCGGCGGCTGAGCGCACTAGGGTCGGTTTCGGGCTCAGCCTCGCTCAGGCTCAGAATAGTCCGGATGGTTTGCAGCAGCGAGTCGTTGTGCCAAGGCTTGGTGATGAACTCCGCAGCGCCCGCTTTCATGCCTTCCACAGCCAAGGATATAGAGCCCCAGCCGGTAATCAGGATGACGGGTACCTGAGGGGTTACCTGCTTTACCTGCCCTAGCAACCGCAGGCCATCTTGGCCGGAGGTATCCAGGGAGTAGTTCATATCCATAAGCACCAGGCGCGGCGGCGTTTCCTGCACAAAGAGTAGGGCTTCTTCGGGCGTGGCAACGCCCTTCGCCGGGTAGCCTGCCTGTTTCAGCAGCAGCCCCAGCGAAGTGCGTATTGCCACATCGTCGTCAACAATCAGTATCATAGTGTAGAGCGCGAAGGACGGAATTTGGCGCGAAAGATTGAAGGCCCTGCTGCAGCAAAACTGCATTTCAAAACCAGACCAACTCGGGGCCTAAAAACAGAAGGAAGCGCTTTACTCTTCCCGCAATGACACAGCTGGGTGAATGCCGGCAGCAATGCGGCTGGGCTGCCAAGCACAAATTGCCGTGAGCAAAAATATCAGCACAGTAGCCAAAATCATGGCCTGCACATACACCGTGGATGCCACTCCAAACACGCCCAGCAGCGGAAATTGTATGGCCAGCACCAGCCCTCCTAGCACGCCCAGCGTAGTCACTACCAGCATTTCGCCCAAAAACTGCCGCCCAATATTATTACCGGTGGCCCCTAAGGCCCGGCGCAACCCAATTTCAGCCTTGCGCTGATTGATATTGTACCAGAGCACACCAAACAGCCCCAGCGCCACGTTCAGGATCAGGAATAAGCCAACCAGCCCGAGTGCAATCAGGGGCGTCAGCATGAATTTCATTTTGTCCTGGCGGTTTTCTTCCAGGGTATTCACGTTGGCATCCCAGCCTTTGGTTACCTGCTTTATTTTGCGCACCAGCTGCTGCTCCAGCACGGCACCGCTACCCGGCTGCACCCGCACCAGCAGAATAGGCATCTCCAAATGACCAACATCGCCGGCGCCTTGCAACACGCGCCGCAGAAATATGGCTGGCTCATTGGCCGCAAAGTCGTTACCGGAGCGGTAGGCCTCAATTACGCCTACTACCTGCCACTGCTTGTCGTGCTTCTCATTGGTCAGTATTTTGCCCACCGCAGGCTCCTCCCCGAACATTGCCTCCGCAAACTTCTGGTTTACAACCACCGAGGGCCTAGTGGCGGCATCATCGCGGCGGTCGAACCAGCGGCCGGCCACTACTTTCTGGCCTAGCACCCGTACCATGTCATCGTCGGCGTCATATACCTCGGTAAGCGGGGCCTTCGTTTCCTTGTAGCGGTACTCATCGGTGTTCATGTTGCTGAACGAGAAGGGAGTGTTTGAGCTCGTCCAGGTAACGGCAGCGACACCGGGTGTGGCCTGCAGCTCCTGCACCAGCAGGCGTAGCGTGGCTTTGCGGTCAGTGGTATCCTGGCCCGGGTCTACATCAAACTCCCACACGTTTTCCGACGAGAAGCCCATGGGCTGCCGGTAGTTGTAAAGGTTACTGACCAGCAAGGAGCTAATCACAAACAGGACGAAAAACGACAAGAGGATTTCGGCCATGAGTAGAAAGTTGGAGCGCTTACGGTTCCAAATCAAAGTAAACAGATGACGTATCATGGGGTAGCTGGGGTATCGTGCACACCGGCACATTAGCAGTGGGCGTGCAGAAGGTTAGATGATAAAGCCAACGGCGGCAAGCGGGGCGCAGGGTTAGCACCAGCAATACTTGCTAGCCACCTGCTGCTGATTAGTTACTACTGCCTTTTAAGGCCTGAACCGGCAGCAAGCGCGACATTTTAAAGGCCGGATATACCCCCGATAGCAAGCCAAAAAGCAAGGTCACGAGCAGCGCCCAGCCAAAAATCCGGAGGTTCAGCTCGAAGTGAGAGTAGGCTATAATCTGGGCACCGCCAATCAGTTGGAGCACGATGTACGCCAGTCCTAGACCTAGCAGGCCACCAATGGCCGTCAGGAAAATATTCTCTACCAGAAACTGCCCGATGAGCGTACGGCCCGTGGCGCCAAAGGCCTTCCGGACCCCAATTTCAGAGGAGCGTTCCATAATGCGACTCACATTAATGTTCACCAGATTCAGCGCGGGTAACATCATAAAAAGCAGCGCAAGGCCCGTCAGAATTGCATATAGGATAGCCGTACCATCGGAGCTGTAGTCGGTCAGGGGGCTCATGATCTGGCGCGAATAGGAGGCTAGCAACTGATCGGCGTGCAGGTCCAGATGATCCATTGCCTTGGGGTCGGTTAGCGGGATGCGCTTGGCCATTTGGTCGAACTCCGCCTGTACAGCAGCTTTATCAGCCGGCGATTTGGCCAAGATGATAGCTGAATATTCACCATCCAACCGGGCCTGATTTAGGTTGTTGGGGCTGGTTGAAAGCGGCACCCACACATCGGCATAAGATGACACGCGCATCACGGGCACATCATCTACCACGCCCATTACTCGGAAAGCGCTTTGGTTGATTTCAATGGTACGCCCTACTACCCCTGTATCGGTGCCGAAGTACTTACGAGCGGTGCTCTGGTTGACAACTGCCACCCGTGCCGCCGACTTCATTTCAGCCTCACCGAAGGGTTTTCCTTCCCGGAACGTAAAGTCCAGCACTTGCCAAAACACATTGTCGGTGTACTTCAAGTCCAGGTCGAGGCGGTTGTTTCCTACGTAGCTAGGCGTTGCGTGAAACATAGAGTACACCGCTACTTTCTCGGGCGTTTTGAGGGGGCGCACATACCGATCGAGTAGGTAGTAGCTCGCTGGCGAGTTCTGATTGCCGCCGTTTTTATACTTGATGTGCAAGAAGTTAACAAAAAGCATCCGGTCGAGGCGGGTTTCCGGAGCGTGCGGGCCCACCACGTGGTCGAACATGGCCGCTACCACGAGCAGCACCATCAGCGTGAAAGAGATGCCGAACAGGCTGATGAAGGTAAAGAACTTGCGGCGCAGCAAGACTTTCCAGGCGATTTTGAGGTAGCTAAGCAACATGAGCGTGAGAGTAGGGAGTAGAAAGGGAAGAATGAAGGGCGGCTACTTGCCGCTGCAGCACCGCGCGGGCTTTGCTGAGCTGCGACTTGCTAGTGCCTTCTGAAATACCGAGCAGCTCAGCTACTTCGGGGTGGGTATAGCCCTCTAGTGCACAGAGGTTAAACACGGCCCGGTAGCCTGCGGGCAGCTCCTGCACCAGCCGCAGCAAATCGGCGGCTTGCAGCTCTACATCGGCGCTGGGCAGCTCGGTGGCGAGGTGGCCGGTGTAGCAGTCTTCAATGCTAAGGGTTACGGACTCGCGGCGGCGCAACAAATTCAGGGCCTCATGCACCATAATGCGGCGCACCCACCCTTCTAGGCTGCCTTTACCCTCAAACTGACCCAAGCAGCGAAACACCTTCATGAAGCCGCGGGCTAGGGCATCTTCCGCGTCGAACTCGTGGCGTAGGTAGCGCAGGCACACGGCCAGCATGCGGGGAGCAAAGCGCTGATAGAGCTGTTCCTGAGCGGCTGCGCTACCCTGTAGGCAGGCGGCAACTAAGTCGGTGTCAGAGAAAGGTAGGGCTAGCGTTTTCATAACTCAGAAAGAAAACTGCGAGAAGTATCACAAGTGGGGTGCGATCAGCACCAGGTATCTTAGCTGACCTGGCTGCCGTCGAAGAAGCGGATAAGGCGCTCGGTGCGGCGTGCCTGCTGCTCATCGTGCGTTACCATCACGATGGTGGTGCCTTCCTGCTGGTTAAGGCCTAGCAGCAAGTCCATAATTTCTTCCCCCATCACCGAGTCGAGGTTGCCGGTAGGTTCGTCGGCCAGAATGATTTCGGGGTTGCCGGCCAGGGCCCGGGCAATGGCTACGCGCTGGCGCTGGCCACCAGAAAGCTGGCTGGGGAAGTGGTTGGTGCGGGCACTGAGGCCTACTTTATCGAGGGCGGCGTAAGCCCGCTCGCGGCGCTCCTTGCCGCCTACGCCGGGCCGGTACAGCAAGGGCAGCTCCACGTTATCCAGCACCGAGAGGTCGTTGATGAGGTGGTAGCTCTGGAAAACGAAGCCAATTTTCTGATTGCGCAAGGAGGCGAGCTCCTTATCAGAATAGGACTGCACCGGCCGACCATCCAGCTCAATTACGCCGCTGGTGGGCTCATCGAGCAGGCCAATAATGCTGAGTAGCGTGGATTTGCCGCAGCCTGAGGGACCCATTATCGAAACGAACTCGCCTTTGTTGATGGTCAGGTTTACGCGGTTCAGGGCCACCGTTTCAATAGTTTTGGTTTGGTATACCTTCTCGATGTCGCGCAGTTGAATAACGGGCTGGCTGGTGGCCAAAGCCGCACTGGCTGATTGGGCCCGGGCGGTAGTTTGAGCGAGGATGTTTTCCATGGGAAGAGCAGGATAGATGAGGAAGTCTGACGAGAGTCTGTCCGGTTTCGGGCAGTAAGCCACGGGGCCTACAGTAGTATTGCCAAGCGCTGTGCCAATTTTATAATTATCTATTTATCAGCATGTTATGTAGTATATTCAAAATAGACGATTGATAAAATATGTCCGTTTCCGGACAGGGTGTTCGGTATTGTATAGCGTACCTGTTTGTGAGCGGGCATCCGGCACCGTGTTCGTTGAGCCAGCGTAGGAGCAGCTATAAAGAGCGCCATGCTGCACAGCGCGAAGGACCTTATTCCGTGAGAACCTACCATTGATGCGGTTCTCACGGAATAAGGTCTTCGCGCTGTGCAGCATGACGCGTTATCTATTTCAGAACGCCAATCGGTGTCCAGGTCAGTGCTTATGGTTGCGCTGCTAGGGGCTGTTGCCGCTCAAAGTCATACAGCGTGAGGGCACGCAAGCGGTAGTGCGCCACCCAAGCCGCACGCAAAGCCAGAATGTACACACGGCGGGCCTGGTCCTTTTCGGCGGAAGCAATGGTGAGGTCGGTGAGGCTGATGCGCCCAACTTTGTAGGTCGCCTGGGCAATGTTGTAACGCTGCTGCGCCAAGGAGTCGGCGCGGGCGGTTAGCGCAAGCTGCTCGCTTAGGGTACTGAGCTGAGTAGCCTGCACCTGCACGCTCTGCTCGAAGCTGGCTTCTTCCTGCGCAATATCGGTTTGCACCTGGCGGCGGGTCAGCTCGGCGGTTTTCACAATGGATTTCTGTCTGCCCCAATCTACTAGGGGCAGCGAAAAGGTAAGCCGCACCTGCTGCTGGTTTTGCAAGGCCGCGTACGTGTCCCAGAGATTGCCCGCTTGGTTTACGTAGCCTAGGTTGGCCGCGAGTGTAGCCTGAAACCCGGTGGTACCCCGGGCCTGCGCTACCTCCCGCTCAGCCTGCAACAGCCGGCGCCGAAAAGCCAGCACCACACTGCGATTTTGGCGCGCCTGGGTTACGGCTTGCTCAGTAGGCACCACTAATCGGGGCGCGGCGGCCGGCACCAGCAGCCGCACCGCATCGGTGCGCAAACCAGTATAGCTCTGCAAACTCACGGCCGCGTTCTGAGCATCCAGTTGGCCTTGGGCCATGGCCTGGCGGGCGTTCAGTAGGTTTAGCTCTAGCCGTAGTACGTCGCTTTGCGAGAGGCGGCCGAGCTGGTAGCGCTCCTTGCCTATCCGGAGCAGTTCTTCGTTGGCTTGCACGTTCTGGCTGGCCACTTCGGCATTTACCTGCTCCTGCAACACATCAAAGTACAGCTCCGTGATGCGCTGGGCAATGCCTTCCCGCTCCTCGGCGTACAGGCGCTGGCTTTCCTGGTAGCGCAGTGGCTCAATGCGGCGGGCCCACTTCAGGCTATTGAAGGAACCTAGCGGCTGGGTTAGGCCGATGGCAATGGGTTGGTTGTTGTAGCGTTTTAGGCCGCCATTAAAGTCATCGAAACGCTGCAGCTCAGAACTTACGAACACCTGCCCGCCCGTCAGGCCAATGTTCTGGCTCATTGACAAGGCCAGGTTGGAGTTGTTGATGCGCACGGCCCGAAAATCGGTGGTACCATCGGGCTGCACTACGGGCGTAATCACGCGGCTGAACCCGGGCAGTGTGCCCTGCAACCCTAACTGGGGCTTGTAATTGGCCTGGTAAGTGCGCCACTCCCAGTAGCTTTTGTCGCGGCTGGTTTGCGTTTGTTTGGCCAGCGCCGACTGATTCAAGGCTAGCTCAATTACCTCACTCAAGGTGAGGGCCGATGGCTGCGTTTGGGCTACGGCCGGCGTGCCGGCTAGCAGCGCCAGGAAAGGAAGAATCCGTTTCATAGGGCAGCTAGTCTTTAAGGGTGAGTTCGGGCGTATCAACGTAGTCCTTCATATCCGACACGATGATCTCCTCGCCGGCACCTAGGCCTCCGGTTATCTGCACGTAGTCGAAGTTGCTGTCGCCGAACTGCACGGTGCGGCGCACGGCTTTGCCATTCTGAAGCACAAACACCGGCTGCTCTTTACCACCCTGGTAGAAGGGGCCGTTTTTCACGCGCACCACATTGTGCAGGGCCTTGGTTACCACAAATACATCGGCCCGCAGATTGGCGCGCAAAGCCGGGTGATGATCCTCGGTTAGGGTTGCGTAGAAGGTGACTACCCCCTTATCAACGGAAGGGCTTACGGTGCTAATCGCGCCGCGCAAATCGGTGCCGTTAATGCGCACTACTACCGCATCGCCGAGGTGCAGGGCATCGGCATAGGCGTCGGAAATGGTGGCTCGCACCCGGAAACGACTTAAGTCGGCTACGCGAGCCAGGGCGTCGCCGGCCTGCACCGTAGTTCCCAGGTCTTCGTTCACCCAGGTGAGCACGCCGGGCTGCTGGCTGCTGATATTGGCCTGAGCCAGCTTGCCCGCCAGTTCCGCAATGCTGCGGTCCTGAATCTGCATCGTGAAGCCTAGTTCCCGCACATCGGCGGCATTGGCGGCGCGCTGGTTCCGAATTTGCTCTCCGAGGCGTTGCAGTTCCAGTTGGGCTACTCTAAGGTTAAGCTCGGCTTGGCGCACACTTTCCGAGGTGCCGCCGCCAATCTTGAGCAGGTATTGCTCATCACGCAAGGCCGACTGCAGGCTGCGAACTTTCACTTGCTGCACTTGCTCCTGCGAACGTAGGTCGTTTAGGGCTTTTTCGAGGCTGAGCTGGAGTTGGCCGTTTTTGTTGCGATTCTGCTGCTGCTCATCCTGAAGCTTGGCCAGGGCTGTGCTTGTCAGCTCCTTATCTAGCTCCAGAATGGTCTGGCCGGGCTGCACTTTGCTGCCTACTGATACGGCTACTCGCCGGATGGTGCTCTGGATGGGGCTCGTAATAACGGCTTCGTGCGCCGGAATAATAATGCCAGCGGCCGTAAGGGAGGCTTCTACATCGCCCCGCTCGGTACGCGCCGTTAAAATGCGGTTGCGCTCTACACTAGGTTTCAGCACATTGCGGAAGGCCAGCAGGCCAACTGCTAGGGCCACCAGAATGCCTAACCCCATCAGCCAGCGGCGGCGCTGACGGCGGTTCTGCGTTGATGTTGATATGGCTCTGTCCATTTTCGTACAGGAAGGAAGGGGTTTCCAGATAGGTAAGCCAAGTGACGTGCCATATTTATAAGTATTTATATATCAAGTATTTACACTCCAAATACAGATTACCTCCTACTATAAAGTTGTCCAAAAATGGACAGCCTGTTCGGAAACGAAAGCAGCTAACTCACCTTCGGACACGTGCTGTCAGTCAGCCCCAAATTTGTAGTGGGAAGTGGAGCCAACAAGAGAGCTGCTTGACTAGGCGGTGACCGATAAGTTGCTTCGATTAGTAAAAATGCCCTGTTAAGCTTGTTGAAGCATCTTGCCTGCATCATTGAATCGACAGAATCAAAGCACGCGAGATGCTTCGGCTACGCTCAGCAAGGCGGGCTGGAGGTGTCAGGCACCGCCTAGGCCGGTTAGAAGCCTAAACCGCTTGTATGCCCTGTATCTGTAGTACGGCTGTAGAAATTCTAATCTAGAGCCGTTTGGACAGCCAGCCAGCAAGCCACCAGCAATTATTTGCGAGGCAGGCAACGGATGCGAAGGACGATACATCTATCCTGCCAGTACCAGTTGCTAGGGTTTGGGCTTCTATTTAGCCTAGTGCGCCCCGCCTTATTCCCCCTTGATTCCTGTAAAACACAACGCATTCCTAGAAATGAAAAATTATTTTCACTAGTACCTTGCGTCACATAGTACCTTCGCTTACCTTTGGATCATTGATTAGCTAACCTCCTCGCCGCACACTTGGCCCCCTACCGGCGCCAGCTGCGGCAGATGCCCACCACCACCTTGCGCCAATCGGGCCGGGTGCTGAGCAGCTCGCCGGAAACCATCGTTTCTCGCTGCTGCGCTTGTGTGTTGGCCGCTTGGTTTCGCTGCCGCTGTGGCAGCCGAAGCCCCTGCTTTTCGTGACTGAATTTCTGGCAACCATGCCAGCCCAGCGGAACCGCGGCCGCCGGGCACGGCCTCTCCTTGCCTGGTTTGTACCTCACTTGCCTCCCTCTCATGACTTCCTTTCTACCTTCCGGCCGGACCCTGCGGGGCCTGGGGTTCCTCGCTATGCTCGCTCCTTTGGCCGCCGCGGCCCAGCAACAACCTAGTGGCTCCGTTAGTGGCACCTTGCTAGATAATGCCAACGGGCAGCCGCTTCCGTTCACCAATGTAGTGGTGCTACGGGCCCAAGACTCCACCTTTGTTGCCGGCGCCGAAACAGCTGAAAACGGTCGTTTTGCCCTAGAAAAGCTGGGAATGGGCAACTATCTGCTGAAAGCTTCGGCCGTAGGCTACCAAGGGTTGCGCCGTACTATTAGCGTAACCAGCGCAACTCCCAACCTGCAGCTTGGCATCCTGAAGCTGGCCCCAACTGCTACGCAGCTGGCCGGGGTAACGGTACAGGGCGAACGGGCCGCCGTGCAAGAAAGCCTCGATAAAAAGGTAATCAACGTAGAAAAAGACTTGAGCAGCGTGGGCGGCACCGCCGTAAATGTGCTCCAAAACGTGCCTTCCGTAACGGTAGCCCCCGATGGCACGGTGAGCATGCGCGGCTCTTCCAACATCACCATTCTCATTGATGGCAAGCCTAGTAACTCCGCTAACAGTGGAGCCGGTGGCAACCGCCTAGAGCAGATTCCGGCCAGCTCCATTGAGCGGGTAGAAGTCGTGACCAACCCTTCGGCGCGCTATGATGCTGCCGGGGCCGGTGGGGTGCTCAACATTATTCTGAAAAAGCAGAAAAAAGACGGCTGGAATGGCCAAGCGCTGCTAAACCTCGGCACCCGCGATAAATACAACACCAGCCTTAGCCTGAACCGGCGCACGGGCAAAATCAACACGTTTGGCTCGTTTGATATGCGCGACGACCAATACCACAGTCGCATGCGCAGCGACCAATACACTACCCTAGAAAATCGCGAGCTGCGTACCTACCAGGAGGGCACTAACGTACGCCACAACAAAAGCTACAACGGTCGCCTAGGCTTCGACTACACCTTGCCCGCCAACCAGAGCCTGACGGTTACACTGGAGCCGAACTTCAACCGGAGCGCCAACTCGGGGCTTCAACTCGCTACCCTTTCGGGAGCCACCAATGCCCGCATCGGCAGCACGTTCGGGGTTTCGGAGAATGTCGACAACATCGATGGCTCAGTGGACTACCGCCGTACCTGGGATGAGCACAAAGGCCGGGAGCTGACGGCCAGTGCTAACTATACCTACCTCGACGCCGATGTAGTGGTGGCCCAGCGAAATACGGAAGGCTCGCCGGACCTGCGCGAATGGAAACAAGACTTGGCCGTAGGCCTCAATGCCGTGTCGGGGCAGGTTGACTACGTGCACCCCATCGGCGAGAAAGCCAGATTGGATGCCGGCCTCAAAGGTCAGTACCAAGAAAATAGCGGCACCGATGATTTCCTGCGCCAGCAGGCCGATGGCCCCGTTTTTGAGCGCCTTGCTGACCGCTCGTATCAGTACGATTTCAAGGAGTATATGCAGGCCGGCTACGTTACCTACCAGCAGGAACTGGGCAAATGGAACATGCAGGGCGGCTTACGCGCTGAATACACCAACACCAGCGGCGAAGTACTCAACGGCAACGGGCCATTTAAGCTGAGCTACCTGAACCTGTTCCCTTCGGCCACGGTAGCCCGCAAGCTGCCCACCGCCGACCAAACCGTGAAGCTGAGCTACTCGCGCCGCCTCAACCGGCCTGGCTTTATGCAGCTGCTAGCTTTCCCACTCTACCAAGACCAGCGCAGCTACCGCATCGGTAACCCTACGTTGCGCCCCGAGTACATCAATGCCTTTGAATTAGGCCACCAGATAAGCATCGGGCAGGCATCCCTGACTTCTACTTTGTTCTACCGCCATACCGACAACACCATTCAGCGCCTAGTGGGGGTAGATACCACGGCCACCCGCCTGTACGGTTCCGGAGCGGTTATTACGGCCCAATACAACCAAAACTTCGGGCAGGCAACCAGCTATGGCGCCGAAGTTTCTTTGAACCAGCCCGTGACCAAATGGTGGCGCATCACGGCCAACGGCTCGTTGTTCCAGAATATGGTAACGGCGGCTACCGGCAACGAGGCTAATCGCCGGGTAGTATCGGGCACGGCCCGCCTGATGAACTCCTTCACGCCCACCCCCAAGCTCGACATTCAGCTGACCGGTAACTACCGCGCAGCGGCCGTTACGGCCCAGGGCAAAGTATTTCCGGTTGGCTCCATGGATGTAGCGCTGCGCCAGCGCCTGTTCAACGACCGCGCCGCGCTTACTCTCCGCGTATCCGACGTGCTGAACACCCAGCGTAACCGCTCGGAGTCGCGCACTGAAAACTTCCGGGCCGAGTACTACAACAAGTGGGAGTCGCGGGTAGGCTACCTAGGCTTCAGCTGGTACATGGGCTCTAACAAGCCTCCGAAAAAGATTGAAAATCAGCCGCAGGGCGGTGGTGGTGGGTTCGGTGGCTAACCGAAGCTAGGGCGTTACAGGAAGCTGGAAAAATAATTTTTTACTTTCCTGTAACGCTCGCCTATTACGGCGGTATCCACAACAGCAACGCACTCAAGCACACTGCCTCTCGGAGTTTGAGCTGCCACCAGACCTAGTACCCCTGCTCTATACCCTGCGTTTCAGTTAAAGCTTTTCGCACCCGTTGAATATGCATTTCCATGGTTTAAAGCGCGCCCCCTCTACTGCTCCTCGTTCATCTAACGTTGGCTTTCCACGATTTCTTTGCCTAGGAAATGCGGGCTGGCGGTTCGGCAAGTCTCGTTCTACTACCCCTGTTGCAAGCTCAAACCACTGCTTCCGATAATGATTTTCGACTAATGTTTGGGTAGGGTGAATTTGGTAGCTGGCTTGTGCTGCGCTTTGCTACCATCTAGGCCTCACGTTACCCGGCACACCGCTACGTGCGTGAGGCCTTTTCCCAGCCTCTGTTTCCAGTACCTAGTTACAACTAGTTTTAGCTGCCCTGTTTAAAGCAAAAGTTATCCTAGCAGGCCTGATTATAAGACAATCAATATTTTTTTTACTCCTCAGGCATCCCTTGCGCTCCCTATAGCATCTATCAGATAGACAAAGCTTAAGAAGTTATACGCAAGCTTTACCCCCCCACTTTTTCTGGACAACTAATTACTCCCTGGAAAACTCTGAAGCAGAAAATAAACTTAAACAGTACCTTGCTTTACATAGTACCTTTTAGTATCTTTATTCTGTTCTTCCACTTCGGCCTGTAGGGCCTGCCCGCCAAACCGGCTGCCCCCCTTCCCCCCGAAACAGCTCCGCTCCTGACACCAGCGGGGCGCTGCCCCACCCGGCGCCTGGCCACTTCGCCACCCGCCGCTCTGGGCTCGATGCAACTCTCTTTTTTGCTGACTCTCGCCGGGATGCCCGGAACGGAACCGCGGCCGTTCCCACTAGCCCCGCCCGATGGTCTAAGCCCTTCCTTTCACTTACTACTGTCATGAAAACTTCCTTTGTTTCCAGCGCCCTGTTGGGCATTTCCCTCCTCGTTGTCGGCGCTCAGCAGCCCGCTCAGGCTAGCTCTACTCCGGGCCGCGGTACGGTTTCGGGCCGCCTCTACGATGGGGAAACGCAGGAGCCTATTCCTTATTCCTACGTGGTGGTACTCCGGGCTTCCGATGGCCGTTTTGTAAAGTCGGTAGAAACAGATGCCAACGGCCATTTTCGTGCTACTGGCTTGCCCTTGGGCCGCTATACTGTCCGGACTACCGTGTTGGGCTACCACTCCATCAAGCCCGCCGTTGCCCTGCACTCCGCAAAGTCGCAGAAGGCCCTGGGTACGGTAGTCCTAGTGCCTCTGGGTATGCCCCAGCTTGCTCCCGCCGATCAGCAAGCGTGGGCCAAACGAAGCAAAGCAGTAGCCGCAGTAGAGCCGCGCCGGCCAGTAGTTCGCGTACGGTCCTAGACGCGACCGGGCGCCGGGTAATCAGTTATTAGCTTATCCTTGCCACATCCGGCCAGCTGCTTTCCTACGGGAAACTGGCTGGCCGGATGCATGCGTTTAGCCACCTCTGCACGCAAAGTTGCTAGGTCAATTAGCGCCTGAAACCCAGATGGGCGCAGGGTTTCAGCCGCCAGGAAAGCTAGTACCTTCGCAGTGTCTTGCCAGGTGCCTGTATATGTCGGCTTTTGCTGCTTTTCTTCTCTTTTTGCTGACGGGCACTCTGGTTCCTATCAACCCAGGCTTTCGGCAAACGCCTGATGGCATTCCTGTTTATATAGTTTCCAACGGCTTTCATACCGCGATGGTGCTACCTACACAGGAGCCTCATACGGGCCACAACTGGCTGCAAACACTAGGTTCGCTTACCCTCACAACCCGATTTGCGCGTTACCCCTACGTGGGATTTGGCTGGGGCAACGAAGGATTTTTTCTGGGCTCGATGGGCGGCAAATTTCCCAGCCCTAAAGCTATTGTGGGGGCAGCTTTTCCCTCGCGTACCCTCATGCACGTCGACTTTTACAGGGCCGCTCCTGATTCCGGCGCCCAGGTTGTGCCGCTGCGGATTTCGCCTGCTGAGTATCGCCTGCTTACAGCCTACGTGCAGCACTCCTTCCGCCCCGATACCCTAGGGCGCCCGCAACTGCGACAACCAACTGGCTACACTCCCGAAGACTTTTTCTTCCTGGCCCAGGGCCGCTACCATGCCTTTCGCACCTGCAACGACTGGACCAACCGAGGCCTGCGCACTTCCGGACTCAGGGCCGCACTCAAGGCACCCTTCGCCGCCGCCGTTATGTTCCAAACTCGAAAGGCGAAGCGTTAACCCCTAAGCAGCAGCGAACAAGCATAGCATACACCGTAACCCACGCAAGCCGGGGAAATATGCCCCCAGCGTAAAGTGTTGCGCCAACAATGCTACCAAGCGTTCTACTAGGCTGGAGAGGGAGCCAGTCCTTAGCCCTGGAAATTGGGCCGCTGGTGCAATTAGGCACCAAGCACGGCAACTCACTTAGCGGATGATCTAAGCATCTTACCAGCAATAAGTTGCCCTTTTACTATCCTAGTCTCACTCTCTTAGCAACCCTGCAGCTAGTGTGTAATCACAGGTAAACTACGCCATGAAGCGCTTCTTAACTATAAGGATTCAGCGTAAGATGGAACGAATTATCTAAGCTCGTCTATTACGTATGAATTGAAATATTAGTTGTTAACATATTTATTTTTATTTGAACAGTTATAAAGTTTATTGATAAATTACCGTAAAATTAGATATCATTCCACTTCCTCGATTTCTTGACTGTACCAGTAGCCTTACTTGGCCACTGCAGAATTGTCCTGTCCCTTACCGGGCTCAGCGCCCGCGTGTTTTCTATTTTCTTTAACCTCACCTACCCACCTATGTACACACCTATACCACGCTCAGGCTTCTGGTTCCAGGCCAAGGTTTATGGGCTTCTGCTGTTGCTAAGCCTGTTCTGCTCCGCAGCAGCTATGGCCCAAACTGTAAGTTCAGACAAGGACGATTACTCACCCGGTGAAACTGCTCACATAACAGGTTCAGGCTGGATCGGCGACCAGATGGTACACGTTGAGTTTAAAGAGGAACCTGACTACCCTGATTACCACATATATGATGTACCAGTTGATGCAAATGGCAATTGGCAAATTGATTATGCTATAGAAGAACGACACCTAGGAGTAAAGTTCTTGGTAACCGCTATTGGAAGTCAAAGTCATACGGTTGCAACAACAGTATTCACTGACGCACAGAAAACAGTAACGGCTATAACTACAAATAAGAACCCTGCTGTTTACGGAGAAGAAGTTCGGTTTACGCTTGGCGTAACAAGAGAAGGAGGAGGAGGAGCACAGAGCAACACTGTAGTAGGGAATTTAGAGTTGTATATTGATGGAATAAAAGTTCAGACCTTTCCTGTTTCTGCTAATTCAAATACAGGTAAGACCTATTCTACTACTTCACTTTCAGTAGGAACTCAGCCCCATACTATTGAAGCCAGATTTGTTGGCTCAAGCGCTAGTCCCGGTTATGAGAACAGCACAGCATCGTTAAGTCAAAATATAAGTAAGGCGCCTCTGACGGTAACGTCAAGCAACGGCACCAAAATATATGGCGCTATATTAACTAACGCTGATTTTACAGGCACTCTTGTTGGCCTTAAGAATGGGGATAACATAACTGTCTCAAGAAACAGCACAGGTTCACAGGCTTCTGCTTCAGTTAGCAACTACCCCATTGTGGCCACGCTAAGTGATCCAGATAACAAGCTCGGCAATTACATTGTAAGTAGTACTAATGGGAATCTGAGCATTACACCTGCTTCGCTTGTAGTTACCGCTACTGCCCAGACTAAAGTTTACGGAGAGGCCCTGGCGTTAGGAGTCACCAACGTGCAAACAGACTTTACTACTAACGGCCTAGTTAATGGTAACTCTGTTACGAGTATCACTCTGGCTAGTAGCGGAGCTTCATCTTCAGCCGCTGTCGGAAACTATACCATAACTCCAAGCGCTGCCGTAGGAACTGGTTTGTCCAACTATACAATTTCCTATGCCACAACAGGCATACTTACTATAACAACCCGCCCCATTACCATTACGGCTGATGCCAAGGGCATGACCTATGGTGATGTGGAACCGCCCCTTACGTACCAAGTAACGAACGGAAGTTTGGTGCAAGGCGACAGCTTTACGGGGGAGCTTAGCCGGACTCCGGGGGGTAGCGTGGGCAGTTATCCTATCAATCAGGGCACTGTTGCTTTGAATGCTAATTACGACCTAGCATTCCAGCCAGCAGACTTCACAATCAACCCGAAAGACGCCTTTGTTAGAGCCGATGCAAATGGCAAAACATATGGTGACTCTGAGCCAGCATTAACCGGCGAGCTTTCTGGTTTTCTGCCCGCTGACAAGGTAACCGCCACGTTCACTCGCACGCCCGGTGAGGACGCCAATGGTAGCTACACCATTAGCGCAGCGCTCAGCCCTGAAGCAGTACTAGGCAATTACAACATCTCAACCCAAACAGCGGCCTTTACCATTGCCCAGAAGGCAATAACCATCACGGCCACCCCACAAAGCAAACCCTACGGCACTTCCCTCGACCTGGGTACCACCGCGTTTTCAGTAACAGCCGGAGCACTGGTGAATGGCAACACTATTTCGGCCGTGGCGCTGGAAAGCCCGGGCGCCCTGGCAACTGCGGCAGCTACCACAGCGGGCTCAGAATACCCTATTACACCTAGTGCAGCAACAGGAAGTGGCCTGGAAAACTACGATATCAGCTATGCTGCCGGGAAACTTACCGTGACCAAGGCCCAGCTGGAAATCAGGGCCAGGGACGCCAGCAAAATATATGGTGAGGAACTTAGCTTTTTAGGAAGTGAGGTGGAAGTAACAGGGCTTATACCCAATGATAAAGTTGAATCAGTGACGCTTACCAGCGTGGGAGCCGCCGCTACCGCTACAGTAAGCGCACCGGGCCCAATTTATGCCATCGTGCCTACCCTCGCTACTGGAACGGGCCTAGATAACTATTCCATTTTATACAGAAACGGTACACTTACCCTCAGCAAAGCGCCTGCTACCATTGCCTTGTCTGGCCTAACGGTGGCTTATGATGGACAGCCTAAACTGGTAACGGCCACCTCCACGCCTGCGGGCATAGAGGGAGTAGAATTGACCTATAATGGTGCTTCCAGTGCGCCGAGCACTGCCGGTTCATATCAGGTGGCGGCTACGCTTACTAACCCCAACTACAAGCTGGTAAACTCAAGCGGCACGGATTTGGCCAGCGAACAAGCTACGCTTACTATCGAGCAGCTTGCTCCCATTTTTACTGATTTAAGCGCCAGTCAGAGTATCACCTACGGGGATGCCTCCATCAGCCTGTCGGGGAAGCTGAGCAAGAACGGCCTAGCGCCAACTGGGTCAGTGTCGGTTGCTATTAACAGCGTTTCTGTGCAGGCGCTGCTGGCAGCTGACGGGTCGTTTAGCCTCACTTTTAACACCGCTTCGCTGCCAGCTAACACTGCGGCCTACACCATCACCTACTCCTACTCAGGAGACACCAACTTCACGAGTGCCGCCGATGCCGCTACTTCCCTGACCGTAAACAAGGCGCAACCCGTCATCACCTGGAACAACCCAGCGGCTATCATCTACGGGGCCTTACTTTCGGAAACGCAGCTGAACGCTTCGGCTTCGGTAGAGGGCACCTTCACGTATTTGCCGGCGGCGGGCACCAAATTACCGGCAGGCACGCATGAGCTTTCCGTAACGTTTACCCCCACGGATGCCACCAATTACAAAAAAAGCACTGCCACCGCTACTATCCATGTGGAGCGGGCAACTCCTGTACTCAGCTGGACGACCCCGGCAAACCTGGTGTACGGCACGCTCCTAGGCAACAATCAGCTGAATGCTTCCGCCGGAGAAGTAGACGGTTCGTTCACCTATACCCCAGCCGCCGGCACCTTACTGGAAGCCGGCCCAGATCAGAAGCTGACCGTGAGCTTCTCCCCCACTGACGCTGCTAACTACACCGGGCCCATTACAAAAGAAGTATTCATTACGGTAGACAAGGCCGTTGCCAACGTACAGGTGAGCGGCTATACTGGCACTTATGATGGCAACCCACACGGTGCTTCGGGAACGGCTACGGGCATTAATGGCACCTCACTTGGTAGCATGCTCGACCTAGGCGAGCAGTTCACTGCTGTGCCGGGCGGCACCGCAATCTGGACGTTCAATGGCGGCAGGAACTACCACAACCAAAGTGGCTCCGTGAGCATCCTACTCAGCAAAGCAACGGCTACTGTAGCGTTTAACGAGGCATCATTAAACCAGACTTACAACGGCACGCTCCGTAACGCACTAGCCCAGGTAACCGGCGCAACCGGCACGAGCACCTTTACCTACACCTACGATGGAACATCCACCGCGCCTACCGATGTAAAAACCGGAGGGTATCAGGTGGTAGCCACCCTAGTAAACAACAACTACGCCGGCTCTGCCACGGGTGTGCTGCACATTAACAAAGCCAATCTGGAGGTAATCACCGATAGCAAGAGCAAGCCCTACGGAAGCGCCTTCGCGCTGGCTGATTTCACTGGCCGGCTGAGTGGCAACATTGCGGCTGATAACCTGAGCATTGCCAGCTTTGCCAGCGCGGGCGCCGACGCAACGGCTACTGTTACTGGCGGGCCATATGCCATCAGCGCCACCCTCCGCGACCCGCAAAACCGCCTGGGCAACTACACCGTCATCAGCCGTTATGGCAACCTGACGGTGACTCCCAAGGCTATGACGATTACGGCCAACAGTATACAGTCGGTGCAGTACAGCGACCTAGTACCGGCCTATACAGTAAGCAGCGAGGACTTTGTGAACTCCGAGACCCTAGCCAGCTTGGCAGGTACGCTCAGCTTTACCAGCACGGCTTCTTTGGCTGCCAACCGAGCTATGCTAAGTGGCCCAGGTGTGTACTCCATTGAGCCCACTGGCCTCACTTCCTCTAACTACACTATCACCTTTAAGGCAGGAACACTCACGGTAACCCCCGAAAACGCCAAGGCCGAATACATAGGAGCACAATTTGTGAGCACAGGCGGCACAACCTCTAGCACAGCCACTGTTGTGCTCCGGGCCCAAATTCAGGATGTAGCTTCCTGGATACCAGCCACAGCAGACCTGGACGGTGGCGACATTAAAAATGCCAAGGTTGACTTCATCATCAAGAAAACCGCTACCGATGCTTTTGTTGCCACACTCTCTGACGTTCCGGTGCAACTGATGACAACGGGCAACACCTTGGTGGGGGTTGCCCAGAAAGAATACACCTTCAACATTGGTAATGAAACCGGCGAGGTGTATACCATTGAAACCCGAGTAAAGGGCTTTTACACGAGCGAGCCGGAGCTGGATAACATCAACATTGCCAAGCCCTCGCAAGACTTTATAACCGGCGGCGGCAATGTTTCCTCAAAAGTGGCCTACTTCGAAAAGGGAATAGATGCCACCCGGAAAGTGAATTTCGGGTTCAATATCAAATGGAATAAATCGGTTAAAAACACCCAGGGCTACCTTAACCTTATGCTCCGGAGTACCAATGGCACCATGTACCAGTTTAAGGCCACTGCTTTAGGCTCATTGGCCGTTGATGCCAGCAACCCGTGCTCCCAGAAAGCCACCTTCACCTGCAAAGCAAACCTGAATAACGCTACCCTCGGCACAAACATCGAAGGCAACCTGAACCTGCTGGTATCGATGGCGGATAACGGAGAGCCAGGTGCGGGCGTTGATAAAATCCGGATTGAGATATGGCGCGGCACCCAAGGCGCCGGGGGCACGCTGGTATTTTCGGCCAGCGGAAGCAGCTCACTCCAAGAAGTACTGCTGAATGGCGGCAACCTCTCGGTACGCAGCGGTAACACTACTTGCACCACTACCGTGAAAGCTACCGCGCAGTCTACGCTCCTCACGCAGCCTACTACCACGCCTTCGTCCGCTACCCTCACTCCCCCTAGCAACCTGCTGGAGGTGTACCCTAACCCACTCACTGACCAAGGCACGGTTCATTTCCGGACCGAGAAGGCTGGCAAGGCACAGGTACTGGTGTTTGATGGCATGGGCCGGCAGGTAGCCAAACTTTTTGATGGCGTAGTGGCCGCCGGTGAAGAGCAGCACGTACAGTTTAAGCCTCAGGACTTACCTAGTGGCTTCTACATCTGCCGGCTGCTCACCAATGGTAAGGTAGAAACCCGCCGCATCACTATTCAGAAGTAAGGTGCTGTCGCAAGCTTCCGATCAGAAGAGGGCCAGGATACTCCTGGCCCTCTTTTTTGTGTATTCTAGGTTGTCTCCTACTTTGCTTTTCAGTACAACCCAAATAGACACATTACTAAACAAGCTCAGCCGTAGCGTTTCGCATACTAGCGCACTACGGCTGAGCTTGCGTTAGCGCCTCATCAGTTGATAGATAGGTTTGCTCACAGACAGAGGGTAGCGCTTATCAGAATATCTCTTTGTTTTCTTGGAGTTTACGCATGAATTCACTTATCTAAGTCCAATAATACCATTTTGATGCAACCATTTTCCTCGGTTTCTCAGTATGACTATCGGTTACTGTATACTTCTTAATCGCATCGTACGCATGCTGGATGTTCATCGTGAAATTCTGACTAACGGCTTTATGCTGATAGTTTCCCCCGATGGCACTTCTAAGGATGAGATTAAGTTGACTCGGGCCCTGCATCGGGCCAGCCGAAGCGACAAGGCGGCAGTATTAATTGACCTTAGCCTGATTGATGAGCTTTCTGAAGAAGCTATTGACTTGCTGCTGGCGTATGCTTTTCTGCTGCACAACCAGGGCCGGCGCCTGATTTTGTGCCACGTACCCCAGCCAGCCCAACATCATTTTCTGTTTCTGGATGTGGCATCGCAGCCCCTGCTAGTACCTTCCTTGCTGGATGCTATGCAGGAAATTGACTTCATGGCCGGCCAAAATCAGGTGCGCTCATAACCCGCCGAAACCTGCCTTACCGGGGTTCGGGCGCACCTCAGGCCTAGTAAACTTGTGGTCACAGCACGGGCAGAAAAGTAGAAATCCGGAAAATCCGTTTAAAACCGTGAATTTTACGGCCGTATTTCCGCATCCTGTTTTTTCTGATGAGCGCTCAAAAGCCCAGTATCCCGCGCGGTACCCGCGACTTCGGCCCGGCCGTGGTGGCCCGCCGCAACTATATTTTTGGCGTAATCCGCCGTGTGTTTGAGAAGTTTGGCTACGCGCCTTTGGAAACACCAACGCTCGAAAACCTGTCGGTGCTCACGGGCAAGTACGGTGAGGAAGGCGACCAGCTGCTGTTTAAAGTGCTGAACTCCGGCGATTTTGCCAAAGATGTTACCCCCGATGATTTAACGGCCGATAACCGGAGCAAGCGCATCCTGCCCAAAATAGCCGAAAAGGGCCTGCGCTACGACCTCACGGTGCCGTTCGCGCGCTACGTGGTTATGAACCGCAATACGCTGGTATTCCCGTTCAAGCGCTACCAAATTCAGCCGGTGTGGCGCGCCGACCGCCCCCAGCGTGGCCGCTACCGCGAGTTTTACCAGTGCGATGCCGACGTAGTAGGCACCGACTCCTTGCTGTGTGAGGCAGAAATTGTGCTGATGATGTCGGAGGTGCTTACCAGCCTAGGCCTCACAGAGCACACCATCAAGATAAACCACCGGCGCGTGCTGGGCGCTTTCTATCAGGCGCTGGGCGGTGAAGGTACCGAAACGGACTTGTTTACGGCCATTGATAAGCTCGATAAAATTGGCCGCGAGGGCGTGGAGAAAGAGTTGGCCGGCCGGGGCTTCTCGCCAAGCGCCATTGAGCGGTTGTTTGATTTGCTAGGGGTAGGCGGCGACTTTGAGGAGAAGCTGGAGCGCCTGCTCGCGGCCTTTGCCACGGCTGCTGTGGAGCCTGATAATGCCGACGGCTACAAAGGCCTGCAAGATCTGAAGCAGGTGCTGAACTACCTGCGCAGCTTTGGCTTCGAGAAGTGGCAGAACCTGGAGTTTGATGTAACGCTGGCCCGAGGCCTGAGCTACTACACCGGTTGCATCTTCGAAATAAAGATCAACAACGTGAACATGGGCAGCGTGAGTGGCGGCGGCCGCTACGATAACCTCACGGGCGCCTTTGGGTTGCCGGGCGTTTCGGGGGTAGGGTTTTCCTTTGGCGTGGATCGGCTGTATGACTGTCTGGAAGAATTGGCGCTGTTTCCGGAAGCTGTAGCCACCACTACCCGCTGCCTACTCGCCAACTTCGATGCCGAAAGCGAAGCCGCGGTGCTGCCGGTGCTGCGCCAGCTGCGCGAGGCTGGCGTTGCCAGCGAGCTGTATCCGGAAGCAGGCAAGCTCAAAAAGCAGTTTCAGTACGCCGACCAGAAGGGCATTCCGTACGTGCTGCTGCAAGGCTCAGAGGAGCGCGCTGCCGGCCAGTTTAAGCTCAAAAATTTGGCAACGGGCCACGAAAGCACCCTCACACTAGAAGCCGTATTGGCAGAACTAGGCCAATAAGTAGTACTCCGCTTTCGGGCGCGAACCACATGCGTGAAGCACGGATATTATCCTTCGTGCTTCACGCATTTTTCGTTTAAACTAAGCTCAGCCTTAAATATATTCACTATTGATTATCAATGCATTGACGCATATTTTTCACTATTAGGAATCGGGGTTAGCTCCAACCTGAACATTAACACTTCCTACCCCCTGCCGTATGCACAGACAGTCAGTCAATCGGACTGATGACATTTCCACTCTACCTATTCTTACTCCTATGTTCGACAAACTGGAAACCCTCGATGATCTGTTTGAAATGCAGCTCAAAGACCTGTACAGCGCCGAAACTCAACTAGTAAAGGCCATGCCCATGATGGCTAGCTCGGCTAAGGATGGACGCCTGCGCCAGGGCTTTGAAACTCACTTGCGTGAAACCGAAAACCAGGTGGAGCGGCTGGAGAAAATCGGTAAAATGATGGACCTCGACCTGAGTGGCCATACCTGCAAAGCTATGAAAGGACTGATTGCGGAAGGTCAGGAAACTATGTCGGAAAGAGCTACTGATGAGGTAATGGACGCCGCCCTGATTGCCGCCGCTCAGCGCATTGAGCACTACGAAATTTCGGGCTACGGTACGGCGGCTCACTACGCCGAACGCCTGGGCCACACGGAGGCGGCTGCTCTGCTGCGCCAAACGCTAAACGAAGAGCAGAACACCGATACCAAGTTGAATAACCTGGCCAAAAATTACATCAACGCCAAAGCCGAATAAGTCTGTTTTCTGGTTTTGTTCCCAACAAACGCCCGCTTTGAGCGGGCGTTTTTGGATGCTTGCTCTTGCTCACCTACCCCATGGCGAATTCCAAAAAATCTACCAAATCCCCAGCGGCCAGCTGCCCCGTTCCCCAGGGCAAACTGCTACTTATAGGGGGCCACGAACACAAGGGCGACGCAGCCGATAATGACCTCGAAGCTTCGCGAAACCTGAATTTTGCTCCTGAAGCAATTCTGCGCCGCTTAGCTGAAGAGATTGGCTCGCAGGGGCACCTAGTAGTCATTCCAACGGCTTCCTCTATTCCGGAAGAAGCCAGCCAGGACTACATCGATGCCTTCAAAAAAATAGGTGGGCCAGCCGTAAAGGTTCTCGATATTCGGGAGCGGAAAGAGGCCAATGACGAGGCTATCCTGGAGGTACTAGATAAGGCCGGTGGTGTACTCTTCACCGGTGGCGACCAACTCCGGCTTACTACCCTGCTGGGAGGCACCCTACTCCAGCATCGCCTGCACGAGCTCTACTCGTTCCAGAAATTTATTATAGCCGGTACCAGCGCGGGCGCTACGGCTATGAGCACCCCCATGATTTATCAGGGCCGCGACGACGCCGGTTTCCTGAAAGGCGAAATCCATATTACGACGGGCCTAGAGTTTCTGCATGATGTAGCCGTGGATACCCACTTTGTGGCGCGGGGCCGCATTGTACGCATGGCCCAGATTCTGGCTACCAATCCGGCGTGTGTGGGCATGGGACTTGAAGAAGATACGGCCGTGCTGGTTACGGAAGGCAAGGAACTAGAAGTGCTGGGCAGCGGACTTGTTATCGTGCTTGATGCGCGCAGTTGCAGCTCTACCAATATCCATGAAATAGCGCCGAATACCCCATTCACCCTGCGTGATATTCGGCTACACTTGCTGGCAAGCGGTGAGCAGTATACCCTACCCATTCAGCCTCGCATATATGCCTAACCGAGTGCCCGTACGGACAGCGTTACGCCACTCTTCCGTATTTCTACGGACCCATTTGCTTTAAAATCCGTAGAAGTTTTTCATGATACTTCTGATTATCAGAATACTATCTGCGTAAAGCAATCTGCGCTTACACGCGTATGCTGCTTCTGATAAGCCAGGAGCAGCGCTTCTTGGCAGGCAGCCTGATTACAGCCCACTTCCAAGGATTTAGCTTGGGCCTTGCTTGTTTTTGTTCCATTTTCCTTTCCTACTCATGCATCAATCAACTTTCAAGTTTTTGGCTGTGGCCCTACTAGGCTCTGCTTTAACGCTAAGCTCCTGCGGCAGCAACTCCGGCAAGCAAGCCGATTCTACCAGCTCAACTGAGTCCAGCAGCGGCGACATGGACGCCAACGGCAGCGTCGATATCAACGGCAGCACTGACATGTCAACTGACTCGTCGGGTATGAATTCCTCCACCCAAGGCACTGGTGCTTCCGCCGGTTCCACCACCAGCAACTCCACACCAGGTAGCACCACTGCCGGCGGCTCTACGGGCGGCTCCATTGGGGGCTCCACAGCTTCTACCAGTGGTTCCAGCACCACGGCCTCTACCACTGGCGGCTCGGGCAGCACTACCAACTAACCGCCAGCCATTACCAGAGGCCCCCTTAGGCGGTTGCGCACCCAACACTACCTAGTAGCTGCTACTCTTGCCATTGGCTTTGCGCTTCAGGCAGGGGTTTAGCGGTTCGTAGGGGCTAGTGACCATGGTAGCGCCCTCTGTTTTCCAGCAACTTATCTTCCTTTCCATGCCATCAACTCAAACTGAGCCTGCTTTGGGCACCAACCGCGCCACTACCCCGGCGCTGTTTCCGGTAGTTCCGGGCATTTGGGGACTCCGCGATGTTTTTGCCAATCTGTACTACATCCGCGAACAAACCATGCCTACTGCCTCCTGGGTGTTGGTGGATGCGGGCCTGCCCGGCTCCGGCAAAAAGGTGCAGCGCCAAGCCGATTATCTTTTCGGTGCCGGCAACGCACCCGTGGCCATTCTGCTCACGCACGGCCACTTCGACCACGTGGGGGCGCTGCCGCATCTGCTGAAGCAGTGGCCCGGCGTGCCCGTGTTTGCTCATACCCTGGAGCTTCCGTACCTGACGGGCCTTTCCTCTTATCCGCCCCCCGACCCAACCGTTGGCGGCGGAGCCATGGCAGCCATGTCGTTTCTGTATCCGAAAGCCCCGCTTGATTTAGGCTCCAGAGTGCAGCCCTTACCCGCCGATGGCTCGGTGCCAGGGTTGCCGGGCTGGCGCTGGATTGCTACGCCAGGCCACACGCCGGGTCACGTTTCGTTTTTCCGGGATGAAGACCGGCTGCTAATAGCCGGCGACGCCTTCGTAACCGTGAAGGCTGAATCCGGAATGGCGACGTTTACCCAGCAGCAGGAAGTACACGGCCCGCCCGCTTATTTCACCCCCGATTGGGTGCAGGCCCGGCAATCGGTAGAAGGCCTGGCCGCGCTAAAGCCCGCTATTGCCGCCACCGGCCATGGCATCCCGATGCGCGGCGACGTGCTGGAAGAACAGCTTCAGGAGCTTTCCAACCGCTTCGAGGAGCTGGCTGTGCCAGCCCAAGGGCGCTACGTAGGCCACCCTGCCACCGCCGATGCTACCGGCGTAGTTCATGTACCGGCCGCCGCTCGCTCATCCAGCGCTCCGCTGTGGATAGCAGGCGCCGGGGTTGCGCTGGCGGCCGGTATTTATTGGCTACGTAGCCGACGTAATTCTTCTGATAACCAGCCTTATATCAAGCGTTCGGCTTCGCGCCGGGCGTACCCTAGTACCTCAGGCTACTAGCCCTGGCTCAGGCTTAAAGGCGCCTGGCCGCTTTTGCTCAGTATTCTCCCCTGTCTTGCTTCCTCTCACTACCCCTCTGCCGGATGGTAAGAGGAAGCGGGACAGGCTTTTTGTTTCCATTTTTTCTTATGCCGGCTCCCCTCGCTTCCTTGCCCGACACCGGGGCGAGTGTGCGGCGGCAACTCGCCGCCCTACGTCACCTCAACCTCCGGCGTCATTCCATTTCATTACTCCGAGCCCGCGTGCGCCGGCTATTAGCCGGGCATCCGGTGCGCTGCATTGAGCTGCCAGCCGGCGTGGTGCTGTATCGGGGTGTTACCGGTGCCCGGCCTACCCATTGGATGGATGTGTCGTATCCGCCGGCGGAGCGCGTGCAGTACGACCAGCGGGCGAACCGTGCGGGGCAGGCCATGTTTTACGCCAGCGCCACGTGGCATCCGCCTTTTTTTGAGGCCGGTGTGCAGCCCAACGACCAGATTGTCATTAGCCGCTGGATTACGCGGGCACCCCTCCGACTGGTAAGTTTTTATGAGCCCAACCAGTGCACCGACGACCCGCACGCCGACCGTAACGTGGCGCTGGGGCAGGCCCTAGCACACTTGCCCGAGCCAGCACGGCTAGTAGCAGCGTTTCTGACGCGCATTTTTACAAAAGCCGTTTCCGACCAGAATTCGCACCATTACCGGCTTTCTGCGGCAGTAGCCGAAGCGTGTGAGTTGGGCACTGCGTTTGATGGGTTGCTGTATCCTTCGGCAGCTATGCCGTCGCCGGCCCATAACCTGGCCCTGCACCCACGCCTGATTGATACCGGCAAGCTGACATTGCAGTACGTGGAGCATTTGCGCGTAAACCGCGTCGAGACGGAGAGCCTGGATGTGTGCTCCCTGGATTTTGCTAACCAGATTAACGAGGAAGGCGGCCTGGAGTGGCTGGGCCAGCCCGGCAACTGGGTGTTGCGGGAAGCCGGCAGCAGCTCCATCGTAGACCTTACCTCCGACAACGCGCGGCCGAAGGAATAGCCCGGGCTGCTGACGGAAGTAGGCACCACAGTCATTGGTTTCGCAAGACAGTTTACTAGGAACAAGCATCTAGTAACTACTTGCCTACGATCACTCAATCCATTTCTATCAAACCAGATGGGTGGTTTGAGTGGATTCCTGGCCTAGTAGACAGAAAGCTACAGCGCGAAACCGAAGCCTATTCCTGAGCACGAACTCAACACCTTGCGGGAACCGGGTTAGGGCGCTACCGGGAAAAGTGGCATTTTTGGCCTTCCGCCATCTCCCGCTCCCACCCGCATGTCGCACCCGGATTTCGCCCTCACCCCTTCCTCTCTCCTCGATTTAGCTACCCTCGACCATTTACTGCGCTCCCGAACGCGGGTGGTGCTAAGTGAGGAGGCCAGCCAGCGCATTGCCCAGTGCCACGAGTACCTGCAGGAGCGCCTGGCACGGACTCCTGATGCGGCCATTTACGGCATTAACACCGGATTTGGGGCACTTTGCAACCAAGCCATACCTAGTGAGCAGCGGCAGCAGCTGCAAATCAACCTGATGATGTCGCACGCCTGCGGCACCGGCGAGGAAGTACCCGCTGATCTGGTGCGCCTGATGCTGCTGCTGAAAGCGCAGAGCCTCAGCTACGGGCACAGTGGCGTGCAGGTGAAAACCGTGCAGCGCCTCCTCGATTTCTATAACCGTGGCATGCTGCCCGTGGTGTACCAGCAGGGCTCCCTGGGTGCCAGCGGCGACTTGGCTCCGTTGGCGCACTTGTGCTTGCCGCTGCTGGGCTTGGGCGAAGTAAACTATGAAGGGTACCGGCTGGCCGCCGCTGATGCGATGAGCCTATTTAGCTGGGAGCCGCTGGTGCTGGAAGCCAAGGAAGGACTGGCGCTATTGAATGGCACGCAGTTTATGCTGGCGTATGCCGTGCATTGCCTGCTGCGCACCCGACGCCTGCTGGCCGCTGCTGATGTCATCGGGGCGCTTTCCCTGGAAGCGTTTGATGGCCTGCGGGAGCCCTTTGATGAGCGCCTGCACCGGATTCGGCCGCACGCGGGGCAGCTTGCGGTGGCCCAGCGGGTTCGGGCGCTGCTGGAGGGTAGTGAACTGCAGCAGCAGCCGAAAGCCGCCGTGCAGGACCCGTACTCGTTCCGGTGCATGCCACAGGTACACGGTGCCTCCCGAGATGCCTTGGCTTATGTGCAGCAGGTAGTAGAAACCGAGTGCAACGCCGTCACCGACAACCCCAACATCTTCCCCGACGACGATGCAATCCTGAGCGGCGGCAACTTCCATGGGCAGCCTCTCGCCCTGGCCCTCGATATGCTAGCCATTGCCACGGCCGAGGTAGGTAGTATTTCGCATCAACGCACCACCCAGCTCATCAGTGGGCAACGGGGCCTGCCGCCGTTCCTGGTAGCAGAGCCCGGCCTGAACTCGGGCCTGATGATTCCGCAGTACACCGCCGCCGGTATTGTCAGTCAGAACAAGCAGCTGTGCACTCCTGCTTCCGTGGATAGTGTGGTGAGCAGTAACGGCCAGGAAGACCACGTGAGCATGGGCGCCAACGCGGCCACCAAAGCCCGCCGCGTGGTGGAAAACGTAGAGCAGCTACTAGGCATTGAATTGCTGAATGCGACACAGGCTCTGGCGTTCCGCCACCCTACCCGCACCTCCGAGGCGCTGGAGCAGGTGGTAGCCGCCTTCCGCGAAAAAGTCCCGTTCGTGTCGCAAGACCGGGTGTTGTATCCTGATTTGCACGCCTCTGCCGCCTTCGTCCGCAGCTATGAGTGGCAGTAAGAGGTGGTAGCTGCCACTGCTTCGGCATGAAATACTAGGGCCCGGGCAGTGGCAAAGCGTTTTTTACGCGGTAAAACCTGCTACTTTGGTTTCGCGGGCAGACGTAATCTGCACCGTCCTCGTTATGGGAACAGTGAAACGACTACTGCTACTTTTGCTGGTTCAGGTGGTGGCCTTGCTGGCGGCAAGCCCCCAGGTGCAGGCCCAATGCAGCAACACGCCCAATTCAGGAGCCTGCTTTAAAGTATTTGACGCCATCACGAAACAGGAGCTGCCCGCTACGCTGTGCGTGGGTCGGGCCGTGCGGCTGCGCGATTGTAGCGGCAAAAACCTCAACCCCGCCCAGATTTACTACCAAACCGGCTCCTCCATCATCTGCTCCAGCTTCCGGGATACCGCCACCACCTTCACACCCACTACGCCGGGCTCGTTGGTTATCACCCAGAACACCCAGGGAACCAGCAGCCAAGGCGTTATATTGGGACAGCTCTATACCGTTCGGGAAACGCCTGAGCCTACCTTTACCCTGACAACCTGCTCTCCTGATTTGGTGGAGGTTACGGTTACCGATACGAACTACGATCAGTATTTTGTACAAGTCGGGACGGATGCCCCGCAGCCAGCCCTGCGCGGCGTACCGAAGCTGTACTCTACTAACACCGTAAACTCTGTAACCGTCACGGCTCGCTACACGGATGCCACCTTGTGCAGCGGCGGCAGCACGCGTCCGTTTACGCTGCCCCCGCGGCCGCAGCGCCCTAGCCTGAACACGCTTACCGTTCAGGGCACCGCCATTGACTTTAGGTTTAGCAATCTGCAGGCCGAGTACCGCTACGTGTTGCAGGTTGCCGATGCTGCCGCACCCGCGGGCTACCGCACCGTGGCTCCCATCCCGAGCAGCACTACCTCCTTCACGCTCAGCAACGCCCCGCTGCCAGGCTGCTACCGCCTGCTACCCCAGGATGCCTGTCAAACCTCAGCCAACCAATACCCTGCCTCCTCTGCGGTGTGCACTATTGCCCTCGCCGGAGCTTCCCAGAACGGGCGCAACCAACTGCGCTGGAATAGTACCGGCACCGGCTCCTATATCCTCAGCCGCACCGATGGCCAGAATACCACGCAGCTTCAGGTGCCGCCGGGGGCTAGTCAGTACGAAGACACAACTGTGGCGTGTGGCACTACCTACCGCTACCGCCTCTCGCTCACGATGGGCAACATTACTTCCACGTCCAATGAGGTAGCAGTTACCACCAGTTCAACGTTAGCCCCGCCGGCGCCGCGCATTTTTGCCTCTTTTACGCTGCGCAACCAGGTAGCCCTCACGGCCACCGTACCGCGTAACCCCACCGCCGGGCAGCTTACCTACCTGCGCAACGGCACCGAGTTGCGGGTTACCCCTCAACGCACCGTGCAGGACTCTTCGCTGCTGGCCTTTTCCCTCATTGATCCGGTCTGCTACACGGTTCGTTTTCTGGATGCGTGCGGCAACCAATCCGCCGAAAGCGCGCCCGTGTGTCCGGTGCTGCTGGAAGCCACGGCCGCCAACGATGATGGAACCACCATTCGCCTGAACTGGACGGCTTTCAGCAGCCCCGATGCCACTGCTGGCGTAACGTACAGGGTCATCACGCTGTCTCCTACCAACGCGGTGCTCAGCAGCCGGCCAGTGGGCCCAGGCCTGACGTATCTGGATGTGCAGCCGCCCCAGGAGCAGCAGGTGGTTCGGTACCGCATTGAGGCTAGTGCGGCGGGTTTGCCGGCGCCCAGCTACTCCAACATCGCATCAGTAGCCCGCCAAGTGAAACTCTATGTGCCCACGGCCTTCACACCCAACGCCGATGGACTAAACGACGTGCTGGAGCTGAAAGGCCGCTACCTCGATACCTTTCGCTTCACCATCATTGATCGGAATGGTCAGCAGGTTTTTCAGGCTACTTCTCGCGCTCAAACCTGGGACGGCCGCATTGGCTCGGCGGCGCCCGTGCCCGGCGCCTACATCTGGCGTTTCGAGACCACCGACCAAACCGGCAAGCGGCTCGTGCAAAACGGCACCGTCACGATTATCCGCTAAAGCCGCCTAGGTAGCCACGGCCGGCCAAGTGCCGTGCCGGTTCTGGCGGAGGCATACTATCTTCGCCACCTATTCCACCCTTTAACTACGCACTCCTATGTTTGATATGATGGGCATGATGGGCAAGATGAAAGAGCTTCAGGATAAAGTGAAGCAAGCCCAGGATCAACTGCAATACATTACCGCTACGGCCGAGTCGGGCGGCGGCTTGGTGCGCGCTACAGCCAATGGGCAGCGCCGCTTGCTTAAGCTGGAAATCGATGAGAGCCTGCTCCAACCCCAGGACCGCGACATGCTGGCTGACTTGGTGGTGGCCGCTGTAAATAAGGTAATGGACGAAGCCGGCGAGAAAGCTAAAGAGGAAATGAAAAACAAAACGGCTGGCCTCATCCCCAACATTCCGGGCCTCGATCTTGGCGGTTTTGGCCTCTAGTAACCCTAGCGAAGTTGGCGGTTCCTGCTCCGATGTGGCGGTCGTAATCCTGAATTGGAATGGCCAGAGCTTTCTGCAAAAGTTTCTGCCGAGTGTGCTGGCTCATTCCGAGGGGGCCGCGGTGTTCGTAGCCGATAACGCCTCAACCGATGATTCGGTGGCGCTGCTGGCGCGGAAATTTCCGCAGGTACAGGTCATCCAGAACAGTGGTAACCTGGGCTTTTGCGAAGGCTACAACCAGGCGCTGCAACAGGTGGGCCCGGAATTCCGGTACTACGTGCTTCTCAACTCAGATGTAGAAGTGACGCCAGGCTGGCTCCGGCCGCAGCGCGAGCTACTGGAAAGCCGGCCGGCCGCGGCTGCCTGTCAGCCTAAAATCAGGCAGTACAGTGAGGTAGCAGAGCAGCGGCAGCAGTTTGAGTATGCGGGCGCCGGCGGCGGCTACCTCGATCAACTGGGCTACCCTTTCTGCCGCGGCCGACTCTTCGAGACCCTGGAGGCCGACACCGGCCAGTACGACGACGCCCGCCAAGTGGCCTGGGCGACGGGCGCCTGCATGCTGGTCCGGGCCTCAGCCTGGCACCAGTTGGGCGGCCTAGAGGCCCGGTTTTTTGCGCACATGGAAGAAATTGACTTGTGCTGGCGCCTCCAGAATGTCGGCTACGAGGTCTGGTACCATGGCAGCAGTACCGTTTTCCACGTGGGCGGCGGCACGTTGCACAAATCGAATCCGCACAAAACCTACCTTAACTTCCGCAACGGCCTAGCGCTGGTGTTCAAAAACACCCATTCGGCTGAGCTTTCGGGCGTCATGATTTCGCGGGTTGCACTAGACTGGGTAGCGGCGCTGCGCCTGCTTATGCAAGGTGCCACCGCCGACTGCCAGGCTATTTTGCGGGCGCACTGGGATTTTGTGAAGCAACTGGATTACTGGCGCGCCCAGCGCCGGAAGTTTCCGCCCCACCTGCGCCATGCTGAGCGCAAGGGCTTGTATCAGGGCAGTTTGGTGTGGGCGTATTTCGGGCAAGAGCGGCGCCGGTTTTCTGAACTGCAGCCGCGTCGGCTTACGTGAGGAAAAGGCCTAGTGATTTAACCCAACCAAGCAGTAAAAAAGCCCGCATCGGCGTTTCGGCTGAGCGGGCTTTTCAGAAAAGCTGCGTAAATCAGGAAAGTACTAGGCCTCTACAAGTCCCAAACCGTGCTGCGCTGCCGGCGCATGGCCCGGCGCACATTCATCCAGAATGCCAGCGCGAAATACAGCACAATGGGCGAGCCAAAGGTGAAAAATGATGCATACACAAAAGACAAACGGACGCTGCTGGTTGAGAAGCCCACCCGATTGCCGATGGAGTTGCACACCCCAAAGCTTTGCTTTTCGATAAAGTCGGTTAGTCGTTTCATACCTTCTGCTTTTCCGGTCGCCAACGGCGGCTAACCCAGAGTAAAATACAATGATTCTTGGCCTGTGTCAAGCACTTACGCGAGAAGCCTTCTGCAAGATACGTCTATCAGCTACCTTTTTTCGTTTGATGTCTGAATTTCGCGCCACCCCTGCTCCTAGCCTATGAGAATGTCGTTGTTGCGTCCGTTGCCGCGAGTGGCTGTATTGCTGGCTGCTGGTTTTCTGCCAGCCTGCTCGCCCCTATCTAAAGTACTGAAAAATGCGCAGACCGGGCAGGAGCTCACCGTGCAGCCCACGGTGCTGGAAAGCAATGGCGAAAACGTATTATTCGAGGTAACGGCCAAAGTATCCGCCAGCCACTTGCGCAAAGGGGCCGCCTACAACCTGGGCCTGAGCTACCGCTACAATAATGGCCTGCGCGAAGACACAGTGGGACGCCTGACGTTCATCTCGGGCGAGTATGTGTACGACGAAGAGAAAAAGAATCAGCTCGTTATCCGGAAGCAGTTTTCGTTTGCGTACTCCCCGCTAAAAAGCCCCGGCGAGCTGATTGCCCTGCCCGATGCCCGCGAAACCAAGCCCAACGGCAAGCGCGTGAAAGGCAAGGAAATTAAGCTGGCCCGCGGCATCGTAACCACCAGCCGGCTGGTAGTGCGCCAGGATACGGCCATCACGCTCATCCCGGAAACTGCCGATAACAACATGAGTGGCACCCGCGTGATGCCGTTTTTCTTTGATGCCGGCAAAGCCGAAATTCGCAACTACCTGGGCACCAACGTAGCGGCGCTAGAAGATTTCATTGAGGCCAACCAGCACACCGAAAAGGTAATGATTGCGGCCGGCCACTCCCCCGACTCACTGGACCGAGTTGATCCGCGCCTGTCCGATAAGCGGGTGCGCGCCCTGCTCAACTACTACAAAAAGCGCGTCGATACGGATTCTTACCTCAACAAAGTCAGCCAGATTGATTTTGAGACGGAAGCGTACCACCGCCGCTGGGACATGTTCCTAAATAAGGTGCAGCAGTCGGCCCTTAAACCGGCCCAGATTGATTCAGTAGTTCTGCTCATCAACGATACCGCGGGCTCCTATGCCACGAAGGAGAAGAGCCTACAGAACCTGAGCTTCTATGATTACATCGAGCAATACATCTATCCGGTGATGCGCTTTGGCACCGTGGCTGTGCGCTACACCGCTCCCAAACGCTACGACTCAGAAATCTACCTGCTCTCGAAAAAGATTGTAGAAAAGCAGACGGAGGCCGATGCCCTGACGCCTGAGGAGCTGCGCTACTCCGCCAGCCTCACGCCGTTGCTAGCCGAAAAGCAGCGCATTTATGAAACCTCGGTGGCTACCACGGGCCTGTGGCAGGCTTACCACAATCTGGCGGTAGTGCTGTTGCAGCGTTCGGAGAAAGAAGTAAACCCCAAAGTGCAGCGTGCCTATCAGCGCCGGGCCGCTGTCAACTTTACGCTAGCTGCCCACCGCAACCCAACCGCCGAGCTGTTCTACCGCACCGGCAGTGCCTACCACCGCGCCGGCGACAAACTAGAAGCCCTTCAGAACTACGACTATGCCATTAAGCTGGGCGGCCCGCGGCCCGTGCTGAGCAAAGTATTCTCTGATAAAGCTGCTCTGGAAATTGAAGTGGGCCAGCTCGATGATGCTCTGCAAAGCCTCAGCTACAGCGGAAAAACCTATCAAAACATCATGAACCGGGCCCTCATCTATGTGCTGAAGGGCAATTATCAGGGCGCCGCCAACATCTATGCCGAAGCCATTGCGCTGCGCCCCCAAGACCCGCTGCTGTATTACTGCCTAGCCGTAGTAGCCGCCCGCCAGCAAAACGAATCGGCTATGGCTATGCACCTGCGCCGCGCCGTGCAGTTAGACCGCACCTACGCCAACCGCGCCGTTGAGGACTTGGAGTACCGGGATTTTGCTAAGGGTAAAGCTTTCTTGGAAGCGCTGCGGTAAGAGGTGAAATAGTGAAGTAGTGAAATTGCGAGTTTGATGTTATGATATCACTACGTTCATACTCTGTGCCTGCCAAACATCAAACCCACAAACTCACCACTTCACAAGTTCACCGTTTGTCCTTCCCGGCTAGTCGTCGTAGCTTTACGGGCCGGACTCGTGCCGGCTTTTTGTTTCTGAACCGTCTTTTTTGACTTTCCTACCGATTATGCGGACCATCCAATTCCGGGAAGCCCTGCGTGAAGCCATGTCTGAGGAAATGCGTCGCGACGCGAGCGTATTTCTGATGGGCGAAGAAGTTGCCGAATACAACGGCGCCTACAAAGTAAGCCAGGGCATGCTCGACGAATTCGGCCCGGAGCGCGTGATTGACACGCCCATTGCTGAGCTGGGCTTCGCCGGTATCGGTGTGGGAGCGGCCATCAACGGCCTCAAGCCCATCATCGAGTTCATGACCTTCAACTTCTCGTTGGTGGCTATTGACCAGGTGATTAACTCGGCAGCCAAAATCATGTCGATGTCGGGCGGACAGTACACCTGCCCCATTGTGTTCCGCGGCCCCACCGGCAACGCCGGTATGCTGTCCTCGCAGCACTCCCAGAACTTTGAGAACTGGTACGCTAACACGCCCGGCCTGAAAGTGGTAGTTCCTTCTACCCCCTACGATGCCAAAGGCCTGTTGAAAAGCGCCATCCGCGACGCTGACCCGGTTATCTTCATGGAGTCGGAGCTGATGTACGGCGACAAAGGCGAGGTACCCGAGGAAGAGTATTTGATTCCAATTGGCAAAGCCAACGTGGTGCGCCCCGGCGAAAACGTTACCATCGTGAGCTTCGGCAAAATGATGAAGGTAGCCCTGGCCGCCGCCGATGAGCTAGCCAAAGAAGGCATCAGCGCCGAGGTAATTGACCTGCGTTCCGTACGGCCTATCGACTACGACACCCTAGTAGAATCAGTAAAGAAAACCAACCGTATGGTGGTGGTAGAGGAAGCGTGGCCGCTGGCTAGCATCAGCTCCGAGCTGTCGTACATGGTGCAGCGCCGCGCCTTCGACTACCTCGATGCTCCCGTGCTGCGCATCACGAACATGGACGTGCCGCTGCCCTACGCTCCTACCCTCATTGATGCCGCCCTACCGAACGTAGAGCGCACCGTGAAGGCCGTGAAGGAAGTGCTGTACGTTAACAAATAAGTACTGCCTAGCAGTGCACCAAAAAGCCCCGCCTCAGTTGAGGCGGGGCTTTTTGGTGCACTGCTGTTGCTGGGGCTTTGGCCGGGTTGGCATGGTTTAGGTAGCTAGGCCCTGCGCAGCCACTAACCTGGCGACGGTATATTTTACGTACCTTTTGCCCCAACCTACCCTTCTTCTCTCCTGCATGAATCACCGCTTACACCTGCGTTTCGAGCAACTTGAAAGTGCCACCAACCACCTGCTGCAATCTGTTGAAGCGCTGGGCAGCAAGGCGTCCCAGTCGCCGGGGCCGGGCCAGTGGTCGGCAGTGCAGGTAGTGCAGCATTTGGTGGTTTCTGAAACCGGCATTGGGCAGTACCTGGAAAAGAAGTTGCTGCAAGCGGAAGGGCTAGCAAAATCGGGGGTTGGCGCGTTCCTAAAATCACGGCTGCTGCGCCTGATGCTGCGGTTGCCTTTTACCCGGTTTAAGGCGCCGGCCTACCTAGCAAAACTTACACCTGAGCAGGTGCCGCCGCTACCAGAACTGCGCGCTGAATGGGAAGCGGTGCGGCGGCGGCTGGAACGCTTACTGAATGAGTTTCCCGGGCCGCTATTGAATAGGGCCATTTTCAAACACCCCCGTTCTGGCATGCTCACTATTCATCAAACCCTCGACTTCATGCTGGACCACGTGTTACACCACCAGAAGCAAGTGGAGCGAATTGCCAAAGCCATCAAATAATGAAAAAGCCCACCTGAGCATACCGCCAGGTGGGCTTTTTTGCAATTGAGCAGGCTACCGTTAGGCGCCCTGATTCCGAATGATATCGGCGTAGGACTGGTGGCGGGGAAGGCCTTGCATGAGGGCCGTGATTTCGGTGGGTGGCACCAGCAGCTTGCGTGCGCGCAGATCCAACCAAGCGCCTTCCACGGCTACCGTGGCGGCGGGGCGGCCATCGGGCTTGTAGAGTGTGTGGATGATGTTCCAGCGCGAGCCATCTTCGCTCAGGCCCGTGAGCTCTCCGGTCACGCGCAACGCTTCATTGATGTGCAGTTCCTTTAAATAGCGCGTATCCTCCCGGAACAGAATAGGTCCGATGGCTAGCTGGGCGAAGCGCTGCAGCGTGTAGCCGTGCTGAGCCAAGTATTCAATGCGGTGCTGGGCGGCGTAATCGGCGTAGGCGGAGTGGCGCATATGGCCGTTAGGATCCATATCAGCCCACCGTACGGTGTAGGTTCTTTCGAAAGCAGATGACATTATAGAAGCAGAAGGGTTTCAGGCAAGAAAGGGGCTAGCCCGAAGCTAGCGTACTAGGTGCGTTAGGGCCGCAAACTAGCGCAACGTGAGGCGTACCAGGTATTGTTGCTGGTCGTCTTCCTCCAGAAATTCAACCTCGTAGCCAGCGGCTTCGGCGTAATCCTGCAGCAAGGTGGGGTCAGTGAAAATCCAGCGGAAGGCAGCGCCGGTTTCGTTGGCGTAGTTCATGGTGTATTCCACCTCACCATAGTACGGGCCGTTGAGGTCGAACACCAGGGCGCCATCTTCGTCCTCGTAGAGGTAGCTGATGTCGGAGGAAGTAGCCAGAATCTGGCCGTTGGGCGCAAGCAGTGTTTTGGCGTGCTCCAGAAAGCGCTCCAGCCCGCTCAGCGTGCCGGTCAGGCCAATGCCGTTCATCAGCATCAGGATGGTGTCGAACTTGTCGCCGTGGGTGAGGGCCGCATCGAAAATATCATGGCGGGCTACCTCGCGCACGCCGCGCTGCTGCATTACTTCCACGGCGCCCAGCGAAATATCAACGGCTTTCACGGAAAACCCGCGCTGCTGGAGCTCCAGGGCATGGCAGCCGGCGCCAGCACCCAAATCGAGCACGCGGCCGCGGCACTCTTCCAGGGCGGTGCGCTCCATCTCCGGCATTTCCCAAAGCGAGCGGAAGAAATAGGCGGCGGGCAGTACCTCCTCGTCAGAAACGGAGCTGTGCACGGCCAGCGTGGCACTGAGGTGGCCGTGCTGATAGGCCAGCAGGGCTTGGCCCAACGTATCGGGGGCAGAAGAAGCAGAGTGCGACATAGCCCCAAAGATACGGCGCGGGCCGGGGTCAGGTGCCGCGCGGGGCTAACTTCCGCCGGCTCTCCGCGTTATATCCTTGATTTTCTGTACATCTCATGTCAGCTCCTATTTCATCGAAGCGCTTGGTAAAAGGCAACTTACCTACCAAAACGTGCCTTACCTGCGGCCGCCCGTTTGAGTACCGCAAAAAGTGGCGCAACACCTGGGACGAGGTAAAGTACTGCGGCGAGAAATGCCAGCGCAACCGGCCCAAACCCATTGCCTCACTCGACTAGGCCTGATTACCTCATCAACCGAAAACGGCGTTCTCGTATCCTTTCGGGATATTTCTGCGTTCTGAACCCCACCATATCCCTCACCTTCTCCCCTGCCTTATGGCCAGCAACCTCAACTATCTTGACCCCGCTCTTCTGCCCTTGGAAGATAAACTACAGGCCTATCTGCGCGCTGAAAAGGAGCTGCAAACGGCCGAAATTGAAGCAACCAACCTCACGCACCAGCCGCCAACCGCTACCCCTGAATTCGAACAACGCTCTGCTAGCGGCAGCTACCCCCAGGAACTGGAGGAAGTGAGTAGCACCTTAGACGACCTGCGCACGGACCTGGCGCGGCTGCGCGCTGAAATAATTGAGATGCTACCGGTCCGCGACGAATGGATCAAGGTAAACCTTGGCTACGGCCCCAGCCGGGTTGGAGCCTTCCGCAAGGCTAGCGCCTCAGAGCATGGCACTGCAACGGACATCTACGAGTTGCATGTGGTTGTGTAACCTCAGCTGAGCCCGGCAGCTCGCATACCAAGCTAACTCACTCGCTACAAGCAAAAAAAGGACTGCCAACGGCAGTCCCCTTTTCCACAACCAAAACACCTAAAAAACTATTCTTTCGCTTTTCACAAATCAACTATCGGGCCAGATTTCTCCTTTCCAAGTTGGAATATGCCTAGCGAAGAATAGGCTCTATAGTGTCTACACAATATAGAGTCTAATTGGGTGATGAAAGGTTGCACGAGGTCATAAATATTTTAGAAAGGTTGGCGGCAGTAGCGGCGCTTAGAGTAAGTGCCGGCCGCGTACCAAGCGTGCAGGTCGGCTGCTAGCGCCTAAAGCCGTATTTTGCGCAGTTTTTTGGCCATTTCTGTGGCCGGTATTTTTTCCGCGTTTCAGCCTACCCCCGTTTATGGAAGCACCTAATCCTGAGTTTATGCGTGAAGCTATCCGCCTGTCTATTGAGAAAATGCAGGCGGGCTATGGTGGGCCATTCGGTGCCGTAATTGTGAAAGATGGCCACATCATTGCGCGCGGCTTCAACCAAGTAACCAGCACCAACGACCCCACCTGCCACGCCGAGGTAGATGCCATTCGGAAGGCGTGCGCCGAGCTCAACACGTTTCAGCTGGATGATTGCGACTTGTATACCAGCTGTGAGCCCTGCCCTATGTGCCTGGGTGCTATCTACTGGGCCCGCCCCCGCCGGGTTTTTTATGGCAATACCAAGCAGGATGCTGCCGCCATTGGCTTCGACGACCAGTTTATTTATGAAGAACTGGAAAAACCGTTGGCCGGCCGCCATATCCCAATGGTAGAACTGCTGCGCGACGAAGCCAGGGCCGGCTTTCAGGCCTGGGAGCAACACGAAAGCCGTACCGATTACTAGGTAGCACTGGCACTTCAACCCTTCGAAATAACCAACGTCCCACCATAGCAGCACGCTGTGGTGGGACGTTGGTTTATGCAACCACCTGCCTGTAGCTACATGCTCGCGGTTTCAATCCGGTGAAGTGGTTCAGCTAGGGTACGTGCTTGGTCAGGCCCACCTTTTGCAGAACGTCATGCAGAACGCAGCAACTGGATTGAATCGTTGAGGTGGTGGAACGGCGTCGGCCAAGTCAGATGCTTCGGCACTGCCTGAAGGTCTTTTTGATATAGTATTCATACCGCCTAGGTCGAGTAAGCCATTGAACTCCGCAGTAGCTTGCGGCAAAAGGAATTTGCGCCTTACTTCGGGGGAACGGGGCGCCCAGACGCTTGCTCGTTTTATACGTAAAAGCACGCATCCCTTCCCTCTACTGCTCTGCTTGCCTTCTATGAACCGACCCTCTATCCGTCAGCTGCTCGGCGTTGCCGCCCTGGGGCTGTTGCTGGTAGTGCTGGGGGCGGCGTGGTTTCTGGGCAGCCAGTGGGGAAAACGCCGACTAGAGCTCCTGATTCGGCAGCGCGTGTTGCAGCAGTCGGAGCTGGTACTGGCACCATTTGAGCTGGACATTTCGCTGCTGCGCGACTTTCCTCACCTTACGGCCTCAGCCCGCCATATCAGCCTGACGGACACCTCGTATCAGCGGGCCGTAGAGGTACTACTGATTGGGAGGGCCGACATGCGGCTGGAACTGCGGCAGATCTGGCGGGGCGAATTTCAGGTAAAACATCTGACGTTGCGCGACGTGGAGTTTCGGCAGCTTACCGATTCTCTGGGCCACGACTGGGGCCTACGGGGGCGCGGGCCACGGCGCACTACCCCTTCCGCCCCGCCCAACCTCCTGCTCGACTCGCTTATTCTGCTGAATGTGCGGGTACTAGACCGCAACGAGCTGCATAAAAGCGGGTTTTCGGCGTATGTGCGCCAAGGCCGGCTTTCTGGCTGGGTGCAGAAAGGTGTTGCGCACGTAACGGGGCAGCTGCAGGGGCAGTTAGAATACCTGCGTAGCGGCCGCGGAAATCTGTTTGAACAGGAGGCAATTGTGGCGCTGGTGCGCTACAGCTATGATTTCCGCCGCCGCGAGGGCACCTTCCGGCGCACCAAAGCCACCCTCAACGGCGACACCGTGCTGGTGACGGGCACGCACCGCGGCGCCGCACCACATGAGCCTCGGGGCACGTACCTTAATGTTCAGTTTCGCGGCAGTCAGCCCTTGCTGGAAGTGCTGCACGTGGCCCTTCCGCCCAGCCTAGACCGGTTTCTGCAAGGCGCCAAAAGTCCGAGCCACGCCCAAATCTGGTACTCAATAAAGGGGCAAACAGGTCCTACCACCCGGCCTCGTACTATTCTGCGCTTTGCCCTGCGCGATGCCCAGGTGCAATGGGCCGACTCAGCCCGCCGCATCCGGCGCTGGGATGCGCGCGGCACCTTCGATAACGGTTCGGACCACGCCCCGCGCACTACCTCCCTTACATTTGACCACTGCCGGATTTACTCAGAAGCCGGCGAGCTGGATGCGTCCCTGTTGGTGCAGGATTTCACGCGCCCCCATTTACTAGGCCACATCCGGGGCCGAACCGAGCTGACCACGCTGGCCGCCGTCGTGGTTCCGCATTTGTGGCGGGCCAGTTCGGGCCAGGCTACGCTCGATCTTAAACTGGATGGCGCATTCCCAGAAATCCCGAACCGGGCCGCCCGCCGCGCCCTCGACCCTGACTCCCTATTGCCCCCGATGGCGGCGCGTGGCACCGTACGGCTGGAAAACGCAGCATTCAGCATTCCTAGTCGGCAAGCCACCATGAAGAGCCTGAACGTGCGCGTACAGCTGCGCGACAGTATGTGGGTGCTGGAAAACCTGACCGGCCAGCTAAACTCCATGCACGTTCGGGCCAATGCTACCG
Source organism: Hymenobacter seoulensis (assembly GCF_054780535.1). Taxonomy (NCBI): domain Bacteria; kingdom Pseudomonadati; phylum Bacteroidota; class Cytophagia; order Cytophagales; family Hymenobacteraceae; genus Hymenobacter; species Hymenobacter seoulensis. The sequence goes on from NZ_BAAGWD010000001.1 coordinate 730,228, forward strand.
CTTCGTATCTGCTGGCGTATTTCAGCGGACAGCGCGCTACTACGCGCATTACCGGCTCTTTTGGGGTGGATGAGCTTAATCTGCAGGAGCTGCGCCGGCTGCTGGCTGCCCCCAATGGGCGGCCGCGGACCCGGCCGAAAGTGGTGCGCCCAGTACCGACAACCGCGCAGCAGAGGGCCGCTCGGGCCCTTAATATTTTGCCGCCCGGCTTGCTGCTCAACGTGCGAGTGCAGTGTGGCCGGCTGGTGGTAGCCGCCGATACGCTTGAGCAGCTGGCCGCCACCGTCCGGCACAATGGCCAGCAGGTGCACATCAGTAATCTGCACGGGCAGGTGTGGGGCGGTACGCTCACGGGCGCCGTGAGCTGGCTTACGGATACCCTGGCCCCGCAGCCCGTTATGGCCCGGCTGGCCGTTTTCTTTCCTACGCTGCGCTACCACCAGTTACTGGAGCGCCTCACGCGCCCCTCCCAACGCCCCGCCGGAACCTCCGCCGCTGATCCTACACTACGGGAGATTCTGCTCTCGGCTAACGGACAAGCCACCGCCACCATTAGGCAGCTGCAATTGCCCGACAGCAATTATCTGCAGAATATTCGGCTGCGCATGGACAAGAATGGTCCCAGCTTCCTGATTCCGCACCTGACCTTCACCACCGATACCGGCGGCAAAGGCCAGCTTAGTGCCACAGCTCGGCTTGATGGCACCCAACTGGCCCGCGCCCACGCTGATCTGGACATGAAGTTTGCTATGCTGGATGTGCAGAACCTGCTGCAACTACTGGCAGCGCTCAGCTCAGTTCCGGCCACTGCCACCCCCACTGGCAACAAAGCCTCCCGGCAGCCCAGCAGCACCTCCCCTTTTCTGGATGGCACCCTAACCGGGCGCGTGCACGTGCTAGCCGACCAGATCCGGTATGGGGTACTGCGGGGCCGGGGGTTTGAGCTTAAAAGCAGCCTAGCGCCGGGCCGGGCGCATCTGGAAGAATGCGCGGTGCAAGTGCTCGGCGGCCAGCTGCGCTTGCGCGGTACCCTCCACACGGATGCCGGCCCGGAGCGTCACCCCCTGCACTCACAGGTGCAGCTCCAGGATATTCAGCTGCCAGAGCTATTTGCTTTAGCCCAAATGCTGGGACTAGATGTACTAGGGCCGCAGAACATCCGAGGCCAAATGCGCTGCGAAGCCGACGTGCACACTTCTCTCGACCGCACTTTTCTGCCGCACCTGGCCCAAACCAAAGCTTTCCTGAGTACCGATTTGCGGAATCTGGAACTGATAGAGGTAGAGGCTATTATGCAGGCCCTGAAAATGCTAAACGAAAAGCGTACCAGCCACCTGTACTTCGAGCCGGTACGGCCGCGCTTCGTGCTGGATGATGGCCGGCTGCTCATCCCTGGCATGGGCCTCAGCAGCAACCTCACCGACATGACCATCAGTGGCGTGTATCAGTTAGATGGGCGCTCTAACTTGTACATCGGCCTGAGCCCCATGCAGGCCTTGCTGGGCAACAACCGCACGCGCATTGAGCGCATCCAGAGCGGCGAGGCCACCCAGCGCCCCAACCGGGGCCTGATGTACATGAACCTGAGTCGCACGCCTGGCACCCGTTACAAAGTGCGTGTGTTCCAAAAGCAGGAGCAGCGCCAGCAACAGCAGAAGCTCCAGCAGGAATTTCAGCGCCTGTTACGCCAGCAACCTCTTGATACGACCATGCACCTGTTGCGGTAATCCTACCTTTAGGTTTGAGTCGATACAGGGGCTAGGCAATGCCGTAAGGATCTAATATCTCCGGGGCAGATCGATGCCACTGATGGCGCGGTACAGGCGGCTGGCGTTTTGGTCGGTAAGGCCACCGAGGTAATCGGTCAGGAGCACGATTTGCTCGTAGGCAGACATCTGCGCCTGGGGTCCGACAGCCCGAAACTGCTCGGGCAGCAACTGCAGCATCTTTTGCGAGCGAGGACTTTCCTGCGGATCGAAGGTGGCGTGCAGCAAGGCATCGAGTAGCCCGGCCAGCACCTCGAAGCCCGCGGCCTCGGTTTCCAGCACCGGCCGGCTTTGATACAGGTGTTTTGTCGTGAGCTGGTGCATGTGCTGGAGCTGCTCCCACCCCTCCAGCTGCTGCACCAGCGGCTCATCGGAGCGGCCCCGGAGCAGATCTTCAGCCCGGTCGGCGAACAGGCGAGCGGCTTGCTGCACCAAGCGGTTGATGAGGCGGGCTCGCAGATAGCCGAGCTCTTCGCGCCAGTCGTGCCACTGCACCGAGCCGCGGCGGCCGGGCGCATCGCCCAGCAGGTCGCGTAGCAGCGCCAGGCCGGTTTCGCACGGAATCAGCCCTAGCTTCAATCCATCCTCAAAGTCGATGATGCGGAAACAAAGGTCGTCGGCCGCTTCTACCAGAAAGGCTAGTGGGTGACGGTGGTAAAAGCCGCCGCGCTCGGTACCGGGCGGCTTGGGCAGCAGTCCCAGCTCGTGGGCTACCTCCTGAAATCGGGCGGCTTCGGTCTGGAAGTAGCCGTACTTTTTCTCGCTGGTACCGCGTACCAAGCTAGCTTCTTCTACAATAGAAGGGCGCGGATACTTGGCAAACGCGCCGAGCGTAGCATAGGTCAGGCCCAGGCCCGCCGAGCCGCTACTATGGGCGGCGTACGTGTGCGTTAGGAGCCGGAAGCCAGCGGCATTGCCCCCGAATTGCTGCAAGTCGGCGCGCTGGGCGGCATTCAGCACCCGCACGAAGGGCTCGGCGGCGGGGCTACGGAAGTAGGCCGAAATGGCGTCTTCGCCGGAATGGCCAAACGGCGGATTCCCGATGTCGTGGGCCAGGCAGGCCGCGGCCACAATATCGCCAAAGTCACTATCGAGGTGGGGCAGGCGCTGGGCTAGACCTTCGGTTTCCTCCAACAGGATTCGGCCGCCCAACCGACCTAGGGAGCGACCTACGCACGCAGTTTCCAGGGAATGCGTGAGGCGGGTATGCACAAAATCGGTTTCGGGCAGCGGCATCACCTGAGTTTGGCGCTGCAGCCGCCGGAACGCCGTGCTGAATACCACCCGGTCGTAGTCCTGTACGAAAGCGCCACGCACCGGCGGCGCATCCGTCACAACGTGTAGCTGGGGCTGCTCGGGGTAGCGCCGGCGGCTCAGGAGCCGCTCCCAGGTCATGCCGGGCGTATTCAGCGAATCAGATTGGAGGTGCATCATCAGCAGGCTAAGGTACAAGCGCGCGGCAATATCTGCAGTGCTGAAGCTACGGATTCCGCTACGCTTGCTCGGACTGCTGGTGCTGCTGCCCCAGCAGGCGCACGGTGGCGTAGCCAATCAGCAGAAACAGCCCATACAGCAGCGTTACGCCCCAGGTGCCGCGGTGCATGGCCGGATGCAGCAGCCGGTTCACGATGTCATAAAACAGGGTGATGGGGTTGGTTATCACGTCCCAGCTGTTGAAGCGCAGGTAGCGGCCCAGGTAAATCCCGAAACTACTCAGCAGCAAGGCTACCGTAGCAAACGACCAGCCAGCCCACCAGCCCAGGCGCCGCGTCACCAGCAGCTGCATATCCGACAGGGAGGCGTACGCCAGCATCAGGCCGTTCCAGGCGCAGCTCAAAATCAAGGCCAGATCATACCAATACGGCACGCCGGCCCGGGGCTCCAGATGAAATAAATCGGTGAGGATGTAGGGTGCGTTGGGAAAAAACAACAGCCAGCCCAGGCTCACGGGCACCAGAATCCGGGCTTTTAGCCGGCCGGCTGCTAGGCCTAGCATGGTGCTCAACCCAAACGGAATTAGGGCCAGAAACAGGTTCCAGAGCAGAAAGATGAAGGACACCTTCTGCGTCAGGAACACCCGAAACGTAATCAGCAGCACACTTAAGAGCAGAGAGGCACCTAGTACCAGCAGCAGGTTGAGGCGCTGGCGCAGCTGGGGCGCCGACAAAGTGGCTACGGACATGGACATGAGAACAAGTACGTAAATTTCAACTAGCCTGTGCACCGGAAGGTTGCCAGTTTACTGCATGAGCAGGCCTAGCTCGGCTATTTCTGCTACTGGGTGGGGCCGCCCGCAGCCCAGTTCAGGGTGGCTTGGGTTTGCGCGTACTTAGCCTGCAGCTCAGCGAGCTTCACCCTGGCTGATACCAGACTGGCCTCGCGGGAGTTGATCAGAAACACCGAGCTTTCCCCGTTTTCAAAGCGAATTTGCTCGCCGTTGCGCAGGCGCTCGGCGTTGCGGACTACATTTTCCTGCAGGGCCAACTGTTCGCGCAGCGCTTCCCAGTCGTTGGCTACGGTGCGCACCGTCGTTTGTACTTCCCGCGTATCCTGTTGCAGGTCCAGTTCGGCTTCGCGCACTTTCAGGCGGTTGAGCTGCAGCTTAGCTCGCTCCTGCCGCAGCAGCAGCGGATAGGCAAAGCTCACGCCCAGTTTGTAGTTGTTCTGGAGGTAGTTGCCGCTCAGGCTGGCGGGCTTTTCGGGGCTGAAGGGCTGGCCGGCCTGCAGCAAGTTATAATCAAGGGTGAGCTTGGGCAGCAGCTTGTTGGTGAGCAAGCGCCGCTCAATGCCCAGCTGACTGATTTTCGCGCGGTTTTTCAGTAGCTCCGGATGGATTTGCTGGGCCAGCAGGGCTAGGGCCGCCACGGAATCGGGAGGCAGGGTACGCCAATCGGTGGGGCCGGGCAGCACCTGCGGCCGCGCCGAGGCGGGCAGGTCGCGGGGTTGCTGCTGCTCATCCCAGAGGTAGTTGCTCAGCAGCAGCGTGGCGTTGCGAAATTGCACCCGCGCCTGGCTGAGCGTGGCTTGCCGGTTTTGCAGCTCCGTAAGCGCCTCCACGGAGTCAATAGCGGCCAAGTCGCCGAACAGCACACGCTGGCGCACGGCCTTGAAGCGCACATCGGCTAAGGTCGTGTTGCGGCTCAGCAGCTGCAGGCGTTGGTAGTTTAGGCTCCAGTCCCAGTAATCTTTGGCGGCTTGCAGCAGCAGCTTGTTGAGGGCACTACGGCGTTCAGCTTCGGCCAGGCCTTGCAGGGCCTGGGCCTGGCGCACGGCGGCCCGCCGCTCATCAATCAGCAAGCCCTGCGCCAATGGCACCGAGAGGCCGATGTAGCTGAGGCCGGCCGGGGCAGTCTGGTTTTCGGGGTTCACGTAGGTGCCCACGCCGCGCTCAAAGCCCGCCTTCACATCAAGCCCATACCACACCGGAATGCGCAGCTGCGAGTCCCAGTCGTGGAAATATTCTTTACCGCCGAAAATCTTACCGTAGTATTTGCTGGTGGCAGCAGGGTCGAAAAGGCCGCGGGCGTAGCGCACCTCCTGTTGGGCGCGCTCAGGAAGCAGGGCTGCCTGGCGCGCTACGGGGTGCCGCAGCGTTACGTAGGTCAGCAGGTCGGTGAGGCTGAATACCTGGCCGGAATCAACTGGCACGCTAGGCTCCGCCAGCACCGTATTCACGGGCGGGCGGGCCGGGCTAACGGGCCGGCCCGGCTGCGCCGCTAGGTGCCCGCTAATGAGCAGCCCCAGGACACTGCATACAATGGCTAGTTTGCTCATTTCGCTTCCTCCTCTTCTCCCCCGCCGCTAGCGCTTTTATCGGCTTTTGCTACGCCTTTCTTGTCTTTTGCTGCTGTCGGGTCTCCCACGAAGTCTGGCGGGAAGCCGTTGAGCTGGCGCCACAGCTCGTACCAAATCGGCACGTCATCGAGCAGTGCCCAGCCATATACGCCGGAACCCACTCGCAACGGCTTGGGCCAGGGCTCCAGGTCGGGGTCAGGGGTAACCAGAATGCGGTACTGGCCCTGCGAGTCGATATTGTCGATGACGGCTACGCGCCCACCGAAGGTACCGAAGCTGGTGCCCGGCCAGCCGCTAAATACTAGGGCAGGCCAGCCATCAAACTGCAGCCGGACCTTGCGCCCCACCCGCAGCAGCGGAATATCCATGGGTTTCACGTACAGCTCAGCCGAGAGCTCCGGCGTGTTGGGCATAATCGTGACGATGGCTTCACCCTCCTTCACAATCTCGCCCAGGCCTTCTTTGAGGGCCCGCACTACGTAGCCATCTTGCGGAGCTGCAATATGGTAATAGCCCGAGCGGATGCTGAGGTTGGCCAGTTCATTGCGCATTTTGGCAATCTGCCCTTCGCTATCAAACTGGTACGCCACGGCCGAGCGGCGGTCGGACTCCGACTTGGCCAGCTTATCCTGGTACTCAGCCTGCAGCGAGGAAAGCTCCAGCTGCGCGTTCAGCAGCTCCTGCCGGCTGGCGCCCAGCTTGTTTTCAACGGACTGGCGCTTGGCGGTGCTTTCCTGAAATTTCAGGCGGCGCTGTTCCAGCTCGGTCAGGCTTTTCAGGCCTTGCTTATACAAAGCTTCCTGGCGCTCCAACTGCTGGCGGGCAATATCAAAGTCGTTGTTGGCGGCACGCAGCTCGGCTTCGTCGCTGTTTACTTTCAACCGCGTCTGGCTTACTTTATTGCGGGCCTTATCCAGGCTAATGCTCAGCCCCGAGCGCAAGGCGTCCTGCTGAGAGCTTAAGGCCACGGTTTTGCCACGGTTTTCCTCGAGGGCAGCAATTTTCGCGGCCAGCTGCTCGCGGGTACGCTGGAGCAACTGGGGGTCGAAGTACTTCTCCTTGATTTCAGCAATATCTACCAGCGTATCGCCTTTCTTTACCAGTTGGCCTTCGCGCACACGCCACCGCTCAATGCGGCCGCCAATGGTGCTAGGCACAGTTTGAGGACGGTCTTGAGGGCGCAGGGTGGTAAGCTTTCCATTGGAGCGGATGTTTTGCGTCCAGGGCAGAAACCCGGCCAGCAGTACCACCAAGCCCAGGCCAGTCATCCAGCGGGCCAGGGTGCGCCCCGAGCTAGGCGTCTGTACCATCCCGAACGAACGGAAGCGTCCGGTCAGTGGGTTGGTTTCTTCCAGAGGATGTTCAGCAAAAGGCACGGCAATCAGGAATTACAAGCGAGATAAATAAATTACGAAAGCTTGCCAAGCGCGTCGCTTTCAGGAGGTTTACCAGCCCTGGAGGGCTAGTACATCCTAGGCCAGCAGCTCTTGCAGCTCCGCCTGCCTCGACACGGTTTCGTACGGGCCGTCGGCCACTATTCGGCCTTTGCGCAGCACAATCAGGCGCGGACACAGGGCCAGCACGCGCTGGTCGTTAGAGGCCAGCACCACGGTCCAGGGCTGATCGGAGGCTAGTAGCCGGCCCAGTATGCGCAGCCGCTCAGCGGGCTCCACACCGGGCAGAAAATTATCCAGCAGCAGCAGCCGGGGGCGCTGTACCAACGCCCGTGCCAGCAGCAGCTTCTGCCGCAGGCTGTCGGAAAGTGCGGTGCCCATGCTAAGCGGTGTGTTCAGGCCCTGCGAGCGGGCATACGTGTCATCGCGCAGCCCCACCAGCTCCAGGGCCCAGGTTACATCGGCGGTACTGATGTTGGGCTGATCCAGGGTAAGGTTCTGAAGCAGCGTACCGTCGAATATATTTTGATGGGCAATGTTGTCGCCAACGTGGCGGCCCAGCGTCTCGCTGGATATGTCCTGCAGCGCCAGGCCATCGTAGGCAACTACCCCGGTGTAGCCTTCCAGCAGCCCGGCCATAATGCGCAGCAGCGTGGTTTTGCCCGAGCCATCGAAGCCAGCCAGCCCTAGGTGCTCACCGGGCTGCAAGCTCAAGGAAATGCCTTGCACCGGCTGCTTCGTGCCCGAGGGATACTGGTACCCGAGTTGGTGCACTTCCACCTGAATTCCTTTATCGGAGGGAGGCAATGCCAGTTGGGAACCGTTTTTCGGGGACAGAACGGGTAGATCGAGCACGTGTCCGATTTTGTCCAGCGACGTGAGGGCATCGTACACCACATCCAGCTTCAGGAGCACTTTTTCCACCGCCGAAATCGTCATGATAATGATGATTTCCGAAGCTACAAACTGACCGATGTTGATTTGCTTGGCTACCAGCAGCCAGCACCCGATGATGAGCAGAGAAGCCGTAATCAGGGTTTTAAAGGCCACAAAGCCCCAGAACTGGGTAAGCAGCACCCGAAAGTGGTTTTGCCGAGCCTCGAGGTAGCCTTCTACCAGCGTATCGGTGCGGTGCAGGGCCAGTTGCTGGCGCGGTGCGTGCCGAAACGTATGCACGGTGCGCGCTACATCCTCCAGCCAGGCAACCACCCGGTACTTATACTTCGACTCAGAAAGGCTGGTAGACAGGCCTTTAGGCCCAGTAAAGCGAATCATGAGGGCGAGCAACCCAATCAGTATGAAGCCGAAGACAATGAAGATGGGATGATAAAAGGACAGCAGGATCAGGCCGAACAGAATTTGTAGGGCCGCGGCCGTAAACTCTACCAGCAGCGTGGAAAGCCCTTTTTGTAAGGTGGGCGTATCCAGCAGGCGGTTCATGAGCTCCGGCAGGTACTCCTGGCCCAGCGCCTCGGTCCGGATGCGGGGCAGGCGCACGGCAAAGTCAAGGCTGGTGCGCACAAACACGCGCTGCTGGATAAACTCCACCAGATACAGCTGCATCACCTGCAGGCCACCTACCAGCAGCGTACCCATCACAATAAACCCAATCAGCACAATCAGCGAAGTGCTGACCTCACCGCTGCTCACAAACCCAATAACCGACTGCACGCCCAAGGGCAACGTCAGGCTAATGAGGCCGGTAAGAGCCGCGTACACATACAGGTAGGTAATATCCCGCCGTTCGGCTGCCAGCAGGCGAAACAGGCGCTGGCCGGGAGTAAGCGAGGAAGAAGTTGAATCAGCCATGAGGAAAGTAGTGGTTGCTGACAGTGCGAGGTCAGATGCGCCGGGAGTTGCTTAGGTCAGCACTCCAAAAACCAGACTTTCTAAAAAAGTCCGAATATAATTTTCGCTGGATTGATGCGCTTTGGCATCGGTGAGGGAAGGCAGGTGCTGAGAGAAGAACAGTTGCTTGCTCGAAGCCTCCAGCAGGGTGCTGGCCAACGCGTACGGAAACGGATACCGGGCGTTGATTTGCGTGATGATATCGGCAATATCGGAAACCAGACGCTTGTATTCCCGAAACAGGCCCGCTTGGTTGTTGGTGTCTACGTCGCGGGTCAGGTACGACTTAGACGCCTCATTCACGACGATGCGGTAGAGAGCCGCTTCATCCAGTTCGGTAGTGGCGGGGTCGTCGTTGTGCGCCTGGGTCAGGATGCCCAGCACCAGCCGCAACCGCTGCGCTGGCTCTGGCACGTTGTGGGTATGAAACCGAATCTGGAAGCCCAGCCAGGCCCAATACCACGAAACCAAGTAAACCAACAGCCGGTGCTTGTTTTCGAAGTAGCGGTACAGTGAGGCTTCCGTTGACTCCATCCGCTGGGCTAGCTTCTTGAATGTAAACTGTTCCAGGCCAATCTCATCAATCAGCTTCACGCTCTCCGAAATCATGCGCCGGCCCAGCTCCGTGTCCTGCGGGTCGCGCAGGTACAGCTTATCATTTAACTCAATACGTAGCGTGGCACTCATGGGGCTTTACTTTCAGACAAGTAGTAAACACTATTGAGCATGATAGTTTTACTAACCAGGCAGATTATAAGAATCCAGGCACACAAGCTCAACCGTGTGTTCACGCTGCTTTTTACTACTGCAAAGGTAAATCGCATCAAGGGCCTTCGTCTTAAATTGGTATTAAATCGAGGTTAGGTTCAGATTAATTTTTAGGACGCGCTACTAAGGTGTAGTTGAGTTTAAACCGGCCGCGGCCCAACAATTCAGGCGTACGGTCCAGCTTCTGATAACCTGGTCAAGCCTGATGCTGCCACACTCCGGCCTGCGGCAGTCCGGCACCTGCTTATAGTAGGAGTATTCGCAGGGGCGCGGCTGATTTTTACCTTCCCCATTGTTCCTGCGTACCTTTGCCGGATGAGCCGCGAGGTTGCGGCTCCTGTGTATTGCCTACCTGCATTGGTTTTCCGGCTTATGAGGATTCTCTCCCTCCTGCAACTTGCCGTTTGCTGTACCAGCGTTGCCCTTGGGGCGCCCGCGCTGGCCCAGCAGCCTCGTTCTACTACCCCTACTGCGCCCGCCAAGACGCCCGCGTCTACCGCTCCTAAAAAAGCAGCGCCCACTCCGGCCAGCACAGCCAAGCATGCTACCCCTGCCCCTACGGCAAAGCCCACCAGCCCCAAACCGGCTACTACTGCAGTGCCGGCAAAGCCCGCCCCCGCCAAGCCCAGCGGCCCGCCGCTGCCCGCCAACCTGGGCTCCGCGGACCCCACCATCCGCTATAAAAACGGCAAACTGCTCCTTGACCAAGTTCGGTATGACCTGGCCATGAAAGAGCTGGAGCCTTTGGCCTCGAACCCACAATTTACTAGGGCCCCTGAGGCGGCATACCTCTATGCTGTGGCGGCCAGCCGAGCCAAAAAGTTTGCCGAGGCCGAGCAGATGCTGAACCTGTTGCGCAACCAGTATCCGCAGTGGCCCAACATGCCCGAGGCTTTTTTCCTGCAGGGCCAGATTTCGTTTGAGCAAAGCGACTTTGAGAATGGCTTGCGGGTGCTGGCCCAGCTGCCAGAAGGCCGCCTGGCCTCCGAGCGCGAGAACATGAAGGCTACCTACCTGCCGCGCATCAAGGAGAAAGCTACTTTTCAGACACTGCTCAAAGCCTACCCCCAGGATGCCGCGCTAGGCCGCGCCTACGCCAATAAACTGGCCAACGGCGGCTGGTACACCGATGCGGACAAAGGCACCCTGGAGCAGCTCATCAGCCAGTATGCTCTCGACCGCAGCCGCTACACGCCCCGCCCCCAGGCCCAAAAGAAAAGCTCCTATAATATTGGGGTGCTCCTGCCCTTCGAGCTGACGGATACCAGCTGGGAAACCCGCCGCAAAAACCAGTTTGTGACCGACCTATACGCCGGGCTACGGCTGGCGCAGGACTCGTTGCAGCGCGAAGGCCGGCCAGTGCAGCTGTTTGCCTATGATACCGGCGCCGACACGCTCCATCTGAAGCAGGTACTAGCCCTGCCGGAGCTGGCAAGCATGGACATGATTATCGGGCCCGTGTACAAGTCGGGCAGCAAAATTCTGGCGCGCTTTGCCCAGCAAAAACAGATTGTTACCGTGAACCCCTTGTCGCAGGACGGGGACCTAGTGCTGGACAACCCGTGGCACTATTTGTTTGAGCCGAGCACCGCTACGCAGGCCCGGCAGGCGGCACAGTTTGCGTTTGCCCGCTTGGGTGGCCCTCGCACGGCAGTGGTTTTTTACGAAGACACCAAAGATGAAGCGGCGTTTGGGGCGGCCTACAAGCAAGCCTATGAAGCACTGGGTGGCCGCGTGGTACAGCTGCTCCGCATCGATTCTGACTCCGATGAGTCGCTGGCAGCGGCCTTCGGTAGCGTTGACTTGAAGACCGTGGGACACCTAGTAGTGGCCTCGGATCATAAGAAGGCGGGCCCCTACACCCTTTCAGCCCTGAAGCTGCAGGATGCCCGCCTGCCGCTTATTACGCAGGCCTCCTGGCTTGACAACAACCGCATCAGCCTGGGTCAGCTGGATGCCCGCGACGTGTACTTTACCAATACCAAGTTCATCGATAAAACCAACCTAGGCGTGCGGCGCTTCCGGCAGCTGTATGTGGAGCGGCAAAACCTGCCGCCCTCCGTGTTTGCATACTCGGGGTTTGAGCTGCTGTACTTTTTCGGCAGCCAGCTGCATCAGTATGGCCCGGCATTTCAGCAGCAACTGGCCAACAGCGGCCCGGTATCGGGCACCGTATTTCAGGGCATTGGCTACCCCGCCGGTGCTCACGACAACCAGTACGTGCCCCTAACCAAATTAGAGCGACTGGAAGTTGAAGTTCTGAACCCAGTAGGGGTCAGGTAGGTTATTCAGGCAGCACGAAACTCCAGGTTCGTGCTTGGCTCGGTGCCGTGCAGGTACCCCACTCCACCCCTTTACCCTTGCGCTAAGCTGGAGCTTGGCGTGGTTTTGTGCTTTATGAATTCTGCCCCAGTTACCTCTCCCAGCCTAACCCTCACCACCAGCAACGAGCTTTTCGAGCAGGCCAAACAGCACATACCGGGTGGCGTAAACTCGCCGGTGCGCGCTTTCCGCGCCGTAGGTGGCCACCCCGTGTTTATGCAGTCGGCAAAAGGTGCCTGGCTGACGGACGTGGATGGCAACCGCTACTTGGACTTCATCAATTCTTGGGGCCCGATGATTCTGGGCCACGCGCCAGATTTGGTGCTGGAGGCGGTGCAGCAGGCTGTACTAGGCTCTCTTTCCTTTGGAGCTCCTACCCGCCGCGAGGTGGAAATGGCCGAGCTTATTAAGCAAATGGTACCTAGCATTGAAAAGGTACGCTTGGTTAACTCTGGTACTGAAGCCACCATGTCGGCGGTGCGGGTGGCCCGCGGCTACACCGGCCGCGACAAAATCATCAAGTTTGAAGGCTGCTACCACGGTCACGGCGACTCGTTCCTGATTGCGGCTGGCTCCGGTGCCCTCACTCTAGGTGCCCCCGATTCGCCAGGTGTAACACAGGGCGTGGCGCAAGACACGATTACGGTACCGTATAACGATCTGGCAGCCGTAACGCAGGCTGTGGAAGTCAATGCCGGACAGGTAGCAGCGCTTATCCTGGAGCCTGTAGTGGGCAACATGGGCCTCGTAGCGCCTCAGAAAGGATACCTGCAGGGCCTGCGGAAGCTGTGCACGCAGCACGGCATCGTCCTGATTTTTGATGAAGTCATGACGGGCTTCCGCTTGGCCCGCGGCGGTGCGCAGGAGCTCTACGGCATCACACCCGACCTGACTACACTGGGTAAAATCATTGGCGGCGGTATGCCGGTTGGGGCGTATGGCGGCCGGCAGGATATTATGGATAATGTAGCTCCGGCCGGTAAAGTGTACCAGGCGGGTACCCTGTCTGGCAACCCCATTGCTACCGCAGCGGGCATTGCCCAGCTTACTTACTTGCAGGAGCATCCTGAGCTGTATACCGAGCTTAACCGCATCACCACTCGCATTGCCGATGGCACCCGCCAGATTGCTGCTGAGCTAGGGCTGAACTACACCGTAAACCAAGTGGGCTCCATGTTTAGCGTGTTCTTCACCGATCAGCCCGTAACCGACCTCGAATCTGCAAAAACTTCTGACACGGAAGCATTCGGGCGGTATTTCCGGGCTATGCTGCACCGTGGCATCTATTTGGCACCAGCGCAGTATGAAGCCCTGTTCGTGAGTACTGCCATTACTGATGACTTGGTGGATGTGTACCTCACGGCCTGCCGCGAATCGATGAAAGAAGCCCATGGGTTGTAAGCAACCTAGGACCTAGTAAAACGTGAGAGGGCCGGCGCCAGCGTCGGCCCTCTCACGTTTTAGCGGGTTTTATAGGTAAGCCCAGCGGCAACCCCTTACCTTTGGGGAAATACTCCAAAGCCCCTATGCCCCGACTTCGCCTGTTGCTTCCGCTTTTGCTGCTGCTATGGCTAGCCGGGCCGGCCGCGCTGCTGGCCCAGACTGAAGCACCCGCCGCCGCCAACAAACGGCTATTCGACCGTACCGTCGACGAGTTGAACTTCCGGACCATGGAAACCGTGTACGACAAGTCGTTTGCCCGCGGCAAGTTTCCGGCTTCACTTCGGTCCGTGAAGGCGCGGAAAGAGTTCGATAACTTTCCAGGCCGCGACGATCTGAAAAAGCTTTTCCTGAACTACAACGGTGTTTCTGACCGCTACAAAGCACGTTTCGGCAAGGGCCGCACCGATTTGGTGGAGTTCGAAAAGCAGTTGAACACCATTCTCGTCGACCGCAACTTTGAGTTTTTTATCCGGGTGTTGCCGCGTGATGAGCGGGTGGCCCTGATTCATGGGTTGCAACGCGTTATCAAGCAGGGCGCGGCGCAGTTTAATGCCTCTGAAGACCCTGCCCCCGAGGACCTGGCCGCAGATGGTGCCGCCGTACCGCCCGCCGATGTGGATGCCCCCAGTACTATCACGGAAACCACGGTTACCACCACTACCGACAACCTGGAGCAGGTACCTGAAGCTAGCGCCGTGGAGGCCTCTACCTCAGCTGGCTATGCCTCGCCCCGCTCCCTGGATGTAGCCCCGCGCCACGATTGGATGGATTATCTCACGCTGCTGCTATCGGGCAGTTCATTGCTTTTGTTGCTTTATCTGGTAACCAGCGTTTTGCCCGACCTGCGTAACCGCATTGATTTGCTCGCCGAAGACCTGGAGCACAATAAAGCAGCCTCTCCACCGGCTCGCCGACGCACCACGGCCCTCCCCGAAGACCGCTACGAAGACGAGGAAGCAACCTAACCAGCCACTCTCCCCTGGGTTGCGGCATATGCCACCCCTAGGGCCCTGACACCAACACCACATTATGAATCCTGAATTCATAATACAGCCCTTATGATACTTACCGACCAGCAGATTCTCGCCGAAATTGAGCGGGGCAACATTGTCATTGAGCCGTACGACCCCAGCTGCCTGGGCACCAACTCCTACGATGTGCACCTGGGCCGCTACCTGGCCACGTACCGCGATCCGGTACTGGACGCGCGCAAGCACAATGAGATTGACGTGTTTGAAATACCAGAAGAAGGCTTTGTGCTGCAACCTGGCACCCTGTATCTGGGCGTAACCGAAGAGTACACCGAGAGCCACGCACACGTGCCGTTTCTGGAAGGAAAAAGCAGCGTAGGCCGCCTAGGCATTGATATTCATGCAACCGCCGGCAAAGGCGATATTGGCTTCTGCAATACCTGGACGCTGGAAATCAGCGTGTCGATGCCCGTGCGGGTGTACCACCTGATGCCCGTGGGTCAGCTGATTTACTTTGCAGTGCAGGGTGATGTACAAACCTTCTACAACCGCAAGCCAAACGCCAAATACAACGAGCGCACCATAAAACCGGTGGAATCGATGATGTGGAAAAACAAGTTCTAGGTTCTGCTTTGGTAACCTGACTTTTACTAGGGCACCACAACAGTACAACCGCTTACCGCAAGCCTCAGCTGCCTTAAAAGGTGCAGCTGAGGCTTGCTGCTTTTCATGGGGCTAGCAGCTTGGAAGCGTACTTTTGCAGAACGAATGCCCCAGGGGCCAACTCAATGAATTCATGGATTTTATACCCTGTGGTAAACTACCTGGCACAGTTTTTCGTTAGAATAAGACATCCGGCAGATGTACATTACTGGAAATCTGCTGGCTTAACCTGAATCTGACCTGTCGTCCACAATATCCTTTCCTGATGAAAAAGTCACTTGCTGTTGCGGCCGCTTTGCTTGTTACTTCGCTTGGAGCTAACGCTCAGCAGAAGTCAACTGTAATGCCGCAGGATAAAACCCAGACTTCGCCCCGCCTCAACGTGGTGCAGGTGCATGCCCGCCAGCTCTCCGAGCAAATGGCCCGCGATTTGCGCCTCAATGGTTATCAGAAAAGCCGTCTGCAAGTAATCAACGAGGAAAAGCAGGCCAAAATCGTTGCCATCAACAGAAGGAATGCAGGCAACGAAAAGCTTATCCAAGAGCAGTGCGGTTTAGTGTGCAAGGAGCGTGATAAGGAGCTGCAGTCTGTGCTCAGTACTGACCAGTACAGCAACTATTACGACTCGCGCCGTGCCTACAACAGCTTCAGCATGAACTATAATCGCTCGGCTGATGCCATTTTCGTGAACTCGGTGCAGAACCCGGCTCCGGCTAGCAGCAATGGGGCTATCATCGGCCCCGCCCGAAGTGCTACCCCCGCTCCTGCCCCAAGCCGCGGACGCTAAGCTTGGTATTACATGCCACTAGCTTGTAATCACTAGAGAAACGAAAAGCCCCATCAGGTATCCTGATGGGGCTTTTCGTTTTTGAGGGGCTAGGTGCTTATCGCTGCTTGCGCTCTTCTTCCTCGATATGGTCCATAAGCTGGCGGCATAGGTCGCGCATTTTGGTAGCCATTACGGAGTCGTTGGTGGCCGTGATGATGCTTTCGGCCATGGCACCCATGGTGTCCACATAAAAGCGCTTCATCTCATCCACGGGCATTTCCTTGGTCCACAAGTCAATTTTCATGGTGCCACGCTCATCCCGGTCCCAGAGAGCAATATTGATGGCTTTGGCAAAGTGAATATCGGGGCCCGCGTCAGTGGCAGTCCAGCTGATAGCTTCTGGCACTTTCTGATCGTCCAGGGCAATGCTGAAGCGGATTTCGGATTTTTTCATGCTACAAAAGATTAAAAAAGAACGTCATGCTGGGCTTGCGGCAGCATGACGTTCTACTTGTTAGGTCAGTGAAACCACGCTTACACGTAGTTGTTCAGCATCACGGGCATCACCAGCATCAGGATGCTTTCGTTGTCGTCGGGGGTAGTAGGCATGAGCAGGCCGGCGCGGTTGGGCGTGCTTAGCTCCAGCGTAATTTCCTCCGAGTCGATATTCGACAGCATTTCGGTCAGGAACTTGGCGTTGAAACCGATTTCCATGTCCTCGCCATCGTACTGGCAGGCCAGCTTTTCGTTGGCTTCATTAGAGAAGTCCAGGTCTTCAGCCGAAACGGTCAGCTCCGAACCAGCCAGGCGCAGACGCACCTGGTGGGTGGTTTTGTTGGAGTAAATGCTGATACGCTTAACCGAATTCAGAATTTCCTGACGACTGATGATCAGGCGGTTGGGGTTGCTTACAGGAATTACGTTTTCGTAATCGGGGTAGCGCTCATCAATCAGACGGCACACGAGGCGCATCTGATTGAAGCTGAAGAAGGCGTTGGAGTTGTTGAACTCCATGCGCACGGTAGTAGCCTCCGAGGGTAGTGCGCCCTTCAGCAGGTTAAATGCTTTGCGCGGAATGATAATGTTGGCGGTTTGGCCAGCACCCACGTCGGAGCGGCGGTAACGCAGCAGGCGGTGGCCGTCGGTAGCTACAAAGGTCACCTGGCTATCGGCCAATTGCACCAAAATGCCCGTCATGGCGGGGCGCAGCTCGTCGGTGCTTACCGCGAAGATGGTTTTGTTGATTGCCCGCGAAAGCGACGACGACGGAATCTCTACCGGCGACGAGCCTTTCACTACCGGCACGCGGGGAAAATCGGTGGCATTCTCGCCGGCCAGCTTGTAGCGGCCGTTGGAGCTAGCAATTTCAATGGTATACGTTTCCTCGTCCAGCGTGAACGTTACGGGCTGATCGGGCAGGTTCTTGAGCGTGTCGAGCAGGATGCGGGCCGGGGCAGCAATGCGGCCACTTTCCCGTGCTTCAACGGGTAGCTCGGTCATCATGCTCGTCTCGAGATCGGAGGCAGTAATGGTGAGTTTACCTTCCTCGATTTCGAACAGGAAGTTTTCCAGAATCGGCACCACAGGATTGTTCGTGACCACGCCATTGATGCTCTGGAGCTGCTTGAGCAGGGCGGAAGACGAGACGATGAACTTCATAGAGAGGTAGGGATGGTGGGGCGTTTTTTGGAAGAGGACAAAGATAGGAAACGGCAGCGGGTTTAGAAATGGGCGGGCAGCGGGAAAACGGTTCCTGCGAAACTCTCCAGCCATGTGCCAGGGCTAGCATCGCTCCGGCCTGAGACGTAGTTGAGGAAATAAAAAATATACATACCCCACCTATTTAAGCTTCTAGATAGGAATATTTCAGCAAAAAAGTTACCTCGCCTTTCCATTCCCTCAGGCCAGTTCTTGCTCATGACGTTTCCCCTGCTCCATCACGTAGTTTATCAGAGTTCGGCTACGACTCCTATGACCGAAAAAGACCTGGCAGATTTACTGTTGCAGTCACGTCGTTGGAACACGGATCATCAGCTGACGGGCATCTTGCTCTATAGCCACGGCGATATTATGCAGGTGCTGGAGGGCCCGAAGGAAGAGGTCGATTACATCTTTGAGCGCATCCGGCAGGATACGCGCCACTTCCGGCTGATAAAGCTGGCCGATGGTCCGATTCAGGCGCGCAACTTCTCGCAATGGTCCATGGGCTTTAAAGCTTTCAGCCCCGAGGAATTTCGGCACCTTCCGGGCTATCAGAACCCCGAGAGTCGCTCGTTTCTTGCTTCCTACTCAGAAACCGACAACGATTTACTGCATACCCTGCTCGCTACCTTTATTCACGAAGACGATATCCGGCTGTAATCAGCTTTTCTCCTGTGTTTCCTGCCTAGGCGCTAAAACGACGCATATCGCCGCTTGCGGCGCCAAGCGCGCACTAGGCCAAACACGGCTAGCAACCCCAGCGGCGCCGCCAGGTTCAGGAGCTGCCAGCGACGGCGCTCTTCTGCTGCGCGCAGCTTATCCAAGGGGCGCAGTGTAATCTGCTTACCTCGCACCGCAATCAGCCCCGACTCATCTAGCATGTAATCAACGGCGTTCAGTACCAGCTCACGGTTGGCAAACTCGGTGTTGGCCAGACGGTCGAAGCCGAGGCGGAACGGGCGGCCGGTTTTGGGGTCCAGCTCACTGCGCACAAAGTCGCCGTCGGATAGCACAAGGACTTTGGCTGGCCGAGCTTGCGGGGAGTTGGCGGGCTGAAACTGGGTAGTACCGGGCTGCGCGCGGTTAGCGTACAACGATTTGAATTGCCCCTCCAACAGGTAGCCTACCGGCACGAACTGCTGCTTGTACAAACTTTGGTTGGGCTCCAACCGAGCGTCGTTGAGGTTTACGGGCACCGGTGAGGGTAGTACCCGGCTGTAGCGTGAGGTGAACAGCAAAGGCGTTTTGCGGATGCCGGCGGCCTTTACGGTATCAATGCTGCTCACAAACTTGGTGTACACTGCATCCAGGTTGCGCGTAATGGGGTGCTGGCTGAAGTTATTGATGAGCGGGTAAAACTGCCACGGCATCGGCTCTACTTTAGGCTTGTCGCCGAGGGCGCCCGTCACCAACGGAATGACGCCGGAGTTCAAATCCAGAATCAGGTCGGGGTTGATGCGCGCGCCGTACTTAAAGAGTAGGTCATCGAGGTTTAGCTGCTGCGGAAACGATAACATGCCGCCGCGGTTGGCACTGTCGAGGTTCACGCGCATGGCATCCACGAAAAACAGCGCATTACCACCCTGTGTGATAAACTGATCTAGCTTAAACTTTTCGGGCTCCGTGTAAGCCGTGGCAGGCTTGGCCACAATAATGGCACTGAGGGTGCGTAAATCCTGAGGCTTGGCCTGATTCAGGTTTACCCGAAACACATCATAATACTGCTGCAGAGAGCCAATTAGGTCGCCGGCCTCCACGTTTGAGAGCTCCCCATGGCCTTCCAGCACCCCAATGCGCTTGCGCTGCCCGGGGTTCAGCTTCCGGATAGCGCTAGCCAGTTCATATTCCAGGCCCTCTATGCTTTGGTTGAGTCGGACATCAGAAGGCGCAGCTTGGTTACCGCGCAGCAGCAGCACCTGCTGTTCTTTGCCGCCTGCGGCCACGGTAGCCCATGGGAAAATGATCTTCTCAACCCGTTTGCCGTTTTCGTTGCCTCCCAGGTTAGTAGGCCGCAAGCCTTTCTTGAGCAGAGTGGCGTAATATTCGTTGCGCGCTTTTTCGGTGCCAGCTGCCGATGGATCGACGAAGACATAGTGCAGGTTCGCGCCGCCGTACACCTGCATTTCGTTTAGGGTTTCGCGCACCGACTGCTGCAGGCGCCGGAACGCGGGCGGGAAGTCGCCGTCAAGGTACACCGTCACCGTGACGGGTTGCTTAAGGTTTTCAAGCAGCGTAGCCGTTGCCGGCGACATGGTATAGCGTTTTTCCTCCGTCAGATCGAGGCGAAAAAAGAAGAAACTCCCGATGAAGTTCAGCAACAGTAAGCCAAGCAGCGCCAAACCAAAGCGCGTGAGGTCGCGGCGTTTGCGGGTAGTGGGTATTGGGGTTGGTAGTTGTTCAGACATGGTCTTTCGGGCGGCTACCAGTTACGGCTTTGCAATACTAGCTTGGTTCCGAGCAGCAAGCCGGCAATCAAACTCAGGAAATACAGTAGGTCGCGGGAGTCAATGAGGCCCTTGCTCAGGTCGCGGTAATGAGCCGCAATGCCCATCTGGCCAATGTAGTAGGCCGGGGTTCCGTCAAACACGGAGGCTAGTGAATCGAAGCCAGAGTACACCAAAAAGCACCCTACTACCGCCACCAGAAAGGCAATGATTTGGTCGCGGGTGATGGCACTGGCAAAAACACCGATGGCCGAAAACACCGCCGCCAGCAACACAAGGCCTAAATACGAACCCACCGTAGCCGCCGAATCGATATTGCCCTGGGGGTTGCCTAGCTGATAAACGGAGTAATAGTAGAGCAACGTGGGAAGCAGCGCTAACAAGGCCAGCAGCAGGCATGCTAGGTACTTCCCTCCTAGAATCTGTCCATCGGTTAGCGGACGAGTAAGCAGCAATTCAATGGTACCGGCCTTCTTCTCCTCGGCAAATGTGCGCATGGTCAGGGCCGGAATCAGGAACAGAAAGATCCAGGGGGCCATGTTAAACAGCGTCTGCAAATCAGCAAAGCCGTAATCCAGCACGCTGCTATCCGGAAACACCCATACAAACAGCCCGGTTGCTACCAGAAACACCCCGATGACAACATACGCTACCGGCGAGTTAAGAAAGGAATTGAATTCTTTGCGAAGAATGGAGTACATCGAAGGATGTGCTAGGTAGAATGCGTTACAGGGCTAGCCCCGCTTATTTGGTTAACGATTGGAACACTTGCTCCAAGGACTGCTCTTCCTGCCGCAACCCAAGCAGCACCCAGCCTTGTTGCGAGGCCAACCGGGAAATAGCCCCGCGCTGATCCGAGCCAGCCGCCGCCCGAATCCGGTAGGTGTTGCCTGATTCCTGCTCAGCGTGGTTGATACCTGGCAGCGCCCGCAGTGGGACTAGATCAATGGGTTGCTCAAACTCCGCCCGGATGATGGTTTCGCCCGCGGCTTTGGCGCCTAATTCTGCCACCGGCGAGTCGGCCACAAGTTGCCCCCGGTTGATGATGACGGCGCGGCTGCACAGCGCCGCTACCTCGGGCAGAATATGAGTAGAGAAAATAACGGTTTTATCCTGGCCTACTTCCCGAATCAGATTGCGGATTTCGCCAATTTGGTTGGGGTCGAGGCCGGTGGTAGGCTCATCCAGAATTAGTACGCCGGGGTCATGAATCAGGGCCTGCGCTAGCCCTACGCGCTGACGGTAACCCTTAGAAAGCGCCCCAATCTGCTTGTTTTGCTCCCGCCCTAGCCCTACGCGGTCTACCATCTGCTTTACCCGCTGGCGGCACTGGCTCCCCGAAAGGCCGTGCACCGAGCCAATGAATTCAAGGTACTCGTGCACATACATATCCAGGTACAGGGGGTTGTGCTCCGGCAGGTAGCCCACGCGGCGGCGCACTTCTAGCGGATGGGTTTGCACGTCGAAGCCATCCACTACCACCGTCCCGAAAGTGGGCGGCAGGTAGCCAGTGGCAATTTTCATCGTCGTGGACTTGCCCGCCCCGTTCGGCCCCAGAAAGCCCAGGATTTCGCCCTTACCCACCGTGAAGCTGATATCGTTGACGGCGGCTTGGGTGCCAAAGGTTTTGGTTAGGTGTTGTACTTCTACCATAAGGTGTATTGCGGGTTGCCCTGGCGGCGCATCTGTAAACGTAGTCGGCAGACCGACATTGCACTAGCCCCTACTAGGGTTTGAACCGGCTGGAGGCCTAGTACTTTTTCTTATTTGGGCTGCGTAGGTCGCATTTGCAGCTCGGAAATCATCACCGTTTGGGGCGCCTCCAGGGCGTGCACTATGGCGGCGGCAATATCTTCGGGTTGCATTTTGTGCGGGTCGGGCTGCTGGCCGGGGGTAGCGTTGTTGAAGTTGGTTTCCACCGAGCCCGGCATCAGGCAGGTCACGCGCACACCATCGGGCCGCACTTCCTTAAACAACGCATCAGAAAAGCCGCGCACCGCATACTTGGTGGCGCAATAGCCAGCCAGGTTTGCCGTCCCCGCTGTACCTGCCAACGACGCGACGTTGATGATATGACCTGCGCGTTGCTTTTTCATTTGTGGCAGTACCGCTTTCGTGCAATAAAATAAGCCGTGCACATTGGTATCAAACATGGCGTGCCACTCTTCAGAAGAGAAGCCATCAATGGGCCCGAAGTTGCCGATGCCAGCATTATTCACCAACACATGAATTTCCGGTCCTAGCTCGCGCTGGGTATTGGTAAAGGCCTCCTGCACGGCTACCTCGTTGCGGATGTCGCACTCAAAAAACTGAAACCGCTCGTGCTGCAGTCCTTCGGGCGCGGTGCGTCCCCAACCGGCCACTACGGCTCCGCGCGCCAGCAAGGCCTCGGCCGTGGCGCGCCCAATGCCTTTGCTGACGCCTGTGATAATGGCTACCTTGCCGCTTAGGTCCATAGCTGTAGGTAAATGTATTGGTTTGAATTATGGCCGCAAGTTAGCGCCCCCTGGCGGCTTTTACGTGGGCTTGCGGCAGGAGTAGCAGTCGTCCTCACATTATCAGGCTGCCAGAAGGAAAATGAGGCAGGCTGTTTCACCAGCACCGGCAGCATTCGAACTGAGCGCCGTGCCCTGCAGCCCTTCCACACGCTGACTACCTACGACAACGTAACGGTACTGCTGGTGCAGGATACAGAAACCTACGCCGAGGTGCGGGCCGGCCAGAATTTGCAGGAAGATATCCGGCTGGAGGAAGCCGACGGCTACCTGACCATCCGCAATAGCAGTCGCTGCAACTGGGTTCGGCGCTACAATACACCTCGGGAAGTAACGCTGCACACGCCTCGCCTATCGGGCATGTTTCTGCGGGGCGAGGCCGATATTCGTACCGTGGGCACGTTTCGCGCTGATACCCTATTTGCCCACCTCATCGGCTCCGGCGACTACCACCTGAACCTGGCCAGTACCTACCTGGGCATGAGCCAATACGAGCTCGGCGACATCTACCTAAGCGGCACGGCTTCGGAGCTGCACCACACCCTAGGCGGCAATGGCAGCCTGTACGCCACCGAGCTACCGCTGCAGGAGGTGTACCTGCAAACCAACTTCGACAGCAGCGGCAACGCGTACGTTCGGCCGGCGCGCTTACTGGCTGGCACGCACGCCGGCACGGGCACGGTGTATTATGCCGGCGCCGTACCGTTACTGGAACTGGGCATCACGGGTAAGGGAAAGCTCACGTCGCAGCCCTAAGTTACTAGGGTACTGTGGTAGCCAAACCCTCAGCTCCTGAATAGGCCTAGTGCTACTAGGCCTGCAGCGCGTTACAAGTCGCCGAGTTGGGGCCGAATCAGCAGTTCTTCTACCACGGCCTGGGGCGAAAGGCTGTAGGTGCCAAAAATAGCTTCGGCTACGTCTTCGGCTTTAATAAATCGCTCCGCGGGCAGATCCACCCCTTCCCAGCTGGCCGTGAGCGTAGCGCCCGGCAGCACAGCCGTCACCCGAATGCCAGCATCTTTCAGTTCTTCGCGCAGGTTGCGCGTCATGCCCAGTAGCGCGTGCTTAGCAATACCATACGAGCCACCGTTGGGGTAAGCCGTGAGGCTTGCCGTAGAGCAGATGTTGAATATGTGCCCCGATTTTTGGGCCAGCATGCCCGGCAGAAGGCCTTGGGTCACGTCGTAGGCACTCAGCAGATTTACTTCCAGCATGCGGCGCAGCTGAGAGCCATCCTGGGGCTCATCTTGCAAGCGGCCGGGAATAAAAGAGCCGGTGTTGTTAATGAGCACTGCTACCTCTCCTACCTTTCGCACAAATTCCGTAAAGCGGACGGCGTCTTCACGCTGGCTTAAGTCGGCGGGCATGGTATGCAGCACGGCACCCGGAATTTGCTTGGTAGCAGCGGCTTGCAATTCCTCTAAATCAGGAGCGGAGCGGGCACAGGTAATGACGGGGTGGCCGGCTTGCAGGAAGCGTAACACCAGGGCGCGCCCAATTCCTTTGGTGCCACCCGTTACAACGATATTTTTTTGCATTCCTTTGATTTCTGAATCGGTTTTTACGTAAGGAGTTCAGCTCGGCACTATGCCCGGCGTATCCTACCACCGCAAGTTTCCGCTTTTCTTTTCTTTTTCGCTTTTATGGTCAAAACCTTCGGTGAATTTCTGCTTTTCCTGCAGAGCATGCTCACGCGGAAAGAGCGTTTTAAAGTGCTGTGGAACCGCACTATTGATGAGTGCATCGTCATTGGCATCAACTCCATTTTTATTGTCGCCATCGTATCGGCCTTTATCGGGGCCGTAACCTGCGTTCAGATTGCTTATAACCTAACTAACCCGCTCATTCCGAAAAGCACCATCGGCTATATGGTGCGCGAAATGACGATTCTGGAGCTGGCCCCAACTATTACCAGTATTGTGCTGGCAGGCAAAGTGGGCTCCAGCATTGCGGGCGGCCTCGGCACTATGCGCATCACAGAGCAGGTAGCGGCACTGGAAGTAATGGGCATTAACTCTGCCTCGTATCTGGTGTTGCCACGTATTATAGCCTCCATGCTGATGTTCCCGTTGCTGGTAATTCTAGCAATGGCCTTGTCCATCATTGGGGGCTACTTGGCAGGCACGCTCACCGGGGCAGTTTCGGCGCAGGAATATGTAGAAGGTATTCGCACCGACTTTATTCCCTACAACATCGTATTTGCCCTGATCAAGTCGGTGGTATTTGCCTTCCTGGTCTCGGCTATTTCGTCGTTTAAAGGCTACTACACCCAAGGTGGTGCCTTGGAAGTTGGCGCCGCTAGCACCACAGCCGTGAACAACTCCATTATTGCCATCTTGGTGGCCGACTTTGTGCTGGCCGCGCTGCTTCTCTGATTTGTTCGGGTTTCTGGTGCTTGGCAGCTGGTTTTCGCGCCATGCTTGAACAGTTGCCTCACTTTCCGGCCCTAGGCTCCCGAACTCCCAAGACCTTAAGAAATGATTGAAGTTCATAACGTTCAGAAAGCTTTCGACGGCAACCAGGTGCTAAAGGGCATTACGTGCACCTTCGAAACTGGCAAATGCAACTTGCTGCTCGGCGGCTCGGGTACGGGTAAATCAGTGCTGCTGCAGTGCATTGTGGGCCTGATGAAGCCTGACCTGGGCAGTATCACGTTCGATGGTACGGCCTTCACCAACAACAAAGTGAACATTCGGCAGGATATCCGTCGAAAAATCGGGATGCTGTTTCAGGGCTCAGCGCTGTTCGACTCGATGACGGTGTATGAGAATGTGGAGTTTCCGCTCAAGATGCTCACGCCCGACATGAGCCGCGAAGAGCGCCGCGACCGGGTAGAATTTTGCCTGAAGCGCGTGGGCCTGGAAAATGCAGGTACCAAAATGCCTTCTGAAATTTCGGGCGGTATGAAAAAACGGGTGGGCATTGCTCGCGCTATTGCGCCCAACTGTACCTACCTGTTCTGCGATGAACCCAACTCCGGCCTCGACCCGCTCACCAGCATCAAGATTGACGAGCTGATTCACGAAATCACCCACGAGTACGGCATCACGACGGTGGTAGTAACCCACGACATGAACTCCGTCATCGAAATTGGCGACCATATCATCTTCCTCTACAAAGGCCAAAAACTCTGGGACGGCAATAAGGACGAAATTCTGAATGCCCAGGTGCCCGAACTCAAGGAGTTTATCTTCAGCAGCAGCCTAGTGCGCGCCGCCAAAAAGGTCGACGACGAAACGGAAGGTGGCTTGGCTGCCGCTACCACCGATGAAGCCATTAATATTTAGGCTTCTTCCAGCAACAGCCCTAGTAAAAAGGCCCGTACTCAGCTTGAGTACGGGCCTTTTTACTAGGGCTGTGTTGAGGTCGAACTGTGCTTTACCACTGCTCACGACGCCGAAGCTCCGTGATGTGCGCCAAGTGGTGCCGGCCGTGCCAGGCGTATAATACTAGGGCTTGATCAAGGGTGAACTTGCGCTGCGTGCCAGGATGATAGAACGTGCGCGCCCATTGTGCATCGGTTAGGTTGCGCAGCAGCTTCACCCACCGGATGTGCAGCGCCTCCAAGAGCGCCAACGATACGGCCACTGGCGTTGCCTCGGTATCAAGTAGCTCGGCCCACGCCTGCTCCTCGTAGGGCCGCACGGTGGGGTTATCCTCGGTAAGAGCCAGCTTAAAGCGGATGTAGCTGTTCATATGCGAATCAGGCAGGTGATGCAGTACCTGCCTTACTGACCAACCGCCCGGCCGATACGGCGTGTCCAGCTGGGCGGGCGTCAGGCCGGCCACGGTGGCGCGCACTTGGTCAGGTAGCGTGGCTATCTGGGCCATATAGGCGGTGCGGGTACCGCGGTCAAGGGGTTCGTCGGGCAGTACGGCCTGGCCAATGGGGTAGCGCAGGTTCAGGTCAGCGGCGGGGGTAGTAGAATCCATGTGCAGCAAATACAAACGGGAGGTTGAGCCAGCAAGGTACGGACAACCGCATAAGTAGCTTGGGTAATAGCTGAGCCACCGAAAAAGCAGAACGACTTTCTGCCAGCTGGCAGAAAGTCGTTCTGTACATCACTAGGCAAGCACTAACCGCAAAGCTAGTCGTTGCGCTTGTTGAGTTCGTCGCGGATTTTGGCGGCCTTCTCGTAGTCTTCACGCTCCAGGGCCTGGGCCAGCATTTTGGTCAGCTCATCCAACGAAACTTGGCCGCTAGGGTCGCGGGGCTCCGAAGGCTTCGGCGAGGGCTGGTCGTTGTCCTCGTCTTCGTCCTCGTCGGTGTCGTCATCGTCCTCATCGGCATTCTCATCGAGGTCCGACAGGATGATGCCGGCTTCACTCAGCACGCTTTCTACCGTGAAAATTGGCACTCCGAAACGCAGGCCAATGGCAATAGCATCAGAAGGGCGCGAGTCAAGCTCAAAGGTGCTGGCTCCGTCGGAGCACACAATTTTGGAATAGAACACACCTTCCTTCAGGTCCGAAATCAGTACTTCCAGCACGGCTACGTGCACCTGCTCAGCAAAAGACTTGAACAGGTCGTGGGTCAGCGGCCGGTTCGGATTAATCTTCTCTATCTGGATGGCGATACTCTGCGCCTCAAACATACCGATGATGATCGGTAGGCGTCGGTTGCCGGTCTTTTCACCCAGAATAAGGGCAAATGAGCCCGACTGCGACTGGCTGGACGACAGGCCCAGAATTTCGAGCGGTATCTTTTTCAAAGGAAATGAGGGGCTTAGAAACGTAGGTACTGGAAACCAGACCAGATAAATGGGCTAGCGCAAGAATAGATTCTGGATGCAAAAGAAACTAAACCCGGCGTATCAACCTGCATACGGCTAAAAAAGACTTAGGGTCTCAGGATATTTGGCTTCGCTTGGTGGCGGTTCCTTATTCCTGAGACCCTAGTACTTAATGGCTCTAGCTTAACTCTTTTACTGCCTGCGTGAGCTTGGGCAGCACATCGAACACATCGCCTACAATGCCATAATCAGCGGCTTTGAAGAACGGGGCCTCGGGGTCTTTGTTGATGACCACAATTACCTTCGAGGAGTTTACGCCGGCCAGGTGCTGAATAGCGCCCGAAATACCGCAGGCAATGTACAGGTTCGGAGAAACGGTGATGCCCGTCTGGCCTACGTGCTCGTGGTGAGGGCGCCAGTCTACGTCTGATACAGGCTTGGAGCAAGCTGTTGCCGCACCCAGTGCTTTGGCCAGCTCCTCAATCAGGTGCCAGTTCTCGGGGCCTTTCATACCGCGGCCGCCTGATACTACCTTGTCGGCTTCGGGCAACAGAATGCCACCGGCCTGGTCCTGCATAATTACCTGCTTGGGAGCATCGGTAAAGTCGGCATCCGTTAGCTGAGCAGAGAATGACTCTACTTGCGCAGTTTTGCCAGCTTCGTGCAGCGCCTCAATCGAGTTTTTCTTTACGGCAATGATTTTCCGCTCGCCGTCGAGTTTCACGTCGGCAAAGGCTTTGCCCGAGAAGGCGCCGCGCTTTACCGTGAAGCTGCCGCCGTCCATTTTGGGTAGCTCAACCACGTTGGTAGCCAGGCTAGCCTGCAACCGGATAGAAAGGCGCGAGCCAACGGCTGCCCCAATGTTGGAGTTAGCCAGCACCAGCACCTTAGCATCTTCTTTCTGCGCGGCGGCAGCGATGAGCTTGGTATAGGCTCCGTTTACAAAATCCTTGAGGCGGGGCTCCGCATCGTATAGCACTTTCGTGATGCCCTGCTCGCCCAGCTGGGCCAGGTTCGCTTCGGTAACTTCGCCCACTGCTACTGCGGTAGCCGTGGTGCCGAGCAGCTGAGCTACCTGGCTACCGTAAGAAGCTACTTCCAGCGAGGATTTTTTTACCTCGCCGCCATCACATTCAACAACAACTAGAACAGACATTTTCTGAGGAGTTATGAGTAGTGAGTTGGAAGGTATGCTTAGAGCAGGTGCTTTTTAACCGCATACCTTCCAGCTCATTCTGTTTAATTAGATAACTTTTGCTTCGTTGCGGAGCAGACGGATCAGGTCGCCGGCGCTTTCCGCAGGGATGAGCTTTACACCCTGCTTCTGGGCGGGCAGCGCGTAAGCGGCTACTTCTGTGCGGGCAGCGTCGCCGGTAGGCTCTACTACTTTCAGCGGCTTGGTACGGGCCGTCATGATGCCGCGCATGTTCGGGATGCGGGGCTCGCACATAGGCTGCTGGCAACTCGCCACGAAGGGCGTATTCACTTCCACGATTTCCTTACCACCTTCGATTTCACGCTCGAGCGTTGCGGTGTTGCCGCTCATGTCCAGCTTCATGGCGGGCGCCACCGTCGGGATGCCGAGCAGCTCGCCTACCATGCCATGCACCTGGAAGCCATTGTAGTCAATGCTTTCCTTACCCATCAGAATCACGTCGTAGCCACCATCTTTAGCTATGGCAGCAATCTGCTGGGCCACAAAGAAGGCATCTTTGGGGTGAGCATTCACACGGATGGCATCATCGGCGCCAATGGCCAGGGCCTTCCGGATGTTCGGCTCGGTGTCAGCCTCGCCAACGTTGAGCACAGTGACGGTGCCGCTACCCTGCGACTCCTTTAATTCAATGGCGCGAGTGAGTGCATACTCATCCCAAGGATTGATTACAAATTGCACCCCAGCCTTATTAAATTGCTGGTTATCAGGTGTGAACGTAATCTTTGTGGTCGTGTCAGGCACGTTGCTGATGCAAACGAGAAACTTCATCTACGGCTACTTATATGAGGAGAAGACAGGGAAAGTCCCAAATTTGGGGGCAAAGATACTCAAAACTACTGCCCCATGGAAACTACGCCCAGCCGCTTACAGCAACTCTTAGCCTTCTACCAAGACGACCCCACTGACCCGTTTACGATTTACGCGCTGGCCACGGAATACCGCACTACGGAGCCTCTACGGGCTATGGAGTATTACCAAAAGCTACTGGACGAGCATCCGGAGTACGTGGGTACGTATTACCACGCCGGCAAGATGCTGCAGCACTTAGAAAAGCCCGAGGAAGCCGAAAAGGTTTACCGAAAAGGCCTGAGTGTGGCCCGAGAAGCTGGCCAGATGCACGCCGCCAGCGAAATTCAACAGGCCCTCAATCAACTATTGGGGCTGGATTATGAAGACGAAGACTAACTGACGGGACCACATCGGCCCTAGGGACTTAGCAGGCCGCAACCTACTTTCGAGCGACTCACGTGCCACTATGAAGATTTTACTTGTTGAGGATGAGCCCAAAGTATCGGCCTTCATTCGGCGCGGATTGGAAGAAGAAGGGTTTGAGCTGGAGGTAGCCTATGATGGCCGTTTTGGTCGTCAGTTAGCCCTCACCCAC
Source organism: Hymenobacter seoulensis (assembly GCF_054780535.1). NCBI lineage: Bacteria > Pseudomonadati > Bacteroidota > Cytophagia > Cytophagales > Hymenobacteraceae > Hymenobacter > Hymenobacter seoulensis. Next base: position 759,940 of record NZ_BAAGWD010000001.1, read on the forward strand.
TCCTACGACCTAGTGATTCTAGATGTCATTCTGCCTTATTTCAGTGGGCTGGAGGTGTTGCAAGCCTTACGGGAGCATGACCAGCAAACGCCGGTGCTACTGCTCACGGCCCTGGGCACCACCCAAGATAAATTGCTTGGGTTCGGGGATGGAGCAGATGATTACCTCGTGAAGCCTTTTGATTTTCCGGAGCTAGTGGCCCGCGTGCGGGCGCTAGTTCGCCGGCGGGGGCAACAGGCCAAAGGCTCAGTGCTTTCTTTTCAAGACCTTACGCTTAATACGGCAGCCAAAACCGTAACCCGCGCAGGTCAGACCATCAAGCTTACGGCCCGCGAGTTTGGGTTGCTAGAGCTGCTACTGCGCCACCCCGGCCGGGTGCTAAGCCGGGCCGAGCTGGCCGCCGATGTGTGGGAAGAATCGTTTGATGCGGGCTCGAATGTAGTAGACGTGTACGTGAACTACCTGCGCAACAAGGTTGATAAGGGCTTTGGCCAAAAGCTAATTCATACGGTGGTGGGCATGGGCTATGTATTGCGGAGCGAATCGTAGGTCGAGGCGCACCTTTGCTTGCTTTTCCGACCTAGTAAATTTTCTGCATGACTATTCGTAACCGTCTGACGTGGCTATTCTTGGGGTTGGTGGCTGTCATTCTGCTGGCGGCCATGACCTTCACCTACATCCTACACGCCGACTACACCCGCGACGAATTTCAGCAGCGCCTGCGAGACCGGGCCGAGGTGACGGGCTACGTTTTTCTGGAAGAGGACGAGCTGCGGACCGAAGCCTTCCGGGCGTTTCAGAAGCGTTACCTCCGCACCCTTACCGACGAGATACTCCAGATCTATGACGCCAAGCTGCAGCCTCGCTTCATTGAGCAACATCAGGATGTTCGGGTTCCTGACAAGATTTTAGCCCAGATTCTGCTAGAGAAGGAGGTGTACTTTGATTTGGGTCCTCGCCATGCGGTGGGCATATTTTACAATGACAACCAGGGTAAGTTTATTATTGTAGCAGCGGCCCAGAATATTTCCGGTAAGGCCCGGCTGCAGCATCTGGTTATGGTGTTGGCCGGCATTTTTTCGGCCAGCTTGGTGGTCATTTATGTAGCCGGACGCTTGTTTGCGGGCAAAGTCTTAGCCCCTATTGCGGCCGTAAATGACCAAGTAGACCGAATTACAACCCAAGATTTGCACCTGCGGGTAAGCGAACAAGGGAACTCAAAAGATGAAATAGCCCGCCTGGCCCACACCTTCAACCGCATGCTGGAGCGCCTCGAAGATGGGTTTGAGGTGCAGCGCACCTTTGTCAGCAACGCCTCGCATGAGCTTCGGACCCCGCTTACGGCTAGTATCGGCGAGCTGCAGGTACTACTGAACCGCAACCGCACGCCAGCAGATTACCAGCAGGGAATTAGCTCCGTGCTGCTTGAGTTGCAGGAGATGAAGCTGCTTATCAACAACCTACTCGACCTAACCCAGACAACTAGCGGCGCTACCGATATCATCCGGCTTGATGAGTTGGTGTGGGAAGCTCGGGAAGCTATAGCGCCCGAGCAGCGCCTTCGAGTTCAGGTAGTATTAGGTAGCCTTCCGGAACAGGCTGAACAGCTTGAGGTGCGTGGCAACCGTCAGCTTCTTTGCCGGGCACTTACCAACTTGCTTGATAATGCCCTGAAATATTCCCCCGACAAGGAGCCGGTAGAAATACGCCTCGACTATACGCCTGGGAAACGCCGCATCCGGATTCAGGACCACGGCATTGGTATTAGCCCCAAGGACCTGCCGTACATTTATCAGCCGTTTTTCCGGGCCGATAACGCCCGCAACTTGGTAGGGCACGGAGTTGGGTTACCCCTAGCCCGTCGCATTGTGCAGCTGCACGGCGGCGAGTTGGTTATCGCCTCCGGCCTGCACGAAGGCACTTTAGCTGAAGTTACGTTCGGCGACTAGGTTCCGTAGCAGCTCAAACCCTCTGGCGCACGAACAGGTAGCCACTTCCCTGGCGAGCCCAGGCCTGTAGTTTGAGCAAGCTACCCCGTACTTCTGTAGTTCTAATCTGGCTCTAATACCGCTGGCGTAGACTTGTGCCGCACCTGGCTTTTCCGGTGCGTTGCCTACTATAGCTACGCCATGAGCAATTCGTGTTTCCGTCACATCTTATTCCCACTACCTACCCTGAGAGCCGAAACCAGCCCGGGCGCTTTCTCAGACACAAGGAAGAAGTCTGATCCACTGAAACAGGCCAATTACACGCCCCGAACCGCGTTTTTGGAAAAGTTTTTCGGTTCTAATCCGTTTCTAATCTACCTCTAATTCTGCCCTAATACGGGGCCCGTACTCTTGCATATCCAAACCGAATACCGGATATGCAACGCTCCTCTTTTCTGCTGATAGTAGCTTTACTGTTCAGCTTTTGCTCTCGTTCTGCCTTCAGCGCCCCGCTCAGCAATGATACCCTCCGCCTGACTCTGGCCAGCGCAGAACAGCGCTTTGTGCAGAACAACCTCAGCTTGCTGGCCCAGCGCTACAACGTATCGGCGGCGGAAGCCCAAATTTTGCAGGCCCGCCTCTGGGACAACCCCACTTTTTCGATAGAGCAGAACGCGTATAACCAGTTCACCGGCAAAACGCTGGACGTATCGCGCACTGGTAACACCATTGTGCAGGTGCAGCAGCTTTTCTCAATTGCAGGCCGCCGCAAGGCCGCCACTAGCGTGGCGCAGCAGAACACTTTAGTCGAGCAGTTTACTCTGGAAGACTTGCTCCGCACCCTGCGCTTCCAGCTCCGGGGCACCTTCTACGACCTGTACTATAAGCAGCAAAGCGTAAGCGTGTACAATCAGGAAGTGGCTAGCTTCCAACGCACCGTCAGCCTCTACGAGGGCCAGTATTCGAAAGGCAATGTGGCCCTAAAGGAAGTGATTCGCTTACGGGCGTTTCTGTTTCAGCTGCGCAATGAACGCCAGATGTTGCTCAATGAAATTGCCAGTCAGCAAGCCGACTTGCGCATTCTGCTGCGCGACACCACGGGAGCCTATTACTACCCCCTAGCCGATGCCAAACGCCTGCTGGCCCTTTCGCTGGCCGGGCGTACGGAAATCCAACTCATTGACTCGGCCCAAGTTACTCGCGCCGACGTGAAGGCGCGGCAGGCAGCCGTGCAACAACAAACTCAGAACCTACGCCTACAACGCGCCCTAGCAACCCCTGACTTGGCCGTGGGATACGTCTACGACCGGGCCGGCAACTATATCCAGAACTACAATGCGATAACGCTGGGTATTGCGGTGCCTATTTTCAACCGCAACCAAGGCAACATCCGCACGGCGCAACACCAAATTGAGCTCAGCAAGGCCCAGCTTACCCAACAGCAGCTGATGGTACAGAACGAGGTGCAGGAAGCCTGGCGCCAAGCCCGCCAAACCGACCAACTGTACCAAAGCGCCGACGGCCACACAACGGACTTCGACCGCCTCATGAAGGGCATTGATGAAAGCTACGCCAAGCGCAACCTGAGCCTTGTCGAGTATCTGGATTTCTACGAGAGCTACAAGAACAACTTGGTGCAACTCAACAACCTCCGGGCCAGCCGGCTGCGAGCCTTCGAGCAGCTAAACCTGGCCATCGGCCGCCCGGTGTTTCGCGCCGAGTAAGACTTGCCCTTTATCCAGCTTTACCCCTCGCTCACACGCGTCGACTAGCCCCATTTTTCTCTAGAACCCTCATGCTGTTACCTCATATGAACCGCCGCCTTCTCCCCTACCTGCCCGTTGCTTTTGCCCTTGCCCTAGCGGGCTGCTCTGAGCCAGAAACCGATGCCAGCCCTAAAGCTGAAGCAAGCTTTATTCTTTCTGATCAGATGCTGCGGGAGTTGCAGCTAGATACCGTGCGGGTACAGCCCGTGCGCAACGAGTTGGTGCTCTCAGGCCAGATTGCTACTGATGGCGACCGAACCGTGAAAGTGTACCCGTTGGTAGGAGGCGTGGTGGAGCAACTCAGCGTAGAGCTCGGCGACCACGTCACGAAAGGCCAAATCCTGGCCGTTATTAAAAGCGGAGAAATTGCCGACCTGCAGAACCAGAACAGCAGCGCAGGCACCGACCTCGACATTGCCCGCAAAAACCTGCAGGTGCTAGAAGATCAGTTTCAAGCGGGCCTAGCCTCAGAGCGCGATGTTACCCTGGCCCGCCAGGAGCTGCGCAAAGCCCAGGGCAACGCGGGCAAAAGCCGCAAACAGCTCAGCATATATGGCGTTTCATCTGATGGCACCTACACGTTGCGGGCGCCCATCTCGGGTTTTATCACCGAGAAGAACGTCTCGGACCACATGCAGTTTAACGCCGATAATGTGGGCAACCTGTTCACCGTCAGCAACCTCGACGACATCTGGATTATGGCCAACGTGTTCGAGTCGGATATTGCCAAGGTGAAGACCGGCTATAGTGCCGACGTCACAACCCTGGCTTACCCCGACAAGCATTTCACCGGCCGCATTGATAAGGTATTTAACGTGCTGGACCCCGAAAGCAAGGTGATGCGCGTGCGGGTGCGCCTGCCAAACCCGGGCTACCTACTAAAACCCGAGATGTACGCCCAAATTAAGGTGTACAACATCGAAAACGAAAAGATGCTAGCCGTACCGGCCCAGTCGGTCATTTTCGACAAAGACCGCCATTTTATTATGGTGTACAAAGACCGTCGCCATGTGGAAACCCGCGAGGTAAAAGTGGCTAAAACCGTAGGTGATGTAAGTTATGTGGCCTCCGGCGTGCGAGAAGGCGACGCCATTATTGCCAAAAATCAGCTGCTGCTATACCAGCAATTCAACGACTAATTCTTTAGAGAGCAGGAGCCAACAGGTTGGTGCATAGAAGTCGCCCTAGGCAGGGCTGACAGCCAAACCCTTGCCTTTTCGCCACCAAATTTTCGGCGCAGGCTCCATCCGCTTATCCGATTACTAGCGCTTTACCCCCTAGTCATGAACAAGTTCATCGAAGGTATCATAGCCTTTTCGCTTAAAAATCGAGGGTTCGTCTTTCTGATGACCCTAGTGACGGTGGTGGCCGGCGTTATCAGCTACCGCAACACGCCCATTGAGGCGTTTCCGGACGTCACGAACACGGAAATCACCATTATCACGCAGTGGCCCGGGCGCTCCGCCGAGGAAATCGAGAAGTTCGTGACGGCCCCCATTGAAATCGGGCTCAACCCAGTCCAGAAGAAATCGAGCGTACGCTCTACCTCACTTTTCGGCCTATCGGTGGTGAAGGTGATTTTTGAGGATGGCGTGGAGGATTTCTTTGCTCGGCAGCAGGTTAACAACTTACTAGCTGGCGTAGATCTGCCCGATAACATCGACCCGGAGGTGCAGCCGCCGTACGGCCCAACCGGCGAGATTTATCGGTACACGCTGGAAAGCAAAACCAAATCGGTGCGCGAGCTGAAGACCATTCAGGACTGGGTAATTGAGCGTAACCTGAAATCGGTGCCGGGCGTGGCCGACGTGAACAGCTTTGGGGGCGAGGTGAAAAGCTACGAAATCAGCGTCGACCCGAGCAAGCTGCATACCTACGCTATTACGCCTCTGGATGTGTACGAGGCCATTCAGCGCTCCAACATCAATGTATGCGGCGACGTGATTAACCAAGGCCAGCAGAACTACGTGGTGCGCGGCATTGGGCTGCTCAACAACATTTCCGATATCAACAACACCGTCATCAGAAACGTGAATGGGGCCCCTATTCTGATTAAAAATGTGGCCGTAGTGCGAGAGTCAGCGTTACCGCGCTTGGGTAAAGTGGGCCGCGGGCTGAATGACGACATGGTGGAAGGCATTGTGGTGATGCGCAAGGGCGAAAACCCCTCGGAAGTTATTGCCAGCCTCCAGACGAAGGTGCGTGAGCTGAACGAGAAGATTTTGCCCCGCGACGTGCAGATCGAAACCTTCTACGACCGGCAGCAACTCATCGACTTCTCCACGGAAACGGTGATTCATAACCTGCTCGAAGGCATTGTGCTCGTGACGGTGATTGTGTTTCTGTTCATGGCCGACTGGCGCACCACTGTTATTGTATCGGTTATTATTCCGCTGGCGCTGCTGTTTGCCTTCATCTGCCTGCGCCTGAAGGGCATGAGCGCCAACCTACTGAGCATGGGCGCCATTGACTTTGGTATCATCATCGATGGGGCCGTGGTGATGGTGGAAGGGTTGTTTGTTGCCCTCGACCACAAGGCGCACCGGGTGGGCATGCAGCGGTTTAACCACCTAGCAAAGCTTGGCCTGATCAAGAAAACCGGCCGCGACATGGGAAAGGCTATCTTCTTCTCGAAGGCCATCATCATCACGGCCCTGCTGCCAATTTTTGCCTTTGAGAAGGTGGAAGGCAAGATGTTTTCGCCCCTGGCCTGGACGCTGGGTTTCGCCTTGCTCGGGGCACTTATCTTCACCCTGACCCTAGTACCGGTGCTCACGAGCATTCTGCTGAACAAGGATGTGCGGGAAAAGGACAACTTTTTCGTGCGGGGCATTAACCGCGGAGCCCAAGGCTTCTTTCGGGTCACATACGGGCACAAAGCCGTAAGCCTGCTGCTGGCCACGGTGGCAGTTGTGGTGGGGCTGGGCGCGTTCAAGTTTCTGGGTTCCGAGTTCTTGCCGGAGCTGAACGAGGGCTCCATTTACGTGCGGGCACAGCTGCCGCTCAGCATTGGGCTCAATGAGTCAAACAAGCTTTGCAACGAGATGCGCCGGGTGTTCCTTTCCTACCCCGAGGTTTCAGACGTGGTTAGCCAAACGGGACGCCCCAATGATGGCACCGACCCCACGGGCTTCTACAATAATGAGTTTCTGGTGCAGATAAAGCACACGAAGGAAGTACAGAATAAGATGAAGCACGCGGCGTACCGCGAGAAGCTCATTGACAATATGAAAAGCCAGTTAGCGCGCTTTCCGGGGGTAGTATTCAACTTTTCGCAACCCATTATGGATAACGTGGAGGAGGCTGCTTCGGGGGTAAAAGGCTCCATTGCTGTCAAGATTTATGGCACCGATCTGGAGGTGATGGAAGGCAAGGCCCGGGAAGTGTACAACGTACTGAAGGACATACCCGGTATCGACGACCTTGGGCTGCTGCGCAACGTGGGCCAGCCTGAGTTGCACGTGGAACTAGATGAGCAGCTAATGGCCAGCTACGGGATAAGCAAAACCGACGCCAACGCGGTGCTGGAAATGGCCGTGGGCGGCAAGCAAGCCACGCAGCTCTACGAGGGCGAGCGGAAGTTTCCGGTGCGGGTGCGGTACGAGGAACAGTTTCGCCAAACCCCAGCCGAAATCAGCCGCCTGATGGTGCCCACCTTGGCTGGCAAAATGATTCCGATTGCGGAAATCTCACACATTCTGCCCGTAAATGGCCCCTCGCTGATTTACCGCGACGACAACAAGCGCTTTGCCGCCGTCAAGTTCAGCATTCGGGGCCGAGACATGGGCTCGACCATTGAGGAAGCACAAAAGAAGGTAGACGAGGTGGTGAGCTTGCCCAAAGCGTACTCAATGAAGTGGACCGGCGACTTTGAAAACCAGCGCCGCGCCACTCAGCGCCTCATGCAGGTAGTGCCCATATCTCTGGGCCTGATTTTCTTTATTCTGTTCATTCTTTTCAGCAACCTCAAAGATGCTGGGCTGGTGTTGTTGAACGTGCCATTTGCCATTATTGGCGGAATAGCCTCACTCCTGCTTACGCATACCAACTTCTCCATATCGGCAGGCATTGGGTTCATTGCCCTGTTTGGCATCTGCATTCAGAACGGGGTGATTCTCATCTCGGTCTTTAAGCAGAATCTGCTCCGAAGGATGAGCCTCGACGACAGCATTTTCGACGGCGTGACCACCCGCGTGCGCCCCGTCGTGATGACGGCCCTAATGGCTACTATTGGCCTGCTGCCGGCTGCCCTGAGCACGGGCATCGGCTCCGAAACCTCAAAGCCGCTTGCCATTGTAGTGATTGGGGGCCTCATCACGGGTACCGTGCTCACGCTCTTTATTTTCCCACTCATCTTCGAGCGCGCCTACCGCGACCGGCACACGGAAACTACCACGCCAGCGGCCCCACAACACCAGCCGCAACTAGTCGGCGCCTAAGTACTGTACTAGGCCGAAACCTAGCACAAAGCCCGGCACAGTGTCGGGCTTTGTGCTAGGTTTCGGCCTAGTGATTGTTTTGCGTAGTTAGTAACCAGCAGCGGGCATTCTACCCGTTTTCCTAGGGTAGCGTGGCAGTCAAACCCTACACCAACTACATCGGGCGATTATACAGTTTCTCGTCTGAGGTAGAGGTACATATCAGTAGTTTTCCTAGGTTAGCAGAACGCTTCAACCTCCCGTGAGCCGGCGACCCATCAAGCACTGCTAGGAGCCCCCAAGCGTTTTCCTAGCACACAGGAGTTGCTTTCGTTTACGTATCTCTGCCAGTTAGCACGATGCATATGCCACCTACTTCCTCTTGGCCTGCGCTGCCTGTTGCCGAATGGGCCGATACGTTGGCTACTCTCCACCTCTGGACGCAAATAGTCGGCAAAGTGCGGCTGGCCTGTACGCCCCTTGTAAATCATTGGTGGAATGTGCCGCTCTACGTTACTGCTCGCGGGCTCACTACCTCGGCAATGCCCTACGAGGAGCGCGCCTTTCAGATTGACTTCGACTTTCTGGACCATCAGCTGCTCATCAAATGCAGCGACGGGGCCGAACGCCAGCTGGCGCTTGAGCCACGCTCCGTGGCCGATTTTTATCGGGAAGTGATGCGCTTGCTGGTGGAATTAGACATTAAGATGACCATTTGGCCTGTGCCCGTAGAGCTGGAGCATCCCATTCCGTTTCTCGAGGACACGCAGCATGCCTCCTACGATGCCGCAGCAGCCCACCGGTTTTGGCGCGTCCTGACCCTAGTAGCTCCCGTGATGGAGGAGTTTCGGGGCCAGTTTATGGGCAAGTGCAGCCCGGTGCATTTTTTCTGGGGCAGCTTCGATTTGGCCGTCACGCGTTTTTCGGGCCGTACGGCTCCGCCCCGCGCCGGCGCCGACAGCATTACCCGCGAAGCCTACTCGCATGAGGTCATCAGCCACGGTTTCTGGCCCGGCGGCAACGGGCAGGAAGCAGCTTTTTATGCCTATGCAGCCCCCGCCCCTACAGAGCTGCCGGCAGCCCACGTGACACCCGCCGCTGCATATTATAGCACGGAGCTAGGTGAGTTTCTGCTCCCTTATGAGGCCGTGCGGCAAAGCCCAGATCCAGCCGCCACGCTAGCACAGTTTCTCAACAGCACGTACAACGCCGCCGCCAACCTCGCGCACTGGGACCGGGGCAGCCTAGAGCGCCAATAGCGCCTTCCTGACGGTTGAGGCCATGAGCAGGGCTAGTGTTTCTAGCGTTTTTCAAAGCTTGACTTCCGGAATCCACGATGGCGAAGAAATCTGTGCTAAAAAGTTTGCAACTAGCAGCCTAATTACACGCTCTTTTATCCATGACGAAAGCTTTCCTATTGAGCCTGGGGTTACTGGGCGCGGCTCCCGCATTTGCTCAAAGCCCGGCGGCCCGCCCCGACTCATCTGCTACACTCCCCTACCGCGAAACTGCCCGCAAAATTAATGCGCTGGTGCATACCAAGCTGGACGTGCGGTTCGACTATGCGAAACGCTACCTCTATGGCAAAGAATGGGTGACGCTACAGCCCCTAGCCTACGCTACCGACTCGCTGCGGCTAGATGCCAAAGGCATGGATATCAAATCGGTGACGATGGTGAACGGGGCCGATACCAAGACCCTGAAGTACGATTACAACCAGGAGCAGCTCAACATCCGGCTAGACAAGCTTTATACGCCGGGCCAGCAATACACCGTGTACATTGAGTACACAGCCAAGCCCAATGAGTTGAAAGCCAAAGGCAGCGCGGCCATTTCCGATGCCAAAGGCCTGTACTTCATCAACCCCGACAGCACCGAAGCCGGCAAGCCCGTGCAGATCTGGACGCAGGGCGAGACAGAAAGCTCGTCGGCCTGGTTCCCGACCATTGACAAGCCCAACCAGAAGACTACGTCGGAAATCAGCATGACCGTGCCCAGCAAGTACGTCACGCTCAGCAATGGCGCGTTGGTAAGCCAGAAACCCGCCGGCGCGGGCCTGCGCACCGACACCTGGAAGATGGAGCTACCCCACGCGCCGTATCTGTTTATGATGGCTGTCGGCGACTTCAAGATTGCCAAAGACACTTGGCGCGGCAAAGAAATTAGCTACTACCTCGAGCCCAAGTACGCGCCTTTCGCCAAGCAGATTTTTGGGCACACCCCCGAAATGCTCGAGTTTTTCTCGCAGCGCTTAGGCGTCGACTATGCCTGGAATAAGTACGCGCAGATTGTGGTGCGCGACTACGTGAGCGGTGCCATGGAAAACACCTCGGCTACCCTGCACGGCGAGTTCCTGCAAAAAGATGCCCGCGAAGCTCTCGACGCGGAATATGCCAACGGCGAATCTGTCATAGCGCACGAATTGTTCCACCAGTGGTTCGGCGACTTGGTTACGGCTGAAAGCTGGAGCAACCTGACTGTAAACGAGTCGTTTGCGGACTTCTCGGAGGCACTTTGGGCGGAACATAAGTATGGCCAAGATGCCGCTGACGCGCATGCCTACCAATACATGCGCAATTACCTGCGCAGCCCCCAAGACGCCCAGAAACACCTCGTGCGCTTCCACTATGCGGACAAGGAAGACATGTTCGACCTCGTGAGCTACCAGAAGGGCGGACAGATTCTGAACATGCTGCGCAACCACCTCGGCGACGACGTGTTCTTCGCGGGCCTCAAGAAATACCTTACAGACAACCGCTTCGGCAACGGCGAAGCGCACCAGTTGCGCCTGGCGCTGGAGGCCGTTTCGGGTCAGGATTTGAACTGGTTTTTCAACCAGTGGTACTTTAATGCCGGCCACCCCGTCGTGACAATTGATTACGCCTGGGATGCCGCCCGCAAAGAGCAATCCGTCACCATCAAGCAAACCCAGCCCGGCAAGCCCTTCCAGCTACCAATGGCAGTGGATGTGTACGTGAACGGCAAGCCCCAGCGCCACATGGTAACGATGCGCCAGGCCACCGAAACCTTCCGTTTCCCGGCCGCTAGCAAACCTACCCTGGTAAATGTAGACGCGGACAAAGTGTTGCTCTGGCAAAAAACTGACAACAAGCCCTTCGAGGACTTTGTGTATCAGTACAAAACTGCCCCACGCTACGTTGACCGCCGGGAAGCCATTGCAGCGGCAGCTGCCAAACCTACTACCGATGCGGCAGCCCGCAACCTGCTGCTGGCTGGCCTCACCGATAACTATTACGGGCTCCGCCTAGCAACCTTATCCAGCCTAAAGCTCGAGGACAAAGCTATGGCCAAGGCCGCTGCTCCGGTATTGCGCCGGCAGCTGGCTCGGGAGAAAAACACCAACAACCAGGCAGCTTTGTTGCTGGCCCTGGCTGAGCTAAAGGACAAGAAAGACCAGAAAGCCTTCACGCAAGCGCTCAACAGCCAATCGTATGCGGTGCAGGGAGCGGCTTTACAGGGCTTAGTGCAGGTGCAGCCCAAGCAGGCGTTGGCTAAAGCCCAGTCACTAGAGAAAGATGCCCAAGGCAGCTTGAGCCGGGCGGTATCCAGCGTGTATGCCCAGCACGGCGATGCCTCTACTTGGACGTATGTGCGCAATCAGTTTGATGCGGCCGGCCCTCAAGGCAAGTTTGAGATGATGGAGAGCCTAGTGAACTTCATGACCCGCCTCAATGATGCTACTGTTTTGAAGGAAGGTGTTACGCGCCTGCAGCAGATGGCTATTCAGTACAAGAAATATGGCGTTGATGAACCAATTCTGGCGATGCTAGAGAAGGTTCAGAAAGACAAGCCCGCCGATCAGAAAGCTACTGTGGAAGCCGCCGTTCAGGCCATTAAGCAAGCGGAGTAGGCCGATTCTACTTCTTGATTTTTTGAAAAAGACCGGATTTTTTCCGGTCTTTTTTTCTTGCCCAATTTCCTGTAAAAACAGTCTGTATGGCCTAATTTAGCCGTTAGCAAGGTTCACGTAAACGCGGCCGTTAGGTTACACCGTCTTCGTAAAATCGAACTATTACAAACCGAATGGCGTCGGGGAGACATGCGAAAGACCACTCTGCTGACCGCTGGCGCCTTGCTTTTTGCTGGCGCGGCCCGCACCCTGGCCCAAACCACTGACCCCAACCAGAACAATGAGGACTCGCCCTTCGTGCGCCTCATCCGCCCCGACAGGCCCGGTCAGACCATCACCACCAACATGCTCTATCCCGGCCAGTTTCAGGTGGAAACCGGCCTTACAAGCTACGACACCAAAAGCAGCGTGGGTTACGCTGGGCGCACGGCCTGGGGCAGTACCCTGCGAGTGGGTTTTTTCAACCACATCGAGCTGCGCGCTACTCAGAACTACCTCCTGACGCCTACCACCACTACCCTTACAACAGACGCGGGCAAGCCAGTGGCGTTTAGAGGCCCTCAGGGCTTTGCGCCGCTGAACGTGGGAGCTAAGTTCTTGGCTTCTACTACGCAAAATAACCGCTCGCAGGTGGTGGTACTGTTCGACATGACCTTGCGGAACGGCGACGCCAGCTTCCAGAACAAAGTATACGAGCCGGGCGGACGCCTATTGGTTTCGCAGCAGCTTGGGCAGCGGTTTGGTCTCGAAGGCAACCTAGGGTTTCGGCAGCAGGGTTTTAAGGCGGAGGGCACCAAACAAGGCCAGTATCTGACTACCCTAGCCCTCAACGGTCCCCTTACCCCCGGCACCCACCTCGGCTTTTTTGCTGAAACCTACGCCACTTGGCAGCGCCAGCAGGGCTGGCGCCCTGGCCTTACCTCAGGCATATACTACCGCCCCCTGCCCGGCCTGCGAGTTGATGTAACGGCGGCACACGGCCTTACGCCAGCGGCCGGTGGCTTTACGGTAGGCGCGGGCCTAAGTGCCCGCCTCGGAAAGTAACACTTGCCTTGGCGGTGCTACCTAGTCGCGCAGCAAGTAGCTTTCCTAGAATACTATACTAAAACACCTGGCCCCCTCCGCTACCCTTTACTAGGGTTGCTGGAGGGGGCCAGGTGTTTGGAACCAAGACGTGCCTAACAAAACCCGATTAGGCAGCTACTTCCGTTACTGCTTTACCTGATCAGCGGCAATGCGGGTGGGCGTTTGCTGGCCGCTGATGATACCGGCAGCGCTGCGCCCGATGGCGGTGATGACGGCGGTCATGTTCGCCAAATCAAGGCTTTCTACCTCGTCATCTACGCTGTGGTAGAGCTTATCGGTCGGGATCTGGTCGGTGCTGATGGTGTGAGCGGGCACGCCCAGGCGGGCCAGCGTAGCGTTATCGGAGCGGTAGAACAGGTTTTGATCGGGGTATGGGTCGGCCTCAAAGCGGAAGACGGTGCCTTTCGAGTTTTCCTGCAGCATCTTGCCAAAATCCGACTTATCGAAACCAGTAATGAAAGCCGTATTCGGGCCGAACTTGGCCTGCTTGCCAATCATTTCAATATTGAACATGGCCACTACCTGTTTTGGGTCGAGTTGCTTGGAGAAGTAGCGCGCCCCAAAGCCGCCAATTTCCTCGGCCGTAAACGCCACAAACACTAGCGGGCGGGCATTGTCGTTTTTCAGCTTGAAATACTCAGCGAGGGCCACTACAGCCGTAGTGCCGCTGGCATCGTCATCGGCCCCGTTGGCAATGGAGTCGCCTTGCACGGCGGGCACAATGCCGAGGTGGTCGTAATGGCCGCTGAAAATCACTTGCTCCGCAGTACGGGCAGCATCTTTACCGGGCAGCACGCCCACCACGTTGCGCAGCTCCACCGTCCGGATGGTAGTGTTACCCGCAACCATAAACTTTAGCGGTGCCGTAGGTGGGGTGCCTAACACGAAGAGCGTAGTGAACGGCGCTGGCTTCTCGGGGCGTAAGCCGCCGCGCTTTACATAAGCCGCCAGTTTATCGAAAGTGGAAACCTGCAGCGGGTCAACGAAAACAATGGTATTTTCCTTGGGGTCCAGCAGCGGACGCACTTCGCGCATCAGGTTGGCTTTGGCATCAATGGTTACGATGCGGGGCGCAGGCTCATCGGCATCGGTCCAGTTCAGATGCGGCTGCCCCGATACCAACACAATTTTCTCCTGGTTGACAATTACGCCGTTAAGGGAAACCAGGGCCGCGGCCGTACGCACCTCGTACGCCGGAAATGTTTGCTCGAAACCGCTTAGGCCTGGCAGCGGCTGCAACCCAATGCGCTGAAACTCGGCAGCCAGGAACTGTGCTGCTTTTAAGCTGCCGGGCTTGCCAGTTGCCCGGCCTTGCATATCATCGGCGGCCAGCGCCCGCACTACCCGCGTAACCGTAGTAGAGGCCACGCTGGGACTAATAACCTTAACTGCTTTTTTCTGTCCTAGCGCTGTCTGGGCGCAATAGAATAAAAAGAAGCCCAAAAAGAGTGATTTCATAGCCGAAGGTAGCTATTTTGACCTTTGCCAAACTAGCATTCCGCTTCGGCAAGGATGCTTTTTTTTGTAGCCCTGGTTTGCCCCCTTATCCAGGCAGTATACTGCTGCCACTCGGCTACTTACCCAGCAAACCCAAGCATGTCATTCCCTAGCCTCTGGATGGCTGCAAACCGTAATAAATTATCGCCTGCTTTGCGGCACTTGCGGGCCTAAAATACCCTAGTAACTTTTCTTAGAAACCAGAACGGGAGGCCGAAATCAGCATGAGCAGCTGGCTTCGGCCTCCCGTTTGAGTAAGGAATTCTTACAGGCTATTTGGCATCCGCTTTAGCCAGTGCTGCTGACCACTCGGCATCCGTTTTAGCATCATCTGATTTGGCGGCCTTAAGCGCTGAAGCCAGCTCCGGAGCCGCGGCCTGTATACCCTTCAGCGTGAGTTTTACCGGAACGGCTGTGCCATCGGGGCGGCGCAGATAGTACAGGGGTTTGTCCTCAATTTCATCATAGCGCCGGTCGGTGCTGTAGGCACCCTGATAGTCGGCTTTGCGCAGCACTTTCACGTAGCGTTTCAGCAGAGCATACTTTCCCTCGTGCAGCACTTCCACAAACTCTAGGCGCTGCGTGGCCACTGGGGCCTCCGTGAATCGGCGGAACGTACGCTGCCGCACGCCGCTTGCTCCCACTGCAGGCTCTTCCAGCACAAAACCCGCCAGCAACCGGTCATCAAGCTGCAACGAGTCGGTGGGCCGGTTTACCGGGCGCATCATCAGCCGCTGGTTTAGCACATCATATTTTAGAGGCACAGATGCCAAGGGCATATTATTGGTCATGCGCAGCTTAGCGGGCAGCCAGCGGCCATCCGCGTACGGCGAGCCTTTGGTTGCTTCCGTAGCGCCGCGCGGCACCACCGTAGGCGACCCGCTTACCAAGGCATTGAGGTTGGCCTGGGCGGCCGCCCCGGTTTGCTCAATAGCTGTCTGCTGGGCAAGCGCGGTGCCCGCTGAAACCAACAGAGCACTTAGCAGAAAAGAACGAATAAACATAAGGAAGAACGGAAACGGTGAAAGCAATTATTCCCCAATTTACTGGTTTTCTGCCAACCAGACCCTAGCCTAAGGTTAGCACCAAATCGTCGGCATTCACGAGAGTTCCTTCGGGTAGATTCACGGCCTGCACCGTTGTGTCGTCGGTAGCCGTGATGGTGGTTTCCATCTTCATGGCTTCGATAATGAACAACGGTGAATTGCGCTTTACCGGCTGGCCATTTTCTACCAGCACCTTAGAAAGTAAGCCCTGTAGCGGGGCCCCAATCTGCTTGGTATTGGCTTTATCAGCCTTGGGGTTTTGCACCTTCTTGACTTCCACCGAGGTGTCCCGGATTTCCAGGTTACGCGTCTGGCCGTTCAGGTTGAAGAAGATGGTACGGCAGCCGTCTTCGTTTACCGGTCCGATGCTTTGCAGGCCCACAATAATGCTTTTGCCGCGGGCTATTTCGATGATGGTCTCGTCGCCGGGTTGCAGACCGTAGAAGAAGGCACCAGTCGGAACAACGGAAACGTCGCCGTACTCCTGCTGGTGCTTCCAGTATTGCTCGAATACCTTCGGGTACAGCAGCCAGGAAAGCAGGTCGGTGAACTTGGCGCGCTGCCCGAACTTTTCCTCAAACTTTTGCCACTCCTGTTCAAAATCGATGGGCGCCAGGTGCTCGTTGGGCCGGTCAGTGAAGGGCTGTTCGTCTTTCAGAATAGCTTTCTGCACATCCTTGGGCCAGCCGCCTTCTGGTTGCCCAATGTCGCCGCGGAACAGTTCGCGCACTGACTCCGGGAAGCTTAGCGTGGCGGCCTTGTCCAGCACATCGGAGGTAGTGAGGTTGTTGGAAACCAGGAACAGCGCCATATCGCCAACCACCTTCGAGGAAGGCGTTACCTTAATAATATCACCAAACAGCTGGTTAACATCGGCAAAGGTGGTTTTCACAGTTTCAAACTTATCAATCAGGCCAAGAGAAGCGGCCTGAGGCCGGAGGTTGGAGTACTGCCCGCCCGGAATTTCGTGCTGAAATACCTCGGAGGTTCCGGCCTTCAGGCCCGACTCGAAGGGGTAGTAATACTCGCGCACCGTGTCCCAGTAATTCGAGAAGTCGTTGAGGGAGCGTTGATCGAACTCACGGTGTCGTTCCTGGCCGCGCAGCATCTCCACAATGGAGTTGAAATTCGGCTGGGAGGTTAGACCCGAAAGCGACCCTAGGGCCACGTCAATTACATCAACTCCCGCTTCCACCGCTTTTAAGTAAGTAGCTGATTGTAAAGATGATGTATCATGTGTATGCAAGTGAATGGGTAGGCTGATGGTCTCGCGCAGGGCAGTAATCAGCTCGGTAGCGGCATACGGTTTTAGCAGGCCGGCCATGTCCTTAATGCACAGGATGTGAGCGCCGGCATCTTCAATTTGCTTAGCCAATCGGAGATAGTACTCAAGCGAGTATTTCTGGTTGCGCTTGGGGTCCAGGATATCGCCGGTGTAGCAAATGCTAGCCTCAGCAAGCCGGTCCGTCTTGTTGCGCACAAACCCAATGCAGGCCTCCATGCCGGGCATCCAGTTCAGCGAGTCGAAGATGCGGAATACGTCGATGCCGGTTTCGGCAGCCTGCTGCACAAAACGCTCCGTGAGGTTATCAGGGTACGCCTTATAGCCCACGCCGTTGGCCCCGCGAATCAGCATCTGGAGCAAAATGTTAGGTACGGCTTTGCGCAGCTTAGCCAGCCGCTCCCACGGGTCTTCGTGCAGAAAGCGCAGGGCCACATCAAACGTAGCGCCGCCCCAGCACTCGAGCGAGAAGGTTTGTGGATGCATGCGCGCATAGCTTTCAGCTACCTTCAGCATATCGTAGGTGCGCATGCGGGTCGCGAGCAGACTCTGGTGAGCGTCGCGGAGCGTAGTATCTGTGTAATGAATCTTGGGATCTTCGCGCAGCCACTTGGAGAAGCCATCAGGGCCAAGCTCCGTTAGTTTGTCTTTGGTACCGGGCGGGAATGCAGAAGCCGGAGGATAAGTGCTCCACCCTTTTTTTGCAGGTCCTTCGTACGAGCCTGATGCTGCCAGCCATCCCGTTGCAGGGTTTACTTCGGGCAGGCGAGGTTTGCGCAGCTCACGCTTGGGGTCAAGGTTGCCCTTCACATCGGGGTTGCCGTTCACAATCACGTCGCCGAGGAAGCTGAGCACCTTGGTAGCCCGGTCTTGGCGCGCCTTGAATTTGAATAGCTCTTGGTGGTCTTTGATAAAGTCCACGTTGGCCTCGCCCGCCATGAAAACAGGGTGTGCAATGATGTTCTGCAGGAACTGGATGTTGGTGCTCACCCCGCGTACCCGGAATTCATCGAGCGTCCGCGCCATTTTCTGAGCCGCATCGGCTAATGTGGGCGCGTGCGTCGAAACCTTTACCAACAGGGAATCAAAGAAGGGCGACACCTTGACACCAGTGTACACCGAGCCCTGGTCTAGGCGAATGCCGAAACCGCCCGCCGAGCGGTAGGCCGTGATGGTGCCATAATCCGGCTTGAAGTCCTGTTCGGGGTCCTCAGTGGTGATGCGGCACTGAATGGCTACGCCTATTTTCATGGGTTTCACCTCGGGGCCTAACCCTATTTCGGGGTCCGAGAGGCGGCGGCCATCGGCAATGTGCAGTTGCGTTTTAATCAGGTCAATGCCCGTAATCATTTCGGTTACGGTGTGCTCTACCTGAATGCGAGGGTTCACTTCGATAAAGTAAATCCGGTCGTGCTCGGGGTTCACCAGGAATTCCACAGTACCCACGTTGTTATAGTTTACAGCACGGCCTAAGCGCAACGCGTACTCATACAGCAAGTGGCGCATGTGGTCCGGTAGGTTCAGCGAGGGTGCTACTTCCACCACCTTCTGGTAGCGCCGCTGCACCGAGCAGTCGCGCTCATATAGGTGCGTGAGGCCGCCGTAGTTATCAGCTACCAACTGCACCTCAATGTGCTTGGGCTGCTCCACAAACTTCTCCAGAAACACCGTATCGTCGCCGAAGGCTTTCAGGGCCTCATTGCGGGCTTCAAAGAAACCGCGTTCCAGCTGATCGTCGTCGCGGATGACGCGCATGCCACGGCCGCCGCCGCCAGACGCCGCCTTCAGCATCACGGGGTAGCCAATGCGGTGGGCTTCTTCCAGAGCAATATCAAGGTCGGTGAGGTCCTGAATGCTGCTTTCAATGATGGGCACTTGGCACTCTACCGCCACTTTCTTGGCCGCCACTTTATCGCCGAGGGCATCCATTACCTCGGGCCGCGGCCCGACGAAGATGATGCCTTCTTCGCCGCAGCGCCGGGCCAGCGTAGCATTCTCCGAGAGAAAGCCGTAGCCAGGATGAATGGCGTCGGCACCGTTTTCCTTGGCCGTCCGGATGATGCCTTCAATATCGAGGTAGGGCTTCAGCGGCTCATCGTCGCGGCCCACTTGGTAGGCTTCGTCGGCTTTGTAACGGTGCAGGGAATAGCGGTCCTCGTAGGTGTAGATGGCGACGGTCTGGATGCCTAGCTCGGTGGCCGCCCGGAGTACTCGAATGGCAATTTCGCCCCGGTTGGCGACCAGCAGTTTGCGGATATTCATCGTGGAAAGCGGTGTTAGGAGTAGAACAGGGAAGTGTGTGCAAGCTACGGAAAGCGCCTCACAACAGTTAGCGAATTTTTGCTAGAAAGTGTTTTTTCGCAAATAAGCTTAGCATTACAGAACCACTTTTACAGTCACCAGCTATGCAGCGCAGTCAAGAGGAAACCTGTGCACCCTTCCGAATGATAACTGTGTAGGGAACTGAGCGCATAAAGAGTTATTCATTCAAGTATAAGAATATGTATTTTTATTTGGCTGTGTTTTTATCTTTAGTACTTTCTGTACCAGCGCTAAGCGCGCAGCCTCACGCCCACAACACCCCAGCTACCAGCTGGCAAGCGGCCACTGGAGTGTGAGAAAAGACTGGGTGTTGAAGGAGGCTATCGTGGCGCACGCATAGTAGCGCTGCGCTGGGGCCGGTATATGAGTATGAGTTCAACGGCGAGTAGTGGGAATCGAGCTGCAGCTATACCAACCTCTTGGTCGGCGTCTGCAGCTAATCGTTTTCCGTTGGGACTTGGTGCAGCAGCGTCTGGGAAGACCCTTTGAGCTGGAAATAACGGAAAGCAGCAGAACGCTGGTGCGCCTGTCCGAGGGATGTTTCATTCAGAAGGTTTGGTGAAACCACTGGCCTAGGCATCCTAGGGCCGGCAACTTGCCAAAGCCCCTTCGCCTAGCCCACTACCGGGGCGAAACCTTCCGGCCACGGTTCAGTTAGCAGAAGACCATTTTCACCTGAACCGCCTTCCATGGAATTTGCTGACAAAAATATTCTCCTCGTTGGGGCATCGTCCGGTATTGGCTTGGCTACCGCCCGCCTACTGCACAAGCTCAACGCCAACCTGTACACGGCCTCCCGCCACCTCTCACCAGAGCTGGCTGAGCTGGGAACTACCTTTGTGGAGTTGGACGTAACCCAAGACCTAGCAGGCCGCCTCGATGGCCTGCCTGAGGTGCTGCACGGCGTGGTGTACTGCCCAGGCAACATCAAGCTGCGGCCCTTTGAGCGGATTCCGGTGGCTGATTTCCGGGCCGACTTTGAGCTGAATGTGCTAGGCGCAGTTCAGGTTCTGCAAGCCACCATGAAGCGCCTGAAAAAGGCGAATGGCGCTTCTGTAGTGCTTTTCAGTACCGTGGCCGCCGATACGGGCATGGCGTTTCATGCCAGCATTGCCACGGCCAAAGCAGCCGTAGAGGGTCTCACGCGCGCTCTGGCCGCTGAGTATGCCGCCAGTGGCATCCGGGTGAATGCCGTGGCGCCATCCCTGACCAACACGCCCCTGGCCGCTGCCCTGCTCAATACGCCGGAAAAAGTGGAGGCCAGCGCCAAGCGGCATCCGCTCCAACGCATCGGCGAGCCCGAAGATCTGGCCTACATGGCATCATTCCTCCTCTCCGACCACGGCTCGTTCATAACCGGCCAGGTGTTGCCCGTTGATGGCGGAATGAGCCGATTGAAATAACGGTTTACCCTGATCTGGAGGCTAGTACAGCACGACGAGGGTTCTTTGCTAGCCTCAGACTGAGGTAAACCGCTTGCCCCGGCCATTTTTAGCTTTCGCCTAACGTATACTTTTATCTATGCCTATTACTCTGTTCTGGCATCGGCGCGACCTGCGGCAGCATGATAATGCCGGTCTAGCTGCCGCGTTACAAAGCGGCCACCCAGTGGTGCCGTTGTTCATCTACGACCGGGAAATTCTGGATTTGCTTCCCTCCCGCCGCGACGCCCGGGTTACGTTTATTTATGAGCAGGTAGAGCGCCTAGCCCAGCAGACGGAGCAGCACGGCGGTACATTTCTGGCGCTGTACGGGCGGCCGCTGGAGGTGCTGGAACAGTTGCTAACCCAACACGAGGTAGCGGCCATCTTCACTAACGAGGATTACGAGCCCTACGCTACGGAGCGGGATACAGCCGTGGCCGCGTTGGCAACCCGCTACGGCGCCACCTTTCAGGCCCTGAAAGACCAGGTGATTTTTGCCAAGGATGAACTGCTAGGCAAATCCGGCAAGCCGGCGCGGGTGTTCGGGGCCTACCGCAAAGCTTGGCTGGAAAAGCTGCAGGATACGCATCTGCAACCTTTCCCTTCAGCAGAATTGTATACCCCAGAGCACCTAGCGAAACTCCCCGATGCCCCACCGCGGCCTACGCTCCAGGACATGGGGTTTGAGGAGTTCCGGCAGGAAATACCCCTAGCCGAACTGCCCGCCGAAAGCTTGGTGCGCAACTACCACCTCACCCGCGACACGCCTGGCCGTGTGGACAGCAGTACGCGTCGCTCCGTGCACCTGCGCTTCGGGACGCTGAGCGTGCGGGAGCTGATGCGCCAGGCCCGCGAGCTGAACCCGAAGCTGCTGGCTGAGCTGATTTGGCGCGACTACTTCATGATGCTGCTCTGGCACTACCCCATTACGGCCACCGAAAGCTTCGATCCGCGCCTGCGCCACGTGCCTTACCGCAACAACGAAGAGGAATTCCGGGCTTGGTGCGAGGGCCGGACGGGCTACCCCTTGGTGGATGCGGGTATGCGCGAGCTGAACCAAACCGGCTATATGCCCAACCGGGCCCGCATTGCCGCAGCCGGCTTCCTGGTAAAGCACCTGCTCATTGACTGGCGCTGGGGCGACCGGTATTTTGCTGATAAGCTGCTGGATTACGATATGTCGCAGAACGTGGGCAACTGGCAGTGGATGGCCGGGACTGGCGTAGTGGCCGCGCCGTGGTTCCGTGTGTACAGCCCCCAAAGTCAGCAGGAGCAGTACGACCCCACATTTGCCTACGTGTGGCAATGGATACCCGAGTTTGGCACCTGCGAGTATCCCAAGCCGATTGTTGACCACAAATTTGCGCGGGAGCGCGCCATCGAAACCCTGCGCACGGCTTACCGAGCAACCGGCTCGTGAGAGCCCTGTTCCCTAGGCCTTCTGCATCTCTAAACCCCGCTTGGGTTTACCCTTGGTTTTACGCTAGCGAAACGCCTGTGTCAAGCAACTTCCCGTCATCTTACCGGTTATAGTTTCATGGAAAAGGACCGCATCAAACAAGCCTATCTCGATTACGTGCTGCGCAAAGGGGTGCAGCCGGCCTCCGTATTCAAACTCACCAAGAAGCTAGGCCTGCCTGAGCAGGAGTTTTACCGCTACTATGCCACCTTCGATGCCATCGACCGGGATTTGTGGGCCGATTTTGGGCGCGAGGCATTGGCTACGGCCAGCAAAGAGCCCGTGTGGGAGCAGTATGGTGCCCGCGAAAAGCTGCTGGGTTTCTATTATACCTTGCTTGAGATTCTGAAGCGCAACCGCAGCTTCGCCCTGCAAAGCCTGCGCCGCTCTATGCATCGCATGCCTGGCCTTACGCCCCGCGTGCTCGATGATTTCCGCCAGGACTTTGAAGTATTTGTGGGCGGCATCTTGCGCGACGGCCGCCGCACCGAAGAAGTAGCACGCCGCACGTTGGTTGAAGACCAGTATCCGAGGGCATTCTGGCAGCAGGTGCTGTTTGTGCTCGGCTTCTTTGCCAAAGATGACACCGTGGATTTCCAGCGCACCGATGCCGCCGTGGAGAAAGCCGTTACGCTCAGCTTTGATCTGGTGGGCCGCAACACCCTCGACTCGGCCCTTGACTTGGTGCGGTTTCTGGTGCAGAAATAGCGTGCGTTTTCGCTAGGGTGTCCAGGTGGCCAAACCCTGCGCAACATCTCCATTGAAACGCTGGCGGCTTCTGCTGCTTTGGCGTTTCTCTTTACCCCTTTGATGGACGAAACCCCCAAATCACTATCCTCCTTGCCCACTACCAAAGTGGCGCGGGCGGCCCGTTTTGCCAAAACTGGCCTGAATGTGGGCGCCAATTACGTGAAGCACTACGCCAAACGTGCCGTAGGCGCCGATAGCCCTACTGCTGACCTACACGAAGCCAACGCGGCGGAACTGTACGGCGCCCTCAGCGAAATGAAAGGCTCGGTACTGAAAGTGGCCCAGATGCTGGCCATGGAAAAGAACATCTTACCCACTGCCTACGCCGACCAGTTTGCCCAGGCCCAGTACCAAACCCCGCCGCTTTCGGGGCCGCTGGTAGTGAAGGCGTTTCGGGATGCTTTCGGGAAGTCGCCGTTTGAGGTGTTTGAGGAATTTGACCTGAATGCCCGCCAGGCCGCCAGCATCGGTCAGGTACATTTTGCCCGAAAAGACGGGCGGGAGCTGGCCGTGAAGGTGCAGTACCCCGGCGTGGCCGACAGCATCCGCTCCGATATTCGGCTAGTGAAACCCATTGCCTTGCGCGTATTGGGGCTAGATGAAGCTACCGTTCGGCCCTATTTGCAGGAAGTGGAAACGCGCCTGATTGAGGAAACCGACTACGCTCTGGAGCTACGGCGCGGCCAGCAGATTGCGGCCGCTTGTGCCACCCTGCCGCACCTGCAGTTCCCGAAGTATTACCCAGAGCTCTCCTCGGCCCGCATTCTTACCATGGACTGGCTGCCCGGTCAGCATCTCAAAGAGTTTCTTACCACCGAGCCCAGCCAGGAAGTCCGCAATCAGCTCGGGCAGGCCCTCTGGGATTTCTATATGTTTCAGCTGAATACCTTGCTGCAGGTGCATGCCGATCCGCACCCAGGCAACTTCTTGCTTCGTACCGAGGCGGGTGGCACGCTGGGCGTGCTGGATTTTGGCTGCGTCAAGGAAATCCCGGCCGATGTGCACCGCCTGTTCACGGCCTTGCTCACGCCCGAAGCCCTAGCTGATCAAACCCGCTTAACCGACTTGCTGACCGAAGCCGGGGTAGTACGCCCGCAAGACTCTGAAGCGCAACGCACGTTCTACGTCAGCACCATGCAGTCTTCGCTCGAACTGGTGGGCCGCCCCTTCCGGCAGGCTACTTTCGATTTCGGGGACCCGGCCTATATGCAAAGCCTCTATGCCCTCGGCGACGACCTGATGCAGCAGCCCGAACTACGCCAGCAGCGAGAGCCACGCGGCTCAGAGCACTTTATTTACCTGAACCGTACCTATGTGGGCCTCTATGCTTTACTTACTGAATTGCGCGCCTGCATTCAAACAAATCCAACGGACGTAAGCAATTCTTAAACCTAACGGAAGCTGAGCAGTTTAAGCAGTCCGGCGGTACTCGTGTAGATACACTGGTACCATCGGACTGCTTCTTTTTTCACTTCCATCTTCCCCTTTCATGAAAAAAATCTGGACCCTTTGCGTGGCGCTTCTGAGCGTAGTTTCTATGGCCTCAGGCCAGACACTGAGCTGCTGTGCCAAGCCCGCCGCTGGCCAAAATGCTACGGAGGTATTTGCCATGCTAGCCTCGAATGAAGACTTTTCCGGTGGCCACGATGCGCCCCTACCCTTCACCTACCAAGGAACCGGCGAAATGGTGGAATTTAAAACCACCGACGGCCAAAGCAGCAAAGCCTTCGAAATCAAGAGCAACATTCGCTCCGATAAGTACCTGTTCGTGATTCATGAGTGGTGGGGCCTCAATGATTACATCAAGCAGGAAGCAGCTCGTTTTGCCAAAGAGCTACCTGGCGTAAATGTCATTGCCCTCGACTTGTACGATGGCCAGATAGCTACCGATGCCGACCAGGCCGGCAAGCTTATGCAAGGCGTAAAAATAGAGCGCGCTCAGGCCATTATCAACGGGGCTTTGCTGCACGCTGGCCCTAAAGCCCAGATTGCCAGTATTGGCTGGTGCTTCGGCGGCGGTTGGAGCATCCAGACGGCGCTGCTAGCCGGCTCGAAAGCCAAAGCCTGCGTAGCCTATTACGGCATGCCCGAGAAAGATGTGGCCAAGCTCAAAACTCTGAACACCGATGTGCTTTTCGTTTTTGCGAAGCAGGACAAGTGGATTAACCAAGAAGTAGTGGACCAGTTCCAGAATGACATGGCCGCCGCCAAAAAAGGCCTGACGGTGAAAACCTACGATGCCGACCACGCTTTCGCCAACCCATCCAACCCCAAATACAGCAAAACCTTTGCGGAAGAGGCCCATGCCGCTTCCGTGGCCTACCTCAAGAAAAACCTAAAACTGAAGTAAATAACGGATGTAAACGGATGCGTGAGATTGTACGCATCTGCCTGTACCGTTGAAAAGGGCTGCTCGTTGGGGCAGCCCTTTTTGTTGGCGGGCACCATGCTAGGGGTGTTTTCGATATAGGGTTTAAACTGCTATATTTTAGCTCCCACCACTCTTTGCGCCATGCAGCCCGACCTCCACTCCCCTGTTCAAAGTTTGCTTAATGAGTACGGCGAAAGCCACCAGAACCCCACCAACAAGTTGGTGCACTGGGTGTGCGTGCCCTTGATTATGTTCTCGATTTTGGGGCTGCTGTGGTCGATTCCGGTGCCGCAAAGTCTTCAGCACATTAGCCCTTGGCTGAACTGGGCTACCTTGATTATGGTACTGGCCGTGGGCTACTACCTGCGCTTATCGGGGCGGCTGGCTGTGGGCATGGTGCTGGTGTGGGCCCTGATGGCTGGCCTGTTGCACGTGGTAGATGCCGCGGCCGTGTTGCCGCTATGGGGCGGTTTGCCTGATCGTGTTTGTGCTGGCCTGGATTGGGCAGTTTTGGGGCCATAAGGTAGAAGGCAAAAAGCCGTCGTTTCTGAAAGACCTGCAGTTTCTGCTCATTGGGCCGCTATGGCTGCTGCACTTTATCTACCGGCGTTTGGGCTGGCGCTACTAGGCCTTCTTATAGCTCAAGACGCTAGGTACCCGAAAACAACAAGCCGCCCCGGTGCTATGAAGGCGTGGGGCGGCTTGTTTTACTAGGCCCTGAAACAGGCTGAACCGTTGCGTACTATTCAGTGAGACGCGCCAACAGCTCCGTTAGGGCAGCGGGCAGTTGCTGCATCTGGTTCAGCACGAAATAGAGCTCCTGGAATTTGTCTTTCTCGAAGGGCGTATCCAGTACGCCATCCAGGGTGAAATCGAGGCGGGTGGGCTGCTCGCCGAGGCTGAACTTTACTTCTCCGTGCGACGACAGCAGTCCGGCGCCGTAAATGCGCAGCCCATCTGCCTGCTCTACTAGCCCAAATTCGGCGGTAAACCAGTACAGGCGCGTGAACAGCTCCAGGGTGCCGGGCCAACGCTGGGCATGGTGCTGAGCGGCACTGCCGAGCTGCTGCAGGAAATCGGCGAAACCAGGGTCTGTAAGCAAGGGCACATGCCCAAACACGTCATGAAACATATCGGGCTCTTCCAGGTAATCCAGCTGTTCCAGCTTCCGGAGCCACGTGGTAGCCGGAAACTTCTTCTGAGCCAGCAACCCGAAAAACACGGCATCATCTACAATGCCCGGCACTACTACCAGCTCCCAGCCTGTAAGTTGCTGCAGCCTCGGGTTCACTTCCCGAAAATCGGGTATGGCATCCCGCGTGAATCCAATCAGACGCACCCCTTCCAGAAAAGCATCGGCGGCGCGGCCGGGCAGCAAGGCCATCTGGCGGTCGAAGAGCAGTTGCCACACATGCTGATCATCGGCAGTATATGCGCTGTACTCCTGAGTCAGAAACGGTAAAGCGGCGGGGGCAGCAGTGGGGGCAGGAGCAGAAAGCGACATCATAGTGAGTAAGAAAAGAAAGGATGAAAAAGAAAAAGCCTGCCTCCGCAGAGCGGAAGCAGGCTTTTGAAAGTGTCAGAAGAGAAAGTTGTTATCCTCTGAAACACGCCGTGGCCGCTCCGCTCCGGGCAGGAGCGTAATAAGCGTAGGCGTAATAGCGGGAGGTCAGTAACAACATGTGATGCAAAAGTAAACGGACGAGCTTAGGAAACAAACCAAAAGCGTAGAAACTAACCTTACAGCCCGCGTGTGCGGATAACCGGGCAACAGCAGCACTTAGTATCCCACCCCCAAAAGCTGCTTTGTTCTGTAAAAAACCGGTTTTCTGCGAAGTCAGTCTCTACACTTTGATTTGTTGGTTTCAGATGACCATGCCCGAAACCAGATACTACGGCCGCGGGCAAGCTACACTTATTCCACCGGCTTCAGCTGCCAGTTGGTAGCCAGTAGCGCCGCCAGTTCGGCCACGCTTTCCGTGAGCTGGTCCCAGCTGTTGAGCACAAAGTACTGGTCCTGCAAGTGCGCCTCGCTGTAGGGCGTGTGCAGCACAGTGGCCAGATCAAAGGGGTAGCGGCGGGTTACGTCGCTGATGCAATGGTGAATTTCACCGGATGAGGACAACAAACCCGCGCCGTACATACGTGCTTCGCCCCGCTCCTGTACTAGGCCAAACTGCACCGTGAAGCCATACAAGCGCTCCAGCCGGGCCAAGGCTACCGGATCATGCAAATGCTGTGCAGCTACATGGCCCAGGAAATACAGGAAATCAGCAAATGCTTTATCCATCAACAGCGGTACGTGCCCAAAAACACCGTGGAACAAGTCAGGCTCCTCAATGAAGTCGAACTGCGCCATGGAGCGGATCCAGACCGTAGCCGGAAATTTGCGCTGGGCCAGCAACCCAAAGAAATCGGCATCATTGAGCATGCCCGCCACCGGCTCCAGCTGCCAGCCCGTGGCTTTCTGCAACCGCTGGCTTACTTCCGCAAAGTTAGGAATGGCGTTGCGGTGAAAGCCAATGGCAGCCAGCCCCTGCCCGAATGCAGCGCAGGCACGCTTATGCAGCAGGGCCGTCTGGCGGTCGAACAATACTTTCCAAACCAACTGGTCTTGGGCCGTGTACTGGTCGTAGTGTTGCTGTACCATGAGGTTTGAGCAGATTATTGGGCAGAAAAAAAGCCCGGCTCCTAGCGGAGTCGGGCTCTTGTGTGATTTTCAGAGGAGAAGCTTCATGTTGCTTCTAGCTTTCATAACCGCAAAAGAGCCCGACTCCACCCTGCATAGGGCGGACATTAATCAGGTTAAAGCATTTCGCGGTTAGGTTCAGCATGATGATGCAAATATATACTTCTTCAGAAATAACCAACACCATCAGGCAATATATTTTTCAACCCTATTTCTTGACATGGGCTATTCATTTTGCAAATTCCCCTATACTTTTTAGGGTGATCATTGAATGAAACTGCTCTTTTCATGAGATTCACCCTTGCTATCAAGGGCCTATTTCTATTTTCGTCACTAACCTATTTGGTTTTGACCTGAACACAGACCGCTTAAGCCTATCGCACTACCTAGCAAGCAACCACGAAGCGTTACTGTTGTATGGCGAGGCAAAGCTAAGCGCAGCATCCAGTGGGGTTAGTGGCAAGACAAGACCTAGTGGCTTGTGTTTTATAGTTTGCCAGCGGCCTCCCTGGTTCCGTTCGGTTCATAGCCCATGCTCAGGCGTGTGTCACCGGTTACGTGTAGCTTCAGCTCGGCCTGTTGGGCAGATGGATTGAGCAGCAGCGCCGATGAACCAGCCATAAAGCGCAGCGTAGCCTGCTGCCCTGGGGCCAGCGTAGTCCGCCCAAAGATGCCACCATCACTAGGCCGTTCCTTGAACTCAACCGGCACCTTGCCCATGTTGCGGGCTTCCACCTTAAAGGCCCCAGGCTGCCCACCGCCCAGCACAAACTGCTTCCCAGGCTCAATGAGCAGTTGGGAATGAATACCAGACCGACCCGCCGAAATAGTCCCAGCCAGCAAGACGGCTGCTAGCAGAAAAAGCACAGGGCGGAAACTCAAAAAGATGCGCATGACCAAAAGGTTTGAAGTGAAATAACACCTCAAAGAAACCGGCTCTACACACGAAAAACGCCCTAGTTTGCAATCTGACCCGACCCAACTTATAGTTTGGCACGTGGTGCCGATACCTGCTAGCCTTGGCGCGCCACCTCGCTGGGCGTGGCACCCCGGAGCTTTTTAAATACCCGGTTGAACGTTGATTTGGAATTGAAACCCGACTCTAAGGCCACTGCAAGCAGCGTGTAATGCCGAAACTGGGGGTCGCGCAGCCGGCGCTCGGCCTCTCGCACGCGGTACTCATTTATATAGTCGTTATAGTTCTGCCCGAACCCGCTATTAATCACCTTCGAGAGCCACGAGGTATTAGTCTGCAGCTGGGTGGCCAATTCGCCTAGGGTCAACTCAGGGGCCAAGTACGGTCGCTCCAGCTCCATATGCTTTGCGAGGCGGATGGTCCAGCGCTTGATATCACTGGAAACATCTTGGGCTTCAGTCGCTACTACCGGAGCCGTAAGCACTCCCGACGCACTGGCCGTTTGATGGGGTTCAACGAATGTATCAGGCAGGGTAGGCAGCGTACTCGTATCGCCAGAGGCTGAACTTGCTGTATGGGTTGGCGCGGTTAGGTTTGGCGAGAAGCGTAGCGCCAACAGCCGATGATGCGTCAGCAGCCCGGCAATGCTCAGGTAATAAATCAGAAAGCCCGTAAACAGGTAATCGTACCAGGCTTGGTAATAGGTGAGCGGAGTTACTAGCAGGTTGGTAACGCCAAACCCTAACGTAACGGCAGTGCTCACCAAAACGGCTACCAGCACATGGCGCAACCAGCTAAACCTGATCCGCTCCGTATCGGAGAAGTTGTTGTTAAGGTACTGAGCGTAGGCCCGAAACTCGCGCAGGGCACGCCACGCATATACCGCCACCGACACGTAGCCCAAGGCATCAATCCAACTCAGAAACCCCACCCTATCGGCCCAAACCGCTACCACGCCTTTTGTGCCATAGTGGCCGGGCAGGGGCTGGTCCATCAGCCAGTGTAGCCCCACCACATCCACCATAAATAGGGCTATGTGCCAGCCAACGTATATCAGCGCGGGAACAAAATGCCAGAGCATGTGGCGGGTAAACCGGAACTCCTGGTTTGTCAGGCTTCGGAAATAGAAATAGAGCACGGGCCCAATGGCCAACCAGTTGCTGAAGGGGAAGTAAAACATAAAGGTGGTAGCCGCCGTGTGCGCGTCGTACCAGCCGGCAAAGCCAAGCATCCACTGGGCCAGCCGCAACGTCTGCAATGCCAGCAGCAGCGCCAGCCAGCCATCCGCAGCTACTTCCTCCCGCTCCCGACGGGCCAGCAATATGACACTTACCACTACTCCCTGCACGAAAAACGGCAGCAGCAACCCACTGTAAACGTTAAACGAAAAGGCCATGGGTTAAAGCTAAGCTAAACCCATGGCCTTTTCCTAAACTGAACACTGCCAGTGGTTACTGCACCACTAAGTCCTTCAGGTTTCCATCCAGCGTAGTGCCATCCGCAAATCGGCTGGTGAAGCTTCCATTCACCGTTCTGCGCGTGGCGTCCCGGGTAGTCCGGCCGCTAGCCTGTGTGGCGTTTCCCAGTTTTTCGGAGTACACCTCTACCACATCGGTTACGTTGGCACCAGTAGCGGTAGGGCTGCTTTGCTCAAAGGTAATTCGAACAACAGTGCCGCTGAGCAGCTTGCCGCTAACCGTGAAAGTAGCAGTTGGTCCCTGATACGTAGCCGATCCTACCTGTGCTTCAGGTAATACATACGGCGGCGCGCCCGCTTCACTTACCGAAATAGCCGTTGTGTACTCCTTTGGGCCAGGGGTGGTTGTTACGTTTTCTGACTCTTTATCGCAGCCAGATAGTAAAACTCCGGCAGATAAAAGGAGCGCAAACAAATGTTTCATACTAATAGATTGATGACCTGAAAGTGAAATTGCGGGAACAAGTTACACTACTCAGTACAACAATGCGCCGGCAGCCGTTCCACCGCGGCGAGCTGTGGTAGGGTGCAACCTGCACTAGCTGCTCTACTTACTCCAACTCCTGCCGTAGCGCATATACCTTGCGCAGGTTCCGGATCAGGCGCTCCGACTCCTGGAAGTTCAGAGTTTGAGCCCCATCAGAAGCGGCTTCTTCAGGCTTTTCGTGGGCTTCGTAGATAATGCCATCTGCTCCGGCCATCACGCCGGCTAGGGCCATAGCGGGCACATAGTCACGGATGCCGATGCCGTGCGAAGGGTCGACGATGACGGGCAGGTGAGTCTTCTCCTTTAGGATGGGCACCGCATTCAGGTCCAAGGTATTGCGCGAGGCTGTTTCGAAAGTCCGGATGCCTCGCTCGCAGAGAATCAGCTTCTCGTTGCCGCCCGAAAACACGTACTCCGCCGACGACAGCAGTTCTTCAATAGTACCCGAGATGCCGCGCTTGATCATCACGGGCTTATCTACACCGCCTAGGGCATCGAGCAGGTTGAAGTTCTGAGTGTTGCGGGCACCTACCTGAAACACGTCCACGTAATCGTGCATTTCCTCTACCTGCGACACCTGCATCACTTCCGTCACGATTTTGATGCCGCGGGCCCGGGCCATCTGGTGGAATTGCTTCAGGCCTTCCATACCCAGCCCCCTAAATGAGTAGGGCGAAGAACGCGGCTTGAACACGCCGCCCCGCATAATGCGCACGTCGTTGTCCAAGAGGTGCTGCATTATGCTTTCCATCTGCTTCTCGCTCTCAATACTGCAGGGGCCGGCCGCCAGCGTCAGGCTCCCCTCTCCGATCCGCACACCGTCGCCTAGGTCCAGCACGGTGGGCCGCACGCGCCACTTCCGGCTTACTAGCTTGTATTCGTCGGAAACCCGATGAATGTCCAGAATGCCGGGCAGTTGCCCAATGGCGCGAAGGTCGATGTCGGCTTTGCCGATGGCAACGAGGTAATGAGCCCGCTGCGTTTTCACCTCCGTGACCTTGTATTTAAGCTCCTGAATTCGGGCTTCAATAGCGGCCTTATTTGCTTCGGTGATATGAGGGTCGAGTTGGATAATCATGGAATGGGAGAAGCTCTTTTCGTGCTGCGTGCAGCAACAGATGACGGCTTCTTACTAGCTGGTTAATGAAGAACAGAGGAAACAAAGCGCGCGGCGGCGGCGGGCGCATCGTCGGTGTCGTCGAGGGCGCGGATTAGGGCCGAGCCGATGATGGCTCCCTCCGCGTAGCGGCAGGCGTTTTGGAAAGAGGCTTTGTCGCCGATACCGAAGCCAATAAGGCGCGGGTTGCGCAGCTTCATGTCCTCGATGCGCTGAAAGTAGGCCTCCTGCACCCCTTCGGCCTGGGTGTTAGCGCCGCCCGTAGTGCCGGGACCCGATACGAGGTAGAGGAAGGAGTCCGTCAGATCATCGATGCGGCGAATGCGCTCCGGAGCGGTTTGGGGCGTGATGAGGAACACCGGCCGCAGGTTGTGGCGCTGGAAAATCTCCTGGTATTCGGCTACGTAGTCATCCAGGGGCAAATCGGGCAGGATGATACCATCAACGCCGGCAGCGGCGGCCTCGCGGCAGAAATTCTCTACCCCGAACTGCATCACCGGATTGAGGTAACCCATCAGCAGAATAGGTGTTTCAGGTACTTCCTGCCGGATACCATCGAGCTGCTCGAACAGCACGCGCATGTTCATGCCGTTGCTGAGGGCGGCCGTGCTGCTCGCCTGGATTACCGGACCATCGGCCAGGGGGTCCGAGAATGGCATCCCGATTTCGATGAGGTCGGCGCCGGCTGCGGAAAGGGACTTAATGAGCGGCACCGTGGCGTGAAGCGTGGGGTAGCCAGCCGTGAAGTAGACGTTGAGCAGGTTTTTGCCTTTCTTCTGGAAAGCCTGCGCTATTCGGTTGGTCATGGGAGAGCTAGAGAATCGTGTCGGCGTATTTCAGATAAGTTTCCAGGTCCTTGTCGCCGCGGCCGGAGAGGTTGATAACTACCACATCGTCGGGGCCGGCGCCCAGCTGGCCCAGGGCAGCTAGGGCATGCGCGGTTTCGAGGGCCGGAATGATACCTTCCAGGCGGCTGCATTCTGATACGGCGCGCAGGGCATCCTCATCCTCAATGCTGATGAACTGTGCCCGGCCGGCATCAGCCAGGAAAGCATGCAGCGGCCCAATGCCGGGATAATCAAGGCCTGCCGAAATAGAATACGGCTCGGTAATCTGGCCGTCTTCGTCCTGCATGAGCAAGGTGCGTGAGCCGTGAATAATGCCCGGCTTACCCAGCACCGACGTAGCCGCCGAGTGCCCTGAGTGGATACCGTGCCCGGCGGCCTCTACGGCTACCAGTTTCACGGAAGGCTCTTCTAGGAAATGATAGAACGCGCCCGCCGCATTGGAGCCACCGCCCACACAGGCCACCACATATTGAGGCAGTTCGGAACCGGTTTTCTCCAGCAGTTGCTTGCGCATTTCTTCACTGATAACCGACTGCAACCGGGCCACCAAGTCGGGGTATGGGTGCGGACCTACTACCGAGCCAATGATGTAGTGCGTATCCACGGGGTTGGAAATCCAGTCGCGGATGGCTTCGTTGGTGGCGTCTTTAAGGGTACGGCTGCCGCTCATGGCCGCGCGTACTTCGGCCCCGAGCAAGCGCATGCGGTACACGTTAGGCTTCTGGCGCTCCATGTCAATTTCGCCCATGTACACAATGCACTCCATGCCCATCAGGGCACACACCGTGGCCGTAGCAACGCCGTGCTGACCAGCGCCGGTTTCGGCGATGATGCGGGTTTTGCCCAAACGCTTGGCTAGCAGAATTTGGCCGACGGTATTGTTGACCTTGTGGGCGCCGGTGTGGCACAAATCCTCGCGCTTCAGGTAAATGCGGGTGTTGTACTTGGCCGACAGGCGCTTGGCTTCAAACAAGGGGGTAGGCCGGCCCACGTAGTCGCGCAGGAGCTGCTGGTACTCCTCCTGAAACTCTGGCTCGGCCATGATGCTCAGGTATTGCTGGCGCAGCTCTTCCACATTGGGATAAAGCATTTCCGGTATGAAGGCACCGCCAAACTGGCCGTAGTAGCCGCGCTCCGTGGGTTGCTGGTAGGTTGGTTTCATGGACATATGCTGCTTTCGTTCTGACAGCTAGGCTTCACGCGTGTGGGCAGCCTAGCGAATGAAATGAAGAGTCTGAGGGTACTAGGGGTGCTGACGGTCTGAAGTTCGCACGGCGGCGAACATGTGCTGCAGCTGAGTGGCATCCTTCACGCCGGGCTCGGTTTCGAACTTGCTGTTCAGGTCCAAGGCAAACAAGCCAGGCAGCTGCAAGTTTCGGAGGGTTTGGGCGTGTTCGAGGGCTAGTCCGCCGGCTAGGAAGTATGGCACCGGCAGCGTGTATTCTGCTAACAGTTGCCAATTGAAGGCAGTGCCATTGCCACCGGGTTGCGCGCCGGCCGTATCGAAGAGAAAGTAGTCGACCTGGTTTACGTACGGAAGCAGGCTAGTAAACTCGAACTCCTCTCCTACCGCAAACGCCTTGATTACCGTTAGGCCCGCCGCTCGCAATGTCCCGCACAGTTCCGGTGTTTCGTGGCCGTGCAGCTGCACCGCTTGCAAGCCGTACTCTGCTACCCGCGCCTGAACCGTTTCGAGGTCACCATCCACAAACACGCCTACTTTCTGAATGCTGGCCGGAACCGCGGCCGCCTCGGCGGGCGTGAGCGTGGGCACCATGTAGCGCTTAGACTTCGGGTAGAAGATGAAACCCAGAAAGTCGGGCCGCAGGGCCGCTACCGCCCGCAAGTTCTCGGGCTGGGCCATCCCGCAGACTTTCAGGCGCACCGACATTATAGTAAGGTAATGGCTTCGGTGGCGCGGAGCTGCTGCACCAGGGCGGCGCAGGCTTTTTCGGGCCGGCTATGGCGCATGAAGGTTTCCCCGATCAGGAAGCCCCGATACCCGACGGTCCGCAGCGCTTCAATTTCAGCGGCTGAACTGAGGCCGCTCTCCGTCACTTTCACGTACTCAGCCGGAATGCGCTGGGCCAGCTCGCCAGAGGTATCCAGGGTCAGGGAGAAGTCGTGGAGGTTGCGGTTGTTTACGCCTACCAAGCTCACGGCGTCGGGGTGCAGGGTTTTCTCCAGCTCTTCAGCATCATGAATTTCGAGCAGTACTTCCAGGCCCAGGCTTTTGGCCAAGCGGCCCAGACGCAGCACTTCCTCGCCGCTCAGCACCGCTGCAATCAGCAGCACAGCATCGGCCCCAATGCTTTTGGCTTCCAGAATCTGGTACTCATCCACCACGAAATCCTTGCGCAGAATAGGGCAGAAATTGTAGCGGCGCGCCGTGGTCAGGTCTTCGTTTTTGCCGCCGAAAAATTCGGTATCCGTCAGCACCGACAAGGCCGAGGCACCGGCCTGCATGTAGCCAAGCGTGGTGCGCTCTACGGGGGCGTGGGGGTTGATGAAGCCCTTGCTCGGCGACTTGCGCTTAAACTCGGCAATGATGCCGCTCAGGTCGTCGCGCAGCAGGTAGTGGCGCAGGCTCAGGGGTTGGGCCGGCATATACAGGCTTTGTTCCAGCAGCTTCACGGGCACGAGGGCTTGGCGGTTGGCTACTTCCTGGCGCTTGTGA
Organism: Hymenobacter seoulensis; assembly: GCF_054780535.1. Lineage (NCBI taxonomy): Bacteria > Pseudomonadati > Bacteroidota > Cytophagia > Cytophagales > Hymenobacteraceae > Hymenobacter > Hymenobacter seoulensis. The sequence continues at coordinate 795,371 of NZ_BAAGWD010000001.1, forward strand.
GCAATGATTTTATCGAGAATGGTAGGCATTGTGGTACCGCCCGGTTTCCCTCGGCGGGAGTTTAAGTGAAGTCTCACCCTAGGGGCGAGGAACAGTAGAACAACGTTTCCGGAAAAAGAGCCGACCGGAAGCGTAAGAATGCGGTTGGCGCCTGGTTAGAGGGTAGTGGCGTGGCTGTGCGTAACGGCTACTAGCTCCCGCAGCGCCTGCCGCGCCCGCCCCGACTCCAACGATTCCTGCGCCGTGGCTAGGCAATCAGAAAAGCTGAACCCGGGTTCCAAACAGCTGATGGCCAGGGCAGCGTTGGCCGTTACCACGTCGCGCTGCGGGCGGGTGCCGCGGCCTTCCAGCACATCCACAAACAGCTTCGCCGATTCCTGTGCGGTGCGGCCGCCGGCCAGCTCTTCGGGTTTCGTGGCCAGCAGCCCTAGGTCCTGCGCCGACACCAACCGCTCCCCTTCCGGCGAGGCCAGCTTGGCCGCCCCCGTCAATGAGAGTTCATCGTAGCCATCCAAGGCGTGCACTACGGCGTAGCGGATATCGGTTTGTTGGAGCAAGTAGTGATACAGGCGCAGCAGCTCCAGGCTGAAGGTGCCGGCCACCTGGTAGTTGGGCCGGGCTGGGTTGATAAGCGGACCTAGTATATTAAAGAAGGTGCGCACGCCCAGCTCCCGGCGCACTGGCCCAGCGTGGCGCATGGCCGGATGAAAGGAAGGTGCGTGCAGAAAGCAGATGTTGGCGCGCTCCAGCTGCCGCTTCAGCATATCGTTGGTTACGCCAAAATCTACCCCTAACTGGGCCAGCACATCCGAGGAGCCACACACCGATGACACCCCGATGTTACCATGCTTGGTCACTTTGTAGCCTGCTCCGGCCACTACAAAGCACGCCAACGTACTGATGTTCAAGGTATCCTTACCGTCGCCGCCGGTGCCTACAATATCCACGGTATCGTGGGTGCCCAGCTCTGGGTCGCGGCTCAAGCTCAGCAGGGCGTCGCGGAAGCCCGCCAGCTCAGGCACCGAAATCAGCCGCATGCGGTACACGGCCATGAATGCCGCCATTTCCGACGTGTTAGCCTCGCCCTGCGCAATGCGCAGCATGGCCTCGCGGGCCTCGGCGTGGGTCAGCAGTTGCTGGTCGAATAGTTGATTTAGAATCTGTTTCACGATGTGCGGGAGCTGGCAGCAGTTGCCTTCAGCAGTTGGGTGGTGGGGAGAAGTAGGGAAAGAGCGAGATAAGCGTGCGAATTAGGCCAGCCAGTTGCGTAGCATCTGGTGTCCGTGCTCCGTCAGAATAGACTCTGGGTGAAACTGCACGCCCCGCACATCATACTCCCGGTGCCGGAACGCCATTACCTCGCCCTCGGCATCTACGGCCGTTACTTCCAGCGCCGCTGGCACCGACTCGGGCCGCACGCTCCAGGAGTGGTAGCGCCCTACTTTAAAAGAAGTTGGCAAGCCCTCAAACAACCGGTCGGGGGCTACTACCTCGGCCTCAGTGGCCAACCCATGCACCACCGTATCCAGGTTATACAGCTCGCCGCCAAAACTTTCGGCCAGCCCCTGATGGCCCAGGCACACGCCCAAAATCCGCTTCGTGGAGGCATACTGCTTAATGATTTCCGGCATCAGGCCCGCATCAGAAGGCACGCCCGGGCCGGGAGAAAGTAGTAAGGCATCATACTGCGCCACCTCTTCTACCGCTAGTTTGTCATTGCGAACCACGGTAACGTTATCCGTGTGACCCAACTCCCGCAGTACCTGCACTAGGTTGTAGGTGAAGGAGTCGTAATTATCAAGAACAAGGATTTTCATGATTTGAACGGAGGGGATGGCCAGAAGCCTAGGTTAGGGTTGCTTGAAATGGTAGGGCTAGTGGTTAGGCGCTTGTAGTTACTAGGATGCGCTTTCACTTAAACCGATTCAGCTTCTTTCAGTGCTTTGCGCAACGCAGCCAACTTGTGGTGCACTTCATTGAGTTCCGAATGAATATCAGAAGCGGCTACTACTCCCGCCCCAGCCTGGAAGTACAGCTGGCCCGCCGTGCTCAAAAACGAACGAATCATGATGGCGTGGTTGAAGTCGCCATTGAACCCCAGGTAGCCGATGGCGCCGCCGTAGTAGCCGCGGGCCGTGGGCTCCAGCCCATCAATGAGTTGCATGGCCCGGTGCTTGGGCGCCCCGGAGAGCGTGCCGGCCGGAAACGTATCGGCCACCACCTGCAGCGGACTAGCCGTTGGCGCCAGCTGAGCCGTCACTTCGCTTACCAGATGGATAACGTGCGAGTAAAACTGGATTTCGCGAAACACCTTCACTTTCACCTCGTCGCCGTGGCGGGCCAAGTCGTTACGAGCTAGGTCCACTAGCATCACGTGTTCGGCGTTTTCCTTGGGGTCATCGGCCAGCTTTTGGGCCAGCGCGGCATCCTCAGCATCGTGGCCAGTGCGCCGGAACGTACCGGCAATTGGGTAGAGGCTGGCGGTACGGCCTTTGATGAGCAATTGCGTTTCGGGCGAAGAGCCGAATATTTTAAAGGAGCCGTAGTCGAAGTAGAACAAATACGGCGACGGATTAATGGAGCGCAGCGCCCGGTACACATTGAACTCGTCGCCGGTAAAACCCTGCTGAAACCGCCGCGAGAGCACAATCTGAAACACGTCGCCGCGCTGGCAGTGCTGCTGACCCTGCGCCAACACCTTCAGAAACTCCTCGTCGGACTGGTTGGTGAGTTCCTCGCCGGTTGCCTTGAACTTGAAATCGGGCAAGGAAGGGTTCCGAATCAGGTTTACAAGGCGCGTCAGGCCATCTTCATCTACGTGCTGTCCGGCCAGTGTGTGCTCAAACACATACAGCTCGTTGCGGAAGTGGTTGACGGCAATAACGTAGCGGTAGGTGCTGTACAAGATATCTGGTGTGTTGCCAGCCGGCTGCTTCCCCGTGTTCAGCTCCAGATCCTCGAAGTACTGCACGGCCTCGTAGCCCAGGTAGCCAAACAGCCCGCCCGTAATAAAATCGTGGCCCGTTTCCTCGGTCTGGAAGCAGCTAGCAAACTCCTGCAGCCGTTCCAGCGCCTGCCGGGGCTCGGCCAGGGTTTCGGTTTCAGTCGTGTCGTCGGGGAACGTGAGGGTCAGTTCACGGTCGTTGAGCTCAAATCGGGCCAGGGGGTCGAAGGCCAGGTAGCTGAAGGCGTTCTGTTGGCCGTGGTAGTCGGAGCTTTCCAGCAGAATGCAGTTGGCGTACCGGTCGCGCAGCCGCAGATAGAGACCTACCGGCGTAACGGTATCGGCCAGAACGCGCAGGTAACGGGTGTTGAGCTGGAAGTGGTGCATGGGGCAAGCTGGTGTTGATGGTTGAGGTTGACCAGTGCCGGGAATAAAAAAAGCCCGGCTGAGCGGCCGGGCTTTTGAGCAGATGCGAAGAGGTTATTCAGATGACCTTAGCGCACGCACAGGATGTCCCGTCCGGAATTTCCGTAAGGCCACCACCACGCTTGCTGAGTCATTGAGAAAGTCATTGCCAGAATTAAGTTGAGGCGTTGAACGGGGGCAAAGGTAAGTTCAGTTTGTTTTCCTGCAAGAAGAAGCCCGAATTTTTTATCCTAGGCACTGCTCAGCTTACTCTTTCACCAGCAGCTGGCTTCCTAGGGCTGCTCCGGCCCGCAACCGCAACAGGTAGCTTCCCTTTGTCAACCGATCCAACGCCAGGCTCTCCCCTGATTTTACTTTCTCTTTTAGTACCGCACGGCCCGTCATATCCTGAATTTCGAGATGCGCTGCCCTAATGCCAGCAGGCAACTGAAAAGTTAAGCGGTTAGTGGCCGGATTCGAAAACGCACTGAATGCCAGCTCCGCTTCGGTGCGGTTGCCCGTGCGCACGGCAGGTTTCATCAACCACGTGTACGCCGCCGAAAACTCCCGTTTCCAGAACCATTCAGCGTGTTTGCCATCGGGGGGCGTAGTGAAATACAAATTGGCAGTTGGCACCCCCGCGCGGCCTAGCGAATCACGCATGGCCTGCATAAGGGGCACCATGGTTTCGCTTTCTGTGGTGCCACTCACAAAGTAAAAGCGGGTATCGGGCTGCGGCCGATGCTGGCGAAGGTACTGGAACAGAGAGTCTTTGGCAAACCAAAATGCCGGCGAAAACACGCCTACTTTACTATATACCTGGGGGTAGCGAAGCGCCGCGTACGTAGATATAAGCCCGCCCATGCTGCTGCCAGCTATGCCCGTATACTCCCGCCCCGTCAGGGTACGGAAAGTAGCATCCACATACGGTTTCAGCGTCTGGACTATGAAATCAACATACTGCTGCCCTTGCCCGCCGCCGTATTCCGGGTTTTTCCAGGGAGAGAGTTCATTCAACCGTTCACCTCCCCCATTGTCCACAGCCACCACAATGCTGCCCGTTACATCAAAGCCTTGCTGTTGCAGCTGAGCTAGTGTTTCATCTACGCCCCATTCGCCCGAGAAGCTGGTACAGGCGTCAAATACGTTCTGGCCGTCGTGCATGTACATCACCGGATAGCGCTTGGCCGGCGCAGCAGCATAGTCGTTGGGCAGATACACCCATACTCGGCGTGTACGCCCTAGTTGCGGCATCGCAAATTCTGCACTAATGATTTGGACGTTGGATTGAAGCGCCGTGCTTACACTGGCGGGCGCCGGACTGCCCTGGTCTTTCCAGTTGGCCACCTGCAACTCTACCGTAGCGGGCTCCTGGCCCACGCTGTAGCGGCGGTTGCTCACATCTGCTCCTTGCTTGTCCGTTTCTACAGTAGCCCAAGAGCCTCTCGTAATTTTAAACTCTAGCGCACCCGTAGAAGCTGCTGGTAGCAACAACTCATAAGTACCATTCGGCTGGCGAGTGAAGGCATAGTCCTTATCAGCCGGTTGCCAACCATTGCTACTACCAGCCATGTAAAGTACTGAGCCAGCAGGAGTTTGGGCAGGCAGGCCTGTTATTCGGAAAACGGTCTGTGCTCTCGCGGTCAGGAAAGTAAACAGAACCAGAAAAACACCACAGAGGGCAGGTTTCATACAACGAGCAATATGTTACAGGCTGCAAGCTACGGTAACTCGCTACTCAACTGAAAGCGAGTACTTACATTCTCATCATTAGTAAAGCCGAGAAGCAGAAATGCCCTAATTATCGATTAAAGACAATCTGCACTTTTCCATGAAAATCACTTTTATATCTTACTTTTTTAAGCACTATCACCAGTAAGTAAGCCCTTACCAGAATTAAAAATTTACCGGCATACTATCTCCGAACTCCCATGTCGTTTGCCTACTAAAAGCCGTTAAAGAATAGCCTAGATTTTATGCAAATTATTTTCCGTGAAAGTGGCAAAATATTGACTTCGCGCTGTTGCTAAATTGACAATATACAATGAGCCAAATTTTATCATTATCCTCCGTTAGCTAGTAGTTTATTTCATCTACACCTCTGAAATAAAGGCCTCATCACCACCATGGCTGCCGATCAAGAGAAAATCGTATCAATTCAGCACCACTTATACTTTAAATACCCACTTTCGCTAGGGCTATAAGGAAGCAAAACGTTTTAATAACATCAAGCAATACAGCACTACTTAAAGTCAACAGAGAACAAGCGTTTTAGTAAACTACTAATGCCGCTAAAACCATGTAGGGGTTGCTTTTTTGTTTAAAAGCACTGGTTTATTCATCTAGTCAACCTAGTGTTTTAGAGGCTCAAGCAGCTACGGCTCTCCCTGTCCCTTGCATAAATGACTACAAACAGGCACTAAGTCCAATTATCACTATACCTGCTTCGCCCCATAAGGCCATTGTTTTTGTTGGTACCAACACTTTAACTTGCGTTGTTTCTCAACTGATTTGGTGATGTTGAACGTGGGCAAACGCAGAGATGAAGCCGGCAATACTCGTCGCATTAATCACTGCAGCAGCCCTAATTAGGACCACTAAATTCCCACTCCGGTCAGTCCGGAAAAATCCATTTCAACCCCTAACTTTTTTTCAATGAAACACCCCTATCTAGCGAAACTGGCGCTGCCTCTCCTGTGCGCAGGTGTGAGCGTTAGCAGCGCATACGCGCAGGGAATCGGGACGGTAAGCGGCCGTGTGCTGGACGAAAAGGGCGAAGGCATGCCCGGAGTAACGGTAATCGTGGAAGGCACCAACCTCGGTGGTTCTACTAACTCCGACGGTACCTTCTCGATTCAGAACGTTCCCTCCGGCCCCCACACGCTGGTGATGTCGTTCGTGAGCTACACTACGCAGCGTCAGTCAATCAACGTTACAGCCGGTCAGAACACAGCAGTAGCAGCCGTAACGCTGTCGGAAAACACTACCCTACTCAACGAAGCAGTTGTAATTGGTTACGGTACCCAGCGTAAGCAAGACGTTACCGGTGCCGTATCTACGGTACAGGCCAAGGACTTTGTACAGGGCCAGGTAACCAACCCTGAGCAACTGGTGCAGGGTAAAATTGCCGGCGTAAGCATTACTACCGGCGGCGGTGCTCCCGGCGCAGCTTCTACGGTCCGTATTCGGGGCAACTCTTCCCTGAACGCCAACAACGACCCGTTGTATGTAATTGACGGCGTTCCGGTTGATAAAGATGGTATTTCGGGTGCTTCTAACCCGCTTAGCCTTATCAACCCCAACGATATTGAGAGCGTAACTGTACTGAAAGACGCTTCCGCCACGGCCATCTATGGTAACCGCGCCTCTAACGGTGTTATTCTGGTTACTACTAAGAAGGGGCTGCAGGGCGAAAAACTAACGGTTAATCTTTCCTCACAAACCTCGGTTTCTAAGCGCACCAAAACCTACGACGTTCTTAACGCGCAGGAGTTTGCTGACATCATACGCGAGAATGGCTCCACGAGCCAGATTGCTACGCTCGGCGCAGCCTCAACCGATTGGCAGGAAGAAATTTTTCGCACTGCTACTACCTTCGACAATAACGTAAGCCTGACGGGCAGCGCGGCCAAAATTCCTTTCCGGATATCCTATGGCAACCTGCAGCAGGAAGGTATTGTCATCACAAACAAGCTGAAGCGTAATTCAGGCTCCATTAGCCTCTCGCCAATGCTGTTTAATGATCGCCTGCGCATTGACATTAATGCGAAAGGAACTCAGGTTGATAACCGCTTCATTGATGCAGGCCAGATTGGCAACGCCGTTCTGTTTGACCCAACGCAGCCCGTACGTAGCGATGAAGCCCGCTATGCTCCCTATGGTGGCTACTTCCAGTTTCTGCAAAGCAATGGCAACCCCCTGGGCCTGGCCATTGGTAACCCGGTAGCAGCACTGAACAACGTGAACAACGTTAGTGATGTAAAGCGTCTGATCGGCAATGTGCAGTTCGACTACAAAATCCATGGCATCGAGGGTCTGCGTGCTAACCTGAACTTGGCTACCGACATTGCGCGCGGTGAAGGTTCAGCTACTACTAGCCTGGCAGATTTCGGCAACTTCCTCAACCAAGGCCGCTTCACGCAGTACAACCAGAAGAAGGACATGCGCCTGCTGGAAGGCTACCTGGCGTACGGTAAGCAGTTTGGTGGCACCCGCTTCGATATTCAGGCAGGTCATTCCTATCAGGATTTTGTCAACAAAGGCGACAACTTCCTCGACTACCGCTTTGACCGGACTACCCTGGTTAACCCCGCCGATGAGCTGACTGTGCCGGGCTACTATTCTAAGCTCGTTCTGCTCTCTTACTTTGGCCGGACCACTTTCAACATCAAGGACCGCTACCTGCTCACGGCTACTGTTCGGAACGATAACACTTCACGCTTCGCCGATGGCGAGCGGAGCGGTATTTTCCCAGCAGTTGGCTTGGGCTGGCGCCTGAAAGGAGAAGAATTCCTCTCCAATAACAACACCATTTCGGAGCTGAAGCTGCGTGCCGGCTGGGGCCGCACCGGCCAGCAGGACATTGGGGGTGTATACGACTACCTCCCCCGCTACCGGGTAGGCAATGCTGCCGCTCAGTATAATGGCGTTGGAACATTGCGCCCATCAGGCTACAACCAAGGGCTGCGTTGGGAAACCACTACTACCTGGAACGTTGGTTTGGACTACGGCTTCCTGGAAAACCGTGTTTCGGGCTCTATTGATGCCTACGAGCGCACTTCCAGCGACCTGCTTTCTCTGGTAAACGTAGCTGCTGGCTCTAACCTGACTAACCAGCTGAACGCGAACATTGGCTCGCTGCGCAACCGTGGTGTTGAACTGAACCTCAACGTGATTCCAGTTCGCTCCGAGAGCTGGAACTGGGATGTTAACTTCAACGTCGCCTACAATAAAAACGAAATCACTGAGCTGGGTGACCAGCAAGAAGGGTTCGAAGGTTACCTGACCGGTGGTATTCCCGGTGGTACTGGCAGCACTATTCAGGTGAACTCCGTAGGCTCTCCCAACAACGCCTTCTACGTGCGTCAGCAGGTATATGGTGCCGATGGCCGGCCGCTTGAAGGCATCTATGTTGACCGCAACGGCGATGGCACTATCAACGAGCGTGACAACTACCGCTACAAGCAGCCTGCTCCGCTGGCTGTACTAGGCTTCTCTTCCAACGTAGCCTATAAAAAGGTAAACCTGTCGTTCCTGTTGCGTGGCAACGTAGGCAACTACGTGTACAACTCTATTGCTGCTAACCTCGGTAACTTCTCCAACGCGCAGGGCTCTACCAACTACCTGCTCAACTTGCCAACTGATATCCGCAACACGGGTTTCAACACGCAGCAACTGTTCTCTGACTACTATCTGGAGAACGGCTCATTTGTTCGGTGTGAGAACATTACGCTGGGCTACAACGTGGGCAAAGTTTTCAGCGAGAAAGCAAACCTTCGTTTAACTGGTGCTGTTCAGAATGCATTCCTCATTACCAAGTACAATGGACTTGATCCTGAGATAGCTGGCGGCATCGACAACAACTTTTACCCCCGCGCCCGCACGTTCACCTTTGGCTTAAACGTAGGCTTCTAATATTCCCACCCATGAATAAACATGTAATCCGTGGCTTCGTCGTTGCGGCGACCGGCTTGGCGCTATCTGCGGGCAGCACCTCTTGCACGAGCGAGCTTGATCAGACGCCTAAATATGAGCTTACTCCTGATAAAGTATACGTAGACCTGAACGGCTATCGTCAGGTACTGGCTAAGCTGTACGCCGGCTTCGCCCTGACCGGCCAGCAAGGCCCCGCAGGCGCTGGTGATATTGGTGGCATTGACGAGGGTACTTCCGACTACATCCGTCAGCTGTGGAGCGCACAAGAGCTTACCACCGACGAGGCGACTATCGTGTGGAACGACTTGGGCCTTCGGGATTGGCACAACATGAACTGGGATTCCAGCAACCCGCTGATCCGTGGTTTGTATAGCCGCATCTATTTCGAAATAGCTGCCTGCAACGAGTTCATCCGCGAAGCATCAGACGATAAGCTCTCTTCGCGTCTGCAAGGAGCTGATGCCACATCGGCTAAGCGTTTCCGCGCCGAAGCCCGCTTTCTGCGCGCTGTAGCGTACATGCATGTAATCGACTTGTTCGGTAACGGTCCGTTTGTAACGGAAAGCGATGCCGTTGGCTTTGCCAAACCTAAGTATGCGACTCGCCAAGAGCTGTTCACATATGTTGAGAAGGAACTGACTGCACTGGCAGCTGATCCTGACTTCGCGGAGCCTCGCTCTAATGAGTATGCCCGCGTAGACAAGTCGGCAGCTTGGGCCATGTTGGCGCGTCTGTACCTGAATGCTCAGGTATACACCGGCACCCAGCGCTGGAACGATGCGGCTGCTCAGGCTAAGAAAGTAATTGACGCTGGCTATACGCTGTCAACTACTGGAGCGGGTACTGTGGCCTCGCCTTACGCTCGCCTCTTCCTGGCCGACAACAACACGGCTCCGGCTCGCAATGAAATCATCTGGCCTGTTGCCTTCGACGTGAACAGCACGCAGAGCTACGGCGGTACTACCTTCCTGGTGAACGGTGCTACTGGCCAGAACGCTGGATGGCAGGCTCGGGTGGGCATGGGTACTGGTTGGGGCGGTATCCGCACCACCAAATCCCTGTTTGATCTGTTCCAGAACCCAAGCGGCGGCATTACCTCTGACACGACCAAAGATACGCGTGGTCGTTTCTGGGTGAAGAAAGTAGACGGCAGTGCCCGTCCGTTAGAAATCACCGACCTCTACAATTTCGAAGAAGGCTTTGGTGTAATTAAGTACCGCAACGTAAACTCGGCCGGTCAAGGGCAGGGTGGTGCGCAAAACTTCTCGGGCGTTGACTTCCCCATGATTCGTCTGTCTGAAGTAATGCTTACCTATGCTGAAGCAGTAGTGCGCGGCGGCACCGGCGACCGGGCTTTGGCCTTAAAATACGTGAACGATATCCGGGCACGGGCCTTCAACAATCAGCCTGGCAGCGCTATCAATGACTCGCAGCTTAACCTCAACTTCCTGATTGATGAGCGGGGCCGTGAACTGTTCTGGGAAGGCTACCGCCGCACCGACCTTATTCGTTTCGGACGGTTCGTAGAGGGTTCTTACCTGTGGCCCTTCAAGGGTGGTGTAGCCAACGGACGTGCTGTGGAACCTTTCCGGGTTCTGTTCCCCATTCCGGCTGCTGACCTGGCTGTAAACCAAAATCTGAAGCAGAACACTGGGTATTAATTCCGGTTTGTCCTTAATCGGGAACCAGCAATGGCTGGTTCCCGGTTTAGCCGGTACATACCCAATAAATTCCCACTTTCATCAGTTTCAATATGAATCATTTTACCAAACTAGCAGGTCTTGGCTTAGTTGCTACCTTGTTTCTGGCTTCCTGCGAGAAGGACGAAGACCGTGTGGTTCTGCAGACGGGAACCCCTGTATCTTTGACTTCGTCAGCTACTACAGCAGTTTTGACGCAGGATAAGGCTTCTGCAACTGCTGTAACTTATACTTGGACTCCTGCTTCTTTCGGGTATCAGGCTGCTGTGAAATACGTTCTGCAGTTCGATAAGAAAGGCGGTAACTTCTCAGCTCCAATCGAAATTGAGGCTGGCAGTGCTACTACACGTGCTCTCACGGTTGCTGAGCTGAACAGTGTGCTTATCCGCCTGAAAATGGCTCCTGGTGCCGTAGGCAATGTTGATGTACGTGTAGCAGCAAGCGTAGGTGCTAGCACTGCTCCCATGATGTCGTCAGTTGCCTCTATCTCAGGTGCACCTTACCTGGTATTTATTGAGTATCCCTCAATCTATGTACCCGGCAGCCATCAGGGCTGGTCTCCCGAGACCGCTCCGTTCCTGGCTTCTGTCAACAATGACAAGAAGTATGAAGGTTACGTAAATTTTGCTGACGCTACCACTGAATTTAAGTTTACAGCTGCTCGCAGCTGGGCGCTGAACTATGGCCTCGATGGAGCTACTGCAACCACAGCGCTCAAGGAGAACGGCGACAACATTAAGGCGACGACCCCAGGCTATTATCGTCTGAACGTAGACCTGAACACGCTAAAGTACACAGCGGTTAAGACATCCTGGGCCGTTATTGGGGCTGCAACCCCAGGTGGCTGGGATTCTGAAACCAAAATGACCTATGATGCTACTAAGAAGGTTTGGACCGTAACACTGCCGCTGAAAGCGGATGAGTTGAAATTCCGTGCCAACAACGACTGGGCTATCAACATGGGAGATAAGGGTGCTGATGGCATGCCTGATTACGATGGCGACAACATCAAGGTAGCTGCTGCTGGTACGTACACCGTTACCCTCGACTTGAGCAAAGGAGCTGGTAACTACAGCTACTCCATCGAGAAGTAAGCTTAACACACTTCATATGCGTAACAAAAGAGCTGTCGAGAGACAGCTCTTTTGTGTTTATAGCTTTTGCTGAGGTAGTAAAGAGCGTACTTGAGTACAGCGTTGGATATAACTGTTGGGTGAAATGGGCATTCGGAATAGGCTTAGCATTTTTTTCTACCAGAATCTTTTCCGTGTTTCGTCGTTTTGATACGCGAATTATGGGTTTAGAGCTACCTTAGCTAGCTTTCCATTTTCCTTCACCTTTCCAACCGGATATGATTCTTATTGCCGACGGTGGCTCGACCAAGAGCAGTTGGTGTCAGCTTAGCGAAGCTGGCAACCGTGTATACTTCAATACGGAGGGCTACAACCCTGATTTTGTGAGTACAGCCGATGTGGTGACTTCACTCGAGAAGAATCTGCCGGATACACTGCCGCGCCCGGAAGTAACGGAAGTGTTTTACTACGGAGCAGGAGTATCTTCAGCCAAGAAGGCCGAAGTGCTAGCCAAAGCTATGCGTCAGGTGTTCCCGAATGCTAACGTTGTAGTTGACCATGACCTGCTGGCATCTGCTAGGGCCCTGCTGGGCCGCAAGGCCGGCTTTGCAGCCATCTTGGGCACTGGTACCAACTCTTGCCTCTACGACGGCACCAAAATCACGTACAACGTGGATTCGCTAGGCTACTTCCTGGGGGATGAGGGAAGTGGCTCGTTTATCGGGAAACGGCTGCTCCGCGACTACCTGCGCGGGTTGCTACCCGATGGGTTGCAGGATATTTTTCAGGAGGAGTTCAAGCTTACCCGCGAGGACATTCTGGACCGGCTATACAACCAGCCGCTGCCCAACCGTTTCCTAGCCAGCTTTGCCAAGTTCACCTACGACCACAACAACATTAGCTACTGCCGCGAAATTGTGCTGCAAGGTTTCGAAACCTTCTTTGCTAACATCGTGCGCCACTACCCTCGCTACCAGGAGTATACCTTCAACTGCATCGGCTCGGTGGGGTATAACTTCCGCGATGCACTCAGCCAAGTGGCCCGTGACCATGGCATGGAAGTCGGTAAAATCATCCGCTCCCCTATCGATGATCTGGTTGCCTTCCACGAAGAAGAGCTTCGCAACAGATAAGGTTGAAGCATCTGCTTCGGCAGTTGGTGCACTTTGTGTTGCGTAAGCACCTAGCAAACAGAAGAGGCCTCCCTGCACAAGCAGGGAGGCCTCTTCTGTTTGCTAGGTGCTTACCAGCCGGCAAACCAGTTGCCGGCTGGTCAACAACAGTTACTTCTGCACTACCAACCGGATGGATTGCTGCTGCTCGCCGGTGGTCAGGCGCACTAGGTACACGCCATTGGCCAGCGTACTCGTGGGCAGCTCTACCTCATGCGCGCCGGCCGGCTGCCGGGTAGCGGGCAACGTCTGGACGGTGGCGCCCAGTAGGTTGGTTACCGTAATCTTGACGTTAGCCGTGCGGGGCAGTTCGTAGCGCAGCTGTGCAACGGCACCAGCCGGGTTAGGCAAAGCTACCAGTTGCAGCACAGCAGCATCGCGCTGGCTCTTGGTGGAAAGCACCGTGCCTAACGGCTTGGTAATACGACGCGAGGTATACACCGTGTACTGGCCAGGAGCCAAGGTAAGCGGAGCAGCTGTATTAGTTACCGTTACTGCCTCGCCGGTGAGGTAGTTGTACCACGTACCGGCCGCCTGGAAGTTTGGCACTACGGTAGCCGTCTGCACATCGAAGTTGCCAACGATGGTCACGTTCAGGCGCGGGTCCGTGATTTGCATTGTTTTCACGGCGCCACTCAGGTTTTGAGTGAAGCTCGCCGGATTCTCGAATACGGGCTCTTGCGTCTTCAGGGCAATCAGGCTACGATACACATCATACAAACGACGACGGTTGGCATCCTGGTAGTAGTTCCAGAGCGGAGGCTTGTTGCTCAGCTTGCAGTTGTCGGTGCCATACGGAGCTGGCACGGTGCCGTCGGGACACTGGAAGATAGACTTGTCGTAGCCCACCTCCTGGAATTGCCAGATCATTTTCGGGCCGGGAACCGGAAAGAAGAAAGCAGCGGCCAGCTCCTGACGTGCCAGCGCGGTAGCCAGCTGTTTGGTGCTATACGCACCATTTACAGCACCAAACGTGAGGGTTTTGTACATCAGCCGCTCCTCATCGTGGCTTTCCATAAACGTAATCAGGTTGGGCTTGGTCCAGCCGCGCCCCCCTTGTGTGGTGCTGCCGAAGTAGCCGTAGCTGAAGTTCGACTTACCGCCTTCGTTGTAGCCCATGGCACCTTCGTTATACGCATCGGTCATTTTACCCCACATCATCAGGCCCATGTCGGAAAGCACTTTCTCCTCCTCGTTACTGCCTAGGTGCTCCAGAATGGGATACGCCGTGGCATCAATGCTCACCAAGAAATCATGGTAGTCTTTCCAGATGTTGATGCGCGACTGGTCCAGTGCGTTCCAGCTGTTGACGTCAGTCGAAACCTTTTGGGTGAACCCCTTACTGAGGTCGAAGCGGTAGCCGTCAATCTTGTACTCCTTGAGCCAGTACTCCATTACCTGCTTCGAGAAGTAGCGCGTGAAAGCACTTTCGTGGTTGAAGTCGTAGCCTACGTTGAATGGGTGCGTGGCCGTGCGGTTAAACCACGGGTTGTTGGTAGCAGGGTTGCCATCTTCGAAGTACATCTGCACCATGGGGCTCTGACCAAACGACTGGTTGAGTACCATATCCAGCACCACGGCAATGCCGCGCTTGTGGCACTCATCGATGAAGCGCTTCAGCTCGTTTTTGGTGCCGTAGTATTTGTCGGGGGCGAAATAGAAGGAGACGTTGTAGCCCCAGCTTTCATTGCCCTCAAACTCATTCACGGGCATCAGCTCAATAACGTTTACCCCTAGGCGCTTCATGTAGTTCAGCGTATCGGTCAGGGTTTTATAGTCATGACGGGCCACAAAGTCGCGGGGTAGCAACTCATACACAATCATATCCTCACGCTTTGGGCGTTGGAAGCTGGTGGTTTGCCAGGTATAGGCAGGAGCATTGCTTTGCAGCACCGACACGATGCCGGTGGTTTTGCCAGTCGGGTAAGGCTTCAGGTTGGGGTACACCGTATACGCAGTCGTATTGATGTATTGGTCGTTATTGGGGTCGAGTACCTTTTCGGTGTACGGGTCGGCTACGCGCAAATTCTCATCTACCAGAAACTGATAGGCGTATTCCTGACCGGCGGTGAGACCATCAATCTGCACCCACCAACGGCCGTTAGCGGCATCGGTAGCACTGGTTTTCTTGAGCTGATACGTGGCGGAAGGCTGCCAATCGTTGAAATCACCGATTACATACACCGACTGTTTGCCGGGAGCAGTAAGCGCAATAACGGCCGAGGTACCGTTGTTCAGATACGTCACGCCGTTTTTACGAGCGCCGGTTGGTAGCTCAGCGGTTGCGGTGGCTACGCGCACCAGTACGTTGAGGGTACTGGATACCGTGTTGGCGCCGCTTGTAGCCGTTAGGCGTAGTACGTTGGTACCGGCTTGCGTAACGGGCACGTTGGCCGTGAGTGTGGTAGCGTTGGTTTGCTGAGCTACCTGGGTGCCGTTCAGTGTGAGCGTAAGCGTAGAGGCAGTGGAAGCCACACCGGTTACCGCCACGGTTTCGCCGCTGTTTCTAAAGATAGGGTTGCCATTCTGAGCCACCGGGCTGGTGAACCCAACCGAGAAAGTTCCCTGGGCAACATCAATCAGAATATCGGTGTTGCCTTCGCCTTTGCCTTCTGGAGTCCCGCCGGTGCCACGGAATACCATGGCCAGCTTCAGGATGGTTTCGGCGCTAGTCAGGCCGGGGTAGTACGTGCGCGGTGTAAACGTGATGCTATACTTACCATTGCCTAGCGGGGTCATTTTTTCGGCGGCCGTAGGAGCCGAAAAGCTGGTGCCTTTTACGTGTTTCCAGTCGGAGTTGGAAGTGCTCTGGTTGGTGATGACACCCGTCCAGATAAACACGTCGCCGGTGTAATTGGCTAATGCTTTATTGCCCTGCTTGGTATCGTACGTCAGCGTGACGGCATCCGTATCGCGGAAGAACGTGGGCTGGGCCGTTACCACCTGAGCCCAGGAAACCGGAATTCCGGCCAATAGAGCGACTAGGGTGAATAAAAGTCGAAGTGTTTTCATGAAAAAGTAAGGTTGGGAATTTTAGAAAGTGCAGCTTGAGTACAATGCTGTATTGACTTGCCAGCGGTATACACCCGGCAACTTAGCGCAAGGGGGCATTAAAGATAGGCGAAAGCAGGCTATTCAACCAAGGCGCTAGTGGGTTTTATCGTAGCTTTAAGCACCTTTTAATCTTTTTGTGCTTCCTGCAGATTCATGCCTACTGCTCACCTTCGTTTCTGGCTAGCCCAGAGCCTGCTACGGTGGAGGTTACTGGCAGCCAGCCTGCTAGTTACGGGAGCCGCCCACGGGCAGGCGCCAACCGTAGCCAGAGCTATGGCACTGACAGCAGCCCAACCGGTTGAGGCCGGCCAGTTGCCTAGTAACCATGCTTTCCCTGACTCAACCCTCGCCTCTACTAGCCCTGCTTCCAACCCAAACCTTTTGAGCCGCCGGCTGCCAGTGCTGGCGGGCGGGTTGGTGGTGTCGTACTCTGCTACCCTCTATTTACTAAGCAAGGGCTGGTACACCAGCGAGCGGAGCCCCCTGCATTGGTTTAACGATTGGCCCGAATGGAAGCAGATGGACAAGGCCGGCCACTTCTGGGGGGCTTTTCATGAGAGCCGTGGCGCCGTGGATATGCTCCGGTGGGCCGGCGTGCCCGACCGGCGGGCGCTCTGGTATGGTGGTTTCGTAGGTTTTATGCTGCAAAGCCCCATTGAACTGCTGGATGGCCGTGACCCACTCTATGGGGCTTCAGCTACTGATTTGGGAGCCAACTTGCTGGGCTCGGTGGGCCTAATTGGGCAGCAGCTGGCCTGGAACGAGGTCCGCATCATGCCCAAATACTCGTTTCATACTACCCGCTACTCCGGCCTGCGCCCCAACGTACTAGGCCGAAGCCTGGCCGAAAAGCACCTGAAAGATTACAATGGCCAAACCTACTGGCTGTGTGTGGATGTAGGTGCCTGGATGCCGGCTGCCTCACGCTGGCCCCGCTGGCTGCAGCCGGCCGTGGGCTACGGCGCGCAACAAATGGTCTATAACGACCCTGATGCCAACGCGGCCCTTGGCCTCTACCCCTACCGCCAGTACTACCTCTCGCTGGATGTTGATTTGCGCCACATTCCTACCCGCTCCAAGCTTCTGAAGCGCGTGTTTTACGTGGCCAGCATCTTCCACCTGCCCGCGCCAGCGCTGGAGTGGAACTCGCGGCGGGGCCTGGTCATGCACGGGCTGTATTACTAGGCCTCGCACCGACTGCAACCCTATCAAACCGATTAGCCGGTCCGCGCCGTACTAAGCCAAACGATGCGGGCCGATTTGCCCGTTACCTTTGTTTACTCCATTCCACCCGATTTTTTTGTTTTAGTTGATATGAACGTAGGAGACAGAGTCCGCCTGCTTACCGGCCGCGAAGAAGGCATCATCACCCGCCTGCTCAGCGACGAGCTGGTTGAGGTAGCCATTGATAATGATTTCACTATTCCGGTGCTGCGCCGCGAAGTGGTGGTAGTAGCTGCTGAAGAAACCAAAGCGTTTGGCCAGAGCGCTGCCTCCGTCGCTGCTGAAAAGAAAGCCGCCACCACCGGCGCCAACCGTGCTGCCAAAGCCGCCGGGGTTCCGGCCGCGCCGGCACCTAGTAAAACGGAAGGCCCGGCCCCCATCAAGGCCGATAAAGACCTGGCCCCACCCGTTCAGAAAGGCTTGTATCTGGCCCTGACACACCAGTCGCCGGAGCTGCTGGCCCTACAAATCGTGAACCATACTGACCGGGAAGTGCTGTACACTTTCGGGGAGGAGCGCAACGGCCAGTACCGCGCGTTATCGGCCGAGAAGCTGGCAGCTAAGTCGGCGAGCAAGCCGCTGGGGCACTGGCACCTGAAGGACTTCGACCAATGGCCCGCCGCCGTAGTGCAATTACTACCCTACCAGCTGAACGGAACCACGGCCTACGAGCTACTCACCAAGCGCTTGCAGTTCAAGGCGTCCAGCTTCTATACCAGCCGTCAGCCCAACGTGCCCGTACTGCAGCGCGAGGCCTACATCTTCCAGCTGGATGAGAAGCCGGCTGCGCCGGTAGCCATTGCGCCCGAAAAGCTGGCCGAAACCCTTAAGGCCCAACTCAGTGGCAACGCGCCCGCTAAGCCGGCTGCCGTGGCACCAGCTCCCGAGCCTGCTAAAGCCCTGGTAGCACCACCCCACGAGGTAGACCTGCACTTGGAAGCTCTCATGCCAGAAGGCGGCACAGAAGGCATGAGCAATACCGCCATCCTGAAGCTCCAGCTCGAAGCCTTTGAGGATACGCTCAGCCGCGCCCTAGCCACCAATATGCACGAAATCGTGTTTATCCACGGCTCCGGTAATGGCACGCTGCGCAAAGAGCTGCACAAGCTACTGAGCCGCAACCGCGACATCAAGTTCTTCGAGGACTCGCAGAAGGAGAAGTTCGGCTACGGCGCTACCCTAGTGCGGTTGAAGTAACCAGTTAACTTACTTAAAACGTCATTCTGAGAGAAGCGAAGAACCTCGCTTGAATCGTTGCAGAGCTATTCTCAACGGAGCAGGCAAGATTCTTCGCTTCTCTCAGAATGACGTTCTTTTTTATTTCAATCCATCTTGCCTAGCCTGAAACCTGCGCAACCGTGGGCGGCATCTGGTTACTTTGCGGCAAACCTATTTTTCCCGCATGAAACTTCCCGCGCTTCTCGCTGCCTCTCTCCTCGCTTTCACTGCTGCGGCTCAGCAACTGCCGGTTCCGCGCAATCTGCAGGCTACCTACGCCAAAGGTACCCGCGCCGAATCGGGCCTACCGGGCCCCAACTATTGGCAGAACTCCGCCGACTATAAGCTCAACGTCAGCTTTAACCCAACTTCGCGGCAAGTGGCGGGCACCGTAACGATTGCCTATCATAACCAAAGCCCCGACTCGTTGCGCCAGCTTTTGCTGAAGCTCTACCCCAACCTGTACCAGAAAGGAGCACCTAGGGCTTCGGGCATCAGTGCGGCAGATGTGAGCGAGGGCGTGAAGATTACCAAACTGACTATCAACGGCCAGCCCGTAGATGTGGCACAACTTCGCGCCGACTTTACCAACCTGACGGTACCGGTACGGCAGGCCATTGGCCCCAAGCAAACTGCGCAAGTTTCCATCACCTACTCCTACATTCTCAACAAAGGCTCCCACACGCGCACCGGCGAGGTAGAACCCAATGCGAATTTTATAGCCTACTTCTTTCCGCGCATTGCGGTGTACGATGACATTGACGGTTGGAACCGGAACCCCTACAACGGCTCCCAGGAGTTCTACAACGACTTCGCCAACTTCTCGGCCGACATCACCGTGCCCAAGAACTTTGTGGTGTGGGCCACCGGCGACCTCACCAACGCCGACAAAGTACTAGGTAAGAAATTCGCCCAAAGGCTGCAGGAAGCCGAGAAAAAGGACGGCATTACCAGCATCATTACGGAAGCCGACCTAAAGGCGGGCGGCATTACCGCCCCAAATGCCCAAAACACCTGGCACTTCGAAGCCAAGAACGTTACAGACTTTGTGTTTGCTACCACCGACCACTACGTGTGGCAGGCCAGCAGCCTTGTGGTGGACCCCGCAACCAAGCGCCGCACCCGCGTAGATGCCGTGTACAACACCAAGCACAAAGACTACGAGGAAGTGATTCACTTCGCCCGCAAAACGGTGGAGGCTATGTCGTATACCTTCCCCAAGTGGCCCTTCCCCTACTCCCACGAAACCATCTTCGATGGCCTCGACCAGATGGAGTACCCGATGATGGTGAACGATAACCCCACCAGCACCCGCGAAGACGCTATTACGCTCACCGACCACGAGATTTTCCATACGATGTTCCCGTTCTATATGGGCATCAACGAAACCAAGTACGGCTGGATGGACGAGGGCTGGGCCACCATCGGCGAGTGGCTTATTTCCGGCATCATCGACCCTAAGTTGGACGACGACTACGGCATAGCACCTTACGCTGCTGCTGCGGCTACGGAGGTAGATGTGCCCATTACCACGCTCAGCACCCAGCAAACCGGAACCGCCTTCTTCCTCAACTCCTATCCTAAACCGGGCTTGGGCTACCTCTACGTGAAGGATATGCTCGGCGATGAGCTGTTCACGAAGGCACTGCACACCTACATCCGCAACTGGAATGGCAAGCACCCCATGCCCTACGACTTCTTCAACTCGATGAACGCCGGGGCGGGACGCAACCTCAACTGGTTCTGGCAGCGCTGGTTTTTCGATAGCGGCTACCCCGATCTGGCCATCCAAACCGTCACGAAAACCGGCGCTGGCTACGATGTGGTAGTAGAATCCAAAGGCACCAAGCCCGTTCCCGTTGACCTAACCGTTACGTACGCCGATAATTCCACCGAGAAAATTCACCGCACCATTGCCGTCTGGGAGTCTGGCGCCCGCACCGTCATGGTACCTGTTACCTCCACCAAAGCGGTGAAACAGTTGAAGCTCGGCGCCACCCTAGTCCCTGACAGTTACCCGAAGGATAATATGTGGGAAGCGAAGTAATGTATTGCTTGTAGCGAAAAGCAGTATATGAGAAAGACGACTGCTCATAACCGTAATGGATTTGGTTTAACTGATTACATCGGTTTAGCCGTCATGGTAGGTGTTCTGTATTTATTTGTCAGTCGACTCATCATAGGGTCTCAGATGAGTAAACGGCTTGATAGCGAGCGAACATCTATCATTGTTGGGCATATTAATAATGACAAAGAGTTCTTTGGTAATAGCCCTGTTAGCTGGCAATATTATTATCGTTACTACTTCAAAATAGATGGTATTAAATACTTTGGCGACAGTCGTGATCCTAGTAAGAAGCCAGGTGACACACTTGCTGTCCGCTATTATATTCCAGATCCTAATATCAACGAACCAGCTAGAAAGTAAACCCCAGTATAGCATTTGAAGTAGCTAGTGAGTTAAATCATCAATAAAAAAAGGCCAGCCCATTACAGGCTGGCCTTTTCTATGGTAAGAAGCTTCTCAGCTTACAGGTGAGCGATTGGGTCGGCGTTGCCGTCGGGGTCGTTTTTCACAGTACCGCTCAGGGTGAAGCTCTTGCCTTTGAGCAGCAGAACGCCAGCCATGTGCGGAGTAGCCATGGAGGTACCGCTGATGGTGTTGTAGCCACCGCTCAGCCACGTCGACTGGATGCTTACGCCGGGCATGCAGTAGTCAACGGGGGTACCGTAGTTGGAGAACGAGGCCCAGCTATCGGTGTTGTTCATGGCCGAGATGGTGAAGATGTTAGCACCATTCACACGCGCTGGCGAGTGGTTGTTGGCATCATCCGTTTCGTTGCCAGCAGCCAGGGCGAACAGTACGCCACCGGCCGAAGCACGCAGAACTGCATCATCAAGGGCTTGCGAAACGCCGCCGCCGAGGCTCATGTTCGCTACATCACCGGCTTTGCCGTTGGCGCCTACATAATCAACGCCGGCAATAACGCCGGAGTTGGAGCCGCTACCGCGCGAATCAAGCACACGAACTGCCACTACCGTAGCGTTGGCGGCTACACCAACTACACCAATCGTGTTGTTTTTGGCTCCTATGGTACCGGCTACGTGCGTGCCGTGGCCATTGCCATCGTTAGGAGATGCATAGTTGGCGCCGCTGGTCAGGAACGACTTGCTACGACTAGCATCTACGTTCAGGTCGGGGTGGGTTAGGTCGATACCGGTGTCAATAACCCAAGCGGTTTTGCCGGTGCCATCGGCCGTACCCACGCGGGCAATGCCGTAAGGCGTAACCTGTGCTGGCTGCGTAGTGCCGCCACCAGCCGGCTTACCCAGCGAAATAACGCGGTCGGCCTCTACGTAGGCTACCCGAGCGTCTTCGCGGAGGGCTTTAGCTTCCTGAGCACTCAGGCGGGCCGAGAAACCTTTCAGGGCGTGGCCGTAGGCAAACCCCAGCGCATCGGCGCTGGCGCCGCGGGCTTTCAGGATGCCCTGACCTACTGCTTTTACTTTGTTTACTTTCTGCGTGTACGAGTCACTTCCGCTCACTTCAACTGCACCATCTTTCAGTACCACAATGTACTGACCTGGTATAACGTCGCCCTCGCTTTTGGCGTCGCTGCTTTGCGATGCACTGGCTTGCGAAGGTGCTACGGCATCTTCCTGCGAGCAAGCGGTAAACGAAGCACTGGCGGCAATAGCCGAGGCACTCAGGAGCCAAGCGAGGCGAGCATTGCGTTGTTTCTTCTGCATTCTACTAGGGTAAAAAGTGGAAAGAAAGAGAGCGAACAGTACACATCCGGAAGAAGCTAAAAAGATGCCTTCTCAGGGAAGTTCAACTTTGAGCCATCGTCGGTTTGTAGCGCTTTTGTTGGATGCAAAGTAGAAACTCATTTCAACAAACCGACAAATCGATTGAAAATTTCATTACTGATGAGCCTAATTATTAACAAATTCTTCATTAAAAACCGCTTTTATTAGTGATTAACAACGGTTTAATTTGTTATTAATATAATTTTGTTAATTATATAAATCATATGTTTTAATTGAACCAAACAAAGACTTTCTCGGCACACATATCTTAAATACATTATATATTATCATTCAGTTCCTTGCCATATACAAAGCACTTAGTGCAGGCACGTAAGCTCTATCTGCTGCTTTCTGCCCGATTAGGCCGTACCTTTGCCCTAGTGATGGGTCGCCCCACCGCGGTGCTGCAAGGCAACGAGGAAAGTCCGGGCAACACAGAGCACCCTGCTTCCTAACGGGAAGGACTGGGCGGCGTAAAGCTTCTCAGGACAGCCAGTGCCACAGAAAATTACCGCCAGGCAGTGAAGTTGAGAAAGGTGAAGGTGTGAAATTCACAAACTCACCACTTCACAATTTCACTTCTGGTAAGGGTGAAAAGGTGCGGTAAGAGCGCACCAGCGGCCGGGCAACCGTGTCGGCTGGGTAAACCTCAGGGGTTGAAAGACCAAATAAGCTGGCATGCAGGCCTTTCGGGGCCGGCACCGGGCGGCTCGTCCGGCACCAGCGGGTAGGTTGATGGAGCCTTTCCGCGAGGACTGGCCTAGATAAATGGTGGGGCCGCTTTTGCTTGCAAGGGCGGACAAAACCCGGCTTACAGACTCATCACCGCCATCAGACGGCCGCTGCAACTTCCGGTGCAGCGGCCGTTTTTGATTCTGCGTAGTGTTATTTCGCGTATACGTTTTTTCTATGCCTGCTTTGCTACCCTCCTTTTCAGCCCGAACCGGCCTTCGCACCGGCGCTCTATTGCTTTTACTAGGTCTCGGACATACCTCAACCCTAGCCCAAAGTGCGCCGCCCGGTAAGGCCGATGTGTACATTGATGGCAAAGGCATTATGCGCTGGCAGGGCAGCAAGCAGGAAGTAGCCCTGTTTGGGGTGAACTATACTACTCCCTTTGCCTATTCCTACCGCGCCCACCAGAAGCTGGGTGTAAATCTGGAAAAGGCCATTGACCAGGATGTCTATCATCTTTCGCGCCTGGGGGTTGACGCCTTTCGGGTGCACGTATGGGATGTAGAAGTGACGGACACAGTGGGCAACCTCCTCCAGAACGAGCACTTGCGCCTGCTTGACTACCTAGTGCAGCAGCTCAAAGCCCGCCAGATCAAGATTATCCTGACGCCGATTGCGTATTGGGGCAACGGCTACCCCGAGAAGGACACTGCGCAAACCGGCTTTTCCAGCATCTACCCCAAGGGCCGCGCCTACAATACCGAGCGCGCCGTGAAGGCCCAGGAAAATTACCTCACGCAGTTCCTAAACCACCGCAACCAGTACACCGGCCAGCTCAACCGCGAAGACCCCGACATCATTGCCTACGAGGTGTGTAACGAGCCGCACTACCGCCAGCCGGAGGCGGAGGTAACAAGCTTTGTACAGCGCATGGTGCAGGCCATGCGCGCCACCGGCTACAAAAAGCCTATCTTCTATAACATTGCTGAAAGCCCTACGGTATCGAACGCCATCCTGAGCAGCCCGGTGCAGGGCTTCACGTTTCAGTGGTACCCCTCGGCGCTAGTGGGCGGGCATACGTTGCGCGGCAATATGTTGCCCCTCGTGAACCAGTACCCGATTCCGTACGCCAAAGACCCGCGCTTCGCGAGCAAGCCCCGGATGGTGTATGAGTTTGAGTCGGCGGATATTTTGCAGCCGGTTATGTACCCGATGATGGCACGCAGCTTCCGGAGCGCCGGCATGCAGTGGGCCACGCAGTTTGCCTATGATCCGCTCAACATTGCCTTTGCCAATACCGAATACCAGACCCATTACCTGAACCTAGCCTACACCCCGGCCAAAGCGGTGAGTTTGCTGATTGCGGGCAAAGTGTTCCGCCAGACCAAGCTCGGCCAGCAGTTTTCCTCCTACCCCGCCGACTCTACGTTCAACAACTTCCGGATTAGCTACCGCTCCGGCGTGAGCGAGCTGAATACACCCGAGGAGTTCTACTACACCAGCACTACTTCCACGCAGCCCCGCAAGCCGGCTTCCTTGCGCCACCTAGCCGGAACTGGCTCCTCCTCAATAGTTACCTACGAAGGTACCGGCGCCTATTTTCTGGATAAGCTGGCGAATGGCGTGTGGCGGCTGGAGGTAATGCCCGATGCCGTGCAGGTCAGTGACCCGTTTGCTACTACATCCTTGCGCCAGCCTGTTACGCGCATTGTCTGGAATACCCAGCCCATGCGCCTCGCGCTGCCAGGCGTTGGCTCCGATTTCTCAGTGCGCGGCCTGAATGAGGGCAACACATTTCAGGGGCAGGCCAGCAACGGCACCGTGCGGCTGCAGCCTGGAGTGTACCTAGTGTCGGCGAAAGGCAAAAATGCAGTGGGCTTTACGGCGCAATCGAAGCTAGGCGCTATACGGCTTGGCGAGTTTGTGGCGCCGGCCGCTACCAACTTGCCCACGCAGGTATTCCATACGGCTCCTACTCAACTACCCGCCGGCCAGCCTGCTACCTTGCAGGCTACCGTAGCCGGCGCCGCAGCCACCGACTCAGTATTTCTGGTAGCGCAACATTATTATGGCCGCACGCGCACGCTGCCTATGCGCCGCGTTACGCTCACTACTGCCGAGGCTACCGTGCCGGCGGATCTGCTGTATCCGGGCTTGCTCCGCTACTGGGTGGCCGTAAAAAAAGGCAACACATCCACCACCTTCCCCGGCAACCACCCCGGCACTCCGCGCGACTGGGACTACACGGCACGAGAGTACTGGGAAGCGTCTATTGTAGCGCCGGGCACGGCCTTGCCGCTGTATGTAGCCAGCCAGGACCAACAGCGCACCGAAACCGGCGGCATCAACGGCGGTGGCTGGTCTGATTACGTTACCACCAGCAACGGCTTACTAGCCCTACGACTGTTACAAAGCCCACCGCCTACTAGCCCCATTCCCTTCTCCGACCCCACGGCTCCGGTAGCGTTCTTGCGTGCTTATTTCGGCGACCGACTAGCCACGCGTGCTGCTGATGCCGGCAATTTTAAGGAGGTTGTGGTGCGTGGCCGCCGGGGTGCGGGTGCTGGCTTCGTTCGGCTGGTACTTACTACCCGCGACGCGGCAGCTTACGTAGCCGACGTTGAACTAGGAGCCGACATGCAGGAAGTACGCGTGCCCCTGTCGGCCTTCCGCCCGGGTGCTCAACTGTTGCTGCCGCGCCCCTACCCCAGCTTCTTGCCCCTCACCTTCCAGACCAACGGCCCCGCCACCTTACCGCTGGCCCAGGCCGAAGTACTGCAAGTATTGCTAGGCCCGGCCGCCACGGCAACCGCTGAAGCCCGCCCCTTCCTTGATATTGAATCGATATACCTGCGCTAATGCTGTATCGCCGTTTATTATCCCAGAGCCAGCTCATGCTGTTGGCCGCCCTGCTGGGCCTAGGCGCCTGCACCCGCACGGGCAGCACCACTAGTCCGGAAGTCACCTCACTCCAAAGCACCTTTACTGCCGACTGGGAATTTGTGCGGGACGTGGACACCGCCGTGGGCCCTACGTTCTTTGTGCGGGCTGATAATGCCAAGCCGTGGGCCACGGTAAAGCTGCCCCACACGCCGCGCCTGGAGCCCGTCGTGACGCCGAACAAGCAGTGGCAAGGCACCAGCTTCTACCGCCGCTTTTTCCGGGTTTCCGCTGCAGATACCAGCCGGCGGGTAGCAGTGCAGTTTGAGGGCGCCATGAGTGAGGCCGATGTGTTCCTGAATGGCCGCCGCCTCACGCGCCACCAAGGCGGCTACCTGCCCTTCACCGTCGACCTGACGCCGTACCTGAAAGTCGATGCTGAAAACTGCCTGCTGGTCAAGCTTAATAACCAGGACAACCAGGCCATTCCGCCGGGCAAGCCCCTTAAAGACCTCGACTTTAACTTCTACGGCGGCTTGTACCGCCCCGTGCACCTAGTCGTTCAGAACCGGTTGCGCATTACAGACGCCGTAGAAGCGGCCCGCCCAGCTGGTGGCGGCATTTTGGTGCACTACGAAAACGTGAGCCCGCAGCAGGCCACCCTCCACGTCCAGACGGAAATCCGCAACGATTATAAGGCCGCGCGCCCTGCCAAGCTGCGCACCACGGTGCTGAACGCCGAAGGCAAGGAAGTGGCCAGTACCCTAACTGATGCGCCGCTGCTGACACCAGGCGGTGCTACCTCCGTTAAGCAAACTTTTTCCCTCTCCTCGCCCACCCTCTGGACCCCAACCCAGCCCTACCTCTACCGCCTGAAAGTGGAGGTGCTGGATGAGAAGGGCAAACCCGTGGACCAGCAGGAGCTGACTACCGGCGTGCGCACCATCCGCTTCGCGCCCGATGGCTTCTACCTCAACGGCCAAAGAACCCGATTGCGCGGCACTAACCGCCACCAGGAATACCCGTATCTGGGCTACGCGCTATCGGATGAGATGCAGTACCGCGACGCCTGGAAAATCAAGGAGGCGGGCTTCAACTTCGTGCGCTGCTCTCACTACCCGCCTTCGCCAGCTTTCCTGCAGGCCTGTGACGAACTGGGGCTGTTGGTGATGAACTCTATTCCGGGCTGGCAGTTCTTTGGCGACGCGGCCTTCCAGCGCAACAGCCTCCAGAACGTGCGCGACATGGTGCGCCGCGACCGAAACCACCCCAGCATTGTGCTCTGGGAAGCAGCCCTCAATGAAACGGACATGAGCAAATCGTTTATGGACCAAGCCCACCAGGCCGTGCATGAGGAGTTGCCCTTCCCATCCGACGTGTACACCTGCGGTTGGCTGGATTACGCCTACGACGTGTTCATACCGGCCCGCCAGCACGCCAAAGCCCCCGACTATTGGCACAAATACAATAAGCAAAAGCCCATCCTGCTCTGCGAGTACGGCGACTGGGAGTATTACGCCCAGAACGCCGGCTTTAACCAAACTGCCTACGCGGGCCTGAAAGAGTCGGAACGTACCTCGCGCCAGCTGCGCGGCCAGGGCGAGCGGGCGCTGGTGCAGCAGGCGCTCAATTTCCAGGAAGCCCACAACGACAACTTCGTGGGGCCCGCCATCGGTGACGCCAATTGGCTGATGTTTGACTACAAGCGCGGCTATGCTCCCGATATTGAGTCGTCGGGCGTGATGGATATCTACCGCCTTCCGAAATTTGCGTTCTACTTCTACCAAAGCCAGTACGGCCCCGCGCCCGATGCCCTGGGGTTTGGCAAGCCGATGGTGTTCATTGCCAGCTACGCCCAGCCCACCTCCGCGCGGCAGGTGCGCGTGTACAGCAACTGCCAGGAAGTAGAGCTGCAACTTGATGGGCGCCCGCTGGCCCGCCAGAAGCCCGACCAAGACCCGTATTCCAACCACCTGGCGCATCCGTCGTTCACGTTCACGCTACCTAGCTTCACGAGCGGCACCTTAAAAGCCGTGGCCTACCAGAACGGCAAAGCCGCCGCGGAGCACACGCGCCGCACGCCGGGTGCTGCCCACCACATTCAGCTTACTTTCGACAAGAGCGGGCGCGACCTGACCACTGGAAGGCAGGATGCGGTGTTTGTGTACGCTAGCGTAGTTGATGCCCAGGGCACGCCGGTTCCTGATGCCACTACCTCCATCCGTTTCACCGCAACCGGCGACGCGGAGCTACTAGGTGACAACCCTGTGCCAGCCGAAGCGGGCATCGCCACCATGCTGTTGCGGGCTGGCAGTACGCCCGGCACGGTGCGCCTCACGGCCACCGCCGATGGCCTGCCGGTTGCCACTCTCACGATACCTAGTGTGAAACCCCGCTAGCCCCGAACCGGCAGCAAACCTTGTCGGGCACGTACGTATCTAGTGCGCACGTACCCATTGGTAAGGTTTCCGGCTCGATGAATCCTTTTACGGTCGGGTTTTCGTTACTTTGGTTTCCTTCATTTGCCTTTCCTAGCCCATGCCCCGGATTTTAATAATTGACGACGAAAAAGCCATTCGGCACACGCTGAAAGAAATTCTCGAATACGAAAGTTATCAGGTTGACCAAGCCGAAGATGGCCCTACCGGCCTCGACATGCTCATCCGCGACAAGTATGACGTGGTGCTCTGCGACGTGAAAATGCCCAAGATGGATGGCATTGAGGTGCTGGAACGGGCTAGTATTCTGGCGCCCAACGCGGCCTTCATCATGGTATCAGCCCACGGCAACGTGGAAATGGCCGTGGACGCTACCAAGAAAGGCGCGTTCGATTTCCTGCAGAAGCCACCAGACCTGAACCGACTGCTGGTAACCGTGCGCAACGCCCTCGACCGCACCAAGCTCACGGCCGAAACCACCAAGCTGGCTTCTGAAAACAAGACACTTAAGAAGAAGCTGGCCAAGAACTCTGAAATGATTGGCGACTCGGCAGCCCTCACGGCCGTGCGCAAAGCCATTGAGAAGGTAGCTCCCACCGATGCCCGCGTGCTCATTACGGGCCCGAACGGCGCCGGCAAGGAAATGGTAGCGCGCCAACTGCACGAGCTCAGCAACCGCAGCAGCGGCCCTATGATTGAGGTAAACTGCGCCGCTATTCCCTCGGAGCTGATTGAATCCGAGCTATTTGGGCACGAAAAAGGCTCGTTTACCTCGGCCGTAAAGCAGCGCATTGGTAAGTTTGAGCAGGCCGATGGTGGCACGCTGTTCCTGGACGAAATCGGCGACATGAGCCTTTCGGCTCAAGCTAAAGTGCTGCGCGCTTTGCAGGAAAGCAAAATCACGCGGGTAGGCGGCGAGAAAGAAATTTCGGTAAATGTGCGCGTGCTGGCCGCTACCAACAAGGACCTGCTCCAGGAAATTGCCGACCGCAACTTCCGCGAAGACCTCTACCACCGCTTGTCCGTTATCCTCATCCAGGTTCCTTCCCTCAACGACCGTCGCGACGATATTCCGGCTCTCATTGAGAAGTTCCTGAAAGATATTGCCGCTGATTACGGCACCAAGCCCAAGCGAATCGAAGACGCCGCCCTAGCCTACCTGCAAGGCCTCGACTGGCGCGGCAATATCCGGGAGCTGCGCAACGTGGTGGAGCGCCTCGTCATCATGAGCGACGACACCATCTCGGAAGCCGACGCCCGGGCCTTTGCCGGGAAGTAAGGCCTAGCCATTTCACTAGCCCCCTTAAGCACGTCATCCTGAGCCGTGCGAAGGACACTTTCACGTACCGACGACAATCGTTCTGGGGTGAAAAGGTCTTTCGCACGGCTCAGGATGACGTGTTTTTGGTAAGGCAGCTCACCTAGATGAACCTACTCACTCATCTTACTTACACCATCTGATTACACCCGCGGATATCCGAGTTATCGAGGCGACCGAGGACTTCAAACGAGCCATCGGGGTGCATGTGGGCTAGATCTTTGGTTTCGATAAAGGCACAGGAATCGACGTTGGCCAAGTCGATGACGTTGATGGCCCCCGACGACCTAGTGGCCGAAACAGAGAACGGGTCGGAGGGCTCACGCAGCAGCACCCGTAGCTGGGGTGGCGCGTGAAAGCGGCCATCACCGAAGCTGTAGGCCTGCCCCAGCAGTTCCGTCATGCCATACTCGGAGTGAATTCCGTCGGGCCCGAAAGCCTGCTTAAGTTCGGCGTGCAGCTCTTCACGTATCATTTCGCGGCGACGACCTTTCATACCACCGGTTTCGAGCACCGTAAGGCCTAGTAGCTCGGAGCGTCCGGAGTAAGCATCGGCAAAATCCAGCAAGGCATAGCTCACGCCAATCAGCAGCACTTTACGCGAAGCATCTTGCTTAGACTCACCCAAGGCCTGAACCAGCGCCGCATGATCGTGCAGGAAAAAGGCGGGTTGCTGCTGGCCTGTTTGCTGGGCGAAATACTCCACCATGGCCACCAACGAGGAATTGCCTTGCTCCAAATACGAGGGTAGCAGGGCCAGCACCGTCCAGCCAGACAGCGGGCCGTAGTAGTGCTCAAAAATACGGGCCGCGTGCTGGCGGTACAGCTGCGGGTTTCGGACGTAGTGGTGGCTGCGCTGCTGCTGGGTGGTACCACTGCTCAAGAAAGTTTCCTGCGGTTCCCAGCCGGCGGCATCGGTGCGCACCTCATGGGTTTTAAAGAACTCGATTGGTAGGAACGGAATATCTTCTACCCTACTCACGTGGCTCAGGTCGCGGCCCAGCGCTGCCAGATAGGCGGCGTAGGGTGGGCAGTGCTGGGCCTGGTAGCGGAACAGCTGAAGCGCAGCGGCTTCCGCCGTTTGGTAGGTAAGCAAGGGTAAGGCGGCCAGGTAGTCTTCGCGGAAACTCATTCGCGGGTGATAGGGTTAGCGAAATTACAGAACAATGCGGGCGGTACTTCGTTCGTTTAGATGTTGTACCTTCCAGCCGATGGAGGCCGCGCCTCCCGGCAGTCATTTCTACTTGCTATGGCCATACTTCGTACTCTCAGCTATACAGCCTTATTGGCCTTCACCGGTTTAGGCGTTGCCTCCTGCCTGAATGCCCCCGAGTATTCCGATACGCCGGAAATCAGCTTCAGCAAAATTGAGAGCCGCCGCATCGAAAAACGGGAAGGCACCTACGATACCATTTCAATAACCGTCTCGTTTAAGGACGGCGACGGCGACCTGGGGCTCAGCAACGAAGACACCGATCCGCCTTTTAATGAGGTGGATGCAAATGGCCAGCCCAACAAGTACTATAACAACTACTTCATAACCCCCCAGATCCGGGACGAAAACGGCAACTTCAGCGACCTTGACCTGGGCGGGTTCAATTACAACAGCCGTTACCCACGGCTGGAGCCGGATACCCAAGGCGACCGCAAAGCGCCGCTCCGTGGCGACCTGACCTTCGGCTTAATCTTCGGCCAAGGTAGCTTTGCCCCTAATACCGCCGTTCGGTTTAAAGTGTACATCGCCGACCGTGCCCTGCACGAAAGCAACGAGATAACCACTAGTCCGGTTATTCTTCCATAAGCAGTTGAGCTTACACCAGCGGGCTCCCGCGCTTGCCTGAACACCTCAGGCAGCGCGGGAGCCCGCTGGTGTTTTACTAGCTAGTAAATCTGGGGGAAGCGCTTGGGGTCGGCTTCTTGCATCAGCTCATACACGGCGTCAAATACATCTTCCACATTGGGCTTGCTGAAGTAGTCGCCATCGGAGCCGTAGGGAGGGCGGTGTGCCTGTGCCGAAAGGCAGCGCGGCTGCGAATCCAAGAAGCGGAATACCTGCTGCTCATCCAGCACCTGCTGCATCATGTAGGCTGTGGCGCCGCCGGGCACGTCTTCATCGGCAAACAGCACGCGGTTGGTGCGCCGGATGCTGTCGGCAATAACGTGGTCAACGTCGAAGGGCAGCAGCGTTTGCACGTCAATTACCTCCACCGAAATACCTTCTTCGGCCAGCTGCTTGGCGGCATCTAGTACAATGCGGCACATGGAGCCGTAGGTCACAATGGTCAAGTCGTCACCTTTCAGCAGGGTTTCGGGCTGACCGAGGGGTAGCGTGAACTCGCCCACATTGGAGGGTATGCGCTCCTTGAGGCGGTAGCCGTTGAGGCACTCAATTACAATAGCTGGCTCATCGGAGCGCAGTAACGTGTTGTAGAAGCCGGCGGCCTGCGTCATGTTGCGCGGTACGCACAAGTGCATGCCCCGGATGGCGCCCAAAATCATCTGAATAGGCGAGCCGCTGTGCCAGATGCCCTCCAAGCGGTGGCCGCGGGTACGCACAATCAGCGGAGCTTTCTGGCCGCCTTTGGTACGGTACTGAAGGCACGCTACATCATCACTCAGGATCTGGATGGCGTAGAGCAGATAGTCGAGGTACTGAATTTCGGTGATGGGGCGCAGGCCACGCATGGCCGCGCCAATGCCCTGGCCCACAATGGTGCACTCCCGAATGCCTGTATCGGTTACGCGCAGCTCCCCGAATTTCTCCTGCAAGCCTGCAAAAGCCTGGTTTACGTCGCCGATGCGGCCTACGTCCTCGCCAATGGCGAAGATGCGCGGGTCGCGCTGGAAGTTGGCATCGAAGCAGGCCTGTAGCACTTCACGAGCATCTACTAGGTGAGCATCGGCTGCAAACTCGGCTTTCACTTCCTCCATGTTTAGCACGGCTTCTTCGCTCTGGCTGAACAGGTAGGAGTTGTAGCGGTCGGCGTTTTCGGCCAGGGCTTGCTCCAGCCAGTTCTGCAACTCGCGGCGGGCACCGCTGCGCTGGCCGCGTACCTGCCGCAAAGCCCGGCGCACCG
The DNA here is from genome assembly GCF_054780535.1 of Hymenobacter seoulensis. Classification (NCBI taxonomy): domain Bacteria; kingdom Pseudomonadati; phylum Bacteroidota; class Cytophagia; order Cytophagales; family Hymenobacteraceae; genus Hymenobacter; species Hymenobacter seoulensis. Next base: position 828,014 of record NZ_BAAGWD010000001.1, read on the forward strand.
TGCGCACTAGATCGGCACGGATGGGTGCGGAGTTGTGCTCGAGGCCTTCTACAAGCTCATGCAACTTGTTTTCGGTACCAGTTTCAGCCACCAGCTTGTTCAGCAGCACCACTACTTCGTCGCGCTCTTGCTTAATGGGGTTAAAGAACTCGCTCCAGGCGGCCGTGCGGGCTACTTTTACGGTTTCCTTGGCGTCGTTTTCAATCTGGTCCAGCTCCTGCTCCGAGGCGTGGCCTTCGGATAACATCCACTCGCGCATTTTGCGCAGGCAATCGTGCTCCTCTTCCCACGACAGGCGCGTTTTGCTTTTGTAGCGCTCATGTGAGCCCGAGGTGCTGTGGCCTTGCGGTTGGGTTACTTCCTGCACGTGGATGAGCACGGGTACGTGCTGGGTGCGGCACACCTCGGCGGCACGCTGATACGTGTCCACGAGGCCGGCGTAATCCCAGCCTTTCACCCGGAAAATTTCGAAGCCTTCCTGGCCTTCACCTTCGCGCTGGAATCCTTTTAGAATCTCGCTGATGTTCTGCTTGGTCGTCTGATACTCGGCGGGCACTGAAATGCCGTAATGGTCGTCCCACACGCTTACCAGCATCGGGATTTGCAGCACGCCGGCCGCGTTAATGGCCTCGAAGAACATACCCTCGGACGTACTAGCATTGCCGATGGTACCAAACGCTACCTCGTTGCCATTCACCGAAAACTGCGAAAACTGATGCAGCTCGGGGTTTTGGCGGTAGAGTTTGGAGGCGTACGCGAGACCCACCAAGCGGGGCATTTGGCCACCGGTGGGCGAAATATCAGCGGAAGAGTTTTTGCTTTCCGCCAGGTTTTTGAAGTTGCCGTCCTCGTCGAGGTGGCGGGTGCCGAAGTGGCCGTTCATGGCCCGGCCAGCGGTGGAAGGCTCGGCCTCTACATCGGCGTGGGCATAGAGCTGGGCGAAGTACTGCTGCAAAGTCAGCTCCCCGATGGCGAGCATAAACGTCTGGTCGCGGTAGTAGCCCGAGCGCCAGTCGCCGGCCCGGAAAGCGCGGGCCATGGCCAGTTGGGGCACTTCCTTGCCGTCGCCGAAAATTCCGAACTTGGCTTTGCCCATGAATACTTCCTTACGGCCGGCCAGGGAGGCTTGACGGCTTTCCCAGCCTAGGCGGTAATCATGGAGCAGGTCTTCTTTGGTGAGGGAGGCGATGCTAATCTGCACGTCGGCGGCGGTTTCGGCAGTGGACATAAGGGAGGCAGGCGGGTGGTGGGGAACCGGGAACTAAGGCGGGTGGGATTCTGCTTCCCGGAAAGCAGGCCCCCAAAAGTACGGATTTACGCTAGATGCGGTGATAGGCGTTTTTGCTGTTATCTTTGGATTAGGGAGCGAACAGCACAACGTGGGCGGGCAGCCAACCCGGTTTTTGCTCTTTTTGCGCACGGCAGCTGTTTTCTTTCTAACTTCTTAGCTTTTCACTTTAGCTTCTAAGCACAATGAAACACGTTTTCACGTTGCTGCTGGCCTTGTTGGGGTCCGTTGCTGCCCAGGCTCAGGGCGTGCTCACCTTTGATAAGGAGCTTCACGATTTTGGCAATGTACCGGAAGGCACCATGGCCACCCACGAGTTCCGGTTCAAGAATACCGGCAACCAACCCGTTATCATTGCCAATGTGCAGGCCAGCTGCGGCTGCACCACCCCCGACTGGACCAAAACACCCGTACTGCCCGGCAAAACCGGTATGGTGAAAGCGGTGTACAACAGCTCGGGTCGGCCTGGCATTTTCAACAAAACGGTAACGGTTACCAGTAATGCCAGCACGCCTAGCTCGGTGCTGACCATTAAAGGCAATGTGCTGAACAAAGAGCAGATAAAATCGACGCTGACGCCGGCCCAGCTGGCCCAGTCGCCGCGCCTGACGCTGGACCGCACCACGCATGACTTTGGCAAAATGGAGGCTGGTCAGGCTCCCGTAGCGCGCTTCACCGTGAAAAATACCGGCAAGCAAGATCTGATACTAGGTGCCATTACCTCGCAATGCTACTGCGTGGGCTACAAGAATGTGCCTTCGCCCATCAAGCCCGGCCAGAGCGCAGTTATTGAACTCGTGTATGGCCAGCGCAAGTTAGGCGTGCAAAATGAGCCCGTGGTTATCACCAGCAACGACCTCACCGGCGACGCCAAGCTGACGCTCAAGGCTAACGTAGTGCAGGACCTGAACTCGGGCAGCATGGTAAAGGAAAGTGGCTCCTCAGTACCGTTTAAGTAAAAAGTAAGCCTAGGCGGAAAGTTGTTCAACTTTTGGGCCTGCGCACTTCCCAACAAGCCTCTGCTGCTAGCGGAGGCTTGTTGCGTTTTAGGGGGTAGTACTTCTGGCCTAAGGATTGAACCAGCGTACCCTCGCAATGCCAGCGGTATGCCTTATCTTTGCCCCGCCTTTCCCGGCAATCCTCATCCACCCCACCTTCACTCTTTGCTTCGAGCCATGATTATCGGCGTACCGAAAGAAATTAAGAACAACGAAAACCGCGTGGGCCTGACCCCCGCCGGCGTAGCTGAATTCCGTAAGCATGGCCACGATGTGTACGTGCAGTCAACCGCCGGCAACGGCAGCGGCTTCTCTGATGCTGAGTACGAGCAGGCAGGCGCTACCATTCTGCCTACCATTGCCGATGTGTATGGAAAGGCTGAAATGATTGTGAAGGTGAAGGAGCCGATTGCTTCGGAATATCCTCTCATCAAGGAAAACCAGCTGCTGTTCACGTATTTCCACTTTGCCTCGGGCGAGGAACTGACCCACGCCATGATTGAGCGCAAAGCCGTGTGCCTGGCCTACGAAACCGTAGAACTGCCTTCGCGTGCGCTGCCCCTGCTCATCCCTATGAGCGAAGTAGCTGGCCGCATGGCTCCGCAGGAAGGCGCTAAGTACCTGGAGAAACCCCTGAAGGGCCGGGGCATTCTGCTAGGTGGCGTACCCGGCGTTAAGCCTGCCGAAGTGCTGGTACTAGGTGCTGGTATTGTAGGAACCCAAGCCGCTAAAATTGCCGCCGGCCTGGGCGCCAAAGTAACCGTGATGGATATCAGCCTGAACCGCCTGCGCGAGCTCGACGACTTCATGCCCAAGAACGTGGTAACGCAGTACTCCAACGAGTATAACATCCGCGAAGCCATCAAAACCGCCGACCTCATCATTGGCGCCGTTCTGATTCCTGGCGCGAAGGCTCCTCACCTCATCACGCGCGACATGCTGAAGACCATGCGCCCCGGCACTGTACTCGTTGACGTGGCCGTGGACCAGGGTGGATGCATCGAAACCTGCCGCCCCACTACCCACGAAGACCCTACCTTCATCATCGACGATATTGTGCACTACTGCGTGGCCAACATGCCGGGTGCCGTACCGTACACCTCTACGCTGGCGCTCACCAACGCTACCTTGCCCTACGCCGTGAAGCTGGCGAACCTGGGCTGGCAAGAGGCGTGCCGCCGCGACGAGGCCCTGCGCCTCGGCCTGAACGTGGTGCACGGCAAAGTGGTGTACAAAGGCGTTGCTGATGCATGGGGCCTGCCCCTGGAGTCGGTGGAGTCGGTAATGGAAGAGGCCGTAGCGTAACTTCTGGCCCTCTTAAGCTTAACGGAAAAGCCTTTCCGGCCGCGTGGTCGGAAAGGCTTTTTCTGTAGCACGCAGCTCCAGCTTTGTGCTTGCTTTCTGCTGTTGAACTGGCTCCCTAGGGCCATGGTTCACTTAAACCCGAAGCTGGAGCTTCACGCTGCTATTCCTATGAAAGGCATTTTATACTCAGGCGGCGAGCTGACGGACTTGGTCAGCTTTGCGCGCCTTCCCTCCTACCTGCAGGCTTTTCTGCGCGAGCAAAACGGCGTAGTGGCTTACTTTGGCGGACTGCACATTCGAGGCTGCGTAACCGAGCCCACGTGGCACTCGCTGGCCGAGGCTTGGCAAGGCGAAAACGCGTTCTGGCGCACCTATGATACTGTAGTTGAAACCGACATCCCGTTTGCGCAGGATTGCGTGGGCAACCAGTTCTTGCTTCGTGGCGACGCGGTGCTGTTCTTGGACACCGAAACGGGTGAGCTAGCCGACCTAGAAGTTGATTTCAAGCACTTTCTGTTTGGGGCTGAGAAGTTTCCGCTCGACGCCCTAGGCATGCAACCGCTCCGAACCTTCCAGCAAGGTGGCGGTGTGTTGCGCCCCGGCGAGCTGCTGAGCTTGCACCCTCCTGTTTGCATTACTACCACCACGAAGTCCAGCTCAAAGGCCGTGCCCGCGGCCGCGCGCCTCACCTGGCTGGCCGATTTCTACCGCCAAATCAAAAACCTGCCCGATGGGCAGCAGGTTCGCCTGAAACCATTGTAGTGCTTGTGGCCGGCTTACTAGGCCCCGAAAGCCCCGAAGCCGACTTTGCTGTTCTCTGCTATGCCATCTGAATTCCTGCGCCTGCTGATTCGGCGGTTTGCTTTACTGCTGGGCATTTATGTGCTGTTGCGCCTAGGCTTTTACTGGGCCAACCACGATGTGTTCCGCGAGGCCACCGCAGCCCAAGTAGTACTGGCGTTTTGGCACGGGTTCCGGTTTGATATAGCGGGGCTGCTACTCCTGAATGTGCCCTTTTTGTTGCTTTCCCTGGTTCCTTCGCGGGGGCAACGGTGGCAAGGGACGGTGCGGGGCGTGTACCTGACCCTGAACGCCACAGGCATAGCCGTTAATCTGATTGACACACAGTATTTCAAGTTTATCGGACGGCGCACCAGCAATGAGCTGTTCACCATTACCGACGATATTCAACGGCAAGCCGGCCAGTTAGCGGGGCACTACTGGTTTTTACTGATTCCGTTCGCGCTGCTGTTCGGGCTGCTGTGGTATTACTACCCCCTGCCGAAGCCTGAACTGGTGGAAGCGCCCCCCACTACTACGTCACCCCGGCGTTGGCTGCGGCCGGGGCTGGAGTTTGTACTGGTGGCGGGGCTTACGGTGCTCGGCATCCGGGGCGGGTTGCAGCTGAAGCCCTTGCGCACCGGCCACGCCTTTGTCCAGACGCCACCCATCTTGGGCCACGTTACGCTCAACAGCACCTTTACCTTCCTTAAAAGCCTAGGCTACCAGCCCCCGGAGCGGCGCGAGTATTTCCCTTCGATGGCGGCCTTGCAGCCCGCGCTGGCCGCGCATTTCCCAGCTCCGCGTCCCAACCCGCCGCGCGATAATGTGGTGGTGCTGCTGGTAGAAAGTTTCGCCTCCGAATACAACGGCATCGAAAACGGGGGTAAAGGGTACACGCCGTTTTTTGACTCGCTGGCGGCGCAGGGTCTGTTTTTCCGACACCACTATGCCAATGGCCGCCGCTCCATAGAGGCCTTACCGGCCGTGCTGGCGGGCCTGCCGGCCCTGACGGAAAGTGCGTTTATCACCTCCAATTTCCAGACTAACGAGCTGCACGGACTAGGTGAATTGCTAGGCCGAGCCGGCTACGCAACCTCCGTTTTCCACGGCGCCGAAAACGGCACCATGGGCTTCAACACGTTTGCCGGCATCACGGGCATGCAGCAGTACTACGGCCTGAACGAATACCCCCAGGGCGCCCGCAGCCCCGACTACGATGGCAACTGGGGCATTTACGACGAGCCGTATCTGCAGTATTTTGCTAGGCAGCTCACGCAGCAAAAGCCCCCTTTTTTCTCCACGGTGTTCACCCTCACGTCGCACGAGCCATTTCCGGTGCCGGCCCAGTACAAAGGCCAGTTTGCGCCCGGTCGGCTGCCCATTCATGCCTCCATCCGCTATACCGATTTTGCCCTGCGGCAGTTCTTTAAAACCGCCGCTACCCAGCCCTGGTACCCGAATACTCTGTTTATCCTGCTAGCCGACCACACCTCACAAACCCTGAGGGCCGACTACCAAAACACATTAGGCAGCTACAAAACGCCCTTGCTGCTGTTTCACCCTACCCGGAAGCTACCTGCAGCCAACGTGGAGCGCATCACGCAGCACGCCGACGTACCCACCACTGTCCTCGACTACCTTGGCGTGCCAGCCCAGCGGCAGCTTCTGCCCTTTGGCTATTCTGTTTTCGATTCCACGAACACCGGGCGCGCCTTGTTTCTGAGCGGCGGCAGCTACTTTCTCGTGCACACTGACTTCGTAACGGAGCTGACCGTGGACAACCAGGTGAAGCTGTACCCCTACCGCCGGCACCAGCTGGCTGCTACCCCACTGGCCAACCCCAACCCCGAAAAGCTGCGCCAATACGGCGATGAGCTCAAAGCCTGCGTGCAGTTTATGCTGAACGGGCTGGCCGATAACAGTTTTTACAAATAAGGCTTTACCGGCCTTCAGGACCTAGTCTAGCGCACTAGGTCGCCGAATGCGGGCACTTCTAGCAGGCGCTCATTGGTACGCTGCTCGAAGTCAACGCGCCAGCAGAAGTGGCTGAGGCCATTGGTGAGCAAAAGCAGCGGGGCCCCAATGGTTTGGTTATAGGTAGCGGCTTGCAGGGCCACGGCAGCCGTAATGGGCACCGTATGGGCTTTACATTCTACCAGCAATAGGGGTTTACCGGTCGCATCCATGGCCACTAGGTCGGTGCGTTTTTGGCGCTGGTTATAGCGGTGTCCGCGCTCCAGGCTCAGCAGGCCTTTGGGGTAGCCCCGATGATTCATGAGGTAATGCACTACGTGTTGGCGCACCCATTCCTCGGGCGTGAGCACCACATTGCGGCGGCGCAGAACGTCCCAGATTAGCAAATTTTCGCTGGATTGTGTAACTTTGTACTCGAAAGGCGGCAGGTTCAACTCTTGCATCACCTCCAAAGGTACGGCCCAGGGCACGCAACTCCCGCTTTTCTTCCCGTACCGTCGCACCCGCTTCCCTTGGGTTCCGACGGTTTTTTTGTACCTAAATTTTCCGGCTGTACGTAGCTGGTGGCGGCAAACAGCCGCGGCCGATACCGACGCAGCCGTTTGCCAAGTAACTCATCATTTCCATACTCTATGAAGACGAAAGCCGACATTGTTGAAAACTGGTTGCCCCGCTACACCGGCGTGCCCCTCAATGACTTTGGCCAGTACATTCTGCTGACCAACTTTATTAACTACGTACACATGTTCGCCGAGCAGTTTGGCGTGGAGGTACGTGGCCTGGACAAGCCCATGCAAACGGCTACGGCCAACGGCATCACCATCATCAACTTCGGCATGGGCTCCCCGATGGCAGCCACCGTTATGGACCTGATTTCGGCCGTGAAGCCGAAAGCAGCGCTATTTCTAGGCAAATGCGGGGGCCTGAAAAACAAAACCAAGCTCGGCGACCTGATTCTGCCCATCGCGGCTATTCGCGGCGAGGGTACATCCGATGACTACCTGCCCGCCGAAATTCCGGCCCTTCCCTCCTTCCGGTTGCAGCGCGCCGTGTCTTCGATGATCAAGAAGCACGAGAAGGACTACTGGACCGGCACCGTATACACCACCAACCGCCGCGTATGGGAGCACGACGAGAACTTCAAGGAGTACTTGCGCCAGATCCGGGCTATGGCCGTGGATATGGAAACGGCTACCATCTTCACCGTAGGGTTTGTGAATGAGATTCCGCACGGCGCTCTGCTGCTGGTATCTGATAACCCCATGACGCCGGAAGGCGTGAAAACCTCGGAAAGCGACAAGAAAGTCACCGCCGACTTCGTGACCTCGCACCTGCAAATCGGCATTGATTCGTTGCTGGAGCTGAAAAACTCCGGTGAATCGGTAAAGCACATGCGCTTCGAGTAGCCCATTGCTACCCCCACAGAAAGCCCCAACCCCTGCTCTGGTGTTGGGGCTTTTTTGTGTCTTTTAGATACGAGCTAAGGTGTGGTAGAGCGGTAGATGCTTTTAAAAGGTCGTCATTTTAAGAGAATTTGAAGTTTCTCGCGTGCTGAGGTTGCCTTGGTAAACTACCCTAGGGTGTGCGAACAGTATGCCAAAAGAACGTCATGCTGAGCTTGCCGAAGCATCTCGCTCGAATCGTTGAATAGCATGGCAACGTCAGCACGCGAGATGCTTCGACTGCGCTCAGCATGACGTTCTAGTGTGAATACTTAGGAAACGTACTCGCCCGACCTCAGCACGCCAAATGCGTGGGATCCGGGCGTGATGAGTTATCTGTCTAACATTGCAGTCTTAAACACCAAACGCACCTAGCAACCACCGCTATTCATCATCCTTTCGATTTTCTACCTCAACTTGCAGCCTGCAGGCAGCAAACTCCGACTCTGCCTCATTACAACCACTCCCAACTCTATGACCCAACGTTTCCGCTCGCTACTTGCGCTGCCTCTGCTGCTCTCAGGGTTCACGGCCTGCCAGACCACCTCCCGCCAAGCCGCCGACTTGCTCGTGTATAATGCCACCGTATACACTGTCGATTCGGCGTTTAGCAAGGCGCAGGCGTTTGCCGTAAAAGATGGCAAGTTTGTGGCCGTAGGCACGGCAGAAGAGCTACGCGGAAAGTTTCAGGCCACGCAGGAGGTGGATGCCCAGGGCCAATTCATCTACCCCGGTTTTTATGATGCGCACTGCCACTTCTACCGCTACGCCTTGGGCCTGCGCGATGCCGATTTGGTAGGTACCGAGTCGTGGCAGGCGGTTATCCAGAAGCTGCAGCAGCAGCGCCAGCAATACCCACAGGCGGCGTGGCTTACCGGCCGCGGCTGGGACCAAAACGACTGGCCCAACAAGCAGTTCCCCACCAAAGACACCCTCGATGCCCTGTTTCCCAACACGCCGGTGTTCATCACGCGGGTTGACGGTCACGCGGCCCTAGTAAACCAAAAGGCCCTGGACCTGGCCAGCGTTACGGCGCGAACCCCCATCAGTGGCGGCACCATCACCAAAGACGCCAGTGGCAAGCTAACCGGGCTTTTGGTTGATAACGCCGTGCGGTTGGTAAGCGCCAAAATTCCGGAGCCGACTGCCGCCGAAGCAGATGCTGCCTTGCTGGATGCGCAGCAGCGCTGCGTGGCCGTTGGCCTTACCAGCATGGCCGACGCGGGTCTTGAAAAAGCTAACATAGAGCGCCTAGATGCCCTGCAGCAACAAGGCAAACTCAAGGTGCGCCTCTACGCCATGCTGGCTCCCACTAAGGAAAACAAAGACTACTACCTCAAAAACGGCCCGGTGTTTAAGGACCGCCTCACGGTATGCTCGTTTAAAGTGTACGCCGATGGCGCCCTGGGCTCCCGCGGTGCCTGCCTGATACACCCCTACTCCGACCGGCCCAAGGAGACGGGTTTCCTGCTTTCCTCAGTGGCTGATTTCCGCAACCTGGCAAAGGAGCTGGCCGCCAGCAAATTCCAGATGAATACCCATGCCATCGGCGACTCCTCTAATCGGTTGCTGCTGGATATTTACGGCGAAGCCCTGAAGGGCCAGAAAGACCGGCGCTGGCGCATTGAGCACGCGCAGGTGGTAAGTAAGGCCGATGTGGCCAAGTTTGGGCAGTACGGCATTGTGCCCTCGGTGCAGCCTACCCACGCCACCTCCGATATGTATTGGGCTGGTGAGCGACTAGGTGCCGAGCGCCTCAAAACCGCCTATGCCTTCAACGATTTGCGCAAACAATACGGCCAGGTAGCCCTCGGCTCCGACTTTCCGGTGGAGGACATTAACCCGCTGTTCGGCTTTCACTCGGCCGTGGCGCGCCAGGATGCCAAGAACTACCCGGCGGGCGGCTTCCAGATGGAAAACGCCCTGAGCCGCCCCGATGCCCTACGCGGCATGACCACCTGGGCCGCCCACGCCGCCTTCGAGGACAAGCAGAAAGGCAGCATTAAGCCCGGCCTAGCCGCCGACTTTGTTATCCTCAACACCGACTTGCTGGAAGCGCCTAAGGAAAAGCTGCGCGGGGCCAAAGTGCAGCAAACCTGGATTGCCGGCGAAAAAGTATTCGGCGGGAAGTAACCGCCATAAAAAAGCGCGGCATCCTTTCAGCAGGATGCCGCGCTTTTTTATGGCGGTTTGAGCAGAAACCAAGCCTAGCGTTGCGGGGCCTCGTCGGCGGATCCGCCATAGATGGCGGGCACCGGAATATCGAGTAGGCGCAAGTACACCGAAAGCTGTCCACGGTGATGAATGAGGTGGTTGAGGACCATGGTCCGGGCCACGGCGGCGCGCGGCAGCGTCATGAGCGCCTGCTCACCCCGGCGCAACGACCACAGTCCGTGGAAAGTAGCATCATCTACCTGCTCCAAGGCTTTGTGAATGTTTTCACCGTTCACATCAAAGCGGCGCAGTACGGCATCGGTATCCTCAGCTTGGGGCATTTGCACGGTGGTCACGTCCGTATCGGGGCCCGTCAAGGACAGTTCCAGGAAGCCTACCAGATTGGCCATATGCGAAGCTAGCGCCCCAATCGACATGGATTTGGCGTGGGGTTTCCAGCCGAACTGCTCCGTAGGTACGCGCTCCAGCAGGCGGCGGGTAAGCTTCAGCTCGTGCCGTAACTCCTGGCTAAGGGCGGCTTGTAGGGTGGGTTGGGTATCGGTCATGCGTATGTACTATGAAGGGTGAGAGAAACAGTGCCAAGGTAACCACTAACGGCTCGGACGGTTACTAGGTCCGGATAAAACAGAAAGCCCCGCCAGGCAACCTAGCGGGGCTTTTACCTTACGAAATACACTCTTTAGCGGACCGAAGCTGGCATGCCTACATTGGGCGTAGCCGGTGGCGGACCCGTGACGGTAGCATCAGAAGCAGCGGGCTCGTCGCGCAGCTTCTTGCCGCGCAGGGTTAGCAGAAATACCAGCCCTAGTACGAAGAAGACAATCAGGGACAGGATGCTGTTGCGCATAGAGCCAGTTAGCTGGGCAATGACACCAAAAACGGCCGTTCCGATAACAATACTCAGCTTTTCAGTTACGTCAAAAAAGCTGAAGAAGGCCGCCGTATTGGGGGTGTTTTCCGGAATTATCTTCGAGTACGTGCTGCGCGAAAGGCTTTGAATAGCTCCCATCGTCAGGCCGATTACAGCCGCCAACGCATAGAATGACCAGCCCGCCTGCACGAAATAGCCGGCCACGCAAATGCACATCCAGATAAACACCGACCAGCTTAGGGCCCGGGTGTTACCGATGCGCTCAGAGAGCTTGGCAAACAGGTAAGCCCCCAAAATGCCCACAATCTGGAGCAACAGAATCGTTACAATCAGGGCGGTACTTTCCAGATGTAGCTCTTTGTCGCCAAAGATGGTCGCCACGTACATCACCGTCTGTACGCCCATGTTGTAGGTGAAATAAGCCAACAGAAACCGCTTTAGGTTGGGCAGATGCTTCAGTTGGTCTACTACCTTGCCTAGCTCATGAAACCCATTCAGGAGCCATCCCGAATCAGAGACTGCCCCGGCTGGCCGGCCAGGGTCGGCGGGCAGGGTGAAAAAGGGAATCTGGGCAAAACCAGCCCACCAGACGCCCGTGAGCAGAAAGGCGAGTCGGGTAGCGAATCCTTCTTCCAGCCCGAGCTTCTCATGCCCCATAATCAGGCCTAGGCAGATAACGAGGAGCAGCACTGAGCCAATGTAGCCCATGGAAAACCCACGCGCCGACAGCGAATCGTATTTTTCCTCGCTGGAAATCAGGGGCAAATACGAGTTATAGAACACAATGGAGCCGGAAAAGCCCACCGTAGCTGAAATGAAGATGAAGGTGCTGGCCGTCAGCGTATCGGGGGTGAAGAAGAACAGCGCGGCACAAGAGGCCGCGCCCAGGTAGCAGAAAATCTGCATGAACAGCTTCTTCCGCCCCGAAAAGTCAGCTAGTGATGTCAGAAACGGACTTACAATGGCAATCAGCAGAAACGCTGCTGAAATGGCATACGTCAGCAACGAAGACCCTGGCACCTTGAAGCCTAAGAAGTTAACTATATCCGTTTGAGGACTGAGTTGTTTGGTGATGGCGCCCCAATAAATAGGAAAGATGGAGCTCGTGATTACGAGCGGGTACACCGAGTTGGCCCAGTCATAGAACGTCCAGGCGCGGGTGATGCGCTTATCATCTTTGGGAATGTCCTCGAAGGAAGGGGCCGCTACAGCGGCCTGAGTAGTTGTCATACAAACAGGATGATATTATGGCACCAGCCAAGATAACGGGAATTACCGGTTGCAGTTGCCAGCTCAGCCTTGACGCTTGGTTTCGGGGCAGTTCAGGCTTGCTGGCGGGCTAGTAAAGCGGCGTACTGCGCTTCTGTATCCACATCAATGGCACCTTCCGGAAACGCTACCGTGGCTACTAACTCAGGGTGCTGCTTTAGGAGTTGGGCCGCGCCAGCAGCATCGGGCAATTGGCGGAGTAGCGGCAGAGCAGCGGAACCAAAAAGTACCGGCACGCCGCGCACGCTGCCATATTCGCTGGCTACAATAGGGAGTTGAGTAGCCGTGTGCGTTTCGGCAAGCTGCCGTAGCAGCGCAGGAGTTACGTGGGGCTGGTCGCAGAGTAGCACCGTTACGGCTGCCAGCCCGGGCATTATTTCCTGTAGGTGGCGCAGCCCCGTTTTCAGCGAGGCTCCCATGCCGGCCTGCCAACTAGGGCACCGTATTACCTGAACCTGTAGGCTCTGTAGCTCCGGCAGCAATTCCTCATGTAAGGCCCCCGTTACAACTACCACCGGCCCGCCGGCAGCGGCCGCCACGGCGGTTTCAGCAGCCCGGCGCAGCAGCGTTTTTCCTTGGTATGGCAACAGCTGTTTGGGCCGGCCTAGGCGGCTAGAAGCCCCGGCAGCCAGAAGCAATAGCGCAGGCATTACAACCCGCAGACGGCATCTACCCGGCCTTCCGGGGCCAACGGGCCATCAGCGTGTAGCGGCGGATGAATGGGATGAGGAGAATCGCGCAGGAAGCCGGCGGGGCGGCCTGTGAGCACGGCCTGGATTTCGGCTACGATGGACAGCGCAATTTCTTCGGGCGTTTCGGCACCCAGGTTCAGGCCCACCGGGCTATGAATCCGGCCTTTCAGTTGATCGGCCGCATTGGGCGTGTGCTGGTGCAGGTCGTCGAGGAGGCGTTCATACTTTTTGCGCGGGCCGAGCAGACCTATATAGGTAGTAGTGGCATCTGGCAACAAGTGGCGCAGCACCGCCAGGTCGTAGTAATAATTATGTGTCATGAGCAGCGCAAAGCTGCCGTCATAGGGTTCATCGGGAACTTGAGCCAGGGGTAGCACACGCACAACATCTGCCTCCGGAAAGCGAGCGGACTGGGCCTGGGCGGGCCGGCCATCTACTACCTGCACGCGCCAGCCCAACCCTGCTGCTGCTCGCACCAGCGGCTGTACATCGTTGCCGGCTCCATACACCGTCAGGCGCACAGGTGGCCGTAATATTTCAAGGCTTACGTGCACCGTGCCGGTGGCCGTGGCATAGCGCCGGGTAGCGGGCTGGCGGGCGGCAAGAGCGGCACGAGCATCGGCCAAAATCAATGGATACAAGGCGGTTTGGACCGGAAGCGTACCTAGGGAGGTATCATTTCCAGTGAGCAACAGCCGCTCTCCTACCCGCACTTCGGCACTGGGGCCGGGCACACTAAATATGGTGGCTACTACCGCTACCTCCTCTTTGCCGTCAGACCAGCGGCGCAGTAGCTCTACCGGGTTGTTGGGGTCCTGAAAATTCAGAGGCTCCAGCAGAATCTGCACGACGCCTTGGCAGCCTAGGGCGGCCCCAAATTGCAGGTCGTCGTCCGGGTCCGTGGAGTCGTAGGTAACGAGGCTGGGCTTGCCTTGCTGAATTGTACGCCGGGCCCGCTGCCGCGCGTCCCCTTCCAGGCAGCCGCCACTAATGGCACCCGTAAGCTGACCCTCATCCGTCACGAGCATGCGCGCACCGGGGCGCCGATACGCGGAGCCCGCCACATCAACCACAGATGCCAATGCACAGGCCCGGCCCGCGGCTCGGTGCTCATCGTAGGCGCGCAGAAGTCGGTGAAGTTCAGTCATAATACAAAGCTAGCGAAGCATCTTTTTCACACCTGTAACATGCCTCATCTAATGCGAGGAATTCTCGCTCGGAGGCTAAAATGTTTGCTACAGCTAACACTTGGTACGCAGTAGCTCCACAGGAGGTTAGCTGAACTGTACACTACGGTAGAGCTGTGGCAGCATCCTATTACGTCTCAACCATTTAGCTGTTACTACCAGTTCAACATTATTTATGTCCTATTTTAAATATGTAAAGAATACTGGATATTCTATGTGCATAATTTATGCATTGTCAATTAGCTCAATGCTTTATCCAATCAACTTAAAGAACTTACACCTTCATCCGACACCATTTTTACCCATTATTTCATGATAAAAGGATCTTTTACTCGTCGTTCGTTTTCCTTATTGACATTGGGCCTTGCCCTGCTGGCCGGTTGCAGCAAAGAGGATATTCAGGTAGCAGATTCTGCACCTCAGGCCAGTGCCAGCAGCAACGCAACGGCCGCCTCTACTAGCTCAGTTCTGCGGCGCAGCCAGCACTACATTATCCTTTCCTCTACGGATGAGTTGCCCGCCGATTTGGCTGGCCAAACCAAAACTGCCAACGGCACCCTCACCGATCAGCTGCCCGGCGCGGGCCTAGCCATGGCCACTTCCTCTGACCCTGATTTTGCCGCCAAGGCCGCTAAAATCAGTGGCGTACGCTCCGTAATTCATGACTTCAGCTACCAGGGCTATAACCCCGTAACGGCCCGCCAAACGCCGGTTCTTACGGAAGAAGTCACCACTAGCGCAGCCACCGCCGTCAATAGCAACCGATTCTTCCCGATGCAGTGGGGCCACACCGCTATTCAGGCCCCGCAGGCCTGGCAGGCCGGTGCCCGCGGTAAAGGCGCACTAGTAGCCGTGCTGGATGGCGGCTTCGATCTTTCGCATCCTGACTTGAAAGCCAACATTATCGGCAGCAAGTCATTTGTACCAAATGAGCCCGCCGAGTTTGGGCTCGCCTCCTTCAGCCACGGCACCCACACGGCCGGTACCATTGCCGCCGTTGATAATAATGTGGGCGTTATTGGGGTAGCACCGGAGGCAAAACTGCTGCTAGTGAAAGTACTGGCTGATGGCGGCTCCGGCTCCTTCTCCTGGATGATTAACGGCATTTACTACGCCGTGCAGCAGAAGGCCAATGTTATCAATATGAGCTTGGGCGCTGCTATTCCGCGCAACAGCAAGTACCTCGATGACAACGGCACGCCCAACGATACTTCCGATGACAAGGTGGTAAACGAAACCAAGGAAATTCAGGAGTTGCTGGTGGCCATCAGTAAGGCCACTACCTACGCCACACAGCAAGGTGTAACGGTCATTGCCTCCTCCGGCAACGACGCCAACAACGGCCAACGCGACCAAGACTTGGTGCACCTCCCGTCCGGAGCAACCAACGTTATTTCAATTTCGGCTACGGCTCCTACCGGCTGGGCGCTGAACCCACAGGGCACTAACCTCGACGGGGTAGCATCTTACACCAACTACGGTATTTCAGATGTAACCTTTGCCGCTCCGGGTGGCGATGCTGCCCTGCCCGGCAATGACGTGGCCACTGTAGCCGGCATAGCACGCCCAGCGTGGGTATTCGATATGGTGTTCAGCACCACTAAAAACGGCTATACCTGGTCAGCAGGCACCAGCATGGCCGGCCCGCATGCCGCTGGCGTAGCTGCACTTATCATCGGTAAAAACGGCGGCCAGATGGCGCCATCTCGCGTGCAAGCCATCATGCGCGCTTCCGCCGACGACCTGGGCAAAGCCGGCCGCGACGCATTCTATGGCTATGGCCGCGTGAATGCCTACCGAGCCGTAACCTCCGGCTTCCAGGCGCAATAGCAACTGGTAGTTACTAGCCTTTGGCAAGCACAAAGCCCGTCTCCACAGTGGAGACGGGCTTTGTGCTTGTACGTCACCTAGTAAAATCTACTAGGCTCATTCTGGGTGCAAACCGCTAGGCTTGTACCATCTTTGTTTCTAGTACTTTATCGGGCGTGATGGGTAGGCTGCGGATGCGCTTGCCGGTGGCATGGAACACGGCATTGGCCACGGCCGCCGCCACACCTACCATCGATATTTCACCGATGCCCTTCACGCCCATGGCGTTGATGTAGGGGTCGTGCTCTTCTACAAACTCCACCGTCATGTCCGGAATATCAGCGTTGACTGGGATGTGGTAGTCGGCGAGGCTGGCGTTGGTGTAACGTGAGAAATTCTGGTCGCGGTGGGTGCTTTCCATCAGGGCTGAGCCGATGCCGAAGATGCTGCCCCCAATGATTTGGGAGCGGGCGGTTTTGGCGTTCAGAATGCGGCCGGCTCCGTGCACACTAACCCAGCGCGTTACGCGCACCGTGCCCAAATCAGGGTCGACTTTCACCTCGCAGAAATGCGCACCGAACGAATGCATGGAGTGGCCCGCCATGTCATCCTGATGGCCCGAATCAGCGGGGCCAGCCGCCAGGCCCGACTCGTAGCCGGCGCCGTACTTTCCGTTGCCGGTGCCCTCTATGTCGGCGGTTTCGTTGCGCTTCATGAGCGCCATGAAGTCCTCGCCCTTGCTTTTGTTAGCTTTCAGCACCATGCGGCCATTTTCCACAACTACATCAGCTGCCTTCGCCCGGTACAGCGGCGACTTTTTATCTTGGGTCGCCAGCTTAATCAGCTTTTGCCATACCTCCTGCGCCGCCATATAGATAGATGATGACACCGTGCCCGCCGCCACCGAGCCACCCGAGTTAGGGGCGGTTGGCAGCTTGGTATCCCCCAGTTCGAATCGCACTTTGTCGGGGGCTATAAACAAGGCATCGGCAGCTACCTGTGTCATGACGGTGTAGGTGCCGGTGCCCAGGTCGGTGGCGCCGGTTTGCACCAGGGCGTGGCCATCGGCATAGAGGCGGACGCGGGCGGTGCCTTGGTTGTTGTGTACGGGGTAGCTGGCCGTGGCCATGCCCCAGCCCACCAGCAGGCGGCCGTCGCGGGTGGCGCCGGCTTTGGGGTTGCGCTTGCTCCAGCCAAAAAGCTCGGCACCGCGGGCGTAGCATTGCTTCAGGCTTTTGCTGCTCCAGGGCTTGCCGGTGCTGTGGTCCTTTTCAGCGTAGTTGCGCAGCCGGATTTCCAGGGGGTCAATACCCAGCTGATACGCCAGATCGTCCAGGGAGCACTCTATAGCGAATGAACCGGGCGCCTCACCAGGGGCACGCGTAAAGGTAGAGGTCATCACGTTGGCCCGAGCCAGTTGATACGTAGCCTCGAAGTTGGGGCAGGCATACAGCAGGTTAATGATGCGGCTGTTGGGCTCGGCGTAGTTGTCCCAGGGCGAGGTAGTGGAGGTTTTCTCGTGAATGAGGGCTAGTAATTTGCCTTCCTTGGTGGCTCCTACCTTCAGCGTCTGGGTCTGGTCTTCGCGGTGGCCCATGCTGGTAAACATCTGCGGGCGGCTCAGGGAAAGTTTTACTGGCCTACCTACCGCTTTAGCCGCCTGCACCGTCAGGATGGTATGGGGCCAGCAGGAGCCTTTGCAGCCAAAACCGCCGCCTAGGTATTTCGTTACCACGCGCACCTGTTCCGTGGGCAAGCCCAGCATGGTACTCAGCGCTTTCTGGGTGCGGGTTACCCCCTGCGTCGACTCGTACACGGTCAGGCGGTCGGGGGCTTCCCAGTGTGCGGTGGTGGCGCCGGGCTCCATGGGGTTGTGGTGGTTAATGGCATGCACGTAGGTGTGCCTGAGCTGCACCGGAGCCGCCGCAAACGCCTCTTTAGGGTTGCCGCGCACGGTGTGGCCGGGCGTTTTGCCATCCTGCACTTTCTGGGGGTCGAAGAGCTCGGCACGCGGGTCTTCATAGGAAGCCAGCGGCTTTTCGGCTACTATATTTACCCGCACCAGGGCGGCCGCATATTGAGCGCGCTCCAGCGTATCGGCCACTACCACTACTACCGCCTGCCCGGCATAATGAATTTGGTCAGAAGTGAGGGGTAGGAAACCCATGGGGGCACCAATGGCTTTTTTGCCATCAGGGTCGTTGGGAGTTTTGGCCAGCTTGGGCAGGTTTTGGTGGGTAAGAATGGCTAATACCCCCGGCTGTTTGAGGGCGGCGCTGGCGTCGATGCTCTGGATGCGTCCCTTGGCCACGTCGCTGGTTTTGAGCACCGCATGCACTAGCCCCGGCAGGCCGTTGAACTCCGCCGAATACTTGGCTTGGCCCATCACCTTGGCCCGGCCATCTACTCGGTCCATAGGCTGACCCACCGAGCCGGCTTTGGGGTTCGTTTCAAAAAAGGTTGGTTCTGCGGTATCCATAGGGTAGTAGAGCTAAATTCTAGCTGCCTGGTAGGCAGTCAACAAAGGGCAAAGCGCCGGGCAAACAACTGTCTGGCGTGCACCAGATTAATAGGCTGCTACCCGGCTACTTTCATCAGGGCCTGCACCAGCGTGTTTTGGGCCAGCTCTACCTTGAAGCGGTTGTGCTCCCGAGGCTGGGCACCTTGCAGGGCTGCCGCCGCCGCGGCCCGGAATGTGGCTTCGGTAGCGGGGGCGCCGGTTAGCACTTTCTCGGCTTCGCGGGAGCGCCAGGGTTGAGTTCCTACCCCGCCCAAGGCCACGCGCGCCGAGCGGATAGTGCCACCTTGCACATCGAGGCCCACCGCGGCTGAGGCCAGGGCGTAGGCGTAGCTAGCCCGCTCGCGCACTTTTAGGTAGGTAGAGCGCCGGGCGTGAACAGTGGTGGGGATGGTGACGGCTACAATCAGCTCGCCGGGCTCCAGTACTGTTTCCCTCTGGGGCGTGGTGCCGGGCAGCAAGTAAAATTCCGTAACGGGTACGCGGCGTTGCTTGCCCTTCTGGTTTTCCAGGGTGAGCACCGCATCCAGCGCGGCCAAGGCTACTGATAAATCGCCGGGGTAGCTGGTGGCAATGCAGGCTTCGGAGGTGCCTAGTATAGCCAGGTTGTGGTTGTCGCCTTGCAAGGCGGGGCATCCCGAGCCCGGTACGCGCTTATTGCACGGAAACGCGGCGTCGCGGAAGTAGCCGCAGCGGGTGCGCTGCAGAATGTTGCCTCCAATGCTGGCCATGTTGCGCAACTGCGGCGAGGCCGCCAGCAGCAACGACTCCGACACGGCCGGGTACTGCTCCTTCACCAGCGGATGCTCTCCCACGTCACTCATGCGCTCCATGGCCCCAATGCGCAGTCCGTCCTTGGTTTGCTCAATACCTTTGAAGGGCAGCAGGTTAATATCGATGAGCTGCGGGTGCTCCTCCAGGTGGGCCTTCATCAGATCCAGGAGGGTAGTGCCGCCGGCAATGTAGGCGGCCTGGGGTGTGTCTTTGCGGAGGCCGGTGGCTTCCTTAGCCGAATTGGCCTGGGTGTAGCTGAAGTTGTTCATCTAAACTTTTCCTCCTTTTTGCTGCACCTCGCGCACGGCGGCTACAATGTTGGGATAAGCCCCGCAGCGGCATAGGTTGCCGCTCATATACTCCCGAATTTCGGCATCGGTACCGGCCTTGCCTTCGCGCACACACGCAATGCCGCTCATAATCTGGCCCGGCGTGCAGTACCCGCATTGGAAGCCGTCGTGCTTAATAAAGGCTTCCTGCATGGGGTGCAGCTGCTCGCCCTGGGCCAGCCCTTCGATGGTGGTAATTTCCTTGCCCTGGTTCATCACGGCCAGGGTAAGGCAGCTATTCACGCGCCGGCCATCTACGTGCACGGTGCAGGCGCCGCACTGGCCATGGTCGCAGCCTTTTTTGGTGCCGGTCAGGTCTAGGTATTCGCGCAGGGCATCGAGCAGGCTTACGCGGGGTTCGGCCTGGATGGTGCGCACGGTGCCATTTACCTTCAGCTGCATGGCCGACACCCCTTCTACCGTCTTGGAGAAAGCGCCCAGGCGCTCGGCTTGACTCACGAAAGGTGGAGCCAACGCCAAGCCCAGGATGCCGCCGGCCTGCTTCATAAACGAGCGGCGCGTGCCGTCCTCGGGACGCGGCTCCAGCGGCTGCTCGCCGTCCGGAGTATCAGTAGGAAATGTTGCCATTGTATATCGAAATGAAAAAACCTGCCCCGGCGCGTACCAACCACACCCTGAAAAACTCGCACAACCCGAAGTGGTTGCCTGGTGCAGTCTATAAAATTTGGGGTTCGTCGCCAGCCAGCGCCCGTGCTATGTACTACGGCGGGCGGCAGTCTATTGTTCAGCTGCCGGTGGGCAGCACCCCCTGCCCTACCTACGCCGCCACCGGGCCGGCCTGTGTGCATCTTCCTAGGTCAATAAAACCCCAAACCCAACACGGTGGCAGTGTTGGGTTTGGGGTTCTACCTAGGCTAGTAGGGCTAAAGGTTTGCAGCTGTACCTAGGCTAGCAGGTCTGAAGGCTATCGACCGAAACTCAGACACAAGAACCTCATTTATAGCAGCTTTTGATGCTGAACAGGTGTCGAATTAAGCCAGGAACCGAAGCATCTCGCTTAGCTGATGTTGTGAGAAAAAACGGTCACGCTGAGCATATGACGCATCAAGCCAGGGACTCATACTGATGTTGCCAAACTAACCGTCATGCTGAGCTTGTCGAAGCATCTCTACCGCTTCGTTGAGACGTCACTAAATCAGTTGATTAGCCAGCGGTAGAGATGCTTCGACAAGCTTAGCATGACGTTCTGCAGGGTAAGACGTTCTGGTTTGTATAACCTTCTGGTTCGCAGGCTATGTCTAACGTGACGATTTGTTCGAATGACATCGTGGTTTGAAGAGCATGTTGCTGAGCAGGACATTCTTTCAATCATAGCAGCAGCTACTGCACCAAGCCCACAAAAACGCGTCATGCTGAGTTAAGCTCCAGCGACGCTACCACACAGCCCCTCAGAAGAGGTAGCCTATGGTAGAGTTTCGTGAACTCAACTCAGCATGACGAATGAGTAACCAACGCCGAAGGCCTGCAAACTGCCTGCATAGCCCCGGGGTGGCTTACTTACCTAGCAGAGCCTAGCGGGTGGTACCCGTGGTGCTGCCGGAAGTGGTGGTGCCGCTGGTGGTGCTACCCGAAGTAGTACCGCTGGTGGTACCCGTGGTAGTGCCGGTAGTGGTACCAGTGGTGGTACCGGTAGTGGACCCCATGGTAGTGCTACCCGAGGTGCTGGTACCCATTGTGGTGCTACCCGAGGTAGTGCCGCTGGTGGTAGTGCCCGTAGTAGAGCCGCTGGTGGTACCATACGTGGTGGAGCCGCTGGTAGTGCCCGAAGTAGTAGAGCCGCTAGTAGTGCTCATATCGGTGCCGCTGGTGGTACCGGAGCCCGAAGGAGTGGTGCTAGTAGAAGAGCACGATGAGAGGGCAGCGCCAGCGCTGAACAGCACAGCCAGTACCCGAACAGACCAGGTTGCTTTTTGAATCAGTTTCATAAAGTTGATAGTGAAGGGTGAAGAGTACATAACAAGCAGTAACCTTACCGCTGGCAGGACTTAGCCATACGCAGATATGGGGTGAGCGGTTGGCCTTTTTCGAGAAATACTAGACTGATGCTTAGTCAGTTCCGGTTTTTACTAGCCTAGTGTCCTGCTTAAACCGCCTCTGCTTGCTTCCCCTCGGCTAGATACTATACCCTGGCCTTAGCCGCCCATAAGCCCCGCCAGACGCATTTTAGCCGCCTTTGTTTACCAGATTGCTGCCACGGCCTAGTATCCTCCCGACCCGATTTATACTTCTTCTCACTGTTTGTGTGAAATACCCCAAATTTGAAGCCCACTGGCACCCGACCGGCGGCGTGAAGCGGGCCAATAATGGCCTGTTTCTACAAGACCTCTGCGACCTACTCGGCGTACCGCGCCCTGACCCTACTACCGACTCACCCGACCATAGCGGAAGCTGAACCGCATCGAGTTGGGCCTTACCAGTAAGAAGTGCCGCAAGGGCCACTCCGTGCGGGGCTCCGCCAGATTAATCGAAAGGAGGACACACGCCCGCTAGCAAGCCCTCGGTTACGCGCGCCCCTGCCCGCCGCGCTGCCCACATCATGCGAGGGCGGGCTTTGGCATTAACGGGGCCCAACCGTTTGCTTTTTTGCATCTTGCCGTTGGGCAGTCCGGATAAACAAGCCAGCTCTCACGCCACGTTTCATCATGTCATCAGCCCCTACCCCTGTTACCCCTGCTTCTAGCTTGCTGGAAGCCGAAAACCACTTGTTGCGGGAGGAAATCAGGCAGCTCAAAGAGCAGGTTCTGCTGGCCTCTGCTTTTGATCAAAGTCAGGAACGCTTCCGCACGGTGTTCGAAAACTCACCGCTGGGCCAAAAAATTATTGACCCCGATCTGACCATTTGCCAAGCCAACCAGGCGCTGGCCGACATGTTGGGGTTCAGCACGGCCGAAGACCTAGTGGGGCGGCGCATTCTGGAGTTCGCGCACCCCGACCACCTAGCCGACTGGACTAAACTACAGGAAAGCCTCTGGGCCCACCGCAAGAGTAGCTTTCAGCTGGAAACGTGCCTGAAGCGCCAAGATGGCACCTCATTTTGGTGCCGCGTAACGTCCGTCCTTTTCCCCGACGATGGCGGCGAGCTGGGCTACACTACCCTAGAGGATATAGCGGAGCGCAAAAAGCTGGAAATTTCCCACAAGCGCCTCTACGACGCCCAGGAAACTATTCTGCACCTGGCCGCCCACGATCTGCAAAACCCCATCAACAACCTGCAAATGCTGGTGGAGCTGCTGCGGTTGGAGCCCGCTATTAAGGCTATTCCCACCCCGGAGCTAGTGAGTGTTGAGGAGCTGTATACTCTAATGGAGCGCGCCTGCCAGGAGGCCAGCGTCATCCTGAAAGATGTGCTCTATTTGGGCCAGCTGGAAGCCAGCCACTTAGAAATGCACCGCACCGACTTGGGGGCTTTCCTGGATGAACGGTTGGTTGTTTACCGCAAGGCAGCGCAGGAAAAAAACATCAAACTGTTGCTGGATCTGCCCCAAAATGCTATTCACGCCAACATCCACGCCGACAGGTTTGGCCGCATTCTCGATAACCTGCTCACCAACGCGTTTAAGTTTACGCCCGCAGGCGGCCAGATTTATGTGCGACTGCAAAAGCACGAGGGCAATGTGCGCCTGATGGTGCAGGACACGGGCCTGGGCATTCCGGAGGAGCTGCAACCCCACGTGTTCGATAAGTTTACGGCGGCCTCCCGGCCCGGCCTCTACGGCGACACCACCACCGGCCTGGGCCTGTTCATCACGAAGCAGATTGTGGAAATGCACGAAGGAAAAATCTGGCTGGAAAGCAAAGAGCAAGAAGGCACCACCTTCTTTATCGACCTGACCTAGCCAGTTACGCACACCGGTGTGCTACTACACTGTAGCTTAAGAGCCCAGCCACAGTCTTGCTTGATCTGGCCCCGTCAGGGAAAAGTGCATCAGCGATACGGTAGGCGAATGGTGAACTCCGTGAACTCGCCTTCCCTCGATTTCACCCCTAGCGTGCCGCCGTGGCTTTGCACCACAATATCAAAGCACAGCGAAAGGCCTAGGCCGGTGCCTTCGCCGGGCGGCTTGGTAGTAAAAAAGGGTTGAAACACCTTCGAGCGGATTTTCTCGGGCATGCCGGTTCCGTTATCGAGCACCCGGATTTCCACGTCCTGGCCGTTGGTACGGCGGGTGCTTATCGTTACGGTGGGCTCATAGTGCGTGCCGGCAGGAGTTTGCTGCTGGCGCTGGTACACAGCATAAAACGCGTTGGCACACAGGTTTAGCAGCACCCGAACCATATCGGAGCGGATAACCGGCACCAAGCACAGCTGCGCATCGAAGTCGCGGGTGATGGTGGCCTGAAACGCGGGGTTGCTGACGCAGAAACTCTGGTACGCCAGGGTCAGGGCTTCATCGGCGAGGGCGTTCAGGTCGGTGGGCTCGCGCTGGCCAGGACCGGAGCGGGAGTGCTCCAGCATATCCCGGATTATGGAGGACGCCCGTTGCCCGTGCAGACTGATTTTCTGCAGATTCACCTTCAGCCCGGCCAGAAACTCCTGATCTACACCATTGGTACGGGCCAGGTCGCGCTCCGGGCCCGTCATTTCCTCCACCAGCTCAGTACTGACATCGGCAAAGTTTTTCACGAAGTTTAGCGGGTTTTGCAGCTCGTGGGCAATACCGGCCGTGAGCTCGCCCAGGAAGGCCATTTTCTCGCGCTGCATTAACTGGTTTTGGGTTGCTTTCAGCTCGGCCAGGGCTTCGCGCAGCCGGTCGCGCTGGGCACCAATCTGGGCATTACGGCGGTTGAGCTGAAGGTTAGTGTACTGTTTCAGGCGGTTGTTGCGCCACAGCAGCCAGAGGGCGGGTAAGGCCCCAGCCAGCGCCGTAATCAGCCACAGCTGTCGGCGCTCGGCGGCGGCCTGCTCTTCCCGGTCGGTTTGCTCCTGCTGGCGCAGCCGCTCACTTACATCGAGCGCCTGTACCTGCGCCATTTTACTGAGGCTAAACAGGTTGTCGCGGGTGGCGCTGGCCAGCATCAGGTAGCGGAATGCCAGGGCACTATCCTGGCGGGCTGCCCAGGCCGCGGCCAGAAACTGGCTGGCTTCGAGCACGCCTTTGGGGTAGTGGCCCTGCTGGCCGGCCAGCAGGGCCTGCTTTCCATTGTAAATGGCCGAGTCGGCGTACTGGCTGCCGGCCTGCTCAAATAGCCGTGCCCGCCCCAAGTACGCCCGGCACAAAGCAAACGTAATGCGCTGGGGCCGCGCCCGCCGAATGCTGCGCCGGTAGTAGTACTGGGCCAGCCGGGGGTTGCCAAGCTTAGCGTACACGTTGCCCAGCATAGCCGCGTCGCCTACCTCACTAATCAGGTCTTTATGAATCAAGTCAAGGGCGTAGCCTTGCTTGAGGTACAGCAAAGCTGAGTCGAGGCGGTTGAGCTGCTGATACACGTTGCCGATGTTGCCCAGCACGCGCGTGAGCAGCTTGTGGTTGCTAATGGTTTCGGCTACGGCCTTGGCTTTGAACAGATACGCTAGAGCCGGCCGGCTATTTTGCTGCTCCCAGTACAGGTAGCCCAGCGCGTTGTAGGCCCGCCCAATCAGCTCGGGGTCGCCTAGGTCCTCGGCGCGGTGCAACCCCTGCAGGCCTACTTGTAGCGCGGCCGGGTAATTGCCGGCCTCCCGAAACCCTGACCCCATCCGGATGAGGGCCCACGTTGCCCCTTTCGGGAAGTTGATTTGCTGGGCCAGTTGCAGGGCCTGCTTACCATAGGCAATAGTAGCCAGCGGATTGCTCTGGGTGTGCTCGTACGCCAGCTGCGACAACAGCAGGGCACGGGTGGTATCGGGGTGAGTTTGGGCCAGCAGGTGCTTCAGGCTGTCGATGCGGGCCTCGGCCTGGGCAGTGGCGGGCGTATTGAGTACCGGGCTCAGCCACCACAATATGAGCACACACACCGTTTTCATGGCAGAAAACTGAAAGTACATCCGGCTGAGAAAGAGCCTCTCACTGGGTAGCCTCACTTGCCCGGTATTGCCTGAGCACTGTGACGCATAAGAACCCGATTCTCCTGCTCCGGACAGCAAGTGTATCTTTCCTCAGGCCCAACCCCAGCCAACCGAGCACATGCCCGCATGCATCAACTATAGCGGCAATGCTATACTCTAATATAGTAAATTTAAACGGCAATTGCTCAGGTTGGCAGCGGCCCGGAAGCTAGTAAAATCACGCCGTTTGAACAGGCCCCCATGTTCGTGCCGGCTTAGCGGTTTACTAGGCCTAGGGAAACAGCAGAGTCCGTTGCCGCCTGTAGCTGGCGCTACTTGGGCCGCGTGAGCAGCCTAGTCAAGGACGGAAGCAGCATGGGCGCAAGCAGCAGGCTGGTAAGGCCGGCAGAAATGAGGACGATGGAGAGCAAGTAGATATTGTGGAGCTCTATTCCACACCCCACCACCGACCTCACCCCGATAACCACTAGGCTCAGAAGCAGCACCAACCCCCAGAATAGCCGGAGGCTGGTTTTGGGCGGAGCCAGCTTGGTAGTGGGTAGGCGCCAGATATGCACCACCATAGCGGCCGCGCCTACTACCGAAGTCAGCTTCTGCAGCAGCGAATACAGCCGCGTGCGGAACGGGCCTTCCAGCACGTGGGCCTTCAGCAACGGAAACAGCTGCACCCCACGCCCTTCCACATGCGTGAAGCTGTCCCAGGCCAGATGCGACACAATGCCGATTAGCAGAGAAACCAGGAACGTAAAGTAGTTTTTGCGCAGGTAGCCCAGCCAGTCTAGCCCCATAAAACCGGCAAACCGCTCCCGCAGAAACCGGGGCAAATGCAGAATCAGGGCATTGCGCAGGAGCAGATGAAACGCCAGGGCCAGCAGAATACCTAGGGGTAGGTTAAAGTAAAAAATACTGCGCCACGTATGACTGTAGGGGTCATGGGCACTCATGCGCAGAAATTTCTCGAAGTCCGGAGCCATGCTCCCGATAATCAGGCCCGTTGCGGAGCGCCAGTGTTTGGGCAGGGCCATAAGCGGTAATACAGCCGCCGGATGCGAAAACGTAAAGGGCATAATAAGTATAGTCGAGCCCTGTTAACGGCAAACACCAGAATATGGTGTTCGTACCGCCGCCTGTCGGCTACTCATCAGAATATTAGGCTGAGTTGCCAGAGAAACTGGCGTACTGAAAAAGAACTATCCTGCTGAGCAGGTGGCGCATCAAGCCCGGGGCCGAAGCACCTGGTCTGGCTGCCATAGAAATGCTATACCCCATCATGCTGCGCGGAGCCGAAGCATCTCTACCGCTGGCTAATTCCTGTCGTGATGACGAAGCGGTAGGGATGCTTCGGCTCCGCGCAGCATGACAGTCACGTTGGCAGACTCATCACGCGCGACGCTTCGACTAGCTCAGCATGACTGATGTTTTTTCAGCAGAACGGGCTTTTACTTATAATGAGGGCTACAACACCCCCGACCTACTAGGGTACCGGGCAAGCAAAAGCCCGCTGGCGAGGACACCAGCGGGCTTTCAGGTTTTGTGCAGAGAGGATGGGATTCGAACCCACGATGAGCTTTAGACCCATACACACTTTCCAGGCGTGCTCCTTCAACCACTCGGACACCTCTCTAGGATGCGGGGAAGTGGCGCAAAATAACACCCTATTTTCGGGATACGCAAGCCCCGAGCCCGCTTCGGCTCACATTAGCGTGATTTCGCCGCGCAAGTCCTGGGCCAGGAGGCGGCGCGTGGTGGCTTGGTCCTGCTGTAGGCCTAGTACGAACATGAGCTTGGTAATAGCGGCCTCCACCGTAATGTCGTCGCCGCCGATAATGCCCAACTCGGTGAGGTAAGCGCTGGTTTCGTAGCGGCCCTGCATCACGCGGCCTTCCTCGCACTGGCTTACATTCAGCAGAAACACGCCCCTATCAGCCGCGTCGCGCAGGCACTTGAGAAACCAGGGGGCGGTAGGCGCGTTGCCAGAGCCGTAGGTTTCGAGTACGCAGCCGCGTAGGCCATCGGCCTCCAGCTGCGCCCGCATCATTGGCTCGGAAATACCCGGAAACAGGCGCATGATAGTAACGCGGTCATCAAGGCGCTGGTGAACATGCAACGGGGCCGCGGGCAGCATCCGAATCTGCTTGTCGTTGAATTCCAGCTCGATGCCAGCGCGGGCCAGCGGCGGGTAGTTTTCGCTGCGGAAGGCGTTGTACTGCTGGCTTTCCACCTTTTTGGCCCGGTTGCCCCGAATCAATTGCTCATTGAAAAACAGGCACACCTCGGGCACACGCACGGTACCAGCCACGGGGAGGCGGGCGGCCGCCATTTCTAGCGCCGTAACTAGGTTACGACGTGCATCCGTCCGGATGCGGCCTACGGGCACCTGTGCTCCGGTAAACACCACCGTCTTGCCCAGATTTTCGAGCAAAAAGCTGAGCGCCGCCGCTGAGTAGGCCATGGTATCGGTGCCGTGGAGCACCACGAAGCCGTCGTAGAGGTCGTAGTTTTCCTGAATCAACGCCGCCAGCCGCAGCCAGTCATCCACGGTTACGTTGCTGGAGTCGATGGGCTCGCCCAGGTTTATAACGTGGACCTGCATTTTCAGCTGGCGCAGCTCGGGGATTTTGCGGCGTATCTGCTCAAAATCCATCGGCACCAACTCGCCGCGCTTATTGTAGGCCATGCCGGCCGTGCCGCCGGTATAAATAACCAAAATGGCCGAATCGGCCTTGGGAGAAAGGATTTCGGTAGCCAACAGGCAGGGAGGTTGGGTGGGAAGGAAGGGGTAGCGAAGGTATCGGTAATCTGGGAAAGGCAAACGCACTCAACCGTGCAGCAACACTTAGCCCCATAAGGTACCCTAGGCTACCGTTTCGCCGAACAGGGCCAGGGTGTTGCGGGTAGTAGCTGCTGCCACTTCCTCTACTTCCTTGCCTAGTATTTCGGCCACGCGGCGGGCTACCAGCGGCAAATACGCAGGCTCATTGCGCTTGCCGCGGTGCGGGGCCGGCGCCAGATACGGGCAGTCGGTTTCCAGCAGCAAATGCTCTAGCTCGATACCCGGCAGTACTTTATCAAGGCCACCGTTTTTGAAGGTTGCCACGCCCCCGATGCCTAGCTTAAAGCCTAGCCGGATGGCTTCGTCGGCTTCGTCGCGGGTGCCGGAAAAGCAGTGGAACACCCCGCGCAGCGTGCCGTCCTGCGCATTGGTTATGATGTCGGCGGTTTCGCGGAAGGCGTCGCGGGTGTGCAGCACCAAGGGCAGGTTGAACTTGCGGGCCAACTCTACCTGAATCCGGAGGGCTTCCTGCTGCTCCGGCAGGTGCGTTTTGTCCCAGTACAAATCAATGCCGCACTCCCCCACTGCCGCAAAAGGCCGACGGTTCAGCCAGGTTTCTACCTCGTACAGTTCCTTCTCGAAATGACGGGTAACGTGGCAGGGATGCAGGCCCATCTGGGCAAAGCAATGGCTCGGGAACTTGGCTTCCACCTCCAGCATAGCATCAATGCTGGTGTGGTCGATGTTGGGCATGAAGATGGTGCGGACCCCGGCCTCGAAAGCACGGCGCAGCATGTCGTCCTGGTCGGGTTTGAATTGCTCGGAGTAAACGTGAGCGTGCGAATCAGAGAGTTGCATACCGCGAAGGTACGCCTAGGGTGCGGAAGTGGGGAAACCGGTGAAAACAAAAGGCCCCTGCCGCGGCGCTTTTGCCATGGCAGGGGCCTTTTGTAAGAGAAAAGGTGCTTACAGCTTCAAGTCGCCGGTTTGGCGAATATCGCGGGAGGAACTACCTACCAGCACCTTGAACTGGCCAGGCTCCAGCACCCACTGCTTTTTACCTTCATCGTAGAAGCGGAAGGCATCGGCTCCGAGGTTCAGGGTTACGGTTTTCGACTCTCCCGGCTTCAGGAACACTTTCTCGAAGGCTTTCAGCTCTTTTTCCGGGCGCTTCACGCTGGCTTGCTCATCCTGCACATACAGCTGTACTACCTCGGCGCCGGCTACTTTGCCGGAGTTGCGCACCGTGAGGGTAACGGTGGCGCTTTGAGCACCAGGCTTCACCGTCAGCTTGCCGTAGTCGAAAGAGGTGTAGCTCAGGCCGTGGCCGAAGGCAAATTGGGGGGCCACCTTATATGTATCGAAGTAGCGGTAGCCCACGAAGACGTCTTCTTTGTAGGTCTGTTTCAGGGGGTCGCCAGGAGTGCTGGGGTACTCGCCTAGCTTGTGGGCGGGTGAGTCTTCGAGCTTCACGGGCCAGGTCATCGGTAGTTTGCCGGAGGGGTTCACATCGCCGAACAGCACGTGCGCCAGAGCGTTGCCGCCTTCCATGCCGGGGTACCAGGCCTCCACAATGCCCTTGGCCTGCCCTGCCCATTCCGACACATCGAGCATGCCGCCATTCATGAGCACCACTACGGTATTGGGGTTGGCAGCTAGCACGGCCTTGATCAGCTCATCCTGCCCAAACGGCAGCTTCATGTCCGGCTTGTCGTAGCCCTCGGCATCGTAGGCATTGTCGCTCCACACTTTGTAGTCGTAGCCGTGAGTAGCACCGCCCACAATAATGGCTACCTCGGCGGCTTTAGCGGCAGCTACGGCTTCGGCAATCAGTTTGGGGTCGGCTTTCTGGTCGCGGGCAATGGTGTAGCCCTGAGCATAGGTTACCTTGGCCTGGGCACCTAGTGCTTTCTGCAGCCCCTGCAGCGGCGTGATTTCGTACTTGGCTTTTACCTGCGAGCTACCACCACCCATGGAATTTTCGCGGGTAGCGTTGGCCCCAATTACCGCGTAGGTTTTGGCCGTTTTCTTGAGGGGCAGCAGGCCACCTTCGTTCTTAAGCAACACTATCCCCTCTTCGGCCACCTTCAGGGCCGTGGCTTGGTGCTCGGGGGTGTTGTAAGCGCCGGCCTTGCGCTTGGCGCCGTCCAGCATGTTAGTGCGGTACATTACGCGCAGAATGCGGCGCACTTTATCATCCAGCAGTGGCTCCAGCGACTTGTCTTTTTTCACCGCATCCAGCGCCGCCGTACCGAAGAAGAATTTGTCGTAAAGCGCGGGGGTAAGCTTGGGCATTCCGGCGCTGGCCGTCTGGTCGACGCTGTTATACATCAAGGACAGGTCGGTACCCATTTCTAGGTCGGTGCCGTTGCGCAAGCCTTCCATGGTGTTGTGCACCGAGCCCCAGTCGCTAATTACCAAGCCTTTAAAACCCCACTCCCCTTTCAGGACGTCGTTCATCAGGTAGGCGTTGTGGGTAGCGTACTGGCCCCGGAATTTGTTGTAGGAGCCCATGAGTGTATTCACGCCGCCTTCCTGCACGGCGGCCTGAAAGCCCGGCAGGTAAATCTCGCGCAGGGCCCGCTCGCTCATGTTTACATCAACGTCGTTGCGGTGCTCTTCCTGGTTGTTGGCCGCGTAGTGCTTTACGCAGGCCGATACGCCTTGGTCCTGCACGCCCCGAATGTAGCCTACCACCATCTTCGATACCAGATACGGGTCTTCGCTCAGGTATTCGAAGTTGCGGCCGTTCAGGGGCGTGCGGATGATGTTAATGCCAGGACCCAGAATAATGTCTTTGCCCCGAAAGTTAGCCTCGGAGCCTAGCACCGAACCAAAGGCATAGCCTAGGGCTGGGTTCCAGGTAGAAGCTAGGGTATTGCCGGTGGGCAGGTAGGTGCCCGAGTCGTTCACGCCTTCGTCCAGAGTCCAGTCGCGGCCGTGTTCAGGGCGCACCCCGTGCGGGCCGTCGGAAGTGGTTATTTCCGGGATGCCCAGCCGTTTCACTCCGCCCGAGGTGAAAGAGGAGTTGGCGTGGATCATGGCAATCTTTTCTTCCAGCGTGAGCTTTTTCAGCAACTGGTCGATTTTGGCTTCGTTCTTCAGCAGCTCTTGCTGCCGGTTGGTGCCCGTGGCCGACCTAGTGGTTTGGGGGCGAGCAGGCGCGGGTTTGGTTTGGGCCGAGGCCAGCTGGGTGCTGGCACAGAATAACGCCGCCAGCAAAAGGGCGCGGCTAGAGGGTGGGAACAAGAGCATACAGCGTAGCAGAATGGGCGGGGAGATAGTAAAGCAAGGGGCAACAACCGATTGTGCATCGGGGCGGACAGCGGAGCTTATTGCGGCAACAGAGGGCTAGCAAACAGCCGCTGGCTAAGCCAAAGATATTCTCTGGAGAGAGGAAAACACACCTAAAAAACGCCTGCTAATGCTGCTACAGGGCGTTTTTTATTTTCCCAATACACTTACTACACACGTAGCAACGGGCATCAACCGCCCCTGAACGGCATTTGGCAACTCTACGAAATCAGATAAAAAACAACCAGTTTTTATCGGTATTGCCTACCCTTCCAGGAAAACGCAACCGGCAGGAGCCGGAAGATTACCAGGCCTACGGTAAGGGCTACGGTGTACCCTTCAAACAGGGGTAGCAACTCCAACGGGGGCCGACGTCCTACCCTTCGGAAGCACACCCATGCTAGGCCCCCTTGCAGGAGCATCTTCACCAGCCAAATGCGCAGAACTGCGCCGAGCCCTCCCACGAAGGCCAATAGGAACAGCGCCAGATAAAAAGAGCCGTACAACGCCAGACACACTTTCAGCCACGTAGGTAGTGCCTCCACGCCGCGCAGCCACCGCCGCCGCTGGTGCAGCAAACCGCTCCACGTGTACATCGGCAACGACTCAGCCAGAATTTCGGGGCAGAACAGGTTGCGAGAGCTGAAGTCCTTCCGCAGTACAGCCTTGAACAGCTCAAAATCTTCGGTGACGGAAAATGGCAGCTGTTCATAACCACCCGTTGCCTCATAGGCAGCGCGGGTCACCAGCATGTTGTTGCCCATGGCCGTCACGGGCCGCCCCAGGTCGGTTACCACCTGCACCAAGCCTAGCGACATCAGCCAATCGAGACCTTGTAACCGGTGAAACAGGCGCGGCCCCGTCACGAGGGTCAGGCCCGTTACAATACCCACGTCGGCCTGAGCGTGCGCTAAAAGCCCCTGCAGCCAAGTGGGGGGCACGGCAATATCAGCGTCGGTGATGAAGAAGTACTCAGTGGTAGCAGCACAAGCCAGGTGGGCCAGCACGTTGGCTTTCCCGTGAGCCGTACCCAGCGTATCGTGAATAGGCACCACCTGAAATGAGCCAGCGTACCCGTGCATGGCAGCGTGCGCCACGGCCGCGGTAGCATCCACGGAGCCGTCGTCGCCGAGCAGCACTTCCACTAGGTTCGGGGGGTAGTCGAGGGCCCGGATGGATTGGAGGCAGCGCGTGATGGCCTGGGCTTCGTTGCGAGCAGCAATAAGAATACTAACGCGGGGCAACGGCTCGGGCAGCGGCCCCGGCTTACTTCCCTCCCGCTGGTAAAACAGCACCGTTGAGGCCGTCAGCAACAGGAACCACGCCGTGAAGTAGAGAATCAGCAACAGCATACCGCACAAATAAATACCAGAGAGGCTATTGGCTGCAAGTACGCACTTTCCGCCAGGTTAGAGGCTAGCGAATTGATACCCACGCGCCGCAAAATGCGCCAGATACCGCGGCAGCACGTAGCGTAGGTTGGGGCTGGCCTTTAGGCTGTCATGAAATACCACAATGGAGCCTGGCCGTGAGTGTGCAATGGCCGCCGCTAGGCACGCTTCGGGCGCAAAGTCCCGATCGTAGTCGCAGGTAAGTACGTCCCACATGACCACTTGATGCGTAGCCTGCAACGCCCGGGAAAGCGGAATGGTAATGCGGCCATACGGGGGCCGAAGCAGGGGCCGCGACTCGGGCTGCAACTGCTGCAACAGTTGCTGGCATTCGGCTACATCTTGCAGGTAGTGGCGGCGCGAGTGGCTCCAGCCGCTGATATGATGGTAGGTATGGTTAGCCAGCCGGTGGCCCTGCGCTAGTACTTTCTGGGCCACCTCCGGGTATCGGCGAAGGTTGTCGCCCACGCAGAAGAACGTGCCTTTGGCGTGATAGTGAGCCAGCGTTTCCAGCACGAAGGGTGTTTCCTCCGGAATGGGTCCGTCGTCGAAGGTGAGGTAGAGCGTAGGCGGATTGGTAGCAGGCATCTGCCAGAGGCAGTCAGGCAGCAGGCGTTGTACCAAAGCCGGCATTCGGAACAGATGCATGCGGTGTTAATTGCGAGTGAAAAGGTACAGGTTAGCAGTTGCTTGCGGCCTCTGGACAGTGGCGGTTACCCGGTTTGTGTGCCCACAGCACCTAGCCCCCTGGCGGCGGTTGTCTGCATCAACCCCGACTGCAAGCTACAGCTTAGCGCACACATGCTTCAATTTCCTGCCACAGGCGCTGGGCGCTTTCGGCCCACGAAAACCGCTTCACGTTGTGCAAACCCCGCATCATCAGCTCACTGCGGTAAGGTTCTGAGGCATATACGTGCGCCAGTCCTTCGGCAATAGATTCTACGGAAAGCGGATCTACGAGCCGAGCGGCATTGCCGGCCACCTCGGGCATGGAGCTGCAGTTGGAGGTAATAACTGGTGAGGCGCATGCCTGGGCTTCAATAATAGGAATCCCGAATCCCTCGAAGTAAGGAACATAGCACGTGGCCAGGGCCGCCGCATACAAGTCGGCCAGCTCGTTTTCCGTCACGCGGCCGGTTAAATGCACATCTTGGCGGTACTGCATGTGCTGGTACACATCGAAAATGGGGCCCGCTTTCCAGGCGGTGCGGCCCACTACCAGCAGCTTGCAGTTGGTGCCGGTTTGCTGCTTAAACGCATCAAAGGCCCGCAGCAGGTTCACTAGGTTCTTGCGCGGCTGCAAGGCTCCCACAAACAGAAAGTAGGGTTTGCCAGCGCTGTACCGGTCGCGGGTTTCCTGCTGGGCCTCGGCCGGCTGGGGCCGAAAATGCGCGTCGGCGGCGTTGTATACCACGCTCACTTTGGAGGCTGGCACGCCATACGTATGCACTATATCCTGCTTGGTGGCCTCTGAAACTGCAATTATACGCCGCGACGCTCGGGCAAAGCGCGGCGTGAAGTACTTATAATACCGCAGCGTGAGGCGGTCAATATCCTGCGGGAAATGCTCAAAAGCCAGATCATGCAGCACCGTTACGCGGGGAACGCGGGTGCGCAGGGTAGTGTAGCCGTCGGTGCTGAGGAATACATCGGGCCGCTGCCGACGCAACCAGCGCGCCACGGCCCCTTCAAACCACGCCAGCCACAGCAACGGATGGCGCGCCGGCGGGGAAAGCACATGTGGCACCACGTTCGGCCCGAATACGTACCGCTCATCAAACTTCCGATCAAACAGAAAATGAAACGTGTGCTCCGGATGCTGCCGCACTAGGTGACTGAGCGTCTCGAACGTGAAACGCCCAATCCCTTCGAGCTTGTCGCCGGGCAGCAGAAAGCGCACGTTTACCGCAATGTTCAAGGGAGTAGCTATTCGAAGAAGCAAAAAAATCCGGGGCAAACTCAGCGAGCTGGCAACAGCAGTTGCAGCTGCTTCAGCTCTACTGTATCTGAGTTACTGTAAACTATACTGCATAAGCAGAGCCGCGACTATAAGTTACTAGGCCTCAATTGCTTTCCAACCCGCGCGGCAACTATTGCTTGATGAATACGAAATTATCGGAGTCGTAGCCATGCTCCTCCAGAAACGCGTCCAGATTGGGGCATGGCACGGGCTGGCCGGCAGCGTTCAGGGAAAAGGAACTATAGCCTAGCTCCCGCAGCAGCGCCGCAGCCTTTTGATGCTCCGTGTTATGGCGCTTGGGCTCCAGGTACTCCATCACCACGTAGGGGCGCAGGCGGCGCAGGCTTTCTTTGGCACCCGCAATTACCTTGAGCTCCGCCCCTTCCACGTCAATTTTAATAACAGCCGGCTGATAGTCGAGAGTAGTTAGGGTATCATCCAGCCGCTCAGCAGGAACATCAATACGGGTGGGTGTAAACTCCTGATACCACTTCTCGTCGGCGAACTGCGACACATCCATGGAGTTGAACTCATTATAGAGCACCGGAAACTCATAAAAGGATATGGTTTCCTGCTTGTCGGAAACGGCCTGATTTACCGCCTTAATGTTGGCTTGGCTCTTGACATTTTCGGTCAGCACCGCGTACGTACTCCGCGACGCCTCATAGGCCAGCACCTTGCCCGTGGGGCCTACTAACTGCGAGGCTAGCAGCGAAAAATACCCGAAGTGTCCGCCCACATCTAGGAAGGCGTCGCCGGGCTGAAGGGTTTGGATCAGGAAACGGGCTAGGCGGATTTCGGAGCTGTGCGATTTACCACCGGTCAGGTAGATATCGGTACCAGCAGGCAGCACCACTTGCATGGGCACCCCAAAAAACGTGTCTACCTGCTTTACAAGGCCCTTTTTGGAGCGGGCGTATACCAGCCGCCGAAACCCGATGGCGTACAGATATTTTCCCGGAGCATGCAATAAGCGGTGCCATTTGGTGGCCTGGGCCAGGGCTTCTACTTTATCAAGCTGCTTCAGGAGATACTTCATGCACTAATAATAGATTCAGCAAAACAGTCTCAGGAGCCAGAAAGGCAACCGAGCGGGCAAATATCGGAGATTACGCTTCCGTTCGGCGATTGAGCAGCTGTTTAAGTTCAGCTACCCGGACTACCCCCAGCCCGAACATAAGGCCAACAAACAGAACGCCAGCTATAACCGATTCCAGCAGCCACGGTAGTTGCCAGAGCTGCTGCATGCCATACCAACCCGCGCACAAGAGCCCAAATACAGCTCCCAACCGCGCCAGCAGGGCCCACGGCACGGGCACGCCGGCCCGGTGCTGCACCAGCCACAGATATACCCCCGACACCAGCACGGCGCAGAACAGTGTATTCCAGGCCGCGGCAATGGCTCCGAAACGAGGCAGGAAAATGATATTCAGGCCGATATTTAGCGTTACGCTTACCGCCACCAGCCAGCTGACGCTGTTCACCAGCCTAGTACTATTGAGCAGCGAGGCATACAGCGCAAAAAAGGAATGCACCAGCACATTGATAAACAGCACTTTCAGACACCAGGTCATGCGGGTTAGCTCGGCCGCAGAGCTGTGCGTGAATTGCCAGAACAGTACTTCTCCCCGAAACAACACGAAGGCGCAGAGCAGCAGCATGGGCGCCGTTACCACACGCTGGCCAAACCATAGCAAGTCGCGCTGCTCCTGGCGGTTGTGCACAGCACCCGAAAACTTAGCAAAAAACAGCGGCAGCACCGTCCAGATATACATCATCACGGCATCAACCCAGCGGTAGGCACCGGCGTAGTAGCCAGCCTCTGTGGGGGAAGCCAAGCGCTCCAGCATCACCATATCTACCCGCTCATTGATGCCGTACAGCAAGGTGATGACGGCAAAAGGAGCCGTTTCGCGCAGGATGGTGCGGGCCTGCGCCCACTGCCAGCGGTAGCGCACACGGCCAAACAGGCGCGTCATCAGGCCGTACAGCACTACCGTACTGAATACGGCCGCTACTATCCGCACGCTCACGTAGCGCTCTAGCGTCAGGCCAATCGGGAGCAATACCAGCACCAGGCCCAGCAGCAGAAACTTTTCAAATACAGACAGTACCGCATCGGTGTTGAAATGCTGATGGGCCTGCAGGGTGCCTCGCAGAAACTGCCCGTACTGCACCAGCAACAGGCTACACCCAATGGCCCCCAGCAACGCCAGCTCGTACCCCCTGTACCCGATAATCCAGCCCACGATCAGCATAGCGCCCAGCGCCACCACGGTTAGGGCACCGCGCAGGGGTAGTATGGTGGGGAAGTATTCCGTAAGAAATGTGGGCTCGGCGGCCACCCGCTTCACACTGTAGTGCGTCAGGCCCAGGTCGGAAACCGTGGTGAGCACCATAGTGAGGGCTGAAAGAGCCGTGAAAAGCCCGAAAGCCGCGTGGCCCAGGCGGTCCTGCACCACGTTTTCAAGCACCACCCAGCCCGGCTTCACCAGCAGGTTAAGCAGCACCACCAGACTAATATTTCCAAAAAATCGTTTGATGCCGTGCGTGCTTTACCTGTGTTTCTGCCTTGCCTGAGCCCGGTTCAGCCAGCAGCTGGGGGTAGGCGACGGGCAAAACTACATAAAAACCAGCCGGGCCGGATAACGGGTTTTGGCGCGGCTGAGGGCATTTTTCCAATATCTTTGCGTTCCACGGCCTCAGCACCTTTCCATTCCGGGGCCCGTGGTTATCCTACCGTATGTCTGAGCGTTCCTATTCATTGTTAGGCCTGTGGCCTATTATTAACCGTTGGAAAAACCTGGTACTGGCCGCGCTGGTACTGGCCTTCGTTATCAGTTTGGGGGTGGCACTGCTGCTGCCTAATATTTACAAATCCACAGCTATCTTCTTTCCTACCAACCCACAAAACTCTGACCCCGACCGCATTGTGGAAGGCGGCAAGCTGGAGCTGGGCGGCCGTACCGAAGACTTGGACCGCGTAATTACCGTAGGCGAATCGCAGCCAGTGGCCGAGTTGATGCTGAAGCGCTTCAACTTGTTTGAGCACTACAAAGTAGGTAGCCCCGGCGATGACAAGGCGGAAAGCGAAGCGCTCCGGCTATTCGCGGATAATCTGAGCATTGTGCGCAATGAGCGCGACGTTATTGAGCTCACGTTCGAGGATGAAGACAAAGTGCTGGCCGCGCGTATTACCAATGCTATGGTGGCCGTCATCGACTCCATCAACCAGCAGCTGACCCTGGAAAACCGCCGCAACGTACTGGGCCTGTACAAGCAGCGCTATGAGTTTCTGAACAAAGAGTACGAGCACTCCCGGCGGCAGGTAGTGCGTGCACGTCGGCAGTACGGCATTTTCGGGCCAGAGCAACAGTCGCGCTACCTCGCCCGCGAGATTATTCAACTGGAGAAAAACCTGGGCTATACCACTGAAACCCGAGGCCTGCGGCGCGCCCTGCAGGGTATCAAGCAAGATGAGCTGGAGCACACCACCAATGCCGAAAGCTACCTGTCGCGCGAAATCATTGAAACAGAAAGCGCGCTGCAGCAAGCCAACAGAAACGATGGACCCAAAACCGCCAGCCTCAAGCGTGCCCTCCGGGCCCTTACCCGCGCTGACGGCGGCAGTGCCATCAACATGGAAAACTACATCAACGGCATCGACTCGCTGAGCTTATTAACGGCCCGTGTTACCGATTTGCAGGACCGCTTGGTGAAAGCCCAAGGCGAGTACGAAACGGCGGAATTGTCTATTAAGGCCCGGATTTCGTCCTTATATGTCGTGCAGAAAGCCTACCCTGCTACCAAGAAAAGCAAGCCCGTACGTTGGCTGATTGTGGTAGGCTCGGTATTCCTCACGCTGGCTTTCTCTATTGTGCTGATTACGCTGCTGGAGCTGTATCGGCGCAGCCAGCGCCCATCGGCCCCTGCGCTGTGAGTGAGCTGCTGAACCGGCTTCGTCCCGCCGACCCCATCCAGCGCTTGTTTGTGGGGCTCATGCTCCTGCTGATCCTGGGTGGGGCAACGGCGGTTTTGCTGCAAACGCCGCTGGCATTACTCCCCGTTGGCATTGGCCTGGGCTTGCTGGTTGTATTCACTGACTGGACGCTGTTCTACTACCTGCTGTTCCTGACGCTGGCGTTTGCCCGCGAAATTCAGTTGCCCGGCGGCCTGAGCATGGATATGCCCTCGGAGCCGCTAATGCTGGTGCTAACCGGCTGCGTGGCCGCCACCTTGCTCATGCGCCGCGTGCAGCTCTCAGCGCGGGAGGTGCTCCACCCCATCATTGTGATGGTGTGCCTGTTGCTGTTTTGGTCGTTTATCTCCACATTCTTTTCCGTTGATACCACCAAATCAGTAAAGTACCTGTTGGCCAAGGTGTGGTACCTAGTGCCGTTTATCCTGGGTACGTTGCTGCTGGTTCAGGACCCGAAGGAAGCCTGGAAAGTGGCGGGCCTGTACACTGGGGCCACTTGCTTTACCGTGCTGGTAGTAATTGTGCGGCACGCCGCCGATGGCTTTGCCTTCGATGCCATTAACCCGGCGGTAAGTTTGTTTTACCGCAACCACGTGACGTATGCTACGGTGCTGGCTATGCTACTGCCCTTCGCCTGGTATGGTGCCCGCGACTCAAGGGGCCTACCCCGGCTGGGCTGGCGTATTGCTACTGGCCTGATGCTGTTTGGGTTGCTCACGGCGTATACGCGCGCCTCGTTGCTGGCCGTGCCGGTGGCCGGTATCTATTATCTGGTTTTGCGGTTGCGTCAAACCCGGTTGCTGCTCATTGGGAGCCTAGCGGCGGTGCTGGCTGGGGCCGGATACTTTCTGAGCGCCAACAACTACATGTTGTACGCGCCTGATTTCGAGAAAACCGTGTTCAATGGCGACAATTTCGGCAAGCACTTAGAAGCTACCTACAAGCTTCAGGATATGTCGGGGATGGAGCGGGTGTACCGCTGGGTAGCAGCCGCACGCATGGTAGCCGATAAGCCGATGACAGGCAGCGGACCCAACACGTTTTACCCCGAGTATAAGCGCTACACCGTCCGCAGCTTCCGCACCTACGTCAGCGACAACCCCGAGAAATCGACAACGCACAATTACTTTCTGCTCCTGATGGCTGAGCAGGGGTTTCCGGGCGTTATTCTGTTTATTGGCTTACTGACTACGGCCCTGCTTACCATTCAGCAGCTGTACGTCCGAACGGTGCGTGGCACCGCCCTGCGCAATTTGCTACTAGCCTGCAGTCTGAGCTTTATCATCATCGTGTTTCACCTGCTGCTAAACGAGCTGGTTGAGGTAGACAAAATAGGCTCGTTTTTCTTCCTGAACCTGGCCATGTTTATCCGGATAGGCACCTGGATACGCCATGAGCAGACTACGCTGGTAACCTCCTAACACTGATAAGCGAGGCCTGAGCTGCACGTAATCACCCTGAGCCTTGTCGTGCAGACGTCAATCCCTAGGCCCTTATTACGCTTGAACTCCCCCGCATACCACGGCGCTTACGCTGTAGTACGCGGG
Source organism: Hymenobacter seoulensis (assembly GCF_054780535.1). Classification (NCBI taxonomy): domain Bacteria; kingdom Pseudomonadati; phylum Bacteroidota; class Cytophagia; order Cytophagales; family Hymenobacteraceae; genus Hymenobacter; species Hymenobacter seoulensis. Next base: position 868,379 of record NZ_BAAGWD010000001.1, read on the forward strand.
GGAGTTCAAGCGCAATAAGGGCCTAGTAACTAACCCGGAGGCCAGCAACTTTACTAGGCCTGTGGCTTACTTAAACCGGCAGCTCAGAATGGTAATATCATCGGCGAAGCCGGAACCGCTCTGGTTGAAGGTGTTGATTTCGCGAAGCAGCTCTTTGTGCACGGTGGTGAGGGGGGCGTAGCGGTTGTGGTACATCACGCGCAGCACGCCTTCTTCGCCAAACTCATCATGGTTGCTATCAAACACTTCCGTGAGGCCATCGGTGTAGGTGAGCAGCGTCGTTCGGGGTTCCACTACCACCTCTCCTACCTGCAGCACGGGCAGTTCATCCATCACGCCCAACATAATGGAGCCAGACTTGAGCAGCTGTACGGGGCCGGAATCCGGAATCAGCAAGGGGTCGTTGTGGCCGGCATTTACGTATTGCAGCACGCGGGTGCGCTTATTGTAGAGGCCGAAGAACACAGTGATAAACTTGTCGCCGCCGGCGTTACGGAAAATTAGGTTATTAAGCTCCTGCACTACCGTGGCTAAATCAACTTTTTGGCGCAGCAGGGTACGCAGCCCGGCCTGGAAGTTTGACATGAGCAATGAAGCCGCTACGCCTTTCCCCGACACATCAGCCACGCAGAACAGAAACCGGTCCGCATCTAGGGGCACCACATCGTAGTAGTCGCCGCCTACGGCGCTGTGGGGCACGTAGCTGGCGTGCACGGCCACGGCGGCATCATTGGGCAAGGTGCGCGGAAACAGCATGGTTTGCACTTCCTGCGCAATTTCAATTTCCTTGCGCATGGCGGCGGCAGCTACCCGTTGCCGGGCTAAGCGCCGGTTTTCGATGGCCCCAATCAGGATGTTGCTAAGCGTTTGCAGAAACTTGGTGGCTTCCTCGCTGGCATAGTCGTCGTGCACGTTGCCCACCATCACGTAGGCGAGAACGTTGCCGTTCTGCACTACCGGAATCACAATTTCCAAGTACTCCCACTCTGCACTCAAGCCCTCAAAACTACTAAGCGGGCACGGCAGCTGAGTGCAGTTTTCGCGGATAACTTCGGGCAGCGCTACCTTCCGAAAATCCACCAACCCTTGTCCAAAGGATACCATACACTCCCACTCGCCTTCCTCCTTCACATACAGCACCAACCGCCGGATGTTGAGTTGGCCGAGCAATGTGAACTGGAAGATCTTGTAGAGTGAAGCCTCCGTGGGGTCTTGGTTGATGGCCTGCGTAATCTCCAGCAGCGCGCCTAGTTCCCGCTCTTTCAGAAACAAACGCTTTTCGGAAGTAATAGTATTCATACTCAGAAGTTCGGGAAGTAGAAATTAGGGAAAAAAGCAGGGCCGCAGCGACATTATGCCGTTGCCGCCTGCCGTTAGCCCAGCGGAGTTTTGGGGTCGTATGCGTCGCGCAGGCCGTTGCCCAGCAAGTTAAAACTTAGCACCAGTAAGCTAATGGCTAGGCCCGGCAGCAACGTAAGCCACAGGCCGGCCTCGGTGCCCAGCAGCTGAAAGCCTTCATTCACCATAAGGCCCCACGAAGGCGCGGGGGGCTGCACGCCCAGGCCCAGAAAGCTCAGACCCGCTTCCAGCAGAATGGCAGCCGCAAAGTTACTAGTCGCCAGCACAATCAGGGGGCCGGTCATGTTGGGCAGCAAATGGCGCCAGATCAGGCGGCTCTGGGGCAAACCCAATACACGCCCGGCTTCGACAAACGTTTTTTCGCGCAGGCTCAGCATCTGGCCGCGCACAACACGCGCCACGTCAACCCACATGGTGAGGCCCACGGCCACAAAAGATGTCCAAACGCCTTTGCTATCGAGGGCCAGGGAAATGGCAATTACCAGCATGATGCCCGGAATGCTCCACACCACCGTCATCAAACCCAACAGGAGGCTATCAACCCAGCCACCCACGTAGCCGGCTACGGCCCCAATCAGCATACCCAGTGCCACGGAAATCAGGACGGCCACGAGGCCAATGCCGAGGCTGATGCGCGTGCCCAGCAACAGCCGGCTCAGTTCGTCGCGGCCCGATTTATCAGTTCCTAGCCAGTAGGTGCGCGTGAGCAGGTGGGTATTTTCCACTTCCTGCCGAAGCTCCGCAGCCGTGCCAGGGTGGCCAGTAATGGCAGTTAGGGCGTAGCGTTGGGGCTTATCGGCTAGGGCCGAGTGATTCTGGTAAGGCGCCGTAAATAGCGAGTCGCCTTGAAAGCGGTAACTCCCGATGGGCACTTCAGAGTAGCGTGGCTCGCGCCCCTGCCACCACGTCCGGAACACATTGTCGGAGGTAGCGCGGGCCGAGTCGGGCCGGGCCAGCCGCAGCACGGTGGCCCGGAAGCCGGGCGCTTCTTTTTGCAGCTGCACCAGGCCGTTGTTGGCATACGGCGAGTTATCGGGCAGCACCCAATAGCCCAGCACCGCCACTAGGGTACATAACACAATAAAGCCCAGCCCCAGCATGGCCGGCGTGTTGCGCAACAGGCGCTGACGAACGTAATAGCCCGGCGGCCGGGCCGCCGGGGCAGCTTGGGTAGCAGTTGCGGCCAACGCTAGCGGGTGTTATGTTGGAGCAGCCCTTCTTTCGAGGCCAGAAAAAAACAGTCGCGCACGATGGCTCCAAAAGAGCTTTCCTCGAAGGCCTGCTCCGTATCGGGGTCAGGCCAGAAGCTGCGCACCAAGCCCTGCTCCAGCATGCCGCGTAAGTGGCGCTCCAGCTCGGCGGGGGTTTGGCGGGTTTTTTGGGCTAGCTCGGCGAAAGGCGTAACGAAGTACAGTTCGTCTAGGATGTCAAATTCGGCGTCGGTCACGGAGAGAAGAGGTTTTGGCAAAGGTAGCACACTAGCGCGTTGTCAGGATGCTACCATATGGGCGGAAGATTCTGCATAAGGTAAGCTGCTTAGTTGACGGCTGCTACTACCTGCAGTAGGCTTGAGTACCTCTGGAAGCTTCGTATGCTTCTATGTAATCTAAGATCTGGCTGATTTCCTTATTCGAGAGCTGGAAGCTAGGCATTTCCTGCTTCTGGTATTGATTGAAAACTTTTACGGCGTAGGCATCACCGCTGGCAACCAGCTTCCCTGAATTCTTTACCCAAGCACGAATCCAGGCTTCTGGACGTCGCTTCCGGATGCTTGCTAATGCTGGTCCTATCACCACATCCTGCACCGCATGGCATTGAGCACAGTTGCTTTGGAAAAGGGCATCGCCGGCAGCTACATCAGGGGCTGTAATATCAGCAGGAAGCGCATAAGATGACATGGAAGCATACTCCGCCGTTGGCTCACCAGGCCCTCCTGCTAATGGCATTATCTCTGAAGCAGACGTATATAGCAATCCACTCATTGTCAGGCCGAATACCATCATAGTGCAAAACACAAGTAACAGGCTCGCTGGCATCACTATTTCTAACCACGTCTTGTTCATAGTACGCTATATTATAGTGAGCTGAAATGATAGAATAAGTACACCCCTAAAGGCCGCAAAAACAAGCAAAATCACGCTTTTTATGGCGCAGTTTACTAGCCCTCTGATACCCTTGAAGTTACCCTCGTCCAGTCTTTCGGCCTTTCCACTCGTAGCCGCCGCGCAGGCCCAGCAATCCGGTTGCCAAGGCATAGGGGCCATAGGCGACCTGCAGCACTGGCACCCACCACAGCCACCGCGGCCGCCCCAGAAAGCGCAGTACCGGCCGTAGAAACAGGGCATCGGCAAGTAATTTGAGACTCCAGGCGCTTAGTACTGCCCAGCCTGGCACGGCTCCGGCCAGCCACAGCCCTAGTCCTATCGGAAAGGTGAGGTTGCTCAGCAGCACCAACACCGCCAAGCGGCGCGGGGCTGCAGCCTGGTAATGCCGCCACTTGCTAGCCCACCGTACTCGCTGGCGCAGCAGCAGGCGCACGGTGGGCTGAGCTTCCGTGCGCACAAGGGCCGCAGCATCTGCCAGAAACCGAATGCTACCCGGAAAGGCAGCGTGCAGCTTATGCAACAGGAATTCGTCGTCGCCGCTAGGTACATTCTCGTTGCCTCGGAACCCATCAACAGCATAAAAATCGGCGCGGCGGTAGGCCAGGTTAGCACCATTGCACATGGTAGGCGCCTGCCGCCCGATGGAAGCCGCCCCTACCCCCACCAGCCCGGCCAACTCCAGGCCTTGCAGCGTGGCCAGCCAGCCGCGCCCGGTAAGCAACACGGGCCCGCTGATAAACCGTGCATCGGCATCTTGTGCAACCAACTCAGCATACGCCCGCAACCACCCGTTCGGCACTCGGCAATCAGCATCCGTAAGCAAGACCCAGGGCGTAGTAGCATGCGCAAGCGCAACCTGCACCGCAGCTTTTTTGCCGGTTAGCGTACTAGGTTGCTGCGCGAGTTGAACCAACTGTACGGGAAACGGCATTCGGCCTGCTGCCTCCTGCACCACCGCCGCCGTTGCATCTGTGGAGTGGTCATCTACAAGTAGTAGCTCGAAACCGCCGGGAACTGTGTCTTGGTTTGCAAGGTCCTGTAACAAATGCGGCAGGTTTTCGGCTTCGTTGCGGGCTGCAATTATGACGGTAAACCGTACGGCTGCTTCTGATGAACTTGCCGCACTAGGCCTTTGCTGCCCTGAAACCAGTTGCTGCCAGCTGCGGCGGTACCGCAGCATTTGCCCCAAGTAGGCTGCGTTCAGGCCGGCTAAAGCTGCTGCAAGCCACATGCTGCTCATACCGTTGCGTGAGGCTGCGTTTGGCCCTTCTTCCGCTTGCGCAACACTTTCATGCGGAGCACAAAAATGAGTCCGATGGCACTAGGCACCGCAATGTTGAGAACCCATAAACTCAGGCTAGCACTTAGTACCGGCAGCACCGGTTGACCCAGCAGCCCGAACAAGTGTGTGGCCGAAAGCTCCCGCACCCCCACATCAGCTAACGCATTCAGGGAGGGCACCAATGACTTCAGCAGAAATGTACCAGCAATAGCCGCCGCTGCCGGCCCAACGGGTGCATCTACGCCATACGCCCACAGCAGCAGCCCAAATTGCGCGCAGAACACCAGGTAACGCAGACTGGAAATGAGTAGCACCGCCGTAAGCGCCCGGGCCCGATACGTAGGCATGACGGCCAGAAACCGGCTAAAGCGCCGTAGCGGCGGCACCGCCTGCACCGCCGACACCAGCACCTGCGAATAGTAAAGCGGCAGCAGCACGGCCCCATTTACTAGCACTGTCCCGATGACCAGGCCGATGCTAGTGGCCGGGTAGCCTATTAAGTAAAACTGCAGCAGAAAATACAGCAGGCCTGCCGTGCCAGCCATAACAGTAGCTACCAGCTGGCAATAACGCCCCAAAAACACGGCCCCCAGCGCATCAAGCCGGCGGCTTTTCAGCTCAATGATGCGGCCGGCATAGTCGCCTACCCTGTTCGGCGTTACAAACCCCAGCGTGAGGCCCACCAGCACCGCCCGAAAGCTGCGCCGAAACGAAACCGGCTCCAGGTGCCGGGCCAAACGCCACCACTTCCAGGCTTCTAGGCCCCAGTTCAGAGGCATCAGAGCCAGAGCCAGCAGCACCGGTACTCGTCCTTCGCCCCCGAGGCTGCGCGTGAGCAAGCCGCGCCAAGCCGCCGCTGTGGCGTCATCGGCTACCACCGAGTTCCAGAGCAGCCCTAGCGTGAGCAGCGTAATGAGCAGCTTGCCCGCTACTACCAGGCCACGCCGCCGCGGTGCGGTTTCTTCGGGCTTTTGGGCGTAGTTTTGTAAATGGTGCGGGGGCAAGATGCGGGCGTGTTGATTTGCCTTGGCAAGTTACCGACGAAAATCAACGGAACTCTACCTACCTTATTCTCTTCGCCAGTACTAGCCATGATTTTGCCTCTAACCTCTACCGATCTGCTTCCCAAAATCATCATGGGCGTCGACCCGGGCACCCAGATTATGGGCTACGCCGTGATTGAGGTGCAGGGACAGCGGGTAACGGTGCTGCAGTACGACGTCATCGACATGAAGAAGCTGGGCACCAACCACGCCCTGAAGCTGAAGCGCATTTTCGAGCGGATGCTGGAGCTGATTGACGAATTTCTGCCCGATGAGCTGGCCATTGAAGCGCCGTTCTTCGGGGTGAACGTGCAGAGTATGCTGAAGTTGGGCCGCGCCCAGGGGGTAGCCATTGCCGCCTGCCTCTCCCGCCAGATTCCGTACGTGGAGTACGCGCCCACCAAAGTAAAGCAATCGGTAACGGGCTCCGGCAACGCAACCAAAGAGCAGGTGGCCCACATGCTGCGCCAGACGCTACAACTCCCCCCCATTGAGGAAGCCCCAAAGTTCCTCGACGCTACCGATGCACTGGCCGTGGCCCTCTGCCACCATTATCAGAAAGGTAATAACGTAAAGGCCGGCAGCAAAAGTTGGGGCAAGTTTCTGGCCGATAACCCCAGCAAGCTGGCCGCGCCCGTAGCTGGCAAAAAAGCTACCGCCGCCAAGAAAAAGCCGGCTGCGTAAGGCAAATCTGTATTCTCGCTGACTAGCTACAGGTATTTGAAGTAGCTAGTCAACGTAATACCTGTGGTTATTTCAAAACTCCCGCCAGTGAATTTATTAGGTTGCATTGACGATAAGCAGAGGTAAACAGGCACCTAGGGAGCCGCGACTGAGGCTCGAATAACCTGTTTTCAGACTACAGACAGTGTTTTGCAACAGCCACATCCGATAACACGTCGGCGTATCGTTCCTAATCTGAGGCTGTAATACGGGGCGAAAGGCCGCCAGGCTCAGCTCCAGGAAGTAGAGTTCTCTTATAATTTACTTAAGGCACTCAACCCGCCGCTGGAGTAGGAAGCCCAGCGCCTGGTGGCCCCGTAGCCTGCGCCAAGCCGAGTCGCTGCACAGCCGCAGCGCTGGGGTAAGCAGGCAGGAAGGCAGTAAAGTGTACTCTTCGTTTGGTGAGCCCACCTCGTTTCGCCATCTTCTCCCGATGTACAAACGCTAACACTACTACAATATATTACCCTATGAAGATCTACCTATTGCTGCTGATGCTGTTAATACCGGGCTTGGCCGCTGCGCAAGTACCTATCCCCTTCGTTCTGAAGGGCCGCCTGGGTTCGGATACATACCACAGTGAGCCGATCTACGTCTATTTACGCTACTTGAGCGCCGTAGATTCGGCGCGGGTCAAGAACGCGGGCGCTTCGAGCTGAAGGGTACCGTGTATGCACCCACGAAGGGATTCCTCTCTATGAAACGGTATGGTGGGGACATGTCGGATTATAAGGCCGTATTTTACCTTGAACAAGGCACGCTCGTCTTCACCAGCCCCGATTCGCTTAAGAACGCGCAGGTGGGTGGTACGCCGCTTACCGACGCCTGGCGGGAGATATGGATGGCAAAAGAACCTATTCGCCGGCAACTGAACGTTCTGAAAAAGGAGTTGCAGGCTGCTACTCCCAAGCAGCAGCAGTCACTAGCGTTCCGGCAGGGCCTGCAGGCACGGCGCGCAGCTTTGTTGCGGGAAGAAAGCCACTTGGATTCTGTTTTCGTCCGCGCACACCCTACGTCGCCCATCAGCCTGTATGTACTGAACACCATGAGCAAGGACCCTAATAACGCCACACTGGTGCGGGCCTTGCTCCCGACCCTGTCGCCTGTGGTGTTCAACGGCACGCGCGCCGAAGAACTCCGGACGGCCATCCAGCAAAACATACTGGAAACCAAGCCTGAGCCGAAAGCTAGTACAACCCTGCAGGTAGGCCAACTAGCCCCCAACTTCACCCAAACCACGCCGGAGGGACGGTCCGTATCGCTCACGGACTACCGCGGCAAGTACGTGCTCGTCGACTTCTGGGCCAGCTGGTGCGGTCCGTGCCGCCAGGAAAACCCAAACCTGACGAAAGCTTACCACGCCTACAAGGACAAGAACTTCGACGTGCTGAGCGTGTCGCTCGACGAGGCCCGGGACCGTGCTAAATGGGTGAAAGCCATTCAGCAGGATCAGCTGCCCTGGACGCAGATTTCGGATCTGAAAGGCTGGCGGGGCCAGGCAGCCACTACCTATTCGATTACGTTTATTCCGCAAAATTTTCTGGTCGACCCGACAGGTAAAATCATTGCCCTGAACCTGCGCGGGGAGGAACTACCAAAGGCACTGGCACAGCTGGTGAAATAGGATGCCTGCTAAGAAGAAACCCGCTGCATAAGATACTAGCAAGAAATTACGTCTTCCTAACAAGTGACTATGTGTTTTAGCCAATTAGATCTGTAGGATAGATGTTTGACACGAGCCATTTACTCTTCGCTGTGCGCCTTCTATACCTTGTTCTATATGTGGCGAGTGGAGCCTTTACCTTGTTTTGGGCCAGCGTATTCTTTCTTGGGTCAGAGCACACCGCTCACCATCTGATTGTGGAGCAGGGCTTGTTTATCCTCTTTTTAAAGCGTTTTCTTGGTTTTTCGTTGCTAGGCGGACTTATCGCAGTAAGTATGGCTACCATTAGTATCATCCTTACTGCTTTGCGTCGTGAGCAGCAGTGGTCTGAACCAAAACAGGTTTTTCAACGCGCCCTACTCGTACAAGTGCTGTGTGCTCTTGTTGGAAGTTTACTTTTCACAATTTCGATCTTCGGCAGCCAAGCAGAAGTATAACGGCAATAGCATTAGGCAAAACAGGCAGAAAAGCAGGCATGAGTAGTTAACCGCAATCCTTACTAAAGGGGTTGTACAAATTCGTAATCAGATAATCTCGCCCTGAGGCGAATAGACAAAATCCAAGGAGGGCAATCGTTTTCATACGGATTGATAATTACCTAAGAACGCCCTTCATAGAAAAGGGCAGGAACTCTTTCGTTTCCTAGCCCACTTATTACCCATCAACATGCGCATATTTCTTCTCGTAGCTAGGATAGTAAACTCGATTATACATTTCTATGCTACGCCGTCCCATTCGATCCTCTTCTGTCAAGGCTGTCGGCTATGATGCCGCTACCTTCACGCTGGAAATTGAGTACCGCCATGGCGGGTTGGTACGCTATACCGGCGTGCCTGCCACCATGTATGAGGCGCTGCTGAACGTGCCGGGCAAGGCGATGTTTATTGAGCAGGTGATCGAGCGCAATGACTACCAGCGCGAGCAGGTACGCGGGTAGCGGCACACATTCAGTAAACGGCGCGACAGGCAGCTGCCACCGCAGCTTCTATATAGTTGCTATATAGAACAATTGGCATGCAACTTTTTGTCGGGTGATGGGCTCTGAAGTGAACAGGCCAGAGAATTTCCCTGGGCTAGCTCGCTTTAGTGTTTCCTCCCACCTAGTATGGTTGTGTGTTATGACCCGAATTGCTACGTATCTGTTTAGCTGGATTTTGCTGCTAGGAATGATTTCCTGCGCAGCCCCCACCGATGACGATAACCCGCAGCCTTTGGTGGGCTACTACGATGGCTATTGCCCGCAGCTCATGGAGCGGGCCGTGCTGGAAAAATCGGTGGAAGCCCTACCCGCTCGCCCCATGCGCACGACGGGCAAGATTTACCTGCAGGGGCGCTACCTCTTTATTAATGAGCGCTACGAAGGCCTGCACATCATCGATAATCAGGACCCGAAACACCCGCGCCCTATCAGCTTCCTGCGCATTCCAGGCAACGTTGATATAGCCGTAAAAGGCGACCTGCTCTACGCCGACAACGGCCCTGACCTGGTAACCATCGATATCAGCAACCCCGCCGCCGTGCAGGTAAAAAGCCGGGTGCGCAATGCCTTGCGCGAGTTGCCTATGCCCGAAATGGCCGGTATGCCCCAGGAATGTGCCCCCGACCATCGCCCGGCCAACACGGTGGTGGTCGGCTGGAACAAAACCAAAATCGCCTATACCTATAACCGAACTTGGAACAACGGAGGAGTCGTTTTTTGGTCAACGAGTGGAGGAGCGTCGGCCCCAGCGCCGGGCTTGGTAGGCAAAGGTGGCTCGCTGGCACGGTTTGCCATCCTGGATCAGACGCTGTATACCGTGGATGAGCAGAGCTTAAAGTTATTTGACCTGACCAACGCTACTACCCCCGTTCCGGGTCCGCAACTGCCCCTGCAGTTCGGCATTGAAACCATCTTCCCCAAAGACCACTACCTCTTCCTGGGCACGCAACGCGGCATGTACATCTTTGATGTGGCCGTGCCACAAGCCCCCCAGCAGGTAGCTTACTACCAGCACGTGATGAGCTGCGACCCCGTGGTAGTGGATGACCGATATGCGTACGTGACGCTGCGGAGCGGCCGTACGTGCGGCGGCGAGCCCAACCAGCTCCAGGTTATTGACCTGACCACCCTAAGCCAGCCGCGCCTGGCCCAAACGTACGCCATGACGGGGCCGCAGGGCCTAGGCGTTGATGGCACCCAGCTCTTCGTCTGCGACAACGACGGCCTGAAGGTGTTCGACACCAGCCAGGCTCCTCAGCTAACCCAAATCCAGGCGTTTCCGGTGAAGGTGGTTGATGTGATTCCGAACGGCGGTACGCTGCTGGCCATTGGCGCCAATGGGTTGTATCAGTACAGCTATACCGGCACCCAGCTGGAGCAGCTGAGCTTTTTGCCCATCACGCCGGCGGCCCAATGAGTGCTTCCCTTGGCCTGTATGGTTTGGGGTGGCTACCGTTGCTGACACTAGGCCTGAGCGCATCAGCGCAGGCCCAGACGCCGAGCCGCACCCTGCTTGTGAAAGCAACGCCGCAATACGTGGTGGTTGGTGGCTACTGGCTGGAGTTGGAGCAGCTATGGCGCAAGCACCCGCGCCACAGCTTCAGCCTGACGCCACAACTCTACGCTGGCCCCACTGGCCGCCCCGACGCGGCCCGCTCAACCGCTACCCTGCTCGAATCAGACGAGAAAGTACGCGGGGGCGGGCTGCAAGCCATGCACCGTTGGTACCTCGGCGAATCGAAAGCCAGTTACCCCGCGGGCCTGTATGCTAGCTACGGACCGCATTTTCAGCATTTTTCCGTCTCGCGCCAAGGACAAGAATGGGTGAAAATTATCGATCCCACGGGCCTACCCCGTTACGAGTATCGGCAGGGCCGCCATACCGAAACCATCAGTCGTTACGGCGCCAGTGCCCAACTTGGGTACCAGGCACCGCTGGCCCCTGGCAGGTTCTTTCTGGATCTGTATGTGGGGCTAGGGTGGCGGGAAAGCCAAAGCCGTGCTGAGGGCGCCCGTGTCAGGAGTCGTTACCAGGCCGGCTCCTCCGACTACGGTCATGGAGGGCTGTACTTTCCGGCCGGAGTTAAGCTGGGCTTTGCCCTGCGGTGAGGGCTAGGGCACCCGAAGGCATTGCATCTTCAACCAGGCGCAGGCTATAGCGCCGCCACGTCATGGAGCTTATGGCATGGCTGAGTGTTAGTGCCAGTACACAGTCAGAAAAACGTAGCTCAAATAACTCCAGAGCACTGAAAAAACGATGTGCACGGACGTTTCAAAGCGCTTACCGCGCCACAGCTCAGCTGAGTAGCCGAAGAACTGCACCAACAGCCGCAGCAGCCAGAATACACCCAGCCCTAAGGATACTTTTCGGCCGAGGCCGGTGCCAACCAACTCAGGAGCGGACGTCAGGCACAGTATGCCCATTAGCAACACCACCAGCGCAACAAAAAGGGTGTGCACGTACACCATCTGCCGGTTTATCAGGCGTAGCGGTGTCAGCTCCGTGGCCCAGTTGAAATAGCGCGGAAAGCCAATGTGCAGCAGCGCCAGCAGTATCAACAGAGCGCCTATGAACTCAAGCTGCGCTTCCACGGCGAAGAATAAAGGCTGAAACAAAAGGTGTTATCTTTTTTTCCTGAGCAAGATGCAGGTCAGCTGCATTGAATACTTTCAGCCAGCTGCGGCGGGAATAAAAGTGAAAAAAGCCAATGGTGTACGCCATGAAATTAGCCGCGTCGCGCAGGTGCTCCACTACCACTACGCGGCCGTAAGGCTGCACTATGCGGCGCACTTCCTGGAAAAACGCAACTCGCTCTGCTGGCTGCCGCACCTCATGCGCCGCCAGGCTGATGAACACCCAGTCGGCGCTGTTATCTGGCAGCGGCAGGTGGTGGGTTTGCACAGATTGTGTACCTAGGAACGCAGGGTAAGCGGCCCGTGCCCGCCGGATAGATACCTCGGTGTGTTGCACTGGATTGTAAAAGTCGAAGACGGCCAGCTCAGCACCCGGAAAGTGGCGACTGAGTAACGCACTAGTCTCATCAAATCCGGCATGAATGTTTACTACTCGCTTGCTTCCGGATAGCGGTTGGTTTCCTAGCCACTCCAGCGAGTACAACCCCGACACATCATACACATACCAGGAAACAAATAGCGAAACCACCGTGGTGCCCCCAATCAGCAGCGCGAGTGCCTGCGCCCCGTTTGCCAGTGGGGCCTCGCTAGCCCTTGCCAACGCCCAAAGTCCTAGCATGGCGCAGGCGGCGGCCACATAAAAATGCCAGTTAAACCGCACAATATTCCAGACACCCTGGAATGGCTTTCTTACCTGATCCATCGTTCGGCGCGGCCTTTCTTCCAGCAATAGGGCACATTCTCCGTAGCAAAAGCACTGGCAAGCTGCAGGCCTGCTAGGTTCAACTCATCCAGAAATCCTACCTGCGCTTGCTGCACCTGCAACGGCCGAGGGTGCCAATCTTCGCGGGTGCCTTCCACAATAGTTACGTACTGGCTTGCGGCATCATAGGAAAAAGTAAACGGCAGCGGACCGGCAAAACGGCGCGCCTGTTGCCAGCTACTGAAGGGTGAGCCGGCGGGCAACAGTGGCTCCGGCATCACGCTGCTCACCTCAATAGCCAGCTTTGCTTTTTGGGAATTGATTGCCCAGTCCTTCTCAGTTGATGTTTGCTGAATGTCCACAGTAACGTAATGGTAGCTGGTGAACAGGTTACCAAGCCATTGCATTTGCGGCTTATCGGTTTCCGATTTCAGGATATACAGCCCCCTGAGCCGCTTGCCCCGCTGGGTGGTGTAACGAACAAATACGCGGTAACCAATTAGAAAGAAATTACGGCCCATCCAGGTGGGTAGGCCCTGAGGACGAAGTGAATTCGTCTGGACGAGCGCCACGGCCACAAACCCCCAGGTACTATCCAGAGTGTCGAGGGTTAGGCTTTCCGGAATGAGTGGTTGCAGGCTGGCAACGGGCGCAGCAAAGGTGAGCACCGTGGTGCGGGCCAAAACTGCCTCCACGGCAAACGGATGTGAAGCAAGCCGGGCCGCCATTACACAGTCTGGCCACCAGCTGGCGTCAGCACGAACCCGTAGTAGTACACCACTAGCATAAACAACCCCGCAAATACACTATTAAACTGATGCCAAAGCAATAATTCAGGAGCCAGGAAAAACTCCATGATGTTCATGGTAGCCACCACTGCAATCTGCAGCCCGGCATTGAGCCGTACCCAGCGCCTGCTTAGTACCCATAGCGCTACTCCAATTTCTGCCAGGCCAATGAAATGGGTAAGCGGGGCAGCATACGTTGGACCCAGAATGCGGGCCACAATGGCCTCGTGCCGCGGCACAAGGTGCAGCAATTTGCACAGGAGCCCATTAGCTAGCCACACTGCCGCTATGCTGTAGCGCAGCACCCTCTGCAGAGGAACACGCGTCACGTTATCCTAGCTCAATTTCGCCTTTCAGGTACGTGACGGCGTGGCCACTCATCAATACCCGGTCGCCGCGCAGCTCGCACCACAGGTCGCCGCCGCGGGCCGACACCTGGCGGGCATGCAGGGTGTTTTTGCCTAGGCGCTCGGCCCAATAGGGTACCAGCGTGGTGTGCGCCGAGCCGGTTACCGGATCCTCCGGGACTCCTACCCTAGGTCCGAAAAACCGCGAAACAAAGTCGACGCCATTGGTGCCTGGGGCGGTGGCAATTACGGCGCGGTACTCTACTTTGCTTAGGTGGCCCATGTCGGGGTGCAGGGCACGCACTTCGGCTTCCGTGGCAAACAAGCACACCAGGTCGGGGCCGGCCAGAATGCTGAGTGGAGTGGCACGCAGGCCATCTAGCAAGCCATCGGGATGAATGCTGATGGGCTTAGGCGGGCGCGCCGGAAAATCAAGCGTCAGGAGGCCTTCGGAGCCCTGACTTACGCGCAGCGGGCCACTCTGGGAATGAAATACGATTTCCGGCTCCTTAAAATTCAGGTGGCGGTACAGCACGTGCGCGGAGGCCAGCGTGGCATGGCCACACAGCTCTACCTCAACGGCCGGCGTAAACCACCGGATATCAAACTCATGGCCGCCACGAGGCACGAAAAATGCCGTTTCGGCCAGGTTATTTTCGGCGGCAATGGCCTGCATGGTTTCGGCGGGGAGCCACTCCGTGAGCGGGCATACGGCGGCAGGGTTGCCGGCAAATGGCCGGCTAGTAAAGGCGTCAACCTGATAAAGGGGTAGCAGCATAACGAGGAAGAAGGCGGTGGAAAACCACCGGGGCTGGGTGGTGTGGCGAAGCTACAACTTCGGCGCAAATGTAGGTGGCCATTTGCGGCCTTATCAGCACCATTACCTCATCTTAGTATCGGAATATAAAAATAGTTACTACCCCACGCAACCTGCTCAACCTGGCTCCGGTCATGGGTGCAGAACGCTAGCGTACGACATCCTATACCCTTATCTGCGGCTACTTATGCCCGATTCACTTACTGACCTTCTGGATGGTTGCCGACGAGGACGCCCGGCGGCGCAACGGGCGCTCTACGAACGACTTAGTTACCAGCTGATGGGCGTTTGCCTGCGCTACTGCCCCTCGCAGGCCGAAGCGGAGGATGCCCTGCAGCTCACCTTCGTCAAGATCTTCACCCGCCTCGATCAGTTTCGGGGGCAGGGACCTTTCGAGGCGTGGGCGCGGCGCATTGCCGTCACTACCTCGCTCAATCTGTGGCACCAACACCAGCAGCGAGGCCCGCAAGTAGACTGCGAAGAAGCCACAGACCTGCACCATCCTGATGGTACGCCCTTCGATCAGCTTTCCGCCGATGATGTAGTGGGGCTGATGAACAAACTGCCTCCGGGCTACCGCACTGTGCTCAACCTCTACGCCATTGAAGGGTACTCACACGCCGAGATTGGCGAATTACTAGGCATCTCGGAAAGCACCAGCAAGTCGCAGCTTTCCCGGGCCCGTCGGCTGCTGGAAGAGCGGCTCCTACTTCAGGCTCACACTCCTCACTACAATGACTGAACGCGAATCGGAACAATTCTACCACGACCTGCAGCGCAAACTGGAAGGCTACGGCAGCGCGCCGCCCGAGTCGGTGTGGGCTGGCATTCGGGAGCAGGTGCCCGCTGAGCCCAAACGCCGCTGGCGGCCACTTTTGCTGTTCTTGCTGATTGGCACGGCCCTCACCTGTCTGACCATTGGCACCCGTCCGTGGCGGCAGCAAGCTACCCCTGGTAGCCTGGCAGCTGGCTCTGCGGAAACCACAGCAGCCCGGCTATCAGCGGCCGATGCCGCACGCTCCGGCTCCCGCTTTACTAGCCCCTCTTTGGCCTCAAACCCTGACGCACTGGCGGAGGCTGGCTCGGCGACATCTGCTGAAAACACTACCCCTGCCGCGAAGGCAAACCCACTTCCTAAGGCAGGTAATGCTATTTCCGTCACGTCTCCCACCGCTGCATCGCGCCCAACCCTACCCGGTGGGGTCGCCATCAGCCCGACGCGCCAGCCGGAAAGGGACTTGACGGAAACCAGTGACGCTTCCAACGCACTAGCTGCTTCAGGTTCCGCAACCGCCAGTCGAACGCGGAGAAACAAAAATACACTGCTGCTCGGAGCTGCCGCCATAGCCCCAACGCGCACCTCCCGCCGCCTCGGGCAGCGTAGCGTGGCGGGCCTCTCAGAAACTGCCGCCACTAGTTCAGCCAGCACAACAGCCTCCCGCTATGTTTCCCGCCGGCTGGGCACGGTCCGGCACAGCGCAGCCTCCGGAGCGAAGACGGCTACGGGTATAGGCACAAGTGAAGCTACTAGCCTCTCGGATGCTCAGAACCCATCTATTTCAGGTGGCAATAAGAAAGCAGGCCGCACTCGGTTTAGTAACGCCCCGTTGGCGCTGCTTGTCGTGAAGCCCCCGGTGCTGGAAACCGAAGAGCCCGAAGTGCGCGCCAAGCGCCGCTCCCGCACCCGGCCCACCAAACGCGAGTTGCGGTTGCGTGGCTGGAGCGCTCAGGCCCTTATTGGCTCGGGCCTCACGTATCGGGCCCTGGGCGGTACGCCTACCCAACTCCAACAGCTGGAGCGGCCCGGCGTGGGCTTTTCCGGGCAAGTCAGCGGCGCCTATGCTCTCACCAAGCAGCTTACCGTTTCGGCAGGCCTAGGCTACGCCGAGTATGCCAGCAACCTGAACTATCGGCTGAAAAAGGACTCCTTGGATAAAACGCTCCAAGTAGAGTTCCGCGACGTGTACCGCTTCCTGACGGTGCCCCTGCAGCTACAGTACACGCTGCAAGGCAACCACCGCTGGCGCACTGGGGTGTTGGGCGGGGCCACCGTGGCCTTTCTGACCAGTGCCCGCACCACCGAAGGCAATGCCTGCAACTGCTCACAGCGCCAGTGGCAGCCCAGCAGCGGCACCAACATTCCGTTCCAAGCCACCAATGTGCTGCTGAATGTGGGGGCTTTTGCGAACTACCAGTTTGCGCCGGGCCAGTGGATTACGCTGCGCCCGCAAGGCCAGATTTTCCTCAACTCCCTGACCACGCAAGCCTCAGGTAAGGCGCCGCGCCGCCCTTGGAGTCTGGGCTTTCAGGCCGGCTACTCCTGGGACCTTGACCCACGCAAACACTAATCCTTTCTATTCTTAGCGCTACCCCTATGTTTTTTCTGAAACGTTCCTTTTTCATTGCCAGCCTGCTCGCCTTGCCGCTGTTGCCTGGGTGCCAGCAGGGCTCCGATTTGGTTATCTGTGAGGATGGCAGCACGCCCACTCCTACGCCCCCCGATGCGCCGGTGTATTCTATAGCCGAGCTGCAAACCCAGCTGGGCGCCCCGGTCCAGACGTTCAGCTACGACCCAACTCTCCAAAACCAATTCGCGGGCGCAAAAGGCACGGTAGTAACCATTCCGGCCAACGCATTTATAAGGGCTAATGGTGTGCCCATTACCACGCCTTTTAAGATGGAGCTGCGGGAGATTTTCGGCAAAGCCGATATGGTGCTGAGCAATATGCCTACCGTGTCTAATGGCCGTCTGTTGGAGTCGGCGGGTGAGGTATTTCTGCGGCCGGCCCAAAACCAGCGCCTTGATAGTATCCGGTTGGTACCCGGCGCCGTGATTCAGCTCCGCACCCAAAACCCGCCCAACGTTGCTAGCCTAGACAGCATGCGGCTTTTTGTGGCGCCGCCCACGGGCCCTAGCTCCCCTTCGTGCTTCAACTGGCAGATTAATTTTGACCCCGCTTCCAGCCTGCAGCCTACCAGCACGGGCTATGTGGTGAACGTAAGCAGCTCGCTCTACGACGCTGGCTACGGCTGGTTTAACTGCGACCGGTTCTATGATATTGCTGATCCGCAGCCTATTCTGGTAGATGTGCCCGGCACCGGCGTGGATCCGGTGAAGAACACTATGGTGTTTGCGGTATTTAAAAACATGAATGGTACGCTTCGCATCTGCGACTTCACGGCTCCCGGCACCTTCGAAGCCAAACGGGCACCGGGTGGCACTGCCATCAGCATAATCGTCATCCAGACCCTGAACGGGAAGTTGTACTACGGCCGCCAAGATGGCACCATTGCCGCCGGCTTCCGCTTCTCCCCCGCCCTCAGCGAAATCACCAAAGCGGATCTGCAAACGGTACTAGCTACCCTATAACCTCAAACCGCCCTAACCCGAACGCCCGGCTACTACTGCAGTAGCCGGGCGTTTGTGCGTAGTAACGCAAAGGAATAGCGCGCCGACCCGAACCTAACTACTTCGCTTGCAGCTGGCCTCCTATGATTACTTCTTGCACAGGATTTTCGCCGAGCCAGTACGGGATTTCTTCCAGAGTGGGCACCTGCAGCATCAGGATATCCGCGCGCTTTCCTACTTCTAGGCTACCGCATTCCTGCTGCTGCCCGATGGCCCAGGCAGCATTGAGCGTTACGCCCGCAACGGCTTCCATCGGCGTCAGGCCCATTTTCAGGCACGCCATGGATAAGGCCAGCCACAGGTTTTTACTAGGGCAGGAACCAGGGTTAAAGTCGGTGCTGATGGCAACGGGCAATCCAGCATCAACAAAAGCGCGGCCTGGAGCATAGCGCTCCTGCCGCAGAAAAAGCGGCACTAAGGGCAGTAGCACGCCCACCGTTTGGCCTTCGGTAACGTGAGCAATGCGGGCGGCGGCTTCCGGCGTGAGGTAGTCGGCGTGGTCGATGCTGATGGCACCCAGCTCGGCGGCCATTTCGCAGCCGCCTAGGCCGTGGAGCTGCTCGGCATGAATTTTCAGCCTAAAGCCCAGCTCCCGAGCCCGCATCAGGTACTGCCGCGCCTCGGCCACTGAAAACGCACCTTCCTCGCAGAAGATATCCACGAAGGGCACGGCCGCTGGGTCGAGGGCCGGCAGCACCTCTTCGGCCAGCATTGTGAGGTAGTCGGCGGGGCGGCCTTTGTACTCAGGACCGGGCACGTGGGCACCCAGGAAGGTAGGCACTACCCGCACCGGCTGGCGGCGGCCCGCTTCCTGGCTTATGTGCAGCAACCGCAGTTCCGTTTCCCGGTCGAGGCCGTAGCCACTTTTCGCTTCCAAGGTAGTGATGCCGTAGCGCCGGAAGCCGGTCAGGTGGTGCAGCGCATTCTCAAGCAGCTCCGCATCGGAGGCGGCGCGGGTGGCGCGCACCGTGCTCAGAATACCACCGCCGCTAGCCAGAATATCGAGGTATGACTCACCCTGAAGCTTGCGTTGAAACTCGTGGGCCCGGTTGCCGCCAAACACCAGGTGCGTATGGCACTCCACTAGGCCTGGCATCACTACCCTGCCCCCGGCATCCAACACGGTAGTGGTGGCCGAAATCTGGGTGGCATCCAGCTCTTGCATAGTTCCTAGGGCCACAATGCGGTCTTGCTGGCACGCAATGTAGCCGTTGGAAATGATGGCCCAGCTGCGCTGAGCCGGGCCCGCCAATGGCCGGCGTAGTGCCGTTCCGGCTAAGGTCAGGAGCTGTCCGCAATTTTGGATTAGTAGCGAGTAGGCCATGCGCAGGCAAATGAAAAAGAAGTGCCCTCAAATATGCGCAGAAGCTGGAAAGTAGCCGCCGGTTTGGGACCGTTGGCACCCTAGGGCCCAAGCCCAAGCCGACCGTTTATCTTCTTGCACCAAGTAGCCTCGATGCACCCGCCAAGCCTTGTAGTGGCGGATTTCGCTGCTACCTGCTTTATCAGACTTAAGGAAATAATTACCAGACCATTAAGCAATTATAAAAAACAAAGCTAACATCCATATTCTTCTATCTATTTAGAAGTAAGCAGGGTTTACTGCTCAAGTTTTGTATATTGTTTTAGGATTTATCCGTAATGAAACACGCTTAAGTCAATTTGCCGTTCCGCCTTTACCTGCCGCTATGAAAAAGACCTTACTTTTTGTTCTCTTACTGGGTAGCCGGGCGCTGTGGGCGCAGTTTCCGAAAGAAACGAACAGCTTTGCCGTAACCTCACCCTGCCCGGGAAGCACTGCAACTGCATCGTCTTTGCAGAAAATCAATACGGATGGAAGCATGACCCGCGTGGGCACCATCCGGACGGCAGCTGGCACAGAGCTGGTAATCAACGGCCTGGGCTATAATGCAGCCGACCGGAGCGTGTTGTATGGCATTCGGGTGGTAACGCCTACCGTTACCTCTATCCTTAGCAACACTCCGCCCGACCTGTACCGCATCAACCTGAGCACGGCGCAGGCTACCTTCGAAACGCCGCTCACCTCGCCCGATACTCCTCCCGAAAGCGAACTTACCCCCCGGGCCTCGGGCGAAACGTCCCTAGATCTGCGCCAGACCCTGACCTTTGTGGCCGACAGCGACCCGAGCTCCCGGTATTATGTTGGCGGGGTTACGTTTCGGGTGCTGGCGCAGAGCATTTTCGGGTTTCCACTCTTCAATACGGCCCGTGTAACGGATGTGCGCCTGTATGTAGGCTCCTTAAATCTGTCTAGCATCGCTCCTCCCACCTGGAACCGCCTCGATACCTCTGACCCTGCCACAGCCGCAATTGTCGAGGATTTTCGGGTCCGTACGCAGGCATATATCCGCAATGGCTTTACCGGCACTGTGCCCGATGGCGGTATTCAGGATTGGGTATATGAAAAAGCAAGCGGCAAGCTGGTCAGCTACCTGGGGCAGAGCGGCCAGTACCTGACCATCAGCAACCCGGCATCGGCACCGGTTGGGGTCACTACCACGCCCACAATTCCACTGCCGGCCGTCTCGAACGGCAGCGCCGACAAAAACATCGGCTCCATGTTCTCGGATGTTTTCAACCAGGTATATGTGGTGCGCGCCGCCACCGGCGAAATTCATAAGATTGATGCTACCACCGGTAATTATGTAAACAAGTCGTTTGGGGCGGCCCTGGGGTGCAACCGCGGCGATGCTGTGAGCTTTGCCGATGCCCTACCCCTGCCCGTAACCCTAACCCGTTTTGCGGCCACCGCCACCGGCGAAACCGTGCGCCTGACTTGGGCCACGGCTACGGAGCAGGCCGCAGCATACTTTGAAGTGGAACGGAGCGCCGACGGCCATACCTGGGAGCCCGCCGCCAGCGTAGCCGCCAGCAACCGTCGGGATGGCAGCACCTACCAAACCCAGGACCTCACGCCCCTGCCGGGTCAATCGTACTACCGCCTCGCCATGCATGACCTCGATGGGCGGGTTGCGTACTCCCAGATTCAAACGATAACCCGGACCCAAGCCGCTAGGGTGGTGGCGTACCCCAACCCTGCCCATGAGCAACTTACCGTGCAACTCCCAGACCCCAACGCCACGGCCCAGCTGGAGCTGCTGAATGCGCAAGGACAACAGGTGTGGCAGGGCCAAAGTGAGGCCGGCGCGGCGCAGCTCCGTACCACTGGGTTCCCCGCGGGTTTTTACCTGTTGCGCGTGCGGCAATCCGGCGCCACGCACACCAGCCGGGTGGTGCTGGCCGGTCACTAGCCCGCCACCGGCCTCAAACCAAACCGGCCGCTACTCCTCGCGAGTGGCGGCCGGTTTGGCGTTATAGAGGGGCTAATGCAGCGGCATTTCCATCACCACGGAGTAGACCATTGGGAGGCGGCTGGCGTGCTGTGGTAGTTGAAAGCGGCCGGGCGCTACCTTCTCCAGCCCCGCAAAGCAATTGTAGGGCGAGTAATCGTACTCCTGAAAGTCGCGTAGCAGCAGGCCTTGCCGCAACAGGCTGCCTAGTACTTCGCCCAGGTCGTGGTTCCAGGAGACGGAACGGTTGGTAATGGGCGCCGCATGGTCGGCGTAGGTTCCGGTGGTTTCTTCCTCAATAGTTTCGCGGTTGAAGTAGCTGTACTGCACGCGGCTGAACTGCTCATCAAACATCCAGACGACAGGGTGAAACTCCACCAGCACCAGTTTGCCGCCGGGGCGGAGGTAGTGTTTCACCACGGAGGCCCATTTATCCAGCTCGGGCAGCCAGCCCAACACACCGTACGTGGTAAATACCACATCAAAGCCGGGTTCAGCGGGCAGCACCTGGGGTAGCTCGTACACATCGGAGCAGAAAAACTCCGCCGGTAGATGCAGTTCCGTAGCCAGCTGCCGGGCGGCGGCAATGGCCTGGTCTGCTAAATCGACGCCGGTTACGGCCGCGCCCAGCCGCGCCAGGGAAAGCGAGTCCTGCCCGAAATGACACTGCAGATGCAGGATGCGCTGCCCCCTGACATCTCCCAGCAGCTCTAACTCAATGGGATTTAGTGAAGAACGGCCCGCCCGAAAGCTGGCCACATCATAGAAGGCAGAGTTCAGATGGTATTCGGTTTTGGCGTTCCACAGGGTACGGTTCAGGTCGAGGTAGTCGGGCTCATCGGGCATTCCGAAAGATATCAACCTGGCGCATACAAGCCTAATACCCAGGTTTCCCGTACGTGTCTGGAGTCTTATTCATTGCCGTATGCCCCTGCCTGCCCCTACTGACGCGCCCCTGATCCTGACGCTTACGCTCGACGAACCCACGCAACAGCTGTTCAATGCCTTGCGGCAGCAGCATTTCCCGCCGGAGCGCAACTACTTGCAAGCCCACGTGACGCTGTTTCACCACTTGCCCGGGATGGAGCAAACGGTCATTGAAGCTCATCTGGAAGAGGTTGCTGCCCACACGCCACCGCTGCCGCTTGCCGTTACGGGCCTGCGGTTTCTGGGCAGGGGCGTGGCCTATGATCTGGAAAACCCACGGCTGCGCCCCCTGCACAAGCAGCTGCAGCAGGAATGGGCTAGCTGGCTTACACCCCAGGATAAGCAGCCACTGCGGCCCCACATTACGGTGCAGAACAAAGTATTACCAGAAGTAGCCCGCGCTTTGCACCAAGAGCTCTCCGGTCGGTTTGCGCCGTTTGCGGGGCTAGGAACGGGGCTTGGGCTGTGGGCCTACCGGGGCGGGCCCTGGGAATTGCTGCGGCAATTTGCGTTTACGGGGCCTGCGTAGCGCTTACTTCTTGCGGGGCGTGATGGTGTGCGTCAGGCTTTTGAAGTTGGTAAGCGCCGTCTCGAAATCCTGGCGGGCAATTCCCTGCAAAGCCACGGCCGTGCTGCCAATAATGCTCACCTGCTGATACACCAGCACCCGCTGCCCCTGCAACTGGGCATAGCCTTCGGTTTCGTAGGTTACCAAGTCGTTTACTTTCGACGACGACATTTTGCGCGCCGTATAGCCCGTCAGGCCGGCGCGGCGGCTCATGGCCTGCTGGCTGATATAGGCGGCCGTAAGCGACGGATTGTAGGCGTGGGTGGTTACTACCACCACGGGCTCCGTACCGTAATCCGGCTTGCGCTGCCCGCCCAGGGTGTAAGTATAGGTGCCATAGCTGGCCTCGGCCAACGCAAACGGCGACTTTTTCTCTTCCAGCGCAAACACGGCCGTAGCCGCCGAAGCCACTTCTCCAGCTCCTGCCTTCTGGTAGGTAGCTGAAAGCAGGCTGCGGCGCAAAGCGGTGGCCGTGGCCGTATCGGCGGCGGGGTAGCGGGCATCGAGCAGCACGGCAAAGGTGGAGTCGCCGAACAGGAGCTGCATGGACTCCTGCGTGGGCGAAAGCCGCACCCGCGCCATCCGGGCCGGGTAGGCTGCGCCGTTTATCTCTTTAAAGTCAAGCACTTTACTACCCCTCGCCTCGAACCGAGCCTGGTTGAAGCCTGCCGCCTGCCGGTGGTAGTTGCCGCCTTTCAGGTCGAACACCTGCACGGCAGCTTCGCCCTTCCGGAACCCGGTAAGGCCGGGCGTGGCACTGAATCCGGCGGGCGGCACCAGCCACACCTGCGTACCGGCCACGGCGCGGGCCTCTGCTGGCGCCTGTGCCAAGGTGCCGAAGGGCAATGCCAGCAACCCAATCAACCCAAAAACCCGCGGAGTAATGTAACCTGCCATCAGAAATGCAAAACCAATTATAGCGGCCCTGCTGCCGCTCAGCGGCTGCAAGGTAGGCAGGAATCAGGGGGAAGCCCTACATGGGCAGCCAACGTTAGCGCCTGGGCTCGTATAAGCGGTGGCTTTCTTAATATTGAAGCCCTAATCCCTGTTTCGTACCTGTTGCCTATGAAAGCGCTACTGCTGATTGATATCCAGAACGATTTTGTGCCCGGCGGCTCGCTGGCTGTTCCCGACGGCGACGCCATTCTGCCGCTGGTTAACCAGTTGCAGCCCACTTATGACCTAGTAGTAGCCACTCAGGACTGGCACCCCGCTGGGCATGAAAGCTTTGCCAGCCAGCATCCGGGCCACCAGCCCTTCGACCAGATTGACTTGCACGGCCTGCCCCAAACTCTGTGGCCTGACCACTGCGTGCAGGGCACCGCCGGGGCGGAATTTAGCACCCGGCTAGAGCAGAACCGGATTGAGGCCATATTTCGCAAAGGCACTTCACCGGAAATCGACTCGTACAGCGGCTTCTTCGACAACGGCCATCGCAAAAGCACCGGCCTGGCCGACTACCTCCGCGGCCGAGGCGTGCGCGAAGTGCACCTCTGTGGCCTCGCCGCCGACTTTTGCGTGAATTTCTCGGCCTTGGATGCGCTGCGCGAAGGCTTCGAGGTTACGGTTCTGGAGGCTGCCACCCGCGCTATTTCCGTTGAAGGATATGCCCGCGCCCGGCAGGAGCTGCTGACGCGGGGCGCGCAGGTGCGCTAACCTTTCCAGTAGCTTTCCGGTAGAAAAGGCTTCGTTGGCCGCCGCGGCCACTTCTGCGCGGCGCTGTTGCACCTATGACTGAATTCTTTACTGACCTGGAAACCCTACGCCGGATTCTGCACACCGGAGGCGTAGTGGTAGGCAGTTTACTTGCGGGCTGGTTTCTGAAAAAAGTGTGTTTCTGGCTACTGGCGGCCTATAACCGGCGCGAGCCAACGCCGCTGGCTACCTCCGTACTTCGGCACCTGAGCCAGCCTAGCAATTGGTTTTTTCCGGTGCTGGTGCTTTCGTTTATGCTGCCGCTTACGGCCCTGAATGCGCGCCCCCTGGAAGTGGCCCGGCGCCTGGTAGAAACGGGCCTGCTGACCACCTTTGCCTGGGGCCTGGTGAAAACCGTGGATGTGGTAGAAGACCTGGTGCTGCACCACTACCGCCTCGCCGACGACGATAACCTGCAGGTTCGCAAGCTGTTTACGCAGTTGCAGTTTGTCCGGAAGCTGGTGGTTTCACTTATCATCTTTGTGGCCGTTGCGCTGGTACTGATGAGCTTTGCCACAGTGCGCAAAATCGGGACGGGACTGCTCACCTCGGCGGGTATTGCGTCGGTTATCGTGGGTTTTGCGGCCCAGCGCTCCATCAGCAACCTGCTGGCCGGCTTCCAGATTGCCTTTACCCAGCCCATTCGGCTGGATGATGTGCTGGTGGTAGAGGGCGAGTGGGGCCGGGTCGAGGAAATTACGTTTACCTATGTGGTGTTGCGCATCTGGGACGAGCGGCGGCTGGTATTGCCGCTTAACTACTTCATTGAGAAGCCATTCCAGAACTGGACGCGCACGGCCTCGCAGCTACTAGGCACCGTGTTTCTGTATACCGATTACACCGTTCCGGTGGACGCCCTGCGCGAGGAGCTGAAACGAATTGTGGCCGAAAATCCGCTTTGGGACCAGCGGGTGTGCGTGCTGCAGGTCACGGATTCCAAGGAGCGGACCCTGGAGCTGCGGTGCCTGGTAAGCGCCTCCAACTCCAGCCGCGCCTTTGATTTGCGCTGTGATGTGCGCGAGAAAATGGTGCACTTTATTCAGCAGCACTACCCCCACGCGCTGCCCAAAACCCGGGCCCTCACCGAGGCCACCGACCAGCCGTTTACCGCCGCCAGCAGCTCAACCATGGAATAGGAAATTCGGATGCGGGAACTCATCCGTTAAGCTCTACCTTAGCAGATTGGGAGCCCATCAAGGAGCGGTGCATACGCCGCTTTTGGTTTGATGGCTCTTCGTTTTTTGCTTCATGATTCAGCTCGAATACTTCACCCCTGCCGATTTCTCCCAACTCATTTCTTGGATTGACTCCCCGCACCTGCTCATGAACTGGTCGGGCCCGATGTTCAACTACCCCCTCACGGCGGACAAACTGGAGTGGTACATTCAGGACACCAACGATGTGGCCGCTTCCGATGTATTTATTTTTAAGGCCATCGACAGTACCACCAGCCGCGTAGTGGGCCATATTTCTCTGGGCAGCATCAGCCAGAAAAACTCCTCGGCGCGCATCAGCCGGGTGTTTATTGCCCCCTCGGAGCGCGGCCGCGGCCTGGCCAGCCGCATGTTCACCGAAACCCTACGCTTCGGCTTTGAGCAGCTCAGCCTGCACCGCATCGACCTGGGGGTGTATGACTTCAACGAAGCCGCCATTCGGGCCTATACCCGGGCCGGCATGCACGCTGAAGGCCGCTCGCGCGACATTCTTAAGTACGAAGGCGAATATTGGAGCCTGATTGAGATGAGCATGCTGCAGCACGAGTGGCGCGCCCTGCATCCCACCAGCCAAACGCCGGTAGGTTCAGCACCAGTAACCACCTAGTAAATTAGAAGCACCCGGTTACTTTTTACTAGGTTGCCACAACACGAAAAGGCCGACGAAGCGCATGCTGGGTCGGCCTTTCTGTTGCCCTGGTAGCTGTTAGCGGTTATTAATCAGCTGAAAGCGGGCATCAAGTTGCTGGCGGGAAGCCTGCCGGATTTCTTCCGAGGTTCCGTAGCCCACTTCCTCCTCGCCGGCGGCCAGGCGTTGCATCACGGAGTCAGCAAAGTCATGTACGGGCACGCCAAAGGTGTGCAGCCCGGCCCCACCCAGGTCGGTGTTCACGGCGGGCGGCACTATTTCCAGCACCTTAATGGGTGTAGCAGCCAGTTGGTGGCGCAGTGACAGTGTGAAGGAATGCAGGGCCGCCTTGGTGGCGCTGTAAATCGGGGCCGAAGCCATGGGGGCAAAGGCCAGCCCCGAGGTGACGTTGATAAGTACCGGGCGCTCCTGCTGTAGCAAATGCGGAATAAACAGCGTGCTCAGGTGAATGGGCGCCTCCACGTTTATCACCAGCTCCTGCCGGCGGGTTTCCCACTCTTCCTCCTCAGTAAGTTGAAAGCGACGCTGAATGCCGGCGTTATTTATTAGCACGTTCAGGCGCGGAAACTCCTGCTGCACCCACGCCAGCAAGGCCACCCGTTCGGCAGCCACCGCCACATCACAGACCCGCGTGTGCAGGCCCGGGAGCTGCTGCCGGGCTTCCTGTAGCTTGTCCTCGCGCCGGCCCACCGCCAGCACGGTGCTGCCCGCTCGCATAAACCGCTCCGCCAAGGCCAGCCCAATACCGGAGGCGCCGCCTGTAATCAAAACCGTATTTCCTGCCAGATTCATACCTCAAACCGTTTGTAAAACCGTTGCAGCGCCCTGCAGGCAATGCAATGCCACTTAGGAGCACAGTAATCGAATGGCAAACGGGGCGTAGTCATTTTGGTTGAGCTACCGGGGTAGCACACCCTTCCGCCCCTGATGCCTAAATGTTGCTACTGCTAATAACGCCGCAGGAACGCTTTTTACTACGGTTCAGCCGCTGGCGGAGGGTAGTGGGGCACAAAAGCCAATATTTTACTCGTATTGCCCCGTGCTTTTCTGTACCTTCCCACTTTCTAATTCAGGTCACTGACCTGCTTTGGCTTAGGTGTCCGCGCATGAAGCACTGCCTTGTCTTTCTTTTGCTCCTGTTGAGTGCTGCTCCGGCTACGGTGCTGGCTGGTACGGGCGTACCTCCTAAATCGGCGGCGGCGCTGGAGCGGGAAAAGGAGTTGGCTATGGATTTGCGCTCGGCATGGCTGGGCACGCCCCTGCGGCGTTTTCAGCACCTAGTGCCTGAACGGCGCGCTACCCCCTCCTCCATCACGTACTATTCCCGCCCCGATGAAGCCCTGAACGTGGGTGGTTTTCAGGTAACGGGCATCAGCTATGGCTTTTACAAAGGGCTGCTGTGCTGCATTGAGCTGCGGGTGCTGGGCGCTACCAATTGCCAGGGCATCCAGACGCTGCTTGCCCGCACCTACGGGCCAAGCCAACTGGCCGCCACTCCTAGCCAGCAGTGGGTTAACCCGCAAGTACGGCTGGTATACACTGAAATGCCGAAGGGCTTTGCTACGATTGTAGTAGCCAGCACACCGCTGGTAGCCCAGTATCAGGCCGAACGCCAGGCTGCCATCAACGAAGCCGCCTAGCATACTAGTGTGCCGGGTATTTGTTCTGGGAGCGTTGCACATTTTTCCCTCAGAACATGAAACACGATGAACTTGAAGACCGGCAAAACCGGGTGATTTATACTTTCATGGTGGTTATAGCTGCAGCCGCACTTGGGTTTGCCCTATGGCTCCGGGCACTCCATCCCTAGCCCCTGCTCACCTTGCAACCTCATTACTTCGCCTGGCGTCACGCCAGGCGTTTTTGTTTGTGGCATTTTGGCCAATAAGGTGGCATGACAGCAGAACAGTACAGCCAGCGCTAGTGAAATACCACGGAACAGAGTTGCTCGGCTGGCTGTTGTAACCGCCAATCAATCAGCACTACCAAGGTGGTTGATGGAAAGTCAGCAGTAGTTTCTTTTCAAACAAAGGCTACTTTTTCTGACTTTACCCGTACTTCGTAAGTCCTATTTCTGAAATACGCATGAGCACTACCGATAGCGCTGCTCCTCTCACCGCCGATGTGGTGCTGATTGGAGCCGGAATCATGAGTGCAACCCTGGGCCTGATGCTCAAGGAGTTGCAACCCGACCTCACTATTGCCATTTTTGAGCGGCTCGATGTAGCCGCCGCTGAAAGCTCCGATGCCTGGAACAACGCTGGCACCGGCCACTCGGCTTTTTGCGAGCTAAACTACACGCCTGAAAAGGCCGATGGCAGCATTGATATCAGCAAGGCCATTAAAATTGCCGAGCAGTTTGAGCAGTCCAAGCAGTTCTGGTCGTATCTGGTAGAGAAATACCAGGTGACGGGCGTAACGCGCTTTATCAACCACATTCCGCACCTGAGCTTTGTGTGGGGCCCGAAAAACGTGGAATTCCTGCGCAAGCGCCACACCGCGCTTACGCAGTCGCCGCTGTTTGAGGGCATGAAGTTCAGCCAGGACCGTGCCGAACTCTGCGACTGGATGCCGCTGGTAATGGAAGGCCGCGACCCGCAGCAAACCGTGGCCGCCACCCGCATGGACCTGGGTACCGACGTCAACTTTGGCTCCCTGACCCGCGGCATGTTCAACCTGCTCCAGCAGAAGCCCGGCGTATCGTTCTACTTCCACCACGACGTGGATAAGCTCCGCCGCAAGGACGACGGCCTCTGGCGCGTGAAAGCCCAAAGCCTCACCGATGATACCACCGTCAAAATCCGGGCGCCGTTCGTATTTATCGGGGCGGGCGGCGGCTCCCTCCCCCTGCTCATCAAGTCGGGTATTCCGGAAGGCAGTGGCTTTGGCGGTTTCCCCGTGAGCGGACAGTGGCTGAAGTGTATTAATCCTGAAGTTATTGCCCGCCACCACACGAAAGTGTACGGCAAGGCCTCCGTGGGTTCGCCGCCCATGTCGGTGCCTCATCTCGATACCCGCGTGATTAACGGCAAGCAGGAACTGCTGTTTGGTCCCTATGCGGGTTTCAGCACCAAATTCCTCAAGAAAGGCTCGTACTTAGATTTGCCCCTTTCGGTGAAGCTGAGCAACATGCGCCCCATGATTATTGCGGGCCTGAAAAACATGCCGCTCACCAAATACCTCATCAACCAAGTGCGGCAGTCGCCGGAAGACCGGCTGGCGGCTTTGCGCGAGTATCTGCCCGAAGCCCGCGGCGAAGACTGGCAGCTAGAAACCGCCGGCCAGCGCGTGCAGGTCATCAAGAAAGATGCGAAGGAAGGCGGCGTGTTGGAGTTCGGCACGGAGGTAGTAGCCGCATCTGATGGCTCCATTGCGGCGCTGCTGGGCGCCTCGCCGGGTGCTTCTACGGCGGTTAGCATTATGGTGGGCCTAATTCAGCGGTGCTTCCCGGAGCGCGCCCGCACTCCCGAGTGGCAAGCCAAGTTCCAGGAAATGATTCCTTCCTTTGGCAAAGACCTGAACCAGGAGCCACAGCTGGTAGAAGAGCTTCGTGCCCGAACTAATGTGGTACTAGGTCTAACGGAGGTTCCAACCCCAACGCAGGCCTAGTAAATCAGTACCGCCACCAAAAAAAGCCCGCCAGATGTAGTTCTGGCGGGCTTTCTTACTTTTCACGAAACAGGCCTCAACCGCGCTTTACGTCCAGTACAGCAGGGGAGCACTGGGAAAGCGCAGTTGCCATTCCTCAGCAAAAAATTGCTTGAGCGTGCGCATCTCATCAGGCTGATACACGAATTTGGTACCACCAAACTTGTTACGCTTTACGGCGCGCGAGGCCTCCTCCAAATCGAGGGTAGTGTTCGGGTACCACTGCATCAGCACCTCTTTGGAGCCGGGCGTAAAGCGGTGGGTTATGCATTCGGCGGTAAGGTCGCAGGGAAAGTCCAGGATTTCGGCTAAGCGGTCAAGCAGGTCGCGGTACTCCTGCTGCCAGCCCGGCATCGGCATAATAGGAGCCAGCACCACGCCCACCGGATAGCCCCCACCACCCTGCTCTGCAGGAAGGGCCAGCTGGCGCAACGCCTTCAGTCGCGCTGCCACCGAGGCCGTTCCTCCTTCCAGCCGCCGCACCGCCGACTCGGCGTTCAGGCTGATGCGGGCCCTAGTATGCCCGTGGTGCGGCAACTGCAGCAGGGAATCTACCTGATCGAACTTGCTTACAAAACGAAGCCTAGCCCCTTCCCGCTCGCCATAATATCGGATGCACTCGGCCAAGCTGCCTGTCAGGTGCTCAATGCCAAGCACATCGGTATAGCAGCTCACTTCAAAGCTGGTCAGTCGGTTGGGCTGCTCATAGGCGGCCGTGTTCTGCAAAAGCTGGGGCAGGTTAGCGAATACCTTCACCACCGGCGCCCCCGATAAGCTGCCTGCCAAGTAGCAGTACTGGCAGTGAGCCGGGCAGCCTTCCGCCAAGTTCATCTGCCAGTCGGCGGAAGGTGGCGTGGGCTGCAGCCGCAGGGCGCCGGGTGGGGCGCACACCACCGCCAAGGTACTTTTGGCGCGGCGGTACGTATCCCGGGCATCGTCGCCGCGCACGCCGGTCAGGCGGTTGCTTTTCAGCAGCTCTACTTCCAGCCCGTGGGCCGTAACGCGCTCTAAAATCTGTTGGCCAAACGGCTGCTCCAGGGCATCGGGAGTGAACACCACGCGTTTGGGCAGCCACACTTTGGCGGAGTGCGTACGCGGCTGAGGCGCCGCCGGAAGCAGGTCAAGAGAAGGAAACAGCTGGGGTTCGGTCATAGCTAGTTACAACACCCAAACCGCCCTTATAGCTCCCGTAAACCCTAAATTCCGGCAGGATTACCGTGCTTTTATTGGGTAGCACAGTTGCCTTTTGCCAGCTCACGCCCGATGCGCTACGAGGCCCGCGCCGGCAGAAAAATCTCGGCCAGCATGCACCGCGCACTACCGCCTCCGATGCTCTCAATGGTTGGGATAGACAACGGCAGTAGCTCGGCGTAGCGGGAGAGTTGCTGGCGCTGCTTATAGGTTAAGGCGTTATAGGCGCTCTGCGACATAGCCAGCAGCTCGGGGCCGGTAGAGGGCTGCAGCGTGAGCATATTGCCCGCAAAAGCCCGCACCTGTTGCAGCGTAATATCAATAATGTGGTGGCCGGTTTCGGTGAGGGAGGCTTCTACAGCGGCGCGCTCTTTCGCATCCCGGATGCTCTCCAGGCAAATAACTGCAAACTGGGCTCCTACGCACATCATAACATTAGTGTGGTAGATTTCCTGACCCAGTGCATCGCAAGAGCGAAAAGGGACCGGCCGATATCCTAGCGTTTCACACACCTGCTCAAACAAGCCTAGCTCCGTCCGGGCCGACAACCCAGCGTACGCAACGCGGTGCACATGGTCGAAAATGATGCTGCCTGTGCCTTCCAGAAACTTGCCTTGCTGCTCGAAATCGGATAAATCAAGCACCTCTCGGATAGCAAACTGCTCGCCCAGTGCCTCCAAAATATCGGGGCGGCGCTCGGGACGGCGGTTGGGGGCACACATAGGGTACAGCAGCACCCGGCCATCGGGATGAAAGGTACCCCAATTATTAGGGAACACAGCATCCGGGGTGTGCGGCTCCGGCGTATCATCGAACACGAGGGTCTGGATGCCCCGCCCCCGCAACGTAGCCACTACCGCATCAAACTCGGCAAAAGCCCGCGTCTGTATTGCTTCATCATCCAAGCCAGCCAAAAACCGCTGAAAATGGTTGGACCAGGCTGTTTCAACGTTGAACGCAAAGCGAGTGGGCCGAACCAGAAAGACCGTATTGGTAGATTGCATGAGGTGGGTGCGCGGTATAGAAGCTCAAATATCTAGCATTTACCCCACGTTTCCTTTAAGTATAATATTTTTACGAATACTATTTTACAAATATGGCCTTAAAACACACCATTCATTGGTTTTGTGTTAATGTTTGCTAATGCCGTTTTAAGCAAAATAGTATGGAAGCCAAATCTTCATTCATGCTTTATATCGCACTTAATCAACTATTAACTCTATTTACCCAAACACAGGGCTTATGGGTGAAGAAACCTGATTTTGACTAAACAAGCCTTTTTATAATTTTTGAACTATACCAGTATTTATTAAAATATTATTCTCTATGAGATAGTGGTTTTTACACTAGGGCCTCAGGGCTTGGCAACCCTGCCTATTACGGCATACAACGGGTTGGAGGCGCCATGTGGTCTGGGGCTGCGGTCGAGTAGCTTGATGGGGTTCCAATTTCCGGCCGCTTCCAGGTATCGCCGCACTAGTGCCAGGTGGCCTTGGCTATCGAGGGTGTGCCAGGCGGCAATTGCTTTGGTGGGAAAGCAGCGGTTGGAAAACGTAATGACCAGCGGCGCTTGTGGGCGCAGCACTCGCGCCAGCTCCTGCAGCACTTGCACCGGCTGCGTGAGGTAGTCAATGGAAACGCAAATGGCTGCCCCGTCAAAGCTATTAGTGCTGAAGGGCAAAGCAGGCTGCTGGTTGAGGTCTTGCACAACGGCAGAAGTCAGCCTTGGATTGGCGGCCAGCTCTTCGGCGTTCATGCCTAGCCCTACTACTTGCTTAAAGGGTACCTCAGCTGGCAAATGGCTGACCCAGCTGCTCATCAAGTCTAGTAGCTCGCTACCCGCCGGGAAATATTCGCGGTACAGTTGGGTCACGGCCTCAATTGCGGCAGCATCAAGGTGCGTTACGAAGCGCGGCTGCTGGTAAAACAGAGCGTCCGGCGTTTCATCGGCCCGGCGGAAGGTATGAGCGGGAAAAGCAGATTGGTGCTCGTCGTGCATGAAAAAGCGTTTACAAAGCCTGAAAAACCATTTCCTTATACTTGACTGCTTGTTTGTTGCTCCGCACTACCTGGCATCACACAACCAGCCATGATGTTACCAAGCATCACGCGTTAAAAAGGTTTTGGCGGGCTAGCATCTGCTGCGTAAGGCTGCTACCAAAGCCACTTTTACTCTAGTTTAGGCCTAGTGAAAGGCTCACAGGCTGCTTCGCGCACCAGATATAGGCATAAAAAAAGAAGCATGCCCTAAGGCATGCTTCTTATCTTCTACGAAGGAGAAGGTCAGTTAAGCGCGACGCACTTTAACAGCGTTCAGCCCTTTACGGCCTTGCTCTACTTCGAACTCAACCTTGTCGTTGTCGCGAATTTCGTCAACGAGGCCGGTTACGTGTACAAAAATGTCTTCGCCAGTTGCGGCGTTGTTGATGAAACCAAAGCCTTTGGTTTCATTGAAAAATTTTACGGTTCCTGTCTGCATGATGCTAGGAGTGAATGATGATGAAGCAACCAGCAGCGAAACCCTATTGTTAATTCAACACGCGAATTAATGATAGTGACACGAGGCGATTTGCCTTTAACGATGTAAAGATAGGCTTTATTTTTCAAACCCCCTCCCCTACTCTCAGTATGGCCGCTCTACCCCACTGCTTCCACTAGTGTAAGCACGTAGCCAAATAGGCATCGCCCGCATTACATTCACTTCATTATCAATCAGTTCACCGTCCTTGCATTGCAGTTGATGTGGCGTAGCAAGTAATTTACCCGGCCTGCTCTCACCCTGGCAATTCCCGGTCTACTAGCCAAGAGGTTGCCTTAAACCTATCAACTGGAGAGTGAAGGTGGGTTGATTGGGGTTCAGGTGCGCCAGTGGCCTAGCAAAAAGCAGTTCTACAGTGCGCAAATAGTACTAAATTAGCTGGGCACTCTATCAAAACGCGCCTTTTTTATCAAGTACTATGCGGTGGTTTATCCTACTTCCTTTGATTTTATCAGGCGCGGTTGCGCAGGCACAACAGGCTAATATTGAGCAGGTAGGAGCTGCAGGGCAATCGAACCTTAACGCATTGGGTACCGGTGCGGCAGCCCCTATCTATATGGGGCGTACCGATGGCGTTGAGGGCTCGCCGTACGCAGATAAGCGCTGGCTCCAGGCCAACCTGACGATGAGCAACCAGGTGCCACTGGCGCCGGTACCACTTAAGTACGATGTGCTGAATCAGCGCCTCATCATGCGCAAGGTGGGCACTTCTACAGATTCCATTCAACTGGATGATAGGCTGCTGCTCAGCTTTGTGCTGCAGGAGCCCGCCACGGCTACCAGCCCGGTGCGCAGCAGAGTATTTCGGCGCTTTACTGAGGCCCCCGTGCAGCAGCACCGCACCCAGTTTGTGGAAGTGCTGCACGAGGGCAAGTACGTACTGCTTAAGCAACACCTGAAGGCCGTGCGCAAGGCTCCCGTACGTTCCGGCTACGGAGTTGATGTCCAGTCGGCGCAGGTAGAGGACGTATCGGTGTACTATGTGCGCCGGCCGAATGCCGAGGTGGTTCCGGTGAAGCTGAACATGAAAAGCCTTACGGCCGCCGCTCCTGCACTAGCCCCCGCCCTAAAGGGGCCCAAGCTGACCACGGAAGCAGACTGGGTGGCGCGGCTGGCCCAGGCTGACCCAAAGTAGCAGGCCGGCATCATTGCTACCCCTGCGCACTTACCGAACCGGGCGCAGGGCGTCTTTGCGCATCCAGCCGGTGCTGGTCACGTTCTCCCAGTTCGTGAACGTCACGTATACCGCCTCGCCGCGCTCCTCTCCCAACCTTACTTTATCGCCGCGCACGCAATGGGCTTTGCGGGGCTGACTTAGATCAGCGGAATTGTAGAAGTATGATTTGGCCGCCTGCACTACCGCTGTTTTGGCATTGGCTATGCTAGCTCTGGGGGCTGGAGCAGGTGCTTCTTTGGGCGGTTCCATTTCATAGCTAAACTCAGTGGGCTCAGTGCTTGCAGCGGGCTTGCGGTCAACTGGGCGGGTGCGGTTTTGCGCTTCCATGGTGCTGGGGCTGGCGGCCAGGCGTCCAAGCTCAGCAGCCTTCAGCCACCCCGTAACCGTAGCGCCGTTCGGTGTTTTGAATCGCGTCCTGACGAAGCCGTCTTGCTGCTCCTCACCATACAGCACGTCGCCCCGGAGTAGGTATCTGCCGTTGGGCTTGGTATGCTTTGGCGAGTCGTAGAAGTAGGCCGTTTCCACTACCACGCGGTAGCGGTTTTCCGCACGCATTGGGTGGTCTACTTCGGTTCTATCATCGGGGTTTGGGGCAGGGGCAGTAGTAGCGTTCTGGTCTTCTCGAGGGGTAGTGGCTGCATCGGTCCGAAGCTCGGAGCTGCGGCTGGATTTCTCATCGGAGCAGGAAGCCAGCAGCGCAGCCCCCAGCAGAAGGCCGCGTACCAGTGTGCGGGCAGTGGGTTTGGCCTCTGAAGGGAGGTAGCCAAACCCGAAGGGGTGGTCTGCAGCGAAGGGAAGCTGGCTCATGGGCGCGTGGGGTTGGGTAGCAGCGGTTACTTTCCTTAGCGTACGTAGGTTCAGGCCCCGGGTAGCTTACTGTGGCGCTTCATAATACCCCCAAGCCCAACACTCCGCCTGGCGCTACAACGAAAAGCCCGCGCTCAGGCTCCCTTTAACTGCTATGGAATGCGGCCGATGCGTGCCACCCGTGCGCCTGCCGTCTGGGCAGCGCTAGTACTGCGACTCGGCGTTGACCACAAACGACTTGAGCAGAATCAGCATTCCTTCTCCAATATCGGGTAGCAGGGCATTCAGAAAGTTGGACCGGTAGGGGTTGAAGTAGCCCTTGAGCCGACTGAAATCTTCATCCGTTAACATCTGAAACCCCATGGACCACTCCTGAAAAACCCGCTTCGTGATGGGCCCGTCGGAAAGGGTCAGGACATTAGTATGGCGGTAATCGGCCTGAATGGTGGTGTACATCTCATGTACCACCTCCTTCTCCCCTTCCAACACCTGCAGGAAGTCGCCATTGCCGTACAGCAGCACACCAGAAATGCCCAACTGGCTGTTGTTAGCGCGTGACTGTTGCAGCAGAAACTTCAGTTCTGCAGGGGTGGGCAGGCCCACGGCATTGCTCTGGTAGACAATATGGTGCACAGCCAACACGATATATCCGGATATGCATGCCCCAACTTAACAAGCCGCGGCGCTAAGAATACATCTTCCTAAGTAAGCTAACGATTCAGAAGCGAACTATCAAGCTCCACCATAAGGCGGTACCAACGGTTCGGCTTCGCAGCTATCCTAGCGCTTGCGAGGCCAGCGAATAAAGTTTGCAGCAACAGAAAACCAGACTCTTTCCGCCTGCCAAATAGCCTACCTTTCGCGTATGAAACAGGCTTTCGTTGCAGCAGTAGTGGTGCTATCGGGTTTTTGCGTTGGCTGTCAGAAGGATGAACCGGCGTAGCTGGAAGGCCGCTGGGTCCAGAAATCCTACACCATCCTGCAAACCTCGTATCTCGGCCCTACACAACCCACCTCCTATCAATCGGAGCCTGGCAACTCCATTGAGATTTCAGCGCAGGACATTGCCTATCGTAGCCCCCGGCTCTCGGGGCCGCTCATTCAGCCGTACACGCGCCAGGGCAAAAAGTTATTTATTGCCGCCGGTATCCTAAACAGCCGAATTGAGACGGTAGAAGAGCTTACCGACCACACCCTGATGCTACGTACGGCGCAGCGCAGCGGCATAGCCCTCCAGGATTCGCTTATCCGGGAGTTTTACTACTCCCGCTAGCCTTCCGGTCAGCGCTACCCCCACAACCTTCCGGCCGGGCCCACGGTATTACCAGCTCTCGGTTGAGCTTGGCCAGGCCCCTAGGGCCCGTTGTGCTGCCAAGTCGCCCGACCCGTTACATAGCTTGACGCCTTACAACCCACTCCTGATGATGGCAGCCCATACGCCTGTTTCCTCCCCCAACACCCCTAGCGAGCCAGCCACCGTGGTCCTGGCGGGCGCTACCGGAGCCCTCGGGTTACTTATTGCCCACCACCTGCGCCAGCGCGGCGCCACGGTGCGGGCTTTGGTGCGGCCCGGCGCCAGCACCAAAGCCGAGGCCACCTCATTGCGGCTGCAGGGCGTAACGGTGGTGGAAGTGAACTACTCCGATGTAACGGCGCTTACCACGGCCTGCACCGGTGCAAGCTGCGTGGTTTCGGCCGTATCGGGGCTGCGCGAGGTGATTGTGGACCTGCAAACGCGCCTACTGGCGGCGGCCGTAGCGGCGGGCGTGCCCCGCTTCATCCCCTCCGACTTCTCCATCGATTTTACTAGGCTACCCGAGGGCTCAAACCGCAACCTGGATTTGCGCCGGGAGTTTCAGCGCCACCTCGACCAGACCCCTATTCAGGCCACCTCCATCCTCAATGGCATGTTCACAGATTTGCTGACTGGGCAGGCGCCGGTAGTGTTGCAGGGCCCACGGCGGGTAGTATACTGGGGCGACGCCGATCAGCCGCTCGATTTCACGACTATGGTAAACACCGCCGAATTCACGGCCGCCGCCGCCCTCGATGCCACTACCCCCCGCTACCTGCGCGTAGCCGGCGAAGTGGCCAGCATCCGTGGGCTGCAGGCAGCTGCTACGGCCGCTACCGGGCAGCCATTTAAGCTGTT
Source organism: Hymenobacter seoulensis (assembly GCF_054780535.1). NCBI lineage: Bacteria > Pseudomonadati > Bacteroidota > Cytophagia > Cytophagales > Hymenobacteraceae > Hymenobacter > Hymenobacter seoulensis. Next base: position 906,109 of record NZ_BAAGWD010000001.1, read on the forward strand.
TCGGGTTGGAAGCCTAGGTGCCTTCGCTACCGTTATCAAGGTCACGAAAGCCCTGATGCCCGCCTCCGACGACGTATTTCCGCCGTGGCAGGGCATGCAGTACCTGCACAATATGTTTAGCGGCCTGCCCAAACTAGACCCACTGGATAATGCCCGCTACCCCGACATCCGATGGACAGGGGTGCGCGAGGTACTGACGAAGTCGCGGTAACCGGGCACATGCGGTCCGTGTAGCAGCCGCCCAGAATATTCGGGCGTCCTGCGCTGTTGTACGGGGCTGGCGTTTCCAGATCAGGTAGCTACCCCAGCTTAAGGAAGGTCATTGTAGGTTAGCACCCGCACGTTGGGCATGGCTTCAAGCATGCGCTGCATCACCAGACCATGAGCCGAGCCAACAGCTACCATTACCCGGCGGGCTCCCTGCTCCCGGGCCCGTCGCACGATGTTTTCGCACATACCTTGGTTGCGGAGCGCCCACTGGGCTTTCATCTTTTTCACGGCTTCGGTTGGGAAGCCCGGAGCCCCATACAGTGGGGCATCGCCGAAGAAGTTCAGATCGTCGTTGAATTTACCAAAAGCGGGGTCGTTCATGACCTTGTATACTCCCTCCGTGGTTGTGGGCGCGTTTAGGTAATCAAAATAGGCGGGCTTGGCTTTGGCTATCTGCCGAAAAGTGGCCGCCTGCGGCGTCGTGGAATCGACCTTGAAGGCAGCTTGCAGGGTTAAGAATTGGCCGTACGCTTCCCCGGAAGCCTCATTGAAAGCCTCACCGTACCGCTGGCAGTCCATGCTGTAAATCTGGTCCTGGCCTAGCTCCTGCAGCAGCGGGAAGAAAATGCGGTGGTACTCTGTGAGCGGGCGCACCAGCTTGGCCGCTTTATACAAGGAATCGGCAGACCCGAACGCCTGAGTGTAATACGCTTTATCAGCGGGGCTCAAGTTGCTTTTAGAGTTTTGCTCCAGCTGATAAAGCTGATACTCGGCATTGCCCCGGTCGTAGTTGAAGGCGTAGTAACGGGCCAAATTTACGCGCTGTTGGTGCAACTGCGGATTTTTGCGCAGCTGGCGGCGCACGGTCGTAGCCGCCTTGTCATTTAGAGGTGGGGTTTGCAGCTCGCGGCGCTTCAGATATAGCAAACGCCGCTGGTAGGGCGTGGCCTCATACTGGCTGGCTGGCAGTTGCCGGGCATCCTGGGGAGCAAGATATTCGCCAAAAACCAGCTCCGGCCGGTAGGCTTTAAGCTTATTGATAATAGGGCGGTAACTAGCATCAGGGTCACCGTTGTAGTGAGAGGTGCCCACGATGACCACTTCCAAAGGCTTTTGGGCTACGGCCGGGCGGAAAAGCCCACCCAATAGAAGGCTCCACAGAGTAATAATGTTACGCATAAAAACCGCTGATAAAAAAGAACATGATTGTACTATTACTACAGCAATATAGGGGCAGAATGGTAGCACATGCTACAAAAGCCTCGCTACATTTACCGTGGTATAAGCTACTGCCAGTAGCTGTTGATTATAGCTCTAATTCCCATTAAAGGAAAACAAACAGCCGCTCCGGAACTAAGGTGTTGTTTTTTGCCATACAGTGTGCCTGAACTTAGCACCATAAGTGGCAGGGGCAGAAGCTCGGATTCCTTAATCAGATTGTGCAGCAGCTGGATATGGTTGAGAGGCTTTTTAAACTCTCAGAAGGGAAGGTCTGCATAAATTACTCCCTCAGCCATAAATAAGCAGTTTAGCAGACCACCCCTGATTAAAGTATTGGCCCGCAGTTAGTGCCCTACAGAAGCGCCATCTCGGTAGGATAGCGCCGTTCCAGTACAACACAGGTAGGGGCCGCCGCTTGCCAGGTCCAGAACGATAATACCTTGGCTCTATCAAGGTAGTATACACACCAAAATTCGTCTTGCCACGCCCTGTTTGCGTAAGCCCGACATACACAACCGGCCGCGGCAAGGTGCGGCCGGCATCTGCTTCTTTATGGATATACGCCCCCGCGCCACCGCTTCTCCCTGGAAACAAAGGGCTTACAGTATCATCTTTGAGTCGGACACCCGGGCGGGCCAGCTGTTTGATATTGTGCTGCTGGTGGCCATTGTGCTAAGCGTGCTGGCCGTGATGCTGGAAAGCGTCCAGAGCATTAATGCCCGGTATGGTGCGTTGCTGCGGATGGTGGAGTGGATATTTACGGGCCTGTTTCTGATAGAATATGTGATGCGACTGGTGGTGGTGCGGCGGCCTCTGGCGTATGCCTTTAGTTTGCTGGGCATTATCGACTTTCTTTCCACCATTCCTGCGCTGGCGGCACTAGCCCTGACGGGCAGCCGCTACCTGCTCGTGATTCGGACGCTACGACTACTGCGGGTGTTCCGCATTTTTAAGCTGGGGCAGTTTATTGGCGAGGGCGAGTTTATCCTGTCGGCGCTGCGGGCCAGCCGCTTCAAGATTCTGGTATTTCTGAGCTCCGTAGTAACACTGGCGGTGGTAGTGGGCACGCTTATGTATGTGGTGGAAGGCGGCCAAAACGGCTTCACCAGCATCCCAAAAAGCATTTACTGGGCCATCGTGACGATGACCACCGTGGGCTACGGCGATATTTCGCCTGCTACTGTGCTGGGCCAAAGCCTGGCCTCGGTGCTGATGATTATGGGCTACGCCATCATTGCCGTGCCCACTGGCATCGTCTCAGCCCAGATGGCGCAACCCGTTGGTGGCCGGTCCACCGAACCGCCCGCTTTCAAACAGGTAGTGTGCCACGTCTGTCAGGCCCAAAACCACCGCCCCGATGCCGAGTTCTGCTGGCGCTGCGGCGAGAAGCTCTGATTCAGAGTGCACTTAAAAACACGCGTCATACACTAGCCCCTGTTTGGCCGCAAACCTTGCTTACAGGTAAGAAAGCCACCAATACGTGTGCTGCTGCTTGAAGCGCCGGTACCAGCTGCAGGGCCCATACAACAAGGCCACCACAACCGCCCACACCACGTAGGCGCGCAGCAAGCTGGGCTCGTACTCCTTGGGCCAGGAAGCCGATGGCGTAAACCCTAGGTTGATGGGGTGCCCAAACGCCCAGCGCGTCCAGAGCCAGGCTCCGCCACTGATGAGCACCAGATGCAGCAGGTAGTAGAAAAACGGCACTTGCCCAAAGGTTCGGAGCCAGCGGGCCACGCGGTTGTCTGCTGTTTCCAGTTGGCTCAGCAGTAGCAACGATACGCCCAGCATCAATGACACAAACAGCAAGGATGGCGGGTATTTGCTCACATTCAGAAACGACAGCACTGTGTAACCCCAGCCCCGAGGCTGCACGCTCCAGGGCGAGGGGTCGCCGTACCAATTAGTGAAGCGCAATACCACAAATAGCCCCAGTAGGCCCGCGCCAGCCCGGCGTAGCAGTTTTCTTCGTTCGGGCAGCGGTTGCGCAAACCACGGCCCTAGGGCGTATCCGGCCAACAGTACTCCTAGCCAAGGGCCTATGGAGTAGGCCACCAATAGCGGCGGCAAGGGCTCCAGCGTCAGCACAAACGGACTATTATACACCATGGCCCAGCCAGCATTTGCCGGGGTTACAGGCTGCGTAAATGGCAGCGTATCGTGGCCCAGCAGAATAAGCGCGGCCAGCCCTATCAGCACAGAACGAGGCAGCCAGAGCAACCCGGCCAACACCACCATTCCACCCCCAATTACCCAAATCACCTGTAGCAGAATCAGATCATAGCTCCACTGCAACAGCCAGGTAATGAGTCCTACTTCCATCAGCAGCAACCATAGCCCACGCGTAAGTAGAAACCGACTGGTAGCACCCTTGCTCGCCTTTTTCTGCTGTTGCAGCCAAATGCTTACGCCGGAAAGAAACACAAAAGTGGGCGCGCAGAAATGCGTAATCCAGCGCGAAAAGAATAAGAGCGCGGTGGTGTGCGCCATATCTTCGGGCCGAATGGCCGTAGGGCTCCAGAGCTCCCGCACGTGGTCAAGGGCCATAATCACCATCACGAGGCCGCGCACTATATCCACCGCCTGCACCCGTGGCGTGCGGATAAGGCCAGACTCGGGCATGGAGGGGTTTGGGGCGGTGGCGGGGGTAGCGAGCATGGGCGAAGATAAACGCTTGGCTAGCAAGCTCAAAGCCAACAATGGCGTGCTGGCACTACCCCTGCCACGCCCGTCAACCGCTTGCGTGCGGCATTCCTGAATATTAAATGTATTATGCCCCATGAAGAAACAACTCTTGCTGGGCGCGGGGCTCAGCCTGCTCCTCTCCTCAGCTGCGTTTTCTCAATCGACCGCGCCTGCGGCCCGCGCGGCCAAGCCGGCTACTACCCCCGCACGAGGCGGAAACCCCGTGTTCCCAGGTTGGTACGCCGACCCCGAAGCCACCATTTTCGGTAAGCAATACTGGGTATATCCTACCTACTCGGCGCCCTATAATCAGCAGGTGTTCCTGGATGCGTTTTCGTCGTCTGACTTAGTGCACTGGACCAAGCACCCGCGCATCATTGACACTACCAGCGTAAAGTGGGCACGGCGGGCCATGTGGGCGCCTGCCGTGGTGCAGAAGGACGGCAAGTACTTCCTGTTTTTTGGGGCGAATGATGTGCACGAGGGCGAAGTAGGCGGCATTGGGGTAGCCGTGGCCGACCGGCCGGAAGGCCCGTTTAAAGATTACCTGGGCAAACCCCTGGTCGGCAACATTCACAACGGCGCCCAACCCATCGACCAGTTTGTGTTTCAGGACCAAGACGGGCAGTACTACATGATTTACGGCGGCTGGTCGCACTGCAACATCACGCGCCTCAAACCCGATTTCACTGGCTTCCTGCCCTTCCCCGATGGCTCTGTTTACAAGGAAATCACGCCTCAGAGCTATGTAGAAGGGCCGATTATGTTCCGGCGCGCCGGCAAATACTACTTTATGTGGTCGGAGGGCGGCTGGACCGGGCCCGACTACTCCGTGGCGTACGCTGTGGCCGATTCGCCGCTAGGTCCTTTCCAGCGGGTAGGCAAAATCCTGCAGCAAGACCCTACCGTGGCTACCGGCGCCGGCCACCACTCCGTGTTACAGGTGCCGGGCACTGATGAGTGGTATATTGTGTACCACCGCCGCCCCCTCACCGAAACCGACCAGAACCACCGCGTCACATGCATCGAGCGGATGTACTTTGATAGCCAGGGTCGCATTCAACCGGTGAAAATCACCAACGAAGGCGTGGCAGCAAAAAAGCTCTAACATCTGCCCTAGCCTTCGTATCTGACAGCTCCAGAGGTGCTATTTTAGCTGTAGCTTACGCAAAACCTCCCTTCCCGAAAGCTTTCCGGACACATCCGGTTTTGCGTTTTGGGAAGGGAGGTTTCAACTTAAAAATGGGCTAGCACGGAAAGAAAAACTCCACTTCCTGCAAGCGTCCTTCTTTGAATTTCAAGCTCAAAGAAGCATCTGTCGGCGTGCCTTCATAGAAAAAGGGTAAGCTCATCGTCTGCTCCTGGGTGACGGTGCTAGGTGCGCCAGCGGCCTTAACCGCTGCCGGGTAGATGCGGCGCACGTCCTCGAGGGTAGTATGCTGGTTGAGTACAAGCCCACCTATTTTGCCCTGGAACTTGCCCGTCGTCACGTCGAAGCTGTGCAGAATGGCCTGGCTGCCATCTACTTCATACATCGATTTGCCATAGTACCACCAGTCGCCGTTCGGGCTATCGGGTTGGCTCAGGCTTTCCAGCACGCCTCCGCACTCTATAGCTCCTTTGGCAATGCTGTCGGGGCGGCCCAACTGCTTCTGCAACAGCGTAGTCGAAAGCTCCTGGTGTGGCTTTCCGTTCACTGTGAGCATAGCGTCCTCAACAAACTCTTGTTTAGCTGGCACGACGGCAGGTTGCTGCTGCTGTACGAGCTCAGGTGCGGCGGGCTCGGCATTGGGGGCAGAAGGGCTGTGTTGGCAGGCTGCCAGGCCGCATAGCCCAAGTACTAGGGGCAAAAATTGCTTCATATCAATGGGGTAAATTATACGCGGGCTTGATGGGGCGCGCGGCTCTTGCCGAGGGCCAAACGCAGGCTACAAACGGCCAACGCTAGCGTAACGGGAGTAAAAATCACTTTCTCAACCGTGCTTTCCGATGCCAGATTGCCTAGGGTATTTAGCACAAACAGGGCGACCATCAACCAGAGCACTCCCGTTAGCACGACCGGGGGCACGGGCACGGCTTTCAGCAGGCCGGCACGCGCGGCCACTACGCCCAACATCAGCAAATTGATAGCTATGGATACCAACTCGAAAGTCAGCATCTGGTTCTGGTTGTGCAATCGGCCTCCCCACACAATTTCGTAGGGAATCACCCCGCTCATAACAAGCGCGTGGAAGCCCAACGTCAGCGCGATTATACAGAGCAAGGCCCGGGCGGCAAAGCGTTCGGTCAGCAACCGTTTCATGAGGGGGAAAAATTGCCGTGTAAGCAGCACAATGATAGGCAAAGCGCACGTCATGAGCACCCACAAAGCATTCTTGGCCGCTTACTGAAGCTACAGCCGACTAGGGTAGTTTTCCGAAGCAAGTGCAGCGGCGCAACCTTACCCGCTGGGGCTCCCCCACCCCGTTTGGTTAGTGCGCTGGCCTATTAGCCGATAGTGCCTGCCGCAGCTGCTCGCTGCTGAAGGTGAGCTTCACAGAGTCCTGGCCACAGTTGACGACCGTAACATAGCTAGTGGCCCAGAGAAACTTTTGCTCCTGCACCGGCCCGAACGCCGACCAGGGAATACACAGCGGCGGGTGGCCCAGGTACAAGATTTTCCAGGTAGTAAGCCACACGCCCTCCGGAGTACTACCGGCCCGCACGGAGTTTTTGTAGTTGGCCATGCCAATGCGCAGGTACGTCAGCAATGTCCGTTCCAGGGTTGCTGGCACTTCAGCCACGGCATATAGTGTAGCTAGGCGGCTCCAACCCATCTGAGCCACCACAAAGCTGATGAGGCCAAAAAAGGCCACGAACACTGGAATAAATAACACAGGTAACCAGGGCACAATCGGATGCATGCCTAAAAATACGCGCCTAACTTGTCAGGGTTAGCCGTGGGCAGCAAGCATACCTAGAAGGAAATTTTGAGCAGCCTTTCTTCACATGGAAGTTCCTCCAGCTCAAATAAACAGCGCCGCCCCAGGTCCCTGGAGCGGCGCTGTTAGATGGTAGTACACACGGTAGGGGCCGTTGGAATTAGCCCGTGTGCTGTGCGCCCAGGACGCGCAGTGGTGGCTATTACAGCTTGATGCCTTGCGCAGCCATAGCCTGCTCCTGCTTGGCATGGTTGGCCAGGAACTCGGCGTGTTGCGCTTCAGTGCGCTTGGTGCCGAGGCTGGCTAGGTGCTCACGCAGCTTGTCGGCCGGCATATCGGCGCCGTACGAGGGCGTACCCGGCTGCTGCCGCCACGACTCATGCAGGGTGCCGTCGTCCACGGCGTCGAAGCCCAGCTCCTCTACCAGGGCCATAACCTTCTGCTTGGCAGCGGCATCATCGGAGGCTACGGGCAGGGCAATACGGCCCGGCGTACCGGCAGGCTGCCCCTTCTCCACAATGTGGTGGGCATAGATGTTATTGAACACCTTCACTACCGGGCGGCCCAGGTGCTGCTGCACCCACTCGCTCTCGGTTAGGTCGCCGGTTTCCAGCTCGGGCATCTTGCCGTCGCGCAGCATGGGGTAGTAATTGCTCGTGTCGATGATAGGCACCTCAGCCGGTACGCCCGCCAGCAGGTCTTTGGGCAGGTCCGGAATGTTTTTCAGCGGGATAGTCACCACGATTAGGTCGGTGCCGCGCTGGGCCGCTTCCTCAGCCGTAACGGGCGTAGCGCCGGTTTTCTGGGCCACGTCCTTCAGCGTTTCGGGTCCGCGCGAGTTGGCAATGTACACCGTATGGCCGAGGCTGGTGAGCCGCACGGCAAGAGCGCTACCGATGTGACCGGCGCCAATAATTCCAATGTTCATAGTTGAGAGAGTTTGCAGGTTTGCGCGGTGGCGAAGTGCTGCCGCAGGGAGGTAAACAACGGAGGCAGGCGTTTTGCTTTTTTTCTTGAAACGAGCGTTAGAATGATCAACGCCGCCGGAGCTGGGCTCGAGCGGCGTTGGTAAGTGCGGAAGACCCGTTCATGGTCCGGCGCGGCGGCTGGTATATCCTCAAATAACTGAAGCGCGGCGGCGGCGAACTCAACTGCCCAATTGCCTACGCCGGAGCCAGTTCTGCGTTTGGCCTGTACAGCGCGTGGGTAAAGTCATGCAGCATATCGCCAGTAACAACTACGAAGGAGGGCGTAGTATAGCGGGAGCGGTTGGTGTTGGCAGGATGCCTTTCAAAAAGTCAGGCTCGTGATTTCACAGAAAATGAATGCCGTACCGGGCGCAGATGTTAGCTACCTGGGCAAATTCCGGTGGGCCGGGCGGCAGCTTGGCCAACTCTTGAAACATGTCCTCGATGCCGGCAGGAAAAATGGAGAGCAGCACCCGGGCCGGGGCATGCCCCACTACTTTAAAGCTATGCGGCACGCCTCTGGGCACATACGCCAGTTCGCCGGCCTGCAACACTTGTATGTTGCCGTCCACTTCAAATTCCACCTCCCCCTCCTGCACATGAAATACCTCGTCTTCCCGCGAGTGCACATGTCGCGGAACGCCCGTGCCGGGCTGATTCAGCTGCTCAACCAGCGTAAACTGCTGGTTGGTGTCCTTACCAGTGAGCAGAATGCGTTGATGGTCTCCGATTACAACCAGCTGAACACCTGCTTCCGCTTCCAGAATTTTGGCACGTGCATTCATAGGATTCCTGTTTTATGTCTTTCCTAATTTACATTTTATAGTAGATAATAAACAAAACAAAACTCAAGAATTGTGCACCCGCTGGCGCGAGAACCTTTCAACCGCAACAGGATACGCAACGAAATTATGCGGCATAGCTGACCTAGACCACGTCCTATATCACGCTTACTGCAACCAGTATAAACGCTGGCTAATCTGGCGACCCTCTCCACCCCAGGCTAGGCAACAATTGTTGCAAAAGCGCTAGCCTGGGCCTGGCAGCAACTAAACGCTGTCAACCCGGCTCCAGGTGCGGGGGCGGGACTTAGAAGTATTGCATGGCTAACTACCACTACTATTTGATACACTAGGGCGGCAACCAGCCAGAAAGGCCAGGTTGCTGCCTCTGCACCTTACTCCCGCCCCGGAATTTTCACGCCGCGCTCCTCGGCTACCTGCTGAGCTAGCTCGTAGCCGGCATCGGCGTGGCGGAAGACGCCCATGCCGGGGTCGGTGGTGAGCACGCGGCGCAGGCGCTCGGCTTTTTCGGGGGTGCCGGTGGCTACTATCACCATACCGGCGTGGGTGCTGTTCCCGATGCCCACGCCGCCGCCGTTATGGATGGATACCCAGTCGGCGCCGGAGGCCGTATTGGCCAGTGCGTTGAGCAGGGGCCAGTCGGCTACGGCGTCGGAGCCGTCCTTCATGCCTTCGGTTTCGCGGTTGGGCGAGGCCACGGAGCCGCAGTCGAGGTGGTCGCGACCGATGACGATGGGGGCCGATACTTCGCCGCGGGCCACGAGGTCGTTGATGACCAGGCCGAACTTCTCCCGCTCGCCATAGCCCAGCCAGCACACGCGGGCCGGCAACCCAATGAAGGGCACTTTGGCCTGGGCCTTTTCAATCCAGCGGGCCAGCATCTTGTTCTCGGGGAAGGTTTCCAGCAGGGCGCGGTCGATGCGCAGGATGTCCTGCGGGTCGCCAGAGAGAGCCGCCCAGCGGAACGGGCCTTTGCCCTCACAGAACAAGGGCCTAATATAGCCGGGCACGAAGCCAGGGTAGAGAAACTGGCCGTTTTCATCGCGCACCCGCAACCCACCCTTCTCGGCCTGCCCGCGCAGGTTGTTGCCGTAATCAAGAGCTACGGCCCCAGCGGCCTGCATGTCGATGATGGCCTGGCAGTGCTTCACAATGGATTGCAGCGCCTGGCGCTTGAACTCTTCGGGCTGGTCTTTGCGAAGCTGCAATACGGCATCAATGTCGCCTTCCGGAATGTAGTCCATCAGGTCGTGGGCTGAGGTCTGGTCTGTCACGATGTCGACGGGGTAGCCGCGTTGCAGCAACTCGGGCAGCACGGTGGCAGCATTGCCGGTAAGGCCAATGCTCCAGCCTTTGCGGGCCGCTTTATACTGCTCGCACAGCTCCAGGGCGTGATTCAGGTCGCGGGCCTGCTCATCGAGGTAGCCTTCCTGCACCTTCTGCTTCACGCGGGCATCAATGGGCTCAATGACGAGGCACACGCCGTCGTTCATGGTTACGGCCAGGGGCTGCGCACCACTCATACCACCCAGGCCCGCCGTGACCGTAACGGTACCAGCCAGTGTGCCTGAGAAGTGCTTATCCCCTACTGCCGCAAAGGTTTCGTAGGTGCCCTGCAAGATTCCCTGCGTGGCAATGTAAATCCAGGAGCCGGCCGTCATCTGCCCGTACATCATCAGCCCTAGCTTATCCAGCTCATCAAAGTACTCCTGGGTGCTCCAGGCGGGTACTAGGTTGCTATTAGCAATAAGCACCCGCGGCGCGTGGGCCCAGGTTCGGATTACACCCACTGCTTTGCCTGACTGCACGAGCATGGTTTCATCGGGTTCCAGGTTTTTGAGCGTGCGCACAATGGTCTGGTACTCTTTCCAGTTGCGGGCAGCGCGGCCGGCGCCGCCGTACACAATCAGCTCATCGTATACTAGGCTCACGGCGGGGTCCAGGTTGTTTTCGAGCATGCGCAGGGCCGCTTCGGCTTCCCAGGTTTTGCAGCGCAACGTGGTGCCGTGCTGGGCTTTTACCGTTTCGGTAGGCTTGAACTCGTAGTACATGGGGCGAGCCTGGCCTGCTCCTTCAGCAGAAGCAGTGACAGAAGCCAATAACTGACTGCTAGGCTGGCTAGTAGCTTCAAGGTTAAGCTCAGGGGTATCGAGGGCAGAGCGGGACATAGCGGATGGCAGAAGTTGAGTGGGAGGCAGAAGGGCGAATATAGGTTTTCGGCGCGGGACGAGGTAGTAAGCGCCCTACCATGTGGTAGCAAAACGTCACTAAAACCTCTGACGGTTTTGACTTAATTTCTGGCAGCAAAATGCATCTTTTGATGCTTCTGCGCAGGTTTTATGACCTTGAATTGAATATTGAAAAAACTATATTAAACATGGTTAAAGATGAGCTTAACACAAATTGGTCATAATTTTTTCATAGTAATTGGGTTACTAATTTCTCCCTGAGAGTATAAAGACTACTACCCGCTAGTATTCAAGCAGTAGTCGAAATCTATTATACCATCACCAAACATCTAGTTTTTATGAAGAAGGTCCTTTTTTTAGCCCTTGCTGCAGCCTCACTTTCCTTTGCCTCATGCGGTGGCTCCGGTAACGAAGGCGGTGCCGGTGGCACTGGTACTGAATCGACAGGCAGCGGCGACGGAAGCACTGGCTCCGGCGATGCCTCTACGGATGCTGGCATGAACAGTGAAGCGGGTATGGGCAGCGACACCAGCGCCATGGGCACTGGCTCGGGTGGTGGTGGCACTACCAGCAACGGCGACCAAAGCGCGGGCTCTACTACCAGTGGCACCTCCACGGGTGGCACAACCACAGGCGGTGGCTCTACGGCTGGCGGCTCTACCAGCGGCACGGGCGGTACCACTAGCGGCACTACCAGTGGCAGCACCACGGGCGCAACTGGCTCCACTACTGGTGGCAGCACCGCTGGCGGCTCTACTACCACGGGCGGTAGCGGTTCCACCACGGGTCGTTAATCCAACTCAGCCAACTCTCAAAAAGCTCCTCACTGGTTGAGGAGCTTTTTTTTGTTGTTAGGCACTAAGTTTTACAAGGAGAAGGCAGCAGTTTCAGCGCTACGCTAACCTAGTAAATGGGTAGTAAGGCTGACCATGTGATGCACTATAATAAAATCATGATTTTTTAGCCTGATAAGGTTACCTCCGTCCGCCAGTAGTATTAACCTTCAGATGCTGGGCTATACGCCACAGCTGTTTGTCTTTCAACTAGTTATTTATCACTCTAACCAACCATCACCATGAAAAAAGTTCTGTTTTTAGCCTTGTCGGCCGCTTCCCTCTCGTTGGCTTCGTGTGGCGGCTCGGGTAGCGAAGGCACCAGCACCCAATCAAGCACTTCCGAAACGACGACCATTACCACTGACTCCACCATCACGGATACGGGCGCTGGCGCCGCTTCTACTACCGGCTCCACCACCACTTCCGGTGGAGCTTCTACGGACGGCTCCATGACCAGCGGCACTGGCACCACCGCCGGCACGGGCACCACCGGCACCACGGCGGGTACTACCGGTGCTTCCACCACGGGTAGCACTACATCGGGGGCTACTACCACGGGCACTACGGCAGGCACTACCACTACAGGCACTACCACCGGGCAGTAACCCCTGGCGTGTGCTGATAAGGCAAAAGCTCCTCACTAGTTGAGGAGCTTTTTTTGCTCTAACAGCTTCCCTTCCGACTTCTCTGGAGGTAATTATTAGGCTATCCAGACTAGCTGATGTGGCTACTAGCCCCTTTCACCATTAGAGGTGGTTTAAGCAGAAAACTGCCCTAGTACATGGCACACTAAATCAAGTAGTACACTTACCTGAATCTTGTATTTTTCAATAAACTTTTAATTATCTACCCTCGAGTTACATGCTTTATTACTACGGTTCAGCTTGTAGTAGGATGTATTTTCATCATTTACAAAATATTGACAATCAGTATCATATTCCTTTGACCCAAGAATTAACTTAACTATATTTATCAAAGCGAATATTATATAAATATTCGTGTTCGACCTGTCAACAAGGGGTGTTCATCTAATAATAATCCGGGATTGATAGACTAGCGGAAACTTTTCCCGTATGTACCCTCGCTGTCCCGAATTGACAGTATGCACACAGTCTTTTGTTATGAACCGTTTTTCTACCCTCTTCCGTTTTCTAGTTTTGTTTTTGCTGCTTGTGCTAGGTGCTGTTAATCGGCAACGTACGCTTCCGCAGCTGTCCCTTTCCGAAGAAATTTCCTCTTTCTTCCAGCGGGTTTCGCCTTCAAACAACAGCTAGTAACCCAGTCCTGTTGCTGCCATCCGGATGGCGTTTTTCCTGAGTTGTTGTAATAGCGCCGACGTTATGTTGAGCGCTATTTTTATGCGGTAGATACTAGGCCCGAAAACGCAGCAAACCGGCTGTTGCTATGGCTGAGCGGTTTCGGCCCACAGCAAAAGCGACTCCGCCAACGGGCTTACGTCAAGCTCTACTAACCGCACACCGTAGCGGGTTTCGCTATTGCCTGTCACTTCGCGGCTGCCCAGCCCAATTATTCGCTGTATTCGGCGGGCAGTGCGCCAGTCGCGCATCGCCACGGCATCAGCCAACGCAAACGTAGTTGCCGGTATACCGTAGCCTAGTAACAAAGGGCCACTATCTACATCCCCTATGCTGGTTTCCCAGCGACCGGCCTGTTCCCGAAATGGCTGCATCAGCCCCAGGTTGGTGCTGTGCGCGTCCCGGTAGTGCTCATACTGCTGGCGAGCAAACGTACTATCGGTCTGGGTTAGAAACCAGATGCTCCAACCCACCATTGAGCCTCGGGGGGCCTCCTCGGGTTTGCCCAACGAATCAACTCTGGAGGCTAACAGCTGGGTAGGGGCTAGTACGTACTGGCGCCGGGCCCTAGCCACCCAGCGTTGCACTACCTGCTGGTAGCTACTTCCCGTCAGGCGACTGTGCAGCGCCAGTGAGGCAATGGCCACCGTATTGTCTGGAACCCAACGCATACCGGTATACGACTCCAGACAACCGCTGGGGTCCTGGGCATACCGCCGGGCCAGGGCTCTGGAAATGCCGTTATGCAGCGGTATGTAAGCAGAAGCCGGCCGTAATTGTCGGTGGCAACCCAGCAGCAGATTCAGGTGGCCCAAGTACAATACCGACCCAGTAGTATCAGTTGCTTGGGTCGAGAACTCTCCATGTTCAAAAGCTCCCCGAATGGGCAGGCTTAGTGCCTGCTCAATAGCCAGCTCTGTGTAGTGGGCTGCTTCCTCTCGCCAGCTACTATCCTGCTGGGCCAGGTTTTGCAGGGCGTAACCAGTGAAGGCCAGGGTAAACAGGCCCCACTCGGGGTTTTGGGCAGTCAGCTTCCCCAGCTCCGTGTTAGGCCCTGCACCCATCCGTAGTACCCGCTCCAAGTAGTTGAGCCGGAGGCGTACTTCCTGGGGCTGCGGTGACCGGAAAGGCTGTCTGCTGGCAAAGGCAAAAGCCACTACCATCAGCCCGAAGCCTATTCCTGCGGCAACACGTGTAGAAACCCGCATGCCTTCCTTACCCTTGCCGGCCTAGTAATTCCTCTACCTGTTGCTCTAGGCGCGCCAGGCGCTCTTCTACTAAAGCGGGTGGGCGCAAGTGGGTGCTGAATCTGCCATGCACCTCCCACAGCTCCAGGGCATCGGGGTAGTAAAACTCCTGCGGCGGATAGTCGGAGTTGTCGGCTCGGAGCTTGAGCATTTTGTTGGGCAGCTGCTCGCTGAGGCGGCGCACCAGCAGGCGGCTTTGCGTGAGCAGGGCATACACCCGGCCGGGGTACAGGCGCGGAGCTGCTTTATCAATGCGGCAGCACAACACAATATCCTGGTGGCGCAGGGTTGGCTGCATGTCGGCCCCGTTAATTTCGAAGGCACGCGTAGACGGCCCCAGGCTATGTGGAAACGTGAGCGTTTGCAGACTATCGATGAAACTGATATCGTGGTGCTGCACAATGTACTCCAGCAGCCGCGCCGTGGGTACGTACGGCGTCAGGTCGTTTTGCTGATCAGCCGCTGCCTGCAGATCGGGAGCCGGTTCTGACTGAGCTTGCTGCTGAAAAATATCAAAATTGTAAAGCTCATTTACCGTAAGCTCTTTCGTAAGTAGCAGGTCGACGGATAAGCCAAAATGCTGAGCAATCTGAATCAGCGTCTCCATTTTTGGCTCCGACCTCCCCTCTTCGTACGCACCAACACTAGGTCTTGCCAAGCCAAAAAGCTCAGCAAATGCCGCCTGACTCAGCTTTTTAACGGTTCTTATTTTGCGAATGTTCTTTCCTACCTGTGACATGCAGCAAAAAATATATTTAGCTCAAAGTTTGAGCACATCTAAAACTTTGAGTATGATTGCATCGTAAACTTACCACAAACATCTGAACCACCTCTCCCATCATTCTATTTTTTTGAGCATGGCTACTTTTCAGGGCTAGGCAAACTCTCAAAGCTCAACCTTACCTTACTACCCTCCTGCTCACCTCCAACTACCTTCTATGGCCAATCATTACTTTCCGTTAGTGCAAACCTACCTGCTGGAGCTGGGCTTCGAGCTCAAGCATCAGGACCAGGCCAATAGCCTGCTGGTAGTCAGTAAGCCGGAGCTGGGCATTGACAACCTAGTGATGGGCTGCTGCGACCCACTCCTGATTCTGGAGCAATACCTACTGGATTTGCCTGCTCCCAGCTGTGAGGTATATCAGCAACTGCTGCAAAAGAACCGGGACATTATCCACGGCGCGTTCGTGCTCGATGAGTCGGGCCGCAAAGTCATCTTCCGCGATACGCTCCAGCTTGAAAACCTTACGCGCGCCCACCTAGAGGCCGTGTTTAACTCCCTGGCGCTGCTGCTCAGCGAGTTCAGCGACGAGCTAATTGAGTTTTCAAAAGCTCCGGAGCTTGCAAAATCCGGTTCATAGTTGATGCGCCAGCAGCTCCATTTCCAGCGCCTGTCTGTATTCAAGGCCATTTATCCACTAGCCCCCTAGCCTCCTCGAACCCATGAACCTCTTCAACCGCATTTTCAAAATCGGACAGGCCGAAGCCCATTCGGCCGTCAATCAGTTCGAAGACCCTATCAAGATGACGGAGCAGGGCCTACGCGACCTGCGCCTGGACCTAGATAAAGCCCTGCACGCCCTGGCTGAAGTGAAGGCCCTGGCCATCCGGAGCCGCAACGACAGCGAAACAGAACGCAGCCGCGCCCTCGACTACGAAAACAAAGCCGTGCTTTTGCTTCAGAAAGCCAGCCGCCAGGAGCTGGATACCACCGAAGCCGACCGCCTTGCCACCGAAGCCCTAACCAAAAAAACTCAGCACGAAGCTCACGCTGCCCGCGCTGCCCAGGAGCAGGAAAAGTTTGAGGCCTCGGCGCAGCAGCTCAGCCAGAATGTGCAGCAGCTCAAGCAAACCATTTCACAGTGGGATAATGAGTTGCGCACGCTCAAGGCCCGCGTAACGGTGAGCACGGCTACCAAAACCATCAACCAGCAAATGGCCCAGCTCGACTCGTCGGGTACGGTGGCGCTGCTGGAGCGCATGAAGGAGAAGATTGCCACCGAAGAAGCCCTAGCCGAATCGTACGGTCAAATTGCGCAGGAGAGCAGGTCCGTGGATCAGGAAATTGAGAAGGCCTTAGGCCAAGATGGCAGCAGCCAAGCCTCCTCTGATCTACAAGCCCTCAAGGCCAAGCTAGGACTGTAACCGCTACACTACAAGTCGAATCGATTAACGATGAATACAAGCGAAAAAGCACTCCTATACCTAGGCTTCGCAGCTCTTATTGTTCTGCTCATAGCACACGTTCTGCGCTACATTGAGTTGAAGGATATGAGTTCTATTAGCATGTTCGCGTGGGTAATTATTGTTCGCGCTTACCAACAATACGCCAAGCGCCTACAGCGTCGCAACGAGGAGTTGGAAGCCTTGTTAGCAACGCCAACTACGCCGGCCGTTTAGTCTGTTTCCTACCCCTGGTTACAAGCCCAACTATGAATACCATTGAAAAACTATTCCATTGGGGCGGCGTGGCCCTGCTTATCACGGCTATCCTGCTACACTCTTTCGAGCAGATGGAAGCGCCCTCTGTGATTCGGATGATGACCACCGGCATCACTTTTTATGCGGTGGCCCTGAGCCGCTACACTCAGCGGCTGAAAGCTGAGAACAAAGCACTTCGGGAGCAAATTTTGGTACCTCAGGCCTAAGAGTATAGTGCAGCTTACCTGACTTTTTCTCAACTTTCCGGAGCAAAGCTCTGCCTGCCATTACCACTATGTCCGAATTGCTGCACGCGGCGCTGCTGCCGCCCAATCTGCTGCCCACGGCTCTGCTGGTATTTGTGCTGCTGTACTGGCTCACCGTAATTGTTGGGCTCCTCGATTTTAAGTCGCTTGATCTGGACACCAGCCACCCCGCCGACGGGCATCATGGCGGGCACCTCGCCTCTGAGCCCAGTGCCTTCAACGTAAGCTGGCTTAACCATGCCCTGGCGTTTTTCAACCTGGGCCGCGTGCCCCTGATGGTGTTTCTGAGTCTGGTAGTACTACCCCTCTGGGTGGCCAGTATCCTGCTCAACTACTACCTCGGCAACGCAAGCTTTTTGTTGGGCCTGGGGTTACTAGCCCCGCTGCTGCTGGCAAGCCTGCTGCTGGCCAAGCTCCTGACCACTCCCTTCCTGCACCTGTTTGCCGCCATGGAGAAAAACCACGATGCCGGCGGCCGACCAGTTGGCAAAGTGTGCACCGTGCTCCTGCCCACCACCCAAGACCGCCTCGGCCAGGCCAGCGTGCCCATGCGTAGTGGCTCGCCGCTGGTCCTGAATGTACGGGCTGCCTCCGCTGCCACGCAGCTGCGCAAAGGCGATTCGGCCCTCGTGATTGATTACGATGAGCAACGCCGCTGTTATTTAATTGAACCTTACGACGCGTCCTAGCCCCGCTTTCCCGCTCAAGCCTACCGTTATGAATCAGGTATTTAAGTCGAAAATCAGCTGGTGGATGTTTGGACCAGTTTTAGGTACCATCGGGTTCTTTTTACTTCTATCTTTGGTTCAGCAGCGCTGGACGGCAAGCCTAGTGGTGCTCCTAACAGCCTGCTTTATTATCTATCTACTGGTGACTACCGCTTATACTATTACCGCCGATGAATTGCTGATTACCTCTGGCCCGCTACGCAAGCGCCTGCCAGTGCACCATATCACTAGCATCCATCCAACCCATAACCCCCTCAGTTCTCCGGCCCTGTCGCTCGACCGACTGGAAATTCGCTACGGCACCTCTGATTCCGTGCTAGTGTCGCCCGCCGACAAAGCGGGGTTCCTGGCCGCGCTGCTACAGCTTAATCCTGTTATTCGTCATGATTGATTTGCTGGGTACCCTCAAAACCTTCTGGCACTGGTTAGGCAGCCTACTAATGGATGGCCTGCTGGCTGACTTTTTCGCCTGGCTGGCCGAATGGCTGTTTCCGTGAGCAATCTGCCCGCGGCCTGCTTACCCTATCTAACTCGCTACCCTCTTACTACCCCTGCCCGCGGCTGAAACCCGGCGCAGACCGGCCCCGGCATACCCTATTGCATCAACCGGCGCCCAAGTGGGCGCCCTACTCCTGAAACTATTTCCCTACTCCTACTCCCTACTTCCATGTTGGAACAACTTTCCTTGGCGGTGATTATCGTCATTGCCGTGCTGCTGCTGGGCTTTATTGCCATAGTGGTCAGAATGTACCAGAAAGCCGTGCAAGGCGAAGCCCTCGTGCGCACCGGCCTCGGCGACACGAAGGTGTCGTTCAGCGGTATTTTTGTGGTGCCTGTGCTGCACAAGCTGGAGGTCATGGACATCACCCTGAAGAACATGGTGATTTCGCGGGCTGGCTCCGAGGGCTTGGTCTGCAAAGACAACCTGCGCGCCGATGTGAAGGTGAACTTCTTTGTGCGCGTCAATAAAACCCACGACGACGTGGTACAGGTAGCCCAAAGCATTGGCTGCCGCCGCGCCTCCGACCCTACGGCTCTCGAAAACCTCTTCGACGCCAAGTTCTCGGAAGCCCTGAAAACCGTAGGCAAGCAGTTTGATTTCATTGAGCTCTACAACTCCCGCGAGCAGTTCAAGCAGGAGATTCTGCGCATTATCGGCACCGACCTCAACGGCTACGTTCTCGATGACTGCGCCATTGACTACCTCGAGCAAACTCCGCTCACCTCACTCAACCAGGATAATATCCTCGACGCCGAGGGCATCAAGAAGATTGTGGCCCTGACCTCAGAGCAGAAAATTCAGGCCAACTCCATTGCCCGCGAGATGCAGAAAACCATCAAGAAGCAGGACGTGGAAGCTCAGGAAACCATTCTGCAGCTCGATAAGCAACTCATCGAAAACCAGGAAAAGCAGAAGCGCGAAATTGCCAACATCAAGGCACGCGAGCAAGCTGAAACCGAGAAGGTATTGCAGGAAGAGCGTTTGAAAGGTGAAAAAGCCCGCATTACTACCGAGGAAGAAGTTGGCATTGCCGAGCAGAACCGCGACCGGCAGGTACTGGTGGCCGAGCGCAACAAGCAGCGTACCGACGCTGTGGAGACCGAGCGCGTGGCCCAGGCCAAAGCCCTGGAAGCCAACGAGCGGGAGCGGATTGTAGCCCTGGCCCAGATTGAGAAGGAAAAGGCCCTGGAAGAAGAGAAAAAGAACATCCAGACCATCATCCGCGAGCGAATTGTGGTAGAAAAAGCCACCGTTCAGGAAGAAGAGAAAATCAAAGACACCCGCGCCCAAGCCCAGGCCGATCGTGAAAAGTTAGTAGCCGTAACGGCCGCTCAGCAGCAAAACGACACAGCCACTATCAACTTCGTAGGCACCGCCGAAATGGAGAAACAAGGGGCTGAATACCGCGCCAAGCAGGCTCTCATTGATGCCGAAGCTGAAAAAGCCAGCGCCGAATTCAAAGGTCAGGCCATCCGGATTTTGGCTGAAGCCGAAGCCAGCAAAGCCATAGCCGTAGGCCTCGCCGAAGCCCAGGTGATGCAAGCCAAAGCCACCGCCCGCCAGAAAGAAGGCGAAACCGAAGCCAACGTCCTGCAGCTCACCGCTGCCGCCGAGGCCCAGGCCATCCAGTCGAAAGCCGGTGCCCAAGCCGAAGCCGACGAGAAGCTAGGCCTGGTAGCAGCCAAAATCAACCGCGAAAAAGGCCTCGTCGATGCTTCTATCATTGAGGCTCGCGCCGACGCCGACCAGAAGAAAGGCCTAGCCGAAGCCGCCGTATCGGAGCAGAAGTTCGCGGTGGAAGCCAAGGGCATCGAAGCCAAGGCCGACGCCATGAAAAAGCTCGACGGCGTGGGCAAAGACCACGAGGAGTTCAAGCTGCGTCTCGACAAGGATAAGTCGGTGGAGCTAGCCCAGATCAACATTCAGAAGGACATTGCCGCCTCGCAAGCCGAGGTTATCGGCGAGGCCCTCAAAGCCGCCAAAATCGACATTGTAGGCGGCGAAACCATGTTCTTCGACCAGATCATTGGCTCTATCACCAAAGGCAAAATGGTAGACCGCACGGTGCATAACAGCGAAGTGCTGGGCACCGTGAAAGACGCCTTCTTCTCTCTAGACGGCAACGGCGGTGGTGACTTCAAAACCAACCTGCGCCGCTTCGTGGATCAGTTCGGCTTTTCAGCTGAAGAAGTGAAAAACCTCAGCGTCTCAGCCCTGCTGCTGAAAATGATGCACAAAGCCGGCGACGACACCACCCGCAACACCATCACGGAGCTGGCCAGCACCGCCACAGCCCTGGGTATCGGGGATAAGCCCGCGAAGATGCTGGAGCTGAAGTAAGGTAGGTCTCCCTAGATAGAGTTAAATACTAGCTCCCCTCCTCAGATGAGGAGGGGTTGGGGGTGGTTGAACAACGATTGAACGATAACTAGAATTAGTTTTTAGCTCTAAAAATCAACCACCCCTAGCCCCTCCTTATCTAAGGAGGGGAACTAGCTCTAGCATTTTATAAACTATGCCCGATACGAAACATATCCACAACCTAGGCTATCAATAAGAAGCCCGCCGCACTTTACGCAGCAACCTCACGCCTGCCGAAGCTCTCCTCTGGAAAACCCTCCAGCGTAGCCAGCTAGCCGGCCGCAAGTTTCGCCGCCAGCATGGCATTGGCCCATACATCGTGGATTTCTACTGCCCAGCTGAAAACCTGGTGGTAGAACTAGATGGAGCCGGGCACTTCACGGCTAGTAGTGAGGCACAGGATGCGGAGCGGGATACTTATCTAATCAACCTAGGCCTGAAAGTACTACGGTTTGAGAACAAGCTAGTCTTGTAGCATATCGGGAGTGTATTAGCTGCTATTGAAGCTGCTTTTCAGAGTACCGTTCTATCATCATCAACCACCCCTAGCCCCTCCTCATCTGAGTAGGGAAACTAGTTTCTAGCCTTAGCGCTAGCTCTGGCAAGCGCTACTCTTATGGAGCAAATTACCCAACTCGAAACCGGCACCTACGAAATCCTGCGCAACCGCCTGCTCAAGAGCAGCACTGACTTGCGCCAGCGCCTCGACAAGCTGAATACTGAGCGTAAGCAGGTGTTTGGGGCCGTGGATACCCGCTTGCTGGGCACTGGCCGCATTACCACCGAAAACAACTGCGTGGCCTGGGACATGGTGCCGGTGGGGCAGCGGTTTATTTTTGGGTACAACGTGGTGCTGGGGCTAAAGGCGGAGCCGGATTTGACCGACGTGTTTGGCGTGTACGAATATACCGAGCACGACTTCCGGCCGTTGGGGCTGGAGCTGCTGCAGCACCCGCAGTTTTTGGAGGAGTTCCGCAACCTGTACCGCTACTACAAGAACACTCAGTTCGTGAAGTTCGCCGTTATTGGCGTGCACCTGTTCATGGTGTTTCGGGTGGGCAAGAGTGCTTCCGATGTGAAGACGTTTAAGTGGCTGATTCAGGGCGAGACACTGGCCTATATCGACAACCGCTCCGACCACGAGTACACCTTTCCGCCCCAGCACGAGTTCCAGTGGAAGCGCGCCACTCGCGACATGCAGCGCGGCGGCAAGCACCCCCACATCAGCATCGAGGACAAGGTGTTCGTGGAAACCGTGGGCGGCGACTTGACCATCAAGGTTGAGGACAACACCAGCACCGGGCAGGGTATTCTGAGCGAGCCGGTCGACGACAAGGACCAGACCCTGGACGACTCGGAAATCTATTACGCGGTGGTGGGCAACCTGATTCTGCTCAAGATTCGGCCCTACCAGGAGCAGACCTACCGCTACTTCATCTTCAACCACAAGCTCAAAACGGCCCAGCGCCTCGATGCTTTAGCTGATGCCTGCGTGCTGCTGCCCGACGGGCAGGGCCTGATTTTCCCGCACGGCTTCTACCTGCAAACCGGCGACAACAAGCTCTTCGACAACGGCCTGCGCGAGATGCTGTTTGAGAAGCGGGTGGTGTCGCCGAACGGGGAGGATTTCCTGTACGTGTTCTTCAACAAGGACCACGGTACCTACCTGCTGCTGAGCTACAACCGCATTGCCCAGCGCGTCGATAACCCCATTGTGTGCCACGGCTACGCACTGTTCGAGAACGGGGAGCTTTGCTACTTCCGCGCCGATGACGAGCCCAAAAAGCACCACGCCGTACAAATCTGGCAGACGCCCTACACGGCCCCGGATTTCCAGCTGCCCGTCACCTCCAATTCCTACCTCTACAAGCTGGGCAACAAGGAGATTGTGCGGGCCATGAGTGAGGTGCAGGAAGTGTTGACGCTGACTGGCAAGGACGACTCCTACGCTGGCCTCTACCTCGACCTGATCCGCCAAACGACCAGCCTCACCGACGCCTACCACTGGTTGCGCGAGCCCGCCGCCCAGGCCCTGGCCGAGCCCCTAGGCGAAATCCGGCAGACGGCCACCGCCGCCGTGGAGGAGTTTGAGAAAGTGCAGAGCATCCGTAAGAACACCGCTCAGCAAACGGCAGCCGTGTTCCAGAAAGCCGACGAGCTGACCGGCCGCATCCGCCGCTCGGCTCCTGATTCCGTCACGGAGTTTGTGCAGTTGCTGGGTGAGTTGCGCGGGGTGCGAGGCGAGGTGATTTCCCTCAAGGAGTTGCGCTACGTGGAGCTGCCGGCGGTAGAACAGCATGCCACTGGCCTAGAGGAGCTGAGCAAGGAAGTGGCCCTGCAAACCGTGGACTTCCTGCTTAAGCCCGATGCCCTAGCGCCCTACTCCCAGCGCGTGCAGGCCATTGACGACGCAGTAGCGCTGGTGCAGAAAACTATTGAGGCCGACCAGCGCGAGCAGGAAACCGCCGCCGTGGCCCAGGAACTGGAGCTGCTGATTGAGGTGGTGAGCAACCTGCCCATCCCCGACCCCACCCAGACCACGGCCATCATCGACAACATCTCGACGGTGTACGCCCGCTTCAACCAGATTCGGGCGGCCCTGAAGCGGCGGCGGCAGGCGCTGGCCGGCACCGAAGCCCAGGCTGAATTCACGGCCCAGCTCAAGCTGCTGGAGCAGGCCCTGACCAACTACCTCGACCTGGCCGACACGCCCGCCAAGTGCGACGAGTACCTGACCAAGCTCATGGTGCAGCTGGAGGAGCTGGAAGGCAAGTTTCCCGACTTCGACCAGTTTATCAAGCAGCTCACCACCCGCCGCGAGCAGGTAGTAGAAGCTTTCGAGTCGAAGAAGACGGCCCTGGTAGCCGCCCGCAACCAGCGCGCCACGGCCCTGCTGCAAAGCGCCGAGCGGCTGCTGAAAGCGGTGCAAAGTCGCCTCACCCGCCTGGAATCGGTGGTCGACATCAACGGGTACTTTGCCGCCGACGTGATGGTGGAAAAGGTGCGCCAAACGGCGCAGGAGCTCATCAACCTCGGCGACTCGGTGAAGTCGGATGACGTGCAAAGCCGGCTGAAAACTCTGCGCGAAGACGCCGTGCGCCAGCTCCGCGACCGGGCCGACCTCTACGCCGACGGTGGCCAGACCCTCAAGTTCGGGCCCCACGCCTTCACCGTCAACACCCAGCCCCTGGAGCTGACCGTGGTGCTGCGCGACGGCGACCTGCACTACCACCTCACTGGCACCAACTTCTTCCAGAAGATTACCGACCCCACCCTGCTGGCTTCTAGGCCAGTCTGGGAGCAAACTGTGCTGTCGGAAAACCAGGACGTGTACCGGGCCGAGTTCCTGGCCTGGCGCATTCTGCAGGCCGCCCAGCACCCCGCGCCGGCCAACCCCGATGCGGGCCGCGCCGCCGTGCTATCTGTTACTGAGCTAGGCCACCTCAGCCCCGCCGAGCTACTGGCCTACGTGCAGCAATTCATGGCCGCGCGCTACCAGGAAGGCTACCTAAAAGGCGTGCACGACCACGACGCGGCCTTGCTGCTCACGGCCCTGGTGCGCCTCACCCGCACCGCCGACCTGCTCCGCTACCCCGCCGACACCCGCGCCGCCGCGGCCCTCTACTGGCTGCGCTTCGCCGACCCCAACCAGCGCGCCCACTGGGAACGGCAGCTCCAGGGCATCGGCGTGTTGCTCCAGGTCTTCCCCGATTCGCAGGAGTTCGACGAGCTCAAAACCGAGCTGCAAACAGCCGTAGACCGCTTCGCCGAGCAGACCGGCTTGTTCACCCTAGGCCAGGTAGCGGAAGCCGGCGACTACCTTTTCCACGAGCTGACCCACACCGGCACCTTCATCATTGCTGCCGAAGCCGCCGAGCTGTACCAGCAGTTCCAGAAGCAGCTGCAGGAGCGCCAAGCCACGGAGCTGTTTCAGCAGTCGGTGACGGGCCTACAGGACCAGCCCGCTGCCCAGCTCCCCCTGATTCGGCAGTGGCTGCAGGCCTACCTGCGCCAGGCCCCGGCCGCCGCTACTCTCTCCGATTTCTGCAACGAGTGCGCCGTGCTGTTGCTGACGGGCTCCTACGATTCTGCCCGCGTGGTACACACTCCCTTACGCGAAACGCTGGCTGACTTCCAGGGCACTCACTCGCGCCTGGCCGACGACCGGACTTACCAGCTCAATTTCCCCGACTTCCGCCGCCGCCTGCTGCACTACGACCGCGCCACGGTGGCCCAGTACGAGACGTTTCAGGAGGTGAAGAAGCAGCTGCTGGCCCGGGCCGCCGCGGACATGCGCCTGGAAGATTTCCGGCCCCGCGTGCTCACGTCCTTCGTGCGAAACCGCCTCATCGACCAGGTGTACCTGCCCATCATTGGGGCCAACCTGGCCAAGCAGATCGGGACGGCGGGTGAGGGCAAGCGCACCGACCTCATGGGCCTGCTCCTGCTCATCTCGCCGCCCGGCTACGGCAAGACCACGCTCATGGAGTACGTGGCCAACCGGCTAGGCCTCATCTTCATGAAGATCAACGGGCCGGCCATCGGGCACGCCGTCACCAGCGTCGACCCCGCCCAGGCCCCCAACGCCGGGGCGCGGCAGGAGCTGGAGAAGCTGAACCTGGCCTTCGAGATGGGCGACAACGTGATGATTTACGTAGATGATATTCAGCACTGCAACCCCGAGTTTCTGCAGAAGTTTATCTCGCTCTGCGACGCCCAGCGCAAGATTGAAGGCGTGTACCAGGGCCGCCCCCGTACCTACGACTTCCGCGGCCGCAAGGTGTGCGTGGTGATGGCCGGCAACCCCTACACCGAAAGCGGCGACGTGTTCCAGCTGCCCGACATGCTGGCCAACCGCGCCGACATCTACAACCTGGGTGACATTCTCACGGCCGGCTCCGAAGACGCCTTCCGCCTCTCCTACCTCGAAAACGCCCTCACCAGCAACGCGGCCCTAGCCCGCCTCGCCACCCAAAGCCCCCAGGATGTGCCCGCCCTTATCCGCCTGGCCGAAACCGGGCAGCAGGACGGCCTCAGCTTCGAGGGAAACCACACACCCGAGGAACTGAACGAGTACGTGGCCGTGCTGCAGAAGCTGCTGCGCCTGCGCGACGTGGTGGCCCGCGTGAATGCGGCCTACATTGCCAGCGCCGCCCAAGCCGACGCCTACCGCACCGAGCCGCCTTTCAAGCTGCAGGGCTCCTACCGCAACATGAACAAGCTGGCCGAGAAAGTGCGCCCCGTGATGAACGACCAGGAAATAGAACAGCTCCTGGCCGCCCACTACGAAAGCGAAGCCCAAACCCTAACCAGCGCCACCGAAGCCAACCTACTTAAGCTGCGCGAACTACTCGACTGGCTCACACCAGAGCAAACCGCCCGCTGGCAGCAAATCAAGCAAACCTACCTCGACAACCTGCGCAACTCCGGTGCCGGCCAGCTCCTGCAGATGCTCGATAAGCTAGAAAGTATTGCTGGCGGCCTGAGCGGGATTCGGGAAGTGCTGAAACGGGAGTAAACCTAGTACCTACAAAATGTCCTCTGGCGACGCTGTTTTTTTCATCCTCCTTCTAGCAATACCTGGAGCTATACTATACTACATCTACCGCAAGAAGCGGTGGTTTCAGAAAAATGGGCTTTTTGCTTCTGGTATAGTGGTAAGATTGGTGACAGATGAGAAAGATGATGAGCCACGCTGCCTATACCCTGTGGTAAGATTCCTGACTCCTCAACAGGGATGGATAGAAGCACGCTATGATGTTGGAAAATACCCAGCGGCTTATGACGTAGGCCAACCAGTTGAGCTACTTTACGACCCAGCAAACCCTAGGAAATTCATCATTGGGGCCAAGCCCTTTAGTATAACGGACTGGTGGCCATATGCCGTAATTTTAGCAGTGATAGGCTATGGTATTTATATAAACATCTAGCACTTATAGTCAGGCTAGGCTTGACACACTTTCAAATCTATTAGCAACTCCGGCGTCGGCCAACTCCTGCAGATGCAGCAAGCTTTATAGATGTTCTATAGCGTCGTCTTAGGATTCAGAAATACTTTCATTCATGTTGAGCAGAGCATCACTTAAAGGCAGCATGCTGATGCTGAAACAACTACTTTAGCCAAGGGACCTTACTCTACATTCAAGCTACGTCAAATAGCTCCCTATCGGTACCCTGTTACGCATTCCCAAATGCCTGGTAAGGTTATGTAGCGGCCCGGCCTCAGAAACTTAAAGTCATGTCTTACAGCCTCAAAAAAGAGCATTTCGTTATACCTTCGTTTTTTATTTTTCTCTTTATCTTCACATTCAGCCCATCATGTCCTTTTTACGCCGCAGTGTTATTATACTTTCACTGCTTGTTTCTTTTTCGCTTGTCAGTAAAGCCCAAACTACTCCTGCCGAGACCCTGCTTAAACCCAAGGAAGTAAACGAGAATTATAAGAAATACCTCTACAAGCGTTACGCCGGCAACGAACAAGCCACCGAAGTAATCCGCCTTTTTGCCAAGCACCAAACCGGCGGAGCCCTCTGGGTTGGGACCGGGGCTCTAGTTACTGGTTTTATAGCCTCCCAAACCGGTTCAAAGAGTGATGGCAACGGTGGCACCACAACTGTTACAGTGACACCACTCGGCTGGGGATTGGTCTTGGGCTTATTTGGTGGCGTAGGTATCAGTAAGCTGGCTCGGTTCAGTAACGAGAAGCTCTACCTAGCCTTCGTAGAGTACGATAAAAACCAGGCATTCCCCGTCGCTATTCAGGAAAAGCTCCTCTAACTACTTACTAGTATCTGACTCCGACCCGTTACGGAAGTAACCTTTACTTAGTATTATGACTAAGCGAATAAGGGTAGCTAAACTTACCAGTTGACGTTTCCAGATATTGGTCGTCTAATCCGGGTAGATGGTTTGAGATAACAAGGTGTAATTGGTAAATCACTCTACCATGAAATCACCAGTTGAATACCTGATTACGCTTGTCGGAGGGGTGGCGCTGTTCTGGTGGGGCCAGCACTTGTGGCGCCAAAGGCGGCGGCTGGAGAAAACGGGGTTGCTGACCACCGGCGTGGTAGTGGGGCATGACTATGGGCCTATTGTGGAATACACAACCCGGGATACTACTACGGTTATCGTAAAGCCGCCAATCAGTGCTTACCGTCAGTTCAATAAAACAGGAGAACAGGTTAGTTTATACTACAACCCGACCGATCCTGAGGACTTCGTTTTGAACACCTTCCAGCAGCAGCTTATACCGTATATTTTCCTAATAGGCGGAGCTGGTTTCGTGCTCGGTGGTACGTACGTCTATTTCTCCTAATCTCTCTTCTAACAACTTGCTCCTGGCGCTAGAAGTATGCGCTACTGCCTTCTGGAGAATGCCTCTAGCTCGGAACGTATACTGAGAACGTGGAGCCTACTCCCAGCTCACTTTGTACCTCCACTCGGCCACCCAGGTTTTCCACTATTTTCTTGACGGTGTAGAGGCCTAGGCCAGAGCCCTCCACGTGGTTGTGGAAGCGGCGAAACAATGCAAATAAGGAGGCCTGTTGGCTGGCAGTTAGGCCTAGGCCATTGTCTTGTACGGTGAGGTGCCAAAACCCATCCTGGGTGTGGCAATTGAGGCGCACGTGGGGCGGCCGGTCGGGGTGGCGGTACTTGATGGCATTGCTGAGCAAATTGTACAACAAGGAGCGCAGGCTTTTCGCTGGCATAGCCACCAAGGGGCAGGCAGCAGCATCTACCTCCAAGGTGCCACCGGTTTGCTGCAGGGCCGGCAACAGATCCTGGCGGAGGTCATCTACTATAGTGGCCAGTTCTACTGGTGGAGCGGTGGGGTCGTAGGCATGATGTAGCTGCAGCACATCATTGAGCTGGACTAGCGTCCGCTGAAAGCGCCTTACGGCATCTTCCATCATGTTCAGCAGCGTTCCTGTTTCGGCGGGCTGCTGGGCGGGCAGCGTGTCGCGCAAGGCTTCTACTAGGCCCTCTAGGTTGTTGATGGGCCCTTTCAGATCGTGGGCGGCCATGTACACGAAGCTATCCAGGTCGGCATTGACGCGGGTAAGCTGCTGGTTGGCCTGGTCTAGCTCCCGGTTGAGCGCCAGCACCTGCTGCCGGTCGCGCACTTGCTCCGTCACCTCGAAGGCAAATACATACACGGCATCTACCTGCCGGGAGTCGTTGTAGCGGGCCTGAAACGTATAGTTGAAATACGAGTCTTCCAGCCCCGCCTTGGCCGTACGCACCAACGGGATGCACACGCCTTGCTCCTCATGGGTCTGGCCCGTGCGGAAAACCTCCTGCAGCTGCTCCCACACACGCGTATCCCGAAACTCAGGCACGGCTTCCAGCAGAGGCTTGCCTAGCAACTTCCGGTCGGGAAATAGCTGCTGATACCCCGGGTTTACCAGCTCAAACATCATGTCGGGACCCTGCAGAATGCAGATGGCGGCTGGGGCCTGCAGCACCAAGTGGCTGAGGTGCTGCCGCTCCCGCTCGGCTTCGGCCAGCGCATCGTGTTCCCGATGTTGGCTTAGGTGGAGGGCCTTGCGCGTGTGCACTGCCTCCGTCACGTTGACAATGCTATGGATGATGTACTGTAGGCGGTTGTCGGCAGTGAATACGGGCGTATTCAGCACTTGCCAGTAGCGTTCTACAAAGCGGCCAGGCTGCTCGCGGTCGGGCACATCGTAGTGCTGCAGGGGCATCTGATGCGGCTGGCCCGTAGCCAGCACGTGTTCCAAAGAGGCCCGCAGGTTGCGCACGGCATTCGCCTCGGGCACGGCGGGGTTGTCGGGAAAGGCATCGAAAATGTACCGGCCTACCAATTGCTCGCGGCGCGTGAGGGTGTTGGCCAGATAGGCATTGCTGGCCGTAAGAATGAACAACTCCGGCGACACAACCAGGTAAGAATCAGGCACTGTTTCCAGGGCCTGCAAGTGCTGAGGCGGGGCCGCACTAGGGTCCATAACAACGGAATAGAAGACCAAAAAGGAAGTTTAACGTAGCCAGCGGAAAAGTAGCTAATCGCGCTCCGCGCCTCGTCGCCCCACATTGCGTTACCGTTGAGCCTTCCGTTTCTCCTCCTGGCCACCCCTTTAGCTTAGCAATCTTGATCTGTTTAACTACTGCTGGCTAAGCGTGTGACATTTCGTAGGCCACTTACTTCCACTTCTGAGCAATGCTGAGGGCCGTTTCCAGCATGTGTGGCTCCCAAGCCTCTATCTGCCAATCGGTATGGGCCAGGGATGAGGCGTGGAGCTGGCGCCGAGCATCCTCATAGGAAGGAGCCGTTTCTAGAATGCGGGAAAGCTGCTGCTGTTGCGCGTAGAGCTGTTCATCTTCTACTACCTGACTAGCCACCCCAGACTGCAAAGGCAAAAACGACGTACTGGCCTGCCTATTCCCTTGGCGGCGGAAGCGAGTTACTAGGGTTTCCATGCGGCCAAAGTCGGTGCGGAATTGGGCGCGACTGGGCTCAGTTTTAAGGGCATTGCCTAGTTGCTCCAGCACCACATATTTTAGGTTTGGGCACCGAGGCAAGGTCATTTCCAGCAACCGGAATACTTCTTCCGGCACGGAATCATCGTGCGTGTCGCGCCGAATTTGCCGACCCGGCATCAGCCCCGATGCTTCCCAGCTGCCACCCGAAATATGGATTTCCCGCACCCGCTCCAGAGGGTAGAGCGCAATCAGGTCTTCGTAGGGAACGGAGAAGTTGTGGATCTGACAGTATAGGTTGTGCAGGTCCAGAATCAAGAAGCCATTCACGGGCTCCACCAGCTTTTCTAGAAACTCGCCGTGGCGCTTTACTTCCTCTAGGGAGTAGGCAAAGGCTAGGTTCTCTATGCCTACGGGGCACGCGCAAGCCTCTTGCAGGCGGCGCAGGCGGTCTTGACCTAGGCGGAGGGCAGTGCTAGTGTACGGAATGGGCAGCGGAGCGCCGGAATGAAAGTTCTGGCCCGTGAAAAAGCCAAAGTGCTCGGTGATGTGGTCGAAGGCAAACTGCTTGGATAGCTCCTGCAGGTGCTGTAGCCACTGCTGCTGCTCGGCTGTCCAGCGGCCTGACAGCAAGGAAAAATAGACGCCGTGCCCTACTAACCGGTTTTGGGAAGCATAAGCCTGCAGTAATTCGGTAAACCAATCGGGCACTTGCTCGGCCCAGAACAGCGTATCGAACGACCATTCCAGGGCCTCTACCCGCCCTTCGGCCAGCAACGGAAATGCCGCCGACAGGATATCGGCATCGAGGTTACAGGCTACAGCGGAAAAGGGGCCGGGCGGCACGACTTCGAGGGAAAGAGCAGCAGGCATACTATGGCTTAGCCCATGCCGCAAGCCGGGCAGTTATCGGGCACTTTGGGCGTTTTCGAGCCGGTTTTGCTTTCCTCCTTGGGCGTGGGGTCACCCTTTTTGACACAGCTCGTGGTTTGTACGGTTAGCCCAACCAGAAAGGCTCCGAGTACTGCTTGTGAGAGTTTCATGGCGTATGTAATAGTTTTAGATAATACCAGCTGTGATGTAACCAAACCGGGGCCACGTAGTGGAACGCGGCCCCGGTTGGAAGAGTCGGAAAGTAGTGCGGCGGTTGCATGAGCGGGCACTAAATATTGCGCGAGGCTTTCTCGGGCAGGCTACCCTTTACAGGGAAGCCTGCGGGGAAAAGGGTGGTTTATTTCACTCAGCGCCAGGCATCGTTTAGCAGTAAACGCATGACGCTAGTTGTCCTCTAACCCTGCCAGTTTGATGCGTGGCGGGGGCTAGCGGTTGTTGGTGGTAGTGCTGGGCTGGTGTACATCGCCCTGCAGGCTGAAGTTGCTGCCGGCATCATCGGCGGGTGGGTTGGTGGCGGGCACCTCCCGAACGTGGCCGTTTTCGGGTGTGGGTGTGGTGGAGCCAGCGTTGGGAGAAGGCTTGTAAATAGGGAATAGCTCGGGCCGGGGGGTGCGCAGTTTTAGCTTTGGCTGCTTACGGCCTTTGGAAGCCGATTTGTCTTTCTTCTTCCAGAAGAAAACAGCGGCCGCAGCGGCAGCCAGTCCGCCCAGCCAGGCGGCAGTAGTGGTTTGCTTTTTCATAGAGGGTAGTATGGAGAGGTAGTTGGGCAAGAAGCAGTACGGCAATGCCCGCAAGCCTTGCGTATAGCTGTACGCCACCCAACCGAAGACGTTCAGGTTTGCTGTATCGGGCAGTTGCTTTTGCTGGTGGTGCGTGTAAGGGTTTGACCTGTTTCCAGGGCTAGTATGTTGAGGCGGTGCGGCCAGAGCGGGGCCATATGCAGCAGGCTCTGGGTGTCATGTAGATTGCCGGCTCCTCGTCTGGGCCTGTTGCGGGAATACCAGAGCGCTTTACCGAAACACGTTGACTACTAGCTACCTTTCGGAGCCTTAGCCTTTCGCGTACCTCACCAACGCGGATAGCCAAGCAGCCCGTTGGGGCCTGAATTACTAGCCCTTCATTGTTCTTAAACCGGTTACGCTTCTCATCTATAAGAGTACCCTATGGACCTCACCACCCGCCACGACCTTGTGCAAGAGCTAACCGAACTGCTAACCCAAGGTAACGCCCACGTTACGTTGGAAGCAGCCTGTGCCGATGTTTCCGAAACGCTGCTGAACCAGTCGGCGCCCGACTTGCCCTACACGGTGTGGCAACTGGCCGAGCATATCCGGATTGCGCAGTGGGATATTGTGGAGTTCTGCCTTAGCGCCGAGCATGTGTCGCCGCCGTGGCCCGAGGGGTACTGGCCTACGCCCGCCGCCAAGGCAGATACCGCCCGCTGGCAGGCCACGCTCGCACAGATTGAGCACGACCGCAACCGGTTTCTGGAGTTGCTCGAAGACCCCACCCGTGATTTGCTCAGGCCCCTACCCCATGGCACCGGCCAAACCCTGCTGCGAGAGGCCCTACTTATTGCCGACCACACCGCGTACCACACCGGCCAGATTATTTTGGTCAGGCGGTTGCTGCACGACTGGGAATAGCGCCAGCTGTGGCCCCAGCCTGCTACCGAGCCTGCACTAGCCTGAAAAAACTCCACTCAAACCTGTAATTCAGCAAAATAGGCCCTTACACAGGCAACCGATAGGGTTTAAGGCACCGAACCACCTAGTAAAAACAGCAACAAATGCTTGAGTTCAGGCAACGGAACTAGGCTGGCCAGGTGTCTGGAGAAGAGTAACCACGCTACTGTTCTCCCACCCTATTTGCCCCATCATGTTCCGCTTTCTTCACCTCAGCTTCTCCCTCGCGCTGCTGTTGGGGTTGCTATTGCCCTCGCTTCTGGTTGCTTCTCCCGGGCGCAAGCCGCTTTCTAACGGCACCCCGCGCATTACTACCTCTGATGGGGTAACGCTTTTCACCAAAATTTCGGGGCAGGGACTGCCTTGCGTGTTTGTGCACGGCGGGCCCGGCGCTTGGAGCGGCATGCCGGAGGCATTGGCCGGCCCCAGCCTGGAAGACAAGCTGCAGATGATTTGGTACGACCAGCGGGGAAGCGGCCGCTCCCAGAACGACCCCAACCAGAACTACTCGCTGGCGCGCATGGTGCAGGATCTGGAGGAACTACGCCAGCAGTTGGGCCTCGAAACGTGGGTAGTGATGGCGCACTCGTTTGGGGGCACCATCGCCACGGAGTACGCCGCGCGCTACCCCCAACGCGTGCGAGGACTGGTGCTGCTCAACTGCACACTCAGCATAACAGAGGCCATGGAAAGCACCCTGCACCACGGCCTCAACTTCGTGAACGTGCCCGATAAAGCCCCGTTCCTGGATGAGCGCAAGCCCTTGGATGAGCGCTTTCAACTGCTGATGCCCGAGCTCAGCGCCCAGAACGCTTGGTTTAAGCTGCAATACACCACCGAAGCGGGCCACCAGAAAGTAACCGCCGCCGACCAGGGCAACCCCGGCACCGGCGAGTTTGGCGGCTACGGCTTCCGCCTGCCCGACTACCGCAAAGACTTCACCCTGCTCACGCCCCAGATCAAGGCACCCGTGCTTGTAATAACCGGCAAAACGGATTATTGCGTGGGCCCGGAACACTACAAGCTGTTTCGTTTTCCCAACCAGCGGGTAGTTCAGCTGCAAACCGGCCATGTACCCTTCGTGGAAGAACCCGAAGCCTTCCGCAAAGCCGTACGTAGCTTCGTGAAAAGCCTACCTCACAAAGCGGCATAAACCGCAGCCAGCCCTAACACCGCGCCGGCAGGCTACGGTTTTCAGTATAAAATCTTCCTTAGGCCCCAGCAGTAGTTGGGGCCTTTTGGGTACCTAGGCTCAAAGTACATCCATTTATTTCGTACATGATTTTAAGCTAATTGTCACCCAAAACAGCTCAGCCTTGTTTACCTAGTACCACTTTAAATAGGAAGTGTGCTAGAGTCCAGCTTCGGAGTAAATACCGCTCAGCTAAGCGGTTGGCTTTTTTTGCTGATGAGCTTAGGAGCGCCAAGCTGAAGCGTAGGAATTGGCTTATGGTTCAGCTTACTGGCAAGCGCCGCTATTTTTCTGTATCAACACAGGAGCTACTTGTTGCGTAAAGTTTTGCAGGAGGAATTTGACTATTCCAGTTTTCCTGACAAAACTATACAGTACACATGCTTGACTCACAACACAATATATATACTAATGAATATCTTTCTTTTATAAATAAGAAAGAATTCCCTTGTGTAGCTGCCAAGACTGCGCTAACCTGGCAGCAGCTCCATTGCCATGTAGTCGACCACTTGGCTTGCCCGAAAGATGATGCGGCCATTCTGGAGTTTATCTACGATTTTGTGGACACGTACCGCCAGTCAGATAAGTTGTACCACAGCGCGGCCGTCATCTTTAAAGGCCCCGAAACGCCGAATGAAGCGTTGTTTGAGGAGCTGTTTTGGCAGCGCCTGCAGGCCCTTTCCAACCTCGACGCTCAGCGCTACGGCTACGACCGGCGTGTAGTCTCGGACCCTACGTCGCCGGACTTTAGCTTTAGCCTTAAGGAAGAAGCTTTTTTCGTGATTGGACTGCACCCCGGCAGCTCGCGGCCGGCCCGGCGCTTTGCCTACCCTACCCTGGTGTTTAATGCCCACGCCCAGTTTGAGCAGATCCGGAGCAACGGCAGCTACGACAAGCTCCGCAACACCATTCGTACCCGCGACGTAGCCTATGCAGGTTCCATTAACCCTATGCTGCAGGATTTCGGCGAAGCCTCCGAAGCGTATCAGTACAGCGGCAAAGCCTATGATCAGGCCTGGAAATGTCCTTTTTTAAGTCAACATGACGCAGCTAACCATCATTCCGCCGCGTAGTGGTACTGCCTTTGTTTTGCGCAAAGGCCAAAAGCTCAAAGTAGTCGATATCGAGGGGGAGCAGGTTTCGGATTTTATATGCTACAACCTCGAGGACCGGGCTGAATACCTTTCCTCGGGCCGTACCATCGACTACGCCGAAACTATCTTCCTCACGAAAGGCCACCCCTTCTACTCGAACCGCAGCAACATCATGTTTGAGCTAGTGGAGGACACCGTAGGCCGCCACGATTTCCTGCTGACGCCGTGTAGCGCCGATACGTTCCGGATTATCTATGGGCATCAGCATCCGCACCGGGGCTGCTTTGGCAACCTCTGCGAAGCGCTAGAGCAGTACGGTATCAGCCCCGATGCTATTCCCATCTGCTTCAACATTTTTATGCACGTAACGGTAGATGGCACCACCGGCAAAGTAGACGTGCTGCCGCCCAAAAGCAAAGCCGGCGACTACGTGATACTGGAAGCCAAAACCGACTTGCTGATTGGCATGACGGCCTGCTCCGCCGAAATGTCAAATAACTACTCATTCAAGCCCATCGGGTATCAGATTCTGGACTAGGCTAAGCGGACAACCTAACCGCCGCAGTACAGCAAAGCAGGTTTGAGAATACCGGCACCCTAGTACGTGCTGCCCGCCCGAAAACGAAGACGCCGCTGTTGCATATGGCAACAGCGGCGTCTTCGTTTTCGGCAATTACAGCATGCACCCTAGCAAGGCTACAGGCGCAACCCAAGTGCGCTAGGACTGCCGTGAGGAGTAGTGCTCGTCGATGGCTTGATCCATGGCGTGCTGGAAGGCTACCATAAGCTTGCTACGCTCGGTGTCGGGCATGTTTTGCAGCACGTGCTCGAAGGTTGTCCGGTACACATGGGCCATAAAATCGGCACCGTAGGTAGTAAAGAAACCGTCGTGGATTTTGCTGAAGGCTACCTTCTCAGCGGAGGAGATGGTAAGCGAGAGGGCCAGCCATTCTTTGGCGTTGTTGGCCAGGCTAAGTTGAAGATCTTGATCCACGGAAAATATAAAAAAGAGTCGGGGTTTGAAGTTAGCGCGACCGGCGATACGGCAGGTACACGTGGGGCGTAAAGCGGGACGCTACCGGGCCCTTGCCGCCATGGGCAGCATAAAAGGCACTAATGGCAGTTTCCAGGCCAGGCAGGTCATGAAGCGCCACAGTGGCAAACACATCCTGGGCAGCCAGTGGGGCAGCCAGTGTGCTTAAGCGGCAGCTATCAATCCCGAGCGGATGCTCAATGAAAAGAGTAGCCCCATCCTGAGCTGGGCACTCGTGTTGGTAGCGCCAGGCGTGGCCGAAGGCCGGACGGTTGGCATTCTGAGTTTGGTCGGTGGCGCTAAAGCCTAAGCTTTGCAGGTACGTATCGGTCATGTATACAGCAGAAAAAAATCAGGAGGAAGATGGCAACTCGGCCGACCAGTTTACCTGGCGCAGCAACACCCGAAACTCGGCTTCGGAGGCCACTCTACCCTGGAAGCTGTACAGCATCTGGCCATTTATAGCCTCGAGCAGGGTTAGCTCATCATCAGGATACAGCACAATGGTTTCCTGGCCACAGTCGGTGGGCCTACTAAAGCGGATCTGCCCGGGCGGAGCGTTATGGCGGGAAAAGCCAAATGTCTGCAGAAGCTCGGCAGAGGGTTGATAAGTAGCAGACATAGAAAGGGGAACCCTGAAAGGGACGCGCAACCAGCTGGCTATGCGGTAGGCTACTAGGTGCAGCGGAGGCCCGAACCGTTTTCGATCGGGCTACTCCTTCCGGCCACTGCTTCAGTAAAGAGCGGGCAGCCAGGTTAAGTTCATATAAGCCTAACAACAAACGTACCGCATTGTTGAGCTAAGGCGGCTAGCGCCTGCTGGCGGCAGTAGGCAAGTTCCGGTTTATTCTTCGGTATTCAATACTGCGTTGTGGCTTAGCCACTTCACGCTTTTGCCTGCGCTAGTGGCTGTTCACGCCCACTTCTGCCTTAATAAGCTTTAGCTCGGCCTTGTCTAGGGGTTTATGTATCAGGCGCGTAACCAAGGGGTTATCTGCCGCCCGCAAGGAATCGGTTTGGGCCAGTGAGGACGTTAAAATATAGATGCGGCAGCCGCTTAGCAGGTCCGAAGCTTCATCTGAAACGGCCTCCAGAAAATCCCAGCCACTCATAACGGGCATGTTCAAATCGAGCAGGATAATTTCGGGGCGCTGCTCCGGTGGGCTTTGGCGCAAATACTCCAGCGCCTCCTGTCCCGACTGAAACGAGGTAACGCTATCAGCAAGCTCTTCCAGTTGCAGCAACATGCGCATCAGGAAAATGCTGGTGGAGTCGTCGTCGATGAGAACAATGCGCATATCGTAAAATCAGGCTAGTTGTATTGTGAAACGGGTGCCGTGGTTTACTTCGCTGTACACCTCAATATGGCCTCCCATAGCTTCTACGTGGTTTTTTACCAGATAGAGACCCATACCCCGGCCAGACGGATGATCATGAAACCGTTTATAAAGCTTAAACACTTCATTGCCAGCGCGCTGCATATCAAAACCAGACCCGTTATCTGCCACAATTACCTGCACGCCGGGCTCCGGATGAGCGTCGGCCGCCGAAATATCAACGCGCAACGGCCGCGTTTTAATGCGGTACTTCAGGGAGTTGGAAAGCAAGTTGAAGAAGATGCTGTAGAGGTAAGCGCGGTTGCCGCGTACCCTCACGGTATCCGGAATGGTGCAGTGTACTTCGGCCCCGGCCTCCTGTAGGGCATCGTGCAGACTTTGCGTGGCTTGCTCTACTACCTCCATCAGGGGCACCAACTCCGGCTCCGTAGTTTCTTGCTTGTCGCGGATAGTCAGAATGGTGTTCATATCGCGCAGCACCGTATCGAGCTGCTCGGTGCTGGAGCGCAAGTGTGCCAGCAGGTTATCGTATTCGGGCGCGTCTTTGGCCAAGTCAATCAGTAAATCAACTAACCCCAGCATGTTGGTAAGCGGCGCGCGCAGGTTGTGCGATACGATGTAGGCAAACTGCTGTAGGTCTTGGTTGTGGCGGTATAGCTGCTGATGCGCCTTTATCTTTTCCGTGGCATTGGAAAAGTACACCGACAGGCCTTCCTCAGAGGGAAACGCCTTCACTTCTAGCCACAGCTGCCGGGGCTCGAAAAACTCCTCGAAGTGCACGGCAGTGCCTGTGTCAATGGCCTGATCAAAGTGCTTGTAAAACGGAATCATGAAGTCGCCGGGGAAGGTTTCTTTGATTCGTTTGCCTAGCAGCTGCCCACGCGCAATGCCCAACAGGCGCTCTACTTCCCCGTTCACGTAGGTGAACGTACCCTGCGTATCGAGCAGAAAGAAAGCGTCGGTAATGCTCTCGAAGATGGTGTTGAGCTTCTTTGCTTGATTCTGAATGACTTGCTGGGCAACGGCGGCAGACGTAATGTCTTTGCTGACCACGTGCACGCCCACAATCTTGCCTCCCATCCAGAGCGGCACTTTCGTCACATTCAGCACTTTGAATTCAGCCCCGAGCAGCTGCACACCCGTTTCAAACTGCACCGGATGGCCCTGGAAAGCTTCCATCAGCTTCTCATGAAATAAGGGGCGCGCCTCGAGCGGCAAAAAATCGGCAAATGGGCGGTTCAGCACAGCCTCCTTCTCCTGATGCACCAGCGCCAGAAATGCCGGATTGGCATCTAGAATAATTCCCGCATCATTCTGGAACAGCACGAAATCGGGGTTGTGCTCGAACAGGGCCCTAAAACGCCGGTCACCTTCCAGTAAGCGAACGTCATCGTTCATAAAAACAGCTTATAGGTATAGATAGACTACCCCGTACGACAAAATCTGCGTGGCTGGTTTAAGCTGTTGTTTATTTTTTTGTGCTGTGGGGTTGGCGGCAAGTGGCACCCTAGTCTACTCTCTTACTGATAGCTACACATACCACATACCGTTGGCAGGCACGGCCAGGGAAACATCGGCCCCCGGGTGCAGGCTAGCAGCAGTGGTTCGTAGCTTCAGTTTCCCGCCGGGCAGGCTCACCTCCACCTCAGTGTAGCTCCCGAAAAACCGGATGCGCTCCACCGTACCGGTCAGGGTTCCGGCTCCGGCGGGGGCTAGTGTTAGCATTTCGGGCCGGATGAGTAGGCGCTTGCCACGCTTGGGCTTCAGGCCGGCTTGGGCCGCAAGGGCACCTAGCAGCGGACCAGGCTCTACCAGGTTATAGTCGCCGAACAGGGCCGCAGCGTAGGGGCTCACGGGCTGCGTGTAGATGTGGCGGGGCGTGCCGCGCTGAATAATCTGGCCGCTTTGCATCACCAGCAGCTCATCGGCCCAGGAAAGGGTATCGAGGGGGTCGTGGGAAATGAGCGTGCACGTAATATGCAGCTGCTCGCCAATATCCTGAATCACGGCTTTCAGAATCTGCTTGTGCCCCAGGTCGAGGTTGGAGAAGGGCTCATCGAGCAGCAGCAGGCGAGGCGAGGAAAGCAGCAGCCGGGCCAGGGCAATGCGCTGCCGCTCGCCGCCCGAAAGCTGATCGGTACGGCGCTGGGCCAAGTGCCGGATGCGGCACACATCATACAGATTATCAAGGGCCGGGGCCGTGAGCTTGTTGGCGTAGCGCAACACCTGCTCTACACGCAAAAATTTGGGCAGCTCAAATTGCTGCGAAAGGTACGCCACCCCGGGCGTGCCGGGCACCAGCCTATCGAGCGGGCCTTTTACGCGCGTGCCATCCACCCACACGTCGCCGATGGTAGGTTGTACTAGGCCGGATATGATTTGCAGCAAGGTGCTTTTTCCGGAACCGGTTTCGCCCGCAATAGCTACTTTCTGAAATTCTTGTTGCGTAAACGTGATGTCGTGCAACACTAGGTTCTCTCTCTCCTGCAACCCAATTCCCGCAACGCGTAACAAACTCATACCAGCCAAAAAATAAAGAAAACGGGCCTCCTCCTGGAAGCCAAGACCCAGGCGTGCCGCTTGGAGTTTGCGCTCCAGCTTCCGCTGATGCACGAAGGTACGCCCTGGGGCCTTGCTGCTACGGGTGCGCCTCTCCCGGCACTGTTGCAGGTGCTTGCTGCCTAGTAGCCGGCGCAGGCGTGCGCTCCGCAGTAGCTGGCTCCGGAACATATGTTAGGACGTAGGCAGGGGGCAGATTCAGGAGCACATGCTCCTGGTTGACCTGGCGGAAGAATTTGCCGAACAGCCGCTCATTGCGCAAGGAGTATTGAAACAACACCAGCTTGCCATTGGGCAGCAGAATACTGCGTGTGTGCTCCAGAATGCGCCAGCCCAGGCGCCGGGGCAACGAGGAAAACGGCAACCCGCACACTACATAATCAACCTGCTCAACGCCAAAGCGCTGCAGATACTGGCTGGTTTTATCGGCGGAGCCGTGCACCACGTGCACGTTGGGCTGGCCCGCGTATCGCTCCTGCAGCAACTTGCAAAACCGGCGGTTTACCTCTACCAGCACAAGTACCGTTTCGGCCCGCCGCCGTTGCAGCAGCACATCGGTAAAAACACCGGTTCCGGGCCCGTACTCTACTATGCACGTGGCGCTGGCGAAGTCAATAGGCTCCATCACCTTATCGGTGAGTTCGCGCGAGCTAGGCACCATGGAGCCTACTACCGCCGGATTGCGCAGAAATTCCTCCAGGAAAGAAGACATACCCTACTGCGTAAAAGTGAACTGATTACTTCTGAAAACGAGCTAGATACGGCGCGGTTCGGCTCTCCTTGGCGCGGGCCACCTCCGCCGGCGTACCGGCCACCACCACGCGGCCGCCTTCGTCGCCGGCACCGGGCCCAATGTCCAGCACCCAGTCGCTGCTGGCTACTACGCGCATGTCGTGCTCTACTACCAGTACCGTGTTGCCAGCCTCCACGAGGCCGTTTAGTTGGGCCAGCAGCTTTTCTACGTCTGAGGGGTGCAGGCCGGTGGTTGGTTCATCAAGGATGTACAACGAGTTGCCGCGCTGGGCGCGCTGCAGCTCCGTAGCCAGCTTGATGCGTTGCGCCTCCCCGCCCGAAAGCTCGGTGGCCGGTTGGCCCAAGCGCAGATAGCCCAGGCCTACTTCGCGCAATACCGTGAGGGCGCGCTGCACCGCGGGCTCTTCCGAAAAAAACTCCCAGGCTGCATCCACGGTCAGGCCCAATACTTCGGCAATGTTCTTGTCGCGGTAGGTTATTTCCAGGGTTTTGGCGTTGTAGCGGGCGCCGTGGCACACCGGGCAGGGCGCGTACACACTAGGCAAGAATAATAGCTCAACCATCACGAAGCCTTCGCCCTGGCAATTTTCGCAGCGGCCTTTGGCTACGTTAAAGGAAAACCGGCCGGCATCGTAGCGGCGCTTACGGGCAGCGGGTGTGGCAGCAAACAGCTTGCGCACGTGGTCAAAGAGGCCCGTGTAGGTAGCCATGTTGGAGCGCGGCGTACGGCCAATAGGCTTCTGATCGACGCGCACCAGCCGCTTGATGTGCTCCATACCGCTCACGATATGGCCGCCCGTTTCAAGCGGGGTGGTGCGCTCCAACGGGTCGGTTTCCTCTTCCTCGGGGGCTAGCTCATGGCCCAGATGTGCAGCTACCAGCTCTACCAGCACCTGGCTGACCAAACTGGATTTGCCCGAGCCTGACACGCCGGTTACGGTGGTAAATACCCCTAGCGGAAACGCCACCTCCAGCCCTACTAGGTTGTTGCGCCGTACGCCGGCCAGCTTCAGCCAGCCCGAGGGTGTGCGCGGCGACTGGCTGGCAGGTTTGCCTTCCCCGAAGAGGTAGCGCCGGGTTTGGGAGGCAAGTACGTTTTCCAGCCCCGCGGGCGGACCGCTGTAGAGCACTTCGCCCCCCTGCTCGCCGGCCGCTGGGCCGACATCTACCAGCCAATCCGCCTTCCGGATAACGTCGAGGTTGTGCTCGACCACGAACAGCGAGTTGCCCGCGCTTTTCAGGCCAGCCAGGGCGTTGAGCAAGGCTTCCGTGTCAGAAGGATGAAGTCCGGCCGACGGTTCATCGAGCACATACACTACCCCAAACAGATTGGAATACAACTGAGTAGCCAGCCGCAACCGCTGCAGCTCCCCCGGCGACAACGTAGGGGTGCTGCGCTCCAGCGAAAGGTAGCCCAGCCCTAGGTCCAGTAGCACGGCCAACCGTGCCACCAAGTCGGCGGCAATGCGCTGGGCTACAATCACCTGTTCAGGGTGGGCAGCATCGTGCTTTTTGCGGCCGTGCGCTGTGCCATCGGCAAAGGGCCGCAGCAGGTTGGCCACGCGCTTCAGCGGCAACCCTGACAGCTCAGCAATATCCAGCCCGGCAAATGTTACGGCTAATGATTCGGGCCGCAGGCGCTTGCCGTGGCAGAGCGGGCACTCCGTGCTGAGCATGTACTGCAGGGCCCGCCGTTTCATGAGGGGGCTGTGCGTGGTGGCAAAGGTGTGCAACACATGCCGCTTGGCACTCGTGAAGGTGCCCATATAGTTTGGTGGCTCCTTGCGCCGCAGCGCGCGCTGGGTTTCCTGGGGCGAGTAGCCGGGGTACACGGGCACCACGGGCTGCTCTTCCGTAAACAGAATCCAGTCCCGGTCCTTCTGGGGCAACTCACGCCAGGGCCGGTCTACATCAAAGCCCATGGTTACCAGAATGTCGCGCTGGTTTTGGCCACCCCAGGCCTGGGGCCAAGCCGCAATAGCCCGCTCCCGTATGGTCAAGGAGGGGTCAGGCACCATGCTTTGTTCGGTTACCTCATACACGCGACCTAGTCCATGGCAGGTGGGGCAAGCGCCTTCGGGCGTATTCGGCGAAAAGCCTTCGGCGTACACAATGGGCTGCCCAGCAGGGTAGTCGCCGGCCCGGGAGTAAAGCATGCGCACCAGATTGGAAAGCGTAGTAACGCTGCCCACCGAGGAGCGCGTAGTGGGCGTGCCGCGTTGCTGCTGCAAGGCCACCGCAGGCGGCAGCCCTTCAATGGCATCAACCTCAGGCACGGCCATTTGGTGGAACAGGCGCCGCGCATACGGCGACACCGACTCCAGGTAGCGCCGCTGGGCCTCGGCGTACAGCGTGCCGAACGCCAAGCTCGATTTGCCGGAACCCGACACACCCGTAAATACTACCAGGGCATCGCGCGGAATTTCCAGGTCGATGTTTTTGAGGTTGTGTTCCCGGGCGCCGCGCACGTGCACAAAACCAG
The DNA here is from genome assembly GCF_054780535.1 of Hymenobacter seoulensis. Classification (NCBI taxonomy): domain Bacteria; kingdom Pseudomonadati; phylum Bacteroidota; class Cytophagia; order Cytophagales; family Hymenobacteraceae; genus Hymenobacter; species Hymenobacter seoulensis. The sequence goes on from NZ_BAAGWD010000001.1 coordinate 949,253, forward strand.
TAAAAGCAGGGCTGGAGGCCGGATCGGGTGACTTGGACATAAAAACTATCGGCAGTTAGAAGGATTCCTGCAGGCCGGTAGTGGCGCCGCACAGGTGGAATGACAATACTGAATGTTTCAGATCAGGGTTTTGCTAGGTCCTCGTTAGGCTCCAACCATACCAGGCTTTCTGAATTAATGCAGTAGCGCACTCCTGCTGGCGCGGGCCCATCGGGGAACACATGCCCAAGGTGCCCGCTACAAACATTGCAAAGCGCTTCTATTCGCTGCATGTGGTGGCTGTCATCAAAGGCATACCGGATAGCGTTTTTAGCAGCCGGCTGCGTGAAGCTCGGCCAGCCGGAAATGGCGTGGTACTTGGTCGCTGAACTGAACAGCGCGCTGCCGCAGCCGGCACAGGCATACAGGCCCGGCTCATACGAGCGGCAGAAAGCGTTGCGGTAGGGCGGCTCGGTGGCTTTCAGGCGCAGCACCTGAAATTGCGCGGGCGTGAGCTTGGTTTGCCATACCGCCTCCGACCATTGCACCCGGAGGGGCGGCTCGGGGTTGCTGTATTTGGCGAAGGTCAGGATGTCAATCCAACGCAGCATTGATAATTTACTCTCGAGGTTGAAATGAAACGCTTATCTTCCAGAACCTGACTTGGATGCTTCCGTCTTTTCGCTGGCCGTACGTATGGAGCAACTCTACGATACCCCTTCCCTTTCTATCTGCTATGACCTCAACAACCACTGGTTGTACGTGGAATGGAAAGGCACGCACGATGCAACCTCAGCCCAGACCGGTGGCGAGCTGATATTACAGTTGCTGGCGCAGCGCCCGTGCCGCAAAATGCTTAACGACAACAGCCAGGTAACCAGCGACTGGGAGGGCGGCGCCCGCTGGGTAGGCGGCAGCTACTACAGCCTACTCGCCGATAAAGGCATGCGCTATGTAGCCTGGGTGTACCCACCGCATTGGTCGGCGCGCAAGTCTATGGATACGGCCATGCAGTTTGTAACGCGCCCCATGGTAGTGCTATTTGATGACGTAGCTTCGGCCTATACGTGGCTGAGCCGGCAGATTTAGCGGCCAGGATCTTCCGCCAGCTCAACCTCGGCAAGTGCCTGCACCACCTCGGTCAGCAAGGGGCGCTCTGCCACCGCCGGCAACAGGCAGCGGCGCTGTAATTCTGCTAGGGTTTGATGGGCGCTCAAGTCCGTGGGTAAGAAGTGGCAGTGGTCCAGCAACTCCTCTAGCAGACAGCCAAAGGCACGCACCTCTAAGCGCTGCAAGGCCTGGGCTGTTTCGGCATCAGCAGGATTGAAAAAACAGGCGGCACCAAAGTCGCTAAGCAGGGCGTGGCCGTGGGCATCGGTGAGGATGTTGTGGGCGTATAGGTCGCCGTGCAGAATGCCCTGGGCGTGCAAGTGCTGGGCGGCGCTGGCAATGCCGCGGGCAATGCGCAGGGCCGTTGCGGGGCTGAACTGAGCCTCCGGCCCGTATACATCGCGCGTACAGGAATTCCAGCTAGGCGGCCCGGCCAGAATACGAAACTCCGGGTCAATGAGCTTGAGCACGAGGCCTTCGGCGCCGGTTGGGTGCCCGGTGAGCTTGCCTTCTACTGTGGTCAGGTGTGGATGGGTGCCGGCACTAATGCAGGCCACCATCTCGCTGTGCGGCAGTCCGTCGCTGGTTACGGCGCCTTTAAACACTTTCACGGCTACGTCCTGCGGCACAGCGGCCGGGGCAATCCACTGAGCGCGGTAGATGTTGCCCGAAGCACCTTCGCCTAGCTGCTGCTGCACCGTTAACTCCTGCCAGTAAATTGCTTGAATAGGATGCTTAGCCAAGGCCGCGGCTTCGGGCGCCTCGCTGAATGGGTTGCCGGCGTAGGCCAGCCACGTGAGGCGCGGCAGGGTAAGCAACCACGCGGGCAACTCCGTGAGGCGGTTGGCGGCAATGCGCAGCAGCTCCAGGTTGGTGCAGGCGGCCAGGGTAGTGGGCAGCTCCCGCAGCTGGTTACCGGCCAGCATCAGCTTCTGCAACCGCGTGCAGTTTCCAATTTCTGGGGGAAGCTCCCGGAGTTGGTTATCGGTGAGAATCAGCCAGCGCAAGTTGGGTGAGAGGGCCGCTGCCGGCAGCGTCTGAATCTGATTGGCTTTGAAGCCCACCATGCTTAGCGCCGGCAGCTGCCCTAGCACGGCGGGCACTTCCGTGAACAAATTATCGGAGCAGAACAGGATGCGCAGCTTCCGCAGCCGGCCCAGGTCATCGGGCAGTGAGGAGAGCTGGTTGCCCGAGAAGTTCAGGATTTCCAGCGTGTCGGCCAGGTCAAAGATTTCGCGCGGAAACTCGGTGAGGCCGGCTGATAGGTCGAGGCGTTGGGTGCCGGCCAGCTCTCCGGCGCGCAGCTGTGCTAGGGTGTGCATGCGGGCAAAGGTCGGGAACGAGGGCCTGATGCGCACCAACCGGACCACCAGCTTCTGCTTTGGCCGCAGAAAACAAGTCAGTTACCACGCGAAAGAAAGTCGGAGTTCGTCGGGAATACCGGCAGGGTTGTCGATTGCAGGCGACCTAGTGCGGCTCAGGTGCCCACCTTCGAGACACAAATTCGCTGCATTACCTCACCTATCCTTCTCACTACCCCATGGAAAGAAAGCACTTCCTTAAAAGCCTGTTGGTAGGCGCCATCTCGACGCCCGCCCTGCTGGCCGCTTGCAGCAAAGACGCCGAAACCGTTGCGCCCGACACCAGCACCGGCGGGGCAACTGGCGGCACAGGCAGCACCAGCAATTGTGCCGTAGCTCCCACCGAAACCCAAGGGCCCTTCCCAACCAAAGTGCCGGCCTCTTATGTGCGCAGTGACATCACGGATGGCCGTTCGGGCTATAAACTGACGGCTACCATCACGATTACGAACAGCAATGCAGGCTGCGCGGCACTGGCCGGCGCCCTGGTAGATATCTGGCACTGCGACGCGCAAGGCAACTACTCCGAGTACGGTGGCTCAGGCATGCAGTCAACTAATTACCAGGCGGTGCACTTTCTGCGCGGCCGCCAAACCACCAACGCCAACGGGCAGGTCACGTTTACCTCCATTTTTCCGGGTTGGTATTCGGGCCGCGCCACCCACATTCATGTGCATATCTATTCAGCAAGTGGCACCTCGCTTAAAGTAACCCAGATTGCGTTTCCGGAAGGCACCGGCTCGGCAGTGGCGGCTGTGAACGGCTACACCAAAGGCATGAGCGGCTACACTTCCAATGCCAACGACAACGTGTTCAGCGACGGGGTTTCGCAAGAGCTGGCTACCGTAACGGGCAGCACCACGGCCGGTTTTGAGCTTTCCATTGCCTTTGCCGTGGCCGCCTAGCCCTCTTTTGGCCCCCAACCTCCCGCCTAAATTTCCTTTTGCATTATGGCCGACCGCCGCATCACGTTGTGCTATCGAAAAATTATGGATGCCAGCTCCGCTCAGCCCTGGGATAAGCTGGTGTTCGAGGATACGTACGCGGAGTTTCGCCTGCAGGCACAGTACTTCAATCAGGAGCGGCGGTTTCGGACGTTTGGGGAGCTAGTGCAGCACGCGCCCGGCGCCGGGCAGCTACATTTTCTGGTGAGTGCGGCCGTACGCGGGTACTTGCAGCAGCTGGGCGGCCTGGTGCCGGAAGTGCTCAACAACCTGGGCCGGCACTTCCTGCCGTTCAGCCAGTTTCAATTTGAAATCATCAACTCCGACCTACTCGATAAAGCCCGGCACCAGGTAGCCATCAACTTCTACTCGGAACCGCTCGTGTGGCACGACACCATCGGGACGTACCTGTTGGTTTCGGCGCCGCAAGAGCCTAGCGCTGAAACCCTGACGCACCTGATTCAGCTGCAGCCTTACCTGTCTATCCACTCCTTGCAACCTGCCTAGTACCATGATGCGGCACACACCCGGCAAGATGTACTTGGCCGAGCAACGGGGGCTAGCAGAATCGGCACAGCACCGGCGCTACAGCACCTTTAGCTTCGGTAGCTTTCAGCATGAGCACAAGGGCGCATTCGGTGGCCTTTTTGGGCTGAATGAAGAAACACTGGCCACCTCGCACAGCCTGGAATTGGTGGCCGAGCAGGCTTCTCATCTGCTGGTTATCCCCATCACCGGTGGCGTGAAAGTGACGGCCTCGCCCGGCTACGCCGCCTTGGTGCACGTGGAGGAAATCCAGCTCCTGACGCTGCCGGCCCAAAGCACCGTACAGTTCACCAACCCTTATGATACAGAGCTGATCAGCTTTCTGCATCTTTGGCTAACCGCCGAACCCGAAGCCTCCTTCTCCGACCACATATACACCTTCGAGGCGCCGGAAATAGCTAACACGCTCACGGAAGTGGTGGCTGCCGAGGTGGGGTCGGCCTTGCCCTTCTCACTAAGCCTAGGCCGGTTTGCCGGCCGGCACGAGGCCATTCATACGCTTCGAGGCGCCAACCGGCAGCTCTTTGTATTTGTATTGGCCGGGGCCTTTGAGGTAGCAGGCCGGTTGCTACATGAAAAAGACGGCCTGGCGCTGTGGGAAACGAGCGAAATAGAGCTGGAAGCCCTCAGTGAAAATGCCCTAGTGCTGGTGCTAGATATGTAACTGCTAGCCCCTGTAAACACAGAAAGCCCCGACAATTGCCAGGGCTTTCTGTGTTTACTAAATCAAAGCTGGGCTTACGAGCTGCACGAGAGCGTGGCGGAACCTGGTTTTTCGCGGGCCCAGTCAGGGCGCTTGGCGGCCAGGTCATCATGCTCGGGCTGCTCCGCGAACGGGGTTTTAAGCACTTCCATCAGGCGGTTAAGCAAGGATAGGTCGCCGGTTTCGGCGGCTTCAATGGCTTGCTGGGCCAGGTAGTTGCGCAGCACATACTTGGGGTTGCCTTGCAGCATGCTTTCCCGAATGGCTTCCGGGCTAGCTTGCTCTTGCCGCAGGCGTTGCAGGTAGCGTTGCAGCCACGCCAGCAAGGCTTGCTCTTCGGCGGGAGCCATGGAGTACGCCGCATCTTGTAGCAGTAGGCGCAAGGCAGCATCCTCGGTTTCCGGGGCCGTCAGTACAGCTGGGGCCGTGTGAGACAACTGGCGGAAGAATCGCGTCATATCCACTTCCGAAGCGGCTAATACTTCGTGCAAGTCATCGAAGAGGGTTTGGTCCTCGGTGCGGGCTAGGGAGGTAAGGCCCAGCTTGCGCAGCATCATGTCGTGGCGCGTGTTTTCCAGGGTTTGGATGTACACATCAAGGGCCGGATTCAATTGCTGCACGTCCTCTACCAGCGGCGAAATGGCCTGCCCCAACTGCATCAGGTTCCAGAGTGCTACCCGCGGCTGCTGCCCGAAGGCGTAGCGCCGCCCGCCAAAGTCGGTGGTGTTGGGCGTCCAGTCGGGGTCGTAGGGCTCCAGCCAGCCGTAGGGGCCGTAGTCGATGGTGAGGCCCAGGATGGACATGTTATCGGTGTTCATCACGCCGTGCACAAAGCCCACCGACATCCAGTGCGCAATCATGACGGCCGTACGGCGGCACACTTCCTCAAACCAGCGCACATACACCGCCGGCGAGGGCTCGCCCAGCTCGGAATAGTGGCGCCGAATGACGTAGTCGGCGAGGGCGCGTAGGTTGTCCATCTCGCCGTGGGCCAGCATAATCTGGAAGTTGCCGAACCGAATGAAGGTAGGCGCCACGCGGGCCACAATAGCACCGGGCTCGGGGCGGGCGTTGCCATTGTAAAACATGTCGCGCACTACCTGGTCGCCGGTAGCTACCAGGCTGAGGGCGCGGGTGGTGGGCACGCCGAGGTAGTACATGGCCTCGGAGCACAGAAACTCCCGCACCGAGGAGCGCAGCACCGCCCGGCCATCGGCGCGGCGAGAGTACGGTGTGGGGCCGGCGCCTTTCAGTTGCACTTCCCAGATGGTGTTATCAGTAGCTGTCAGCTCACCCAGCGAAATGGCGCGGCCGTCGCCGAGCTGCCCGGCCCAGTTACCAAACTGGTGGCCGCCGTAGCGGGCCGCAAAGGGCTTCATGCTGGAGGTCACGAGGTTGCCCGCTAGCGCATCTACGGCCGGGCCGCGCTCGGGTGGGCGCACTAGGCCAAGGTAAGCCGCCAGGTCCTCGGACCAGGCCAGCAACCGTGGGTCTTGCACGGGAGTGGGCGTTACGCGGGAGTAGGTGTAGCCGGGCACTTGCCGGGGGCGGTTGTCGCCGGAGTCTTCGCCGCGCAGCTCTTCCACAAAGGAATTCTGAAACGTGGCTTTATCTAGTTCGAGTGGGTTCATGGACATAAGAGGGCTAGGAAATTTTCTTCCCAGAGAGGTATAAAGCAACAACGCGCGGAGTAGTTCCCCAGTGAGAGCCACGCGGCCTGCAAGTTCGCCAACGCGAAACCACGGGCCATGTTTCGGACGAGCTAGCATGGGTTGAGCCCTAACGGCGGGCTAGCAGGAAGGCGGCTCTTGGTTCAAGCTCAACCATAACCTAGTACGCCATCTGCCCGCTACAACCTGGTACCACCCTTCTCTCCTACACTATGGCAACCAACAAACTGCGCGGCAACGACCTGCGCAAAATAGGCTACCCCGAAGGCCGCGCCACCACGCTGGCGCTTGATATTCTGGAAGACCGGCAGCTAAAAAAAATGGACAAAGGCAGCGCCCTAGCTCTACTTCAAAAAATCAAGGAAGACCCCTATGCCTACCTCCGCGACTCTTTGTGGCGGGAACTGGCCAAGGAATTCGTGCCCGACCCTAAGCGCGACGTAGGCCTCAACCCTGAGATAAAGGACTACCGCCGCTACGGCGAAGCCTTTATTGAGGATGGCGCCCGCAAGCAGATGGACACCGCTATGAAGCTACCCGTTACGCTTGATGGGGCCCTGATGCCCGATGCCCACCAAGGCTACGGCCTGCCTATTGGCGGGGTGCTGGCCGTGGATAACGCCGTGATTCCGTACGGCGTGGGCATGGATATTGGCTGCCGCATGGCGCTGTCGGTATTCCCCTTACCCCCGCACTACTTGGAGCAGCGCACTCAGGAACTCAAGAAGCTGCTGCACAACCATACCCGTTTTGGCGGCAAAGAAGTGTTCAAGAATCCCACCGACGACCCGATTCTGGACCGGCCGGAGTTCAAGGAAATTGCCGTGGTGCGGGGCAAGCGTGAAGCTGCTATCAACCAGCTCGGGTCCTCGGGCTCCGGCAACCACTTTGTGGAGTGGGGCATTGTAGATATTACTAGCCCTGATAATGAGCTGGACGTGCCCGTGGGGCAGTACCTGGGTTTGTTGTCGCATAGCGGCTCGCGGGGGCTGGGCGCCGCCATTGCCCAGCACTACACCAAGGTGGCCATGAGCAAGTGCCCGCTGCCGCCCGAAGCGCGCTACCTCGCCTGGCTCGACCTCGACACCCAGGAAGGCCAGGAGTACTGGCGCGCCATGAACCTGGCCGGCGACTACGCCTCGGCCTGCCACCGCGACATTCACCGCCGCCTTAGCCAGGCCCTGGGTGAGAAGCCGCTGGCAAAAGTGGAAAACCACCACAACTTTGCCTGGAAAGAAACCCTGCCCGATGGCCGCGAAGCCATTGTGCACCGCAAGGGCGCAACGCCCGCTGGCAAAGGGGTACTCGGCGTCATTCCGGGATCCATGACGGCGCCCGGATTTATTGTACGGGGCCGCGGCGAGCGAGACTCCATCCAATCGGCCTCGCACGGCGCGGGCCGCCGTATGTCGCGCACGGAGGCCAAGAAAAACCTTTCTGAAGGCGATGTACGCCGCCACCTCCGCGACCATGGTATTGAGCTCATTGGGGGCGGACTAGACGAGGCCCCGATGGCCTACAAAGACATTCACCAAGTTATGGCCCACCAGCAAGATCTGGTAGATGTACTAGGGTCCTTCCTGCCCCGCATCGTGCGCATGGATGCCGGCGGCGGGGGCAAAAGCCGCTACGGCGGCGAATAGCTGCTTTTCAGGTAGGCTGCTCTGAAAAAGACTTTGTGAGCAGTTCCCCACCAATGCCCGGGTCCGAAGTGATGTTATGCTTTGGGTCTGGGCATTGGTGGGTTTAGCCCAAGCTTGCTGTACTAGCTCTTGTACAGCAGCAAACCCCAGATAAACGCCTACACTCCTTCATAACTCTCTGGCTACCTGCATGAACATATCCTTGACACCGTAAAATATAGCTGGCTCTTTCCTTGACACCAGACAAAATTATATTTAAATTATGCAGTATATACAGCTCGTCTGTACCTAGCCTGCTCTCTTGTTCTCCCTACCCTTCCGCTACTCCCATGAAAAATATCCTGGTCCCCACCGATTTTTCTGCCGAAGCGCACAACGCCTTTGAAGTAGCCATGCAGCTGGCGCACCGGACGGCCGGGCGGGTTACGCTTCTGCACGTAGTGGAGCTGCCCGAAACTGCCCGGTTTGCCTCCACCGGGGGGCTAGCGGGCGGCGGCGGCCTCAACAATGTATTCACCCTGAAAATGCTGCAGGTAGTAAAGCACCGCATGCACGAGCTGATAGATGAAGCGCACCACTTGGCCCCCGGGGTAAAAGTGCAGGAGTTGGTGCACACCACGCATACTACAGAGTTCGAGTCGGCGGTACTGGACACGATTCAGGAGCTGGATATCGATTTGGTGGTGATGGGCGCTCAGAAGCACAATTCCTGGCAGGAGTATTTCCTGGGCACTGATACCGAGCATATTGTGCGACGCGCACCCTGCCCCGTGCTCACGGTAAAACATCCGGCGCCGCATTTCGAGGTTCGGCACATTGTGTTTGCCTCGGATTTCTCGCCTGAAGCCGATAGCGCCATTCCTAGCCTGCGGCAGCTGCAGGAGATATTCCCCGACGCCCTGCTGCACCTACTGGACGTGGTGCCCTCCGCCGACCGCCACGAAGCCGCCCTGGAAAGCATTCACTCCTTTGCGCAGCGGCACCAGCTCAAGCGCTACGAACCCGATGTATTTGATGCGCCCCGCGCCACCACTGGCATTCCGCGCTTTGCGGAGCAGGCCCACGCCGACTTAGTGGTGATGCTGACGCATGGCCGCACGGGGCTTAGCCACTTGCTGCAGGGTAGTGTTTCGGAAAGTGTAGCCCTGAACGCGGCGCAGCCGGTACTTACCTTCCACGCCCACTAGGCCTGCTAAAACCGCTTGCCTCACTTGGTACCTAACGGCCGGAGCCTCTCCCCTCTGCCGAACAGGTACTAGGTGGGGCTTTTTTATGAACCGGTTTTAAGTCGATACCACCCTAGTAGTTCCGCCCGACGCTTGCCGCCATCTATCTTTGCGGCTGCACATGTCAGCTTATTCTTTGCATTTCTTGCCGCTCACACCACCCTGAGCGCTGGCTGGCTTGCCCTGCGCCGCCGCTTCCTAGCCGGGAGCGTGCGGCTTTTCTTTTGTCTTGTCTTGCCCTTCCGTATGCCCACGTTCCTGCCTTATCTGGCACAGTATAAGGTCAATCCTAAAAACGAAATCCTGGCCGGCCTCACAACGGCCTTAGCCCTAGTACCCGAGGTGGTGGCCTTTGCCTTGCTGGCGCATATCAGCCCATTGGTGGGCATTGGCTCGGCCTTTATCATTTGCCTGCTTACCAGCTTGCTGGGCGGACGGCCGGGCATGATTTCCGGAGCCGCCGGCTCAGTGGCGGTAGTGATTGTGAGCCTAGTAGCGCAGCACGGCGCGGAGTACCTGTTTGCCGCCGTAGCCCTGATGGGCCTGATTCAGATTGGCGTGGGCGTGCTGCGGTTTGGCAAGTTTATCAGGCTAGTGCCGCAGCCCGTGGTGTTTGGCTTTGTGAACGGGCTGGCCATAATCATTTTCATGGCTCAGCTAGAGCAGTTTAAAACGCATGATGCGGCCGGCGCCGAGCACTGGCTTACGGGCACCCCGTTGCTGCTCATGCTGGGCCTAGTAGCCCTTACCATGGCTATTGTGTATTTTCTGCCCAAGCTCACGAAGGCTGTGCCGGCCTCCCTCACGGCCATTATTGTGGTGTCGGCTCTCGTACTTTTGGGCGGGCTGGAAACCAAGTCAGTGGGTGATATTGCGTCCATTGCGGGCGGCTTGCCCCAGTTTCATCTGCCCCTGGTGCCACTAACCTGGGAAACGCTGCGCATCATTTTTCCTTATTCCATCATCATGGCGCTGGTGGGACTTACGGAAAGTCTGCTGACGCTAACGGTGGTGGATGAAATAACCGACACGCGCGGCCGCGGCAACCAAGATTGCGTAGCGCAAGGCGTGGCCAATATCGTATCGGGCTTTTGCGGCGGCATGGGCGGCTGCGCCATGATTGGGCAAACCATGGTAAACCTGGAGTCGAGAGGGCGAGGTCGGCTCTCGGGGGTAGTGGCGGCCGTGGCGCTGGCGTTGTTTGTGGTGGTGGGCTCTTCGCTAATTGAGCGGCTGCCGCTGGCGGCGCTGGTGGGCGTCATGTTTATGGTGGTGATTGGCACCTTCGAGTGGGCCAGCCTCCGGATTCTGCGCCGCATGCCGCTCACCGATGTGCTCGTGATGGTGCTGGTTACCCTCGTGACGGCCGTTTCCCAGAACCTGGCCTTGGCCGTATTGCTGGGGGTAGTGATTTCGGCGCTGGCTTTTGCCTGGGAAAACGCCAAACGCATCCGGGCCCGCAAGTACCTGGATGAGGCCGGCGTGAAATACTATGAAATCTACGGCCCGCTTTTCTTTGGCTCGGTGCAGGCCTTCACCGATAAGTTCGAGGTTGCCACCGATCCGGCTGAGGTAGTAATTGACTTTCGCGAAAGCCGGGTGGCCGATATGTCAGGCATCGAGGCCCTACACAAACTCACGGAGCGCTACCACAAGGCCGGCAAAACGCTGCACCTGCGCCACCTCAGCCCCGATTGCCGCCAGCTGCTACGCAATGCCGACGCCCTCATTGAAGTTAATATTGTGGAAGACCCGCTGTATGTGGTGGCCGCTGAGCAGTAGCCGGGGTTGGGCTCTCTGAAGGACCTAGGGGTATGGGTGGCACTACCTAGTGGGTTGCGGCATTGCCCCCGTGCGCTCGGTTCAGCTTCCGTATTTCACGCACCCAAAATCAGTTTTATTTCGCCGCTAACTACCTAGCAGTTAACAACTTTATTATGCTAACTTGATTGTTATGAAGCCGCCACGATGTAAGCAGGCTTGGGCGGCATTTTTCTCCTAACAATCAACCCCAATGCGTACCCAGTCCACAATTCGTCCTTCGGTAGCGTTGCAGCTCCACGAGGTTCCGGCCGGCCGGCGCCTGGATTTTGATACGCCGCGCGGCTTGTTTGCCTACCTCTACCGGCGTTATGGCCAGCAACCCTGGCAATGCATTGCCCGCAACGCCTGCAGTCCCCACATCGACCACACTCCCCTGCCATCGTACACCATCCCCGAATACGTCGTCTGCTACTGTGATGCCGCCGGCGACATTAAGGCGGCTACCCGCATTGCCTCAGCCGCCTTTTCTGAAGTGCCTGGCCGCTCCGCACTGACCTAGCTTCTGTGCCCCTAGGCCCCTACGCAAAAAGCCCCGGCAACTCTTGCCGGGGCTTTTTGATTTCAGGCGGTTTAAGCCCTAGCGCTACCTAGGCAGCAGCTTACAGGTTTTTAAGCCACACCTCCCGCAGGGCCAGTTGGGCTGGCGTAGCGGCAGCGTCCTGCGTAAACACGTAGCGCTTCACCTCCTCAGTGCTGCCCAGCTTTACGCGCACGGTTTGCTCTTGCCCGTTACGGCTGATGGTGATAGGCAGCTCAGAGCCCGGCTGACGGCTAGAAACGCGGCGCAGGGCCGTAAAGTCGTTGCGCACGCCATCCACTGCCACTAGCTGGTCGCCAACCTGAATACCGGCCGCTTGCGTTGGCCCGCCTACTTTGGTGAAGTACACACTGGTTTCGCGGGGCGCGAGGCCTAGTGGCCCTAGCGTGGCAACCTGCTTGCCCGTGTGCTGAATGGGCTCGTAACGGATACCCACTTTGGCGTAGTACTCCTGTAAGGGCAGCGGCTCCGCATTCTGGATGTAGCGCTTAAAGAAGTCCCCGATTTCGGGGTAGGTCATTTTGGTGAAATCCTGGAAGAAATTCTTCTCACTGATGGGCTTGCTAGGGCCATATTGCTTGGCAAGCTCTACCAGCACGTCGCGCAGGCCGCGCTTGCCACCGCTTAGCTCCAGGAGGCGTAGGTCCAGGAGGCCGGCCGTGAGAGCGCCACGCTGGTAGATGTTGCCGTACTGCTGCTGGCCTTCGTCGCTGAAGGAGTTCAGGCCCAGGCGGCTCAGGCTGTAGGTGGTATCGGTGCGGGTGCGGTCGTACTGCACTTTGTCGTGCAGCATGCCCAGGTAATCATCCAGGGGTACCAAGCCGCCGCGCAGCTGCATCATGTGCGAGGCCCACTCCGTGGTGCCTTCATACAGCCAGAGGTGCTCCGAGCCCGTGGGCTCCACAAAATTGAAGCGCTCAATTACCTCAGAGTGGATGTTGAGCGGCGTCATCACGTGGAAAAACTCGTGGGCGGCAATATCCACTACCCCCTGCGCCGACTCCGGCGTAAGCGGCGTTTCGCGCAGCACATACTCGGAGCTATAGGAGTGTTCCCAAGCTCCTGCCGAGCGGTCGGCGAAGTGGTACAGGAAGGCGTAGCGCTGCACGGGCAGTTGGCCCCCAAAAAAGCTTTGGGCAGCGCTCAGCATTTTCTGCATGTAGCCCAGCAGCGGCTCGGCCTGCACCTTGTCGGTGGCGGAGTAGCAGTACAGGGCCACATCGGCGTTGCCTAGCTTGGTGCTTGCCTCCGTCAGGCGGCCTAGTAAAATCGGCGAGTCAACGGCGTGGTCGTAGTTCTTGAGGTTGTAGTAGCCGTCTTTATCAGTTACCAGCACCGAGCCCGCTTTCCAGCCGCTGGGGTACTCCAGCTTCAGGCGCAGGGGCTTATCCTGCATGCCCTGGGGGTAGCCCAACAAGGTTTGCCCGTTGAGCAGGGCGTGGTCGGTTTCCAGCGAAGAGCCGCACATACGGTAGATGTTGTGCTCCTTTACTTCCGTATCCCAGGTTTCGGCAATGGTGTACCGGATTTCGCGGGTTTTCTCGGGCTTGCTCAACTGCCACTGGTTCGTGGAAATTTGCTTGGCTTCCAGCGGTTTGCCTTTGTCGTCGAAGGCTTGGAAGTTGCTCACGAAGCGGCCCATGTCCATTACCTGGTAGGTGCCGGGCGCGGTAGCTGCAAACTGATACACGGCCTGGTTTTTCTTGAGCTTGGGCAGCTGCAGCTTCACCTGAAAGGCGTTGCTGTTGGTGGCCGGGTCCATGCTCACGGTGTAGGTCAGCTCACGCGGGGCCTTGGCCAGTACCGGGGCCGCCAGGGCCAGAAGCGCGGCCACAGCGGCCGGGCGGAAAAAAGAAGTCATTCGGGAGGGAAGCATGAAAAGTGAGGATGGGCTACTGACGCGCAAAGCAAAGGCCGGTTGCGCCGGAAAGCACGAAGCTACAGGATTGCCTGGCAACCGCCCTAGAGCCGACTCAACATAACTTCGCTCGCCCATTAGAGTACATAGAAGTGGGCTTGGCCCTGGTTTCGCTTTCCACCCCTATCATTACTCATGCCATGCACAGCACCCCTCCCGATTCGAACCCTACCCAACTGATCCGGTACCGGTTACAGATTTCGCCCCTATCCAGCCAGGAAAACATTGGCCAGGCTCGGCAGGTACTCACTGGCCTGGGCCTAGTGGTTGACCTGCTGGAAGCCGGCGAGGCGGAAGTAGCCGTGGCGACCACCGACCCCGGCAAAGAAGCTATTGTTAAGGCACTTACCGCCGCCGGATTTACCGTGGCGGACATCACCGCCGAAAGCAGCTAGGCGCTTAGGTTACTAGCCTCGTCGCATTACGTAAGCGCCCCTCCAGCCTCGTGCTGGCAGGGACCAGGCAGGCTACAACACAACATTTAAAGTACAAGAGCAGTATTTGGTACTTAAGTTGTGCTCAGAGCCACCTTTAGTGAGTTGATCTTCTGGCTTTTTGCTGCGTGTTATTGTGCCTGAACCCACTCCTGCTTCTGCCTTTAGTATCCCGGATGCAGAGGATATTTTCGCGGCGAACGACCTGTTACAAGGCATTCTGGATATTTCCCTCACCGGAATAGCCCTCTATCATCCGCTGTATGCAGCGGCTGGTACCAGCGAGATTGTGGACTTCCGGATTGTGCACCTCAACCCGAAAGCTCAGCAGATGCTGCAGTTGCCGGCCCAGCCGGCCCAAACCTATCTGGAGCTGTTTCCGCACACCCAGCCTACCGGCGTTTTCGAGTTTCACTGCCAAGCCTTCCGCTCGGGTAAGCCGGAGTATTATCAGATTAACTACCAAGGCGACAACCTAGATAACTACTTTCATTTGGCCGCACGGCGCGTGGGCGAAGGGCTGGTAGTGAGCTTTACCGATACGGCCGAGCAGACGCGCACCTCCGTGGAGCTGGCCCTGCGCGAAAGCCAGCGCCGCGAAAAAGCGGCCCGCGCCGAAGCCGAAGCGCAGCGCAACCGCCTGCACCACCTGTTTATGCAGGCCCCGGCCATGATTACCATTTTCGAGGGCCCGGAGCACGTTTTCACGCTTGTTAATCCGCTGTATCAGCAGCTGGTGGGTACCCGGCCGTTGCTAGGCAAGCCCATTCGAGAAGCCATGCCTGAGCTGGCCGGCCAGCCTATATTTGAGCTGCTGGATGAGGTGTACCGCACCGGCGAAACGTACTTCGCTACCGAAATGCTGGTACAGCTCGACCACAACAACTCCGGGGTGCAGGAGCTGGAAAAGCGGTACTACAACTTTATTTACCAGGCAACGCGCAATCTGGACGGTGCCATTGACGGCATTCTGGTATTTGCCTACGAGGTAACCGTGCAGGTATTGTCCCGGCGCCGCGTAGAGGAAAGTGAGCAGCAACTGGCCGCTACCAACGAGGAGCTGGCGGCTGCTAATGAGGAGCTACTATCGGCCAACTCCGAAATTCTGAACAACAACGTTGAGCTTGAAAACCGGGTAGCAGCCCGCACCAAGGAAAGCCTGGCGGCCCACGCCGAGGCCGAGCGGCAACGGGCCCGGCTAGAGCGGTTTTTCATGCAGGCACCGGCGGCCATTTGCGTGCTCGATGGTCCGAACTTCGTGTTTGAACTGGTAAACCCGGGCTACCAGCAGCTGTTTCCGGGGCGGCGGCTGGCGGGGTTGCCTACTTTGGAAGCGCTGCCCGAGCTGAAAGACCAGGCCATATACCGGAACCTGCGCCACGTGTACGAAACGGGCGAAACCCACGAAGATCAAGCTCTACTTGTGCCGGTAGCACGCTACGAAGAGGGCCCTATTGAAGAGCTGTATTTCAACTACATCATTCAGGCCCGCTATGATGAGCAGGAGCGGATTGATGGGGTGCTGGTGTTTGCCTACGAGGTAACCGACTTGGTGCTGGCGCGCCGGCAGGTGGAGCAGCGCGAAATGGAGTTCCGCACGCTCACCAATGCCATTTCCAACCAAGTCTGGACGGCCAGCTCTACCGGTGAAGTAGAGTACCATAACGAGCAGTGGATCTCGTTCACGGGCAGCCAACCAGAACAAGGTATTGGCACGGGCTGGATGGACTTCTTTCATCCGCAGGATTTGCCCACTATGCGTCGGCTCTGGAACGTGTCTCTGCAAACCGGGCAGCCTTACCAAGTGGAAGCCCGCCTACGCCGCACCGATGGCCGGTACCGCTGGTTTCTGGTACGGGCCCTACCCCTGCGCGATGAGCAAGGCACCCCGCTGAAGTGGTTTGGCACCAACACCGATATTCATCAGCAGAAAGAGTTGACGGAGGCCTTGCAGCTAGCAAGCCAGAAGCTGGCCACCTCCAACAAGGAGCTACGCCTAGCCAACGACAAAGCCCAAGCCGCCAATGCCCAGTTGGGCCTTACCAACGAGCACCTGACGCGCATCAACCAAGACCTGGACAATTTTGTGTACACAGCCTCGCACGATTTGCAGCAGCCGGTGCACAATATGGCCGGCGTGTTCGAGGAGCTCAAGCGCACCGCTACCTTCCACGACCCCGATGCGGAGCGGTTGATGACCATGTTTGAGGAGGCGTTGCACCAGATTCAGGGCACCATTCAGGGGCTGGCGCAGGTAGTACAGGCCGAGCGCCAGAATCAGGAATTCCCCATTGAAGCCGTTGATTTACAAAAGCTCACCGAAAGCATTATCCAGAGCATCGGCACCCAGGCTACGGAGCGAAAAGCTGAGTTTAAGCTTGATTTTCAGGTAGTACCCGCCTTGTTATTTGCCCGCCTCAATCTGCAAAGCATTCTGTACAACCTAATCAGCAATGCCCTCAAGTATTGCCACCCCGATCGGCCACCGGTAGTGAGCGTAACCACCCGCCTTACTGCGGCTGGCAGCCCCTTGCTGCTGGTGCAGGATAATGGCCTAGGCCTGGATTTAAGCCGATTCGGGCCTGACCTGTTCCAGATGTTCCGGCGCTTCCACGACCATGTGCCCGGTTCTGGCCTTGGCCTTTACCTCGTAAACCGCATTGTCCAGCAGGCTGGCGGCCACATTGAGGTGAGCAGCACTCTGGGCAGCGGCACCACTTTCCGGATTCATTTGCCGGCTGCCTTGCTGCCCAGCTAGGGTACTAGGGCCCTGGCTGTCATCAACCGGTTTCGGCTCTGCAACGACCTAGTACCTACCGGTCTTTCATGGGGTCGTGGCCCCAGTTCATAAGCGAATAGCGCCAGCGCGACGTTTCCACGTCAGATTTGTCGTGCGGACCTTGGGCCAGGTGGCGGCTGATGTAGCTGTGTACTTTGTGCATGTGCTGCTCGTCGGCCTCCGTGAAATCGGCTTTCTTCTTGCGCAGAATCCGCACAATCTCCTCGCCTGAGTGGTGCCCAATGCTGGTACCGTCGCCGCTGTCCTGCCCCACTGCCTTAGAATCGGGAGTTTTCAGCCACTTTTCCAGCTCAGCAGTAGTCATATTAACATCGCGCTTGAAGTCGGCGTAGATGTCATCGGAAGCGGTGCGTTTGGTTGCCATTGGCGGAAAGGTAAGGGCTAGGAAAAGGCAGCGCGCCACAAGGGCGCCATTTGCTTCTCAACGGTAACCTTCCCTGCACGGTTGCTTGCCAAGCCGCTTTGGCTAGCTGCACCATCCCGCCAATTGGGCGGTTGGCGCCAGCAACCCACCTAGTCTTCAGGATACTGTCCCGCGCATACCATCAGTCCGGTTCAGGTTCTCGTATTTCTGGCCGTTCACCAGGAACTCGCGCAGGCGGTTGATGTGCTTCTTTACTTCCTCCAGCTTTTCTTCCTGCTGCACGCTCCAGTAGCCTTCGCCGCGCACTGCCATGCTGGTTAGCCGGATTTTGCGCTCTTCCATCATGCGCAGCGCCACCCACAAGGTTTCCTCCAATGACTGCTGCGACTCTTTCAGCAGGCTATCTGCCGTAAAGGAGTGGCCGGTATGGCAGCGGTAGCGCAGCATTTTGCCTTGGTTCAGCTCCCAGAGCGCTCCGCCGCAATCAGGGCAGGTAAGCGGAATCTGGTGCCCGATTTTGGTTACTTCCTCCGTAGTTCCCATAACACGCTCGGCAATTGAGGCTTCAATTATCAAATCCTGCGGTATCGATACGGCACCTTGCTCAGCTACCGGCCTTGTCACCAACTCAGCCAGCAAACTTCCCATTGAGTCCAGGGGTTCTACGAAGTCAACGGCTACTCCGCGCAGCGCAGTTTCCGGCATGCTCGGGAACTCGGCATCGGCAGGGTCTTGCACCACGGCCGTACCTCCGCAGCGCTTAATAAACTCAAGCCCGGCAGTGCCATCGTGCAGCATACCCGTCAGGACCACTCCTATGGCGTTGGGGCCGTAGGCAACGGCGGCGGACCGGAACAAGGCATCGGCGGCCGGGCGATAATTGTTCTCGCGCGGACCTTTCGTAACCAGCAGATGGTTGTCTTTGATGAGCAAGTGCCGGTCAGGAGGGCCTAAGTACAGATGCCCGGCCTTAATGTGCACGTGGTGCCTAGCCAGCTGGCACGGCATAGAGGTATGAAAATTAAGCCGGTTCACCAGCGGTTCGCCGGTAGAGTCGGGCGAGAGGTGCTGTACAACCAACACCGCTGCGGGCAAGGAGGCATCAAGCTGAGCTACTAACCGCGTCAGGGCTGGCATGCCGCCCGCCGAGGTTCCAATGACAATTAGGAAAGAAGGAGTGCCGGACACAAAAAACAGAGCTAGAGAGAATGAAAAACTACGCTGAAGCCGGGGTCTGGAAGTCAGCTATATACTACGTGTATTCGCCCGCTGAGGCTTCGGCTGAGCTTCTATTTCCACGGAAAAAATGCCTACTTACCAAAGTCCGACCAGTAAATAGATAGCTTTGACCTAAGGCTGCCCCCCTTCTTTGGTCAGCTACCCGAAGCATGCTCGTCGGGCCGAATTTCTTTGCACATGAACTCAGATGCTCCCCAGAGCCCGGCTGAAGACGGGCTGCTTGCTACTAGCTCCGTTGAGGAGGCGAACCCGGCGCCAGCCGGCGCTTTAGCCAAACCCAAAGCGGTACCGCTTGCCATTGATAAATTTCCGATTGTAGCGCTGGGTGGCTCGGCGGGTGGCATTGAGGCACTGGAGCGGTTTTTCAAACATCTGCCGGCTACCAACGGAATGGCTTTTGTGGTAGTGATGCATCTGCTGCCAACTGCCAACGGCCACTTGCCAGAGGTACTGCAGCGCTTTACTGCTATGCCCGTGGAGGAGGTACAGGAAGGAACCCGCCCGGTGCCCAACCATGTGTACGTCATTCCGCCGAACTACGACCTGAGCCTGCTCCAGGGCCGATTTGTGCTGCTGACTCCCACGGAGCCGCAAGGGCACCACTTGCCCATCGACTTCTTTCTGCAAACGCTGGCCAAAGATGTCCGCGACCGGGCCATCTGCATCATTTTTTCGGGGTTGGGCTCTGATGGCACCCTAGGCCTGAAGCTCATCATGGAAAACTACGGCATGGTGATGGTGCAGGACCCCGAAACGGCGGCCTTCGACTCCATGCCGCGCTCGGCCATGGCCACGGAGTTCGTAGACTTTGTACTGCCTCCTGAACTGATGCCAGCTAAGCTGCTGGAGTACGCCGAGAGTCCGCTGCACCTGCGCCCTGCCCGCAACCTAGCAGACGGTACCATGCCCGCTCAGGCCCTTCAAAAGATATTCTTGCTCATTCGGGCGCAAACCGGCCACGACTTCAGTTTTTATAAACGCAACACCGTGTTTCGGCGCATTGAGCGCCGCATGGCATCGCACCAAATCAAGGAGTTTTCGCACTACGTGCGCTTTCTGCAGGAAAGCCCCCAGGAGGTAGAGCACCTGTTTAAGGAGCTGCTGATTGGCGTAACCAAGTTTTTCCGCGACCCGGAAGCCTTCGACAGCCTGAAGCGCCACCTGCTGCCCATGCTGCGCGAAAAGGAAACCGGCAGCACCATTCGGGTGTGGGCGCCCGGCTGCTCTACCGGCGAAGAGGCCTACTCCTTGGTCATGACCTTGCAAGAGTGCCTGGATGAGCTGGCGGCCAACCGCTACCTAAAAATTCAGCTGTTTGCCTCCGACATTTCGCCCGAAGGAGTTGAGTTTGCCCGCCAAGGCTCCTACCCCGAAAACATTGCGGCCGATGTAAGCCCCGAACGGCTGCAGCGCTTTTTCACGAAGCAGGAAGGACGCTACCAAATTCGGAAGGATGTGCGCGACATGGTGGTGTTTGCCCTGCACAACATCCATAAGGATGCGCCTTTCACGAAGCTGGACTTACTCACCTGCCGCAACCTGCTTATCTACCTGAGTGCTGAGCTGCAGCGCAATTTGCTGCCGGTATTTCACTATGCCCTTAACCCTGGCGGCATCTTGTTCCTTGGCCCCAGCGAAAACATAACCGGCTTCCAGGACTTGTTTCAGCCCTTGGACTTGAAGTGGAAGATTTCGCGCCGCTCCGACTCCGCTACGCCTTTGCCCAGGCTGGCCAATTTTCCATCTTCTCTGGCCCGGCACCCCAGCTTGCCCTCGGCCCCTAGTGCGCTTATGTCATCATCCGTATCAAGCCGCCCCGAGGGCGGTGCATTCGCCGCGTTAGTGCAGAAGACGTTGTTGCGCGCGTATGCCCCACCGGCCGTGGTTATCAACAGCAAAGGCGAAATACTGTACGTAAATGGGCGTACAGGCAAGTATCTGGAGCCGGCGCCTGGCCTCAGCGGCATGAACCTCTTCGATATGGCCCGCGAAGAGCTCACCTTTGAGCTGGGCGAAGCCGTGCACCGCGCCACTGAAACCCGCCAGGATGTAATGGTGGAGAATGTGCGGCTGAAAACGGAAAGCGGCCAGCAGCTGGTGCGCCTCTCTGTAAAGTTTCTGGATGAGCCCAATGCCCTTTCCAGCCTCCTGATGGTGGTCTTCGAGGACCAGCCTACCCCCCGCCGGCTGCGCAAGGCCGCAGGCAGCCGCTACACCCCCGACCTGAGCCGCGACGAGGTGGTAGCCGCCCTGGAGAAAGAGCTGCACTACACCAAGTACCGCCTGCAAACCTCCCTGGAAGAAATGGAAAGCTCTCTGGAGGAAATGAAGAGCATCAACGAGGAGCTGCAATCAGCCAACGAGGAGCTGCAAAGCACCAATGAGGAGGCCATGACCAACAAGGAGGAAATGCAGAGCCTTAATGAGGAGCTGATGACCATGAACATGCAGTACCTCTCCAAAACGGAGGAGCTCTCGGAAACGGCCAACGACATGAAAAACCTGTTGGACGCCACCGAAATTGCCATCATTTTTCTCGACAATGACATGGCCATTAAGCGGTTTACGCCGCCCGTAGAGCGCATCATTCACCTCATGCCCACCGATGTGGGCCGCCCCTTGCTGCACTTTGCCTCCAACCTGCGCTACGAGCATTTGCTGCGCGATGTACGCCAGGTGCTGGACCGCCTCACGAGCATTTCTACCAATATTCAGACGACGAGCGGCGAGTGGTACACCATGCGCATTCTGCCCTACCGCACCCTCGATAACTACATCAGTGGCGCCGTCATTACGTTTACAGATGTAACAGGGCTTAAGAAGCTGGAAGCCCAATTGCAGGAAGCGGCTCGCTCGGCGGAAAGCATAGTGGAAACCGTGCGCGAGCCCCTGCTCGCCCTT
Organism: Hymenobacter seoulensis; assembly: GCF_054780535.1. Taxonomy (NCBI): domain Bacteria; kingdom Pseudomonadati; phylum Bacteroidota; class Cytophagia; order Cytophagales; family Hymenobacteraceae; genus Hymenobacter; species Hymenobacter seoulensis. The sequence continues at coordinate 970,453 of NZ_BAAGWD010000001.1, forward strand.
GATCGGGAGCTGCGCGTGCTTACCGTTAGCAAGGCCTTTGCCGATACATTTCAGGTAGCGCCAGAGAAAGTGCAGGGCCAGCCCTTTACCTCGCTGTGCAACGGCGCCTGGGATACGCCAGCGCTACGGCAGCAGCTAACCGACCTGCTCAACCCAGCCTCCGAAACCACCCGTATTGAGAAGCTGACCATAGAGGCCACCTTCCCTAACCTGGGGCGCCGGCGGGTGCTGCTGTACGGGCGCGCCATTCTGCGCGGCGGCCACCAAACCGACCGGGTGCTACTAGGCATCGAATCGGTGGAAACCCTCCCTTAGCCTGGCCGGCATTACGCTCACTTTCTGCCCTAGTAGCCGAAGCTGACCGATTGATGTGTAACGCCGTACCTACGCTAGCGTAGCATCCTTATGTACTAGCCTAGCCCTTACTCCTTCTCCACCTTCCACCGCTATGTCTGAACTCGAACCCGGGTTATACCACCAGCATCAGCCCCTGGACTTGCAGGCCGCCTTGCGCGACCTGCGAAACCGGGCCGAGCGACGCCAGTTGGTTACCCATAGCCTGCCACCCGATGCCTCGCCGGATATTCAGCGGCTAGTGCAGGACTTGCAGGTGCATCAGATTGAGCTGGAAATGCAGTATGAGGAGCTGCTGCTAGCCCAGTCGGAAGCCCAAGCCGCCAGTACCCAGTACATGGAGCTCTACGACTTTGCACCGGTAGGGTACTGCACCATTGGCCCCGATGGCACCCTTCTGCAGCTCAACCTGCGCACCAGTCAGCTATTCGGGATGGTACGCCAACAGCTGCTGGGCCGCCGTCTGGCCGTGTTTGTGGCCCCAAACAAGCGTAACGCCTTTGCTGATTTTCTGGCCACCATTCTGGAGCGGCAAGAGCGCCAGATGCTAGCCACCGAAATGCACCGCGAGGATGGCACAACGTTTTACGCCCGGCTGGAAGGTAGCGCTGCCACCAACCGGGAGGGCCAGCAGGTGTGCAACCTTGCCCTGATTGATATAACGGAGCAGTACCAGGCACGCCGGGAGCTGGAAATGAGTGAGCGGCGCTTCCGGTTGCTGTTCAACCAAAACCAGGATGGCATGCTGCTCATGCGCGACAACCGGTTTGTAGATTGCAATGGCGCAGTGCTGCGGATGCTGGGCATTTATGACCGCAGCCAGCTGCTCGGTCAGCACGCATCGGCGTTTTCGCCAGAGCGGCAGCCCAATGGCCGGCTTTCCTTTACCCAGGCCCAGCAGTACTGGGATGAGGCCATCCGGAACGGGCATTGCCGCTTTGAGTGGTGCCGCAACCGGAGCTCCGGGGAGCAGTTCTGGGAAGACGTGCTGCTGACCGCCATTCCGGAAACTGATGGTTTTTTGGTGCACGCCGCCTGGCGCGACATCACCCAGGAAAAGGAAGCGGCTAGGCGCATTCAGGAAAGCGAAGAACGGCTCCAGATGGCCTTAGCAGCTTCTGAAACCGGTGTCTGGACGATAGAATACGCCACGAGTACGGTGTATTGGGATGCCCGCAGTCGAACTATTTTTGGCCACCCAGAGGGGCCCAATCCGGCGCCGTATGAGCTATTGCAGGCTGCCTATCACCCCGATGACGCCGCCGACGTTACCATGGCCCTGCAGCAGTCGGCTGACGACCACCTGCCCCTCGACCTGAAGTACCGCATTCTGTGGCCCGATGGCTCGGTGCGCTACATCTCGGCTTTTGGCAAGGTAGAGACCGGCCCGGGCGGGGAAGCGCAGCGTTTTGTGGGGCTGATGCGCGACATCACGGCCCGCCGGAAGGATGAAGAAGAGCTGCACTACAAAAACCGATTGCTGGAGCACATTCTGGCCAACCTGCCCGTTATTCTTTCGCGTTTCACTACCCAAGGCAAGTACCTGGAAATGGCCGGCAAGGGCCTGCGCCGTATTGGCCTGCCCGATAATGCCGTGGTAGGGAAAAACATTTTTGAGGTGTTCCCTACCATTGCGGACCCCATTCGGCATCTGCTCTCCGGCCAGCAAATTTCCTTTCTGGATGAGCAGGTGTACAACGGAGAACGGGTATCGTTCCAGAAATACGGGTTCTTTGACACGCAGCGCCAGCAGGGCGTTATCTTCTCGATTGATGTAACGGAAGCTGAGCAGCGCCGGGCCCAGCTGGAGGTAGAAAAGGAATTCACGAAAAGCCTGCTCAACAGCACCATTGATGCCGTAGCGGCCTTCGACACCAACCTCCGGACTACGGCCTGGAACACTACCGTAGCCGATATCCTTAGCCGCACCGAAGCCGATGCCCTCGGCCGTCCGTTTGCGGAAGTGCTGCCCGGCATAGCCGACGACCCCAAGGCCATGGAGCTGTTGCAGCTGGCCCTGCAGGGGCAAGCCACGGAGTACCCCAACTGGCCCGGCCGCCACCGGCCCATGATCATGGACCTAAACTTTGTGCCCCTGTACACACAGGGCGCCCTGAGCGGTGTGCTGCTGATGGCCCGGGACGTAACAGAGCGCAATGCCCTGCAAGCCCAGGCCACCAGCCTGAAGCTGCGGCGGCAGCAAGAAGTACTTTCAGCCATTCTGACCACGCAGGAAGAAGAGCGCCGCCGCATTGCGGAAGGTTTGCACAACGGCGTCGGGCAGCTGCTGTACGCCACCAGCCTCCACCTCGACAGCCTGCCCCCTTCCGAGGAAGCAAAAACCAGCAAAAAGTTGCTCAAGGAAGCTATTCAGGCCACCCGGAAAATCTCCTTTGAGCTGACGCCCAGCATTCTGGAGGACTTTGGCTTGAGCTCGGCGCTACAGGAGCTGGTAAAACGGATACCGCCGCAGGTTTTGGCTACTACCCTGAGCATGCCGGGCCTGCGCGAGCGTCTAAGTCCGGCCATGGAAACGGTGGTATACCGGGCCGTGCAGGAGCTGCTCAACAACGTGATGAAGCACGCTAAAGCCCACAAAGTTAACATCAGGATAACCCGCTCCGATGACACGCTGAAGGTGCAGGTAAAGGACGATGGAATTGGGTTTGACCCCGATACCACCAACCGCCAAAGCCAAGGACACGGCATTGGGCTGGCCGGCATCCGTACGCGCGTACATCTGCTGGGCGGCACCATTGAGGTTACGTCGCGCCCCGGCAAAGGAACCGCTATTCTGCTCACATTTCCGGTAGCAGAAAAGGTATAGCCACTAGGCTTCTGAAAGGCGCAAACCCACCGGTACCCAATTCGGGCCATCAGGTGGGTTTGCGCCTTTCTGAGGCCTAGTAGCTGCAGGTGTTGTGCTGCTGGATGAAAGCTGCTGGCCACGTTCCAGAGTTCCGGCAACTGGCTGGCCTGGAGGCAGGAAATGGAAGGAGGGCAACTACCGTTCTGGCACTTAGAGCATAGCCAAGGCCTAGTACCCACGCCAGTTGGCCAGCACCGAGGGCAGCAGAACAGGCGAAACTGCAGGAGCTATGCCCTATTGCTTTATCCTCTTCATTATCCTGGGTTGGCGTAGGGCTGTGCACGATTTTATACTACCTCATCGTGAACCTGTTAGTTACTTATCTAACAGTGCATTACACAATCAACTCAGTATAAATAGCCAGAAATAATAAGGTAAATCAGTAGAAGCTGGGCCATAAATCAGTAGAAATACCGGATCCTAAGAAACGGGCTTTGCGTTTAAGCACCAGTTAGTTAGCTACCAGCAACTAATTTTTCTCTCGCTCCTGTACCACCTGCTATGCTAACACTGGCTACTTCTCCTTTACACCTACTTCTAGTACCTACTGGCCGTCGCTTGGATTTTGCGCTGGTTCCGGGTTGCTCCGCTTCCATTTACCGTCGTTGCCAGCGTCAGGGCTGGGAATGTGTGGCGCAGGATGCCCGTAGCCCGTTCCTAGATCAGGAACGGCTCCCAACGGATGCGGCCCCAGAGTACATGGTGCGCTTCCGCAACTGCCAAGACCTGTCCACGATTTCATCTCGGGTTGTACAGGCTCATCCGATGGGACTGCCGGCCGGCCCGAATTGGGTAACCTTGCATTAACCCTGCATACCTCGCCCGTAAGTTCACTAGGCCCCCCGACCTAACAGACAACGGCCCCATTGCTCACAGCAGCTACCTAGTAGTTGCCGGCAATGGGGCCGTTGTCTGTTAGGTGGCTTGCTACTTTCTACTGACGAGTTAGCTTGGTGGTGGTGCGCTGCGTACCCTGCTGCACCGAAAGGCCATATACCCCGAGAGGCAGCTGGCTTACTTCCGGCAGCGAGACAACCGAAACGCCTTTTTCCACCTGTACTGAGCGGTTCAGTACAATCCGCCCCAGGCCATTGGTGCAGGTGATGATGGCAGCACCGCCTTCCTGAGAATTGATTTGCAGATTTACTTCCTCCAGAAACGGATTGGGCCACGCCTGCACGGCTAGCTTTGCTGCTGTTCCGGTGGTGTTCACGGCTAGCACGGAGGAATAGTGGGCCGTTCCATCCGCGTCTGCCTGCTTTAGGCGGTAGTATAGCAGGTTGCCCGAAAAGTCAGACTGGTTATCGAGCCAAGAGTAGGTAGTGCGCTGATTTGCATTACCCTGGCCCGCTACCTTGCCCACTGCCCGAAACGTGCGCCCGTCAGTGCTCACCTGCACCTCGAAGTAGGCATTCTGAAACTCCGTGGCCGTGGCCCACCGCAGCAGAATACCGTTCTGGTGACCGGCAGCGGTAAAGCTAAGTAGCCCAACAGGCAGCGGCGCCGTGCTCGAGCTCAGTTCTACCGCCCCAATATTTCCTAGTACCCCCGAAGCCGGCGTAGCAGTCCCAAAGAAGTCACGCGGTCCGGGCGAGGTATTGAACTCACTCTGCAGGTTTAGCCCCTTGCCAATAACTGTGGAGCCCGACTGCAGCTTATACGCATCCCAGGAGGTTTGCAAGGAGCGGTTTTGCGCACCGCTGAGCGTGCCGCCACTACCAGGGCTAATGAAGCCGGGGTCTTGGTTTACTCCTACTGCCCGCGTGCCTACTTTTTCCTGGCTGGTAGCGCTTTGCCAAGCGCTCAGGCTAGTAAACATGGTTCCGCCCCATTCAATGTTTAAAGGCGTCTCAGTGCCCCAGTAGCAATTACCCTGGAACTGAATGTTGCTGGTAGACAACGCTTGCACCTGCGGAATACCGCCGGTGGTTTGAAAAATGTTGTTGCGAACAGTAATGTTACTTACGCCGCTGCTGGAAAGGTAAAACGCTTTGGCTTTCGTGTTATCGGTGGCGGGCGTCAGGTACACCGTGTTGTTGTGAATGGACGCCCGCTGGATACCGCCGTTTGCCCCTGATGACCATAGCATAATGGCTCCTTGGCCATAGCGGCGGGCATCGTTCTCGCTGATATTGTAGCGGATGGTGAGGTCGTGCATGGCCGGAGCCCCGCCGAATTGCGCCAAAAGATACCCAGCGCCATCGTTGTCGTGGGAGTAGTTGTATTGCATCACCGAGTTGGTGCAGCCACCGTCCAGGTCAAATCCGCCGCCATCATGCGCCAGCCCCGACCGGTTGTGGTGCGATTCGCAGTCCTGAATCACGAGGTTGTTGCACAGCCAGCCCCAGATACCCACCGGGCCACCGCTTGGATTGCTGTTGAGCCAGCCGTTGTTATATGCCTCACACCGCTCCACCAATACGCCATCGATACCTGCCAGCAAAATTCCACTTCCCGTATGGGTATCCGTGACGTCTTTGCGGCCGGAATTGTCATAGGCTTTGCAATTGCCCACATACCAGCCTTTGTGGCTCATTTTGGGGTAGGCGCTGTAAGAGGAAATGCCAGCCTCCCCGTTTGCATGGGCTTGGCAATTGGTAATCAGCACTTCATCGTAGCCGCTGGTGGCTTTGGAGCTGCCTAGAATAATGCCTGACCGAAGGTAGCCGCTCACATCTAGGCTATCCAGCACAATGTGCCGCAACCGCTTGTCGGCTATGTCAGTAGTAAAGATCACCCCAGAATTACCATTTGTCAGGCGGCCGGATCCTACAAACTTCAACCTACGCAACTCAATGCCACCTACTTCTGGAGCATAGAAGCCATGGCTGTTGCCACTGCTGATGGTAGCCGAGCCGGTGCCATATGACCCAATGATAATGGGAGCTGTTTCACTACCACCGCTTTGGAGCCAAAGGGACCCGGTAAAGGTTTCGCCCCCCTGAAACAATATCCGGTCGCCGGGCTGAAACTGCGCTGCATTCACCCGGCTAATTGTTTGCCAAGCAGTGGCAGCTGATACTCCCGAGGCAGCATCATTTCCAACCGGACTAATGTAATATGTCGTAGCCAGTGCCACGGACGAACTAACTAAACAAGAAACAAATACTAGTAGTAAAAGTACAATTCTCATACGCATCACGAAGCTGTCTGGAACACAGCTGCAATACTATGAAAAGAGATGAAGTATAAAAATATGAATGTTTTTCAAAGATTTATAACGCAATTAAGGCTTACTAGAGTCAAATTATTCAAATAAGTAATTACAATATAACCAAGAGATTAAGTATCTATTTTTAATATTTAATCATCAGAAAAGTTACACTTCCTACATAACACGACAGTAGAAAGGAAGTATGCTTTTAACAAGAGCGATGAGGTTTTCCTCAGGCACTGTATATAATAGAAAGGCAGAACCTGTTACCGCACTTGATTAGTTAATCTGCCAATAACGTCTCGGCCCGTACACTTGCCAGCCGCACATGGGCACATAGGCCGCCCTTGGGCGGCTAGGCCTATTGCACATAAAAAGGCACGTTGGCAGTAGCTATGCTTCCCTTCCCATCTGATACAGTTACTGCCAACCGGTACGGCCCTGGCTGCTGAGGTGCCTTAATAACGGCCTGTACACCACTAGCCTGCACACTATTCTGAACCACATCGGGAGCCGTATTTTGCCTCATATCAGGAAACACTTCCCAAACTACTGTGAGCGAGTCATTTTCGGGGTCAGAAACCAAAACCATAGCCTCATGTTCTGAATTCCGTACCAGACGCCGGCCATTGCGCACACTAGCCTCTGCAAACAACAAACCCGATATCCGAGGAGCCAAGTTACCCGGTGCCTTCTCAGACCACAGTTCCTGCATCACATCCACAGTTTCTGTTTTTTCGCCAGTAGGGGAAAATAAACTAAACCAGGTTGAGGTGTACTCATATTTATTACCCCAAAAGAAGACATACGCACCTAAACACGTCGCTGGGTTACTCAGCACGGCTTGAGTATACCGCTCACGAGTGAACGATGCTTTTTCCGTACTGCTTTGTTCGAACGCCGCCTTCCAGCCCGTTTTGCGCGACTCCCAGTAGCCTCTGGCGCCAAATTCCGTTACTGCATATGGTCCGGTCCAGGCCTTTGCCTGTAGCCTTTGTTGCAGGCCAGTCAGGTTTCCAAAGGCATTGATGCTAATAAAGTCAACGTCCGGGCACAGCCTTTTTATGTACTTAAGATTACCAACGGTACTTGTTAGTGTTGTTGTTACAGGGTGATAAGGATCCAATTCATGGATCATTCGAGCCAAATCGTTTAATGCCCTGTACATGCTTGGGTTGGTAGATTCTAAATCAATCTCATTGCCTACATCCCAGGCGAGCAATGCGGGGTGGTACCGATATTTGAGCACCTGCTGCCGTAGTTTCTCTTTTTGCTGCGCTACTTGCTCTTTGTTATAGTAGTCGAAATGCTTCGACTCGTGCTCCATCCAAAGTCCCAGCATAACAGTTAAACCTTGGCGGTGCGCTTCTGCCATTCGGTCGTCGGCATAGTCAGCAGACCATAACCGGACGGAGTTTCCGCCGACCGCTTTTAGCTGGTCGTAGCGTTGCAACCCGGCACCTCCCTTAATAAAGTAAGGCTTTCCTCCACGTAGGAGTTGGTACCCCTGGGGTGTATGCACCAGTTTTACAGGCACAACTCCTTCAGGTGGCGACTGGCTTTCAGGTTCTTCTCTTGGGTTGCAGCCTACCGCCAGGTAAATAGTCAGAACTGAAAGTAAGGCATTCCGTATTAGGCGTTTGCAAATGCCTGACAACAGTAGTGTTGGTTTTTGCATTGGAGTATGCAATAGTTGAAAATATAAGTTTTAATAGAAATTATTAAAACTTAGAACTTTGAGCGTACGCAATCCCTTATAGTCCCCGTTAGGCAAGAAGCCAAGTTGAAGTTGTATGCGGAGAAATGTTTTGGAGAGCAACGAGCACTGCTTGCCTTATGAAAATAAACTTCATTTGACACAAGAAGCTAATCGGAGTACGGCAGCAGGTGTTGTAGTACGTGATGCTGTGGGTGTACGGCAGATGCGGGTTTTGGTAGGCCTAGGGCTGGCAAGCCTGCTGTATTTTGTGGTGTGGTTCGCTACCTCAAACCCTATCGGGTATGCTCCTTTGTTTTGGCTGCTGGCCGTTTCGTTGGGCTTTAAGCTGCTGCGCACGTTGCACGAATGGTATCACTATGTGAACGTAACGGAGCCCGTAGTGCCAGCCGGACCACTACCTGTTTTTTCGGTAGATGTGCTTACTACGTTTTGCGCCGGGGAGCCTCATGCCATGATAGTGGAGACCCTGGAGGCCATGCAGGCCATTACTTATCCGCACACCAGTTACCTCTGCGACGAGGCCGACGACCCGTATTTGCGGGCCGTCTGCCAGCGCTTGGGCGTGGTACACGTTACACGGCAGCACAAGGTCAAAGCCAAAGCCGGTAATATCAATAATGCCTTGCAGCAGGCAACCGGAGAGTTGTGCGTGGTCCTCGACCCCGACCACGTACCGGCGCCAGATTTCCTGGATCATGTGGTACCCTATTTCACGAACTCGAAAGTGGGCTACGTGCAGGTAGTACAAGCCTACGGTAATCAGGACGAAAGCCTGGTTGCGTTGGGTGCGGCCGAGCAGACTTACCATTTCTATGGTCCTCTGATGATGGGGATGAACAGCTATAACACCACCCAGGCCATTGGGGCAAACTGTACCTTCCGCCGGGCTGCCCTTGATAGCATTGGGGGTCACGCCGCCGGCCTGACCGAAGATATGCACACGGCTATGCTGCTGCATGCTGAGGGCTGGCAATCGGTGTACGTGCCGCGGGTGCTGAGCCGGGGCTTAGTACCCTCTACGTTGGGGGCGTTTTATGCTCAGCAACTGAAATGGGCACGTGGTGCTTTTGAGCTGCTGTTTACGGTGTACCCGCGCTTAATAGGCCGATTTTCCTGGCGTCAGCGGCTACATTACGCCACCCTCCCGCTGTACTTTCTATCGGGCTTGGTTACGCTTATTGACCTAGGCGTTCCGATTGCTTCGTTGGCTTTCTCAGTATATCCTTGGCACATAGCCCTCGATGCTTTTGCCCTGCATCTGGCTCCACTGCTGGTGATTAGCCTGCTGATTCGCTACAAAGCACAACGCTGGTTGCGCGAGCCGCAGGAAGCTGGTCTGCACTTGGCCGGCGGCATTCTGCGCGTAGGCACCTGGTGGGTGTATCTGCTGGGGCTGGTATACACCTTTCTGCGGGTACGCGTGCCCTACATCCCAACGCCCAAAGAAGGCAACACGCGCAATGAACTGCGTATTTCCTTGCCTAATATTCTGGCCATTGTGCTGTGCGCTGTGGCAGTTAAATATGCTGGGCGGGTTGACTGGAGCCCCTACTCCCGCTTGATGGCCTTCTTGGCTACCTGCAATGCTGGCATTCTGCTGGCCGCGGTTGGCATGGGCCAGCATACCTGGGTACAAACCGTGCTAGACGACTTCAAAACCAAGCCCTTGAACTGGTTGGTGCAGCTAGGCCACCGCATCACGCATACCCTGACGCAGCGCACCCAAACGCTAGGTGTTTCCTTGGCGGCAAGTAGCCTGGTATTAGTAAGCGGCATCGACGCCGCACATTATGCTGACCAGCGGGCAAATAGCCTGGGGTCGGCGGCTTGGGTTCTGCATGGCGGCGACAAATTGCATACTGGCGTTGGACAGAACGCATTCCCGGTTCAGGTTTCGTCGTTTTCAGTGGAGCGTTTACTAGGGTCGTCCGCTTCAGAAACCGCCCCAGATGTTGTGGGGCTTACTATGACGGATCAACTCCCGACCAGAGAGATAGACGCGTTACAACAGCAGGAAATTACGCCGTTGCTCAACTGGACTGTAACTCCGGCCTCTAAGCTGGCCTGGCAGCAAACAGCACAAGCCCTTCGTGCTCTAAACCGCCCCGTTATGGTGCGCCCACTTCTGCCCGACATGCCCGCTGAAGCATACCGCAGGGCGTGGCACAGGTTGGTGAAACAGTTTCGGGCCGCCAAAATCACTAAAGTGGTGTGGGTGTGGACTCCGCCCCGCCCCGATGCCGTGCAGACTCATTACCCCGGTAAAGACTATACCGATTGGGTAGCTGTAGACTATGAAAAGTCTTCGCTTTTGGCCCCTAATTTTCTGGCTGCTTACCAGCTGTACCGGCATGAGTTTGCCCTGAACTTAGCATTGCACGACAAGCCCGTCATGCTGCTGGGAGCCGATAGCCGTTGTACAAACGCACAAAAACAGGAGCTGCTTACCCAGCAATACCCCGAGGTAAAAGCAGTTGTGTTTGCAGATGACGCTCAGAACAAAAGTCGTCCGCTTCTCACCATGGGCAACTGGTTTAATGCAAACTTGGTGAGCAAAAATTAAGCGTTGGCGGTTTAAATCAGTTTCATGCCTAGGCGCTAGTAGAGCCGATAAATCGGTTCTGCTGATGCCCGCTTGCCTAACATTTTACTGGTTGAGGCGTTAGTCGGGGGTAGTAATTTTTTTATGCCCGAATCAGACATTCTTATTATAGGCGCGGGTGCCGCCGGGTTACTGGCAGCCCGCACCCTAGCCCGCGCCGGGCGCCGCGTACGCGTGCTGGAAGGCCGCAACCGTGTTGGCGGCCGCATTCATACTTCATCAGAGGGAGGCTTTTCAAAGCCCGTGGAAAGTGGGGCTGAGTTTCTGCACGGCGAAGTGCCCCTGACCCGGCAACTGCTCCGGGAGGCCAACACCGAGCTGCATGACACCATGGGCACCAACTATGAGGCAAGGGGCGGCCAAGCGCGTATTTCGGAAAGCTTCCTGGATGACATGCCCCTGTTACTCGAGAAGCTGCACGCCCTCGAGCACGACCAGCCACTTACGGAGTTCTTAGCTCAGCACTTGCCCGGCGACCAACACCAGACCTTACGAGAGCAAGTGCGCCGCTTTGCGGAAGGCTATGATGCCGCAGATTCAGATCGGGTGAGCGCATTTGCCCTGCGCGACGAGTGGAGCGCGGGTGGCGCCGAAGACTCGCCGCGGCCTGAGGGCGGCTACGGGCTCCTCATGGAGCGCCTGTCCCAGGAAACCCAGGCGGCTGGAGGTGACATTCAGTTAGGCACGGTGGTGCGCGAAATCCGGTGGCAGCCAGGACAGGTTACGGTGCACACTACCGATGGCAGCACGTATCAGGCGGCGCACGTGGTGCTCACCGTGCCGCTAGGCATCTGGCAAGCCCAACCCAACCAACCCGGCTACCTACATCTGGTGCCTGAGCTTCCGGCCCACCGGGCCGCGGCGCGTGCCCTCGGGTTCGGGCCTGTGCTGAAGGTGTTGCTGGAATTTGATGCGCCCGTTTGGGAGCAAGCAGCAGCAGAGGTAGCGCAGCCGCTGCCGGAGCTGGCATTTCTGTTTTCCGATGCGCCGATACCTACTTGGTGGAGTCAGCTGCCTGACGGCCGGCCGGTACTGACGGGCTGGTTGGCCGGCCCCGATGCGCAGCAGCGCCAGCACGCTTCTGACGACGAACTACTCACGGAAGCGCTGGAGTCTCTAGCGTACGTATTGGGCTCAACATCAGCTTATTTAAGACAGCATTTACGGGGACAGCGCATCGTGAACTGGGCCGCCGATCCGCTGGCGCTGGGTGCCTATGCTTACTCAACCGTTGGGGCTGCTGGAGCCCGCGCGGCCTTGGCTACTTCCGTGGCCGACACCCTATTTATAGCGGGCGAAGGCGTGTACGACGGCCCCTATACCGGTACCGTAGAAGCCGCACTAGCCAGCGGCGCCGACGTTGCCCGGCAGCTGCTAGCATTAACTTCCTCTCCCTAGGTCCTCAGTACAGACCAACCCCGGCACCTACTACGATGCCAGGGTTGGTCTGTACTAGGGACCTAGGCGAGTTTGCGGCAGTTCCGGTTGTTCCGCTGCGGTGGATCCCAGTGGACCACCATAAAAGCAGGCGGAGAAGCTACGGCCGCCAAACCTGCTCCCCGCCCGTGCTGTTTGCAGCAGCAAATTGAGTGCTTACAGCAACGCTACGCCACTTTCAGCCAAGTCTGTGCGCACTGCTTCAGGCCAGATGCTTACCTGCACCTCGCCAATATGCCCTTTGCGCAGCATAAACATGCACACCCGGCTTTGCCCAATGCCACCGCCAATGCTCTGGGGCAGTTCATCTTTCAGCAACCGTGCATGAAATGAAAGCTCCTGCCGGTCCTCGCAGCCCCGCAAGGCAAGCTGGCGTACCAGTGCGTGCTTATCTACCCGAATACCCATCGAGGACACCTCGAATGAAGTTTGCAGCACCGGATGCCACAACAGAATGTCGCCGTTGAGGCCGCGGTAGCCCTGGGCCGTTTCGGTGCTCCAGTCGTCGTAGTCGGGGGCGCGGCCATCGTGCGGCTCCCCATGGCTCAGCTCTCCCCCAATCCCGATCAGGAATACGGCACCATAAGTCTTAACAGCCTCGTGCTCCCGCTCCTTGGCGGTAAGCGTGGGATATTGTCGGAGCAAATCCTCAGCGTGCAGAAACGTGATTTTACCCGGCAAAACCGGCGTGATTTCCGGGTACTCCGCCACTACGCGGGCTTCTGTGGTGCGCAAAGCATCATAAATGCGCTCAACGGTGGCCTTCAGAAACTCGGTGGTACGCTGTTCGGCACTGATGTGCTTTTCCCAATCCCACTGATCTACATAAATGGAGTGAATGGGTGAATAGTCCTCATCGGGGCGCAGGGCGCGCATGTCCGTCAGCAGCCCGCGGCCGGCCTCAATGCCCAGCTCCTGTAGGCGCACCCGCTTCCATTTGGCCAGGGAGTGAACCACCACGGCCCGGCGCTCATCCAGGGATTTAATTGGAAAAGCAACCGGACGCTCAATGCCGTTCAGGTCGTCGTTGATACCCGTGCCATCTAGCACGGCAATCGGCGACGAGACTTTGCTGAGGTGCAATTCCATGGTCAGTTCTTTCGTAAAAACCTCTTTTACAAAACTGATTGCTTCCTCTGTTTTTAATAATTCCTGCGCGCTCATGGCAATTAGTATTTACTGTTTGTAGAAAGATTTTATTTTCAAAAAGGCACACAAATTCCCCTCTCCCCGTCGGGAGTTTTTGAATTTTAGGAAATCAATTTGTGCCGTGAGAATTACAAAGTCGCTAGGGTTTCGAAGTGGGCAACCCAGCTGTGTAGGCACAAAAAAAGCCTTCCGAACTACGGAAGGCTTTCAAAAGGAATATCAAGTAGTGATTTTCCGTTTCTCCTAAGGAGCAATAGCCTTCCTGCCACGAATAAGATTATTATTCGAGTTATTATTCAGAAGATTATTGCGGAAAATACGCATTTGCGAAGTCAGATGTGCGTCAGATTTATGCAAGTATAAACGACGAAAATTATTTATCCAATTAAAATCGGTAATTAATTTATCAATCGGCAGTATAGGGGTGCTAGGGCTAATTTCATTCTTCACCACCGTTTAGTGCCTCACGCACTTCGCGCACGGCTTGCAATACGGAATGCGGTACGGCCGACTCTGGCTGTAGCAGCTTGAGCAGGCGCAGATATTTGGCGCGGCCCTCATTGCGCATAAACGGCGGCACCTCGTACACGAACACCTTGAAGGGCTCCGTCTTCTGTACCCCAATCAGCAGGAAACGGTCAGCGTGCAGCGCATCGGCATAAAACGCAGCTTGGCGGTCGTAATCATACTGGGTGCACTGCTCCACAAAGTGGTTATGGTCGCGGGCCATGGTGGTCTTGAAATCCACAATGGTATAAGGTTGCCCAGGCTGGTCAATGACCAGATCGGCGCGCAGCTTGCACAGCGTATTGGTAATAGGCTCCGTGAAAACACAGCTAGGCTCCGGAGTGCCCTGCTCCAGCAGCGCGTTTACCTCCGGGTTAAGCTTCACACCATCCACCATCCACCAGATCAGGGTGTCGTTGATGCCGGGCTGGCCGGCTTCGTAGAGGTCAGGCTCCAGCAAGGCAGTATGGAAGGCAGTGCCTAAGCCTAAGGCGCCACCTATGCTGTTATGCGGCCGCGGAGGGCGGCCATTCAAGGCATCGCGCAGGCGAGAAAGGTCGGAATTGGCAATGGCGGGCAGGGCGCGGTAATCGTCGTACGGGATGCGCAGCAGATCAGGACGCGGGGCAGTAGCAATGGAATCAGTCACAAAGGAAGAACAGCGGAGCTTGATAAAAAGCTCCGGAAAATACAAAGCAGAAGTTTGAATGAGGGAGTATACGCATTTTTACAGAATGCTCCTACCCCACGGTTTCGCTGGAAGGCAATAGCTAGCAAAAAGGCAGCACCGGCAGCCCGGCTTACCGCTGACTGACAGGTCCCTGTTCGGTTTTTGCTGGTAATCCCAGGTCATCTCATATTCTTCCGCTCGACAATCCAGCAGCCTTCTGAGAATTGCAGCTACTAGGTAGCATCAGTGGCTAAACTGGTAAGAAGTGCCACTACTTGGCTTCGATACCGGACAAATGAGGTTGTCAGCCGCTTTCAACCTAACCATTATCAGCAAAACCCGGATACAGGGTCATGCCGCCATCAGCGAAAATGGTGGTACCCGTTACATAATCGGCTTCATCGGAGGCCAGCCATACGGCTACCTGCCCAATATCCGACGGCTCGCCGATGCGGTTGTACGGAATCAATGTCAGGAGCTTCTTGGCGGCGTCTGGCGTAGCCCAGGCTTCCTCGTTAATGGGCGTTTTGATGGCCCCTGGCCCGATGCTGTTCACCCGGATTTTATGCGGGGCCAGTTCCTGAGCCATACTCTTCATTAGCTGCATGATGCCGCCCTTACTCGTGGCGTAATTAACGTGCCCAGCCCACGGAATTACTTCGTGCACAGAACTCATGCACAGTATTTTACCCGTAGCCTTTGAAATTTCCGGCTGTGGGCCGCGCCGCACAAACTCGCGCGCGGCCTCCCGGGCGCAGAGAAATTGCCCGGTCAGGTTAACGTCAATCACCCGCTGCCACTGCTCTAGGGTCATATCCAGAAACTCCGCGTCCTGCTGAATGCCAGAGTTATTGACCAGAATGTGTAGTGTCCCGAACTCCTGGCGAATCTGGTCGAACATGCGCAGTACATCCTGCTCCTTGCTTACATCAGCCTGAATATGGATGGCCTTGCCTCCGGCCTGTTTGATCTCGGCAACTACTGCTTCTGCTTCATCAGCGCTGCTAGCATAATTGACTACCACCGTGGCGCCTTCTGCCGCCATGGCTTTCGCTACGCCGGCCCCAATTCCGGAGCTACCACCCGTGATAAGGGCAATTTGGTTTAACAGACGTTGGGAAGTAGTTGGGGAGTTAGCCATAGAAGCAGGAAGTATAATGGACAAGACGCTGCCTTTCTAGACTGGTAAACCCTCCCTTTGGTTACAAAAGCATTGCTTGCTATCTACTCCTACCCCCTCGCTATTCGGCTGCTTACCCTCGCTCCTAGCTTATAGGGCAACAAAAAAGCCTCGCCGGTGAGGCGAGGCTTTTGGTGATCCCGCTGGGATTCGAACCCAGGACCCATACATTAAAAGTGTATTGCTCTACCAGCTGAGCTACAGAATCAGGTCCCGACCAGAAGCGTGATGCTTTTCAGAAGGGAGTGCAAAAGTAGAAGGCGAAGTCTATACTTGCAACTCACTTCAACGGTTTTACCCGGTTTGGCTCATCTATTTACGGTAACTCGCTCACTTTCAAAGACAATATTTTTACAGTTACTAGCTTCTTTAGCATCATAAGCCGTCTCGGACTAAACTTGGTACCCAATACTCCAGTAAGCTAGCGCCAAGTTACTTTCCGCAGAAAAGTGTTGACTTAACCAGATGACGTATCTGCCTGTAGGGCAACAAAAAAGCCCCGCCGGTGAGGCGAGGCTTTGGTGATCCCGCTGGGATTCGAACCCAGGACCCATACATTAAAAGTGTATTGCTCTACCAGCTGAGCTACAGAATCGTTTTCTTTGCAACGGCGAACTTTTTTCGCTGATTGTGGCACAAAAGTAGAGGCCCAAATCTAACCGTGCAACTGTTTTGTTAAAAAAAGCCCACCTTTTTTTTCTGCTTCTGCTGGTTGTCGGTCAACCCATTCAGGCCCAAAAAGTTACTCCACAGCTTGCGAAAGCCGATTCCTTGTTTGTTGCCGGACAAGCAGAGGAAGCCTACCCGTTGTACCGCCAGGTGCGCGAAAGGGCCGGAATTCAATCGGTGCAACAGCTCTTGCGCATGGCCTACGTACAGGAAGGACTAGGGCATTACCCAGCGGCGCTTTACTACCTGAGTGTAGCCCACGCGTGGCAGCCACGCCAGGATACGTGGCGCAAAATGGTGGTATTAGCTCAGGAGCACCGGCTCACAGGCTACCCTGATACGTGGCGGCAACACCTGGCCATTACGGTGCAACGGTACTATTATCGGTTGCTGCAGGGTATGTTGGCAGCCGCAGTAGCGGCAGGCACCTTGTTATTAGTGCGCCGCCGCACCGCCGACCGCGCCTGGTGGACGGCCTATGGGGTTTATTTAGTAAGTGTAGCCGCTTTCGTCAACCTACTGGGCCCTAGCAAGGTGGGATTGGTGGCCAGGCCACGGGTCCCCTTGATGGCCGGACCGAGCGCGGGCGCAACCTGGCTGACTACTGCTGCGGCCGGCGACCGGTTTGAAATCCGGGGCAAGCAGGACATTTGGTATCGAGTGCAGTGGCAAGGCCGCGACGCCTATATCCGCCGCCCGGACCTAATGCTGGTTGACTAGGTTATCTATTCTTCTTAACCCAAAAGAGCGGCCCCTGGTTAGGAACCGCTCTTTTAGTTTCCGCTTGGGCTATTGCCCTATTAGAGCTTGAAATCAGGCTCCTCTTTCCGGAAATGATTCAACACCAGCTTATCGGCCAGGCCGGGCAGCAGCTTATTCAGGAAAACCGTCAATTTCCCCTGGTTGGTTAGCACCAGGTCGCGGCGGCGCTCCCGGATGGCGCTGAGCAGGTGTTGAGCTACCTCCTCGCTGCTCATCATCTTCTGCTCATTACGCGGCGACTCACCTTGGGCAGAGCCATCGGCGGCGAGGGCCACATTCCGAATATTGGAAGCCGTAAAGCCCGGGCAGGCCAGCAGTACGTGCACGCCCTGCGGCAAGAGTTCTGTGCGCAAGGCCTCCAGGAAGCCGTGCATTGCAAACTTAGAGGCTGAGTAGCCCGTGCGGCCGGGCAGGCCGCGGTAGCCGGCAATACTGCTGATGCCTACAATGGAGCCTTTGGCCTGCGTGATATAGGGCAGCGCAAACTTGGTGGCGTACACTGTACCAAAGAAGTTAGTTTGCATCAGGCGCCGGATTACCTCCAGGTCAGCATCCCGAAATAAGGCGCGCATACTAATGCCCGCGTTGTTGATGAGCACATCGAGGCCGCCAAAAGCCGCCACTGTTTCCTGCACGGCCCGCTCCGAATCGGCCTCTACCCCCACATCGGCCCGAATAGTCAGGTACTGCACTCCTAGCCGGGCCAGTTCCTGACCAGTTTCCTGCAGGCGAGCTTCGTCGCGGCCCGTAACGGCTACGCGGGCACCGGCTTGGCCGAAGGCTAGCGCCGTAGCGCGGCCAATGCCAGAAGTACCACCCGTAATAAGTACTACTTTATTTTTCATGAGAGAAGATTAACTACCATCCTGCCGCAGCCGGCAGCCCACAAAACTACAGGTATTTCAGCCAGACTTTACTCACCCATGCAGTAGCCTCAGATGTGTGAAAAAGCCCTCAACACATCATCTGCACAGGGCCGCCTTGCCTACAGTATGCTGTCTGGGCTTTATCCGCCGCCTTGCCCTAGCAAATCCGTGAAATCCGAGAAATCCGTCTGAATCCGTGATTACCTTTGCGCTTGTGAGGAAATCAGTAAAAAACATTCCGGCGGAGCTGCTCCGCGAAGTCGAAATCACCGACATGGTGGCCGAGGGCAAGTGCCTGGTGCGCCGCGAGAACCTAGTAATCTTCGTGACGCAGGTAGCCCCCGGCGACGTGGTAGACCTACGCGTGACCAAAGCCAAGAAGAACTTTCTGGAGGCCGTGCCCACGCGCTTCCATAAGTATTCCGACCTGCGCGTAACTCCTTTCTGTGAGCATTTTGGCACCTGTGGCGGCTGCAAATGGCAGCATCTGGGCTACGAAACCCAGCTGCAGTTCAAGCACCAGCAAGTGGCCGATACGTTGCAGCGCATTGGAAAGGTAGCGCTGCCCGAAATCCTGCCCATTCAGGCCTCGCCCGACCAAACCTACTACCGCAACAAGCTGGAGTACACCTTCAGCCACAACGGCTGGCTGACGAACGAGCAGATCAACAGTGGCCACGATTACGAGCGCCGTGTGCTGGGCTTCCATACGCCCGGCCGCTTCGATAAAATTCTGGACGTAAACCACTGCTGGCTGCAGCCAGACCCGAGCAACCAGATTCGGCTGGCCATCCGCGACTATGCGCACGAGCACGACCTGCCCTTCAACAACCTCGTAACCCAAGAAGGCTTTCTACGCAACCTCATCATCCGGACGGCCAACTCCGGTGACCTGATGGTGATTTTGCAGTGCTACTACGCCCACGACGCGCTGTTCCCGCTCCTGGACTTCATCAATGAGCGGTTCCCACAAATCACGTCCCTGAATTACGTGCTCAACGATAAGGGCAACGAAACCTTCCACGACCTGGAGGTGGTGTGCTATAAAGGCGAGCCGCACATTCACGAGGAAATGGAAGGCTTGCGCTTCCGCGTTGGGCCGAAATCGTTCTACCAGACGAACTCCGAAGGCGCCTACAACCTCTATAAAATCACCCGCGACTTCGCTCAGCTAACCGGCACGGAACTGGTGTACGACCTCTACACCGGGGCCGGCACCATTGCCAATTTTGTGGCCCGGCAGGCCAAGCACGTAGTGGGCGTAGAGTATGTGGAGTCGGCGGTGAAGGATGCGTACATCAACTCTGAAATCAACGGCACCACGAACACCGAGTTCTACGCCGGCGACATGAAGGATGTGCTCAACGCCGAGTTTATTGCCAAGCACGGCCGCCCCGACGTGGTCATCACCGACCCGCCCCGCGCCGGCATGCACCCCGATGTAGTGGCCCGCTTGCTTGAAATGCGTGCCTCCCGCATCGTGTACGTCAGCTGCAACCCCGGCACTCAGGCCCGCGACCTGGAGCTGCTGGATGAGGCGTATAAGGTCGTGAAAGTCCAGCCCGTGGATATGTTCCCGCACACGCACCACGTAGAGAATGTGGTGTTGTTGGAGTTAAAATAACTCTTCTGTCATCCTGAGCGCAGCGAAGGACCTTATCATGACAGAGCGATAAGGCACTACACTATAGCACTGCAACATAATAAGATCCTTCGTTGCGCTCAGAATGACAGGACGAATAATCAGACTCATCTCATCATATATGGACTACACCAACGACCCCGAACTGAACGGCAAATACCTTGGCACCATCACCAAGGACTTTGCTACCGTTTCTGATACGCTAAGCGAGGCTTCTTCCCAGATCCGTAAGCGGGATATTTCCAAGTACCCCATTTTCGTGTTTGCCCGCCAGGAGGTGCCGCTAGGTGGCCTACTGATCAATGCCGATGAATTGAACCTGGAGTGGCATGTGTTTGCCAGCTACCTGGAGCTGTTCGTGCAGCAAGGCATTGTGGGGCAGGACGGCATCGAAGCCTTTCAGAGCACCTACCGCGACGCCGATGAGTACTGCTGCCTGTTTGTGCTGGATGAGGAGTTTACGAACTTCGTGTACATCCCCTACCCCGAGGATTAGCTTAAACCCGGCAAGGGAGCTAGTGCCGGCAGCATCTGATACTTCACTAGCCTCATAAAACCAGTCAAGCCCCGGATACTCACATGAGCATCAGGGGCTTGACTGGTTTTAGACTAAACTCAAAGACGGCTCAACGTGGGTACCGGGACTAGGTCCACTGTTTACCCAAAGTGGTTGAAGCCCTGGGCGCGCAGCGGAATAGGCTGGCCTGATTTGGAAATGAGGTTGGCGCCTTCGCTTTTCTCTACCATGTGACCGATGATGGTGATATCGGGGTGGTTTTTGAGTTTGGCGTGGTCGGTGAGCGGCACAGTGAACAACAACTCGTAGTCTTCGCCGCCGTTGAGCATGCACATAATGGGGTCGAGGTTAAACTCCTCAGCTACTTCCAGCGTGGGGTTGGCTATGGGCAAATTTTCGGAGAAGATGCGGGCGCCCGTACCGCTGGCCTGGCACAAGTGCAGCACCTCAGAGGCTAGGCCATCGGAGATATCAATCATGCTGGTGGGCACTACGCCCAGGTCGCGCAGCTCATGAATTACGTCCATGCGAGCCTCGGGCCGCAGCTGGCGCTGGAGCACATAAGGGTATTTGCCTAACTCAGGCTGGGTTTCGGGGTCGGCTTGCCAGGTTTGCTTTTCGCGCTCCAGAATTTGCAGGCCGAGGAAGGCACCGCCTAGGTCGCCGGTAACGCACAACAGGTCGTTGGGGCCAGCACCGCTGCGGCGTACGGCCTTGCCAGCCGCTACTTGCCCCAGCGCCGTGATGCCGATAGTCAGGCCGCTCCGGCTGTTGGTCGTGTCGCCGCCCACTATGTCCACATTGTACGCTTCACAAGCCAAGCGCATGCCTTCGTATAGCTCCTCTACCGCCTCTACCGTGAAACGGGCCGGAATACTCAGCGCTACCACTAGTTGCGTGGGCAAAGCGTTCATGGCCGCAATGTCCGACACGTTTACGGCCACAGCTTTGTAGCCTAGGTGCTTCAGGGGGCAAAAGGTGAGGTCGAAATGCACGCCTTCTACCAGCAAATCGGTGCTGATGACCAGCTCCTGCCCGGCCTCAGGGGCCAGAATAGCGGCATCATCGCCGATGCCGAGAATAGTGCTGGGTTGGCGGAGCTGTATTGTGTCCTGAATCCGGCGGATTAGTCCAAACTCACCTACTTTATCGAGAGGCGTCATGGTATCACAAAAAGTTGTGGGAGTATCCTAATTAGCAGGCAGCGCCATTACGCTACGCCTGCCCAATCAGCTTGCAAAGGTAAGGGGCCTGCGGAAAGTACGGCTGCTAGGCACTTTTCAACTCAAAACCGGTTGGCAAGCTGAATTCACTACGTGTCCAGGCAGGTTTGAAGCGCAGGCCACCCTAGTAAACCTGCCCAATAAACAAAGTTGCCTTAGCGGACCTTTGTGTTTCTCGGATGCCTAGCGGCCGAAAGTGGCAGTACTTTGGCCGTTTTGGGGCTTGGATGTTGAGCGTTTTTTAAAGAAAATGCGTTGGCGTACCTACACTTCCTTTTACCTACTTAGTTGCATGAAGCGCATTGCCTCTTATTTTCTACTACTAGTTATGCTGGCCACCGTAGTGAGCTGCAACAGAACACCCAAAGCTATTGATCCGGCTTCGGCGCAGGCCGTGAAGGTGCAGCTGGATATTCTGCGCGATACTGTGGAAGCTCGCTGGAGCGAAATGCAGGCCTCAGATGATGCTAAAATGCGCGATACCCGGGACCTACTGCGGGAACTGACAACCCAACCCGGCACCGACCGCACCCAGCTGGCTCAGCTCCAGTATGCCAACGACCGGCTGCCCCGCCGCCGCTACGATCAGCAAACGATGGCAGCATCCAACCTGATTGATGCCTATGATGCGGCCCAGGACTCGTTGCTGCGCGCTGTATATGCTGTGGCATTACCCCCTGATCGTGAACCGCTTGCTCCAGTCAAACTTCTCACCGACCGGATTCAGACGGCGGATGCCGAGTTGGTCAATTTTCGCGTGCGCTACGATCAGGCGGCCAACCGCTTCAACAACTACTTGCAGCTCCACACGGCTGAGCTAGAGCAGTTGGGCAGCAAGTACCGCAAACTCAAACCGCTACCCCTCTTCACGCTTCAAAACTAGCCGAACTGGCTCCTGATTAGAAAAGGCTAGGCCCGATGTTGTGGCCTGGCCTTTTTTATTTGAGCTCACCTAATCTGAAAATTTTCCTACTCAAAATCAGATGGTTGCATATTTATTTTCTACTGACGCAACCTTAGCTGCCCTGTTCTGATCATGCGTGTGTTACCACCACCTTATTTGCCTATTCCTTCCAACTCATTTTTCGTCAGCGGTTCTTATACGCCTAGGTTATGATATAAGAAGAGGCGTCCGGACAACTCCGGACGCCTCTTCTATTTTTTGTTCAGGAGCAACGTGCGTTTACAGTTTGGCCATTTCATCACGCACAAAGTCTGCGAGGGTGCGCAGATACTCTGTGCTGAAATCGAAGCGGATACCAGCAGCAGCGTAGATTTCGCCAATTGGAGCGGTGTAGCCCAGCGCCAGTGCCCGCTGATAGCCCTGCAGAGCGGCTTCGGGGTTCTGGCGATAGTTGCGCCATACGGCAATGGCCCCTAGCTGCGCCATGGCATACTCAATGTAATAGAAGGGCACCTCATACAAGTGCAGCTGCTTCTGCCACATGTAGGGCTTGATGTGCTCTAGCCCTTTCCAGCTAACGGTACGTTGATTGAAATCATCAAAAATCTGAGTCCAGCACTCATGGCGCTCCTGCTCCGTGTGCTCTGGGTTTTCATATACCCAGTGCTGGAATTTATCGATGGTGGCCACCCAGGGGAAGGTTTCCAGCACGCTTTCCAGGTGAGTTTTCTTTGCCCGCCGCAGTTCATCCTCGTCCGTGAAAAACACGTTCCAATGGTCGAGGCTGATTAGCTCCATGCTCATGGAAGCCAGCTCAGCTACCTCAGATGGCGGGTGCTTATCGGCGCTGAGGGGCAAGCGGCGCGTCAGGAAGCTGTGCACAGCGTGGCCGCCTTCATGGAGCATGGTCACCACATCGCGAAGGGAACTGGTGGCGTTCATAAAAATGAACGGAACCCCCGTTTCATCCAGTGGGTAGTTATAACCACCCGGCGCCTTGCCTTTACGCGACTCCAGATCGAGGTTGCCCATTTCGCGCATGGTGCGCAGGCACTGACCCAGGAAGGGGTCGAGGCGGTCGAAGACCGTCACGGTCTTTTCCAGCAGCTCCTCGCCGGTTTCAAACGGACGCAACGGAGCCTTTCCAGATACATCTACGTCGAGGTCCCAGGGGCGCAGCTCGGGCAGGGCTAGGTCCTGGCGGCGCTCCAAGTCCAGGTCATCGATGAGCGGCACCACCGTTTCGCGAATGGCTCGATGAAAATCAAAGGTGTCCTGGGGAGTATAATCGAAGCGGCCCAGCGCCGCGAACATATAGTCGCGGAAGTTGGCGAAGCCAGCATTCAGCGCTACTTGGTGGCGCAGCCCAATGAGCTCAGTAAACAAGGCATCCAAGGGCTTCGCATCTTGCAAACGACGCTCCTGAATGGCGTGCCACGCGGTTTCCCGCACGGTACGGTCGGGGCTTTTTAGGCGGTCGGCAGCGCGCGGCAACGTCATTTCCTCCCCATCAAGGGTAACCGTCATGCCGCCGGCAATGGCAGCGTACTGCTGCTGCTTGGTGCTGATTTCGGTTTTGAGCGGAATGTTCTCGGCCCGATAGATTTCCAGAGCCTGCCGCACGGAGCGCGTGAATACGCGGTAACGAGCCGGATCAAGCTCGCTGAGAAACTCCGAGCCAATCATTTTCTCATTGAGCGCATGGTCGTAGGGTGCTACGTTGGGCTCAATCTCGCTAACAAAATACTGAAAAGCCTCGGCGCGGGCGTTGTCCTGCGTGTCGCACGTCATGCGGATGTAGCGCCAGGCCAAATCTTCGCTTAGCACCGCCTCCAGCTCCGACCGATTCAGCAGCCATTGCTCCAGCTCTTCGGCAGAGCGAATGGGCCGGTCGCGGAGTTCAATAAAGTGCGGCTCAATGGCCGACCAATCAGTAACTGTAAAGGTTTCAGGTAGGTAGTACCGGGGCGGGCGCTGCGTTTCAGTTGCCAGCTCGGCGGCAGGGGCAGAGTAAGTCATAATCAGATCAACAAAAAGGGAGGCCGCGCACGCTTCGGCCCAAAAAGACTAGTACTACAAACAGGCTCCGTGGGTTAGAATTATGTAGTAACACACAAGGTACAAGGTTTCGCCAACTGTTCAGTTGGGACAGCAAAGCAGCTTCCTGCCTGCGGTAGTTCCACTTGCATGATACGCTTTCCGGTACGGCTACTTCCCTCTTGCCTCAGAAAGTGGTTCCTAGTCTATTTCAATAACGACGTCGTTGGTGAGCGGATGCCCAACGCAAATCAGTACGTAGCCTTGTTTCAGTTCAGCATCGGAAAGGCCCTCGCGCTCATCAAGATGCACTTTTCCGGAAAGGCACTTGCCGCGGCAAGCAGTGCATAAGCCGGCTTGGCAGGAATACGGCAGGTCGATATCCTGATTTAGCGCGGCTTCCAGAATTGTTTCTTCCGGTGCCACCGCAATTTGGTACTCAGAGCCTTCGTAGTTGATGGTAACGGTGCGGGCCTGGGTTTGGCTGTCGTCGTCGGCCACTGATACGTCGCCGTGCCCGTTGGGCTGCGCTGCGGCAGTTTCCGTAGCATCGGCTGCTGCCACAAAGCTTTCCCGGCGGATTCGGGCACTTGGCACCCCTAGTAGCTCTAGTGCTGCCTGCGCCTCCAGCATCATGCCATCGGGCCCGCAGAGGTAATATTCGGCCTGTGGGGCCGGAAACTGGTGGCGCTGCTCCAGAATACGGAGCAGCATAGTGCGGTTTAGGCGGCCAGTGTGCCGGTGGCCGGCAGTGGGGTTCAGCGGTTGGCTAAACACGTGCTCTACCTGAAAACGGCCGGCGTATTGCTGCTCTAGCTGCTGCAGCTGCTTGGCAAAAATCACCGATTCTTCGTTGCGGTTGCCGTATACCAGCAGCACGTGGCTCTGGGGTTCTTCGCGCAGCACCGCTTTCAGCATGCTCATCAGGGGCGTAATGCCCGAGCCAGCACCTACCAACACAATGGAGCGCGCCGAGTTTGGCTGCGGCGAAAGAACAAAATTACCGAGCGGCGCCATCACTTCCACTTGCTGCCCTACCCGCACAGTATCTAGCAGATAATTGCTCACGAGACCACCGGCCACCCGCTTTACCGTTACGGCCAGCCGGGGCGCTTCGCTGGGTGTGCTGCTCAGTGAATACGCCCGACGCTCTTTCTTACCCCCAGCTCCGCAGGGCAGAATCAGGGTCAGGAACTGGCCGGGCTGGCTGGTTATAACCTGACGGTCAGGGCGTTCGAAGTGAATAGTAACGGCATCAGGTGTTTCTTGGGTGAGCTCAACAACGTTAAGCGTAAGGTACGGGCTGCTCATGGAGGCGAAACTTGGAATCAGGAAGAACTGCTGAGTGGCAGCAGGCAAGGGGCAAAAATACAGGATAATGTGGCGTACGCCGTAGCTTGCACCGCGTTGAAGTCACGTATAAAATATTGACCGCGCACCGGCTTGCCTGCTTAGCTGGCCTAGTAACCGCTGGGCACTGTCCTCTGTTCGGCCCCTACCCCTCTCCCGCAACCCAACCTATCTTCCTGCATGCTTGCCCAACTTCTCGAACGACACCAGCACGAATTCGGCCCCGTATTACCCGTTGACCTGAATGCGCCCGACGTGGCCCGGCTTGATTTTACCAGCGCCAACCCGTTGCTTGCCAATGCCGACCTGCGCGATACCGCGGCGTTTGAGGAATTGGTGGGGAGGCTGCTAGCTGCCCAAGACGCCCATATCGGAGTAGGCGGTTACCTCGAAAACCGTGTAATCTACCGCCGCAGCCCGCTTTTTGGTGATGAAGCCCTGCCCTCTCGCTCGTTGCACCTGGGGGTGGATGTGTGGCTGCGCGCCGGCACCCCCGTACTCGCCCCGCTGGAAGCAGTAGTGCATAGCGTTCAGGACAACGACAACTTCGGCGACTACGGCCCCACTGTTATTCTGCAGCACCAGCTCGAAGACACGGTTTTCTATACGCTGTACGGCCACCTCAGCCGCCGCGAAACCCTGCTGCTGCGTCCCGGCATGTCCATCGCCAAAGGCGAAACCTTCACGGAAGTTGGCCCTGCCCCTGAAAACGGCGACTGGCCCCCACACCTTCATTTCCAGGTGCTCTCAGATACGCTGGGCTTGGCAGGCGACTTCCCCGGCGTAGCCTTGCCAGCAGAACGCGAGAAATGGGCCGCCCTCTGCCCCGACCCAAACCTCATTCTGCAGAGCCGCTGGCTGAGCTCATAGCTACTAGCCCTTCCAGAAGCAGAAAGCCCCGCACTACTGCTAGTGCGGGGCTTTCTGCTTCTGGAAGGGCTAGTAAATTTTGTAAAAGCCAGGCTTCTAACCCAAACCCAATTAGTCGAACTTGATTGCTACTACTGGCTTGATGCGCGAAATCAGATACGTAGGAATCAGGACCGCGAGTAGCGAGGTAGCAAAGGTGGCGGCATTCAGCACCACAATGATAAAGGGGTCCCAATGGATTGGCACGCGGTCCATGTAGTAGTTCTCGGGGTCCAGCGGAATCGGGTGAAAAAAGTACTGGATGGCACAAAACCCCAGCCCGATGAGGTTGCCATAGAGCATACCCCGCACCGTGAGGCTCAGACCCCGGAAGAAGAACATGCTGCGGATTTGATTATCGGTGGCGCCAATGGCCTTGAGTACCCCAATCATGTTGGTGCGCTCCAGAATCATGATGAAAATCGTCGCTACCATATTAAAGGTTGCCACGAAAATGATCAGAATCAGAAAGATAACCACGTTGCGGTTCAGCAGCTGCAGCCAGTCGAAGAGCTGCGCGTACTGGTCTGTAATTTTGTCCAGCTTCAGGTCGTAGCGCAGGTTTTCGTACAGGTTATCGGCAATGGGGTCTAGCTTGGTGAAGTCTTTTAGTGTCACTTCCATGCCGCCCACCAACGAGTCGGGCCAGGCGTTCAAGTCCCTGATCTGCCCGATGTCGCCGATAACGTAGGCTTCGTCAAACTCATCGAGCCCGGTTTGGTAAATGCCTTTGATGGTAAACTGCCGCACCCGGGGCGGATTCTGAATAAAATAGAACAGTGCTTTGTCGCCGGGTTTCAGATTCAGCTTATCCGCAATTTTGCGCGAAACCAGAATATCGTTGCTGGCGGCAGAATCGGCGAAGGTGATAAATTGCCCGGCCACCATATTCTGGCGCATCGTGGAGCGGCCGGCCTTTTCGTCAATTCCTTTTAGCACCACGCCCAGCACTTCATCCTTGGTTTTGATGATGGCGGTTTTACGGGCAAACGACTGAATACCTTGCACCTGCGGGTTGCGGCGCAGTTCCTGCACTAGCCTAGGAGAGCTGATGGGCTCTACCTCCACTGAATTGTTGGTATCGTACTTGCTGATTTGCAGGTGAGAGCCAAACGAGAAAATCTTGTTCTGAATTTCGTTGCGAAAGCCCTCCAGTATAGCAAACGACACCACCATCACCGCCAAACCCATGGCAATGCTGATGATGGCTATCTTTGTCACCGACGAGGTAAACGAACCCGCGTCGGCGCTGTCAATCTTGTTAGATATGTACTTTGAGACGTTCACTGGCGTAAAGCTAGACGAATCCTGTTAGTTTTCCAGTCCTTCGCTTCCTCCATGCCGTCTTTCCTTTCTTCGGGCCTTCTGAGCCTCGCCCTTCTGCTCGCCGACTGCACCCGGCCACCCCAGCCCGCTTCCGGGCAGGCAGCCACGCCGCCCAACCCAGCGCCCTTGCGCCAGACGGTCACCTCGCCGCCCCAGGTGGTGCTGCCGGCCGCGGAGCTGCGCATGGGAGCCGAGCAGTTTGACACTTATCTGCCATTACTGAAAGGCAAGCGCGTGGGCCTGGTGGTCAACCAAACCGCTCGGGTAGGCCGGGCTTTCCTAGTAGACACATTGCTGGCTAAAGGGGTAGGCGTGAAAGTTATTTTCGGGCCCGAGCATGGCTTCCGGGGCGAAGCCGCCGATGGCGCAACCATCAAAGACGGCAAAGATGCCCGCAGCGGCCTGCCCGCCCTTAGCCTCTACGGGGCCACCAAAAAGCCTACGCCCGAAATGCTGAAGGATGTGGATGTGCTGGTGTTTGATATTCAGGACGTAGGAGCCCGCTTCTATACCTTTATCAGCACCATGCACTACGTGATGGAAGCCGCGGCCGAGCAAAATAAGGAGGTTATTATCCTCGACCGGCCCAACCCCAACGGCTGGTATGTGGACGGCCCCGTGCTGGAGCCGCAGTTTAAAACATTCGTGGGCATGCACCCTATTCCGGTGGTGCACGGCCTGACGGTGGGCGAGCTGGCTCAGATGATAAACGGCGAAAAGTGGCTGGCCGGTGGCCGCCAATGCCGCTTAACGGTTATTCCGGTGGCGGGCTACACCCACACTACCCGGTATAATCTTCCCGACCGGCCTTCGCCTAACCTGCCTACCGCGCACTCCGTCTCGCTGTATGCTAGCCTGTGTTTGTTTGAAGGTACCGATGTAAGCGTAGGCCGGGGTACTGCCATGCCGTTTGAGGTAATTGGAGCGCCCACCCAGCCCAAAACCCGGCCGTTCAGCTTCACCCCAACGCCGAACCCAGGCTCCCCTACCCCTCCGCAAAACGGCAAGCTCTGCTACGGCCAAGACCTGCGCCAAACCGGCGACGACGTAGGCTTCACACTACGCTACCTGCTCGATTTCTACCAGCAAAGCACCGACAAGGCCAACTTCTTTAACAAAGGATTTGAGCGCTTGGTGGGTACTGCAGCATTGCGCCAGCAGATTATTGCAGGCAAAACAGAGCAGGAAATCCGAAAATCCTGGGAGCCGGCGCTGGGCCAGTACAAAGCGCTGCGGAAGAAATATCTGCTCTACCCCGATTTCAACTAACCTCTACCCTAGTAACACGCCCCGCCGGTCGGGGCGTGTTGTTTTCTTTGCATGGCTGATACATCTACTCTTCGCATCATTTTCATGGGTACGCCGGAATTTGCCGTGCCCACCCTGGAAGCCTTGCTCTCGTGGTCTGGGGCTGCGGTGGTGGCCGTCATTACGGCGCCCGATAAGCCCGCCGGCCGCGGACGGCAGCTACAGGGGTCTGCCGTGAAGCAGGCGGCCTTGCAGCACGGGCTGCCCGTGCTCCAGCCCACCAACCTCAAGGATCCGGAGTTTCAGCAGGAGCTACGCGCCTTGTCCGCCGATTTGCAGGTAGTAGTGGCCTTCCGGATGCTGCCCGAAGCCGTCTGGAATATGCCGCGGCTAGGCTCCATTAACGTCCATGCTTCCCTGCTACCGCAATACCGTGGGGCCGCTCCTATCAACTGGGCCCTGATTCATGGTGATACGCAGACGGGCGTAACCAGCTTTTTCCTGCGCCACGAAATTGACACGGGGAACCTCATCTATCAGGATGCCGTGGCCATTGCCCCTGAAGATGACTTTGGCTCGCTCTACGAAAAGCTGAAAGCAGCCGGTGCTGCGCTAGCATTGCGCTCCGTGCAGGCCATTGCCGCTGGCACGGCACCCAGCATTCCGCAGCCAGAAATAGTTGAGCTGCGCCCGGCGCCTAAGCTCCAGAAGGAAACCGGCCGCCTTGATTTTCAGCAGTCGGCGCCGGCACTGGCCAACTTGGTACGGGGCCTGTCGCCGGTTCCTACCGCTTTCACGCAGCTACCCGATGGCCGCACCCTGAAAGTATTCAAGGCACTGCCCCTCGATGATGAGGAAGCCAGCGGCCCCGATGCGAACCAGCCCGGCAAGTGGTTTACGGATGGCCGCACCTACTTGCGCGTGCAAACGGCCAGTGGCCTGCTCGACCTGGTAGATCTGCAGTTGGAAGGCAAAAAGCGCATGCCGGTCCAGGAGTTTCTGCGCGGGTTCAATGCTACTAGCCTTGCCAGCTAACTAAACCCCTACCTAAGCGGTTTGCCGGTTTGAGCGCCGCGCAGGGGTAGCAACTGTGCTTACTCATTCATAATTTATCACGCATCAGCCCTTCAACCCTATGACTGCCCTAGTAGTAGCCGTGGCCGAGAACGGTGTAATTGGGGGCGACAACCGCCTACTCTGGCACTTGCCTCTGGATTTAAAACATTTCAAGCAGCTCACGCAGGGTCACCCTGTGGTTATGGGGCGACGCACCTATGAGAGTATCGGTCGGCCGTTGCCTAACCGAACCAACATTGTCATCACCAAGCAGCAAGACTGGCAGACCGAGGGCTGCACTACGGCGCACTCAGTGCTGCAGGCTTTAGAACATGCCCTCACGCTCGATGAGAATGTCTTCATCATTGGGGGCGGCGAAGTTTACCGCCAGGCCTTGCCCGCCGCCGATACCGTGTACCTAACCGAGGTGCATCACTCCTTCGATGGCGACATCACCTTCCCAGAACTCACCTCTACGGAGTGGCGTGAGGAAAGCCGGGAGCGACACGAACCCGACGAAAAGCACGCCTATCCGTTCAGCTTCGTGACGCTGCGGCGCCGGTAAGCATCCTGGTTTTACTAGCTCTTGCCAGAGCCCAAACCGATTGAAAGCAGCACTATCTGCTGACACGACACACTAGCTGGCTTTCTGACTGACTTGTATGCAATAAAAAAGAGGCTACCGAATCCGGTAGCCTCTTTTGTCAGATGGGTTGGCTTAGCGGAGCAATACCAGCTTGCCCCAATCCTTTTTGAAGGCTTTATCGCCAGCGGTGGTACGCTGCTTGAATTTGCCTTCTGGGTCGTCGAGAATTACTCGGTACAGATAGGTGCCGTTGGCCAGCCGGTCGCCGTAGGTGTCGGTGCCGTCCCAGGCGTATTCGGTCATGTTGTTACCGATGCGCAACGGGCCCAGATCCGCCATCATGATTTCCTTCACCACCCGCCCCGTTAGCGTCACAATCTGGATTTTCATGTCGCGCGGCAACGTGGAGCCCGTGAGCGTGAACACGAACTTGGTTTTGCTCGTGACGGGGTTTGGATACGGGAATACGTTGGTGATGGTAGAATTGCTGATTACCTCAAACGTGATGCGGTAAGGCTCGGAGCCTGCTAGGTTACCCGAGCCGTCACGGCCCTGCACTTCCAAGGTATATACCCCATCCGGCAGCGGCGTGCTCTTGCCAGGCTGATACTCCAGTCGGGCAGTTCCCTGGGCAGAGTCGGCCACGAACGTAATACCCGCCGCATTTAGGTCAACGGGTTCGGAGGTGGTACTGAGCGGTCGTGTGATGGCCACGATAAACGACGAGGCATCGCGCATGGGGCGCAACTTATCAACATCGCGCAGCTGCAAGGTAATAATAGGCGTCGGCGATACGATGTCGCCGTTGAGTAAGTGCCGGCCATCGAATGCCACATCAAGCGTGGGTGGCGTATCACGGCTGTTCAGCTCAAACGGCGGCAGTGCCAGTTCGTTGTTGAAGTAGTACAACTCGGGCTGCACCCGTGGGTTCATCACTACTTGTCCGGTCAGGGTCCCGCCCAGCCCAATGATGTTCAACTTCACCTCATAGGTGCGCTGGGTGTGCGCTAGCAGCGGATTGCCCTTAAACTCCACCTTCTTCTCCACGGTGCGGTTGGCATTGTCGCGGATGAGAATGGAAGCTACTAGGGGGTCCGTAAAGTCGAAGTCCGATACGTTCTGGAAGCTTACCGGTACCGTGATAGTACCCGTTTGGGCCTGCTGGGCGAAGGTAGCGGCATCGTATGCAGTAGGTGAAGTGGCTAACACCACATCGCGGCGCACAACCCCTTCCGGCACACCCTGGTAAGTAACTAGCCACTGCTCCAGCTGCGGAGTAGCGCCTCCACCATTCGTGCGCAATACAGCCTGCAACTGCAGATACGGATACTTCTCGGCGGAAACGCTGCTCAACGACTCGGTCCGGTTGGTGATATTCGGATTCAGTACTACCTCATTTCCCGATTCATCAATGCCAATAAGACGGAGCGTGTAGCTGTTTGAGGTAGTTGTCCGGATGGTATGGAAGAGGGACTGCCACTCGCGTGCCGGCCCAATGCGGGTGGAGGTGATAGTAGCTTCCTGCCCATTATTATTAAAAGACCATTGCCCACCGGGCACGGCCACCTGTATGCCGTTCAGCTCATCGCGGCGGAACTGGCCGGGGTGGCTCTGCGACCATCCGCCCGAGCGGCCATTTATCACTCGGAAGGAGCTAGTGGCCCACTCGGGGATTTCATCGCCCTGGGCAGCATGCAGGCGCAAGCGCCAGTACCACACTACACTGTCGCGGCCCACCGTAGGCAGCGTTACCTGCCACTCCGGCACCATCACGGCCGAGAGCTTGGTTTTCTGAATCAGGGGGCTGTTGAACGTCTGAACGGTATCCACTTCCATGTCATATTCCCGGGCAGTAGTCGTGATGACGTTGCTTTGGCCAACCAAGCGCACCACGGTGGTGCCTATGATGCCAAACTCCGGCGGGCTAAGCGCTGTAACGCCACCCGTCAGGAACGAATACTCCAGGGTTGCGCGGTTGTTGGTTTCGTCCAGCTCGTCAATCTTGTTAGCTGGGTCCAGTTCCACCGTGAACGTGTTCAGGCCCGCAATGCTACTGCCCGTGGTTGGGTTTGTGATGGTGAGAGTGTACGTAGTATCGCGGCGGGCCTGAGGCACCGAGAACAGCAGTATCTCGTTCGGCCGGCTGGTATAGGTGCGCGTCACCCGAATTTCCAGCGTGCCTTTCGTGCTGCGGCCGGGGTTGCTAACGCCTACTTTCAACTCAAACGTGCGGGCCGTGATGGGCACTAGTGAGGGTGAAACCTGCAACTGGTTGTCAGCCGTCTGGAAGTCTGGCTTGTCCGGCGAGAACAATTTCAGCTCCGGGTCACCCTGCCAGATGGTGTTCATCAACATGGCAGTGCGGGCCGTTGGGCGGGGGCTATTGCCCTGCAGACGCCGAGTTACCTCGCGCTGCACCTCGGCCACCGGCCGGCCATACCACGTAGCGTCAGAAAACAGCAGTTTGGCCATTTCAGTGTGCATCACATGCAGGTCAGTCTCAAAGCCTAGGTCCGAATCGCTCAGGAACCCAATCAGGCCTTTGGAATCAGCCAGCAGGTAATCCTCGCCGCCAAATGAAGTGGGCCCGCGGAACGAGTTACCCGCCGAGCATCCACTGATGTACCACACCGGATACTTGCCTTTGTTGGCAAACCCGGTGGTAGGATCGTTGATGTTGGCAATATTCCACATCAGGTTATGCGGACCACCATGACCAAAATAGGAGATGAACGACAAACCGGCATTGAAGTCGGCGGCTAGGTTCAGCGGAGGCGTATCGCCGGGAGCAGTGCCGGGGTAATCGGAGCGGCGGTAGGTTTTTACCACTTTTCCTGAGAAGGGCGGTTTCTGCACGTACGCTGCATAGGTGTTTACGTAGCTCGTAAACACACCATCTTCTTCGGCACCTCGGCCGCCCGACATATGCAATACATTCCGGCGCCACGGCTCGTAGCCCAGCGCTTCATGTTCCTTTAGCTTGTTCAGGTAGTTGAGCACCTGCGTAGGCGTCTGGGTAGAAAGGCGGCCGGTGTTCATGCGGGCCACAAAATCGTTGGTCTGCCAGTTTGCCGTGAAGAAGGCATCGGAAATGCCTCGGGTGCTGGCGGGCACCAGGTTACGCACCGGGTTAGCGCTGTTACAGCCGAATGTATTAGGACTGGTTCGGATAAAGCCACAGTTGTTTTCGCTTACGCCAATGCCCTTGCCTAGCAACAGCAACGACTGGGGCCGGTTGGAGCCGGTCAGCATAAACTGAGCAAACTGCCGCACCGCCAGCGCCGACATCTCACCGTAGTGAAACTGGTCGTAGAGCTGCTGGGAGGTAACCACCAGCGTATCCCAACGGCCGCCCTGGCTGGAGGCCCGGTAATCAGCATACGCCCGCACCGGATTAGCTACGCTGCCTACCGGCTTCATCAGCACGGGGTGCGACACGATTAGGAAGTTATGGGCGCCGGGCGAAATCGACCGGAAACGGACCCGTTTGGCGGGCCGGGGCTGCAGAGGCTGGCTGACATCGAAGAGCAGCAGATTACGCGTGCGTCCATCAGTAGCAGAGGCAAAGCCAAATCCCCGCTGGTTAGCACTAGGTCCTTCATTGCCTTCAACCCGCTGCACATTATAGGCATCCGTGATATCGAAGCCGCGGACGGTAGCCGGAATAGAATCGAGCTGGAAGTACGCCGGGCCGGTTAGGGAAGAGTCGTTGGAGAAATACACCTGCCGGCGCTTGGACAGCCAGCGGTTTGTTTGCGGATGAATGACGCGGGTGAAGGCCACCCGACACCGGTCGCCCCAAGCGGCGCGCAGGCCCGAGCCTTTCTGCGTGATGCTCAGTTGAATGCGGCTACCCGTGCGGTCAGAGGGTAGCAGCGGAAACATGCCACGGCCCGACCCAAAGTTGGAGAAGTTGATGGTTCCGAGCACGCGTGTACCACCAGGGGCCACCACCGAAACTTCCGATATGTGCTGCCCCATGCTGGAACCTACCAACTGAATGTCCAGCAGCATGCGGGTAGCATCCGTAGATACCGACCACACAGAATCAGCCCGCACATTCAGCTTGATAACCGTAGGAGTAGAACTGCCATTCTGGGTGAAAAACAGTGCTTGATCTGCACTCAGAAAGCCCTCACCCTCCTCTGCCCACGGATGGTAAATATTGTCTTCGTCGCTGATAACGTTGAAGGCATTGGTGTAGGCTTGATAGGCGCGGTTCAGGCGGTGTGGGTGCGGAGCCGAGGCCGCCGGATTCGACTGCGCCATACGCTTTCCGGTAGCGGCGTTCGACCACGTCAGGAAATACGCGGCTGTGTCGGTGAACATGCTGTACAACGGCTGCGGCTGGTCGGCGGCCAGCCGGTACATGCCCCGGTCCAAGGCCGCATCATTCTTCTGGCCAAAGAACTCGATGTAGGTAGTGGCATCGAGAGCGGTTTGGTTGCCGCCCACATAAATGGCTACTTCCTTTCCGCGGCGCCACAGCTGCAGGCGGTCGGGGCTTACGCCGCTGATACCCGCTTGCTGCAGGTACTGATAGTCGAGCCGATAGATGCCATTCTGGGCTACCTGTACTTTGTAATATTGCTGGCCTGGCACAATCCATTCGTTGCCAAACGGCCCGGACTGGGCCTGCGCAACCGAAATACTGAAAATCCAGAGCAGAAACGCCAGCCACCGTAACTTCGGGTAAGCCTGTTTCATATAGTAGTGCGTTAGGGTTCCGATGAGGAAGGTAAAGGCTGCAGAGAGCTGCAGCTATTGGTACAGGGCAGGGTTTACTTGAAACCGTAGCCTAGTGATACTATAATAGAGGTTGGCTGAGAGCGTTGGCCTAGCTTTTCTACGGCCAGTCGGGAAAGTGCCATATCCAGCCGCAAGCCGCTTAATGCCACCCCAACGCCTAAGCTGGGCTGCGCTTTCCACTCCTCGGAGCCAGTAAAGGACTGCACCTGCTGCAGATTCCCGATACCGCCGCGCAAATACACTAGCTGCTTATAGCCTAGTTCCAGGCCCGCCCGTGGGTCGAGGCTAACGGCGCTGGACGATACGAGCGTGTTACGCTGGCCGTCCGTGGAGATTTCGAGGTCGAAGGCACCTAGGGCAGTAAACTCGCCGGGCAACTGCACCAGCCGGCCCACGCCTAACACAAAGAGAGGAAGCGTGATTTCAGTGCTGTTCTTAGGAATAGGGTCGGTGCCCTCCGGGGAGCTAGTAAACTTGAATTCGTCGCTGTTGATGGACCACGCATTGTAGGTAGTGGTAATGTCGCGCGCCATCAGGCCCAGGCGCCAGTTGTTGCGGTTGTACTGCACGCCGGCATCAATACCAAAGCCCCAGGCATTGGCGAAGGAGCCCACATTGCGGTAAATCACTTTGGCATTGGCTCCCACTTGAAGCCCCTCTATGCTCTCTATTTTGCGAGCATAGGATAGCAACAGCGCATAGTCGGCCACGGAGAAGTAGCGGATGCGGGTGTAATCAATGTAGCCGTACTCATTTACTAGGTCGCGGGTATCGGCAATGTCATCTACGCCTAACCGGATGATGCTGGCCCCTAGGGCGCTTTTGTCATCAAGCGGCATAGAGAAGGCCGCGTAGTCGTTTTTCACGATGCCCGAGAACAGCTCGTTGTGCATCAGCACGGCATCGTACTTGGTTTTCTGGTTGACCAGACCAGCCGGATTCCAATAGCCAGCGGTAGCGTCATCGGCCAGTGCAACTTGCACTTTGCCCATGCCAAGCGCGCGCCCTCCTACCCCGATATTCAAAAATTCATTGCTGTATTTAGGCGTTTTGGTCTGGGCCAGTGCGGAGCTAAACGCGCCCAGGCTCAGGCCCACGCCCAACACGAAGGCAGCACAACGGGAAAAGTGAGGCATAGAAGTGTAGAACCAGATAATCAGGAAAGAAAGATTAACGCGGCAGCAACGCAAGATACTTATTTATAGTGCGGTTTGGATTCAGGTTCTCGGTAAACGCTGAATATCAGCGGGTAAATAACCAGGCCCAAACACACCGCCTACCCTCTTGTGTGGCGCAAAGCACCTAGGCGAGTAGCAACCCCTCCAATATAAGCATATCCAGTTCTGATAGAAGGTATGGAAGAGGCCTCAACTGAAAAGATTTCAGGGCAGCCGGAATGCGCTAAAAAAATATTTTCACTAGTACCTTGCGTTACATAGTACCTTTGATTATCTTTGACTCATTCTTCACCGATATCTGCCTCAGCCCATGAAAGTCGAGAACACCCAAGTGCAGATGCGGAAGGGCATCCTGGAGTTCTGCATTCTGGAAATCATTGCCCGCGGAGAGGTGTATGCGTCAGACATGCTCGAAGAGCTTACCGCAGCCCGCATGATTGTGGTCGAGGGTACGCTTTACCCGCTCCTGACGCGCCTCAAAAACGCGGGCCTGCTGGACTACACCTGGAAGGAATCTACCAGTGGCCCTCCCCGCAAGTACTACACCCTCACGGCCGAAGGCCAAGAGTTCCTACACCAGCTTCGGCTCACGTGGGAAGAGGTCCAGGATTCCATCCGCATCATCCGCCAGAAGCCCCACGCCAATGGCAGCGCCCCAGCGGAACCGCTGCTTTAGCCGCCCGCCCGCTTCTAGTTATTGTTGAATTGTTGCAGCACCGAGATGAAAAAGAACATCAGCATCAACCTTCAGGGCATGATCTTCCATATTGAGGAAGATGGCTACGACGTGCTCAGCCGCTACCTGGCGGAAGTGAAGAACCACTTCAGCGGGTACCGGGGCCACGAGGAAATTGTGGCGGATATCGAAGGCCGTATTGCCGAGCTGTTCGCCGCCCGCCTATCCCCTCTCAAACAGGTGATTACGCTGGAAGACGTACAGGCTATGACCGCCAAAATGGGTCGAGTCAGTGACTTCCAGACCGCCGATGAGGCCGAGGACGACGAAGACATCCTCGCTTCGGCCGTGGCCAATGGCACCGCCCAGGGCGCCTACACTGGCTACACCAGCACCGGCACTGAGTACACTGCTACCCCCGAGGACGGCACCAAGCGCCTGTACCGCGACATGAACAACCGCAAGATTGCGGGCGTGGCCGCCGGTATTGCCCGCTACTTTGGTACCAACCCGCTCTGGATCCGGCTGGGCTTCCTGGCCTGCTTTATCCTGCTGCCCATCCTGCTCGACAACGCCTGGCTGGATGAGTTCAGCGAGAAGCTGGCCTCCGTCACGCTCATCACCTATGTGGTGCTCTGGATTGCGCTGCCTAAGCGCTACGACACGCCGCCCTCCGACGAGGACCCCGTATTCCGCAAGCTGTACCGCGACACGGATACCGGCAAAGTAGGGGGCGTATCGTCCGGGCTAGCTGCCTACTTTAAGGTGGATGTGGTCCTGATTCGGATTCTGTTCATCATCGGGTTCTTTGCCGGAGGCTTTGCCATCCCGCTCTATATCATCCTGTGGATAGTTCTGCCGGAGGCGAAAACCGCCTCCGACAAACTCCGCATGCGCGGCGACGCGGTAACCTTATCGGCGCTAGATAGCAACCTACGAAACAATGAGTTGCAGGATGACGGCACCCCCGTAAATAACCGGCCGGTAGGTACGTTCCTGGAGAATTTCTTCCAGAACATCCGCCCGCTGATTGATCTGCTGGGCTCGGCTATTCGGGTGTTTGCTGGCGGCTTGCTGGTGCTGCTGGGCTTCTCGCTGCTGCTGGCCTGCACCATTCTGCTGGGCGTGGGCCTGGGCATGATTCCGGCCTCTGACAACATTGAACTCGGCCCGCTACAGCCCTTCATCCTCTTCAATGATATTTCGCCCCTGGCCATCCTGAGCTTCTTCCTGCTGACGGCTATTCCGGCGCTATCCTTGCTGCTCGCTGGCATCGGATTGTTGCTGCGCCGCACGGTGATGCATCGTACTACCTCGCTCACCCTGCTGGGCTTGTGGCTGCTCGGTATCATTGGCAGCAGCATTGCCGGCACCCGGCTGGCCCGGGAGTTTCAGCGCGAAGAGGAAATTACCCAAACAGTTAACCTAGCTCCGCTTACCAAGCCCAGCCTGGTGCTGGAGCGCCGCCAGCAAAACGATGGCGAGTGGCTGGACCTGGACCTGATTGGTATTGACAGTGCCCAAACGCCCCGTCTAGAGCGCGTTATCTCGGCCCGCGGCGCTACGGATGAGCAAGCCCGCCAAACGGCCAGCACCTCCGTGGTTCACGCCATCCGGACGCCGAATGACTCTACGCTCAGCATTGATGACCACTTCACCATCAAGTCCGGAGCCCGCTTCCGCGACCAGGAAGTAAGCCTGCGCCTGCTGATGCCCCGTGACCGGACTTTCCGGATGAGCGAGGAGTTTGCTAACTGGCTCAGTGATGAAGACTACGTAGATAGCCGCGCCCCCATCCACCCCGAGCGGCACACTTACCGGATGCGCGGTAGCCGCGTAGAGTGCATCGGCTGTACGGAAGAGGACCTACAGGGCGGCCCTAATGCCGACAACGAGGAGAACGAGGATTACGAGGCCGGCCGCGAGGATTCAGATGTTGACCTGAACTTTGGCAGCATCGAGTCATTCAGCACCGACGAAAACTCGTATGGCCCCGATCGCCAGCGCTTCGATGAAGATGGCTTCGACCACGTGAGCATCGTGGGCCCGTTCCGGGTGATTGTGCGCCAAGGCGGCAGCCATAGTGTGCAGGCGGCTGGCAATGGCCGGGCCCTGCGCGACATCAAAGTTGAGCGCAATGGCAATGAACTCACCATCCGTCCCCGCAACCGCGACCTGTTCGACTCGCGCAACGACTCTTCCGACCGGATTCTGCTCACCATTGAAACGCCCGAATTGAATGAGCTGGAGTTGGTGGGCGGCACCCGCGCTGATGTGGACGGTTTTAACTCCGGCTCGTTGCAAATAAAGCAGGCCGGCGGTAGCCAGCTGCGGTTTCAGGGTAACCTGAATGATCTGCGGCTGGAGCTGGCCGGTGGCTGCCAGACTAGCTTAAAAGGCAGCGCAGACCGCCTGCGTATTGAAGGCGCCGGTGCCTGCGAGGTAGCCGCCGCCAACTTCACTGCCCGCCGCGCCGATATCAATGCCATCGG
This sequence comes from Hymenobacter seoulensis, assembly GCF_054780535.1. Taxonomy (NCBI): domain Bacteria; kingdom Pseudomonadati; phylum Bacteroidota; class Cytophagia; order Cytophagales; family Hymenobacteraceae; genus Hymenobacter; species Hymenobacter seoulensis. Next base: position 1,010,285 of record NZ_BAAGWD010000001.1, read on the forward strand.
GGCCAGCAAAGTGCGGGTGCGCGTAACGGAAGAACTGGAAGCTGATGCCATTGGGGCCAGCGAAATTGAGTACAGCGGCAGCCCCAAAACGGTGCGGCGCGAGGCCATCGGAGCGGCCGTGGTACGCTCCGTGGACTAGGTCATCCCGCAAAGCGAAGCCCGGATTCTACTGGGCTTCGCTTTGCGGGATGAGTACTATCGGCCCAAGAAAAAGCTTAACGGTTGAGCTTTGGATACTAGCTCAACACCTGCGGGCAACCTCGCTTTTAGTAGCTCAACATTCAAGGTGCAGTTGCAACAATCTGATTCTTCCACCGTTGTATACTAGACAAAGCAAATAGTGCTATATTCCTAGCTCATTTTAGGTAACCGTCTCTATTTCCATCGCATCATTCTTCCGACTTCGGATACCGATAGTGGGTCAAGCTAGTGAGTGAAAAGGTGAGACCCGAAGGAAGCTTTGGCCTACCCTCCTGCTGCAACAGGAAGGCCCGAGCTTCCTTCACTATTTTTAGGCCCCTCCCCGACGACGCTACCTACTCTTTTACTGGCACTACTAGCCCTTTGTGGCGGCCCAACTCCAGCAGCAGCGGAAAGGCCTCGTAGTACTCATTGCGCACTTTGCCATCCAGAATGGCTTCCAGCACGGCTTCCTTTAGCTCACCTACCTCGCGGGAAGGCTTCAGACCAAAGGTTTCCATGATGATTTCGCCGGTAATCACGGGTTTGAAATTGCGCAGGTGGTCCTTCTCCTCAACTTCCTTGAGCTTTTGCTCCACCACATCAAAGTTGCGCAGGTAGCGAGCCACGCGCTGGTGGTCTTTGCTGGTAATATCGGCTCGGCACAGCAGCATCAGGCGGTCAATATCGTCGCCGGCTTCAAACAGCAAGCGCCGCACCGCCGAGTCCGTCACGATTTCCTTGACCAAGGCAATGGGCCGCAGGTGCAGACGCACGAGCTTTTGCACTTGGCGCATTTCTTCGCCCAGCGGCAGTTTCAGATCGGTAAAGATGTTGGGTACCCAGCGCGCGCCTTTGTCTTCGTGGCCGTGAAAGGTCCAACCCACGCGCTTGTCGTAGCGCTTAGTGGCGGGTTTGGCAATGTCGTGCAGAATGGCCGCCCAGCGCAACCACAAGTCGCCGCCAGTTGCCACCACGTTGTCGAGCACTTGCAGCGTGTGGTAGAAATTATCCTTGTGCGCGTGCTGACCAACCTTCTCTACCCCATACAGTTGGGCCATTTTCGGGAAGATGAGGTGCAGCAACCCACACTGAAACAAGAGCTTAAAGCCGTAGCTAGGCTTAGGGGCCATGATAATCTTGTTCAGCTCAACGGTAATGCGCTCCTGCGACACAATCTTGATCCGGTCCTTGTTGCGCGCAATGGCATCGTAGGTATCGGGCTCAATATCGAAGTTCAGCTGCGTGGCAAACCGGATGGCGCGCATCATGCGCAATGGGTCATCGGAGAAGGTGATATCGGGGTCCAGCGGCGTACGGATGATGCGGCGCCCTAGGTCGCCCATGCCATCAAACCGATCTACTAAGGCACCAAAATCTTCGGGGTTCAAGCTCAGGCCCAAGGCGTTGATGGTAAAGTCGCGGCGGGCGAGGTCTTCTTCCAGCGTACCGGCTTCCACTTCCGGCTTACGGCTTTCGGCGCGGTAACTCTCCTTGCGAGCGCCTACAAACTCTACCTCAATTTCGGGGGTAGGCAGCATCGCCGTCCCGAAGTTCTTGAACACCGTGACCCTAGGGCGACCCGGCAGCTTGCGGCCAACTTCCTGCGCCAGCTTAATTCCATCACCTACGCATACCACGTCCACGTCCTTACTAGGCCGCTCTAGCGCCAAATCCCGCACAAAGCCACCAATTATGTAGGCGGGGTAACCTAGCTCGCCGGCGGCGCTGGCAATGGTTTGAAACAGGGGCAAATCGGGCAGTTGGGGGGTCTTCATGCGCAGTACGTTGAGCCGCAAAGGTACGGGCTCTGGCTTTGGGAGCGAAGTGCGGCCTGCTCGTTTCTAGTCGCGCAGCACTTCCAGGCCTCCATCGGGCAGCACGCGTACTACCCGGGAGGGCGTGGCTGGCGCGTCATCCTCCTGGCGCCAGCGCACCACGTAGTCGGCTCCGCGCACCAGTTCTGGCGCTATGTCTTTATAAATAGCCGGCGTGGGCTGCCCGCTCAGGTTGGCTGAGGTTGATACCAACCCATGCCCTAGGCGCCGCACTACTTTTTGGCAAAACTCATCATCCTGCACCACGCGCAGCCCAATGGTTCCATCTGGAGCAAGCAGATTGGCAGCCAAGTGGCGGCTACCCGGTACTACATAGGTGGTTGGGCGCGTTTGGCTAGCTAGTAGCTCTGCCAGATTCGGGGGCACTACCTCGGCGTAGCGGGCAAACATTTCAGCATCGGCCACAAGCACAATGCAGGCCTTTTCAGCAGGGCGCTGCTTAAGCTGGTATACTTTATCCACCGCCGGTGGCACCTCGGCATCACAGCCCAGCCCCCACACAGTATCAGTTGGGTACAGAATTACTTGCTGCAACAGCAGCGCATCAACGGCAGCTTCTACTTCTTCGCGAAAGAACTTCGGGTTCATATTGACTTGAGGTTTACTGAGGAAGGGTACCTAGCGAATGGTCTGGCACAGTTCTACCAGCACGCCATTTGCTGACTTCGGATGCACAAAGCACACCAGCTTGTTATCGGCGCCGGGCTTGGGTTCCTCATTTAGTAACGTGAAGCCAGCTTCCCGCAACCGCGCCATTTCGGCCCGGATGTCATCTACTTCAAACGCAACGTGATGAATACCTTCAGGCTTCTTATCGAGGTAGCGCGTGATGGCACTCTCGGGCGAGGTGCCGGCTAGCAGCTCAATCTTGGAGCCACCTACCTGAAAAAACACCGTATCAACGGCCTCCGAGGCCACATGCTCCCGCTTATAAGGCTCCTGGCCGAGCAGTGTGGTGTAGAGTGCGGTGGCTGCTTCCAGGTCTTTAACGGCAAGCCCTAGGTGTTCGAGGTTGGTGAGCATAGGTTGGTCGAAAATGCGGGGTAGCCGTATAGCGCGGCTTCTTTGGATTTGTTCTACTTTTGTGGAGACAAAGTAAAACCAGTTCGCCGGTTTTCGTGTTCTACCTGCGAATGATTCTCCGCTGAAACCAGAACCCCCGAGCCATGCTCAAGCTACCTATTTACCTCGATAACAACGCTACCACGCCCCTAGACCCTCGGGTACTGGAGGCCATGATGCCGTACCTGACCGAGGTTTTCGGCAACGCTGCCTCCCGTAACCACCCCTTCGGCTGGGCCGCCGAAGAAGCCGTGGACTACGCCCGGGAGCAGATTGCCAGCCTGATTCACTGCGACCCCAAAGAAATCATCTTCACCTCGGGTGCGACCGAGTCCGACAACCTTGGTATCAAGGGTGTTTTTGAGATGTACTCGCAGAAAGGCAACCACATCATCACCGCTACCACCGAGCACAAAGCCGTGCTTGACACTTGCAAGCACATTGAAAAGCTAGGTGGCCGCGTAACCTACCTGCCCGTTAACGCGGAAGGTTTGATTAGCCTGGAAGAGCTGGAAGCTGCCATGACCCCAGAAACCATTCTGGTGACCATCATGTACGGCAACAACGAAACCGGTACCATCCAACCCATCCGCGAAATTGCTGCTATTGCACACAAGCACGGCGCTTTGTTCATGACGGACGGCACCCAGGCAGTTGGCAAAATTCCGGTGGACGTCATTGCTGATGGCATTGACTTGATGGCGTTCACGGCCCACAAAATGTATGGCCCTAAAGGGGTGGGTGCGCTGTATGTGCGCCGCAAAAACCCACGCGTAAAGGTTACCGCCCAGATGGACGGTGGCGGACACGAGCGGGGCATGCGCTCTGGTACCCTCAATGTTCCTGGCATTGTGGGCCTGGGTAAAGCCTGTGAGCTGGCTCGCCTTGAAATGGCCGCCGACACCGAGCGCCTCAGCAAAATGCGCGACCGTCTGGAGCGCGAGCTGCTGACGCTGGAAGAAAGCTATGTGAACGGTTCTCGCGAGCACCGTCTCCCCCACGTTGCTAACATTTCCTTCAAATATGTAGAAGGTGAAGGCCTGATGATGGGTGTGAAAGACCTCGCTGTTTCTTCGGGTTCGGCTTGTACTTCTGCTTCACTGGAGCCGTCGTATGTACTGAAGGCCCTAGGCCTCAGCGACGACCTAGCTCACAGCTCCCTGCGTTTTGGCCTGTCGCGCTTCACTACCGATGAGCAGATCGACTATGCCATCAATCACGTGAAAGAAGCTGTTACTAAGCTTCGTGAAATGTCGCCGCTATGGGAGATGTTCAAGGAAGGCATCGACCTCAACTCCATTGAGTGGGCTGAACACTAAGAATTGTTGAACTTAGTGCGAGCAACCTGTACTTGAATAGGTTAGACTCTCGTATCAAGGTTTACACTCTCATATTAAACTTCTCAAACAAGCCATGGCTTATTCCGATAAAGTAATCGACCATTACAGCAACCCCCGCAACGTGGGCACGCTGGATAAAAGCAAAAAGAACGTTGGTACCGGCCTGGTAGGCGCTCCTGAGTGCGGCGACGTGATGCGCCTGCAAATTGAGGTTGATGAAACCACCAACACCATCACCGATGCTAAATTCAAAACCTTCGGCTGCGGCTCGGCTATTGCCTCGTCGTCGTTGGCTACAGAATGGCTGAAAGGCAAAACTGTTGACGAAGCTTTAGCTATCGACAACATGGAGATTGTGGAGGAACTGGCCTTGCCGCCCGTTAAAATTCACTGCTCGGTACTCGCTGAAGATGCCATTAAATCGGCCATCAACGACTACCGCGTGAAGAATGGCCTGCCTGAGTTGGAAATGGCCAAGTCGCACCACTAGTCAACTGGCAGTTTAGGTCGGCCCCTTTTGTGTGCTGCTCTTTAACTGTACTAACTGACAATACTTGACAAGATATCTGTTGAGGTAGCTAACAGAAGGTGCCCGGATTCAGCCATCGATAGAAGTCTATCTGATGTTGGGCCCGGGCACTTTGCTGTTAGCGTTATTGATTTAGGCGTCAGCCTCCGCGTTGCACTAGCCTCCAGATTCTTTCAAACCGGTTAACCCGCGTCGGAGTTGGCTTAAGCTAAACTCCCAAGTGCCAACTGCAGCCTGACGGCGATAATCCGATAGGCACGTGCTGAACACAAATGCGGTAATTCGTGTTGTATTACTTGCTAGCAGCTTAGTATTGGATGTTGCTGGCACTCAACCTCAAGCCTATTTCTCATGATTACCGTTTCTGATAAAGCCAAAGCAAAAATCGAGCATCTGATGCGCGATGCAGAGTTGGATGCGACTTACCGTCTGCGTGCTTCTGTGGCTGGCGGCGGATGTTCGGGCCTAAGCTACAAGCTCGACTTCGACAATGAGGTGAAACCTATGGATCAGGAGTTCGAAGACAAAGGTGTGCGCGTAGTAGTTGACATGAAGAGCTTCCTTTACCTGGCCGGCACTGAGCTTGACTTCTCCGATGGCTTGAATGGCAAAGGCTTCTACTTCGACAACCCCAATGCCTCCCGCACCTGTGGTTGTGGCGAGAGCTTCTCAGTATAGACAACAGTTTGAATAAGCACTGCCCCTAGTAAGTGGGGTAGATAAAGCACAAGGGCTGCCGGATTGTATCCGACAGCCCTTGTGCTTTTGGGTAGTTAGGCGATGTTGTTGGCAGTGTTTATTGCTTCTTAGGCACCTCTTCTACTAGTTTATCAGCTTCCTTATTCTGAACTACGGCAGTATCACCGGCTTCAGGAGCCATATCAGCCTCCACATTATTGGCAGCGTTGCTGGTAGCGTTGGCAGCCTCATCGGTAGCGTTGCCTACATCATTGGCAGCACTTTCAGCAGTTGCTTCCGCGTTGTCCTGCGTTTTTTCGGAACAAGAGGTAGTAGCGAAGGCAGTGAAAGCTGCCAGAATAGCGAGGGTTTTGAAGGAGGTTTTCATAGGAGTTTCTTAGGAGAATGGTAACAATGGGACTTATACTCTTTTAAGAGAAAATCGGCTGAATAATCGAGTAGAAAAAGCTTTACCTAAGCATACTCTTACAGCAAGAGTGGCGGTAACATGGGTGCTAATGTGTGAATTGAGCGTTCTTTTTCAGAGAAGCTGGCTACAAAACTTGGGCTTCTTTCCTTAGTATTTAGTACCTCATGCAATGCAACTCAGTGTTAAGAACAAAAAAGCCACTCCCAAATTTGGGAGTGGCTTTTTTGTTCTTAATGGGCTAGTAGGTCAAGTGAAGTGCTACTTTCTAACAATCCGGCGGGTTACTTTAGTAGTGCCTTCGCCAACGGTTACTAGGTAAGTACCCGATTGCAAGTCGCTCATCTGAAGCTTGCCATCAGCACCCAATACCTGCGAGCGAATTACGCGGCCGCTGATATCAGTGATGGTTGCTCGCAAGCCTGCAGCAGAACCAGGAACCTCAATATTCAGAACGTCAGTAACTGGGTTCGGATACATAGAGATTTCACCCGAGCTGAGGAACGTTACTACAACTGGCGCACTGAAGTTGATGGTACCATCCAAGTCAGTTTGCTTTAAGCGGTAGTAAGAAAGTCCAGCCAGAGGCTTTTCATCAACACCAGCGTAAGTAGAACCAGTTGCGGTGTTGCCTTTGCCAGCACGCGTCAGAATGGTTTCAAATGACTTACCATCCTGGCTGCGCTGTACTTCAAACCCTTTGTTGTTGAGTTCAGTAGCTGTTACCCAAGTAAGTGCTACCTGCTTACCACGCACTTTAGCATCAAAGGACACCAACGTAACGGGCAGAGGTATTTGAGGCTGGTTGTTCGGAACCTTGTAGTTCTCGGCATTCAGCAAGCCATCATCATTGAACTCGAAAGCATAGAAATAATACTTAGTAGCAGGATCTAGGTTACCAACCGTGAAGGATGAGGTAGCACCACTGAACACTACGTAGGTATTACCAGCCTCGATAACAGAGCCTGAACCAAACTGGTAGTTACCATTAACAGTAGTACCAGGAGTGAAATTCTGCTTCAACTGCGGGAACAGTGAAGTAGGCAACTGGCTATACTTAGAAGAAGCGATAATCAGTCGGTTCTGCCCGTAGCTCTGGCCGGCTGGAGGGTTGGACAGGTTGAAAGTGATTACAGCCGTGGTGGAATTTGCTCCACGCACGATGCTAGCCGTTGACTGAGCACCTGGCACTTCTGCAATTGCAAAGCCGTTAGCTGTTCCGTTACCGCTCGTAAGCACAGTTGGTGCACCGTTGCTGATAGCAGCATTCTGGAACGTCAAAGACTGCGTAGATGCACCAACACGAGTAGGTGCATAGCGCACAAGCAGGTCTAGGATACGATTACCGTCGTTGTTGTTTAGTAACGTGTCAGCCTTTACATACGTCAAGCCACCATCGGTCGAGAACTCATACTGAGGAGTACCAGCGCTGTTACGTCCTGGATCCTCTAAGTCAGCTGGGAAATTCAGGTTTAACGGTCCTGTTAGCAGGAACGATTCCAACCGCACCTTTTTCGTGGCCGAAGTGGTGTTTTTTACAATATCATCTCCAAAATAGCCGATTGGCTGGAGCAAACGAACGGTAGGCTGGCTGATACCAGTTACAGAAACGTCACGCTGAGGAGCCGGAGCACTAGTAGCTCTTATCAGGGCATTAATCGTGATGGCATCATTGCCAGGCACGAAACGCACATATACCGGAGCCTGGATAACGTTGTTGTTTCCATCACGCTGGAATGTAACCGACGAAGAGAAGTTCACATTATCCTTCGAAACCTGGAAGTAAGTAGTGCTTGTTCCTTCAACTGGCGCAATAGTCAAATCTTGCAACAGGTTGGTTCCTGATACTAAAAACGACTGCGACTTTGAAACAGTTGTTGGGCGAGTGGCAAACGTGAACGTGTTGTTCGCTGGATTCGTAATCGAAATATCGGATACGTTACCATTTGAATTGGCAGTTACAGTAACCTGTACAGCACTAGCAGCCTGTGGGCTAGAAACCACGATGTTCTGGATGAACGCGCCACTAGTAATAGAAGCAACCAATTTCACTTCAATAGTAACCGGAGTAACAGTTCCGCTTACTGATGGAATCACAAGCGGTTCGCTTGAAAAAGCAGTATTACCAGCTGATGCATTCCGAATCTGAATATTAGATACTGAAGGCGTCAGTGTGATTGGGTTTGAGCCTAGGTTGGTACCGCTAACTGTTAATTGGAGAATAGTTGAAGAACCACTCTGAGTTACATTACCAAAGGCAAGAGTTGTTGGGGTTACATTGATGTTAGCGCCATTTGGAGCACTTGTACCTCTTCCCTCAACTGCTACGGTCCGGGTTGGAGAGTTAGGCGAAGTAATAGTTACGTTATCTGTCTTGTTACCAGTAGAGCTAGGCGTAAAGCGAACATCCACTACAACGTTCGTAACTGAGCCATTAACGGGCACAATCGTCGCAGTTGAGCTAAAGGGATTAGTTCCAATACGAACCTGAAAGTTTGTAGGAGCAGTAACCGTAAGCGGAGTATTGCCTAATCCGCTAGCATTAACAGTAAACGTCTGCGAGGCTGAAGCTGTGCCTTCCTGCGTATCTAGAAAAGACAGGGGGCTGTTATACCCACTAACAGTTACAGAAGCAGGAACTGCAAGCCCTTCACCAGAGACCTGAACATTTTTAGTTTCAGCAGCTGGTGCACCACTCTCTCCCTCACTGCTAAACGTAATATTAGCAATGTACGCCTTCACTACTGTCGGGCGGAAAGTAACGTTTACCGTTCCACCAGTAACTGGCAGAGAAACAGTAGAACTTGGAGTGCTGCCATTATAGCTAACCAAGAAACCTGCTGGAGCAGTTACTACAATGGGATTAGTAAGTGAGCTTCCTGTTACTACTACACTTTGCGGAGCTGAACTTGTGTTGATAACCTGCGACTGAAAACCAAGCGCGATAGGACTAACCTCAATCGTTGGATTTCCTGCAATGCCGGTACCTAACAAGACAAATTCCGCAGTAGTAGCACCTCTTGAAGTGAAGGTCAAATCCTCGTCATATGAACGTTGCTGGGTTGGAGCAAAACGCACGTAAATAGTAGTTGAAACACTGTTACCGTTTCTTGAGATAGTTAAATCAACTCCATCAGCACTGTAGTCAGTAGAATTAAGGCTTCCTTGAAAACCGTTCGGGATTGCAACAGTAACATCACGAGTCAGGTTGCTAGCTTCTACACGGTAAGATTTAGCTGCTGAGGTAGTACCAACAGCAATATCACCAAACCGTTGCGGGTTACCTGGATCAGATGAAGTAACAGTTAGCGTTTGTGCATTACCAAAGAAAGGCAACAGTAAAAGGGCAACCAACGCAAAGAGCCATTGACGACTCAACTGGCCACGCCCATGGCTAGGCAAGTATTTGTTTTTCATATGCTATTATGGAAAGAAGAAGTGTGCGGAATGAAGTCTTTTTAAATGTTATAGCCTGATCAGCAGTACCGGTACCTATACGTAAGCCTTACTTTTCAGACTATAATTTTTCTTATATACAAGAGTACTTTTTATACAAAACGTAATGGATTAAATTTGGGAGCTTTTAACATAAGTCATGCCAAGCTTAAGTTTAGGGGCAAGCTAGATCGTATAATATATTGCGCTCCTAACCAACTACTCCCTCTTTTTTCCTGAACGATTTGTAGCTGCTGTTTTTTTTGATTGGTACGAATTCCGGAGTTACCAAAGCAAAGTCCGTAATACAAAGTTGCACTTTTCGAGATTAAGTGCTTTATCTTTTTTCGTAAAAGACTTATTATTATATAATTATATATTCATAGTCCTAATTTTCTTCATTAACATTCAACTTTGCACATATTATGTCAGCACCCTTATTATCAGCACTTTACTACTATCAATAAGAAGCAGCATTTACACTACTATTAATATTTAACTATATTTGTCTGGTGATATTTTATATTTAGGAAATTAATTGTCTAACCTACTGCTGAATTATGTGGGGCACGAATTCAGATAGATTAGTAATTATTCCCTGCTCACGGCGAAACCCAAGGGCAGCACCCTCACCGCACCAAAATACACCCGCTTGGTACTGCCGCCCACTAGCATCTTGGGGTAGCTCCGCGAAACGCTGATAGACCATTGGCTGCAAAGCGTACTCGCCGGGTACTGCGGGTGCTGCTCTAGTGCCTTTCAACTCGGTTACATCCTGGCCTTCGCGGCCTAACACTGGCTTGCGAACCTGATGCCCTGAAAGCTCTGAGCGAGATGCCTCAAGCAATAATGGGTGATGCGGATAACATAGCCACAGCCAGGTCAGAATTGCTTTGCTTTGAAAGAGTAACGTGTAGGCTGGATTAGCAATCACCACGTCACGGCTTTGTAGTAAGCTCACTAACGAGCTAGTCAGTTCCGGCTCTTCATCGGCTAGAACCTCCCACGGCACTAGCTTGAACAGAAAGCCAAACCGCTGCCACTGTTCAGGTACTACTTCGGCCCATACACCCCGCTCCTCCCCTACTGTAGCCACCTGCATGGCATCAACCGGGCATATGTGTACATCGGTGAAGCCGGCTCCTAGAGCTGCCTCGGCTAGTACGGCGCAGTTGGTAGCGTCTTCGGCACTGTCGGGCAAATGCACTAGCAATAAAGTAGGCTCTAGGTCGTCGTTTAACTCCAGCCAGCGCCCTAGCTGTTCTTGTAGACCTTCAAAAAGGCCATTGGCCTGGCGGTCATCATCCGACAAACCGGCTGCTACCAGGCTGGCCCACTGCATTACGGCCGTTTCCGGAATGCAGGTGGCCGTATCGGCGTTGAACTCAATAAGCTTGGGCCCTTCGGGGGTTTGCGCTAGGTCGAAACGGCCGTACAAATGCCAATGACGGTCATCGTTCCAGGAGTGGCGCACGGCTTCCCATAATAGCTGCGGGATGGCTAGCTCCTGAAGCAAAGAATCAGGAATAGGATCTGGGATGCTGTTTACCAGCATTTCATACAAAGTATCCGCCGCTTGCAGCAAGGCATCGGCCTCAGCCTCCGGCAATTGTACTGCCTCGCGAGCTACGTAGTTTGCACAGGCTTCTTCTACCGCCCAATCCCAACCAAGAGCCCGCACTGCGGGAGCAACATCGCCGGAAAGCGGCAAAAGTTTAATAGGTAAAGCCACAATAAGAAAAGTATCAGAAGGAATACGCTTGTGATTTTCACACGAATAACTACTAGGCACTTACAAGTCATAAGCCACCTAGTAATACGGAAAACAGCGCGGATGCAACAGGGCTTTTACTAGGTAGTGCTAGCCTCCAAACCCACCGCCATATCCGCGGCTACCAAAACCAGAGCTGCGGCCCGAACTAGGCGCGGTGCTTCTTACGTTGCTGCGGCCATAGCCCGTGCTGCGCGTAACGGTTGTGCTAGGCCGGATTCCGGTTGAAGCCGCTGAGTTACGGCTTCCAGTGAAACCACGGCCGAAAAATCCTCTTCCCCGGTCCCGCTCGTTGGCAACGCGCCCGCGCCAGCCGTTGTTCTGCTGAATAATTCCGGGGTTGGCATATGCCCCCACGTTAGGCGTAAGGAAGCGCCCGGCCATATACCCAATGCCACCCCACATCAGGATGTCCATCATGCCGGTGCCGCCCGCGCGGTTTTCTGGGTTTACGCGGGAGTAGTCCTGCATTTGCTTTTGCAGCGCTTGGCCCTGGAGTGTGTCTACTTTGCCATCGAAATGATGCATGATAGCCGCTACTTCTTCCTTGCCAGCTGGCCGCTCTGCCGTGATTTTCCACTCGCCGGGCTTCACCTCGGTCATTTCCGTGATAACGCCTTCTGAATACGAATCGCCACTACCCCAGTCGCCTTCGGCAGCGGTGCGGTCGGCTTCCGATGAATTGCCGGAGCAGGCCGGTAGCATCAGTCCCAGACTGGTAGCTGCCGCCACAAGCAGCACGTTACGGCGCCAGTCGCTGAGTTGGTAGTAAGGCTTGTTCATAGCAGAAATAGAAGGAAAGAGGAAGGGGCTCGAAGAATAGAACAGGCACACGCTAACGACGGTTCAGCCTGTTCCAGTATGTTTTGGGCTTGATTCGGAATTAAAGAGGTGGCACTACTCCCATAAAGGGTAATGCTCCAAATTTACTTCCTGCCCGAAGAAAATACGGGTACTTTCCTCGAAGGACCGAGTGAAATCCGATACGTAAAAATGATGTACCGGGGTGCTGCCGCTGGGCTTGGCTGCTAGCTTGGTTGAGGTCAGATACTCCTTCACGTGAGCCGCTACTACATCCGAAGCATCCAGCACTTCCGTGCGGCCCTGGTAAAACGCGGCTATTTGCTGCTTAATGAGGGGGTAGTGCGTACAGGCCAGTACCAGCGCTTCGATATCCTGAAGCGCCGGATTGGACAAGTAGGCCTCAATGATATTGCCGGCAATGGAGTTATCGAAGAAGCCTTCCTCAATCATGGGGGCTAGTAGCGGGGTGGCTAGGCTGCACAGCTGCACACCGGCGTCCAAATCGTCAATCTTCTTGCGGTATACGTTGCTGTTTACTGTTTGCTTGGTTCCAATCAGGCCCACGGTGCGGCCCGCATATTGCTTGCCGATATAGGCCACAATAGGGTCAATCACATTCAGGACACGGGCTTTGGACCCCACGTATTCGCGCACCAGTTCATACGCCGCTGCCGAGGCTGAATTACAGGCAATCAGAATAACCTTACACTGCTGCTTGAGCAGCAGATCACAGATTTTAACTGAGTATGCCTGAATAGCGGCCGTGCTTTTATCACCGTAGGGCAGGTGAGCGGTGTCGCCGAAGTACACAAGCCGTTCATGCGGCAGCACGCGGTTCACGGCCCTCGCTACGGTAAGGCCTCCAATGCCGCTATCGAAAATACCGATAGGACGCGTAGTAAGATCAAGAAGAGAAGATGCCATTGCGGCTCAAATGTACGAGGTGTTCACTAGGCATGGTACTTACCCCAACCTCCCGTCGGGCGCATAGTGCAGCTCTCCTAGCTCCACTAGGTTGCGCAGTAGCTCGGTAACGATGGTAGCCTGGGCCGGAGAAAAATGCGCGAGAACTTCCCGCGGCGTTTTCGGCGCGGCTTTCACCAGCTGCAGCAACTGTTCACGGAGCTCTTGCGGTGGCGCAGCAGCCTGTTTAGCCTTCTTTTTGGCCAGGCAGAAATCACAGACGTGGCAGGCTCTGGCATTAAGCTCCCCGAAGTACTCCAGCAACAACTGCTGCCGACAGCGCCCTCCAGCCGCATACCGAACTACCGACTCGGACTTGTGTAGGGCTAGTTCGCGAGCTTGAGTAAGGCGCTTCTGATCCAGCGGTAGCTTGTCGGCATCGAAGCGAGGAGTGGTAAACAAGGCCTGCGGCGACTCATGCTTGGGCTGGTACTGAATGATACCCGAACGATGCAGAAACACCAGCATTTTGCGGACATCTACCACACTTAGGCGCAAGTACTGGGCTAGGCTGTTCTCGGAAATCCGCTGAAACCCGGCAAACAGCTCGCCCCCATTAAAACGCAGCAGGCTCTTGATCAGCTGATCATGCTGGACGTTGGAAACCTGGAAGCGGTACAAGTCATTGTGGTCGATGGGAATATGCACGCGGGCCGGATTGTTCACGGCCTCATTCAGTTGCACGAATCCTTCGCGGCCCAAGGTGCGCAAACTATTATGCGCGTCCAGGGCCTTGATGCGGTAGGTTTCAGCAAACTGCTGCATATCAAAGTCGAAGGCAACCAGCTCGCCCCCTCCTACTGCCGTGCGCGAAAAGTTGGCCAAGGCCTGGTACACGCGGCGCACAGTATCGAGGGGCGGATAGGCCTGCTGCGTGCGGCGGCGCAGTTCTGCGGCATCATTGGGCCCTTGCAACAGCACAGCAAAGGCATACTTCTCGTCGCGGCCGGCGCGGCCGGCTTCCTGGTAATATGCCTCTAGGGTGTCGGGGGCTTCCAAGTGCACTACGAGGCGTACATCGGGCTTATCAATTCCCATCCCGAAGGCGTTGGTAGCCACCATGCACCTAGTCTTGTTCTGCATCCAGTCTTGTTGGGTGCGGGTGCGCTGCTCACTAGGGAGGCCCGCGTGATAAGGTGCCGCGGCCACTCCTTGCTGGCGCAGGTAGGTGGCGGCTTCCTCCGTTTGGCGGCGGGTGCGGGCATACACAATGCTGGTTTTCTCGGCCCCTACCCCCTTTATCACTTCAAAGAGGCGCTTAAGCTTGTCTTCGGTACTGAGCACTGAGTACGACAGGTTAGGCCGCGCGAAGCTCTGTTGAAATACGCGGTGGCTCGCCCCAAATTTTAGCTTCTCCACAATATCGGCGCGCACCTGCTCGGTAGCTGTGGCCGTAAGGGCAATACAAGGCACTCCGGGAAGCAGCTCGCGCAGCTCCTGAATACGCAGATATGGCGGCCGAAAATCATAGCCCCATTGGGAAAGACAGTGGGCCTCATCAATGGCAAGCAAGCTCACTTTCATCTTACTCACCCGGGCCCGGAACATATCTGTCAGAAGACGCTCTGGCGACACATACAGGAACTTCACCGGACCATACACGCAGTTGTCCAGAGTCTGGTCGATTTCCTGATGGCTCATGCCTGCGTACACCGCTTCTGCTTTAATGCCGCGCTGCCGTAGGTTTTCCACCTGGTCCTTCATCAACGCAATCAGCGGCGAAACAACCAAGCACAACCCGTTGCGGGCCAGCGCGGGCACTTGAAAACAGATGCTTTTACCCCCACCCGTAGGAAGCAGTGCCAGAGTATCTTGGCCCGCCAGTACCGACCGGATAATATCTTCCTGCAAAGGCCGAAACTGGGTATGCCCCCACGTTTGGCGCAGCACGTGCAGAATATCATCGGTAGGGTGAAGCATGGTGGCAAAGGTAACGCTGTACTAGGCCTCAGTCCACAAAAAAGCCCAACTCCAGAAGAAGTCGGGCTTTCGAAACGATATATAGTGCGCAGCTTACGCAGCAGCCGACTGACCATTCTCACGGTCGTCAATAGCCTTCTTCAGCTTGGCAATAGCTTGCGTGGCACGCTCCTCGTCCAGACGATTGATGTTCAACAGCATCTTGGTCTTTTCAGGGCGAGTAATCACCGGATGATTCAGCAGACGAATAATTTCTTCCTTCTGTGCAGCCGAAGCATACGTAGGCGCCGGCGACTCAGCTACTACGGCTGCCTCAGCAGGTACTGCCTTCATAGCAGCGGGAGCATCAACAACTGCTACCGGAGCAGGCGTTACTACCATGGCAGGCTGAACAGTGGGCGTGTTACCGCCATACTCCATTTCCTCAGCCGGGGTAGGCTCATAACCAGCCGCCCGAATAATCCAGGCCAGAATGTTACGGTAAGCTTTGCCGATGGCTCGGGTCTGAGCCATGCTCATGATGGCAAACTCCTGGTAGAACTTCTTGCCCTGCTCTTTATTCGAGCAGATAGCAAAGCCCGCCCCCACGGTGTGGCCCGACTTCATGTCGAACAGCGTCACCTTGGCCTGATATTTAATTTCCTGCTCAGTAGAGACGTTGATAACGTGGTCCACGATGGGCACAATGCCCAGACGCGAACCGGCATACTGCCAGCCTTCCACGTTCACAAACTCCTTACCCTGCACCGTAGTGCTGAGCTTGTTGTCCTTGATGAATTTAGCAAGGTCCGTCGCCAAGTGCAGCGTCTCGTCGGAGCGCGAGATGTCAAAGCTCTCCACTTTAGTCTTACGAACCGGCTCTTTGATGTTCTTAGTTGCTTCGCTCATGGCGTCTTTCCTTTTATGTCCTGTAGTACCGTATTGTGTTACGTGAATATAACCAACAGGCCCGCGAAAAGGTGCAAAAAGCGGCGTTTTTATATGTATTTTTTCTTACTGATTATCAATAAGTTACAAATAATATTTCTAACCGGTTTAGCTATCTGATTTTTTTAGTCTTTGCCTACTCCTCTCTATCCTTTCCTCGGTGCTTTGGCCGCTTCTTATGCCTAGTAAAACGCTAGCCTGCCGCCGCGCTCCGGTCACGCAACAGCAGGCTTCTCCTCACGGTCCGGGGCAACAGCGGACGCATGGCCTAGTTCAAAAAAGAGGAGTAGCCTAGCACAACACTAAGCTACTCCCCTGAAAATCAATAGTAAATAAAGAAAGTTCCTGGGCTGTTAACCCTCCCAAATAACGCCATCCTTCATGGTGATCTTGCGGTCGGCCATTTCGGCTAGCTGGTCGTTGTGGGTCACAATCACGAACGTCTGGCCTAGCTCTTTGCGCAGCAGAAAGAAGATCTGGTGCAGTTCCTGGGCATTCTGCGAGTCGAGGTTACCACTGGGCTCGTCGGCAAAAATGATTTCGGGCGAGTTAATGAGGGCGCGCGCTACAGCGGTCCGCTGCTGTTCGCCACCGCTCATTTCAGAAGGCTTATGGTCAGCGCGGCGCTCTAGGTTCAGCATCCCAAGTAATTCGCGGGCTCGTACGCGGGTTTCCTTTTCTGAGCGCCCCGCCAAGTAGGCTGGCAAGCACACATTTTCCAGGGCCGTAAACTCAGGGAGCAGGTTATGAAACTGAAAGATGAAGCCAATGTGCCGGTTCCGGAAGCGTGCCAGATCAGAGCGGCCCAAAGAACTCACCGATTCCCCATCGAACAGCACTTCGCCTGAGTCGGGGTTATCAAGAGTGCCCAAAATGTGCAGCAGCGTGCTTTTGCCGGCTCCTGAAGAACCAACGATGGACACGATTTCCGATTTCTCAATCGTGAGATCAATGCCCTTGAGAACTTCCAGCGTGTTGTAGCTTTTACGGACGTTGATGGCTTGCAGCAAAACGGGACTAAGTAAAGTGAGCCGAAGGTACGGCAACAAATCTACGGAATGTAGCGGGTTGCGGTAGTGCCCACCTTCGGAAACTGTCAACCTGCGCCGCCAAGCACGCAGTTAGCCGCCACAGTTTGTCAGTTGCTTTCCTTAAACTAGCCCTACTTTACTGGCTGTATGCTGCTACCTATGCCCCTTTTCAAACTCTCTGTGCGCCACTGGTTGCCTTGGGTTTTGCTGTTCCTAGCTGGCGCGGCAGCTGTACTGTGGTGGCAACGGCCGCAGCCGCTACCCCCTTCCCAAGCGTATAGCGCAGTTGCTAGCCCTGCGGCCAACCCCAACCTCATGCGCGGGGTAAGCTGGGTGGCCGGCGACTCAGTTTCCGCGCTTGACCTTGAGCCATTGGTGCGTGCCCACGCCACCTGGATAGCCCAAACGCCCTTTGGCTGGCAAGCAGGGGCCGCCACGCCAGAAATTCGGATGCACACCGGCACCGGCAACCGGGGCTATTGGGGGGAAAGTGACCAAGGCCTGATCATGACCAGCCAGCGGGCCCGCCAACGCGGTATCCGGACGCTGCTCAAGCCGCACATCTGGCTGCGCGGCGGTAGCGGCTCCTGGCCCGGCGACATCAAGATGACCTCGGAGGCCGATTGGCAGCAGTGGTTTGCCAGCTACTCTGTATTTATTCTGCACTACGCCGAACTAGCCGAGCAACACCAGATGGAAGCCTTGTGCATTGGCACGGAGCTACAACACAGCGTAGCGCATGAAAAAGAGTGGCGGGCCCTGATCAACAAGATTCGGAGTGTATATCACGGGCAGCTTACCTACGCCGCCAATTGGAACGCAGAGTTCGAGCAGGTAAAGTTTTGGGATGCGCTCGACTTTATTGGCATTCAAGGGTATTTCCCACTTAGCACCACTACACGACCTAGTAAAGAAGCCCTGCTTACCGCTTGGCAAGCACCACTGCGCCGCATAAAAGCCATCCAGAAGCGTTTTCGAAAGCCGATAGTCTTCACCGAAATTGGATACAAGACTACCCCCGACGCGGCTATTGAACCCTGGGCCTGGCCCGACCGGATGGCCGTGCTAACTTCCCCCGACGAAGCCACCCAAGCTGCCTGCTACGCGGCGATGTTCGAGACCTTCTGGCACCAGCCTTGGTTTGGCGGCCTGTTTATCTGGAAATGGTATCCAGGTCTGCAACCCGATGGCTCCGCCCGCCGCCACCTTGATTTTACGCCCCAGCACAAGCCTGCCGAGCAGATACTCACTGAATGGTACAGCAAGTAATCCGTTGCCGTTTATAAGGAGCCGGTTGCGTGTCGCGAGAACATCTCAACTGCTCATGCGCAACCGGCAGTGGGCAACTCATATCCCGGTTCTGAGCGTGGTTTTCGGCTTGAAAAGGCAAAAACTACCAACTGCTACTAGGTACCTGGCAACTCACAACTCATTTCTGCCTACTTTCGCGCCTAGTAAACCACCCCGAAACCCCCTCTTAACTGACCTCTATGAACATTCACGAGTATCAGGGCAAAGACATTCTGAAGCGCTACGGCGTACGCGTGCAGGAAGGCATCGTGGCCGATACGGCTGAGGAAGCCGTAGAAGCTGCCAAGAAGCTAACCGAACAGACCGGCACCAGCTGGTACGTTATCAAAGCCCAAATTCACGCTGGCGGACGCGGCAAAGGGGGCGGGGTGAAACTCGCTAAAAACCTGGAGCAGGTGAAGGAAATTGCTGGCCAGATCATTGGCATGCAGCTCGTTACCAAGCAAACCGGCGCCGAAGGCCGCAAAGTACATAAAGTGCTGATTGCCCAGGACGTGTACTACCCTGGCGAGTCGGAAACCAAGGAATTCTACATGAGCGTGCTGCTGGACCGTACCACGGGCCAGAACGTTATTATTTACACCACCGAGGGCGGCATGGATATCGAGGAGGTGGCAGAAGCGCATCCCGAGAAAATCCACCGCGAGCATGTAGACCCCCGCGTGGGTCTGCGTCCCTTCCAGGCCGCTAAAATTGCGTTCAACCTGGGCCTGACCGGCGCAGCGCAAAAAGAGATGGTGAAATTCGTAATGGCGCTGTACAAAGCCTACGATGAAACCGACTCGGCTATGTTCGAAATCAACCCTGTGTTGAAGACTTCGGACGACAAGATTCTGGCCGTTGACGCCAAAGTAACCCTCGACGAAAACGCCCTCTACCGTCACAAAGACTTCGTAGAGCTGCGCGACACCAACGAGGAAGATCCCTTGGAGGTAGAAGCCTCGGCCTCTAACCTGAACTATGTGAAGCTTGACGGCAACGTGGGCTGCATGGTGAACGGTGCTGGTCTGGCTATGGCAACCATGGACATTATCAAGCTTTCGGGTGGCGAGCCTGCTAACTTCCTCGACGTAGGGGGTGGAGCCAATGCCCAGACCGTAGAAGCTGGTTTCCGCATCATCCTGAAGGATCCGAACGTGAAAGCCATCCTCATCAACATCTTCGGTGGCATCGTACGCTGCGACCGGGTTGCTAACGGGGTAGTAGAAGCCTACAAGAACATCGGCGACATCAAAGTACCTATTATCGTACGTCTGCAAGGCACTAACGCCGAGGAAGGCGCCCGCATCATTGATGAGAGCGGCCTGAAAGTATACTCTGCCGTATTGCTGAAAGATGCTGCGCAGAAAGTAAAAGAAGTGTTGGCTGAGCAAGGCCTTGCCTAGGCTTTAAGCAACTTCACTACCTAGTAAAAAAGCCCATCCGGTGTTACCGGATGGGCTTTTTTCTTGCCTTATCGCTTTGCCGTGTGAAACGGGGTAGCGACCTCTATATAAGGCCGTAGCCTTCTTTAATGCACGCCGCCTTTTTCAGCAACGCCGGCATTTTCTTCGGCCTGTACCGGCAGAGGCTCACCCTGCACGCGCAATTCCACTTCCATGTTGCCGCGGGTACCTACAGAGTACGGGCAAATTTTGTGCGCCTGGCGAACCATCTCCACCGTTTTGTCGTGGTCAAACGATTTCAGGTCCACGTCCAGTATGGCACTCAGGCCGTAGCCTTCCCCTTCCTGAAACAACGACACCGAGCATTTAACTTCTGTTTGCGGGTCAAGTTTATCACCGGCGCGTTGGGCAATCACCAATAGTGCCTGCTGAAAACAGGAAGAGTAGCCTGCCGCAAATAGCTCCTCAGGGTTAGTAGCACCCTTTTTGCCACCCAAGCCTTCTGGCACCGACATATCCAGATCAATAATGCCAGTAGCGGAGCGGACATGGCCGCTGCGGCCGCCAATTGCCGTTGCATCGGCTGTGTACAGGGTCTTTTTTTCAGTGCTTGCCATATAAGAATAGATTCAGTGTGTGTTGGTAGTGCTAGTTAACTGTACTGACGTGCCGAAGGTTACTCTTCGGCAGTGTAGGATTTTGCTGAAAATGCAGTATACGGTTTGGCAGCGCCGCATTTTCTCTCTAGTTTTGCCACCCAATCCCGGGTTGCGTAGTACAACGGATAGTATGGGAGCCTCCGAAGCTCTAGATCTAGGTTCGATTCCTAGCGCGACCACATTCAAAGCCATTACCTGTGCAGGTAATGGCTTTTTGTTTCTATGCCTTCCTGATTTTTATCTATTCGCTAGCTCACTTTTCAAGTAACCCTGAAATATCAGCCTCAACAGTAGCTTTTAGCCTAGTTTGAAAATTAACTTACTACTATTTAAAGTTATTTTATTACTATTATAGTATTCTCACGGTTGCTGGCTTTCTCTCTGTGTCCTAGCCTGTTGCCTGCCGGAAACCGTTCTTGTCCTTGTGTTCTCTTACTGCAATGAAAAAGCTGTTCTCCTTTGCCTGGGTTTATCTGCTGTTGCTGATTATCCTGAGTGGTATTATCGGGTGGCAATCAAGTACCTTCTTAGCAGGTGCGGCTCCGGAGCATAAGCTCAAAAAAAGCAAGAAGGTAAAGAAAACCGAGACACAACGGATTGACTCGCTAGTAAAATGGACGTCGCGGTACCGACTAAAAAACCCAGACGCCGAGGTATTTACCCGCTCGCATTACGTAGATAAATCGACTCTCAAAGATATCCTGAATAACACGGAAGGCATTCGGATTTATCCGGCCATCGACAGCTCGGGGACTGAACGGCTGGTGATTGTGGGGGTGGATAAAAACGGAGATGACACGTTTCAGCCAGTAGGAGCCGAAACGCTGGTTGAAACCAAATTCCTGGCGTATCCGGTTGAGAAATGCCCCCAAAATTGCGACTACAAAAGCATACTTAAGTAGCGGCCTGACTACTTTCTCAGTACCTACCGTGAATGGATACCTCAGCAGCCCTGCACGCGCTTAACCGGGCACTGGAGGCTGCGCCTCTGGTACCATTTGCCTGTGCTTGGGTGCGCCGGCATCAGATTCCGTATGCGTTCCGGCCAGTGTATTACTTCGTGGCAATCAAAACGAGTTTCTATTTTCTGGATACGTTTAGCCGCATCGTGTTCCGCAACAATGTGTATCTCTATCACCTGAGCGCGGTGGTGATGGTGGTGCTACTCGCGCGTACCTACCTGCGGCTGGAACCCCAGCGGTTTCGGCAACTGGTACCGGCCGGCATCTGGCTTTTCGCGCTGGTGGCAGTGCTTGATGCAGTAGCTCTCAATGGGTTGTTCAAGGACGTGAATTCTTATTCGCAGGCATTTGGCTGTGCGTTCCTGATTATTCTGGCCATTCTGCACGTAGTGGACCTCACGCGCAACGCGGCTACGCAGGAGCTGGAAGCCCAGCCCGATTTCTTTCTGTGCGTGGCTACACTGGTGTACTGCTCCAGCTCTATTGTCAGTTACGTGGCCCTCAACATCGTGTACAACTCAGGTTATGACCGGGAAACTGTTATGCGTCTGGATACGCTTATCAGCAGCCCCGACACGCTCCTGATGGCCGTGCAAATGGGCTTGCTGGCCTGGATGTTTCATTTTTTTCCGTTGAGCGTGCAGCCACGGCGGGCCCTACCGGCTTGGCTGCATTACAGCAACTGGCACCGGCGCCCATACAAGCTGCTGGGCCGCCCGATTTCCATTTTGATGTTTTCGCGCCGGCGCAAGTCAGCGGCCTGAAGCTGATAGTGCCCTAGTTCCCTCCGTGGCCGGTTGTCCTAGGTCATGAAGCGGTTGAAAGTGTTGCCCAACTTGAAGAGTGGCTGCTATGCCCGATTCCTTACTACCTCTGCTACTCATCGGCCCGATCCTGCTGCTGCTGGCGCTGGGGATGGTGGGGGTATTGGTGCGGGAGCATCGGCGGCGGCTATTGCAGGAAAAGGAAAAGCAGCAGCTACTGGCCCATCAGAACGAGCTACTAGAGCAGCAGGTCTCGGCGCGCACGGCGGAGGTAGTAGCCCAGCGCAACAGCCTAGAGCAGGCGCTACTGGAGCTGCGCAACACCCAAACCCAGCTGGTACAGCGCGAGAAAATGGCGAGCCTGGGCGAGCTTACAGCCGGCATTGCCCACGAAATTCAGAATCCGCTCAACTTTGTCAATAACTTCGCGGAGGTGTCTAGTGAGCTGATTACAGAGTTGGAAGAAGAGCAGCACAAGTCTGTCGTACGCTCTGAAACTGAAACGGAGTTGGTCGATGATCTGAAACAGAACCTGCTAAAAATCACGCAGCATGGCCAGCGGGCCGCTGCCATTGTGCGCGGCATGCTGGAGCACTCGCGCAGCAGCAGCGGCGAGCGGGCTCTCACCGACCTTAACCTGCTAGCAGAAGAATATTTGCGCCTGGCTTTCCAGAGCATCCGGGCCAAGGACAAAGCCTTTAATTGCACCCTCACTACCCACTTTGATGCCGAGTTGGGCCTAGTAGAAGTAGTACCCCAGGAAGTGGGCCGGGTGCTGCTGAATCTATTTACCAATGCCTTTTACGCCGTGCGGCAGCGACAAAAGCAGGCAGAGCCTGGCTACCAGCCCGAAGTCGAAGTCAATACCCATGCCTTTCCTGAAAAAGTAGTGATTGAGGTGCGCGATAATGGCACCGGAATATCTGCCGATATCCGACAGAAGATATTTCAGCCCTTCTTCACCACCAAACCCACCGGCGAGGGCACTGGCCTGGGTCTCTCGCTTAGCTATGACATCATCACCAAGGGTCATGGCGGCACGCTTACGGTCAGCTCACCCGACGGCCAATGCACGGAGTTCTGCATTAGTCTGCCCCGGTAAGTACTACCCCCTATCTGAGCAGTAAGCTGGCTGTAAATACTTGTTTAAATAAAAGCCCAACAATACTATTATATGATGAATTTTATTTATATTTTTACTTTACGGCGAATAAAGCTTGGAAGCAAGCAGGAACCCTGGGCGTGGCCAGTACTGGCTTTCGTGTTGAGTTAGTGAGTGGTTTTGCCCAGAATAGAAGCTGGTGGCACCCTTCCACCGGAGGTAGCGCGCACACGAAAGTGAAAAGCGGCTGAACTGATTAGCGCGGAGTTTTAAGTGAGTTTACTGCTTGTGCTTAGGGCTGTGGGTTACGCCACGGCTGGGGGCTAGCAGCTTTACCCAAAGAACTTTAGCTTCCTGAGTCCCCTACCCTGGGCGGTTACACACCTATTTCAGGCTGAGTACGATGCTTATTGAGCAACTAATTCCGCCGCGGCTACGAAGCCGAAGGTTTCCTCGGCGCGTAGTGAGTCCGCCCATGGGGGTGCCGCTGCCGGCCGAGGCCGCCGACCACCGCCTATTCTACCGCATGTCGTTTCGGTGGGCGCGGCAGTTTGTGGTGAACGGGGGCCTACTACTGGCCGGCATTTTTTCGGCGGCGCTGGGGCTCAAGGGCTTCCTGCTTCCCAATGGCTTTATTGATGGTGGCGTAACTGGCATTTCCATGCTGGTCAGCCACGTTACGGGCTTCTCGCTCTCTATTCTTATCGTTCTGATTAACCTGCCGTTCATTATCCTGGGCTACTTCCAGATTGGGCGAAACTTTGCCTTCCGTACGCTGGCTACTATTCTGTTGCTGGCACTAGCACTGCTGGTGTTGTCGTTTCCTTCGCTCACGCAGGATAAGCTGTTGATTGCCGTGTTTGGCGGATTTTTCCTGGGGGCCGGCATTGGGCTGGCCATGCGGGGCGGAGCCGTGCTAGATGGCACCGAGATACTAGCCGTGTATATCAGCCGGAAGCTGCCCGGCTCCATCGGCGACATCATCCTGGTTATCAACATCCTTATCTTTGGGGTGGCCGCCTGGCTGTTGTCCGTCGAGACGGCGCTGTACTCAATTTTAGTGTATCTATCGGCCGCTAAAACCGTTGATTTCGTGGTATCGGGCATTGAGGAATACACCAGCCTGACCATTATTTCAGCGCACAGCGAGGCCATCCGGCAACTTATTACCGATAAGCTACGGCGCGGCGCCACCGTGTATGAATGCACGCGTGGCTTTGGCTCGCATGGGCACCAGCACATGCGTATGGAAACCATTTACACGGTAGTGACGCGGCTGGAAGTGCTGGCCATTACCGATGAGGTTCGTAAGATAGATCCACACGCTTTTATTGTGATGCAGAGCGTGAGTGACACCCGAGGTGGATTGGTAAAGAAAAGGCCCCTGCACTAGCCTCCTTCCTGTCCAAAACCGATGCGCTGCATGGGTTTTGGCCACCTCCTCAATCTGATTTCTGATGGAAAACTGGCAGCGCATTCTGGGTGTCCGTTCACGCGAGGCAAAAACCGTGTGGCTGTTTTTCCTGCACAATTTCCTGCTGGGCATTGGCACCATTTTCCTGTATGTGGCCGTCACGGTTATTCTGCTCGACCACGACCCCGCCCGCAATCTACCACTTGCCTATACCCTGAGCGCGCTGGCCTCGCTGGCCGGCGGACAGGTATATAGTTACTTTGAGCGCAAACTGGCCCTGAAAAAGCTGGTTACTAGAACCTTGCTGGTAGCGGCGGGCTTTGCCGGGCTGCTGGCCATATTGCTGCTGGCTGGCCCCACCGTGGGCGTGGCCATTGCCCTGATGACGCTTTATCACCTGATTTACCTGCTCACGACGCTGGAATTCTGGGGCGTGTCGGCGGTGGTGTTTAACGTGCGGCAAGGGCGCCGACTGTTCAGCCCCATCAGCGCCGGCGATATTCCGGCCAAAGCCTTGGGGGCCTTACTGGCGGTTTTCATTCATAACCAAGTTGATTTACCCTCGTTAGTCTTGCTGGCGTTCGGGGCATATCTGGCCGCATTGTTTACCCAGTACCTCACGCTTCAGTCGCACACAGCAGCTGCAGCCAAGCACCCCGTACCCAAGCTGGGCAAGCCTCGGGTTTCGTTCTGGCAGCAATTACTAGGTAGCAACCCTATGGTAATCACCATGGGACTGAGCATGCTGGCGGTAGCGGCCGTAGCTACGGGCATTGAGTACTTTTTCCTGGTGTCTGCCCGGCAGCAGTTTGCGGCGCAGACTACCCTAGTACGCTACCTGGGCACGGTACTAGCCCTCACTTACGGGCTAGCCCTGCTCGGGAAGCTGCTGCTCACCCGCCACGGCCTCGATAAGATGGGCTTGCACCGCACCTTGCTGCTGCTGCCGCTGGCCACGCTGGGCGGGCTATTGCTGGTTGGTGGCATACAGGCGGCTCACTTCGGCCCTGGTGGCTATCTAGTGTATTTCTGTGGGTTGTATCTGGGGCTAGAAGTGCTTCGGCGCGCCGTGTTTTCGCCGGTGTTTCTGGTGTTGCTGCAGCCTTTGCCGCCGGCACAGCGGCTGCAGGCGCACACACTGGTTAAAAGCTTTTTCGAGCCCCTGGGCCTTGGCCTGACCGGTTTGTTACTGATGATTATGCGCGGCTCCCCGATACTGCAGCAATGGGGGCCGTTCCTCTGGATGGGCGCCATGCTGCTGGGTGCCGTGCTGCTGCTGCGCCGCACCTACCAGTATTACCTTACCGAGCTTAAAGCTATTCTGGCCCGCCGCTTTCCCTCTGAGCTACCCCAGCCGGCCCCCAATAGGGCAGCGCTTTCAGTGTGGTTTACTACTGACCTGATTCGGGTGCGGGAAGCGCTGGACCACCATGAGGCCAGCCTGCACACCGTGGCGTCAAGCCCCGAGGCCACCGCTCCGGACCCAGAAATGACCGACCTGCAACCCTTGTCAGATGCCGACCTGATCCATCCTGATCTGAAGGTGCGGCAGCAGGCCATCTGGAACCGCCTAACTCTGGAGCCTACCTATGCGCCGGCCCTCGACAGCCTGCAGCAGTTGGTAGTCTCCGATGCACCCGAAGCCCGGCAGGCAGCCTTGCTACTCATCCAGTTTCTGGAGCCAGCCCAGCAGGCAGCGCTCCTGAACTCCTGCCTGCGCAGCACCGACCACGCGCTGATGCAGGCGGCCAGTCAGGCAGCCACGCGGGCTCCATCGGCAGAGGTTGTGCACCTGCTCACGGCGCTGCTCCAGGAGAAAACCATGCGGAAACTGGCCGCTACTACGCTGGTGCAAATGGGCCCAGCAGCTCTGCCCACGCTGGAGTCTATGCTGCACCGCGAAACCGACTACCCCCTACTGCGGCGGCTGGCCGGTATTTGCGCCCGCTTGGGCACTCCTGGCAGTCGCCACGTGCTACTTACGCTGGCGCAGCAGGCCCATCTGACGCGGCGGGCCGCGGCCTTACATGCCTTGTCTGGCGTGGAGCCGGTGCAGGCCGATGCGCCGTTGTTTCAGCACCTGATGCAAAAGGAAATGCGCTTGGCCCAGCAGCTACTGCACGGTATGTTGGGCGCGAACATTGAGCTGCGTAGCTGCCTGAAATACGAGCTGACTAAAGTGGAGCAACGGCTCTTCAGCCTGCTGCTGCAACTCTACGACCGGCAACCCATTCTGGAAGCCAAGCGCGGCCTGGCCCGGGCTATTCAGGAGCGGCACAGCAACCCGCTGGAGGCGCTGGAAAACCTGCTGCCGCGGCCCCTGTACCACGGCTTACAGGCCTTGGTTGATGTCGGACGGCTCACGAAAAAAGTGCAGGCGCTGGATGGGTTACTAGGTCCGCTTTCGCCGGAACCTATCATCAATGTTATTCTGGAACGGGGGCAGGAGGTATTCTCGCCCTGGACCATCAGTGTGGCCTTGCGCCAGTGGCAGCCTACTCCTGCCACCGTGGCGCAACTGCACGAGTACCTGAAGGCCCCGAACCCGCTCGTGCGCGAAAGCGCCGAAGATGTGCTGCAGCTGCTGCCCGCCCGCTACCCGGCCGTGCACGAGCACTGGACTACCCTATATCCGCCTGCCGATGCGCCGCCGAAACTGCCGCTTGCCCCGCCACGCGTGCCCACCATCGACCGGCTTTTGCTGTTGAAACACACCACCTTGTTTGCTGAAACTTCCGAGAACGTGCTCAGCAACATTGTGCCCATCATGAAGGAAGTACCGTTTCACGAGGGCCAACAGATCTTTGCCAAAGGCGACCTGGGCACTTCCCTGTTCATTATCTATGATGGCGAAGTCGGCATCTTTAATGAGGAACAGCACCTAGCAACTTTCCACCAAGGCGACTTTTTTGGGGAGCTGGCGCTGCTGGATACCGAGCCCCGTTCCGCTACGGCTACGGCCCAGAGCGAGGTGATAACCCTGCGCCTGGATCAGGAAGACTTCTATGATGTGATGGAAGATTGCGACGAGGTGCTACACAACATTCTGCGGGTGCTGTGCCAGCGGCTACGGCTGCAGAACGAAAAGATCAAGAACCTTTCGCAGCCGCACCCGGCCTAGGGTGCACAGCAAGCCACAAAGGTTCTTCGCGTTCACTAACGGTCCTGCTCCGCAGGACCGTTCTATTTACTTGGGCAACTTACTAGCCCAACCTCAGCACGGAAGCTGCGTCGGCGAGGCTCCGCATGACGAGCTTTACTTATCAGCAGCACACCTACTTGACTATTCGGCTTACGCAACCACCTCGTACACCATAACGGGGTGAGCTTTATTTTTCAGCTTTACTTCCCCCATGGGCTGGCACTGAAACGACTCCTTAACCCGCTGATACGTGGCCTCCGTGATAAGAATCTGGCCGGGTTGCGCAATGGACTGCAGGCGCTGCCCCACGTTCACGGCATCTCCAATAATGGTGTAGTCGAGCCGTTTTAGGGAAACCGCGCCTACATTGCCCGATACCATTTCGCCGGCATTAACCCCAATAGATATTTCTGGTTGGTAATCAAGGCCATTGAGGGAGATGTTGCAGGTGGTTTGGAGCAGGGTTCGCACCGCCAGGGAGGCATCAATGGCCCTGTCTAGGTGGTAGGGGCCGCGGAACACGGCCATCACGGCGTCGCCCATAAACTTATCTACGTAGCCACCTTGCGCAATAATCTCCTTCACCATCTGGTCGAAGTACGAGTTCAGCAGCTCGATTAAGGCGGCGGCGGGCATCTTT
This sequence comes from Hymenobacter seoulensis, assembly GCF_054780535.1. Taxonomy (NCBI): domain Bacteria; kingdom Pseudomonadati; phylum Bacteroidota; class Cytophagia; order Cytophagales; family Hymenobacteraceae; genus Hymenobacter; species Hymenobacter seoulensis. The sequence continues at coordinate 1,038,569 of NZ_BAAGWD010000001.1, forward strand.
TCAGCAAGCTCCGTAAAGCGGCACAGGTTCATGAAAGCCACCGTGGCCTCAATGGTTTCGCTGACCAGCAGCTGGTTTTCAAACCCGGGTCGGGCCACAAAGTTGATAACGGTTTCATCCACGTACATTTTCAGGATGTTGTTTTCCTGAATAGCGCGCAGGGTTTCGCGCAGCTGCTGAACGTGAGCAGCCGTTTTCTCAATGGTTACTTCTAGGTCCTGAAACTCGACGGGCTTGGTCACGAAATCGAAGGCGCCGCGGTTCATGGCCGTTCGGATATTCTGCATGTCGGCGTAGGCTGATACTATCACCGTCTTCAGGACCGGATTGAGTTCCTGCAGCTTGGTGAGCAACGTCAGGCCATCCATCACCGGCATCTTGATATCGCTCAGCACAATATCAAAGTCGGGGCGCTGGGCTAGGCAGTCCAGCGCCTCTTGGCCGTTGTGGGCAAAGGCAAACTCATAGTTTCCTTCCCTGATTTTGCGGCGGAATTTCTGTTTGATGAGCAGCTCCAAATCGGCCTCATCGTCTACTACCAGAATCTTGATTTTCATGGGCCAGAGTAGATTCAGAGCTCGTGGAGGGGTAGTAATTTCTGGCGCAGCATGTTGAAGTCGAGCGGCTTTACCAGAAAATCGTTGGCTCCCAGCCGCATAGCTTCCTGGTAGCTGGCCTCGTTGCCGTAGGCCGTAATCATCATCACCTGCGGGGGCGGTGTGGGGTGGTCGCGCTTGATGTAGCGCAGCAACTCCAGGCCGCTCATGCCGGGCATATTGATGTCGGACAGAATCAGGACCACCTCTGAGTAGTGGCCTTCCTGCTTTAGATACGCTAGGGCCTCTTCGCCGGTAAAGGCAAAGGCAAATGAGAACACGCCGCTTCTGATTTCGCGGCGAAACCGCTGCTCAAACAGCAGGCGCACATCGGCTTCATCATCAACCACCAGAATTTTTATCATGACACGCTATGTTGGGTGGGAACCTCGTGCCCAACGGGCAGGCACACCGTGAATTCCGTGAACTGGCCCTCTTCCGTCTCAACGCGCAAGGAGCCATGATGGATTTTCGTGACGATATCATAGCTCAGGGAAAGCCCCAGGCCGGTGCCTTCGCCGGAAGGCTTAGTAGTGAAAAACGGCTGGTAGATTTTCTCTACTACTGAGGCCGGAATGCCCGTACCGTTATCATGCACCGCAATCTGTACGCCGTCGTCGGTGCGCCAGGTTTTCACGGTTACGGTGGGCTTGTATCCGGCTTCTGCTAGCTGATGGCGCTTGTGCACGGCGTAAAAGGCGTTGTTGAACAGGTTGAGCAGCACCCGGCCCATATCCTGCGGCACCACTTCTACTAGGCCCAGCTCGGCATCAAAGTGGGTAGTAAGGGTAGCGTTGAAGGAGGGGTCTTTGGCGCGCAGGCCATGGTAGGCCAAGTGCAGGTACTCGTCGCAGAGGGCGTTGAGGTTGGTGGGTTGCCGCTCGCCGGTGTTGGCTCGGCTGTGCTCCAGCATATTCTTCACAATGGAATCGGCGCGGTGCCCGTGCGTATGGATTTTCGCCAGGTTCTGGGTCAGTTCCTCCAGCAGTTCGTTGGCATACTCTTTCTCGCGGGCGGGCAGCGCCTGCAACGGGCCTTCCTTGAGCTCTAGTAACAGCTCCACGGCCACATCAGCGAAGTTATTGACGAAGTTGAGGGGGTTCTGGATTTCGTGGGCAATACCGGCTGTGAGCTCACCCAGGCTCGCCATTTTCTCGCTTTGCACCAGCTGGTCCTGGGTGGTTTGCAGGTAGTTGAGCGTGCGCTGCAAGGCGGCCGTACGCTGCTGCACCTGCCGCTCCAGGGTTTCGTTCTGGTGGGCCAGCAGCACCTGCTTTTCGCGCTCCTGAGCCATCGTTTGCTCCGAGAGCTTGTTTACCTGATTCAGCTTAATTTTCAGCAGCCGACTATCCAGAGCAAACTGCCGGGCCAGAAACAGCGAAATGGCTAGCACCGGGCTCAGAAATGCCGGAAACGTGAGCAGCGTATGCACCGGCACCGACAGCACCTGCACCTGCAGCCACTCATAGTTGAAGCGGGCCAGCGTAGCGAATACCACCAGCAAGACCAGCGCAATTGCAAACCCCGTAGCAATAATGCCTGCCGCCCGTATCCGTTGCCGCATGGCCGCCAGCGTAAGTCGCAACTGTTCCGCCGAAACCAGCACCATAAACGCTACCGTGGGGTACCAACTCAACTGGTGGCTAAACGTGAGCAGCGCAAGGCTTATACCGTTCGCAATCCAAAGCCCGTAGTACAGCCTGCCCCGAGGCACATCAAAGAGGCAGTACAGGGCATGTACGGCCAACACCCCACCTGTTTGCAGACTGATATAGGAAAGGATATCGAGGACCAGCCGCATATCTAGCCGGTGCACCTCATCCAGGAAGCCGGTGCAGCAAAAGCTTACGGATACCGCCAGCGTATAGAGCGTAAAGTACAGATTGGCGCGCTGCGCAGGGTTATAGAGAAAGAAGGCCAGATGCAGCATGCTCAGCAGCAAAAAGATGCCAAACAGCAGCATGTCGGAGGTTTTGAACGTGGCCTCGCGTTCATTGTACATCACTACCTGGCGCAACCCATCCAAGTGCGCCTTAAAAAACAGCGGCACGAAAAAGTCGCTGAAAGTGGTGAAACCGGGCCATTTGGCGTAGCGTATGGCCAGCACCTGCTCCGGCTGATTGCTGAGTGACAGCTCAATCGGCTCTCCATCGGGCCAGTAAGGCAGCACCTCACTGGGGTCAGGATGAAGCACGCCGTAGCGCCGTACTAGCTTGCCATTAAAGTACACCTCGGTGGCCGCAAACTGGTACACCCGCAGTGCTAGGGCATGGCGGCGTAGCTCCGGCGCAATCCGGAAACGCAGCCGCAACCACCCCGTTTGGCCCAACTGAGGAAGCAGGCGCGGGCGCTCTGTGGGGTTAATGGGCTTCCAGTTACGATCATCGGCCTCGGGGCGGGCCCATGCAGGGTTGTGCCCTGGCATGTACTTCCAGCCCCGGTTCAGCACAATCCCGTCGGGCGGCATGGTGGTAAACGTAAGGGTTGGCTCCATGCTTTCGGCCTGCACCGAAATCACCCGCATAGCAATGGCCAATAGCAGCAGGATACAGGCTTTCATGGCGCGGGGTGGATAAAGGCTTTTTGATAGCAGCACTCAGTGGGCCAAATGCTTAAGTAGTTTTTAATTATAAATATAGTATTATTAAATAGGAATTTATTTCAGGAAATTATGTGTCATTTTGTGCACACGCAGAGCTAGCATGGCTCTTTATTTCCATCCCCTTATCAACTCACCTTATGCTTGCTCCCGTGCCTACCCCACCCCAAGCTACCGCTCCACCCTTTTGGGCTGGGCTAAAGCAGTGGGCTAGGGAGCTGTGGCTGCGGGCCATTAACCTGGGGGTGCTGCCTACACTTACCGTATGGCAACTCAAGCGGGTGCACTTGCTCAATGGCATCTGCTGGATAACTATTCTGATTTATGCTGGCTATGTGGTGCTGTACTTCAACTCGCCGGATTGGGTAACGTTCCGGGTGTGCGTGGCCGGACTGGTGCTGCACATTCCGCCGCTGTTCCTGAATTACTACCACCGCTTCGATGCCTCGGCGTACTACAACATCCTGAGCGTAACGGTTATTTGCGGAGCTACGGCCATCGTCAGGCGCCACGATGGCGTGGAGTTCTACCTGATTACCAACAGCATTGTGGCCATGCTGTTCTTCCGTACGTTCTGGAAGCTAGCGTTTCTGTTTCTGGTGAACGTGGTGGCCTACTTTGCGGTGCGCCACGCCATGACCATCGTCACGTACTCGCTGTATGCGCCTAACAGTGCGTATTTCTACAACGTGAACGTGGCCTTGTGCTTCCTGACGTTGTTTCTGGTGGTGTACTACTTCCGTAGCGAGAACCTGGAGCAGGAAAAGCTACTTACCAGCCAGAATGAGTCCTTGGCGCAGTCGTTGCACCATTTGCGCACCACCCAGGCCCAACTAGTGCAGCAGGAAAAGTTAGCCTCGCTGGGGGCTCTAACCGCCGGCATTGCCCACGAAATTCAGAACCCGCTCAACTTTGTAACCAACTTTTCGGAGGTGGGCCAGGAGCTGGTGCAGGAGCTGCGCGAAACCCTGGCCAAGGAACCGCTATCGGAGGAAAGCCAAAAAGCAGTACTACCTACCCTCGACGACTTAACCCAAAGCCAGCAGCGTGTGAGCGAGCACGCAGCCCGGGCCAGTAGCATTGTACGCTCGATGCTGCTGCACTCCCGCGCCAACAGTGGGGAGCGGCGCCCCACTGACCTTAATGCCCTCTGCAACGAATATCTGCACCTAGCTTACCACGGCCTACGCGCCAAAGACCCCTCCTTCAACGTCACGCTCTCCACTGATTTCTCGCTGCAGCTTCAACCCCTTGAGCTGGTAGCCGAAGATATTGGACGCGTGCTGCTGAACCTGTTCAACAATGCCTTTTATGCCGTGAAAAAGAAAGCCGAACAGATGCCTGCCGGCTCTTACCGGCCCACGGTGGCCGTTTCTACCCGCCGCGAAGGCTCCATGGTGTTGCTGAACGTGTATGACAATGGCACCGGCATTCCGGCTACCATGCTAGACCAGATTTTCCATCCTTTCTTCACTACCAAGCCGCCGGGCGAAGGCACCGGCCTGGGCCTTTCGTTAAGCTACGATATGGTAACGAAAGGCCACAACGGAACCCTCACGGTAAAGTCGGAAGAAGGCAAGTACAGCGAGTTTACGGTGTGCCTGCCCCTAGCAGCTACCCCCACTACGCCAGAAGCCCCGCCCGATGAAAGCTGAACCGCCCTGCCCACGTGGCAGGCAGAAACGACGGTCGTAACAAGGCGCGCGGCCACCGGTTTACATCTAAGTGCTGAGCTTCTGCGTATATGGCCGCACCCCAGCTTTTGTTGGCTGCATATTTCTCTCTCCACCTCAATTTTCTTCCTATGAACAAGTATTTGCTTTCCGCCCTCACGCTCTCGTTTGCTTTATCCGCTGGTTCCGCCATGGCCCAAGACAAGGTCAAGACCAAGTCGGATGACGAGAAGACCAAGACCAAAGAAGCTGGCATGAGCAGCAAAACCAAAGTAGCCGACGACGGTAAGGTGAAGGTTAAGGGCAAGTCGGATAACGGGGCCAAGCTGAAGGCTACCACCAAGCCCCGCAAAGGCGCCGACATGAAATCGATGGAGATGAGCAGCACCACCGCCGCCGGCGTAATGGTAGGCGGGGCCATGATGACACCCGACAAAGACATCGTGGATAACGCCATCAACTCTACCGACCACACTACCCTGGTAGCCGCCGTAAAGGGCGCTGGGCTGGTAGAAACCCTGAAAGGCGCGGGTCCATTTACTGTGTTCGCCCCCACCAATGCTGCCTTCGATAAGCTGCCGGCCGGTACAGTTACCTCGCTTATGCTACCCGAAAACAAGCAGAAGCTGACTACCATCCTGACCTACCACGTGGTACCGGGCCGCTTGCTGGCCGCCGACCTGCGCGACGGACAAACCCTCACGACGGTGGAAGGCGAACTGCTCAAGGTGCACCGCAGCGGCGATACGGTTATGATTCATGATGCCAAAGGCGGCATGGCTAACGTTACCATCCCGAACGTGGTATCGAAAAACGGCGTGACGCACGTAGTAGACACGGTGCTGATGCCAACTAAATAACCTCCTATCTGCTAAGCAGATACTAAAAAAGCCGACCTGCTAGGGTCGGCTTTTTTTATGAGGCTAGGTTGTGGCTGAGAACGCAAGAACGGGCATGCTTGGTCTTACGTCCGACTGTCCAAGCATCTGGCGTGTTGAGGTTGAGTATCTATTCAACGATGCGAGCGAGATGCTTCGGCTCTGCTTCGCACGACTGGCAGGAGAATCAGAACAAACTTTCAGAAGCAGACAACTTGGGGTAGCGGGCAAAACAGCGGAAATACAAGAGGTGCTTTCTCCGCATCTGGCACCTAGGAACTCTGGGCGGGCGTTTCCAGCAGGTCTTGGTACTGGGCATTCCGCTGCACAAATCCCCGCATAAACTCACAGCTGGTGCGCACTTTCAGCCCCTGCTCGCGGGCATAGTCGAGGCCGGCTTTGGCCAGCGTATCGGCCATGCCTTTGCCCCGGAGCTCTTCGTCTACATAGGTGTGGGTAAAGTCGATGATGTCCTTTCCATTCTGGCTGTAGGCCAGCTCGCCGCCAAACCCGTTTTCTTCAAGAGTAAATTCCTGATTTTCTGCACTGTGTTCTACGTTTGCGGCCATAAGAAAAAGTATATAGGGTGTGAGGGGGAAGCGCCGGCTATAGGTTGCGAGGCGCGAGTGGTAGCTTTTTTAGGTCGGTCTACGTATACCGACCAAAACCGGGTACAGCCCAGTTTGTATTCTCCCGTTTCCCACCTCTACCCTTACTTTCTTTCCGATATGCAACCTACCCCTGAACATACGCCGGCCTCTAATCAGAGCAATGCCTCCGACGAGCAGCAAGTAAACCGCTCCAACAATGCCCCTACGCAGGCACCGGAGCCCACGGTAGGCCACGGTCATAAGTCGCCACAGTACGGTGATTTTGGCCACGCTTCCACTAGCACCACCAATGCCTCAGTTGAAGGCGATAGTGTAACCGAAGGCGGTGCTGTAGCGCCACCCATTGCGTTTCCGGAGCAGCGGGGCAGCGTGCCACAGAACCTCGATACGCCGGAAGTTCGGCACGTAGCCAATGCCGAGTATGAAGAGCAGCGCGAAGGCTGGGCTAAAGACGACCCACGCTACGGCGGTGGTACTCGCAACTGGGCCACCAATGAGCCAGCCAACCACAGCACCGGCCCCGCTCCGGACACCGACGACCAAGGCCACAACCCGAACGTTGGCAACAACGACAACCCCGATGAATTCAGCGCCCTGCGCCCCGATGAAGGCCGCGACATTCCGGGTTCTGGCAAATAACGGCGCTGGCTTTCCTACTTTTCCCTCTTTACTCTACTCCTATGGCCACTGATAACAACCAAGATCCGGCGGCAGCGCTGGACCCCAAATCGGGCGCTAACCTGACCGACGAGCAACGCAAGCACCGCGAAGAGCTGTATGGCTACAAGCGCGATGAAGAAGGCACGCTCGATACCTCTGCCCGACTAGAGGAGGAAACCACCGGCATTCCGATGGGGAGCTCCACCACCGGCCCCGACCCCGACAACGAAACCCGTCGCGACGAGCTGGACATTCCGGGCTATAACAACCCCATCGACGATAACAACCGCTAGGACTACGCGTTGCTACAAGGCAACTCCTTTAAAAAGCCTTTCTACGCTGCGTAGAAAGGCTTTTTTGTTTTAGACGCTGTTCAGCAAGCCGTACGCACTGGGGTTCCAGAACACCCCTTTATGCTGAACAGCTCTCAGAGTGACATGCGGGCTTGGAGCCTTGGATGCGCAGTAGTTACAAGAAGCCTGCGGGCAGTGGCGCTGGACTACATTTACACGCTCGGCTTAGGTACTAGCCTTGTGCCCAGCGCCAACTGAAATAGATGGCTTTCAATATATTTAGCCAGGCGAGTAGGGTTAGCCGGAGTTTTCAAGGTTGATACTTTACTAGGCCTGGCGGGGCCTCAAACCGTGTGCAACGCTGCCAGGCGGCCAGAAAAATAGCTGAAAAACTTACGGAATGGCGCTTTTAGCGTATACTAACTCACCATTCGCCTGCAACTCTCTTCCAAACCTGTTTCCGCATATGGCTGCTCCTTTCCTCGTCCTGACTGATTTTACACCTGCCGCCGACCAAGCACTTCGGTACGCCGCCGCGCTGGCAGGCCCGCTGGGGGCTCCTTTGGTGCTCGTCCACATCCGGCGGGAATCCTTGCTCGACCCCGATGCCTTTAATGGCAGCATCCGGCATATGTCGGAGGGAGAGGTAGCGGCGTCGTTGGCGGAGCGGGTGCAGGCGCTGGGCGTACCCACTACCGTTGAGTCGGCGATGGAGGGCGTGGAGGCCGCCGTGGCCGATGCCGTGCGCCGCCACTCCCCTGCCCTGGTAGTACTAGGCAAGCCCAACACCGAAACCGTTCCGGATGAGCTCGTTACCAGCACTTCCCTAAAAGTACTGCGCGCCACCCGCACGCCGCTGCTGGTTATTCCTCTGGGCACCACGGCGCCGGTGCCACCCAAATGCATAACCATTGCCGCCGATAACTCCGCTATCAGCCTCAAAACCCAGTCGGAGGGGGTTAGAATACTGTTGGAGCGCCTACAACCCCAGGTAACGGTTACGCACGTGGCCGAGCCCGAAGACAGTGACTCCTGCACGGCCTCGCTGGATGCGGTGGCAGCTAGCGGGCTGCTCGGCTCATTCCCGTCGCGCGTCCGGACCCACGGGGTACGGCACCGGCGAATTCCGGAAGGCATCATACAGGCGGCCCACGAAACCAAAGCCGACATGCTGGTGCTTATAGCGCGGCGCCGCAGCTTCCTGGGGCAGCTGTTCAACCGCAGCGTTACGCCTCAGGTGGTGCTGCACAGCCACCTGCCCGTTCTGCTGCTGCCAGCTTTGGACTAGGCCCCAGCTATGGTATAAGGCAACGGCCTGCTTGCACCCTGCGAGCAGGCCGTTGCTTTTACTAGGCACTTGAAGCAGCCAAAGCCCTTGCCAGGTTACGACAAGCAGGTAAAAGACTTGGGCATTTCGTAACGCCTGTCCGGATCTGGCCGTTGTGTGTAGCTCGTGCATTTCAATTTAGCGCTATGCCTGTACCATCCGACACCGATTCGCGGCGGCAGTTTCTGCGACAAGCCGGCCTAGGCGCAGCCCTGGTGGCCGTAGCTGGGCCTGCCGCGGCGCTACCCCTCATTCAACCAGAATCCGTTATGCAAAACGATAACCAGAAGAAGCTGGGCTTTGCCATTGTGGGCCTGGGCAAATTTGCCACTCAGCAAATGATGCCGGCGTTCAAAGAATGTAAGCATGCCCAAATCACGGCCCTGGTCAGCGGCTCGCCCGACAAAGCCAAGCAGTTGGCGGCCGAATACGGTGTTGATCCGAAGAACATTTACACCTACGACACCTTCGACTCGATTAAAGACAACCCGGCCGTGGATGTAGTGTACATTGTGCTGCCGCCGTCTATGCACATGGAGTACACGCTGCGGGCTGCCAAAGCCGGTAAGCACGTGCTCAGCGAGAAGCCCATGGCCACCTCCGTGGAAGACTGCCAGAAGATGATTGACGCCTGCAAGAAAGCTGGCAAAAAGCTCATGATTGCCTACCGGGCCCAGTACGAGCCCTTTAACCTCGATGCCATTGAGCGCATCCGGAAGGGCGAGCTAGGCAAGCTGCGCCAGATAACCGCCGACCACGGTCGAGCCGTGAAACCCACCGAAGAAAAGGCCGAAGCCTGGCGCGTGGTTAAGAAAATAGCTGGCGGGGGCTCGCTCATGGACATCGGGATTTACTCGTTGAACGCCACGCGCTACCTCACCGGCGAAGAGCCCGTGGAAGTAACAGCCCAGGAATTCACGGATAAGTCTGACCCGCGCTTCAAGGAGGTAGAAGACACGATTCATTTCACGCTGCGCTTCCCAAGCGGCGTGCTGGCCTCGTGCACCAGCTCCTACAGCATTCAGGAGGTAAAGCGCTACCGTGCTTTCGGCGACAAAGCCTTCCTCGACCTCGACCCGGCCACCGATTACTACGAGCACAACATGACCATCGGGACCAAAGACGGCGAGATGAAGCCTAGCCTCAAGGAAGGCAACCAATTTGCTGCCGAGCTCGACCACATGGCCGAGTGTGTGATGCAAAACAAAACGCCCAAAACACCGGGCGAAGAAGGTATTAAGGACATCCGTCTGATCATGGCCATCTACGAAGCTGCTCGCACGGGCAAAAAGGTGAAAGTATAACCTGCCTGCTACGGCATTCCACTAGGCCCTAGAAAAGCGAAACCCCTTAACACCATACCGTGGCGTTAAGGGGTTTTCGCTTTTCTAGGGCCTAGCGTTTTTCAAGCAAACTGGCAGCATTACCATTTCCAGGCTAGCTGCACACCGCTGTACCAGTTGCGGCCGGGTGCGGGCTGAAAGTAGCGCCCCCCGAAAGCATTCAGGTCGTTGCCGAGACTGTAGTTGCGGTCGGTTATGTTTTCTAGGCCGCCAAACACATCCAGTGCCAGCGCACCTACTTCGCGGCGCCAGCCGGCGCGGGTACCAAAGGTCCAGTAACCGGTGGCATATTGGGTGTTGGCATCGTTGAGCGGAATGCGGGCCTGGTGATTAACGGTTGGGTTCAGGTAGAAGCCTAGCGTTTCGTTGAAATCGAGGCCAGCGGTGAGGGTGTGCGGCGCAGTGCCCGTGAGGCGGTTACCGCTGAAGTTGTTGCCGCCGCTTTCATAGTTTCGGAAACGGTAGTGGTTGTAGGCATAGCTCGCAAACGCCCGAAGGCCAGACTGGGCCGTTACGGCGGCTGGTCCATCGGTTGCAGCCACCGTAGGCCGCCAGAGCCAGCCGCTGAGCGCTACCTCTGCTCCGCGCTGGCGGGTGCTGCCGGCGTTGTCGAAGAGCTGCGTGCCTAGGTCAGTGGTGCGGGTGGTAATAGTTTGGCGCAGGCGCAGATCGTAGAGAGCCACGTCGTAACGGAAACGCTCATTCCAGAGCTGGCCGCGGGCACCCACCTCGTAGCTGGTGCCGCGCTCGGCCTGCAACGCCCGGTTTATGGAGGCATCAGATGGTCGAATTTCCTCCTCAGTAGGCGGTGAGAAGCCCGTGCTTACGCTGCCATACACGGAAAGCTGCGGCCCAAACTCGCGTAGCAGCGCCACCCGCGGCGACACCTCCGGCCGAAAGTCGCGGGTAAGCTGGTAGCCATCGGGAGCAGTTGCCGCGTCGGAAATGCGGCTGATGCGGTAGCGCAGGCGGTTGTAGCTGGCCCCGGCCGTCAGCAGAAACCCAGCTGGCAGCTCATAATCGGCCTGCGCGAAGGCAAAGCCCGTCAGGGTCCGGATTTCGTCGTCGTAGCGCAGCGGGCCAGGCGTGCCGGCGCGGTTCTGGTAGTTGCGGGAGCTTTCGAAACCCGTTTGGCCTTCGGTGCCGGCCTGCAACCGCAGCGTACGTCCGGCCAGCGTGGTGCGGTAATTGGCTACTACCCGGCCGCCGCCGCCTAGCAGCGTATTACGCTCAAAGTCTATCAGGTACGGCGTCTGGATGCTGCTGCCGCTCAGATACAGAGTCGTGCGTAAACTGAACCGCTCGGTAAACCGCGCCTCGTGGGTGCCGCCCAGCAACGCCGTGCGTGAGGCGTAGTAGGTGCGCTGTGCCACCGTGCCGGGGCTGGTGGCGGTGCCGGGCCGCGCCTGCCGGGGGTTTGCCTCAAACTGCGCCCTAGTAAGCCCACCCGGGAGCTGGTAGTTCAGGTCAGAATAGAGTGTGTGGAGGCTGATGGTTTGCTTTTCAGAAGGTTGCCACTGGCCATCTAAGGCCAGCACATCGCGGCGAAGGGCACTTTGCTCGCGGTAGCCATCGAGGTTTTGGCGCGCGTAGCTGGCGCGCAGGTAGCCGGTGGCGGTGCCGGTTTCTACGGCGGCCGTGTAGCGCCGCAGCCCAAAACTACCGGCCGTGAAACCCACCTGGGCCCGGCTACCCTCGGCGGGCCGACGCCCAGTCAGCAATACGGCTCCGCCTGTGCCGGCACCGTACACGCTGGCCGCCGGGCCTTTCACTACCTCTATTCCGCCCAAGAGCGCGGGGTCAAGCAGGTTAAGCGGGGTGCTGCCGCTCGCCTCCGTAAACGGAATTCCCTGGTAATACACCTTGGTGTTGCGCACCCCAAACGGCGAGCGAAGCGTGCTGCCCCGCACGCTCAGGCGGTAGCTGCCCGAAGCGCGCTCCTCTAGCCGCACGCCTGGCAGCGTGTTCACCGCCTGCGTGAGGGCCGTTTGCGGAAACCGTTCCAGCACGGCAGCATCCAGCACGCCTACGGCCGCCGCCGTGCGGCGCAGGGGCAGTTGCTGACCGTAGCCGGTTACCGTGGCTTCGGGTAGCACTTGCGGGCGCAACAAGGTAGTATCAGGAGGAGTGGCCGTGAGGTTTTGGGCCAACATAGGCAGCGGCAGCAACAGCAGCGGCGCGGCGTAACGGTAGGACATTCGAAAAGCAGTAAATAGCTGGTAGACCGGGTGCATTGGGCAGCAGCTTGCCCTAGCCCTACACCCTAGGGCGTTGTTGGTCACAGGTGCTATACCGCTTCCAGCCAATTTCGTTTGGTTCTGCTTGCGCAGATATGCGGAAATATTGCTGTACTACCCTCTCACCTATACGAAACCCTCCACTGGCTTCGTATCAGGTTAATCAGCTATTGTCTTTCGATTATTCCCGGTTTTGCCTGGTATCATGGTCAAGATTCTGCCCCTCCTACGCCGGCCCCCGCACGTCGTATTTGCACCATCATTGCTGCTCGACCTGGCGTTTCTGGTGGTAGTAAGCCTAATTCTGCTGCTCAGTGTTCAGGACAGACCAAAGCAAACTGTAATGGAAATTGCCATGCCGTTGCGCCCCCGCCCACGCTCTTTCCAGGAGTCTAAACTGTCCCTCCGGTTTGAGGTGCCCCCACCCGCTACACTGCGCCGAATGCGCCTGTGGCACACTACGGCCCTGACCGGAGAGACGTACAACGACAGCCTGAATCTGCTGCTATTCCGCGACCAGCTAAAGCACATGATGCAGTTTCCTGACAACACCAACGGGGTATCCATTCGCTTTGGTCCGTATGCTACCTACGGCCGCCTCATTGATGTGCTAGACGAACTAAACCAGCTTGAGGTTAAGAAATACTTTATCGACCATTACTCTCCTGTTATAGCTGTGTATGCCCTCACCGACTCCTGGCAGCGCCCAGCGCTAGCCTCTGAGCTGGAACCTAGCCCAATACAAGCACCTGAGCGGACAGCCCCCGATTCGGCATCTTCCGCTACCAGCCAGTGGGCAGACCGGGTAGTGCAGCCACTTCATCATTCGGCCTGGGGCACGGCACTGCTGGCCTGCTTAGGTGTGGCAGCAGTATGTGGTGTAGTTTGGCTTAGTACTGCGTTCGATTGATATATTTACCCTGTATGCTATTCTATCCCCTACCCCGCCGCCACCATCGCCACTTGTTGCTCCCGCCGGGGCTAGTGGCGCTAGCGTGGTTGCTGCTGTTAGGGCGTATGGCTATGCCTTGGGTGAATCACCCCCGGCAGGCTATTATGCAAATAGCGCTTCCTGATCCAAAAGCTTCTGCTGGCTCAGCAGAAGCTTTCCCTACGCTTAAACAACTTGAGGCATTCGGCGCTTGGCAGGATTTAACTGTAATGGGGAATGTGTGGAGCGATTATTTTGATGTAAGAATGGTAGAAAGTTCATGCCTTTCCCTTACTAAAGAACAGACTCAAGGGAGGGCGTTGCGTGTATTTGTAGCCGAGTCAACCACCTACAACACCTTTATTCAACTATTGGATATAGCCCACCGATTGGATATTAGAAGGCATTGGCTGGATTTGAGAAGGCCGCCTTACACCTTCAATTTGCTGGGCAATGAACCTCGCGACCTGCGGTATTCATTTGTATGCGGCAATGGATACTACCAATCCCAAACCGACCTAAAACCGTGGCGGCCTTTTAGTGATAAAGTTGCGGAATGGTTTATTGACAGGAGCACTGATTTGTTGACGCCGGAGTGGCGCAACACCACGCTCCTGCTACTGCTCATCACGTTGCTTTCTATATGGCGCCTAGGTCGGCAATAGCGGGCAACCCTGGCGGCGTAACCCCAACGCTGAAAAAGCAGTTGAATTAAGCACGACTATTCGCTTGTGCTATGCTTTCTAAACTGACTTTTCCGCTGGCGGCTGCGCTGCTGGCTAGTATATCTGTTACGGCTCAGAATGTGCCGCCGGAGGCAACTCCGTTCAAGATGACGGGCAACATCTACCTGCCCAAAAAGCTGCCCGCTACCCCCGAGCGCGTGGCCAGCCTGAAAGCCCCGGCGGGTTTCACCATCAGCAAATACGCCGAGGGGCTGGATATGCCCCGCATGCTAGCCGTGGCGCCCAACGGCGACGTGTACGTTTCCAACCGCGTGAAAGGCACCATCACCCTAATTCGCGACGCAAACAAGGATGGCAAAGCCGAAGTGATGCAGCAGGTAGCCCAGAAACCGCATCTGCACGGCCTGGCCCTGAAAGACGGAAAGCTCTACATTGCCGCCATCCGGGAGCTGTACGTGGCCGATGTGAAGGCCGATGGCACCCTAGGCGAGCTGAAAACCCTGTACACCGACCTGCCCGACGCGGGCCAGCACGCCAACCGCACCTTGCAGTTTGGGCCCGATGGCAAGCTCTACCTCTCGGTGGGCAGCACCTGCAATGCCTGCGACGAAGACAACCCCGAAAACGCCACCTTGCTGCAGGTGAACACCGATGGCTCGGGGCGCAAGGTGTACGCCACCGGCCTGCGCAACACCATTGGCTTCGACTGGCACCCTAGCACCAAGCAGCTCTACGGCCTCGACCACGGCATCGATTGGCTCGGCGACGAAGACCAGCAAGAAGAGTTTAACCAGATCAAGGAAGGCGGCAATTACGGCTGGCCCTCCATCATTGCCGACGGCAAGCCCTACCCCGCCAACAAGCCCAAATCGGGCGAAACCTACGAGCAGTTTGACGCCAAAGCCGTGCGCCCACTGTTGCTGTACAAAGCTCACTCGGCGCCCCTAGGCATGGTCTTTAACCGAGCCGCCCAATTCCCGGCCGAGTACCGCCACGACGCCTTCGTGACCATGCATGGCTCCTGGAACCGCGCCCAGCCCTCGGGCTACAAAATCGTGCGGGTGCGCTTCAATGCGCAAGGCCAGCCCCAGCAGTTCGAGGACTTTGTAACGGGCTGGTTGGTTGAAAACGATAAGTCGGAATTTGGCCGCCCGTGCAGCATTGTGCAAGCCACCGACGGCTCCTTGCTGGTATCCGATGACGACAACGGCGTTATCTACCGCGTGGCCTACACCAGCAACAGTAAAGCCGCCCCCAAGCCAGCCAAGAAACGCAGCTAGCCCCAGCATCAGGCGTACTCTCCTATCTTCTAGAGCATGTAGTGGCGCATCAAGCCAACGCAAAGCTGCCCCTGGTATACGTAATTACCCTAGTGGACAGCACGTCATGCAGAGCGCAGCGAAGCATCTCGCTCGAATCGTTAGGGTTATCATTGCAACGTCAGCACGCGAGATGCTTCGCTGCGCTCTGCATGACGTGCTGTTTACTGGGGTGTATAGACAGTAACAGAATGCTATTTTTTTGCGCCTTTCTAGCATTTCCTGCTGAGCTGGTCGAAGCATCTCTACCGCTTCGCCTGGTTTGAATAGTTCGGTAGAGATGCTTCGACAAGCTCAGCAGGACGTTCTTTTCGCTTATTGTCCACGCACCCTAGGGTAACTTAACTAGCCAACATCAGCACGCGCGATGCTTCGGTACCTAGCTTGATGCGCCACCTGCTCAACAGGACGACTTTACTAGCCCGTTGTCGGTACGCAAGTGGGCTGGCTTGGCCCAGCGGTTTACGGCCGAACGCAGCCTAGGCAGTGGGCATCCTTGTCTTCCTATCTATCTTGCCGGCCTATGCCGAAACTTTTTCGCAACCTTACCTTTCAGGTTCTTACTGCTATTGTGCTGGGCGTGCTGGTCGGGTGGCTATTCCCCGCGGTGGGCGCCTCCCTCAAGCCCCTCGGCGACACATTTATCAGCCTGATCAAGATGCTGATTGCGCCCATCATCTTCCTGACGGTGGTGCTGGGCATGGGCAGCATCGGCGACATGAAGAAGGTGGGGCGTGTGGGCGGCAAAGCCCTGCTCTACTTTGAGCTCGTAACCACCCTAGCCCTCGTGATTGGGGTAGCCGCCGCTAACCTTATCAAGCCCGGCGTGGGTGTAGATACTAGCCGCGTAGCCTCCCAAGCCGCCAGCACGCAACAGTACACCGAGAAAGCCGCCGGCATGGACTGGGTGAGCTTTTTCACTCACATCGTGCCCGAAAACTTTCTGGGTGCTTTCACAGGCGGCGACGTACTGCAGGTGTTGCTGGTAGCGGTGCTGTTTGGGGTGGCATTGGCTAAGGTGGGGCCGGGTATAAGTGGGCCGCTGCTAGGCACCTTCGAGAAGCTAAGTCACGTGTTTTTCAGCATTCTGAGCATGGTCATGAAGCTGGCTCCCATTGGTGCATTTGGGGGCATGGCCTACACCATTGGCAAGTATGGGCTGGACACGCTACGGCCCCTAGCGTTGCTCATGGGCTCGGTGTACCTGACCATGGCGCTGTTCATTTTTGGGGTGCTGGGCGGTATTGCGCGCTGGTACGGGTTCAGCCTCTGGAAGCTGCTAGGCTTTATCAAGGAAGAACTGCTGATTGTGCTGGGCACGTCCTCGTCGGAGTCGGCGTTGCCGCGGCTCATGGACAAGCTCACGGCCTTTGGCTGCGCCCGGCCAGTGGTGGGGCTGGTGGTGCCCACGGGCTACTCCTTCAACCTCGATGGCACTACCATCTACCTTTCTATGTGCAGCATTTTTCTGGCGCAGGCCTTTAACGTGCCGCTTACCCTAGGGCAGCAGCTCACCATTATTGGCATTCTGATGCTGACCAGCAAGGGCGCGGCAGGCGTCACGGGCTCAGGCTTTATTGTGCTAGCTTCCACGTTGGCCGCCACCAAAGTTATTCCGGTGGAGGGTATGGCCTTGCTCATTGGCGTAGATCGGTTTATGTCCGAGGCCCGCGCCATCACCAACATCATTGGCAACGCGGTGGCCACCGTGGTCATTGCCAAAAGCGAAAACGCCTTCGATGAAGAGAAGCACCAAGCCGCCTTGCTGGGGTTGGTGCGGCCGGAATCAGAAGCCGCCTAAGTTTGTTCTGAGCATCTATGGCCACGTTATCTCCTGATCTGCGCAAAGCCCTGTTTAGCCTGCCGCAAAAAGAAAAAGACCAGCTACTAGCCCGCCTCGTGGCCCAAGATGTGGTGCTTACTGAGCAGCTTACCTTCCGGCTGCTGGAGGGCGACGATGCCCTGGAAACGCGCCGCCAGCGCCTCGAGCAGCAGGTAGATGACCCCGTGCGGGGCTTCCATCAAACCCCCAACGACCTGCTACACATTGTACGCCAGCTCCAGCAGCGCATTGGCTACCACTGCAAGATTACGGGCGACACCATGGGTGAAATTGAGCTAACGCTGCGTCTGCTTACCAACGTGCTGCGCCACCAACCCGCCGCGGTAGGCCGCCTACACGGCCCCACGCAACCACTGCTGCAACACCTGGCCAAGCGCACCCACGAGGTGCTAAAAGCCATTCAGAAGCTGCACGAGGATTATTTGGTGGAGCTGGCGCCGGCGGCCAACGAGCTGCTTACGCTGCTATACGCCTCAGCGGCGGCACCGCTGGCCCGGGAGCTCGCTCTTCCGCAACAGGTGTAGTCTGCGCTAGCCTACTTCATGGCCCGAAACTCGATGGGTAAGGTGTACTCAACCCACACGGGTATTCCGGCGTTTTTGCCCGGCGTCCACCAGGGCATTATCCGGACAAAATGCAGCGCTTCTTCATTGAGGCCGCCGCTTAGTCCTTTCACAATTTCGGCATCCCTGATGCGGCCCTCATCCGTCACGATGAAGCGCACAAATACCTTCCCCGAAATGCCGAGCTTTAAAGCTTCCTCCGGGTAGCGCAGCTCACTGCGCAGAAATTTCTGAAAGGCCGCCGTGCCGCCCGGAAACTCGGGCATTTCATCCACGGCATGGTATACCGCAGCCGGCCCCGAAACTGCCGTGGCGGCCGATTTAAGGCCGCTGTCGGCATTGGCTACTAGGCCCACTGTTTGAGCAAAGCTTGGCACCGCCAGAAACACGAAGCAGACAAACAGAAGTACACGTGGGAGCATAATCAAAAGGAGTTATTGAATGATGCGCCAAAGCTACCGGAGCCTTCTGGTGGGCGCGTAACCCCTGTATTGCCATTGTATTGTTGATTTGTTAGGACCCAATCGTGTATCCTTTTTAGGCGTGGCTTAGTACAACTAGCAGACTCTCCCACGGTCTTTCCCTTTCATCCCTCTTGTTCTGCTGTTATGGCTACCACACCTTCCCCCGAACACATGCGCGTGCCCGACCATCTGACCTCTGACGACCTGCGCCAGGCCCTCACGGAGCTCGATGCCAAAATTCAGACCCTGCGCAACCGGGCCCACGCCACTACGGCCAGCTCCCACAACACCTACCACCAGCACGCCGATGCGCTGGAAGCCAAACGTGCCCGCCTGGCCGAGCGCCTCGGCTCCGACGCCACTGGCTCCGGCACGGCACGCTCGGCAGCCAGCCCTGATCAGGAGCGCAGCACCTGGGACGAAATTTGGCGCGGCATTGAAAACCTGCGCCAGGATCTGCGCAACATCATCTAACTACAGCTTAACTACTGCCGGATTGGGTTTCAGGAGTAGGCACATGGCCGAACGCTAGCCCCAACTACCGCTTAAACCGTATGTATTACTAGCCAGAAGGCGCCCTCATTAGGGCGCCTTTTGTGTTTACTACCCTTGTCGTTGAGCGCAACCCATTCTATTCGTGCTTAGCGCTACTTCGGTTTGGGTGTGGTTTTCAGCAGTTCGGGAGGCAGATTTACCGTTCGCGGAAAAGTAGTTTCGGGCAGCGGCTCCGGGTGCTAGGTTTGAGGCATCACTTAACCCTACCTCACCTCCATTTACCTGCTTCTGGCTATGCTACACCTGCCCGCTATCCTCCGCCCCCTTGGTTCTGCCCTGCTGCTTTCGGCTGCGGCGCTGCTGCTAGCCCCCTCCCAGGCCCAAGCCGCCCCTGCGGTTGCCACTGCTTTGGCACCTAGTACCGATACGCCAGCTGCTCACCCCAACTTTACAGTGCGGGTGGTAGGCAAAGGCCAGCCCGTGCTGCTGATTCCGGGCCTGACGTGCCCCGGCACGGTGTGGGACGAAACCGTGGCCCGCTACCAGAAGCAGTACCAGTGCCACGTTATTTCGCTGGCAGGCTTTGGCGGCCAGGCCGCGCCCGCCAGTACCGATAAGCTGCTGCTGAACGTGCGCGACCAGCTGCTGGCCTACATCAAAACTCAAAAGCTCTCGAAGCCCGCCATCATTGGCCACAGCCTTGGGGGGTTCATGGCCCTCTGGATGAGCAGCACCCAGCCCGACGCGGTGGGCCCGCTAGTCATCGTTGATTCGCTGCCGTTCATGGCGGCCATCCAAAACCCCTCACAAACGGCGGAGGAAGCCAAACCGGCCGCCGAAATGATGCGCCAGCAAATGAGCCGGGCCCAAAACAACCTGACCATGGCCCGGCAGATGTCGGCCAGCATGATGACCGACACGGCCCGCATTACCCAGACAGCACGCTGGAGCGTGGCCTCGGATATGCCCACGGTAGCCCAGGCCTATTACGACCTGATGACTACGGACCTGCGACAGGATATTGCGCGCATTCAGCAGCCGGTGCTGGTGCTGGGAGCCTGGGCCGCGTATAAGCAGTACGGCTCCACCAAGGAAAGCACCAAAGCCATTTTCGAGCAGCAGTACGCCAAGCTCCCGAAGCACCACGTGGAGATGTCGGAGGCGGGCCGGCACTTCCTGATGTATGACGATACGCAGTGGTTTTTCGCCCAGACCGATGCTTTCCTGAAGCAAAACGCGGTGGCTAAAAGATAAGCCCACTAACCTATCAGAGTGTATATACTGCCTCAGAAAGCAACTACAGGGGCGGTATATACATCTGGCCGAGTATATATTTCGCAGAAATACATTTCCTTGGGGTATGCTTCTCGAACAAGAATTTGCGGCGCTAAAACTGGAGCTGTCTGTAAAGGCCAAAAACGGACTTGATTTCATAGTGGCGGCCAGCCTGGTGTGGGCCGCTATAGCCATCCTGTGGTGGGTAGCGCCACTCTCAGTAGTGCAAAAGGGGTTTATCACGTTTTTTGTGGGCACTGCTACCCTGCCGCTGGCGTGGGTGTTCTCCAAGGTTTTCCGCACTACGTGGGCGCTGCCGCACAACCCGTTGCAGCCCCTGGGCCTGTGGCTCAACTTCGCCCAGCTCTTCTATTTCCCCTTCCTGATCTTCATCTACAGCCGGTATCCGCAGCACTTTATCATGACCTACGGCATCATCACGGGGGCTCATTTTTTCCCGTACGCTTGGTTTTATAGCGCCAAACCCTACGCGGTTATGGCGGGTGTGATTTCAATAGGATGCTTGGTGCTGGGCCTGCGCACCTCCGCCGAAACGCTGTACCTGATTCCGGTTTTCATTGTGTGCGCGCTGCTGGTACTTGCCGGGCTGCTCCTGCTTTCTTACCGCCGCAACCAGCACCTATACCAGCAGGTGGCAGCGCAACCTACCGCCCTTGCGGCCAGCCTGATACCCTCATGATTTCGTACGCTACCGTACCGCCCCCAAGCCGTTTGTATTGGCGCTGCCAGCTGTTGGGCTGGACGGCGTACGGGCTTTTCAATCTGGCCCTGTTTTCTTCGTTTGCCCAGCTCACTTCTGATTCGTTTACCGTTACGCTAGCCATTGTACTGCCCTTGCTAGCCCTTACGCACGCGCTGCGGTATTCTATCCGGGCGCTGGGCTGGGACAACCTCTCGCCGCTGCCACTGCTGGGTCGTCTGCTGATTACCAACGCCTTGCTCTCGGTGCTGAGCCAGGTGATTATCTGGGCGCTTATCATTTGGGTGGTGCGGCCGGCTCCTACTGCGCAGCCGCACGGCTGGCCGCAGTTTATTGGCTACTGCTTGAATGTAAACTTCGTGCTGTGGCTCTGGGAAGGCTTTTATTTTGGTTGGCATTACCTGCGCCGCTATAAGCAGGCAGAAGTAGACAAATGGAAGCTGACGGCGGCCGTGCACGAGGCCGAAATGCGCACGCTCAAGGCCCAGATTAATCCGCACTTTATGTTTAATGGACTCAACAACATCCGGGCCCTCGTGATGGAAGACCCCGCCCGGGCCCGCGACATGATTACGCACCTCTCGGACCTGCTGCGCTACTCTATTCAGCTTAATAGCACGGAACAAGTGCCCTTGCAACGCGAGCTGGAGATTGTGGAGCATTATCTGGCCCTGGAAGCCATGCAGCTGGAAGAGCGCCTTTCCTACCACCTGGATATTGACCCCGCCGCCCTACCTGTGCTCATTCCGCCCATGACGCTGCAGCTGCTGGTGGAAAACGCCATCAAGCACGGCCTGGCGCCCCGCCCCGCCGGAGGCAGCATCTGCCTGTGCGCCCAGCTCAACGACTCGAACACGCTGCACGTGACGGTACGCAACACTGGCCGCTACGAACCGCGCCCCGGCCACGAGGGCGTAGGGGTGCGCAACGCCCGCGAGCGACTAGCCTTGCTGTTTGGCCCAGCCGCCCACTTGCACCTCGCCAACGACCCACACACGCCCGACATGGTGGTGGCGCATTTGCAGCTGCCAATAGTGGGGGCGCCCGTGGTACCTCGCCATGCAGGCGTGGCGGTTGTATCGTGAGGGCAGTATGTACCCACCGCGTACCCCGCATAGTGTATCGTTTTAGCTATTTCTTCTGCCCTGCTCCGCTATGAATGCCTTGCTTGTTGATGATTCTCGATTGGCCCGCACGGAGTTGCGCCACCTGCTGCAGGCGTTTCCGGAGGTAACCATTGTGGGCGAAGCGCGCCACGCCGACGAGGCCCGCACCCAACTTCGGGAGTTGCAGCCCGACCTGCTGTTTCTGGACATTCATATGCCCGGCGAAACGGGGTTTGAGCTGCTGGCCTCCCTAGTAGATGCACCGCACGTCATCTTCACGACTGCCTACGATGAATATGCGTTGCGTGCATTTGAGGTAAATGCCCTGGATTATCTGCTGAAGCCCATTCAGGAAAACCGGCTGGCCCCCGCCCTGCAGAAAGCCTACGCCAAGCACGCGGCAGCCGTACCGGCCCTAGCCCCTGCCCTGGTCCCAACCCTGCCCGAAGAGCCCGCGCCGGCCCCGCTCACGGAACACGACCAGGTGTTTGTGAAAGACGGGGAGCGGTGCTGGTTTGTGCGCCTCTCCGACATTCGCCTGTTTGAAATTAATGGCAGCTATACCCAGATTTATTTCGAGCAGCACCGCCCCCTTATTCCGCGCACTTTGCAGCACCTGGAGCAACGCCTCGACGCTAGGGTATTTTTCCGGGCCAACCGCCAGCAAATCATCAACCTGAAATGGGTAGAAAGCATTGAGCCCTGGTTTAGCAATACGCTTAAAATCCGGCTGCGCGGCGGGCCTGAGGTAGAGGTTTCGCGTCAGCAATCGGTGCGGTTTCGGGAAATGTTGAGCTTGTAGCAAGCCTGTGCGCAAGGCCAGATTATTGACCGGTTGCTGTATCCTTTTTAAGCAAACCAGAGTACATGGGGCAGATACTGAGCTCTCAGTCAGAGTCTTTCTTTCCCTCTTGCTTTCTCTCCCATGAAAACGATACTACTTTATTCAGCCCTGGCTTTCCTGTTAGTTGGCACTTCCTGCTCGAGCGGCGACAAGGCCATGGAAAAAACCAACCGCTACGGCAACGTTTCGATGGACCGCCAAAAGCGAACGAACGACAAATCTAGGTTCAAGCAAACCCGCGGCCCCATTGGCCTGGGCCTTGATGTGAATGCCAACAACCCCTACAAGTTCCGGACGGTGGCCTCGCCTAAAAAGTACAAGTACAGCAAAGGCGGCCGGTAATCGGGTCCATGTTATAAAAAAAGCCCGCGCAGCGTAAGCTGTGCGGGCTTTTTTTATAACATGGACCCGATTACCCAATATTTACCTATAGAATAACAGATCAAAAAGTAATTGAAGTAACGTAACCACGATAAGTATAGTCCCAAATACTACCAATCCAAGGCCAATAAGGTCATGTATTGCAATACCTAACGCAACCGCTCCGAGCCCAATGAGCACCCGAATAATTGCGTCTGATGCTCTGGTAGCTGGGCGGCTTACCTGGGCAGTGTCGGAGTGGCGGGCGCGCACGGTAACGCCTGGCGCGGGTGCTTTTCGGCAAGTTGGTAGCCGCTGCAGAGCGGTAGTAAAGCGAGGCGCTAGCCCAGAAACGGCTGCTACCAACGGCTTGACAGTTCTCCGGGGCCTAGGCCTATTTTTTACAATAACCGCTTGTCTTCTAGCTGCCTGAGTTAGCGTATCAGCCTTTATTGAAACTACTTCGGGTGCTACTGCTGCTGTTGGCACGGGCGCTGTAAGCGCTGTCGGTTTTGCCAGGAAAGCGTAGTGCGGACGGCTGCACGAGCCAAACAAAGTGGCCAGCACACTCCACGAAATCAGCAGCAACAGGTTTCTCATGGCCGGAAAGGAAACAGCACCACAGGCGCCAGGCCACAAGCTTACACTCTTACTGTGGCAACCGCTACTCCAAAATCCGCTCCTTTCCGAGTTTTCAGGCAGATAGTTTACTACCTATCCATTTTGCTATAAGGCAGTTACTCGTCATAAAAAGGACTTCCTAGCTCTACATCACCTGGATCGGGACCTCGCAACTTGAAACCGTTGGCTTCTCTGGCAGCCCAAGTCGGGTGGGTTTAGATCCTTTCTCAGCCTAGTGTGCTTACTGGCCAGCAAAAAACCCTTCCTGCCTTGTGTTCACGGCTCGGTTTTGCCCTCCACCAAGCCTAGTAAATCAGCCTCTTCTCCGCATTCTGTCGTGATGATTTTTCGGGAAAGAGGCTCAAAGGGTCTAGTCGGGCTGCATCGTCACGGCTGCGTCACCAGTAGCCGGGTAGTTGGCGCTGCCTGAGAATGGCTTAGCTCGCAAAAAATAGTGGTAGCGCCTTGAGAAAATTAGTGAAAAAGCACGGAACAACGCTTCGTAGGCTGCTGTAGTATGGCTAGATTTACAGAAACGGTCCTACCCCATATTTCTGCTAACCGCTGCTGGTTTCGTCTTCTTGAAAGGCTAGTCAGCAGGTTGTTAGCCGGACTGTTGCTCTGCTTTCGCACCCTCCCCCCACCCGCTTTATTTTCTGGAATGCTGCTACCTCTACGTGTATCTTTTGGCCGTTTTTCTGGGCTAGCGCTTGCGTGCCTGGTGCTGCTTCTGGCCGGCGCTCATTCTGGTTTTGGGCAGCAGCAACCACTACCCCCAGCGCCGTCCAAAACCGTGGTGGGCGGTCGGCTGGTGTACAAGCTGAAAGCGGCACCTACGGCCGGCCGCTCGGCCTCCAGCCTTACTGGCGTGGCCGTGCTCGATGGTGTGCTAGGGCGCCTGGGAGTGCAGGCTGTTCAACCCAAGTTTGCGCATAGTCGCTCCTCCAGTAAGCCCGGAGCAGTTGACCTGGGGTTGATATATCAGGTGCAGCTTGCCAGCTCTACTCAGTCGGTGGCGGCGGCTTGCCAGGCCCTACGCAAAACCGGCCTCGTGGAGTATGCCGAGCCCTTGTACAGCTACCCGCCGCTGCAACAGCCCAACGACCCATTGGCCGACTCCACCCGCAGCAATGGCCAGTACCATCTGAAAAACATTCGGGCGTACCGGGCCTGGGACGTAACGCAAGGCGACACCAGCATCACCATCGGCATTGTGGATGGCGGCACGCGCGTCACACACGAAGACCTGACTTCTCAGATTCAGGTGAACCGCCAAGACCCAATTGACGGCATCGACAACGACAACGACGGCTACATAGACAACTACTACGGCTGGGATTTTGCTGATAACGACAATGACCCCTCGCGCGACCCCAGCAGCGTGCATGGCATTCTGGTGGCCGGGTGTGCCGCC
Organism: Hymenobacter seoulensis; assembly: GCF_054780535.1. Taxonomy (NCBI): domain Bacteria; kingdom Pseudomonadati; phylum Bacteroidota; class Cytophagia; order Cytophagales; family Hymenobacteraceae; genus Hymenobacter; species Hymenobacter seoulensis. Next base: position 1,063,428 of record NZ_BAAGWD010000001.1, read on the forward strand.
GCCGCTACCAACAACGGTAAGGGCGTGGCCGGTGTGGGCTACAAGTGCCGGTTTATGCCACTGAAGATTTACCCCAGCACGCCCTCCGGTACGTTTGGCGGCTACGAGGCCATTGTGTACGCGGCTGATCATGGCTGCAAAATCATCAACCTATCCTGGGGTGGCGTAGGCGCCCGCTCGCAGTATGAGCAGGACGTTATTACCTACGCCGCCGTAAACCGTGATGCCGTGGTAGTAGCGGCGGCTGGCAATACTGGCGCCGACCTCGACTTTTACCCCGCCAGCTACGACCATGTTCTGTCCGTGGCCACCGTTACCCGCACCGATGAGCGCAGCGCCAATGCTACTTATAGCCGCCGCGTTGACTTGTCGGCGCCCGGTGTCCAGATCCTGACGGTGTATGGCGATACCGACAAGGACTATGTAGCGGTAGGAGGCTCATCGTTTGCCTCTCCCCTAGTTGCTGGTGCTGCTGCGTTGGTGCGCACGCGCTTCCCCCGCTTCACGGCGGCCCAGGTGGCGGCCCAGCTGCGGCGCACTACCGATAACATTGATGCCTTACCGGGCAACACCGGCTACGTGGGCCGCATCGGCTCGGGACGCCTGAACGTGCTGCGGGCCGTAACGGAGGCCCAGCACTCGGCCAGGGTAGTAGGCCGCACCTACCTGCCCTCCCGCGACGCCTATGCCGCCGGCGACGCCATACGCCTAGCCATAACGGTGCAAAACCTGCTCGAGCCCCTTCCTAACCTTACTGTAACGCTTACCTCGCTTTCGCCCTACCTAGAGGTTCGGCAAGCAGAGTTTGGCGTAGGCCCATTGGCTACCCTAGAGCGGCGCACTAACTCGGCCGTGCCTTTCTTGCTGAAAGTAGCCGCCAATGCCCCTCTTAACACCCGCGCCGTGGTGCGCTACCATCTGCAGGATGCCGCCACAGGTTACCAAGAAGACCAGTACGAAACCCTGACTATAAACCCCGATTACGTACTGCTCAATGCCAATGACCTGGCCCTTACGCTTACTAGTCGCGGCAATGTTGGCTACGACGGGCTAGGCTCGGAGTTTGGGGAAAGTGTGACGTACCGTGGAAGCGGGCCGCTGGTAGCCGAAGGCGGCCTATTAGTGGCAACTCCTACCCCTAGCCCCCGGGTATCGGACAACGTGCGCAACGACAACCAAGGGGCTGACCATGATTTCTATTCGCAGACGCGCACCGCCCTTCTGGCACAGCCCCTGCGCGCCGACCAGGAGGCGTATGGCGTACTTCGTGACTCACTGCCAGCACTTACCAAAGGCCGCTCCGTTGGCGTCCGGATACGGCAGCGGGCCTATGCCTGGGCCGCTGACCCGCACCGCGACTACGTGATTCTGGAATACCAACTCACCAACCTCACGCCCGATACCTTGAAGCCGTTGCATGCCGGCCTGTACATGGATTGGGACTTGCCCGAAGAGTACAGCCGCAACGTGGCAGACTGGGACTCGGTACGCCGCCTGGGCTACGTGTATAGCCCACTCGACCGGCAGCTCTATACTGGTGTGCGACACTTAAGTGGTGGACAAGCTACCGTGTATTCGATAAATAACGGTGCTTCCTCGGGCACGGGGGTGCGCCTGGCCGATGGCTTTAATACCACCGAAAAATTGCTCACGCTCAGCAACGGCACCCGCCAGCGCACAGCAGGCTTACCTGCCGGCGCTGATGTGTCGCAGGTTGTTGGGGCCACGTTGCCTTTCCTTGCTCCCTCCGACTCCGTAGTGGTGGCTTTTGCTGTGCTGGCCGCGCCTAGCCTGCCGGAGTTGCAGCGCGCTGCTGATGCTGCCGCGGGCCGCTACCAGCAGGTGCTGCCAGTACGCGGAGTGCAGTTGGCCGGAGTTGCTGTGTATCCTAACCCTACAACCGGGCGCCTACAGGTGGAGCTGCCCATGGGGCCGGCTACCGTTCAGGTTCTATCAGCTGTAGGCCAAGTGCTGGTGTCGCGCACGGCCGCTGGCAAAGGCCATGTCTCGCTAGATTTGAGCACCTACCCAGCGGGTATGTATCTGGTACAAATCCGCACGGCTCAGGGCAACTTCACGCAACGCATAGTACGCTATTAGGCAGTTCTCTAGGCTGCTTAACGGAGTGAACCTCTAAAAATAGGTAAGGAGCTTTGCTGGGTTTCTGGCTATACTTTCGTTTAAAATCAGCCCTTGTTTTTTGCTAACATTTTTAGCAATCAAGCGGATCAGTCGCTAATCTGTTGTTATACAAAGCGTAAGCATTATTTGGATTTAGTTCCACTAGAACAAACTTTTCAGCGGTTTGTTCTTTATTTATTGCTATTGCCAAAGACACAGAAATATCTAACAGGATTAGCTTTTCCTCAGTTATATTCTTATCTTTGGATATGTCGAAAGTAAAGCTTCCTGTTCCGCTTCCTGTGCAGCAGTTCGCCCGCTGCGTTGATGCTAGCCGTCGCCCCGCCGACCACATTGGAGACTGGCCCGCTGCCGGGCAGGTGTACCCCATTCAGATGCGCCGCAATGCCCAGACTGGGGAGTTGCAGGTGCATGTACTGGGTTTCTATGCCGAGCGGCCCTACGGTGCCTTCGCACGCCATCGGTTCGAGCCAGTAGCCAGCGTGTGGCTTAACTAGCACCATTTCTTCTTTCCACCCCCTACCCCGGCTGTTGCTGCATGTGCAGAACAGGCCGGGTTTCTTTTTGTCTGATTTTGGGGTTTGAGGTGCTCTGCTACCTAGAGGCTAGCGGGTAACCCGGGTAGTTTCATCAGCGGCTTTCCCTATTTCTTGAGCGGGCGTTATGGCCTCCCCAAAAATTGGCTGGTCGCTGAGGTTATAGATTTCCTGGATGTCGTGCAGGATGTGCTCAAAGTCCAGCTTCAGGTCTTTTAACAGGCCAGTCTTGAGGTCGAAAACCCAGCCATGCACTGTTGGGAAGCCTCCTTTCACGTAGTGCTGCTGCACCACAGCCGTTTTGATAACATTTACGCATTGCTCTTGCACGTTCAGCTCCACTAGCCGGTCGTAGCGCGCATCTACGTCCTCAATGGCGTCCAGTTCGGCATGGTGCAAGCGGTACACGTCGCGGATGTTGCGCAGCCAGGGGTTCATAATCCCGAGGTCTTTGGCTTGCATGGCCGCTTTCACGCCCCCGCAGCCATAGTGCCCGCACACTACAATGTGCTTTACCTGCAAATGATGCACGGCGTACTCAATTACTGACATGGCGTTCAGGTCAATGTTATTAACCAGGTTGGCAATGTTGCGGTGCACGAATACCTCGCCCGGTGCTACGCCCATCAGCTCCTCAGCCGTTACGCGCGAGTCGCTGCAGCCAATGTAGAGGTAATCGGGGTTTTGATTGGTGGCCAGGCGCTGGAAGAAGTTGGCATTGGTAGCGGTGTGCTGCGCTACCCACTGGCGGTTGTTTTCGAAGATGGCATCATATGTCGTCATGCTCCTCCATACGCACAAGTTGCGTTCAGGGTGCGTGCTAGCTCATTTTCTGACTTCAACCCCCTATTCTGCCCTAGCGATACTGCCAGAAAATACCGAATTCAAATGGCGTCCAGAGGGCGGCTTTCTGCCCGGCCACTTTCAACCCTTCGTTTGCCCAGGAATTGCAAGTATAGAAGAGGTTATAGGTGCGCTTGGCTTCATAAAACGCATCGTGCTGCCCGTAGCTATGACCCTGAATGTGCTGGGAGCTGCCCTGGGCATCGTAATCGAAGCTGTTTTTGATAAACGCAATCAGGCGGGCATACTCCGCGCGGGTCAGCAGCACCCGCACGCAGTCGGGGCCTTCCTGGGGCTGGTGGTGGAAAGTGGCGTGCATGGCCGTGGTGCTAAGCCAGAACATAGCCTTCACGGCCGTGCTGGGCTTCAGTTCGGCCCAGGTAGGCGTGTTCAGGTAAAAGCCCTTGTCGCCCCAGCCAAAACCGATGTAGTCGCGGCTGGTGTCCATGGCGGGGGTAGCCGTGTAGGGAACTAGCTGGGTCCAGTCCATCTGGTCGGTTCGCACGGGCACTACAATATCGGTGTGCACGCCGTTGGACAGGATGTAGGTTTCAATTGTGCCGGTTTCTGGCGAGTTCTGGCGCCCCACTGGTATGGCCGAAAGCCCCACGGAGCCCACCAAATACAACGCCACCGCGCCTACCACGCCGCCACCCACCCAGGCGGCTCCTTTTGCTACTTTCCGAAGCACTCCGGCCATTACTGCTTAATCAGAAGTTGAAATCAGGCTCCTCTTACGCAGCCCATTGAAAAAAGCCGAGGTTTGAGCCGGCCGCTACCCTAGGGCTGGTAGAGCAGATTTTCCGGGACGCAAGCAAGGCAATATCTTTGAGCTTCACCTTTGATGCCCCATGAGCCAGCCCAACGACCTAGTATACAGCATTCCGGCCCCATACCGCCGCATGGAAAACATGCACATCTTGTTCTGGCTGCTCAAAGATATTGGGTGGTGCATGGTCTGGAAACCACTGGGCATCCTGATGATTTTCCCGACGCTGCTCATTGCCGTGCTCATCACTTGGCGCACGCGCGACATCAAGGCAGAGCTGGCGCACAACCTGGCCATCGTGTTCTGGATTTCGGCTAACTCCTACTGGATGGTCAGCGAGTTTGTAGGGTTTGATGAAGTGCGCATCTGGGGTGAGCTGACCGGCAAACACCTGGCCCTGTTGCCCTTCCTCACGGGCCTAGTGATTCTGCTGTATTACTACCTCGTGCTAAAGCCGCAAGAGGCACAACCGGAGCAGGTGGCCACGCTCTAGTTTCAGGCTAGCGGGTTTCTATTGCAGGATGAAATTTCAGCAGTAGTAGTAGTAGTAGCAGCTGCGGCCGGTGACTGCTCCGTATTTTTCCGTTTCCATCCAATCAGCAACACGCCTATCACTACCAGTACGGTTCCAATAATCTGCGCCACGAATATCTTCTCCCCAAGGATATAGTGCGCCTGCACAATAGTGGACACTGGCCCAATGCCGCTGATAATGGCTACGTTATTCGAGCCAATCTTTTTCATTCCCTGTGATATCAGGAAAGATGGCAGCACGGTAGCCAGAATAGCCAGTAGCAGCCCATACACCCACATACCCTGCCCTAGCTCAACCTTTTGCAGCGAATGGGTTAGCAGGAAATGAATGAAGACACCGAACGTAGCCGCTAACATGGCATAGGCCGTGAATTTATTAGCCCCTACGCGCGGAATTATCCGGCCACTTCCCACGATGTACACGGAGTAGGTAACGGCGCACATAAACACAAGCACGCTGCCCAAGTAAAAGTTAGGGTTGCTGGAGTCAATAGATAGCTCTCCTGCGTAAGCCAACCCAATACCGACATAGGTAAGCAACAACGCTAGTTGCTGAATTCTGGAAATGCGCTGCTTAAAGAAATACGCATTGATAAACACGGCAAAGCTGGGGTACAGAAACAGAATCAGGCGCTCCAAGCCTGCCGAGATATACTGCAGGCCAATAAAGTCAAACAGGCTGCTTACGTAATATCCCAGCAAGCCAATACCGCTCACCAGCAGCCACTCCCGGCCGGTCATCCGAACGTTGTCTTTCTGTGTGCTCACCAGAAACGCCGCCGCCAAATAAAAGGGCAATGAAAACACCATTCTCAGCGCCAGCAGCGTCACGGCATCAGCATGCGTGTGGCCGAAAGCCAGCTTTACAATGATGGCTTTAGTTGAGAAGAGTACGGCTCCTAGTAACGTAATCAGGAAGCCAATAACAGAAACAGCGTGTTTGGGAGAGGACATGTACTTCACTAGATAAAGAAACTTCTTGCAGCTAGGACGCAACCAGCTTAACTCACTGCAACTAGTATTCCGGAGGCCGACAAACCGTCAACTCCTAGAGAGGTTTGGATTGCCTTTGGTACATATAAGTCTGGAACTGCAAACGGCTCAGCTTATGGTATTGAATTGAGTAGTATCAGAAAACACAACGGCCGCTCCCTGCAAAGGAAGCGGCCGTTTTACTAGGTAGTTTCTAAAGCGAAACTATTTCTGCGACAGCTGCGCCTGGCCCGACTCTTTCAAGCGAATCAGGTTCAGGGCCGAGCCGGCTTTAAACCACTCAATCTGACCTTCATTGTAGGTATGGTTTACCGTGATGAGGTCGGTGTCGCCATCGGCGTGGTGCAGGCGCACCTGCAGGGGCTGGCCGGGAGCAAACGTGGTCAGACCGAGGATGTCGATGGTGTCGTCCTCCTCAATCAGATCGTAGTCGGCTTTGTTGGCGAAGGTGAGAGCAAGCATGCCCTGCTTCTTCAGGTTGGTTTCGTGGATACGAGCGAATGACTTCACTAGCACGGCACGCACGCCCAAGTGGCGGGGCTCCATAGCGGCGTGCTCACGCGACGAACCTTCTCCGTAGTTCTCATCACCTACTACCACCGAGCCAATGCCCTGAGCTTTGTAGTTACGAGCAACCTGCGGCACCGGCGAGTACGGCGTACCCTGGGTGAGGGCATCCTTCACGGCATTGGCTTCGCCATTGAAGGCGTTAGTCGCCCCAATGAGCATGTTGTTCGAGATGTTGTCGAGGTGGCCACGGTATTTCAACCACGGGCCGGCCATCGAGATATGGTCGGTGGTGCACTTGCCCTGCGCCTTGATGAGCAGACGCAACCCTTTCAGGTCAACGCCTTCCCACGGCTTGAAGGGGTCGAGCAGCTGCAGACGGTCCGAAGCTACGTCAACCAGTACTTGCACGCCCGAGCCATCGGCAGCGGGAGCCTGGTAACCAGCGTCCTCTACGGCAAAGCCGCGGGGAGGCAATTCAATACCCTGAGGCTCATCGAACTTCACCTGCTGGCCGTCTTTGGTAGTCAGCGTGTCAACCAGAGGGTTGAAAGTTAGGTCGCCAGCAATAGCGAAAGCCGTCACGATTTCGGGCGAGGCCACGAAAGCATGCGTGTTCGGGTTGCCGTCGTTACGCTTAGCGAAGTTACGGTTGAACGAGGTGATGATGGAGTTCGGACGTTTCATATCGTCCATGTGGCGAGCCCACTGCCCGATGCACGGACCGCAAGCGTTTGCCAGTACTACCCCACCCATCTGAGCGAAGGTGTCGAGCAAACCATCACGCTCTACAGTGTAGCGCACCAGTTCCGAGCCGGGCGTTACAGTGTACTCCGCCTGTACCGTCAGGCCTTTGTCGGCCGCTTGCTTGGCAATGGAGGCAGCGCGGGTAATGTCTTCGTAAGAAGAGTTGGTGCACGAGCCAATGAGGCCAACTTCCAGCTTAGCAGGCCAGTTGTGCTCCCGTACGGCAGCCGCAAACTCCGAAATAGGCCACGCAGCGTCCGGCGTGAACGGACCGTTCACGTAAGGCTCCAGGGTGCTCAGGTCAATTTCGATGAGCTGGTCGTAGAAGTTTGCAGGGTTCGCGTACACCTCGTCGTCGGCGCGCAGGTTAGCCGCAACGGCGGCAGCAGCGTCGGCAATTTCGGCCCGGCCCGTGCCGCGCAGATAGTCGCCCATCTTCTCGTCGTAGCTGAACACCGAGGTGGTAGCCCCAATTTCAGCGCCCATGTTGCAGATGGTGCCTTTGCCGGTAGCCGACAGGTTTTCAGCACCTTCACCGAAGTACTCAACAATAGCACCGGTACCGCCTTTTACGGTCAGGATACCAGCTACTTTCAGAATTACGTCTTTCGCCGAAGTCCAGCCCGAGAGCTTACCCGTCAGCTTCACACCAATCACTTTAGGAAACTTCAGCTCCCACGCCATGCCCGACATTACGTCAACGGCATCGGCGCCACCCACACCAATGGCAATCATGCCAAGGCCGCCGGCGTTCGGCGTGTGCGAGTCTGTACCGATCATCATGCCGCCGGGGAAGGCGTAGTTCTCGAGTACTACTTGGTGAATGATACCAGCACCGGGCTTCCAGAAGCCGATGCCGTATTTATTGGAAACAGAAGCTAGGAAGTCATACACCTCCTTGTTTTCGGAGTTAGCAATGGCCAAATCCTGATCGGCACCTTCTTTGGCCTGAATCAGGTGGTCGCAATGCACGGTGCTTGGTACTGCAACCTGAGGTTTGCCAGCCTGCATAAACTGGAGCAGCGCCATTTGGGCGGTAGCATCCTGCATGGCTACACGGTCGGGAGCGAAATCGACGTAGGAAACGCCCCGCTCAAACGCCTGCGAAACAGTGCCGCCGTACAAGTGAGCGTACAGGATTTTTTCAGTCAGGGTAAGCGGGCGGCCAACGGCGGTACGGGCGGCTTCAATGCGAGAGCCCATGCCAGCGTACACGGCCTTGATCATTTCTAAGTCAAACGCCATAATGCGAAATGGAAAAAGTGGAGAGAACGTACCTATTATTAGTAGGTACGCAAATATAGTTGTCGGTCGTTGCGCCGCCTAAATTTTCGGGCCTATACCAGCCCTGCAGGCCTGATTTAGAATCATTCCAAAAGTGCTGCGTGGATAGGCGCGGGCCAATTAGCCGGCTAGGTCTGTCTTCGCGGCCCTGTGTATTAAACTATCATCGGCCCTCCGTAGTTTAGCCGCGAACTAACCTTCTAACTTTTTTCCAATGCCCGTAGCCTTCTCTTTTCGCAAGGCCATAGCCGGGGCCGGACTCGCGCTGGCCGCGGTGGCCTGTCAGTCCAATTCGACCTCTTCTGAAAATCAAGCCGCCACCTCCGAGGGCGCCACGACGGGCGCTACTGCCCTTACGGCCGGAACCTGGCGCGGCGTACTAGCGGCCCAAGGCCAGCAAATTCCCTTCCTGTTTGATGTTGCCACCGAGGGCGGCAAGCCTACCGTAACGCTGCGCAACGGCGAGGAGCGTCTGAAGCTCGACGAAATATTCACCGCCGGCGACTCCACAACCATCCGCCTCGGCGTGTTTGATGCTGCCCTGGTAGTGCGCGCCGATGGCGCTGATAAGCTGAAAGGCACCTGGGTGAAGTACGATGGCAAAGAGCCGTACCGCGTGGCCTTTTCGGCTACTAAGGGGGAGCAGCCTTTATTCAATGATGAAGACGGTGACGGGAAAAAGTTTATTCCTCAGATAACTGGACTTGAAAAGGGCTCGACTTACAAGGTTACTTTCACTGATGATGAAGGCAAATCTTACCCTGCGGTCGGTGTGTTTGAATACGCTGATAATCAAGCAAAAGGCACCTTCCTCACCACGACCGGCGACTACAGGTATTTGGCAGGAAGCATTGTTGAGAGAAAAGGCGGACCGCACATGCTCTTGTCAACATTCGATGGCAGCCACGCCTTTCTCTTTGATGCTGTTGATGTTAAAAACGGTTTCTCTGAGATGAAAGGCGACTTCTACAGCGGCAAATCGGGCCACGAGACCTGGACGGCTACCCTCGACCCGAAGGCAAAGCTGCCCGATGCCAACGCCCTTACTGGAATGAAGCCTGGCCAGAAAAAGCTCGACTTCAAATTCCCGAGCATTTATGAAGGCGGCAGCATCTCCCCTTCCGACCCCAAGTACAAAGGCAAGGTAGTGGTAGTACAGCTGCTCGGCTCGTGGTGCCCCAACTGCATGGACGAAACCAACTTCCTGGCCCCCTGGTACGAGAAAAATAAAGGCCGCGGTGTTGAAATCATTGGCCTGGGCTATGAGCGCACCGCCGACCAGAAGGTAGCTTCGCAGAAGCTGCTGAAGATGAAGGAGCGCATGAATGTAGGGTACGACCTAGCCGTGGCCGGCGAGGCTAGCAAGGATGCGGCCAGCCAGTCGTTGCCGCAGGTGCAGAAGGTGCTGGCCTTCCCCACTACCCTCTTCCTCGATAAGAAAGGCGAAGTACGGAAGATTCATACTGGCTTCTCGGGCCCTGGCACCGGCAAGTACTACGAGCAGGAAGTAGCTGAATTCAACAAGACAATTGACCAGCTACTAGCCGAATAAAACCTTCAAACCAGATTTTGCGTCGCAGGCATCTGTGCTGCTTAAGTACTAAAAAGGCCCGCTTCTGATGAGAGGCGGGCCTTGTTAGTTTGTGCTATTCTCCTAGGGTACCTGTGGGCCTAAACCGTTCCAGCAGCACAATGGGCTCATCCCGGTACGTGCTCCGGTCGTACTCTTGGTAGCCTAGCTTGTGGGCCAGTCGCAGGGAGGGCTCGTTGTGAGGGTCGATGATGCAGACGGTGCGCGGATTGGGGAAGTGAGCGTCGCCCCACACGTGAATGGCCCGCACGGCCTGGCTGGCGTAACCGCGGCCATGCACGCGCGGATTCATCACCCAGCCCGCTTCTGGAAACCCATTGATGGCGGGAGACAGGTTGCGCATGATATCATAAAAGCCTACCGAGCCGATAAATTCGCCGGTAGCTTTTTCCTCAACGGCCCAGTAGCCGTAGCCCATCATGGCCCAGTGACCCTGGTGCGCCAAAATGCGCCGCCACACATCCTCCTCCTCCATAGGCTTGCCGCCCAGGTACTTATAGAACTCGGGTTGCTGACCCATCGCCACACACGGGGCTAGGTCGGTGAGGCGGTGGCCGCGCAGGAGCAGGTCGGTGGTTTCAAGTTGCGGCACCAGCAAATCGATGCCCGTGAGTTGGATGGGGAGTTGCAGCATGCCGGCAAGGTAGCAAAACCCGCTACCGCGTTGCATAGCACGCTTCATAAAGATGCGGCCCGCTGCTCCGGGCGCACTTCAAGCTATACTGAGGCCTAGTAAAGTGGCTTCAAGAGCTGGCCTGTACTATTGTTGAAAATCGAACGTCCCGCTGATACAGTAAAACGGGGTTTGAGTTACGGCATCAAGCTTTTGCCGACAGTTTCAGGTCGGGCGATAAAACGAGGCGATTGGTCGGCGTTTTGGGGTCGGTGCTAGAAACTGACCGGAGTTGGCGGAAATAGGGCACTGGGTTTGAATAACGTCTGACAGAACGCAGCGCTCTTCCTTCAACCCCAGACATAGCATACCCATTACCATGAAAAAGCAACTTTTTAGCCTCGCCCTAGTACTCGGTCTCGCCGCTCCTTTTGCTACCTCTTCCATTGCCGCCGACCTGCGCCCCGCCTCTGGCCACGAACGCCAGGGCCACGACAAAGACCGCCGCAGAGGCGAGCAAAGCGCACAAGACCGCCAGCACCGCTCCGATGAGTTGGCTAAAGAGCTCGGCCTGAGCAGCAAGCAAAAATCCAAGGTGGAGAAAATTTTCCAGGATCAGCAGCAACAAATGCAAGCGCTGCGCAGCAACTCCGGCTCTACCTCTATGGACCGCAGCCAGAAAATGGCCCAGGCCAAACGCATTCGTGAAAGCACCGACAAAAAGCTGAAGGATGTGCTGTCGAAAAAGCAGTATGCTCAGTTTGAGGCCAAGCGCCAGGACCGCATGCGCCAGATGAGCCGCCCTGGTGGCGACCGTCCGGGCCAAGAACGCCGCAGCAGCTACAACGGCCGCAGCTAAACTACTAGCTTGCCCCCGAATCCAAACCGCCCTACCCATTATAAGTGGGTGGGGCGGTTTTTTGTGTGCGGTTTAGCTCCAGCCAAAGGTAGTAAGCCGCGGGCGTGCAGGTTGCTTACGGTGTGGTTTAGCTTAGGCCGCGTAAAGTATTTGCCCTCTGCTACCGACTACCTAGGTATTCCGAGCGTACTTCGGGATAACCACCAGAAAACGTATGCGCAACCCCGTGAAAATTATTGGCCGGCTACTGGGCAGCCTACTTGTGTTATTGTTGGTAGTGGGCGTGGCCTTTGCTAATCTGAGTCCTCAATTCGGGGGCAAACCTACCAAAGCACAACGGGCAGCCTATGCCAAAACCGGGCATTACCTTGACGGCGAATTTCAGAACCTGGTGCCCACTACCCTCATGACGGGCGGCAGCACCCTAGGCTCGTTGTGGCGCTTTGTCTTTGGCAAAACACCCAACTCTAAACCGGCAGCTCCCTTGCCGATGCAGATGCTCGATTCGCTGACCATCACGCAAAAGCCCGCTGACATGGTGCGCGTGACGTGGTTTGGGCACTCGGCGAGCCTAGTAGAAATAGCGGGGAAGAACATCCTGCTCGACCCCATGCTAGGCATGGAGATGGGTCCGATTTCGTGGATAACGCCCAACCGTTACAACCCACACGTGCCTATTCGGGCCGAGCAATTGCCCGCCATTGACGCCGTCCTGATTTCCCACGACCATTATGACCACCTCGACTACCAGACCATCCGGAAGCTCAAGGATAAAACAGCGCACTTTTTTGTACCGCTGGGGGTAGGCGCCCATCTGTTGGCCTGGGGTGTAGCCCCCGAGCGAGTGCAGGAGCTGGACTGGAATCAGGAAGTACAATTGCCGGGGCTTACTATTGTGAGCACGCCGGCGCGCCATTTCTCGGGCCGGGGCCTCACCAACCGCAACTCTACCTCTTGGAGCTCCTGGGTGATAAAATCAGCTGACAAGCGCCTATTCTACAGCGGCGACGGGGGCTATGGACCACACTTCCAGACCATCGGCCAGCAACATGGCCCCTTTGACTTGGCTTTGCTGGAATGCGGCCAGTACGATGCCAACTGGGCCCAGATTCATATGCTGCCTGAGCAAACGGTGCAGGCTGCCCGTGATGTTCAGGCCCGGGTATTTATGCCGGTACATTGGGCTGCCTTCACGGAAGCACACCACGCCTGGAACGACCCAGTGAAACGCGCCTCAGCCGAAGCCAGCCGCCTCGGGCAAGTCATTACTACACCCCGGTTGGGGCAATCCATCATCCTAGGTGCGGGCCCATTGCCGCAGGAACAGTGGTGGCAGTAAGACCCTGCGGCAGGTTTTGCAATAATTTATCAGAGCCGCTGAAACAGCAGTACTACCCCCTCCTGCGGCCGCAACGTCACGAGCGGCACCGATGTTACGGGCGCATCTGAAACCGGGGCTACTGTAAACTGACGCAGCGTTTGGAGCAGAACCAGCTGGATTTCGGTGAGGGCGAAGTGGTTGCCGATGCATAGGCGCGGGCCACCGCCAAAGGGCAGGTAGCCATACGCGGGTACGGGCGGCTCAGCGCCGGCAGCAAACCGCTCCGGCCGAAACACGTCTGGCTCAGGCCACAACCCCGGGTGCCGGTGCATGCCGTAGAGGTACAACGAAAACAGCGTGCCTTTTGGAATTGAGTGCCCCTGAAACTCGTCGTCTTCCAGCGCCACGCGGTCCAGAATCCAGGCCGGTGGATACAGGCGCAGGGTTTCCTGAATCACCTGCATAGAGTAGGGCAAACGTGGCAGCTCTTCAAACTCGGGCGGGCGATTAGTTAGGCTGGCTTCGTCCAGCTCCCGGCGCACATTGGCCGCGGCCTCGGGGTGCATGGCCAGCAGGTAAAACAGCCAGCTGAGGGCATTAGCCGAGGTTTCGTGTCCAGCCAGCAACAGAATGTTTGCCTCATCCACCAATCGGTCTTCGGTCATGGGCTCGCCCGTATCCTCGTAGCGCGCATCCAGTAGCATCTGCAAGAGGTCATCGGGTGGGGTTGTGGGCGCACCAGTACCTAGTCGCTGCCGGATGTAGCCGCGCACTAGCTCGCGTAGCTCTTGGCTTAGCGCATCGTGGCGGCGGTAGCTGCCCGTGCCTTGCAGCCACGGCCGAAGGTACGGCTGCCGAATGGTGCGCACGTAAAACGCCTGAATCTGGGTCAGAATTTTCGACAGCCGGTTGCGTTCCGCATCGTTCATGCTGGTGCCAAACGTAGCTTGCGCAATCACCCGGAACGCTACCCGCGTCATGGCCTCATGAATATCTACCTCGGCGGGTCCGGCAGCCGTGCGTGTGTGCAGTTCCTGGGTCCATTCCTCCGTGGCGGCTTGCATCAGGCGGGTGAGGCTGGCCAGGCGCTGCCGGTGAAATCCCGGCTGAATCAGACGGCGCTGCCGAAGCCAATCGGCGCCTTCATTGGTGAGCAAACCACGGCCAATGTAGCGCACCAACCCATGCGTCAGGTCCGACTTCAGGTAGCGCCGGTGATTTTTCTGGAGAATGTGCTGCACCAGTGCGGGGTCGCGCGTGACATAGCACGCCCGAATTCCGCCCAAATGTAGCCCTAGTGTATCGCCGTACGCCGCGTGCGAGCGGTCAAGATTCCCGATTGGGTCGCGGGCCATGGCTAGCGACGAAAGCAACGTGCGCCACCGCGGCACCCACGGAAAGGGCAACACGGGGGGCTCCGCAGCGGAAGGCAAAGGCGATGACATACGAGTGGTGGGTAGCAAATTCTAAGCAAGGAAATATACGGCAAAAGGCAGATGCCGCCGCCTTTTACATCTTCCCTACTAGGCCTTGGTATAACCCCAAGCTACCTTCTGCCCGTACAGGTCACTAGCCCACTGCGGCTTCCCGATCTTTCCTTAACTCCTAAACCCCGGTTTCTTATGTGGATTCAGCAAAAAAACACCCCTGCCCCGCTTGATGAGCTCCAGGGTCGTACGGTAGGCCTCAAATTTCAGTGCAATCAGTGTGATACCGAGGTATTTACTGACCTGATTGGGGTTCCGGCCGCCGACCACCTAGCCAACTCGATGGAAGATGATGGGCAGTATGAAACCGAGGAAATAAAATGTCCCGGCTGCGAAATGACCCACGAAATCACTGTAAAAAGCACCTTCGACGGCGTACATTTCGATGTATCGGAAGTGAAACCTGATAGCGTTTCGTACCAGGTACAAGCCTAGGCCATTTTGTTAGCCAAACTGCCCGCAAAGCATCACCTGCTTTGATATTACTACAACCAAAAGAGCCGCCTTACTAGGGCGGCTCTTTGGCTTAAGTGGCAGCGTATGGAGCCCTTACTTCTCCCGCTCGATGGTGTAGTTAATTAGTTGCTCCAGTGAGGTGCGCGAGGCTGACTCAGGGAAGGTGCGCAGAATATCCAGGGCCTCGTCGCGGTAGCGCTCCATTACTCCAATGGCGTACTGCAACCCACCCGATTTCTTTACGAAATCAATAACGGCCTGCACTCGGTCTTTGCGACCGTCGTTGTTTTTCACGTTGTAGATCACGCGGCGCTTCGTCAGCCAATCGGCCTGCTGCAGGGCATAAATAAGCGGCAGGGTCATCTTCTTCTCTTTGATATCGATGCCCACTGGCTTGCCGATTTCGTCGGTTCCGAAGTCGAACAAGTCGTCCTTGATCTGGAAAGCCATGCCCACTTTCTCGCCGAAAAGGCGGGCGCGCTCAATTACTTCCTTGTCGGCGCCGGCCGAGGCTGCCCCTACCGCGCAGCAGGAGGCAATTAGGGAAGCTGTTTTCTGACGGATGATATCAAAATACACGTCCTCGGTGATATCGAGGCGACGCGCTTTTTCAATTTGCAGCAGTTCACCTTCGCTCAACTCCTTCACGGCGTTGCTCACAATCTTGAGCAACTCGTAGTCGTCGTTTTCCAGGCTTAGCAAGAGGCCTTTGCTGAGCAGGTAGTCGCCCACGAGCACGGCAATCTTATTTTTCCAGAGCGCATTAATGGAAAAGAAGCCGCGGCGGTAGTTTGATTCATCCACCACGTCGTCGTGCACTAGGGTGGCTGTGTGCAACAACTCAATCAGGGCCGCCCCCCGAAACGAAGCTTCGGGCAACGGGTCGCCGCCGCTAATTTTAGCCGTGAAGAACACGAACATGGGCCGGATTTGCTTGCCCTTGCGCTTCACGATGTAGCCCATGATTTTATCCAGCAGCAACTGCTTGGTTTGCATGGACTGTCGGAATTTCTTCTCGAATTCCTCCATCTCGGCGGCAATAGGCGCCTGTATCTGGTCCAGCGTTACGTTCATGCAGGTGTTTTGGGCGGTGCAATGATACGGGTAAAAGGTGAGGTGGTGAAGCAGAGCCGCCCCGAAATGTTGAGTTTGCTAGCCCAGCAGCACGCCCAAACGTCAGACTGAACCTGCCAGCAAGGGAATAGTTTCTGTTTTCCTGGCTTTGCAGCTTATCTTAGCTGTATGCCGAGCCAGCCTACTTCCGTCGATTTTCTACTTTCCTGCTCCCGTCACAGTCGCCCATTCACGGCCGATGCGCGCTTTATAGCCGATGGAAAACCAAAACCGGTGGTGGTATTTGTGCATGGCTTCAAGGGGTTTAAAGACTGGGGCCACTTCAACTTGCTGGCCGATTATTTTGCCCACCAGGGGTTTGTGTTTGTGAAGCTGAACCTCTCGCATAACGGCCTTGTAGTAGGCGGCAGCGGCGACCTAGAAGACCTGGAGGCTTTCGGCCAAAACAACTTCTCTTTAGAGCTCGACGATATTGGCGCCTTGCTCGATGCCCTCCACGACCCTGAAAAAACCGGCATTCCGGCCCAAGAAACCGATCTTGCTTGCCTGGCCCTAATTGGCCATAGCCGCGGCGGCGGACTAGTGCTGCTCAAGGCAGCCGAAGATGCGCGGGTAAAGGCCGTGGTAACGTGGGCCGCCATCAGCAACGTGAACCCCGGCTGGACCGATGAGCTAATGCAGGCGTGGCAGCAACGAGGCGTGTACCACGTGGAAAACACGCGTACCAAACAACAGTTGCCCCTCTACTTCCAGATTGTGGAAGATTACCACCAAAACCGCCTGCGCCTCGATATTGCCCACAACGTGCGCCGCAAACTACGGAGCCGCCCGCTGCTTATCCTCCACGGCGACCAGGACGAAACCGTGCCCGTCACCCGCGCCCAGGAGCTGAAGCAGTGGAAACCTGATGCCGAGCTCGTGATTCTGCCAGAAGTAACGCACAACTTCGGCGGTGGCCACCCCTGGCCAGCCGATGACTTGCCCGCCGAAGCCAAGCTAGCCGCCGAAGAAACGGTAGCCTTCCTTCGCCGCGTTCTTTAACTCTATGCCTATAGCTTACCTTTTACTCGGCTCGAACCTCGGCGACCGTATTGCTATTTTACAGGAAGCCGTGCAGTACTTGACAGCAGAAGCGGGCCCCTTGGTAGCAGCTTCCGGTCTGTATGAAACCGCCGCTTGGGGCCTAGAAGATCAGCCGGCTTTCCTGAACCAGGCACTGGCTCTGCACACCTCCCTCCCGCCAGAAGCGCTGCTGCACGTGTGCCTGCACACGGAGCAGTTGGCCGGGCGCGAACGGCTAATCCGGTGGGGCGCCCGCACGCTCGATGTCGACATCCTCTTTTACGATGACCAAGTACTCACTACCGAGCGCTTGACGGTGCCTCACCCGCGGCTACCCGAGCGGCGCTTCGTACTGGTGCCCCTGGCGGAAATTGCACCGGATCTTGTGCATCCGGTGTTGAACTGCACTGTGGCTCAGTTGCTAAATGACTGTGAGGATAAGTTGCCAGTACGGCTTCTGAGAAATTGAGACCCTAGTAAAACCAAAACGGGCCGTGCTACAACTACAGCACGGCCCGTTTTGGGTCTCTAAAAAAACACTAGCCCTACACTGTGGCTGAACTTACAGCCGCTTCGGGGGCAATTTTCTTGACGAGGCCTTGCAGCACTTTACCGGGTCCACATTCCACAAACTCAGTGGCGCCATCTTGCACCATACGTTGCACAATCTGCGTCCAGCGAACCGGAGCCGTGAGCTGGCGCACCAGGTTTTCGCGGATTTCGTCGGGGTCAGTGTGCGGCGCGGCATCCACATTCTGGTACACGGGGCAAATGCCTGCCGAGAAAGTGGTAGCCGCAATGGCTGCCGCCAGGGCTGCCTCCGCCGACTGCATCAGGGGCGAGTGGAAAGCGCCACCGACTGGCAGTGGCAAGGCCCGCTTGGCGCCGGCCGCTTTCAGCTGCTCACACGCCAACTCAATGCCGCGCTGTGAGCCGGATACTACTAGCTGGCCGGGGCAGTTGTAATTAGCCGCTACTACGGCGTTGCCGCCGGCCGAAATTTCCTCGCAGATGCGGGCAGTAGTGGCATCATCGAGACCCAAAATGGCAGCCATGGTACCAGGCTGCTCCAGGCAGGCCGCTTGCATAGCCTGCGCCCGCTGGGCTACTAGCCGTAGGGCATCTTCAAACTTTAGGACCTTGGCCGCCACCAGCGCCGAAAACTCGCCTAGCGAATGCCCAGCTACCATAGCGGGCTTCAGGTCAGGTACAACAGCGGCTAGGGCAACAGAATGCAGGAAGATAGCGGGCTGGGTTACGTCGGTACGGCGCAGGTCTTCTTCCGAGCCGCTAAACATTACGTCGGTAAGCGAGAAGCCCAGGATGTCGTTGGCTTGGTCCATCAGGCGTTTCGCCTCGGGGTGCTGCTCATACAACTCGCGACCCATGCCGCTGAACTGGCTTCCTTGGCCAGGAAAAACAACTGCTTTCATTCTCTGGAGGTTAAACTCGTAAGGTGGGATACTAGGTACTTTTCGCCCCGAAAGTGGCGCGGAGCGAGCCGGATGCTCGAGGCTGCAAGCTGCATAAAACGCTTTGGATGCCCAAAGAGCCGCCCGGTTGGCGCACTGTTTCAGGCCCGAAATATAAGACCCCAAAACACAACAGGACGGCTCCTTCCGGAACCGTCCTGTTACTAGTCTGATAGGACTTTGGCCTGAGTACTAGGCTAGCGGTTAATCTGAACCCACCCTTTGAAGGTGCGCTTGGTGCGGTTTACGTCAGCAAACTCCACTTCGGCCAGGTAGTAATACATACCCTCTGATACTTTGCCGCTAGAGCCGGAATCATCACCAGTGCCACCGCCGGTCCAGTTGATGAGCGGGTCTTTGTCGCTTTCGTACACCTTAGTACCCCACCGGTTGAATATTTTCACTGTGGTGCGCTGAATGGGGCTAAACACCTTGGGCCGGAACGTGTCATTCTTGCCGTCGCCGTTAGGCGTGAAAACGTTTGGAAGCAGGAATAGCAGGCAATTGTCTTTGCATTCTTTGTTGCTCAGGGCACTAACTGCTCCATTCACATCAATGGCCTGCACAGCATAGCAACCCGCGGCGCTCGTTAGCCCCTGATGGGCATAGCTGGTTTGAGTACCCGGCAAGCGCGTCAGCTCCCGCAGTGGCTCGGTGTCGTTGGGCGCGTAGAACAGGATATAGGACGTAATGTCACGGCTACAGTCGGCGGTAGGCTGGCTGCTTAAGGTCCAGCTGAGGTAGTTGGTAAATACCTCTCCGCCAGCAGGTGTAGCAGGCAGCTCAAACAAGCGGCTGGCCAAACTGTCGCAGTTGGTAGGCTTCAGTGTAAGCACGGGCGTACAAGGCACTGGCTGCAACGACACGCATTGCTCCTGGCTCAGGTTAATCAGCGAGTCGGGCAAGCTGATATCGTAAGTGCCATTCGTTTTAACGTAATAGCAGTAGGTTTTGCCCAGGGTCAAGGGGCGCGCCGTGGTTCCGCGGTCAGTAAACTCGCCAGCCGTGGTGGTGCCGGTTACTTTCGCAACGGGTACAAACGTACCACCTGGCTCGCGCCGGTAAATGGTTGTGGGCCGCTGCGAGTTGTCCCACGGCACGTTGTACGTCCAGGTTACACCAATGGAGTTGGTCAGCGGATTGGGGGTAGCGGTAACGCGCACGCTAGAAGCCGGACCTGCCGTTTCTACAATTTCGGCGCCACCGGGCACTGAGGCACTGTAAAACTCTAGCCGGTAGGAATACGCATTTTCTGTAGTGTTCAGGCCCGTATTTACAAACGAAGTCTGATCCAGATTGGTGGTAGTAAACACCTGCTGGAAATCGGTTGTGGCCGGGTTCTGACCTAGTGCGCGGAACAGGCGGTAGCCAGAAGGCGCATTAAAGCCAGAAGTAGACGTGGGCTTCGTCCAGCGCACTGTAATCTGACCGTTAGCTGCATCCGTACGGTCGACCGTTACGTTGGTCAGGCGGGCAGGAGTGCCAGTCAGTGACAAGCACGCTTCGTTGGAGGCAATGCTTTGGCCGCCAGCGGGGCGAGCAAACTGCACATAAATGCGGTAGCAGTAGTTCTTTCCTCTATCAAGTCCCCGGCCATTGTTATCATCCAGGAAAGTGCGACTGCCAACTCCAACGGTACCAATTTGCACATAGCCACGGGAGGCTGGTATCCCGGTTTCGCAAACGTCCGGCGTCCAGCCACTAGGTCCTTCGCGCCGGTAAATCAGGATCTGAGCCCCCGGATTCTGGCAGGCATAACTGTCCCAGTCGAGGCGGCCGGTATTGCCTATGGGCGTAACCCGTAGGTTTTGCGGGGCCGGTCCAATTACCCGAATCCTTAAAGTTCGCTGATCAATAAGTGGTGTTGTGGTACACGCCGGCTGGTCGGTAGCCTTAAAGAGTACCTGATGCGGCTCCGAGCGAATATCGGTGCAGGTCGGGGTCCAGTTGAAGGTGCCCTGGGCCGTAGGCGGACCGGACGAGTTACGCACAAAGGTTGCCGGCGGAAACATGCCGCCGAAGGCCTCCAGCAACACAGGGTTATTATCCGGATCGGTAGCCGTTATAATAGTAGGAGGAATAGGCGTTCCGGCAATCACGCACAACTCAGGCGGCACCGTAATGGTAGGCCGCAGGTTAGTAGCCTGCGTAACCGTAATCTGCATATCCCGCACTACCTCGCCAATAAGGCGCGGTCGGGCCCCTGGTATTCGTCGCCATTCCTCCACTATAAAGGCCACATTGTACTCTCCTGTCTGTTCCGGAGAGTTCCACACAATTTGCCCCGTAATCGGGTCTTGCTGGAAGATGGCGGCCGCGTTCGGCTGACCTACGGGCGGTCCAACATACGGCACCTGCACTGCCCGAAATGAAGGGTCATCGGGGTACCGGAAGCCGGTGGCAGTAGAGGCTATAGTGCTATTACCGTTTACAATTGCCCGCTGGCTGGTCCGGAGCCGGAAGGCTAGGGAGTCGCCGTCTGCATCAGAGGCCGCGGGATTGTGCAAAAACACCTGGCGCCGGCCTGCTCTATCTACTGCAGGCGCATTTAGCACAGGTGAGCGGTTTACCCCCAGCAGTGGGTCAATAGTAATGCGGGTTGAAATATAGAATGACTCGTTGATAGAGTTGGTGAGGTTGACTACCCCTCCCACCCGGTTTACATCCAGATAACTTACTAAGTAAGAACCAGGTGCATTATACGTGTGTTCAAAGTAATATACGTTTCTGAGAATACCTGTAGTAGTGCCTGGGCCGCAGTTTAAGGTTACAGGCGTGCTTTTGACAACTTTCGTGGTCTGGGAGGTATTATCACCAAAATAGAGCGTTGCCTCGGGAGCATCTGCAATGCCTTGTCCTACCCCAATATAGAGCACCAACTTAAAGAATATCCGCCGTGGATTACGGGCTGCAGTCGTATCCGTTTTGGCCTGGATGTCGCCGGCCCGAAGGTGCGTAGCCTGCGCTTCGGGAGTTACGCCCAGCCAGGCTGTTAGAAATAAAAGCCCAATCAGCACAAGGCGGAATGGGCGATTAAGTAGCGAAATATTCATAAAGTCAATGTCTTACTAAGCGGAAGGAGAACGAGGGAGAGGAAGTTCAGCAAAAACCGGACGAGAACCTAACAAAAAGCAAGGCCTCTCGGTTAGGATTTGGCACAAGGTACTAACGGAGTTGGCCAGCTATAGATTCACTCTAACGCGAAAGGCTTATTCAGATTGTTTCCTACTAGGTTGGGGCCTACCTTTGGCTGGTACAACCGACCTACCCACACCCTTTAGTAGCTCTCTATGAGTTGGATTACAAAAACCTTTTCCAGCAGTATCGGCCGTAAAATTATTATGGCCGTTACCGGTCTATTTCTCTGCACTTTCCTGGTAGTTCACCTGGTAGGTAATTTGCAGTTATTTAATGCAGACAATGGGGCGGCATTCAATGCCTACTCAGAGTTTATGGGCCATAACCCTCTTATCAGGACAATGGAAATTGTACTGGTCTTGGGCTTTGGTTTTCACATTTACGAGGGCCTGGCACTAGCTGCAAAAAACCGCGCAGCTCGTGGTGTTCAAGGCTACGTATCCGACCACATTGAGCAGAACAGTTCCTGGCACTCGCGCAGCATGGCTATGCTTGGTTCTATTGTGCTTTTCTTCCTGATTGTACACTTGTACAATTTCTTCGGCTCTCTGCGCTTCACGGACGTTCCGCGCGATGCAAACGGTAACGAAGATGCCTATGCCTTGGTGCTGTCGGCGTTCAAAAACCCATTCTATGTGGCGCTGTATGTGGTAGGCCAAGTTGCCCTGCTCTACCACTTGCTACACGGCTTCAGCAGCGCCTTCCAAACGCTGGGCCTCACCCACCGCAAGTATACGCCTGCTATTAAGCTAGTAGGCTACGGGTTTTCGATCATCGTGTGCGCCGCTTTTGCCGCCATGCCGATCTACTTCTACTTCTTTAAATAAGTCCTAAACTCGACCGCCGATGTTTCCGGATTCCAAAATTCCCGAAGGCCCTCTAGCCGAAAAATGGGACAAGCACAAGTTCAACGTTAAGCTCGTAAACCCTGCTAACAAGCGGAAATACGACATTATCGTGGTAGGCACTGGCTTGGCCGGGGCTTCGGCTGCTGCCTCATTGGCTGAGTTGGGCTACAACGTAAAAGCCTTCACGTATCACGATTCTCCTCGTCGCGCCCACTCCATTGCCGCGCAGGGAGGTATCAATGCCGCTAAAAACTACCAGAACGACGGTGACTCCGTGCATCGTTTGTTTTATGACACCATTAAAGGTGGTGACTACCGCGCCCGTGAAGCCAACGTGTATCGTCTGGCCCAGGTATCAGTAAATATCATTGACCAGTGCGTAGCCCAAGGTGTTCCTTTTGCCCGGGAATATGGCGGACTGCTGGCGAACCGCTCGTTTGGTGGCGCACAGGTAAGCCGCACGTTCTATGCCCGCGGCCAGACCGGACAGCAGCTCTTGCTAGGTGCTTACTCTGCCCTATCCCGTCAGGTAGCATATGGCAAGGTGAAGCTCTACACCCGCTCCGAAATGTTGGACTTGGTGGTTGTAGATGGCCAAGCCCGCGGCATCATCACGCGCAACCTGATTACAGGTGAAATAGAGCAGCACGCAGCTCACGCCGTGGTACTGGCTACTGGTGGCTACGGCAACGTATTCTACCTAAGCACGAACGCCAAATATTGCAACGTAACGGCTCCGTGGCGCGCCCACAAGAAAGGCGCCTACTTCGCTAACCCCTGCTTTACCCAGATTCACCCTACCTGTATCCCGGTTTCGGGCGACTACCAGTCGAAACTGACGTTGATGTCGGAGTCGCTGCGTAACGACGGCCGCGTATGGGTGCCGGCCACCAAAGAAATGGCTGAGCGCCTGCGTGCCGGCCAGATTCGGGTGCAGGACATTCCAGAAGAAGAGCGCGACTACTTCCTGGAGCGCAAGTATCCTGCTTTTGGCAACCTAGTACCCCGCGACGTAGCCTCGCGCAATGCCAAGCAGATGTGCGACGAAGGTCGGGGCGTAGGCTCCTCGGGGCTAGCTGTGTACCTCGATTTTGCCGATATCATTAAGCGAACCGGTGCTGATTCGGTAGCGCAAAAGTATGGTAACCTGTTCGATATGTACGCCAAAATCACTGGCGAAAACCCATACGAGCAGCCGATGCGCATTTACCCAGCCGTACACTATACCATGGGAGGCCTGTGGGTTGACTACAACCTGCAAACTACTATCCCAGGTCTGTATGCAACCGGTGAGTGCAACTTCTCTGACCACGGTGCAAACCGCCTAGGAGCCTCGGCTCTGATGCAGGGCCTGGCTGATGGCTACTTTGTAATCCCATACACCATTGGTGATTACTTGGCCCAGACGCCGCCAAAGCCTGTTACGACCGAACACCCTGCTTTCAAAGAAGCTGAGGCTGAAGTGAATGCTCGGGTACAGAAGCTGTTGAGCATCAACGGTACGCGTACTCCCGATGACTTCCACAAGGCTTTGGGCCACATCATGTGGGAATACTGCGGAATGGCGCGTACGGCCCCAGGTCTGGAATTCGCCAAGGCGGAGATTCAGAAGCTTCGTCGTGAGTTCTGGAGCGACCTAAAGCTGGTTGGTACCGAAACCGAAATGAACCAGGCACTGGAGAAGGCTGGCCGTGTTGCCGACTTCCTGGAGCTAGGTGAACTGATGGTGGACGACGCCTACGCCCGCAATGAAAGCTGCGGTGGTCACTTCCGCGAGGAATATCAGACGCCAGAAGGCGAAGCCCTTCGTGATGACGAGAACTTTGCGTACGTAGCTGCTTGGCAGTACACAGGCGATAATCAGCCTGAAATCCTGAACAAGGAAGAGCTTCGGTTCGAAAACGTGAAGCTTACCCAGCGCAGCTATAAGTAGTAGCGAAAAGAAAGTAGGGAGCAGCCACCTAGATTTTGCTCTCTACCTCGCTACCCAACCCTCACTACTCAATACCTTTGAAATAAAATGGCTGGAAGTAACCCCAATGCCAAACCGATGGATCTCACGCTGAAAGTGTGGCGGCAGAAAAACCGCACCACGGCCGGGCGCATCGTTGATTACCAGGTAAAGGACATTTCTCCGGATATGTCGTTCCTGGAAATGCTGGACGTACTGAACGAAGACTTGTTGCGTAGCGGTGAAGAGCCGGTAGCTTTCGACCATGACTGCCGTGAGGGCATTTGTGGCTCGTGCAACCTGTTTATTAATGGCCGGGCGCACGGCCCGGAGGCTGGCACTACTACCTGCCAGCTTCACATGCGCAAGTTCAATGACGGTGACACCATCACCATTGAGCCTTGGCGTGCCACTGCCTTCCCGGTTAATAAAGACCTGAGCGTAGACCGCTCTGCTTTTGACCGGATTATTCAGGCAGGTGGCTATATATCTGTAAATACCGGTGGCACTCCTGACGCCAACGAAATTCCAATTCCGAAGGAAATTGCAGACCGTGCATTTGAAGCGGCTACCTGCATTGCCTGTGGTGCCTGCGTTGCTTCCTGCAAAAATGCCTCTGCTATGCTGTTCGTTTCGGCGAAAGTTTCCCAGCTGGCGCTGCTGCCCCAGGGTCATGTAGAGCGCAAGTCGCGCGTGGAAAACATGGTAGCGCAAATGGACAAAGAAGGTTTTGGCGCCTGCACCAACATCGGCTCCTGCGCCGCAGAATGCCCAGTGGGCATTTCGCTGGAAAACATTGCCATCCTGAACCGCGAATTCCTGTCGGCCAAGGCTACCTCGAATAACCTAGCATAGTCACAGGGAGTAACCTGTTGACACTTTATAAAAGGCGAAACGGACTTCCGTTTCGCCTTTTTTTGTTTTTCGCGTTGCAGAACGAAACCTGAGCCGTGCTGATTAGTTGTCTGCTGGCATCGTATTCATATCCAATCGCACACACCTCCTGATGATAACCGTCATTGCCGGAACCAACCGGCCAAACTCCCGCGCTCGGCGCGTAGCTGACTTGTATACCCGTTTGCTCGCCGAGCATGGGGTAGCGTCGCAGATGCTGGACCTGAAAGAATTGCCCCTTGATTTTACTACCTCTGCCCTGTATGCCAACACCGGCCAGCATGCGCAGTTCAACCACCTCGTAGCCTTAGCCGAAAGCGCCGATAAGCTGGTGTTTGTGGTTCCGGAATACAACTGCTCGTTTCCGGGCGTGCTAAAGGCGTTTATTGACGGCCTACCCTACCCAGGCGGTATACGCGGCAAAAAGGCCGCCCTAGTAGGCCTAAGCAGCGGAGGCCAAGGTGGCTTGCTCCCGCTCAACCACCTCACCGATGTGCTGATGTACCTTGGTACTGCCGTACTGCCTCAGCGCGTACGGTTACCCTTTATTGACAAACACCTGACATCAGATGGGCAACTTACAGAGCCTCTTTACTTGGAGGTACTTCGGGAACAGGTAACGCATTTACTGGCCTTCTAACAGTTTACTACCCTAGTAGTGCCTAAGCGTTAGGTAACTTACAGAGGGAGAAAATTTCAGGTTGCGAAGAATAAAGTATATTTCCAGCACGATATTAGAAGGTAGTTGCTTTGCCAGACTCACGTTACGAATCCCTGTTCGTTAACCACTGGAACAACGGATTCCTTTACCACCATCTTTTGCTTACTAGACACCCTAGGTGCAGCGTATCTGAAGACTGTGACATTCCTGCTCGTTATCATGCGCGTCTTCAGCCTATTTCTTATCCTTGGTCTCCTTGCTTCGGCCTGTACCCTTACTCCCCGGCGTTCAACGAAAGGTGGTGGCCTGAACCCTGATCGGGAATTGGCTGAACCAGCAGTTTTACCCTCCGATACGCTGCCTCCGGAACAGGCCTCCCCCACCGACTCCATTCCGGCTAAACGCCCTTGAACTTAAAACGCCCCTTCAGCTAGCTGAAGGGGCGTTTTGTTGTACTAGGTTATGTAGGAGGTTACACTCTGTTTGATGCTGGACTAGTCCACGTTGTCGTGCAAAAAGCGGTTATCACCTAGCAGTTCATTGTCATCCGAGAGGTTGAAGCGGCTAATGTTTTGCTCCGAAGAGGGCACTACATTCTCCAGCTTCACCTGCCGACGCAAATAGGCTGGAGTTTCCAACTGATCCTTCATAGCGTCATTGGTGAGGCCATTGCTTAGGGCCTGCAGCCGCTGACGGCGCTCCTCTGCGCGAGCATCAAGTGATGGGCGCGGTAGAGTATGATGCGTTACGGACGGCTGTGGTGCCACTGAGGGCGCTGCCACGGGCTGCTGCTGATAAAGCACCGGGTCTGGGGCTGGCGCGGATGGCGCGGATACTACTGGCGGCACGTAACCAATAGGAGCCGGCGACGTTTCCAGGTCAAACTTTACCGGCTGTGGCTCCGGAGTAGGCGCTGCTACAGGCGTTCCGAATGTTGGAATGGCCGGAGCATCCTGGCGCTCCTTGTCAAAGATATTGATTTGAGGATCGGGCTGTGATGGAGCCGACTCAGGCTCTGAGCCACGCGCAATAACGTTGGTGATATTGTGCGCGTCGCGGGCGAAACCAGTGGCAATAACAGTTACCCGAATGCTCTGACCTAGGGTTGGGTCGATACCGTGACCGAAGATAACCTCCGCGTTCTGACCCGCTTTGTCTTGGATGTACTCCGTGATTTCAGTGAGTTCATCCATTTCCAGCTCGGCCTGGTCGCCTGACATGATGCTGAGCAGAATTTTCTGCGCCCCATGAATGTCCGTATTGTTCAGCAACGGCGAGGCCAGCGCCTCTTCAGCGGAGCGCTTAGCGCGGTTTTCACCTTCTGTGATGCTGCTACCCATAACGGCTGCGCCCGAGTCCTTCATGACGGTTTTCACGTCTTCAAAGTCCACGTTTACATCGGCCGTTACCGTAATGATTTCGGCAATGGATTTGGCAGCCGTACTAAGCACGTTATCCGCCTTAGCGAAAGCCGAGCGAATAGGCAGGTTGCCATAGATTTCGCGCAGCTTATCGTTAAGAATCACGAGCACCGTGTCGCAGTTGTCGCTCAGCTCCTTGATGCCTTGCTCTGCCTGCTGGCGCTTCTTCTTGCCTTCAAACATAAAGGGCGCCGTCACGATGCCAACCGTGAGGATACCTAGCTCCTTGGCAACCTTAGCAATAACCGGTGCAGCACCGGTACCGGTACCGCCACCCATACCAGCCGTAATGAACACCATTTTGGTGCCATTGCTGAGCAGCTCCCGAATTTGCTCGCGGCTTTCAATGGCAGCTTGCTTACCCCGTTCAGGGTTAGCACCAGCACCCAGCCCTTCGGTCAGATCGGCGCCTATTTGCAGTCGGTTGGGCACCGTAGAAGACGCCAAAGCCTGCTTATCGGTGTTGCAAATGACGAATTCCACGTCCTTGATGCCCTGGCTGAACATGTGGTTCACGGCATTGGAGCCGCCTCCTCCCACGCCAATCACCTTAATGATTGACTTGGACTGCGCCGGAATATCGAAAGTATAGTTCATGAGTTGGGTTCTTGGGGTCTTAGGATTCTGGAGTCTGGGTACTAGGGGCTTCAGGCGGGGTAAGCGTAGAGGATGCTTGAAAAACGCCGCTTGAAGCCCCAAAGACCCCAATCACCTAGTATTGCTTGTCGTCGAAGTCATCGATGAGTAGCCCTTTCGTACGGCTGATGATCTTCTGGAAAAAGTCGCCGGCCCCTGACGATTTCTTGGGCTGCTCAGCTGCGGCCTGATGTGCTGGCTGCGCTTGCGGTTGTGGGGCTACCGGCTGAGCGGCTACCGGCGCAGGCGTGGCCCGAACCTCGGGAGCTGCCGCACGGTAGTAATTCTGCTCGGGCTCTTCATAGCCACGCTGCGCAATACGGTCATCGATGGAGCGGTAGCCCGCCAGCACCAAGCCGACAGTAGTAGCATACATCGGCGACTTAACTGCCTCAATCTTGCTCTTGCCCAAGTGCTCGTTCGGGTAGCCGATGCGGGTATCCATACCGGTTACATACTCAGCTAACTGCACCAAGTTCTGGAGCTGCGAGCCGCCACCGGTCAGCACGATGCCGGCCGCTAGCTTATCCTGGAAGCCCAAGCGCTGAATCTCAGCGTACACGAGCTCAATGATTTCCTCCATCCGGGCCTCAATGATGTAGGCCAAGTTTTTCAGAGAAATCTCCTTAGGTGCCCGGTCACGCAAGCCCGGAATGCTTACGATTTCATATTCCGAAGCTTCCTCAGCAATGGCTTTACCGAACTTCACTTTGAGCTGCTCGGCTTGGTTTTGCATTACCAAGCAGCCTTGCTTGATATCTGACGTGATGATGTTGCCGCCAAACGGGAGCACCGCGGCATGCCGGATGATGCCGTCTTTGAAGATAGCCAGGTCAGTGGTGCCGCCGCCGATATCAATCAGCGCCACACCAGCTTCCTTTTCCTCATCACTCAGCACCGACATGCTCGAAGCCAGCGGCTCCAGAATCAGGTTGTCGATTTCCAGGCCGGCTTTTGTTACGCACTTATTGATGTTGTTGATAGCCGTGCTCTGGGCAGTGATGATGTGGAAATTGCCCTCCAACCGTACACCCGACATCCCCACTGGGTCCAGAATACCTTCCTCGTAGTCTACCTTGTAATCCTGCGGCATTACATGGATAATTTCCGAGCCGGGCGGCGTCACCAGCCGATACATATCGTTGGTCAGGCGGTTCACATCGTCCACGGTAATTTCCGTTTCGGCAGAAGCGCGCGTGATGCTGCCATTGTGCTGCAGGCTCTTGATGTGCTGCCCAGCAATGCCCACATTCACTACCCCAATGTTGATACCCGACTGCTCCTCGGCCTGGCGGATGGCTTTCTTGATGGCGTCCACCGTCTTGTCGATATTCGACACAATGCCGCGCACTACCCCCTCCGACACAGCTTTACCCATGCCCAAAATTTCGAGCTTGCCAAACTCGTTCTTACGCCCTACCAAGGCGCAGATTTTGGTGGTGCCAATGTCGAGACCGACTACAATTTTATCATGTTGCATGGGAGGGGGAAGCGAGAGGGTTGCGGTTGATTGCAGGAAGAAAGGGTGCTAATTCGCTTTAAGGTAGCGTTTTAGACGGATAATTTTATTCGCAAATAATCTGATCCTTGAACTCGACATTAACCCGGTGGTAGGTATCCCAGCCGAGAACAGGAGGAATCTGCCGGTAAAATACCATCAGTTTCGCAAATTTTTCCGAAATATTCTCAGGAAAGCCAAATTCTATGCGTTGGTCGCCTACTTGTTGGGTAAAAGAAAGCTTCCCGTTAGCGCCTACAAATACTTCGGCTACCTGGGCCCGCCAGAAAGGTTTTTCGTCGATGTAGCGCAAAAACTCGAGGTAGCGCTGACCGGTGCTGTCCCGGAAAAACTCCTGCGACAACGGCTGACCATTCAGGCGGGAGATAGGAACTACCCGCGCCGTGAACAGCGGCGACAGCGGCAGGCGGTAGCCATCAGCATCGAGGTAGCTATCCTGGCGGGAATCCGGGTGCACGAGGCGCGCAATAGGGCGGTTCTGGCGTACGTCAGCATGGAGGTTGCCGGCCAAGTCGCGGTACACTTGGGCATCTTTTACAAAGCTGTGCGCCTTCAAGCGGGCCTCCAACGACTTTAGGTCCACGTCGGCAGGGTCGGTGCCTTCCAGGCGGTCTTCGCCCTGCCGGGTAAGCAGGCTAGTTACTTCCCGCTCGCTGATAAAGAAGTTGTTGAACTCGTTGCTGATGGAAACAATGACGCCGCCCACAGGCCGATTGGCCTGCCGCACGGCAGCGAATGCGCCTAGCCCCACGAGCAGCAACAAGCAGCTCGTGGCAAACAACAAATTATTGGCTTTACGCTTCAGCTCCATTCCAGCGAATATTCAAAATATTCCTTAACCGTGGTACTAGTTGATCAATGTCGCCGGCTCCGACAGTGGCTAATACGTCAAAATTCGCATTGGTTTCGACATAATGCAAAATTTCTTCTCTCGTCTGCAGTGATTTTTGGGGTGCCGTTATTTGGGATAAAATTAACTCCGAGGTTACGCCAGGCATCGGCAGCTCCCGCGCCGGATAGATGTCGAGCATCACGACTTCATCGGCAAGACTCAGGCTTTCAGCGAATCCCGGAGCAAAATCGCGAGTGCGGCTAAACAAGTGAGGCTGGAAAATGACGCGCAGCTGGCGGCCCGGATACAACGCCCGCAGAGAACGAAGAAACGCCTCAATTTCGCGTGGATGATGGGCGTAATCATCCACATATACCTTGGGTTGCTCCGGCGTACCAGCCGTTAGGATAAACTCAAAGCGACGCTTCACGCCCCGGTACGCTGCTACGGCGGCGGTAAGCTGCTCTGGCGTGAGCCCATATAGCTGCGCTACGCAGGCCGCTGCCAGCATATTCTCTACGTTATGATAGCCGGGCACCGCTAGCTCCAGCCCAGTTACTAGCCCCTGCGGACCGTGCAAGGCAAACTGAAACTGGTGGCCTACGGCGGTGATATCCGAAGCATACAGTTCAGGACCTTGCTCCAGAGAAAGGCCGTAACGAATCACGCGCACGCCAGCCGGCACAGCGGCCGCCACGCTGGGGTCGGCGGTGTGATTAATGATGAGGGTACCGCCGGGCTTGATCTGGCCTACAAACTGCCGGAACGACTCTACCAACGCCTCCTTGTGACCATAGATATCGAGGTGGTCGGCGTCGGTACTTGTGACGATGGCCACATCAGGAAACAGGGTCAGAAAGCTTCGGTCGTACTCGTCGGCCTCTACCACTACGGGTATTTGCTCGGGCGCCGTCAGGTGGCTTTCGGTGGCCGCAGGGGGTAGCAGCAGGTTGGAGCCCAGGTTAACGGATATACCGCCCAAGAAAGCGGCGGAAGGCACGCCGGCATGGTGCAGCAGGTGCGCTACCATACTGCTGGTGGTGGTTTTTCCGTGAGTACCTGCTACCGCAATGGTGGGGCGGCCGGCCGTAAGCAGGCCTAACACTTGGCTGCGCTTGCGAATATCGTAGCCCTGCTCCCGCAGCCAAGCCCACTCCTTATGGTCTTTGGGAATGGCTGGGGTCAGCACAACCAGCGTTTGGGCACGGTTAGCCTGTACTTCGGCCGGAATGTTGGTTACCGCATCCTCGTAGTGCACGACTATGCCTTCGGCGGCCAGGGCTTCGGTGAGCGGCGTGGGGGTTTTGTCGTAGCCACTCACTGAGTGACCGTTCGCCCGGAACCACCGCGCCAGCGCCGACATGCCAATGCCACCGATACCAAGAAAGAAGACGTGGGGAAAAGCAGCTACGGGGTTCAAGTCAACGGTAAGTTAGAAATTTAAAAGCAGGAATCAGCGGGCCAGTTGCGAAGTATTTACTAGGTCAGAAAGCCTCTTTAACCACTAGCTAGCGCGTCGGCTGCATTAGTTTCAGCAGCTCATCTACAATAGTAGCGGTGGCGTTGGGGTAGGCCAGCTGCCTGATGTTAGCGGTAAGCTGTTGTTGTTGGGTCGGGTTGTTCAGCAGGTTCAGGGCTTCGGTATAAAGGCTACTAGCTGCCTCCGCGTCCCGAACCAGTAACGCGGCATTATGCTGAGTAAGCGCTAGGGCATTCTTAGTCTGATGATCTTCGGCTACGTTAGGCGAGGGCACCAGAATACTAGGCTTGCCCGTAAGGCAAAGCTCCGATACTGACAAGGCACCGGCCCGGCTAATCACTACATCAGCTGCCGCATATGCTAGGTCCATGCGGCGCACAAATTCCAGCGCCAGCAGATTATCCTGATCATAAGGAGCCGCCTGCTTTTCAGCTTCCGGGAAATACGCTTTGCCGGTTTGCCAGAGCAGTTGCACGCCCGCTTCGCGTAGTCGCGGTAGGGCGGCGGCGGTAGCCTGGTTGAGTGTGCGGGCTCCTAGGCTCCCTCCTATTACCAACAACACGGGCCGGTCGGGCTGCAATCCGAAAAACGCCAGGGCCTCGGCGCGCTGTCCGTCGGCAATTTCTGCGCGGACGGGGTTACCGGTAAGCACCAGCCGCTCCGGCGGAAAGAATTTCTCCATGCCTTGGTACGCCACACAAATGCGCTGCACCCGCTTAGCCAGCAGTTTGTTCACCAAGCCCGCGTAAGAGTTCTGCTCCTGAATCAGGGCCGGAATTCCGCGCGAGGTGGCCGCCATAAGCACCGGAGCGGAAGCATATCCCCCTACCCCTACCACGGCATCAGGCCGAAACTCTTCCAGGATTTTGCCGGCTTTGCGCACAGCGCGCATCACCCTGATCGGAAACAGCAGGTTCTGGGCGGAAAGGCTGCGCTGCAGGCCCGAAATATCGAGCCCGACAATGCGGTAGCCCGCCTCCGGAACCCGGGTCATTTCCATGCGGCCATTAGCACCCACAAACAGGATTTCTGCCTCGGGGTAACGGCGACGCACTTCATTGGCAATGGCTACTGCCGGAAAAATGTGCCCGCCGGTGCCGCCGCCGCTGATAATTAACTTCATGTACTTACGTGGTGGATTCGTGTGTTTGGGTTCTGGTGGCTAGGCTGTAGGCGTTTGCTAGGGGTAGCAACGCCCGCAACCATCACCCACAGGCTGCAGCTCCAGTTAGGCGTATTGCGACACCCGCGGAATTCGGGCGGTGTCTTCGGGCTCGCCGGCCATCGGACGGATTTCCCGTTCGCCCCGGCTTACCGCCAGAATAATCCCGATGCTGATACCAGTGAAAATCAAGGAAGTACCACCCATGCTCAGCAGCGGCAGCGGCAAACCTGTAATCGGACCTAGGCCCACGGCGACACCCATATTTACCATGGCCTGCAACACCAAACTGAAACTCAGTCCCGCCGAAAGCAGGCCGCCAAAGGCGCCATAACTGTTTATCACCGTTTTCAGACCTCGATAGAGGAAGGCCAGATAAAGAAATAACACCACTACCCCTCCAAACAGGCCATACTCCTCTATAATGATGGCATAGATGAAGTCGGAGTATGGGTGGGGCATGATGTTGCGCTCGGTGCTTTTGCCAGGGCCTTTCCCGAACAAGCCGCCCGTGGCCTCCGCAATGTAAGCGTGCTCCAGCTGGAAGGGTACGGGTTTGCTTTTATCGGTGAAGCTCTCGATGCGGGAAATAACCGTTTTGTAGCGCTGGCCCGCCGTCAGGCCCACGCCGCCGACCACCACGCCAATGATAACCATCACCACCATCTGCTTCAGCGGCACCCGCCCTATAAACATCAAAAGCAGGCACGTAGCAAACAGCAGCAGCGCTGTAGAGGCGTTCGAGAGAATAATCAGACCGCATATAACGCCCACCCACAGCATAACCGGCAGCAGCGTGGTCTTGAAATCATCGACGTGCTGCTGGCGGCGGCTGAGCATGGAGGCTAGGTGCGAAATCAGGGCCAGCTTGGCTAAGTCAGAGGGCTGGAAGGTTTGGTTGATAACCGGAATGGTCAGCCAACGCGAAGCCTCGTTGATGTTCGAGCCCATCACGAACGTGAAAATCAGCAGGGGCACCGAAATCAGGAGGGCATACAGGGAAAGCCGCGAGTAGTAGCGGTAGTCGATGCGGTGCGCCAGCCACATAAAGAACAGGCCCACGAAAATCAGACTGGTGTGCTTAAACAGGAAGTACTCTGTGTTGCCGCCCATTTTCTTGTAGGCCAGCGTACCCGTAGCCGAGTACACCACCGCAATGGAAATAAACGAAAACAGCAGCACGATGCCCCACAGCACGGGGTCACCCTTCAGATTTTGCCGCAGCCAATTGGTAACAGGATCCATACGGTGAAATGATGAGAGGATGAAAGGGTATCGGGCGGGCCGTGGTCGGCGGCTAAAACAGTTTGGTCCGTTGCCGGACCTAGTAAGCTGGCTTGTTCTGGAGGGCAGCTACGGCGTCGGCAAACTGCCGGCCCCGGTCTTCGTAGTTTTTGAACAGGTCGAAGGAAGCGCAGGCCGGAGAAAGCAGCACCACATCGCCGGGCGAGGCAAGTGCGGCGGCCCGCTGTACGGCTGCTTCCATGCTCTGAGTTTCTTCAATATGGGAAATTACGCTGGCAAAGCTGGTTTTCAGCTTTTCATTATCAACACCCAGGCACACTAGGGCTTTCACGCTAGAGTCGGCTAGAGGTAGTAGGCTGGTGTAGTCGTTGCCCTTGTCGGTGCCGCCCGCAATCCAGACGATGGGTTGCGTTATGCCATCCAGAGCATACCAGGCGGCTTCCACGTTGGTGGCTTTGCTGTCGTTGATAAAGCGTACACCGTTTAGTTCACCTACCAGTTGCAGGCGATGGTCGGCGTTGCGGAACGTTTGGAGACTAGCCTCGATCTGCTCCTTCTCGATGCCCACCACCCGGGCGCACAGTACGGCGGCCAGCGTGTTCTGGCGGTTGTGTTGGCCAATTAGCACGGAGCGGGCCGTACTGATTTCCTCGGTTTCGCTGTAGTAGCCGGGCTGCATATCCACGCAGAGCCGGTCTTCACTTGAGTAGTAGCCGGCCAACTGGTAGTCGGGGCGTTTGTGCAGGCTAAAGGGCAACTGCTGCATAGAGCGCAGCGCCGCCGGAAAATACCGCTGAATGTACTCGTCGTCGGCGTTATAAATAAAGTAGCCGTTACTATCCTGGTTCTGGGTGATGCGCAGCTTGGCTTTGGCGTAATTTTCCATCGAGTACCCGTACCGGTCGAGGTGGTCGGGGGTGATGTTGAGCAGCACTGAAATCCAGGCTTGAAAACGATACGTGTCATCCAGCTGAAAAGAGCTCAGCTCCACCACGTAGTAATCGTTTTCATCGGCAATAACCTGCTCGGCCAGTGAGTAACCCACATTGCCGGCCAGGCCCACTTTCAGCCCCGCTTCTTTCAGCAAGTGATAAGTGAGCAGCGTGGTAGTGGTTTTGCCATTGGTGCCCGTAATGCAGATGCACTTGGCTTTGGTGTAACGGCCGGCCAGCTCAATTTCCGAGATAACGGGCGTACCCATTTCCCGTAGCGCCTGAATAACCGGCGCTTTCTCCGGAATGCCGGGGCTTTTCACCACCTCATCGGCCGTCAGAATCTCTTCCAGGGTGTGCTGGCCTTCCTCGAACGGAATACCTGCCTGCGTTAACTTCTCCTTATAGGAGTCCTGAATTGGTCCGCGGTCCGATACAAACACGGTGTAGCCTTTGGCCTGCGCCAGCAACGCGGCCCCTACCCCACTTTCCGCGGCTCCCAGAACAACTATTTTCTTAGACATAGAAAGGTACGTGCTTGTGTATCAGATGAGCGCCGACGGTTGAGACCGGGAAGGAGCCTAGCGAAGTTTCAGGGTTACGAGCGTGAGCACGGCTAGCATGATGGCGACAATCCAGAAGCGCGACACGATTTTCGACTCGTGGTAGCCTAGTTTCTGGTAGTGGTGGTGCAGCGGCGACATGCGCAGCAAACGGCGGCCTTCGCCGTATTTGCGCTTGGTATATTTGAAGTAGCTTACCTGTACCATTACCGAGAGGCTTTCAATCAGGAACACGCCGCACAGCACCGGAATCAGGAGCTCTTTGCGCACAATGATGGCCAGCACGGCAATGATGCCGCCAATGGCCAAAGAGCCGGTGTCGCCCATAAAAACCTGGGCCGGATACGAGTTGTACCACAAAAACCCAACGCACGCCCCCACAAACGCCGCACAGAAGATTACCAGCTCGCCGGAGTTCGGGATGAACATCACGTCGAAGTAGTCGGCCAGCAGGGCGTTACCACTTACAAAGCAGAAGATGGCTAGCGTGAGGCCGATGATGGCCGAAGTACCAGCGGCCAGGCCATCGAGGCCGTCGGTGAGGTTGGCGCCGTTGCTTACTGCCGTGATGATCAGAATGACAATGGGGATGTAGAAGAAGGCGTAGTACTCGTTGAAAAACGAACCGGCCGTGGCAAACAGGTCGCCGTAGTTCAGCTCATTGTTTTTCAGGAAGGGCACCGTGGTAATCATCAGCTTCACATCCTGATATACGCCGCTGGCATCTACGGCCGAAAACGAGCCGTTGGGCAGCGCGTATTGGCGCACGGTTACATCATTCGAGAAAAACAGCACCCAGCCCACCGTGATGCCCAGCCCTACCTGTCCCAGAATCTTGAACCGACCGGCTAGGCCTTCCTTATCCTTCTTAACTACCTTAATATAGTCATCGATAAAGCCGATCAGGCCCAGCCACACGGTGCTGAGCAGCATCAGAACGATGTACAGGTTATCAAGCTTGGCGAATAGCAGCACGGGCACCAGAATGGCCAGCAGAATAATCAGGCCGCCCATAGTGGGGGTGCCTTTCTTCTCAGCCTGGCCCTGCAAGCCCAGGTCCCGGATGGTCTCCCCGATTTGCTGGCGCTGCAACACCCGAATAAGTGGGGCGCCAAAGTACTGGGCAATGATAAGCGAAGTAACTACCGCCAGGGCGGCCCGGAATGAGCTATACTGAATCACACCCGCGCCAGGAATGTGAAAGTGCCGATTAAGGTAGTCAAAGAGGTAATACAGCATGGGCGCGGGGGTCAGCAGTTAGGATTCAGAGGTAGTCCAAGCTGCAAAGGTTTCGTTTTTTGTGTGTTGGTCCAACGTTGTGTTTCTGCTGATTTTGGATTATTCAGCGGTCAGCCGGTTTTCGCTTACTACTTGCCTAGTAAGCTGAACATTTCTACTAGCACCTGCTTGTCGTCGAAGTCCGAGCGGATACCTTTGATTTCCTGGTACGTTTCGTGGCCTTTGCCTGCTACCAGCACAATGTCGCCGGGGTTGGCTAGTGCTACCGCCGTTTTGATGGCCTCGCGGCGGTCTGGAATGGTCAGGACTTTGCCGAGGTTTTCAACCGGAACGCCGGCCTGCATCTGGCTGAGAATATCCTGGGGGTCCTCAAAACGGGGGTTGTCAGATGTCAGCACGGCGCGGTCGGAAAGCTGGGTGGCCAGGCGCGCCATAATGGGCCGCTTGGCGCCGTCGCGGTTGCCGCCGCAGCCCACTACCGTAATCACCTGCTGACTAGGCTGCCGGATGTCGGCAATCGTCTGGAGTACGTTTTCCAGCGCGTCGGGCGTGTGGGCATAATCCACAATACCCGTGATGCGCACCCGTTCCGATACCACCGGCTCAAACCGGCCCGGCGCGGAAGTCAGGCCCGACAGCACTGTGAGTACCTCGGTTGGCTCCTCGCCCAGTAGCACAGCCGCGCCATAAATAGCGAGCAGGTTATACGCATTAAACACCCCAATCAAGCGAAACTGAACCTCGCGGCCATCTACTTCCAGGTGCAGGCCATGCACCGCGTTTTCAATCAGGCGGCCCCGGAACGTAGCGGCACCACGCATGGAATACGTTTCGCGGCGGCCCAACACATTTTGCAGCATCACCGGTCCGCGCTTGTCATCGGCATTGGTAAGAGCAAAAGCCGACTTCGGCATCATATCGAAAAAGCCTTTTTTGGCCTTCAGATACGCATCAAAGGTGCCATGGTAGTCGAGGTGGTCGTGCGAGAGGTTGGTGAAGATGCCACCGGCAAAGTGCAGCCCCGTAACGCGGTGCTGTACCACCGAATGCGAGCTTACCTCCATGAATACATGGGTGCAGCCGGCTTTCAGCATGCGAGCCAGCAGCTCGTTCAGCCGAATAGCATCGGGCGTGGTGTGCGTAGCCGGAATTACTTCCTCATCAATCTGATTTTGCACCGTACTCAGCAGGCCGCAATGGTAGCCCAGCTCCCGGAAGAGCTTGTGCAGCATGGTGGCGCAAGTGGTTTTACCATTCGTGCCCGTGATGCCCACCAGCTGGAGCTTGCGCGACGGATGACCGTAGAACCCAGCTGCCATGCGTGCCATGGCTTCGGCGCTGTCGGGCACCTGCACGTAGGTAGTAGCGGGGTTCAGCTCAGTAGGCAACTCTTCGGCTACCACCACGGCCGCCCCCAACTCCACGGCTTTCGGGATGAACTGATGGCCATCGGTAGCGGTACCGCGCAAGGCAAAAAACACCGTGCCGGGGCCAGCCTGCCGGGAGTCCAGGGTGAGGCTGGAAACTACTACATCGGAGGGGCCATGCTGTGCCCGCACCGTTATGGCATTGAGTAGAGCAGAAAGGGTAGTATCGTGATTCAAGTCGAGGTGGTCGTGGTAAAAGCCGGAGCGTTAGGCGGCAGGAAGTAGAGCCGTTTTACTTATGCTTTTGATTTAGACTTAGCTTTCGTTAGGGCGGCGGCCGCTTTGGCGGGTTTGCTGCTCTCTTTCTGCCTAGTAGTAGATAGTGCAGCCTGCGGCTTGCTTGCCTTCCGGTTAGGAGGCGATGTTTCTACAGAAGCGGAAGCGCTACTAGCTGTTCCGGGCTTCGAAACCCTAGTTTCAGCTAATGTGGCTAAGCCCGGCGTGGGCGGCGCAGCTGGGGCCGGCACACTCACACGGCCGCCAATGGGCTCTAGTTGTAGCTGTATGACACTTCCGCGCCGTGCCGCCGAACCAGCTGCTACTGATTGGTACTTAACGCGCCCGGTACCTGAGGTGCGAACCCGCAGCCCACGGTTTTCGAGCAGGAACAGCGCGTCGCGCAGGGTAAGGCCCAGTACGTTCGGCACCCGACCAGGCCGCACGGCCATAGGCTTTAGGCTCAGGCTAGCGGCTTCCGAATCGGTAGGGGCTAGTCGCACCCAGTCGTCGGCGCCGGTAGCACCATTGTGCGTTACGCCCAGCCTGGTGAACACCATAGAAAGCTCATCCTGCATGCCCGCCTGCACCAGCGGCACCCGCGACTTATGCAGGGGAGCCCGGGCCAGCAAGGGGCGCTGGCTGGCGGCGTCGCGAGCCATGGCTTTATCGGCCAGCTCGCGGAACACTGGCGCCGCTACATCGGCCCCGTAAATGCGGCCGTTCTTCGGCGAATCGACCACCACTATGCACGAATACTTAGGGTTATCGGCCGGGAAATAGCCACAGAAGCTGGTTGAATAGGTGCGGGTGTAGGCGCCGTTCTTAAACTTCCAGGCCGTACCAGTTTTGCCAGCAATCAGGTAATCCGTGGTCCGGATGCCGCGGGCGGTGCCATGCTCCACAACCCCTTCCATCATGGCTCGCACCTTCTGCAAGGTTTCATCGGAGCAGATTTTAGGGTTGAGCACCTGCGTCTCGAAGCGCTCCAGCACCTTGTCGGCCTGCTTAATTTCTTTTACGATCATGGGCTGCACCTTCACGCCGCCGTTGGCAACGGCATTGTAGAAGGCCAGCGTTTGCAGCGGCGCCAGCTTCAGCTCGTAGCCAATACTCATGGTAGTGAGCGAAGTGCGGCTCCAGCTACGGTCGCGCGGATCTTTGATGTAGGGCCGTGCCTCACCGGCCATCTGAAACCCTAGGGGCTTATCGAGGCCAAACCGCTTGAGGTAGTCGGTATACTTTTCGGGGTTCTTGTTGAACACCTGATCCGTCAGCTTAGCCACCCCAATGTTCGACGACTTCTCAAATACCTGCTGCAGCGTAATGCGGCCATAGGGGTGCGAGTCCGTTTTCACGGCCCCTCCTATTTTCATAGAGCCCGTGTTGCCGGTGTTCAGCGTATCGGTCAGCTCCAAGTCAGGGTTCTCCTCAAACGCCGCCATCATGGAGGCCAGCTTAAAGGTAGAACCCGGCTCGGTCCGGCCTTGGTCGGCAATGGCATAGTTGTAGTCCTCGCGGTACACGCCATCGGCTACCTTACCTAGGTTGGCCACCGCCTTGATTTCGCCGGTTTTCACCTCCATCAAAATCACGGTGCCGTACTGCGCGTTGTTGTTCACCAACGACTTGTACAGAGCATTCTCGGCTACGTCCTGCAGGTTAATATCGAGCGTAGTTTTCACGTCGTAGCCGGGCTGGGGCTTTACCTCGGTGCCATCGTAAATAGGCTTGTTGCCGCCGGGTAGGCGTTCAAACAGCGCTTCACCATCGCGGCCGGCTAGGTGCCGGTTGAAGGTAAACTCTAGGCCCGCTCCGTTTTTGTCTTCGTTAATAAACCCAATAGTGCGCTGGGCTAGGCCTCCGAAAGGCCGAAACCGCTTATCAACTTTCTCGAAAATAGCGCCGCCCTTGTTTTTGCCTTCCCGGAAAATCGGCCACTGGGTCAACTCCTTTTTCTCCTGGAAGTTGATTTGCCGCGAGTTCAGGCGCAGGTAGCGCACGGAGGGCTTAGCGTTTTTGGCGTTGCGCAGCTTGCGGGCATACTCGCCGGGCGTCCGGTCCCCAAAGAATCGGGAAAGCAGCAGCGCCAACGAGTCGACTTTCTGATTGAACAGCGCTCTATCCACTACGCTTGGGTCCCAGGCCACCCTATAGAAGGGCAGCGAGGTAGCCATAATACTTTCGTTATCTGAGTAAATATTGCCACGCGTAGCGAATACCGGCTGGTACACA
This sequence comes from Hymenobacter seoulensis, assembly GCF_054780535.1. Taxonomy (NCBI): domain Bacteria; kingdom Pseudomonadati; phylum Bacteroidota; class Cytophagia; order Cytophagales; family Hymenobacteraceae; genus Hymenobacter; species Hymenobacter seoulensis. Next base: position 1,104,117 of record NZ_BAAGWD010000001.1, read on the forward strand.
ATGCGGCGCTCCTGCTCCAAAGCACTCCACTTGGCGCCCTCCGTAAACTGCACGTGCGTTATGCGCCACACAATGGCGCACGAGAACAGGCACACGCCCAAAAAGGCAAGCCGAACGCGGGTAACAATGCTTTTTTTAACGTTTCCTTTCATTGCGGCGTGGGGTAGCAGAACGATTGGAAGAAGATGAAAGGGTAGCAGGTTCGCCGTTCAGGTCGGTGCCGATGGGCACGGGCGGCGCGCCCACCTCCACCGAGTCGCCGACGGATGGTCCGCTGGCCCGGCGCAACGAATCGGCCTTGGCGCGGGCCGTCATGGCCGCTACGGAGTCGGCGGTTAGCACCGGCAGCATGTCCAGCTCCGCTTCATCAAGCCGGCCGGCTGGCACTGAAATCCGGAAGGGTGGTGAGGAGCTTTCCATCAGGCCGTAGGCGGCCACTTTGCGGGCTACCTCGCTTTGCTTGCTGGCCTCCATGTAGTCTGATTTCAGCGTGGTGTAGTCGGCCCGAAGGTCTTCTGTTTCCAGCTTCAGCTTCTGGATGCTGCGGTTCATGCGGGTAGCATAGTGCGTGTTTCCGATGTACACTAGGGTCAGAAACATGACAAAGAGCAGATGCGGCAGAAACCGCACTGGCAACCCTTCCCGAAACAACCCATCGAGCCGCGTGACGCGCTCCAGCAATGAGAACACGCTCCAGGTGCTGCGCTTTTGGGCCGCCGGGCGCGGCATACGCGGGGCTTTGGCGGGCCGTGGCGCTGGTTCAGGCTCGGGCTCAAGTGGGCGCACCGGCTCCGGCGCGATAGGCGCAACTTCCCGCGGCGCATTCACGCGGGGCGTATTGGCGGGTTTTACGGTGTTGACGGCCACTGTTCTTGCTGGATTACTCCTGAATGGATGCGGTTACTCTTTTCGGATGGCGATGCGAAGCTTGGCGCTCCGGGCGCGGCTGTTGACGGCAATTTCTTCCGCCGAGGCTTCAACTGGCTTGCGTGTTAGGGACTCAAATGGCACGTTGGTACGCCCAAATAGGTCCTTCTCCACCTCGCCGAAGAATTTACCTTTCGCAATGAAGTTTTTCACCAGCCGATCTTCCAACGAGTGATAGCTCATTACCACTAGCTTGCCGCCGGGGCGCAACACCTGGGCGGTTTGCTCCAGCATTTGCTGCAATGCGGCCATTTCATCGTTGGCTTCAATGCGCAGGGCCTGAAACACCTGGGCCAAGTACTTATTCTCTTTGCCGCGGGGCGTGCAGGGCACGATGGCCTTTTTCAGAGCCGCAATGGTCGTGATGCTCTGCCCGCGTCGCGCTGCCACTACGGTAGCGGCTAGTGTGCGGGCATTCGTTACCTCGCCGTACATACCAAAAATGCGGTGCAGCTCCGCTTCGGAGTACTCATTAATAATGTCAGCAGCGGAGGCATCGTCGCCATCCGGGTCCATGCGCATATCGAGCGGGCCATCGAAGCGGGTGCTGAAGCCGCGCTCCGGCGTATCAAACTGATGCGACGACACGCCCAAGTCAGCCAGCAGGCCATCGACGGGCAGGGCGCCGTGGCGAGCCAATTCTTTATAGAGGTTCCGAAAGTTGCTCCGGATGAAGGTAAACTCTGGTCGGGCCAGCTTTTCGGCTTCCTTCTCGGCATCGGCATCCTGGTCGAAGCTGTACAAGTGGCCTTCCGGGCCCAGCCGTTCCAGAATGCGCGCTGAGTGCCCGCCGCCGCCAAACGTGACATCCACGTAACGTCCACCGGGCTGCAAGTCAAGGCCTTCCAGGCACTCGCGCAGCATCACGGGGCGGTGGTAGTCGGTATCGTTCTGGTAATCGTTCAAGGCGTTGCTCATGCGGCCAGGGGGCCGCCGGGGCCAGTTTCAGTGGTGAGAAATTTCTGAGCCAGCTTCGAGAAGCTTTGCTGATCTTTGATTAGGAAGTCGTCGTAGCGGGCCGTGTCCCAAATTTCGCACCGGTTTCCCAGTCCTACAATAATAGCCTCCTTCTCGATGCCCGCATACCGACGCATCGAGCCGGGTAGCATAAAGCGGCCAATTGAGTCCAGTTCCACCTCCGTCATGCCCCGAAAGAAGTTGCGCTGAAACTGGCGGTACTCCTCGTTGAACTCGTCGAGGGCCATCACCTTCTCATGAATCACGCGCCAGGCCGCCCTTGGGTACAACACTAGGCACGGCTCAAACCCACGCACCAGCACAAGCTGGTTACCCGAGGCTTCCGGCAAGTTGGCCTTCACCTTCGACGGTAGTACCAGCCGACCTTTAGGGTCGAGCTTGCACTCATATTCGCCGGAGAGGAGCAGGGTCATAGGCAGTATTCCCGCAGGGCACAGAAACGGGATATAGCAAAAGTACGGAACCCCCTGTAAAAGACAACCACGATTTACCATTTTCTACCACTTCCAAAATACGCGTTTTTAGCGATTTTAAAGGGTTTTTAAGGAAGTAGCGGGATATGGTGTTATAGCCTTGACAGATTGTCAGGCACATCCGGAAACACTTGGGGCTTTTGGATGGGCTAGTACTGAAACCCAGATTCTATACCGACAGCTCCAGTATTCTACACTGCGCTTTCCCTGCCGAAGCAGTATATTTGCATCCAAATGAAACGCCCTCTGCTACATCGGCTTTTTAGCTTTTGGCTAGCCTTGCTCGTACTCACCTCTTCGGTGGGCCTTACGGTGCAGCAGCACGTGTGTCGGCAGAGCGGCAAGCATACGGCCACCGTAATTTTCAGCCCGGCGGAGCATGGCTGTCCCGCTTCCGTAGCGACTGACCACGCCACCAACAACGCCCAGATCAAGAAGGCTTGCTGTGAGTTTGGGGCGCACTTTCACAAACTCGACACTCCTTCGGCCAAGCTTTCCTGGGTGAAAGCCCCGGTGCCAGTACTAGCCCCTCTCACTGACGCAACCACTTCCTGGCCTACCCTGCCACCGGTGCCTCTATTGGTAGCGGCGGCGCGTTGGTATGCCTCTGACACCTCGCCGCCACCTCTTGCCGGCCGAGACTTGCTCACATTTGTGGGCGTGCTTATCGTCTAGGGTTTCTCTGATATGGTAGCCTCCACTGGCTACCTAGTTGGGTCCGTTGTGTCCCAGCCGTATCTGAGTAAAACCCTAACAATCTGACGATATGAGTTCCTTTAATAGCACTGGGCGCTTGCTGGCCAGCGCTGGCGTTGTGCTTGGCAGCGTGCTGCCCGCCTGGGCCCAAACCCCTGATGCCTCTGTGGCCCCCATTCGAGGGCAGGTACTGGATGCCACAACTAAATCGCCGGTGCCAGGCGCCGTGGTGCGCTGGCTGGGCACAACCGCCGAGGCAGTTACTACCGATGAGCAGGGCGCTTTTTCCCTGGTTCGGCCGGCGGGCAAGGGTAGTAACCGCCTCATCATTAATTTTCTGGGGTACCAGGCCGATACGGTGCAAGCCGGCGGCACAGGCTATCTGCGCATTCCGTTGCAGCGCTCAGCTGAGCTAGCCGAGGTAAAAGTAGAGGGCCGCGCCCTCTCCTACTCCGGCCTCACGCCCACGAATACGCAGGTCATCAGCAGCCGCGACCTCACCAAATCGGCGTGCTGCAACTTGGCGGAAAGCTTCGAAACCAACGCTTCAGTAGAAGTCTCGACCACGGATGCCGTATCTGGCGCCAAGCAAATACAGCTGCTAGGCCTTGATGGAGCATATTCCCTACTGACGGTAGATAACTTGCCGGCCCTGCGCGGACTGGCTACCCCTTACCGCTTGGGCTACCTAGCCGGCCCCTGGATTGAAAGCATCGACATCATCAAGGGCATGGGCTCCGTGGTGAATGGCTACGAAAGCATTTCGGGGCAGGTGAATGTGCGCCTCAAGGAGCCAGACAAAGCCGAGCGCCTGCTCTTTAATGCCTACGTCAATGACCTGGGCAAATTCGACCTGAACTTGAACTTGGCCACGCCCGTGAGCAAAAAGGTGAGCACGGCCCTGCTCTTGCACACCGACCACCTGGGCCGACGCGTCGACCGCAATAAGGATGGATTCCTGGATTTACCACTGGCCACTCAGTACAACCTGTTCAACAAGTGGAAGTATCTATCGGGCAAGGGGTTGGTGATGGAAGTGGGCCTAGGCGCCTTGCGCGAAACCCGCCAGGGTGGCCAGATGGGCTTCCGCACGGAAAACCCGGGTGGCTTTTATGGCACCACGCAGGAAACGGACCGCTACACTGCATTCGCTAAAACCAGCTATACCTGGCCCGGACGCCCGTATCAGAGCCTAGGCCTTTTACTGAGCGGAACCGATCATGCCTTCGAGTCGCGCTATGGCCTGCGCACCTATGTTGGCAAGCAGCGCACCGGCCTGGCCACATTGCTGTTCCAGAGCGTGCTAGGAACCACGGCACACACCTATCGTACCGGCCTCAGCTTTCTGCACGACGACTACCGGGAAATCTTCCGGACCGGGTTTACCTACCCCACCGAAACGCCGGATGAGCGTTACGCCCGGGAGCACCGCAACCGCCTGGAGCAGGTGCCCGGGGCTTTTGCTGAGTACACGTACCAGAACGCCCGCAACCTAACCGTGGTGGGCGGCCTGCGCCTTGACCGCCACAACTTGTACGGCTGGTACCTGACGCCCCGGTTGAATGTGAAGTTTGACCCGGCCAAAAACACGGTTCTGCGCCTGGCCACCGGCCGCGGTTTCCGGACCGCCAACCCCATTGCTGAAAACTCAGGCATGCTGGTTAGCTCACGGGAGTTTGTGATTAGCCCGGTGCTGCGGCCCGAAACTGCCTGGAACGTAGGCGGCTCCTTCACCCAGTATTTTACGGCGCTCGGGCGCCAGGCTACTTTCATTACCGACTATTACCACACGGAGTTCCAGAACCAGGTAGTAGCCGACCCCTACTCCCTCACCGACCGGCTTATCATTGCCAACCTGGAGCCGGGCGGGCGCTCTTACTCGCGCAGCTTCCAGACGGAGGTGCAGATAGAGCCCATCAAGGGCCTGCAGGCCAAAGCGGCCTACAAATACCTCGACGTAAAAACCACCTATAACGGGCAATTGCTGCCGAAGGTGCTTACGCCTAGGCACCGCCTGTTCCTGAACCTGGGCTACGCCTCGGCCTACGATAAATGGCGCGCCGATTTTACGGTGCAGGGCTTTGGCAAACGTCCCCTGGCTCATGAGCCGGGCAGCGTAAGCCACCAGCACGGCGGAGTCAGTGAGCAGACGCTACCATCTGCCCCGCGCTATGCCTTACTTAATACGCAGCTCACCCGGGCGTTTAAGGGGTTTGAGGTGTACGCGGGGGTAGAGAACCTCACCAACTATCGGCAACCTAACCCTATTCAGGGGGCCACTGCTCCGTTTGGCCCAGCTTTCGATGCGGCTATGATTTGGGGCCCCGTGTACGGCCGTATGACCTACGCCGGCTTGCGCCTGACGCTAAACTAGGTCACTAGGTAGCCAAACCTGCCAAAGCGTTTGGCATCATTATTTCTACTTGCCTTACCGGCACTTTTGTACCACTTTTTCGCTTTCCTTCTTACTATGAAGCTCTTCTCATCCTTCCTGCTCACCCTTTCCCTGCTGCTAGCCTCGGTTACTTCATTTGCTCAGGCTAGTAAAGCCAAAGCAAAAGGACCGGCCACTGAAACAGTGCAGCTTAAAACTTCCGCCGTGTGCGACATGTGCAAAGCTCGTCTCGAAAAAGCCATGGCGTATGAAAAAGGCGTGCAGGAAGCTAAGCTCGACGTTCCAAGCCAGATCCTGACCGTGACGTATCGGCCCGAAAAAACTACTGCTGAGGCCCTGCGCACCGCCGTGCAGAAAACCGGCTACGATGCCGACGATCAGACGGCTGACGCGCGTGCTTATGACCGGCTGCCCGATTGCTGCAAGAAAACCAACAGCGTACACTAACCACTAATCTTACTCACAAAAAAGCCCAGGTACTGCTACCTGGGCTTTTTTGGCTCTTATCGGGTTCTACTGCTATATGAAGTTATGCGGCAATGGCTTGCGTCATGGTTTGGATTTCAAACTGCAAGCTCACCTGAAACGCAAGCGGACGGGTAAGCCGGCGCCGGTTGGTGCCTGAAATTTCTAGGGTAAACCAATCAGAGCGCAGAAACTCAATCAGGTTAGGTTGGCCCTGGAGCTCCATGTCAATGTGCGTGGGGTGGACTTGGTGCGGCCCGAACGTAGCAATGGAAACTTTCCGGCTGTTGGCCGTCAGAAAACAGTTGCCGCTTTCCAGCGCCCCCAGTGTAGGCGTGCCGCGCCCAATTGCTTGGCCTTCTTCCGGAATCCAGGTGAGCGTTGCTTTCCGCAGCGTTACGGCCGTTATACTAGGGTGCATCAGGGAGGCAAGGCAGGGCAAGGTGCTCGGTAGCGTAGCCTCGCACAGAAAAATAAGGTCCATTCCGGGGTCAATGCGTAGGTTAATGGCTTTGGTACTCAAACCAAAAGCCGACTGCAATGACCGCCGCAGTCCTTCATTGTGCGCTATTGTAAGGGCAACACCGAGCACTACTGGCGGTGAGGCCGAAGGAACAGTTGCAGGTTTCATACGCAATAGGTGAAGCAGCTTGCGCTACCATGGCTGGTAAGAACGAATAGGCTGTTAAAAGCCCGTAATCAGGGCAATGCACTAGAAAAACTGGTTTTTGTATAATATACGTAACATGTTAATTATTACCTATTTAAAGTATAGGAACCTCGCTAAAAAGTAGACCAACTGGTAAAATTTAGCTTTCTAAAATTGTTTTCTTTTAATAATTTATAAGACGATTCGATTTTATCTATTTATATTGACCCCAGACACCCCGCCTCCCGCTCCTGCTGTATGAAAATTTCCTGCTTGCTTCTAGATGACGATCCGCTGGTTCTGGACCTGCTTCAGGCCTACGTTGCCATGACCGATATTCTGGATGTAAAAGCGGCTTTTACCGATCCTCTGGACGCGCACCGCTACCTGATGGAAAACCATGTGCACGTGCTGTTCTCAGACGTGACCATGCCCCATTTAAGTGGCATTGACTTGATTCGGTCCTTGCAGCAGCCGCCCCTGGTGGTCTTGATGACGGCCTACCCGCAGTATGCCATGGAAGGCTTTAATCTGGATGTAATTGATTTTCTGTTAAAGCCTATTTCCCTCGACCGCTTTCTGAAAGCCGTAAACAAGGTGGCAGGCATTTTGCGCGTGAACACGGCTAGTCCGGATGCCCAGGCCGACGCCCTGGCGGGCTGGGGCTCCTTTTTCATTCGGACTGATGCGCAGTTTGTACGCCTGCACTACCGCGAAGTGCTGTACATCGAAGCGCTGAAAGATTTCACCAAGATCAACACCTCTGACGGCCGCACCCACCTTACCCTAGTTAACCTGAAGAACCTAGAGGAGCAATTGCCGCCCGGCCTGTTTGTTCGCACGCACCGCTCCTACCTAGTTAATGCCGCCCGTATTGATTCCGTGAGCAACCTAGAGGTAAAAGTGGGCGGGCACGCCCTGCCGCTGGGCCAAACCTACCGCGACCGGGTAACGGAACGCATTGTAAACCGCTCGCTTATCCGGCGTCAGCACTAGCCGCGGTTTGCGCTTCAACCCGGGTAGTTTCTTGGTAGCCTAGCAGCTGTTCTTCATCTAAGGCTGGAAGCGTAAACCAGAACGCGGAGCCCTGGCCCGGCGTGCTGCTGAAGGACAACGTGCCGCCGTTGCGCTCCACAAACTCTTGGCATAGGCGTAGGCCCAGGCCGGTTCCTTTTTCGTTGGCCGTGCCCGTGGTAGAAAAATGGCTTCCCTGCCCCAACACCCGGTGGTGATCGGCGGGGTCAATACCGATTCCAGTATCCTCCACGCGAATTTCCCACCACTGATTCTGCCGCCTGGCACCCAGCGTGATGTGGCCCCCCGCATTCGTGAATTTGAGGGCGTTGTTGAGCAGATTGCGCAGCACCAGCCGCGTCATGTTCACATCGGCCCGCACCAGGCAGCCTTCCGGCACTTCATTCAGTAGCGCTATCCCTTTCCGCTCGGCATCACCGTGCAGCAGGGCCACCGTTTCATCGGCCAAAAAATCAAGTCGCAGCCGTTCGGCCCGGGCCCCCGCTTCCCCTTTTAGCTGCGAGGCCGACCAGTTCAAGAGGTTATCGAGCAGATGCAGCGTGCTGTCGAGCATGCGCGTAACCCGCTCTGACTGCATAGCCAGCCGTTCTGCCGGCATCTGGCCCAGCTTGAGCAACGCCAGCAACGAATACAAGGAGCTCAGGGGGCCGCGTAGGTCATGCGAGATGATAGAGAAAAGTGTATCCTTGGTACGATTAAGCCGGTTTAGTTCTTCCTTCTGCCGGTTGATAGCCGCATTTTTTCGCTGGAGCAGCGTATTGGTATGGCGCTGCCGCCGTTGGGCCCGAAACAGAGCCACTACCGCCAGCAGCAGAAAAATGGTGCCGGCAGCCAACCAGTTGCGCTGCAAAAGTCGCCGGTTGAGTTTGGCTTCCTGTAATTCCTTGTCTTTGGTGAGCAGCTGAATCTCCCGCTCCTTTTTCTCTGTTTCGTAGCGGGTTTGCAGTTCTGCCACCTGTATGGAGCGCTGCTCGGCAAATACGCTGTCCTGCAACCCAGTGTAGCGGGTAAGCGCCCCCAATGACCTCCACGGCTGCCCAATGCGCCGGTACACGCTGGCCAGGGAATAATAAACTCGGCTCAGCACCTCTTTGGAGCCCGTTTGCGCGGCGGGTGCAAGAGCCAGCCGCAGGTGCTGCTCAGCCATTGAAAGTTTACCCACTGAATCCTCGGTGGCGGCCAAGCTTTGCAGGGTATTGGTACGGGCCAGCAGGGTAGCGTTGGTAGGCAGAAAAGCCAGTGCTTTGGCGAAATAGCCCATGGCCACCTCGTGGTTGCTCAGCTCCTGATAAATCCGACCCGTACTGCTCAACGCCTCACTCATCCGGACGCTATCCTGGATTTCCTGTGCTTTAGTCAGGCTTTGGCGCAAATAGTATAAGGCGCGGCTGTAATTGCGCTGCTGTTGATGCGCTACCCCAATCTGGCTCAGCACATGAGCCACGCGCTGCTGGTTATGCGCCAGCTGCCAGGCCGCTAGGGCATGCTCGTAATGAAAGCGGGCGCGAGCCCATTGCCCACTAGCCCCATACAGCTCGCCAAGGTGCTCCAGTACTTGCCCCTGCCCTGCCACATCGCGCAGCTTCCGAAAGCTATGCAGGGCATGCTGATACGTTTGACGGGCTTTTCCGGTATCGCCCTGGCTATGGAGGGCGCGCCCCAGCAACCACCCCGACCAGGCCGCCGACTTGCCACTAGGCTGGCTGAGGGCCAACGCCCGCCGATAATGCCGAATGGCCGACTCATAGCGGCGCAATACGTGGCAGGCCTGGCCCGCGGTCCAGTGGAGCTGGCGCTGACGCAGCGTATCCTTAGCCACAATGGCCCGCCGAAGTTGCTCAGGTGTACGGCGCAGCAGGGCCTTCGCCTCTAGGGGCGAAAACGAATCGAGCGGAAACTCCTGCGAGGTTTGGGGCGCAACAACCGCCATAACCGGCCCCGGCCAGTTCCCCACCAGGAAAAGAAATAGCGCAACTAAGCCGGCACTCCAGCTTCGTGCTTTCATCTTTTCCGGAAATACCTGCCACATGGGTGTGCCGTTTAGCTCAACTGTACTGCCAGCAACACGCCTTTTAAGAACATGCTACCTAGCAATATACAAAAAGCCATGTACGAGCTACTCTCCCGGTTCGGATTTATATTGGCCAGTAGCGGCGGCCTAGTAACTACCTGTTATTGAAACACAACCCTACGCTTCCTTGGCTTGCCACAGCCGCCACCACGGCAGATAGGGCTGGTCGTGGTGCTCATAGTGGTAGCCGAAAAAATAGCAGCTCACAAAGGCCCACATATGGTGCCGGAACTGACTCCGCGACTTGTGCAGGTTATCAGGAGCATGCTCGCCCCGATGCGGCAGGTAGGTACCAAAGTAGAAAAGCTGCAGCGTAGCCAACACCGCGGGCAGCATCCAGAAGGCAATAACGCTGGCCTGAGGAAAAAACAGCTTTAGCACGTTGTAGGTCGCGGCCATGAGCACGACTTGCCCCAGCGTCACGTAGTTCCAAGCAAAGCGCACAAACCAGCGCACAAAGCTCGGGTGGCGGCCATCATGAAAATCAGGATCGTCGTCGGTGCCCACGTGGCGGTGGTGGGCGTGGTGCTTGGGTAGCATCCCGGGAAACCAATTGAAGGCAAACAAACCTGCGGTCAAGAGGCCAATGAAATTGTTCAGCCGCTTATTGGAGCTTACTACCCCATGCATGGCATCGTGCGCCGTGATAAAAAGGCCCGTGTATAGGTGTGTTTGCAGCAACGCCAGCAGATACGGCCACGGCGTGCGCCAGTCGGGCTGGTAGAACGCCAGTGAAAACGTCAGTAGTCCGGCCCAGGCCACCAGAATCAGCGCGGCCATCAGTACTCCCTTCTGGCCCAGCGGTGCCGGCTTCACGCGGCGCACGGTTGCGTTGCTAGGGTGCTGAGTACTGACGGAAGGCATGATGCTCAATACGACGAAAACGTAAAAATAGCGGAGAAATAGCCGAAAACCGGGGCGGCTCTACAGGGCCAGCAGCGAGTCGCGCACCTGCTCCATTTGCCACATGGGCGTGCTGGTAGCGCCGCATATCCCTACCGACTGACCCGGCTCAAACCACGAGGAGCAGATTTCATCTGCCTTGGATATAAAGTGCGTGGCGGGGTTGGTTTCCTTACACACCTGGTACAGCACCTTGCCGTTGGAGCTTTTCGTGCCCGACACAAACACCACTTGATCAAACTGAGCGGCAAACTTCCGCAGATCCTTGTCGCGGTTGCTTACTTGCCGGCAAATGGTGTCGTTGGCATTTACTAGGTAGCCGCGCTGCTCCAACTCCTCTTTAATGCGGTAGAAGGAGTTGGTGCTTTTGGTGGTTTGGCTGTAGAGCGTGATGTTGGAAGGCAGCTCATGGAGCAGCAGCTCATCCAGGTTTTCAAATACCACGGCTTGGCCGCTGGTTTGGCCTAGTAACCCGCGCACCTCGGCGTGGCCGTGCTTGCCGTAAATAAATATCTTCTCCTTGCGGTCGTAGCTGGTTTTGATGCGATTCTGCAGCTTCAGCACTACGGGGCAGGAGGCATCAATCAGGGTCAGGTTGTTTTCCATGGCCATCTGGTAAGTGCTAGGCGGCTCGCCGTGGGCCCGAATGAGCACGGCTTCGTCGCGCAGCAGAGCCAGCTGGTCGTAGTCGATGATGCGCAGACCGCGCTGCTCCAAGCGCTCTACTTCTTCATCGTTGTGCACAATATCGCCGAGGCAATACAAATACCCCTGCTCCTCCAGCAGGTCTTCGGCCATCTGAATAGCATAGATTACGCCGAAGCAAAAGCCAGAATTGGGGTCGATACGGACGCTCAGGTGGTACGGCATAGCTAGCAGAGTAACTGTCGAGGTGGCCTGAAGGTTATAAGAAGCAGAAAATACGAAAAATGCGCCAGTTCATGGCTCCGTATAGAAGTTCGTTCGCGCACTTAACAACAGGGAATGCTATAAAGTTAAGGCATTGGCAATGCAAAACTTGCAGCACTGCGTTTCTAACTAGCGTTGAGCTTCAGAGGACGAAGTTACTAGCCCCGCTAAAACGCAAAACCGGGAAGCCAAACTGGCCTCCCGGTTATAGAATGGCGCAAAACATACGGCACAGCCCTACTTCCCAGATTTCCTGGAGCCGTTAGCTTTCTGCCCGCCTAGCTTATGTATTAGCTACTAAGCCCACTATCAGCCGCATACAGCTTAGAGCACCGCAGTATTTTATTGGATTGCCGGTTTACTAGGTCTAAAATGAGCCGAAAGCCTTGCGCTTTTCCAGGTCCTTAATCACCTTATCCTCCATAGGGCTGGCCCGCAGCACTTCCCGGTTGCGCCAGAAGGCGGCATCATAGCGCTGCTTCATGGCGTGCTTCAGGTCGTTGTAGTTCACGCTGGTGGTTTTGTAGCCTTTTGCGGCTGGCTTATTGGTGTACTGGTAAAAGAACAGGTTGCCGCTGATTTCCGTGGTATCTGGCTTGCCGGCGCGATTTAGCACAATAGTATGCTCAGCCCGCACCGCCTGTACCCGGCTCAGAGAATCGGCCACGGGACTGAAGTCTGTGGTCATCCGAAACGTTTGGGATGCCAGCGTAGTGCCCTCCAGCAGCTGCAGGCTCATCAGGTTTCCGATGGGCACGTTGGCTTCCAGGCGCCGCACCGCGGCCGAAGTAAAGTCGATATACAACGTTCCGAATGGCGCCGATTCATTCATATCCAGCCGCGGCGTATAGTCGATAACGGCGGTTTCCTGGCCTTTGTCCTGAATAACTTCGCGCAGATGAAACTTGAACTGCTTATCAGCCATTGGGCTTAGGGGCACGGCCAGCGTGCGGCGGCTGGGTTTGGGCTCAAACACCGGAATGAGGCGCACGGCAGACGAGAAATTCGCCATATCAACGCCCATGTCATCCTCCGCCGTGCCGTAGCGAGCCTGCTCCAGCTTCCAGCCGCCTACCTGCCGGTTGGTGAAGCGCACATCATAAAAGGCGTCCAAAAACTCGGCGTAGCTGCCGTTGTGGCGCTGTTTCTGGCGGTAAAACGCCTTGCCATAGTATTCCTGGCGCTCGTGGCGGGCCAACTTGGCGTAGGCCCGCTGCACTAGTTCCATAGCTACTTGCTCGGGGTTCCGAACGCGTACTTCGGGCAGCGCCACGGTACTAGCCTTCAAAGTAACCGTAACCGGCGCGGTAGAACTGACCTCAAGCGTAACGGGGGCAAAGCCCAGGCTGACCACCACAATTTTCTGGGGCAGCTTGGCCACGCGCAACGTGAACTCGCCGGCCTCATTGGTGGCCGTACCGGGCTCGTTGCCGGGTGGGCCCACGTTGGCATACGGCACGGGGCGCTGCTGCTCATCAAGCACGCGGCCTTTTACCGTAATCTGCTGGGCCTGGATGGCCGTAGTAGTGGCCAAAGCCAGCGTTGTCAGGATTAAAGCTTGTTTCATGTAGTAGAAGGGAGATTCAGGGAAGCAGAAGCCAAATAGGAGGTGTAAGAAACGTCGAAACTGCGATTTTGATTGCAGACGAGGCTGGCTAAGCTCCAGTACAGGTTCCGTGCCACAGGCTTAGCCCCTACTTATTTCGAGAAGGATACCGACTAGCCCCCGAAAGCCGTGAAGCACCTAACCTGCTGCTATTGTGCGTTCTTACCGCTGCCACTGCCGCCGCACTGGGCATAAAAAAAGCTCCCAGAAGGAGCTTTTTAAAAAGCGGGCCGTTGCCCTTATATCTGCGCCAGCTTCTCCGCTTCTGCCTCCGAGACGTGGCCCCGGTCAAGCATAAAGGAGCGCACCAGCCCAAACGACTCCGTATCGAGGCCGGAGTTGGGGTGCTTGAGCAGGGTAGCTACTAGAAACTGACGGTCTTCGTCGACGTGCTGGCTAAGGCCCAAAAAGCTCGGCAAATTGCTTTCCACGCTCAGGCGCAGAAACCGGATTTCAGCGTTATCGGCATCCAGCTTCACGGCCTGATCAAACTGCTTAGTGGCATTCTGCACGTAGGTCAATTTATTGAACATTGAGGCGTCGCGGGCCCGGATGGCTTCGGCAGCGGCTTTGTACGCTAGCACCACGGCGTCCTGTTTGGTGTAGGCAGCCATTAATTGGTAGAACTTCTCGCCGGCTTCTTTGCTGGCAGCCGCCTGCTGGTATTGGCGGCGCAAATGCGTTATAGAATAAGGGTTTGCTTCGGTCGACACGAGGGTAATAAGAAACAGAATGAAGGAAAGGAACAGGAATTTCATGGGTGCCCGCTTTTACTACCTATTGCTAACGGTAAAAAGAACGGACGGGGAGCAAAATTCAAACCGAAATTTTGGCGTGAATCTTTACTGTTGCGCTAAGCAGCGCACTATATGCCTTGGCTCAGGAGGAGCTAGCGGAGGTTTGCGCCTATACGCGGGCTAGGCGGTAGCGGAAGTAAGAGCCCAGCAGCAGCAGCAGTTTGGTGTTATTCGGTACGCGCACCCGCTCGCCCAGAATGCGGTTGGCTGGCAAGTTTTTGATTTTGTGAAAAAGCTTGAGATAGTACACATACGCCAGATACACGCCCAGCCGGGCCGCCCGCGGCAGCTGCACAATACCCGCGTATCCGGCCTCAAAATCGGCCCGGATATCAGCTTCAATGGTGCGCTTCACCTCGTCGGTAAACCGCTCGTACTGCACGCCGGGGAAATACACGCGGCCCCGCTCCTCGTAGTCAGAGCGGATGTCGCGTAGGAAGTTGATTTTCTGGAAAGCCGAACCCAAGCGGCGGGCTGGCTCGCGCAGGTGGTTGAACAGGGCATCATCTCCTTCGCAGAAAATGCGCAAACACATGAGGCCCACCACTTCCGCCGAGCCATAAATGTACTTCTCGTACAACGACTGGTTGTAGCTCCGGTCGTCGAGGTCCATTTCCATGCTGTAGAGGAAGGCATCAATAAACTCCCGGTCGATACCGTACTGGTGCACTACATCCTGAAAGGCGTGCAGCACGGGGTTTAGGCTCAGCTTCAGATCTAGCGCCTCATAGGTCTGGCGCTTAAAGTCCGCGAACAAAGCGGCTTTATCGTGGGCATGAAACGTGTCCACAATTTCGTCGGCCCAGCGCACGAAGCCATACACGGAGTACACAGGTAAGTGAAACCGCTGGTCGAGCGTACGAATGCCCAGCGTGAACGAGGTGCTGTAGCATTGGGTAATCAGCTTGCTACACGCCCGGCTGGTTTCGGTGAAGAGGGCAACGTGGTCCATTTTTCTGAGGGATTAAGTAAGAATAGCTGCCGGTGCCTGAGGGGTGGTGGGCCACCACTCGGTTGGCTACTTCCTGCTTAATTTTCTTTCTCGATTTCTTTTGCCACTACCTGCCCCGAGATGAGCGAAGGCGGCACGCCGGGGCCAGGTACAGTAAGCTGGCCTGTAAAATACAGATTACTTACCTTTTTGCTTTTGAGCGCGGGCTTGAGCACGGCGGTTTGGCGCAAGGTGTTAGCTAGTCCGTAGGCGTTGCCCTTGTAGCTGTTGTAGTCCTGCACAAAATCCTGGTGGGCATAGCTGCGCTTGTACACCACCGCATCCCGGATGCTGGTGCCGCAGTGGCGCTCCAGCCGGTCCAGTATCAGGTGGTAATAGTGCTCGCGCGTTTCCTCCGGATCGGGCAAATCAGGGGCCACCGGAATCAGCAGAAACAGGTTTTCACTGCCTTCGGGCGCTACACTAGGGTCAGTTTGGGAAGGAGCCGACACATAGAACAGCGGACGGCTAGGCCACTTCGGGTTCTCATATATTTCCTCGGCGTGTAGGCTGAAATCTTCATCGAAGAACAGGTTGTGATGGCGCAGGTTAGGCAGCCGCTTGTTTATGCCCAGGTAAAACAGCAACGATGACGGCGCCATGGTGCGCGAATTCCAGTAGGCTTCGTCATAGTTTCGCCACTCGGGGGCTAATAAGTGCTGCTCGGCGTGGTGGTAGTCGGCGCCGGCTACTACCACATCGGCGGGCCGGAACTCGGTGGCCGTTTGCACGCCGGTAGCGCGGCCTTTCTCCACCACAATCTGCTGCACGGGCACGTTATATTCTATCTGCACCCCCTGCTCCTGGGCCAGCTGCACCATGCCTTCTACAATTTTATGCATGCCGCCCATGGGGTACCACGTGCCCAGCGCCAGGTCGGCGTAGTTCATGAGCGAGTACAAGGCCGGCGTATTCTGGGAGGTAGCGCCCAGAAACAGAATCGGGAATTCCACCAGCTCCAGCAGGCGCGGATCCTTGAAAAACTTGCGTACGTGCTTGTGCATGCTTTTCAGGATGTCCAGACGCATTGCATCTACTAGCAGGCGCGGATCGGCAAACTCCAGCAAGGAGCGGCCGGGCATGTGCACGAATTTGTTGATGCCTACCTCGTATTTGTAGGCGGCCTGCCGCAGAAATTCATCGAGGCGGGCGGCACTACCGGGCTCGTAGCGCTCAAACAAGGCGCGCAGCTCACTCATTTTAGCCGGAATATCAACGGCCTCCGGGCCCTTGAAAATCACTTGGTATGAGGGGTCCAGCCGCACTAGGTCGTAATAGTCCTCCACCTTTTTGCCGAACCGAGCAAAGTATTGCTCAAACACGCCTGGCATCCAGTACCAGCTCGGCCCCATGTCAAACGTGAAGCCTTCCGCCTTAAACACCCGGGCCCGTCCGCCGGGTCCTTCGTTTTTTTCCAGAATGGTAACGCGGTAGCCGCGCTGGGCCAATGAAGTAGCCGCTGCTAGCCCCGCAAAGCCGGCTCCGATAACGATAATATCCTTAGATGATGCGGAAGGTGCCAATAGCGCGTGTGATTGGGTGAGTGAAAACGATGCAAGCTACAATCCAGCAGACACTCCTAATTGTTTAGCTTCCGAAAGCTACTAGCCTGAATTTACTAGGTGGGTTGGCGCCCCAAAGTGGGGTAGCGCCCAAAACAGACGGGCCGCGAACCACGCAGCCGAAGCTAAACGTAGTCCGCGGCCCGCTATACGCCCGGGGCGGGTCTGTACTCTCTCCCTATTCCCTACACGCCGGGGGCGTATGTCTTCAACGCTTGCTTGAGTTCTTTGCGAGCGATGTGGATACGGTTTTTCACGGTTCCAATCGGGATTTGCAGCTTTTCCGCAATTTCCAGGTACTTGTAACCGATGTAGTACATCATAAACGGAGTGCGATAATCGGCAGATAAACCGGCTATTGCTTCGTTGATGTCTGTTACTACGAAATCGGAGGTAGCACCGTTGTGTGTAATGTAATTTTCGTCGGTATTAAAATATTGAAAATACTCTGTGCTATCAATATTGCTGTTCCGCTTGGTTATTTTATTGTAGTTGTTAATGAAGGTGTTGCGCATGATGGTATACAACCATGCCTTCAGGTTAGTGCCCGCCTTGAACTTGTCCTTGTTCAGCAACGCCTTCATTAACGTTTCCTGGACAAGGTCCTTGGCATCGTCAGCGTCGCGGGTCAGGTTCATCGCCACGGGCTTTAGCGAGTAAGAAATCTTCTGTACTTGATTTGTGAATTCCAGAGAGGTCATGCTGTTTAGCTTTTCGTGGCAAAAAGTTAAACAAATATACGGGGGATTCTGAAAGTCGACGCACACATACTGATTTATTTTTTTTTATTCTGATTAACTCCACACCATACCCTCAAAAACCAGCACAACATGCTGTTAGTCAACGAATACCTAGCAGATACTTTTCTTATACAGCGGGCTTTGCATGCTCCACTGTAGGTACGCAAAAGCCCGGCCCCCGGATGTTATCCTTTGGGCCGGGCTTGTGTTGTTGAACCGGGAGGTTGGAGCTTGGTCAGGACCTAGCAGGCTTCCGCCACTGGCAAGGGAGCGGCCTTAAGCTCGTCGGCTATAGTCAGAAAATCGGTGATTAAGCGGAGTCGAACGGTATTATCCGGCAATTGCAAGCTCTCGGCCTGAGCCAGCGGCCCATACAAATACAAGGTCAGCCGAGGACATATTCCACTTAGTCTATTCACAAAATCCTGTACTTCGTGGCGCTCCGGAACGGCGGTCATGCACGTCAGCACCGCGTACGGCTGATAGCTATTGTACACGGCTTTCAGATCCTCGAGGGGCAGGCTCTGGCCCAAGTACAGCACGTGGTGCCCCCGGGAACGCAAGGCATAGTTCATAAACAATAGAGCCAGCTCGTGCATTTCGCCCTCCGGCAGAAACATCACCCAGCGCCTGGCAGTAGCGGGCTGCACGGGGGGCAGTCCATCGGTGGCGGCCATCAGCTTTTGCCGAATCAGGTGCGTGACTAAGTGCTCCTGAGCTGGATTTACCGTGCCGGCCTGCCACATTACGCCTATGCGCTGTAAAAACGGATAGATAATGTGCAGCATCGTCTGCTCGAAGCCGCTGCGCTCCGTGGCCTGCTGAAAGATGTGGGTAAGCTTGAGCTCATCCATTTCCAGCATAGCGGCCAGCAGTCCGTTCACGTGCTGGCAGTAGGTGGTAGTTTCGTCGTCGCAGGAAATTACGGCCTTGGACAGCTCCTGTTCCGTGAGTTTAGCCACTTGCGAGATGCGGTAGCCGCGTCCGCACAAAGTGGCCACGTTCAGCAGCCGGCGCAGGTCGTCTTCGGAGTAGGTGCGGATGTTGGTAGCCGTGCGCACGGGCTGCAGAATGCCGTAGCGCTGCTCCCAGACGCGGATGGTGTGCGCCTTAATGCCCGAAAGCTGCTCCAGTTCACTGATAGAAAATTGTCCCACGATACTTGTACTAACTATTTAAACGGATGCGCCTGACCGCTGCCGAAGTACTCGTGTGGGAGCTGGCTTGCGGAGAGCCAACGCAAAGTATTTCGGCGACACCCACAGCAGCCCGAACTCTTCGGAGCCGTCGCGGCCAGTCGTTTTATGATGAATTTTGTGAGCCATGTTCAAGGCCCGCAGATACGAGTTACGCGACTTACGCCAGAACCGCAGCCGCCCATGAATCAGCACATCGTGCACGAAAAAATAGAGCGTACCGTAGCTGGCAATCCCTACCCCCATCCAGAACCGGAAGTCCTTGGCAGCGGAGCCGTAAACGATGAGCAGCATGGAGAGCGACCCATAGAAAAGGAAAAAGAAATCGTTGCGCTCAAAGCGGTGCGGATGGCGCACATGGTGCGAGCGGTGCAGAAACCACAACGGCCCGTGTAGCACAAAACGGTGCATGAACCAGGCCACGAATTCCATCCCAAGAAAGGTAGCCGTGGTAACGGCTACGGCTGCCAATGTCGTCATAGGGCTTAAACCGTTGGGCTCCCGAGAAGTTTGAAAGTGTAAAAGGGAGAAAGTTACTACTCTTTCCCGGACTCTGAACATGCAGTTTGCCCTGACTGTTACAAGCTGGGCACAAGAACAGCTGCCACCAGGCATTGGTGGCAGCTGTTGAAACAGGTTTGTGTACAGAAGGGACCTAGTTTTCCCAGGTAATTTTTTCTTTGCTTAGGAAGGCCGCAATGCCCCGGCGGCAGTCATCGGAGCCACGGGCTTCGGCGTTCATGCGGGCGGCGTAGCGCAGGCTTTCTTCCAAGGGCATTTCTGGAATACGGGCCAACATTTCCTTGGTGGTTTCCATGCTTTGCGCCGAGTTTTCGGTGCATAGGCGCCTAGCAAACTCGTACACGTTTTTGGCCAGCTCAGCCTTGGGCACCAGGAAATTTACTAGGCCAAAGTCCAGAGCCATCTGCGCCGAAACCACGTCGCCGGTGAGCAGCAGCTGCTTGGTGCGGGCCTCCCCTATTTTGCGCAGCAGAAATACGCTCACAATAGCTGGCAGAAACCCTATTTTCACTTCTGTGTAGCCAAACTTGGCCTCCGGCACGGCAAACGCGAAGTCGCAGATGGTAGCCAGGCCGCAGCCCCCGGCCAGCGCGTGGCCTTGCACCTCCCCAATAACTACCTTCTTGAGGGTATAGATTTGGTGGAAAAGCTGCATGAGGTGAGTGGAATCGGCTAGGTTGTCGTTGTAGCCAAAGCCCTGCAATTCCTGAATGTAGGCCAAATCGGCTCCAGCACAGAATACTTCTCCGGCGGCACGCAGCACAATCACCTTGCAGGCCTCATCATCCTCGGCAAACTCGAACGCGTGCTTTAGCTCGGTCACCATCTCGGCGCTTAGCGCATTGCGCTTTTCGGGCCGATTGAGCGTGATGTAACCGATAGAATCCTGCACCTCATAGCGAATGAAGCGAAGATCTTCCAGTTCCTGAGTGGGCATGTTTTCCATAGTCAGGGAGCGTTGCAAATCGGTGAAAGAAAAGCGCCGGGCGAACAGAGTACACCAACCGCCTTGAACGGGAGCTCGAAAGCTAAACGTAACAAATTACATGCTACTAATAAAGCCTATAGCGTAGGGAATGCGTGGTAAGTTTCGGCCAACACCCCGGGTAGCCCTACCTAGGGCTGCACCTGAACGGTAAAAGCACCTCGCATAGTCACGTCATGCGTCTGGAAACCAGCCTTCTGCAACAGAGAATCCTGCCGAGCCACGTACCAACTTTTGCAGGAAGAATCGAAAATAATAGGGGCCGAGTTGCCGAACACGGCAGCCAGCTCCGGCGGGCTTACGCGGGCATTGCGGCGCAGCACAACCGCTTGAACACCAGGCAGCGGCTGGCGGGCACCGCTTAGGCGCCCGTTCACAAAGGCAATCCGCATGCCGCGCCAAGCAGTTAGCGTTAGGCCTGGCTCTGCTATCCGGGCTGGGATGGGGCTGCTGCGCCACCCCGGCCGGTAGTTTACCTGCTGCGCATCGCGCTGAATGCTGCCGGGCACAATGCGGTAAGTGCGCTCGGTTTCAGAAAGCGGTAAGGAGTCTAGGGTAACCACTTCGGCCGCAGCTCCGTGCCAAAAGCCTACTACTGAGCGGCGCGGAATGCTATAAATAACCACACGCTTATCAGGAGCGAGCTGGTGAGCGGCCCATACCCGGCTACCGGCAAATACGCCTAGCAACGCACACGCCACGCCCAGCCAAGGCAGCTTCCGAACCCGGAAAAACACCAGCAGCGCCAGAATTACGGCAAAAAGAAGCCAGACTTGCGGCGCCGTCACCTGAATCCCCGATACCAGAGCACCCGGCATAAAGCGGCCAATGGAAAAGATGTACTCATTGAACAGCCAGATCATTTGTTCAAACAACCACGCCACGGCCTGCGGCAGCCACTCAAGCGCGGCAGCGGCTTGGTCGGAAATCAGACCTAGCACGGCCACTACCCCTTTCAGCACGAGCAACAGCAAGCCCACGTACACGGCGCCGCTGGAGATGGGCACCGCTACCAGGTTAGAAAACAGAAAGCTGAGTGGAAACTGATGAAAATAAAATAGCCCCAGCGGAAACGTGGCCACCTGCGCCGCCAACGACAACGCCGTAGCCTGCCATAGATAGTCTAGGGCTGTGCCCAGCCACTGCCAGGCCTGTTGCGCCGGCTTGGGCTGCCAGGGCCGCTGCTTATCCAGAAAATATTCCCGAGGCTGCAGCCAGGCCGCTATGCGGGGCTGCAGGTACACGATGCTGAGCACCGCCAGAAACGACAGCTGAAACCCAACGTCGCAGAGCAGGTAGGGGTCGTAGCAAAGCAGGCAGAAAGCTGCTACGGCCAGCAGGTTGAACATGGAGGTTTGGCGGTTGCCGGCTCGCCCCACAATGATGAACGAGAACATTACGGCAGCTCGCAGTACTGAGGCGGAAAGCCCCGTGACAAACGCATAGCTCCAGATGGTAGCCAGCCCTAGCGCGGCAGCCACTAACCGGAACCAGGCCCCACGTCGCCCCGGCACCAAACTTAGCAGCCATGTAACGGCCCCAAACAATAAGCCCACCTGCAACCCCGATACCGCCATGATGTGCGTGGTGCCGGTGCTGGCATAAGCCTGCTTGGTTTCCTGATCTACCTCATCCTTAATGCCCAACACAAGCGCCGAGGCCAGTGCGTATTCCCGCTTGGCGTGCACGTACTGCCGGAATACGCCATCCAGCGCATGGGCCGCATGCATGGCCATGGCCCGCAGGCGGCTCGGTGGGGCAAAGGCAATTTGCTGGTATTGATCGGGGTGAATAAACTGCTGGTGGTACACCTGATGATACTCCAGGTAGCGGCGGTAGTCGAACTCGCCTGGGTTTAGGGGCGGTTTGCTAGGTGCCGGCGCACCCCGAACCACCCATACCTCTCCATACTGCGGAGCTGCCACTCCTTCCTCGCGCGGAATGCTTACCCGAATACCGCCCTGCGCCGGCTGCCACTGGCCTGCCACCCGTACTGCCGACACGCGCACGGTGGTGGCATACGTTGCCGGCCGCGTCACGGTGTAGTCATCAACCACCGCCCGATAGAATTCCACACGGCTCCCGAAACGATATAAGTGGTCAGGGGCGCGCTTTTCGGTGGCTTGTTGGGTTAGCGCCGCACCGGCTACGTATAGCGCTACAACGGCCACGAGTCCGGCAAAATCGGTAGGTGCCGGGCCCGGTTGCTTGGCTGCCCACAGTTGCACCCCGAAAAATAGTGCTGCCAGCCCTGCTACTGCCGGCCACACGTTGGGCAGGCTTTCTCCGAAATACAGATACGTCAGGATGCCGGCCATGAGCGGCAGCGTAAGCCGAACAAAGGCGTTAGGAGCCCATTTGATGACCATAAACCGATAATGTAGCGTGGCTGGCTAGTTGCGTAGAAGCCGGCAGTATCGGGAGGCGAAGCGAGTAAAACAAGCTGAATAGTAAAAGCAAACCCTGCTCTCATCACTGAAAACAGGGCGGTAATATTGTGCGCTTTTGCCGGGGCCTCGGCAGGGTTCAGCTTCTAAACCAGCCTAGGGCCGCTTCCAAACCATGGTGTAGTGCTCGATGCCTGCTTCAGTGAACTGCTCGCCTACTTTCTCAAAGTTGTGCCGCTCATAGAAGCGCACGGCGGGCAGTTGCGCATTCAGATACACGGTGGCATGGGGGTAAGCAGCGTCTACATCCTGAAGCACGGCGGCCAGCAACGCAGCGCCAACCTGTTGGTTGCGGAAACCTTCTAGCACTGCAAAGCGCTCCAACTTCACGCCCTTTTCCGTAACGCGCCACCGCGCCGTGCCACAAGGTGTGCCGTCGGTGGCCTGTGCCAAGTAGTGCGTAGCGTCGGTACGATCATGGGCATCGTTTTCCAGGTCGGCGGGCACGTTTTGGCCAAGCACAAATACGGTTTTACGAATAGCCAGCGCCGCATCGAGTTCCGGCGCTTGTGGAGAAGAAATACGATGTACCTGCATGGGAGCTTTCGTCAGGGGGATGAGTTGGGCAGGGTTTTCTGCGGATTGGGTTTGGGCGAAAGTAGCAGATCCACTTGTTTCTGGCGGCTCCACCACGGCTAAAAAAACAGCCACCCGGTGGGTGGCTGTTTTACTAGGTACTAGAGAGCGGCAAACCGCCGAGGGCCTATTGCTCCTCGTTCACGGGCAAGGCCTGCATGCCATCATTCTCGCGGCGGGCATCAGGGTGCTTGCCGGGGTCATGGTTAGCTACTTCGTCCTGCCGACGGCGGTAGCTGGGCTGGTAGTCGCGCACGGGGCGGTTGCCTTGATTGGCCTGCTCCTTCTGCTGCTGCACGTCAAACTGGTCGTAGGCCTGCACAATCTGCTTCACCAGGCGGTGGCGCACTACGTCCTCCGAGGTCATTTCCACAAACCCGATATCCTGCACATTGCGCAGAATATCCAGGGCCTGAATCAGACCGGATTTTTGCTTGGTGGGCAGGTCAATCTGGCTTCGGTCGCCGTTCACCATCACTTTAGCGTGCGGGCCCATCCGGGTCAGAAACATCTTCAGCTGGCTAGGCGTGGTATTCTGGGCCTCATCCAGCAGCACGAAAGCATTGTTGAGGGTTCGGCCGCGCATGTAGGCTAGGGGCGCAATTTCGATGGTCTTGTTCTCGAGGTAGAACTTGAACTTCTCGGGCGGCAGCATGTCCTCTAAGGCGTCGTAAATCGGGCGCAGATACGGGTCAACCTTTTCCTTCATATCGCCGGGCAAGAAACCGAGACTTTCGCCGGCTTCTACCACGGGGCGCGAGATGATGATTTTCTTGACCTCTTTGTTTTTAAGCGCCCGCACCGCCAACGCCACCGAAATGTAGGTTTTGCCCGTACCAGCCGGCCCCAGCGCAAACACTAGGTCGTGCTTCAGTACGGCATCTACCAAGCGCTGCTGGTTGACCGTTTTGGCTTTAATAACGCCGCCCTTCGCCCCAAACAAGATTACGTCGGGCGAAACTGCCAGAATCCGATCCTGCTGATCTTCATCAGCCGAAGTCAGGTACTGGCTCACGGTTTTATCGGTGATTTGGCCATACTGGTGGTAGTGCTCCAGCAAGGCCGACAAGATTTCGTTGATGCGGCTAATCACGGCCGTTTGGCCCTGGATTTTGATTTCGTTGCCGCGGGAAATGATTTTACTGCCCGGAAAGGCAGCTGCCAACTGGCGGATATTTTGATTGTCAGGACCCAGGAATTCAACCAGGGAGACGTTTTCGAGCGTGATGATTTTCTCGACCAAACTAGAGGGAATTAAAAAGCGGAAGGAGAAGAAAAGAAGTGGAAGGCCGGAGCCGTGGAGCCTTCTACAGGATACAACAACAAAAATCAGATTATCGTTGCGGTACCTGTTTCGCGGCAAAACGCCTACTTTTGCCACCCCCGCAGGGGTCTTGGCAATAGTACGAATAACTCCGAATTTCCGGTCATGGGCTTGATTACGTTTCTGTCAGATTTTGGGTACCGCGACCATTACGTGGCGGCCGTGAAAGCCAAAATTCTGCAGCTAGGCCCGCAAGTACCCGTAATCGATATTACGCATGGCATTGAACCGTTTAACATCGCGCATGCCGTGCACGTGCTGGGCTCAGTGTATCATGATTTTCCCGAGGGCACGGTACACTTAATTGGCGTCAACGACCTAGGCGCCCCACGCGCCGCCTGGCATGCCGCCCGTTTCAAAGGCCACTATTTTGTGTCCGCCGACAACGGCATTCTACCTTTGCTGTGTGATGGTCCGCCCGAAGAATTTGTGAAGCTAGGCACTGAGCATACCGCAACCTCCTCTCCTACCCGCGACCTGCTGGCCCCCGCCGCCGTGCGCCTGGCTCTCGGCGAAGAGCTAGCCTCACTGGGCCCTGCTGCCACGGAAGTGTATCAGTTGCTGAACCGCCAATTGCGCCTGCAGGATAACCGCATCACCGGCCACGTGGTGCACGTGGATCATTACGGCAACCTCATTACCGACATCACGCGCACGGCAGTGGAAGTCATTGGCCGCAACCGGCCCTGCACCATTCACTTTGCCCGCGAAACGGTGCGCGAAATTCTGCCGCATTTTCAGTCTACCTCGCCTGGTGAGGCGGTGTGCATTTTCAACAGCCGCGACCAACTGTGCATTGGCATCAATCAAGGCAATGCTTCGGAGCTGCTAGGCCTGCACTTCGACTCGCAGGTGGATGTGCGCTTTCCGCTGGAGGAAGCCTAGTCTAACAATAGCTCAAACCTTCATTAGAGGCTTAAAAAAGCATTTTTCATTCTGTTTATTTATTATGTTAAGTAAAACCTGACAGGATGACACACTCTTAAGGCTACTTTTATCCACTCGTATTACTCACCACTTCCACACCTATTCATCCTATGCTCATCCGGATTGTGCGCATGACGTTTGCTCCCGAAAGGGTGGCGGAATTTCTTCAGATTTTCCGAGATTCTGAACACCAAATTCGGCAGATGCCGGGGTGCCAGTTTCTAGAGCTGTGGCAAGATGCGGACATGCCCCACGTGTTCTGCACGCACAGCCACTGGGACTCAGCTGATTCCTTAAATGCCTACCGCCGCTCTGAGCTATTTGGGCAAGTGTGGCCCGCCACCAAAACCTTATTTGCGGCAGCGCCGGTGGCTTTCTCGGTGCACAAAGTGGAGCCCGCCACCATGCCCGCTGATCTGGGCTAGGCCCTGCCAGTTGCCAAACCTTCTACTGGCTTTAGGGCTTTATACCCGTCAGCCATTACCGGTTGGCGGCCGTATGTGCCCTAGTACTTGCCTCACGCAGGCTAGCTTCCCTTTTTGCTGATGACTCCCGACTACTTCGAATTCTACGAACTTTCCGAAACTTTCCGCCCCGACGAGGCCGCACTTAAACGCCGCTACTACGCCCTGAGCCGCGAATATCACCCTGATTTTCATGCCACGGAAAGTCCCGAGCGTCAGCAGGAAATTCTACACCTAGCCACGCTCAACACCAACGCCTACCGCACCCTCTCCCACCCCGACCAGCGAATGGCCTATATTTTAGGTCGCCATGGCATGCTGGAAGAAGGAAAACAGGAGCTTCCCGCAGATTTTTTGATGGAAGTTATGGACCTGAATGAACAGCTCATGGAGCTGGAATTCGAGCCTGATGAGGCGGCAGTTGAACGCCTCGAAAATGAAGTCAACGCCCTGACGGACACGCTGGAAGCTGGCATTGAGCCGGTGCTGGCGGGCTATGAAGGATTACCCGTTGATGCCCGCCCTCAGGCCCTGGAACAAGTGCGCACCTATTATTTGAAAAAACGTTACCTGTTGCGCATTCGCGAAAGTCTGGCTAAGTTTGCATCCCGTTCCTGATCTACCGACAAGAACGGCTCGAAATGCCCAGATGGCGGAATCGGTAGACGCGTCGGTCTCAAACACCGATATCGAAAGATGTGCCGGTTCGACCCCGGCTCTGGGTACAATAAAAAGGCCTCTCTGCTTAGCAGAGAGGCCTTTTTATTGTATGGTCGTTCAGTAAGCTGCTGGGGCTATGACAACAGACCAGCTTGCTTGGCCGCACTGATTAGGGAAGGCGCATTCTTGATAGTGGCCACTACAAATCCTTTAGCTGAGTTCTTCAGTTCCTCCTTCTTTACCTCTCTTACCGATTCAAGGGTAAAATCGCCCAGCGTTTTGAAGGCATGCGTGAGGGCTTTGCGCTTCGGCCGTTCTGATTTTAGCTGCTCCAGTACCAGCGCCATTTGCGCATGCATCTTCTCACGCCGCGACTCAAACACGGGTTCGGTGGCAATGTGGGGCTTGATGGCTTCAATAAGGTGCACCAACGGCAACAGCTTACAGGCCGTGGAAACCAGCGCCACATCAATGGTAGGCTGAGCGTACTTGTAATTGATAGCTCTTACCTTATTCCGAGCCGAAGCCCGCAACCCCGCGTGGCCGGTGCTAGCTGACTTATCCTCTTCAACGGTGGTAACCAGTTGGCTATTCTCACTCATGGTATATGCTATAAAATCTTATCTAAAATAGGCATTCCGAGACCTGATTACCTAGTAGCTGTGTAAAATTCAGGCCTTGTTGGCGCTTCTAAAACTATCCGGGGCATTATTCCCGCGGCGCGTTGGTGCTTGGCAAGTTGGGAAACCTGCTTTGCAGCAGCTGCTCAAACGTCTGGGAACGGTCGTTCAGGAAAATGTCGTGGTGGAAGGTATCGAGTTTGAGCAGCAGGTAGAGTAATTGCTTGCGCTCGGCGGGCTCCAGCGTGCCGGCCACCATGTGGGCTACTTGCCCCATGCGCCCAAACAGCATAAACAGCACTTGCCGGCCTTTCTCCGTGATGGTAAGCAGCTTGCTGCGCCGGTCGGTTTCGTGGGCCTTCTCGGCTAGCAGGCCTTGCTTCAGGAGCCGCTTTAGTATCTCGGTGCCGGTGGGTTTTTCATGAATGTTGCGCACTATCACCTCGGTTTTGCTGAGCGGCTGCTGCCCGTACACCGTAACCAGGTACGAGAAATCATCATAGGTCAGCAAGGGCGAGCCCTCCAGCGCCAACCGCATATAGGTGCGCGCATACCGATACATGAAGGTGATCAGCTTACTGATGCGCGACTCGTCAAACTCAGCCTGGTGGGCCGCGGTGCGGGTTACGGCCGTAGCATCGGGCCCGGTGGCCGTGCGCGTGTGTAGCCACGCGGCAAATGCTGCCATATCATCTGCCGAGCCACTGGTGAAATGCTGCGCCTCGAAAGCTTCGGCCAGATCAACTAGCTGACGGAAAAAGGCATAGTTCATGTCGCGAAGGTTGACTTAGGATATACTACCAAAAATAGTTTCAGTAATACGAAAACATACTAAACAGCTATAGGTTTGCGATAATAAAATACCGCCATATCACTTGCACTTACCATGAGAGCACTTTACCTGCTGCTTTTGCTACTCAGCGCATCCAGCGCTATGGCCCAATCAACGGGCATCCTGACGGGGATTGTACGCGACCGAAAAACGCAGGAAGTAGTGCCGGGCGTTACGGTTGTGTTGGAAGGCACGGAGCTGGGCACCTCCTCCGATGCAGAGGGCCGCTACCGATTGGCTAATATTCCAACGGGCAGCTACAATGTAAGGGCTTCGTTTGTAGGATATGAGCCGTTGCTGCGGGCCAATGTGGTCATTACCTCCGGCAATGCGTCCATCATTAACCTGGAGCTGAACAGCAGCAGCCAGCAGTTGAGCGAGGTACAGGTGGTAGGTAGCCGTGCCATCCGGGTGGCCACGGCCGAAACGCCCTTGTCGGTGCAGCGCATTAATACCGAGGAAATCAAGAGCAACCCCGGCGGTAACTTCGATATTTCCAAGGTGATTCAGACGCTGCCGGGTGTAGGCGGCGGTGGTACGGGCGGCACCTCGGGCTTCCGCAACGACATTATCATCCGGGGTGGCGCGCCCAACGAAAACGTGTACTACCTCGATGGTATTGAGGTACCGGTTATCAACCACTTCCAGACCCAGGGCTCCTCGGGTGGGCCCACGGGCATTCTGAACGTATCATTTATTGAAGACGTAACCCTGAGCTCCTCGGCCTTTGAGGCGCGCTACGATAACGCCTTGTCGTCGGTGCTGCAGTTCCGGCAGCGCGACGGCAACCCCGACCGCGTGCAAGGCAACGTGCGCTTGAGCGGCACCGAGGTGGCAGCCACGCTGGAAGGACCCTTGGCGAAGAACACCACCTTTCTGGCCTCGGCCCGGCGCTCCTACCTCCAGTTTCTGTTCAAAGCCATCGACCTGCCCATTCGGCCCAACTACTGGGATTTCCAGTACAAAGTCACTACCAAACTCTCGCCTAAAACCACCATTACCTCGTTGGGCCTGGGTGCCATCGACCATTTTGAGCTGGCCGTGCCCCGGAAAACTTCTCCCGACAAAGAATACACGCTGCGCTCCACGCCTACCATTGATCAGTGGAACTACACGGTGGGCCTAGCCTTGCGCCAGCTGCTGGAAAATGGCTACCTGAACGTGGCCCTCAGCCGCACCCAGCTCGACAACAAGCTCGATCAATTTGAGGACCGCACCACAACGGACGAATCGAGAAGGGTGCTGCTGACGCGCTCCGGCGAAACCGAAAATAAGCTGCGCGTGGATGTGAACAAGGCCATAGGGCGTTGGCAGTATGCCTATGGGGTAGTGGGCCAGTACGTGCAGTACGACAGCCGTTTCTTCAACCGGGTGCGCAACGAGGTGCGCGACGCGCAGGGCAACCTGGTGTCGCCGCGCGTAGATGTGCGCTTCCAGACGGCCATTGACTTTGCACGCTTCGGAGCATTCGGGCAAGTAACCCGCACCCTGCTCCCCGACGACCGGCTGACGCTGTCGGCAGGTTTGCGCACCGATGGCAACTCCTTCACGGAAGACGGCGGCAACCTGCTGCGCACCCTGTCTCCGCGTGTATCGGCTTCGTATGCCCTGGCTCAGCGCTGGAACCTGAACGCCTCCGTGGGCCGCTACTACAAAATTCCGCCTTCCACCATTCTTGGGTTCCGGGATGAGGCAGGTAACCCCGTTAATAAAGGCAGCCGCTACATCCGTTCCGACCACTACGTAGCCGGATTGGAGTTTCTGCCCACGGCCGCTACCCGTTTCACGCTCGAAGGCTTTTATAAGAAGTACAGCCACTACCCCATTTCCGTGCGTGATGGTATCTCGCTGGCCAACCTGGGCGGCGACTTTGCGGCCCTCGGCAACGAGGCTGTGAGCAGTACCGGCAAGGGCCGAGCATTTGGCGCGGAGCTGTTTTTCCAGCAGAAGCTCACCAAAAAGATCTTTGCGGTAACCTCACTCACGGCTTTCCGCTCAGAGTTTTCGGGCGCTACGGGGCAGTACCGTCCTTCCGCCTGGGATTCCCGGTTTCTGGCCTCGGCGCTGCTAGGTCGGAAATTCAACAAAGGCTGGGAAATGGGCTTTAAGTATCGGTTTGCCGGCGGCTCGCCCTACACTCCTTTTGACCTCGAAGCCTCGCAGGCCAGCTACCTGGCCGTGGGCCGCGGCGTACTCGACTACTCGCAGCTGAATACCGTACGCTTGGGCAGTTTCCAGCAGTTTGATTTCCGCCTCGATAAGAAGTTCAACTGGCGCCGCACCAGCATCGACCTGTTCCTGGATGTGCAGAACGCGTTTTTGCTGAAAAACCCCAGCCTGCCCAGCTACACCTTTCAGCGCACCGACGACAATACCGGCTTCATCACCACCGATGGCCAGCCTATCCGCCCCGATGGCTCCAATGCGGTTCCTACCCTTCTCCAAGACGACGACCCCACCGTTACGCCCACCATCGGCTTTATTCTGGAATTCTAGAAAACATAGGAGCAATATCTGGAGCGGAGGAGCCGCTTTTCAGAGGTTTGAGCTTACCAGGCACCTAGTAAACACAGCAGCGCCCTAGCTTCACGATAACTCGGAGGCTAGGGCGCTGCTGTGTTTACTAGGTGCTCTTACTGAATAAAGCCCGGACGAATCAGGTTTTCAAACGTGAAAATTTCGTCCCACTTGGCCTGGGTAAGCAGCTGGCGCTCTGTCACGGCAATATCGTACACTGATTTACCAGTTTTCAGAGCCTCTTTCGCAATTTCGGCGGAAGCTTCATAACCGAGCACCGGGTTAAGCTGCGTCACAATGCCAATGCTATTGCGCACCATGTTCTCGGCGTGCTGCGCGTTGGCCGTGATGCCTACCACGCACTTATCCGTTAAGGTATGGCAGGCGTTGGTCATGTAGGAAATGGACGTGAACAGGGCGAAGGAAATAACTGGCTCCATTACGTTCAGCTGCAACTGGCCAGCCTCGGCGGCCATCGTCACGGTAAGGTCGGCCCCGATAACGTAGAACGCGGTTTGGTTGACCACCTCCGGCACTACGGGGTTTACTTTGCCAGGCATAATGCTGGAACCGGGCTGCAGGGGCGGCAAATTAATTTCAAACAACCCCGTGCGTGGGCCCGAGGAAAGCAGGCGCAAGTCGTTGCAAATTTTGGAGAGCTTCACGGCCGTGCGCTTCAGCACCCCGGAAAGCTGCACGTAGGCGCCGGTGTCGTAGGTAGCTTCAATCAGGTCGCCGGCCAGGCTGAGGTTGAGGCCAGTTACTTCGCGCAGATGCTTGGTTACCAGTTCAGCGTAGCCGCTGGGTGCGTTCACGCCGGTGCCAATGGCCGTGGCCCCCATGTTGATTTCGCTGATGAGGTTGCGGCTGTCTTCAATCCGCAGCAGCTCCTCACGCAAGTTGGTAGCAAAGGCCTTAAACTCGTCGCCCATGCTCATAGGCACGGCATCCTGGAGTTGAGTGCGGCCCATCTTCAGCACATTTCGGAACTCTTCCCCTTTCGCGGCAAAGGCGTCGGCCAGTTTACCTAGGGCTTCGCTGTAGCCAATCAGCTTGTTGCTGAGCGCAATACGGAACGCGGTGGGGTATGCGTCGTTGGTAGACTGGGAGCAGTTGACGTGGTTGTTGGGGTGGCAGAACTCGTAGTCGCCTTTGCGCTTGCCCATCAGCTCCAGGGCCACGTTGGCAATTACTTCGTTGGCGTTCATATTCACGGATGTACCCGCGCCGCCCTGAATCATATCGGTCAGAAATTCATTGTCCAGCGCCCCGCTGGCTACCCGGTCGCAGGCCTGAATGATGGCTTCGGCAATATCGGGAGCTAGTACGCCCAGGTCGCGGTTGGCCATGGCCGCGGCTTTCTTCACATAAGCAAGCGCCTGCACAAACAGCGGCTCCGATTTCAGCGGAATGCCCGTGATGGTGAAGTTTTCGATGGCCCGCAGCGTCTGGATGCCATAGTACACATTATCAGGAATGGCTCGCTCGCCAAGAAAGTCGTGTTCAAGCCGAGTGGGAGCTTGCTCAAGGGTAGTCGCTTCCATAAAGAGGAATTGGGTGGAGTGAGAGGTCAAGGCCTACGTACGCAGCTGCGAAGGTAAAAGCTCAACTTTGAATGCAGCGGCTCTCCGGCCAAGAGCACAACGCTAGCTCTTAACTACACTTACAGCAAACTTAACTAAGAGCCGCTCACTTGAAGCTTTAGCTGCACCTAGCCTCTTCCCAAAACAAAAGAGCCCTGCTCCAAAACAGAAGCAAGGCACTTTTACTAGTCAGATGCTCAACAGGTTAGAAGTTGTACGCCAGCCCGCCCGTTACGCCCGTAGACTTGCCCACATTGCGGCCGGCCACATAGGTACTAGCCCCTACCACGAGCCCAAGCCCCTGGGCCAGCGGCCGAAATGCGCTTACCCCCACTCGCGTAAAATCGACCCGGGTAGCCGGAAAAAAATTATCGAAGCCGGGCTGCAGAATATCGGTGCCGTTGCTGCCTGACTTCTGAAAAGCGGCCCAGCCATCGATATAAAACTTGGGGCCGGCATAGCCTACCTTAGTTTCGGCCACAAAGGCATTGGGTACCCTACCCGAGCGCACGCTGTAGCCCGCCTGCCCCGTGATAAATACGCCCGAAACAGTTTGTAAATGCGCAATACCGGACGTAGAAACCTTGGTGGCCTTGTTGCCGATGGCAATGATATACTCTAGGCCCTGCTCCGACTTATAGTTGCTGACCGGCGTGCTCACGCTCACTACCCCCATTAGGTTCAGGATACTGCTGCCCAGCTCCGTAGAAAACGTTTTGAACTTAAGCAGGCCCGAAATGTCCTGCACCCCCTGGCGCACATTGGTATAGCGCAGGTCTTGCACCACTCTGCTGTCCGCATTTCCTTCCGAACGGATATAAGGCAGGCTCAGCACCGCTTCTATTTTATCGGTGATGCCGTAGTTGGCATACACACTCACGGAGCGCACTTCAATGCGCTTGAAAATAGGTACGGCATCAATTTTCTCGGGCACCAGATACACACTTTCATACCACTCTTGGGTTGCCGAAACGGAAACCGAGCCGTGGTTTTTGCCCGACATAAAGCCGCTGCTCAGGCTTTGGGCCCGGCCCGCCAAACAACTCAACAGAAGAAATGCCACGATGGGCGAGGAGTAAGTGTGCTTCATCGAATAAAAGAGGACGATTTCAAAAAAATTAACAATAGCCCCACAGGCGTAAAACACAATTTGTGCTCTATTCTCAATTTAGGAAAATACGGTGGGTACTTGCTGCGCACATACGAAAGCAAATTGCGAATCGGTTTGTTTATGAGGCAAATCCAATGAACATTTGTTTTCGTTTGTACTCTGCCTCTACTCGGAGGCCTAGTCAAACTTTCCGCTAAAAGTACCGCTGGCGCATGAAAAAACTCTCTACTGCCTCTATTTACTTCCTCATCTCCGGTGCCCTGCTTTTCTCGGGTTGCGCGAAGGACACGGAGTCGGATGCTTCTATTGCCAGCGTAGCCGTAGCCAACGCAGACTTCCAGATGTTGGAAGATGCCGCGGTCCGGGGTGGAGTTGTCGAGACACTGTCCAATAAAAATCCAAATGATGCCGAAGGTAACTTCACCGTTTTTGCGCCTACTAATGCGGCGTTTGCCCGCCTGGGGTTGCGCACCGCTTCTGACCTGAACGGCCTACAACCCTCCTTCCTCACGAATACCCTGCTTTATCACGTAAGCGGCGGAACGCTACCCGGCGCTGCCCTTACGCCGGGCCTAACTTCGGGCTCAGCGGCTGGCGTGAGCCGCCGCATACTTGAACGCAATGGCGTGCGCTACGTGAATGGCTCGCGCATACTGGCCACCGATGTAAAAGCCACCAACGGCACCATCCACCCCATTGACAAAGTGTTGCTGGCTACTGGTGGCGATATTGTGCAGTCGGCGGTAGCCCTGAAAGATGCGCAGGTGTTTACCTCACCGGAGCTAAGCTACCTGGTAGAAGCCGTGCTGTACACAGAACTGGCCGGGGCCCTCAAGGGTGCAGGGCCTTTCACCGTTTTTGCCCCTAGTGACCAGGCTTTCCGTGATTTAGGCACGTTGCTGCAAGTGCCACTGCTGGTGCCCGCCGACATTCGCAAGCTGCCCAAGGAAACCGTTACGGCCGTGCTGCTCAACCACGTGCTGGTAGGCGGCAAGTTCACGCCCGAGCTACCCGAAAATACCGCCGTTACCCCGTTGGGTGGCACACCACTTTCCTTAGGTGCTTTTTCGAACGGAGTGCTAACCGTGCAGGGCAAGAGCAATGCGGCCCCTGCCCGCATGCTTATTCCGGATGTGCAATGCACCAATGGCATCGTGCACGTCATCGACCGGGTGTTGCTTCCTTAACTCAAGCCTCTTCGTTCAGCGTTATCTGCTAGCTTTTTCATGATATCCGGCGCTTTCACACGTACTTCAGGCCTGAGCTTCGGGTTGGTATTTCAGCAGTTTCAAACCGGTCTTCGGGCGTGGTGGCTACTGTGGCTGCTGGCGTGCTGGCTGGTGCTTCCCGGAGTGGTGCAGGCGCAGGCTATCAACAAGTACTCGCTGGAAGGCGAGTGGAAAGGCCCGTTAACGGTGCCTGGCGGCAGCTTGCCCATTCAGTTTATTGTAACGGAGCTGGCCAGCGGCAACCGGTTTGCCGTGCTTAATGTGCCGCTCCAGCGCATCGACCGGATTCCTACGGCGGTAGCCCAGAACGGCGACACGGTTATTTTTTACGCCGAGCAGGTAGGCTGCCAATTTAAAGGCCAGCGCTCCGCCGATGGCAAGCAGCTAGTAGGTGTCTGGACCCAGCCGGGGTTTAAGGCCTCGCTTACCCTAGCCTTTGTGGCGCCGCCACCTAGTCCGCCGAAAACGTTTCGGTTTCCGCCGCCTTACCGGGTAGAGGAAGTGATAGTGCCGAACCTAGTAGACAAGCTCAGCCTGAGCGGCACACTTACCATTCCGGCGGGGCAAGGCCCGTTTCCGGCCGTAGCGTTGCTTTCTGATTGGGGCCCACAAAACAAGGATGGGCAGGTTGGCAACTACAAGCTGCTGGGGGGCCTAGCCGACTACCTTACCCGCCGCGGCATAGCGGTGCTGCGCTTTCATGATCGGGGCGTGGAAAAATCAGGCGGGCAAGATGCCGCCGCCAGCCCCGATGACCGGGTGCATGATGCCCAGGCGGCTCTTGACTTTATGCGCACGCAACCGCTGCTTGATGCCCAGCACCTGGGCTTGATTGGGCACGGCGAAGGCGGCAACGTGGCCCTGCTGGCAGCTGCCCGGCCCAACCCACCGGCTTTTGTGGTAGCGCTGGCCGCCGCCGGACTATCGGGGTCCGAGGTGCTGGCCTCCCAACCCGCCCTGGGCTTCCCTGCTGCCATGGCCGATAGCGCGCTCCAAACGTTGGCGCGGCGGTATCAGCAAAACCAAACGGCCACCCAGCAACAGGTGGAGAAAATGCGAGCCGATGGAGCCAATGCCGCCCAGATTCAGATTTACCTAGATCAGCAGCGCCTGCGCCAGAAAGCAGACGAGAAAAAGCGCCTCGATGCTCTGCAAAAGAAGCAACGGGCCATGGTAGAGCTAGTCCGCCAAAACCCCGACGACCAGGCCGCCCGCGCGGCAGTGGCCAAGGCACTGCGCCAAAACCTACCCAGCCTCCCCGACTCTGTATATGCGGCTGGGGCCACGTGGCTGACCTCTACCTGGGCCCGCTCCTACCTGCGCTTCTACCCCCAACGCGAGCTAGAGGCCGTGCAATGCCCCGTTTTGCTGCTGCACGGCACCAATGACCTACAGATCAGCGTAAATGAAAACCTGCCGCTGCTGGAAAAAGGGCTTAAAAACAACCGCCAGGTACAGACTAGGCGTCTGGAGGGCATCAACCACTTGTTCCAAGGCTCGCCTACCGAGTGGCCGCTCATTGATGGGCAACCCTCGCCGGTTTTCTCCGCTGCCGGGCTGGATGCTATCCGCAGCTGGATTCAGCAATTGGCGCCCCCAGTTAAGTAGAAGCAGGTCAAGCTAGCTAGTAAGTCGGTAGTAATATTTTGCTTCTTTATCCGCGCCTGAGAGAATGTAAGCTACTATAAGAGCAGGGCTAAAAAAAGCTGGCACCCCACATAAGTGCAGAGTGCCAGTAATCGGTTACAGACGAAGGATACCCTACGCTACCTGAGCCAGTGGGCGTACCACTTCGGCATCCAGAATTTCAACAATAAAGCCATCCTGCGGAGAATACGTTTTGCGGTAGTGCACCACCAGCTGACGGCCGCGGGGCGAGGTTACGTGCGTGGTACAGATGTCGCCGTAGGCTTTTTCCTTTTCCAGGAAGGGCTGCAGGGCTTGAACGGTTTGCAGGAATTCGGCGGGTAGTAGCCCGTGTTGCTCCTGCAGTTTCACGGCACTGACGGGGTAAAGAAAACGCGTGTTGAAGAGAATCATGAAGTAGAATTTCAAGCCAGTTTATGCTGGCCTGACAACACCTTTCTCGGGCGCTTAATTCCTGACTGCTTGCTATTTGCCGTGCTTTTTGCCTTTAGTAAAGCGAAAAGATACACCGTTGAAAAAACGCCTAGGTTGCTTCCTGCATTCAACCGCCATATTGCTGCAGAATGCCCGCTAACTCGTTGGCACGCGCTACATCACCCGTGTCGGCGGCGGCAACGTAGAGGTGTTGCAGCGTGAAAAGCTGCATCCCTATTTCCCGGTCGAATAACGCGGCATCGGGGCGGGAAGCATAGTAGGCCAGGTGCTGCGTGGTACGGGTAGTAAGCGTGTCCATGATTTCCTTGGCTCGCTCCGTTTCTCCTACGGCTACCAACGACGGGACCAGATCGGGCGTGTAGGCATCGTAGGGCAGCGCGGCGTCGGGCAGCACGCTGAGGCATTTGTGCAGCACCTCTCGGGCGCGGGGCAGGTTGCCAGCATCGGTGTAGGCGCGGGCTAGGCGGGCAAACTGCTGACGGTAAGGCGCTAGGCTGAAACGCTGATTTTCATCGTAATACACCTTGGGATTATCAAGGTTGCGGTAGCTGTATTTGCGCATTAGGGAGTCGTAGAGCAGGTCTTTCGCTACTACGCCTTCTTCCGGCAGCCGTATTGCTGTACTGCGTACGGCCGGCGCCCGACACGGCAACAGGCGGCAGGCCAGGCCCTCTAGCTGCAGGTAGGCTTCTAACCCAAGGTAGTTAGCGGGGCTCACGGTATTGGCAAAATACACCGGCCGCTGCCAGTTGTTGGTGGCCAGCACATCCAGCAGCGCCAGGTTTTTCTTTTCCAGCGCGCCTTGGCTCACCTGCCACTCCATACGAGGCACTATCTGCCCCAGCCGCTCGGGCGGCACAATGCCACTGCGCCGCACAGCAGCCGTATCAATGGGCAGCACTAGCTTAGTGGAGGGGTACGACAGCAGGGTCTTCGAGCCGTCGCCGTACGACACTTGCAGTAGCGGGCTGTTTTGGGACACGAGCTGCACAAACTCGCGCACATTCAGCTCCTTTACGGCAGGGTTTTTCACGAAAGGCAGGTAGTCGTTGGTGCCTTGCCGGTACTGGGCCGGGCTGATGGACAAAGGCAGTGGCGCCGATTGGTAGTTGCGCTGCCGCATCTGCTCCACGTACCAGTCGGTATTGAGGTAGCCCGATACCATCACCCGAACGTCGGGGCGTACGCCTTCAACCTCCTGGGCGTACCAGAGCGGGAACGTGTCGTTGTCGCCTTCAGTGATGAGAATGGCGTTGGGGGCCAAGGTATTCAGCACGTTCTTGGCATAGTCAATGGAGCTGAAGCGGCCGGTCCGATCGTGGTCGTCCCAGCCTTCCAGGGCCATCAGGGCGGGTACTGCTAGGCCTAGCACCGAAACCAGCACCAACCGCAGCCGCGCTGATGCCACCAACCGCCCGAATGCGGCGTGCAGGGCCGGAACGCCTAGGCCAATCCAGATGCAAAAGGCCATGGTGGCCCCGGCAAAGGTATAGTCTCGCTCACGGGGCTCCTGTGGCGGCTGATTGAGGTAAAATACAATGGCTAGGCCGGTAAGCGCAAACAGCAACGCCACCACCAGGGCCTGCCGGCTATTACGGCGCGCCTGCCACGCTAGCCCTACTACCCCCAGCAGAAACGGCAACCCCAATAGCGCATTGCGGCCGCGGTTTTCGGCTACGCTGGCCGGCACCGCCTGGTCAGAGTTCCAGGGCCAGAGCACGCCAGCGTGTTGTACGTCGCTTTCGCGGCCAATGAAATTCCAGCCGAAGTAACGCCAGAACATATGCCCAAACTGGTACTGCCACATAAAGCGCAGGTTCTGCCCCATGGTGGGCTTGCGGCCCTCTTCCAGATCAGCAACCCACTTACGGTAGTTGCGCACCGCGTCCGGGGTAGTACCCGCCGGACCGCTATAAATCCGGGGTAGCAGCATCTTATCGGAAGCTTCGTAGCGCAGTTCCGCGCGGTGGTCGGTGGCTTCGTAGCGGCCGTTTTGGCGGGTATAGCGCGGGGCGCCGTCTTCCTGCGCCGTGGGCTGGGCAAATACATGAGGGCCGTAGAGCAGGGGCCGGTCGCCGTACTGCTCGCGCCGCAAATAGCTCACGAACGACAGGACTTCGTTGGGTGCATTTTCGTTGATGGTAGGATTGAAGCTGCTGCGGATAGGCACAATCAGGTATGAGGAATAGCCAATCAGCACGAACACCAGGCCTAGCAACGCCGTGTGCAACCCCACGCGCCCCAACCGGTAAGCCGCCCGAAATGCAACTGCCAGCAACCCGCCAAACAGCAGCAGGAACAGTACTAGCCCCGAGTTATACGGCAACCCGAAGGTGTTCACGAAGAACACTTCACTAGCCCCCGCTAGCGTCGGAAGCCCCGGAATAATGCCCTCCAGCACCACCAGTACTAGCGCGCTGCCGACCAGTAACGACATGACAACCCCACGCCAGCTAGGCTGCGCGGCGCGCCGGAAATACCACACCAGGCACAGCACTGGAATAGCCAGCAAATTCAGCAGATGCACCCCAATGCCCAGCCCGATAACGTAGGCAATGAGCAGCAGCCACCGGTCGGCGCCCGCGTCATCGGCCCGCTTTTCCCACTGCAGCATCAGCCAAACTACCAGCGCCGTTCCGAAAGTTGATAAGGCATACACCTCCGCCTCCACGGCATTAAACCAGAAAGAATCGGAGAAAGCAAACGCTAGCGCCCCCACTACCCCACTGCTGAGCACCAAAGCCGTTGCGGTACCGGGCTGAGGGTTTGAGGCGTGAAAGGGGCTAGTAAATACCAGTCGCTCAGCTAGGTCCGTGATGATACCAAACAGCAGGGCTACCGTAGCGGCGCTGGCCACGGCCGACACCATATTCACGAGCACTGCTACTTGCGTGGGCTCGCCTAGGGCCAGCAACGAGGCCAACCGCCCCAGCAATAAATACAGCGGCGCGCCCGGCGGATGCGGTACCAGCAACTTGTAGGCGCTGGCCGTAAACTCGCCACAATCCCAGAACGAAGCGGTGGGCTCCAGCGTGAGCCAATACACGCACAACGAGAGCAAAAAAAGCCCCCCGCTAAGCAGTTGTTTGAGGCGAGAATACGACATAAGCACAGGTTTGAGGTAATAGAAAAAACGCATCCGGCGGCCCGGAATAACTTCCAGACTGCCGGATGCATTTTTTACCTCGGCCGTTGCCCAAGGCCCGAAACCTGTACGCCACTAGGTCCTTGGGCAACTCAAACCTACAAGGTCAGCTCCACCGTTACGGCCGTAGAGCCGCCGGCATCATCGTCCGTAACCAGCAGCAATTCATAGCGGCTAGTGCCTACGCGACGGCGCACAGCTATGCTTTCTACTTTGCCCCGATACGGTTTGCCGCCGGGTAGCTCTAGTTGGGCCAGCGTAACGGGCAGAACTTTGTTGCTTGATTCGGTTAGGCGCAGGATCCCTACAAACGAGCCCAACACGGCACCGTCCAGCACGGCATCCTGGGTGTCTTCTACAGAAGCCGTGACAAACAGCGTATTCTCAAACCACGTGGCTCCCGAGAAACCGGCTGGCTTGCCATCAATCATGGGCAGTTCAAACAGCTGCTTCCGAATGGGTGGCACCTGGATTGTGCGGTGCTGGAGATACTCAAAAGTGGCGACTAAGGGCAACCGGAACAGCAAGTTGCCTTTCGCTGAGCCTACTGTGCGCTGAAACATGAGCAACTCGGTAGCAGTAGCCGCTACGGCCTCCAGGTTCAGCACCACATCGGGCGGCAGGTGCGTGCGCAGGGCGGCGTACAGCCCGCTCAAGCTTATAGGGTACACTGTTTCGGCACTGCCCGCCGCCTTGGGCAGTGGCACCCAGAAGCCCTGCTCCCGTGCCGCTGTAGCGCCCGAGCCCAGCACCAGCAAGCCGGTTTCGCCTGTGGGTGTCGTTAGGGCGGTAAGGCATTCCAGGTCCAGCTTTAGCTCCTTCGGAATTCGGCCGCTGCTGAAATGCGCCGACTCAAAAAGCTGCGTATGCTGGCCTGCCGCCAAGGTAGCCGCATTTAGTTGATACAGATACGGCGCATCATCTCCGATGACGTAGGCAATATTTCCGACGACCTCTACTCCGGAGGCCGAAGGCAAATTTGGTAACACGGCTTCATGACGAATAAGAGCGCGCATAGATTAAGGACGTTAGCTTAGGTTCCTGGGCGAAGTAGGCAGGCCTGCATAGCAGGCTTACTAGGTCTCACAGCCTAGCAAACCGCTTGCAGCGCTCAATCAACCTAGTCTTCGGATAGCTACTTTACAATCGTAAACTCTACGCGCCGATTCAGCTTTCGGGTTTCCTCTTTATCGTTGGAAGCGCGCGGCCGGCTGCCACCGTAGCCCACAGTACTGATGCGCGTTGCCGGTACGCCACGCGTAACGAGGTAGCGTTTTACCTCTGCAACCCGTTCCTCCGAGAGCTTCACGTTCAGGTCAGCGCGACCTTGGTTATCAGTGTGTCCTTCCAACCGGATGTTTACCGTGGGGTTATCCTGCAGGGTACGGGCCAAGCGGTTCAGCTCGGTGTACGAAGCGGGCAGCAGCGTGTATTTGCCCTGCGCAAAAATAAGCGTCGGCAGCTCCAGGCTTGAGCCTACGGCGGCGGGCACCAGGGTCAGTTCCAGCGTGCGAGAGCCACTCATCGTGATGGTATCAGTGGCCGTTAGGTAACCTACACGACTGGCCAGCAGGCGGTAGCGGCCGGGCGGTAGCGTCATCTGGAAGTTACCTCCCGACACATCAGTACGCGCAGTGGCATTGAACGCCAGGTCGTTGCCTAGCCGGATGGCCTTCACCTCAGTAGCCAGCGGTAGGCGGGTTTTGGCATCGAGCGTGCGCCCTGTAAGCAGCGTGCGGGGCGCGACGGAAGGGAGCACAACGGCGACTGGCGGAGGCGTGGCGGTATCCCGCACCACCGCTACCCCCGTCACGGTCCGGAACAGGTCAGCCGGGCCATTAGCCGTGCGCGACGAGGAATAGTAGGCTTGCTTGCCATCGGCGGTAAGGCTCAGGTAAGCATCAAAGCCCGGCCCGTTCATGGGGGCGCCCAGGTTGCGCGGTTCCGTCCAGCGGGTCCAGGTATCATCAAGGCGCTGACTCACGAAGATGTCGGCGCTACCAAAACCAGCATGACCGTAGGAGCTGAAGTACAACGTTTTGCCATCCGGCGCCAGCCACGGGGCAAAGTCGAAGCCCGGGGAGTTGATGACGTCGCCGAGGCTAGTTGGGTCGCTCCAGGTACCGTCGGCCAAGGGTCGGCTGATGTACAAGTCGTTGCCGCCCTGCGAATCGCCGCGCTCCAGGGAAAGCAGCAGAACCTGCTCATCGGGCGTCATGAAGAACGACGTGGCGGGGCCAGCTGAATAGTAATTGGCAATTGTCAGGGCCTCCGGGTGCGTGTTTTTAGCGCTGCCCGTGCGGGCGGCGCGGCTTACTCCTTCGTCGCGGAAAGAGCCGTCCCGCTCATAGCGTCCGCGCACCACCAGGGTTTTGCCCTCATTCGTGATGGCCATTACGCCGTTGTGCTGGGTGGTGTTTAGGGCATCGAGGCGGGTAGCCGGGCCCCAGGTACGGCCTTCATCTGCTGACGAGGCTACCCAAATATCTCCCGACTCAGTGATGCCCTCGGTGTTGCCGGCATAGCGGGTGCGCACAAAGTATAGGTTGCGACCATCGGGCGCTACCACGGGCTGCAGCTCATTGCCCATGGGGGTGTTGTGGTTGGATAGCGGAGCCGGCAAGCCAAAACCCAGTTGGGTATCATCAACGTTCAGGCGCAGCTTGAAGAGCTTCCATTGTTGGCTGGCCCGGTTCTGTACCCGCTGGCCTACGATGGGCGTACCGTTAAACTTATCAGCGGCGGCTAGGGAAATGCATTTATCGTTGCCGCGGCTCACCAACGTATAGCTGCCAATCGGGCCCGATGGAATCAGTTTCCACTGCTGGTAGAAGCTGCCGGTCCAGGGGCGCTGCACCAGCGGGGCATTTTCATCAGGCTTTTCCAAGGTAAGGCACTTGCCGCTGTGGCGGGCCTCAATGCGGTAAAAATCACTACCCTTCGCAGCTGGCACAAACCGCCATTGCTGGCTATTAGCGTGGGTAAACTCCCACTGAATGGCAGTAGCGCCGGCTTCGGCCGAGGCATTGGTAATATCAAGCGAGCGGCCACTGCCCCGGGCTATAACCCCGTACCAGGCATTCTCATCGGGGATAAATGTACCCTGCGCCTGCAGGGGTTCAGCGGTAAATACTACAAGTGCCAACAACAGCAGCACCAATCGAAATAGCGGAATACTCATGCACGCGAAACAGATAGACGGGGCCGCAAGTTAGCCGAAATCTGCGCCTGCGCCTTAGCGCATCAAAAAGGCGCCGTCCTCCACAACGGGAGAACAGCGCCTTTTAGTACACGTAGCAGATAGCGTCCTAGTAGAGCGGTTAAGGAAAGCCACTAGTTATTGTTTATATACTTAAAGCGAACAAAACGGTCGTTTTCATAAATAGCGGTAAAGTGTCCACCCGCTGATTTGCGCTCCGGCTTGCGCTCAACTGGCTTGGCCTGTGCTACAGGGGCCGTAGGTACGGATGGATACGCGCCGGGCGCCATCCCGGGGACATGGCAGATGAAGGAGAGGATTTTGGAGGGCATGGTGTGTTTCCCGTTAGTGTTTAGAGATTTAGACATGAGCTGCGGTGTGATTTGAAGGGAAAAATCTGTACTCAGGCAAGACAACTACACAATAAAAAGGCGGTGCTATAAAGATATTGCCATTTCATTGAACGATGCTAAGGTATATTTTTTCTTTCTAAAATGTA
The DNA here is from genome assembly GCF_054780535.1 of Hymenobacter seoulensis. Lineage (NCBI taxonomy): Bacteria > Pseudomonadati > Bacteroidota > Cytophagia > Cytophagales > Hymenobacteraceae > Hymenobacter > Hymenobacter seoulensis. The sequence continues at coordinate 1,147,232 of NZ_BAAGWD010000001.1, forward strand.
AATAAGTAGCAGCCCTTATTTTTATATCCGTACCAGTACGGATATAAACCACGTAATCCTTGTCTGCTGCCTGCTAGGCCCTTAAGCTCCCTGGTTGCACATTGCGGGCACGCGCAAAAGTGCCTAAATTTGATTTTTAGGCACTTTCTTTTCTATAAACAGCTTTCAGGTAGCGCCAGGGCACCGCTCTGATTTTAGGTTTGCCTACTCTTCTCTGCTCTTACGCCTTACCTGCTTGTGGGAGTAGCACGCGTCCTTTCCTTCCTGCTCCCAAGGGCTTACCCGCTATGTACCTGCTACGTCTTATAACTATGGCTATTTTTTGGTACTTCTTTGAGCCGATACCCCCTTACGGAATAAGCTTATTGCGCATGGCATACTGAATCAAGCCAACCACCGACTTGGAGTTGGTTTTGGTAAATAGGTTACGCCGGTGGGTTTCTACCGTCCGCTCACTAATGAACAGTTCGTTGGCAATGGCTTGGTTGGAATACTCACGGGCAATAAGGCGCAGAATTTCCCGCTCCCGGCTGGTGAGCTCGGCGGCCCTAGTAGCTGCATCCAGTGCGTTGGGTATCTGGATGTTTTGCAGGAGCGTGGCCGCCACTTCCGGACTAAAATAGTTGTGGCCAGCCGCAACCTGCCGGATAGCCTCGCTTAGCTCAGCCTGGGTAGCGGTTTTGAGCACGTAGCCTGAGCCACCAGCCTCCAGTACATCGGCAACGGTGGCGTGGTCATGAAACATACTCAGAATCAGCACCCTGATGTGGGGCCAGGAGGTTCGGATGGCACGGGCCAGCTCTACCCCCGACATTTCCGGCATGTTCAAATCCAGTACGGCCACCTGCACTTCCGGATGCTCAGCAAGCAGGCGTAAGGCCTCCGCTCCCCCGTGCGCCTGGGCCACTACCCGTAAATCGGTGGCTGGGCGCAGCATATTCTTCAGCCCTTCCACTACCACCGGATGATCATCAACCAGCATAAGCGGAATCACGTGCTTTTCAGGTGTGGGTGCAGCCATACAATGGAACAACGTTACGCTAACTGCCGAGCGGGTGGAAGGCAGCTGATTCCTACTCGAGAAAGGTAGTCTAATGTGCTTGGATTATCAATATAAAAAATATCATATATACAGTCAAATATTCACCCTTTCCCAAATTCTCAAGGCTAGTAGTCTCCTTCCTGAGTTCTTACTACAAACTATCTTTCCGCCAAAGGTTTAGCCTATTACCATACCTAGTACCTGCCGGGCACTACGCAAAGAAGCCTCTTCTGCTTTCTGCAACCTACTAGGCCCACAAAAAGCAGAAGAGGCTCCCGATAGAGCTACTTGGGTTATTTCAGCCCAAACTTGCCCCGGAATTTGTCGCGCAGGTAGGTTTGCTTGGTATCGAGGCCAAAGGAACGGCCATCAATCCAGGCGCGGGTTACGTCGTTGGTGCGCATGTCCAGCAGGTCGCCACGGCTTACCACCAGGGTAGCGCTTTTGCCGGCTTCCAAGGAGCCATAGTCTTTATCGACCCCCAGGATGCGAGCGGGGCTTAGCGTTATGGCCTCTAGGGCCTGCTCTTTGGTAAGGCCGTAGCCCGCAGCGGTTCCGGCAATAAAGGCCAGATTGCGGGCACCCGAGGTTTCCTGCGAGCCTTCATAATCTAGGCAGAAGCGCACCCCGGCTTGCTGAAGCAGGCTGGGCAGACGGTAGGGCTGGTCGTAGTCGTCGCCCTCGCGGCGGGGCAGCGCATGAATCCGCGACAACACCACTGCTACATCGTTTTGCTTCAGGAAATCCAGCATCATCCAGGCGTCGCGGGCGCCTACTACCGTTACTTTTTGCACGCCTAGGCGCTTGGCAAAGCGCACCGATTCCAGTAGTTCCTTACCGTAGTCGGCGTGGATAAACAAGGTTTTGCTGCCATCAAACAAGCCAGCCAAGGAAGTCAGGCGCAGGTTTTCTTTGCGGCTGGCGGGCTGTTGACGATACGCACTGGCCTCCGTGAGCAAGCTTTCCAGTTGGCGCAGCTGTTCCTGGCGGGCTTTTTCGCGCCGCTCTAGTACCTGTGCGTCCTCGTTGGGATTGGTTTTGATAATCATGGCGGGCCAGTTCAGGTGCAGGCCATCATCGGCTTTTACCTGCGCATCCTGCCAGTTCCAGGCATCTAGTTGTACCACGCTGCTCTGCCCCGACAGAATACCGCCCCTAGGCGTTACCTGCGTCAGTAGCACGCCGTTGGTGCGCACCGTCGGGATAATGTCGGAATCGGTGTTGTAGGCAATGATGCTGCGCACGTTGGGGTTAAAATCGCCCACTTCGCGCGCATCTACGGTTGCCCTGATGGATTCCACCTCGGTGAGGCCTAGTGTGGAGTTGGGCAGAATCAGGCCGGGGTAGATTTCCTGACCCTTCACGTCAATCACCTCAAACCCAGCGCGGTCCTGGCTGAAGCCGCTTTGCGCGCCGGCGTAAGTGATGCGGCCTTTATCAAAAGCTACGGCGGCGTTGGGTACTACGGTACCGTTGCCTACATGCAGCGTGCCCCCGAGCAGCAGCACGGGCTTGCTCTGGGGTGGAGCTGGCGCCGGTACCTGGGCCAGCGCGGGCGTAGCCGCGAGCAAGGCCAGGGAAAAAAGAATATATTTCATGGAGTTGATGTCGTTGTACTGATAGAAAGCCGCTCTAGCCTGAGCTGGTACCCGAACCGGTTACTGATCCAGCTCTTTCTCCTGGCCCACAGTGTCGCAGTGGAAGTGCTTGTTGGGGCGCGCTGAAGGCATTTGCGTAGTGGCGCCGCCTTTTTTGGCTTCCAGCATTTTCTGCACAATGCGCAGACGCTCCTTTTCCATCTGCTGGCGTAGCTGCTGATCGGTTTCCAGGCTGAACATTTCACGGCCATCCACGAAGGTGCGCTCGGCGCGGGCGTAAATGCTCAGGGGGTGGTCAGTCCAGAGCACTACGTCGGCATCTTTCCCTTCCTTAATGCTGCCCATGTTTTTATCGAGGTGCAGCATTTTAGCAGGATTAATGGTGACAAGCTTCAGGGCTTCTTCTTCGGAGAGCTTGCTGTACTTCACCATTTTGGCCGCTTCCTGGTTGAGGCGGCGGCTCATTTCGGCATCATCGGAGTTGATGGCCACATTCAGCCCTACATCGTGCATGATGCCGGCGTTGTACGGTATGGCGTCGCGCACCTCGTTTTTATACGCCCACCAGTCGGAGAACGTGCTGGCATTAATGCCGCGCTCCTTCATCTTGTCGGCTACTTTATAGCCTTCCAGAATGTGCGTGAAGGTGTTGATCTGGAAGCCCATGCGGTCGGCTACGTTCATCAGCATGTTGATTTCTGACTGCACGTAGCTGTGGCAGGTAATAAAGCGCTGCTTGTTCAGGATTTCCACCAGCGCCTCCAGCTCCAGGTCGCGGCGCGGGGCCTCCCCTTTCTTCTGCTTGGCCTTGCTGAGTTTGTTCCAGGATTTCCACTCTTGCTCGTATTCCTTTGCCCGCGTGAAGGCATCCACGAACACCTGCTCGGTGCCCATACGCGTTTGCGGGAAACGCACCACGTTGGCCTCGCCCCAGTTGCTTTGCTTCACATTTTCACCTAGCGCAAACTTGATGAAGCCGGGCGCACCCTGAATTTTCATTTGCTCCGGCGTCATGCCCCAGCGCAGCTTCACCAGCGCCGACTGCCCCCCGATGGGGTTAGCCGAACCGTGCAACAATTGGGCAGCCACTACCCCACCGGCCAGGTCGCGGTACACGTCCACATCCTCGGGGTCTACCACATCACTGATGCTTACTTCTGAGGTGACAGACTGCGTGCCCTCATTTACGCCGCCCGAAATGGCAATGTGCGAGTGCTCATCGATAATACCGGGCGTGAGGTGCTTGCCGGTACCATCAATGCTGCGGCCGCCGCTGGGCACCGAGAGGTTGCGGCCCACCTTCACAATTTTGCCGTTTTGCAGCAGTACATCGGTATTCTCCAGCTTGCCGGCGGCCTCACTGGTCCAGACGGTAGTGTTTTTGATCAGTACGGTTTGCTGCGTGGGCACCTCGGTGCGGCCGTAGGCTACAAACGGGTACTGCACGGCGCCCAGTTGCGGTACTTGCGGCGCTTTGGCGGAGTCGCGGCGGGCAACTTTGCTCGCTTCTTCGAGGCGGCGGGCGCTCCACTTCACGGCCGTAGCATCGGGCAGTTGGCCGTCGCCCTGGAAGATGCGCGTTTCGGGCGTGTAGTAGCCGCTCAGCCGAATAGCGCCGCTGCCTTTAGTTTTGGGGTTTGGGTTGAACACGAGGGTAGCAAGCTCACCGTTCACGGTAAGTGTGCCTTTCACCGTATCGGCGGGAGCTTTTACTATTTTCAGCTCTGGCGCTTCGGGCTTGCCGGCCAGCAACAGCTTCATTTCAGGCTGGCTAGCTACCTGCAAGGTGTACACCCCACGGTAATCAGCGGGCAGCGTACTGAGCTGGTACCGCTCGCCTTGCACCCAGTTATCAAGCAGCACGTTGTCTTCGGCCAAGAGGCGGGCCGAGCACACCAGAAAGTTGGCTTCCATGCCTGGCTTGAGCGCTCCTACCCTGTCCTGCACCTTTACCAGCGCGGCGGGGGTAGCGGTGAGGGCCTGCAACGCCTGCTCCTCGCTGAGGCCGTACTGTACGGCTTTGCGCAGGTTGGGTAGAAACTTCTTTTTGTCTTTGAGGTCGGCGGCGGAAAGCGCGAACGGGATGCCGGCTTTGGCCAGCATGGCCGCATTGGCGGGCGCCATTTCCCAGTGCTTCAGCTCCTGCAACGAGACGCGCGCGGCATCATACACGTCGTCTACCTGGTAGGCATCGGGGAAGTTGAGGGTCAGGATGAGCGGGGCTTTGGTGGCCTGAATGTCGGCTATGCGCTGGTATTCGTCGCCTTGGCCTTTGATGATGTACTGCACCCCAAACTCATCGCCGAGCTTATCGGCCCGCAGCGCGTTCAGCTTGTCGCGCACTTCAAAAATAGCGGGCAGACTGCGCTGCTGATTCAGAGCCCTGAGCGACAAATTCTGCTCGCGGGTGGGGTTGCGCTGGTTCCAAGCGGCATCGAGGTAGCTCTGGCGAAGTAGGGCAATGCTGCCCATCAGAGAAGCTGGATAATCCTGCGTGCTGCTACCCTTCTCGAAGCTGTAAGCCGATGCAGCGCGGTCTTGGAGCAGCACTTCACTTTCGCGGCGACTGGTGTTCAGGCTCACCAACGCGGCCGTGCCGCGGGCAATACCATCGGGCTGGTGCGTGAGTACGGCCCCGAAGCCCAGCTTGCGGTACACATCGGCCTGCTCGGCATTTACCTTAAATAGCTCAGCGGCACTGGCCTCCGGATGAATGGCCTGGTTCCAGTCGTAGGCGCCGGCTTTCTGGCTTTCCATCTGCGGCCCGGCTCGGCGGCCTGAGCGCTCCGGTGCTTTCACCTCGGGCACCCCGTAGCTGGCATACAAATCCACGAAGCCTGGGTAAATAAAGCGGCCTTTTAGGTCCTGCACCACCGCGCCGGCCGGAATCTTCACCTTGGTACCCACGGCTTCTACTTTGCCATCCCGAATCAGCAGCGTGGCGTCCTGCAGGCGGGTTTTGTAATCGACAAAAATGGTGGCGTGGGTGAAGGCGTATACGCCTGGCCGCTGGTCGTAGACACCGTTGCGGGGGAACGTAGCCGGCTGCTGGGCCTGGGCCGCCGTGAGGCTGCCGGCCAACAAACTGCCAGCCAGCCCCAGCCGGCGAAGATCAATGTGCATGTGGTAGAAGTTGTGGAATAGAAAGAAAGTTGCGTGAACCAGCAGATGAAGCTGCTGCGGGGAAAGAAGCACTTTGGCAACCGGAGTTGCACGAGCTCAGTATGCTAAAAAGAAAACTCAACTTATCACCAAAACCGATAACTCCCACCTTATTATGCGCAAAGGCACTCAAGTAACCTGGAAGTATGGTACCGGCACGGCTACCGGCAAAATTGAAGAAACGCACAAGGAGTCCGTAACGCGCAAGCTGCAGGGCGCCGAAATCACTAGGCATGGCACCGCCGACAACCCCGCGTACCTGATTGTGCAGGAAAATGGAGACAAAGTTCTGAAGCTGCAGAGCGAGGTGAAGGCCGCTAAATAGGACTATGTACTAGGGTGTTTTATCCCAGCAACCGCTTCCCTGTACAGGCAAAGAAAAAGCCCCACCGAGGTTTCAGTGGGGCTTTGACCTAGTAGCCTGAGGCTACATTATGCATTTTTGGGGTCGGGCTCAATGAAGGCCTGCTCTTCCATTTCGGTGGGCACTACCACAATGCCTTGCTGCAACTTGGAGTTGCGCTTGCCATAGATGAAGTACACAATAAAGCCGAGCACCATCCAGCCCATAGCTACCTTCAGCGTGAATTCGTCGAGGGCAGCAATCATGCCCAGGCACACCACCATACCCATAATCGGTACGAAGGGGAACGAAGGATTAGATAGCGGCGCGCGGAACGGACGAGGCTGTGCGGGGTCAGACTTGCGCATGATCCAAACACCGGCCGATACCAACACGAAGGCCAGCAGCGTACCAAACGAGGTCAGGTCGCCGGCCAATGAACCGGGTACGAAGGCGGCAAAAGCACCTACAAATACCAGCAGCGCCAAGTTCGACTTATAGGGAGTGCGGAACTTGGGGTGCAGCTCAGAAAACGCTTTCGGCATCAGGCCGTCCTTCGCCATCGAGAAGAACACGCGGCTCTGGCCCATCAGCATTACCAGAATTACCGAGGAGAAGCCCAGCAGAATAGCCATGGTTACGGCCGTACCCAATCACTCATAGCCGGGCATGTGCGCCTTAATAGCGTAGGTTACCGAAGCCTCGCCGCCCTTCGCAGGGTCAGCGAATTCGCGCCAGTTGGCAACGCCCGTCAGCACGTGCCCGAACAGGATATACAGAACGGTACACACGGCCAGCGAGCCTAGGATACCGATGGGCATGTCGCGCTTCGGGTTCTTGGCTTCCTGTGCCGCGGTGCTTACTGCATCAAAGCCGATGAAGGCAAAGAACACAATGGCCGCGCCACCCAGAATACCACCCCAGCCGTGCTTGTTCCAGCCCGTGTACTCGCGTACTACTGCGCCCGCCGCGTTTTTAACCGGCTCGGCGTTTTCAGGAATCAGATACGGCTCGTGGTTAGCAGGGTTGATGAACTGCCAGCCTACCGCGATGAACACCAGCACGATAGCCACTTTCAGAAACACAACCACAGCGTTGAACATGGCCGACTCCTGCGTGCCTTTGATCAGCAGCAACGACAGGGCAATGATGATGAGCAGCGCAGGCAGGTTGATGATGCCGCTGTGCATAACGCCATCAACGGCCGCACTTTCGAAGGGTGAGTGGCTGAGCTCGTAGGATATCGGCGATATATGAAACGCCTCTAAGAGCTTGTTCAGGTATTCGCTCCAGGCAATACTTACCGTAGCGGCCCCTAGGGCATATTCCATAATCAAAGCCCATCCAATTACCCAGGCTACAAACTCACCCATGGTGGTGTAGGCATAGGTGTACGCCGAGCCGGCAATTGGAATCATGGCGGCGAATTCGGCGTAGCACAGGCCCGCGAAAGCGCAGCCAATAGCGGCCACAATGAAGGCCAGCGTTACGCCCGGGCCCGAGGCCTGAGCTGCCGCCGCAGCCGTCCGCACGAACAAGCCGGCACCAATAATGGCCCCGACGCCCAGCGCCACTAAGTTGCCTGCACCCAAGGTACGCTTCAGCGAGCCCTCTCCGGTGGAGTTGGCTTCACCCAGCAGCTGGGCCAGCGGTTTTTTGGCGAAAATATTTGCCATACAGGTTAATGAGAGAAGAGAAAAGGTGAGATGGGGATTATGAAATTTGCAAAAAAAGCCGCCTGCAAGCAGCTACGTGGGCCGAATATAGCCCTTTCTCCGGACAGCTGAACTTGAAACGGATCCTGAGTGGATGATTTTCGGCGCCGGAGTAAACTCTCCGCTGCCTTCCTCCCCTACTCGCTACGGTAACTTCGCCCAAAGACTCTTGCCACGTGAAAAAGATGCTTGCTCGGCTAGCCCCTTTTATTTTGGTAGCCGCTGCAACTACTGCCCAACGCATAGCCACTCCCCCAACCCACATAACTTACTGTACGCGTATCACCTAGTACATTACTAGGCTTAAAACTCAGCGTACCCTGTTAAAAAGGCACTGCTCCCGAGCATGATTGCAAGCACTACCGGCCCCACCTGCGGTGCAAGGCTTGCTAGTTCAAGGCAAAAACTCATTGGTTGCAAGTACTAGGTCCCCTGTAAGCTGAAACCCAGCATCTCTAGGGCTTTTGTGCATACGTGGGGCTAGTAAGGTACCCATTTACTGTATTAGCGCTGAAGCTCTTTCCTCGGATGATGCGGTAGTTTGCTAGCTCCCGTTGTGGCAGCAACCTCACAGCTCAGGCAGTGCCGTGCTGAAACAGTGTAGTATATGGGACATGCTGCAGCCACCTTCCTGTGGCTGCGGACTGCCAATTTGCCACAGATAGGCCCGATGCCATGCAAAAGGAACTACACTTGCTTATATTTGAAAATATGCGCCTCGGCAACAGCTCAGCCTACTGAGGAGCATCCACCACATCCAACACCCCATGAGTCCTCTGCCCAGTAGTACCAGTTCGGTACAAATTCAGCAGTTCTACGACAAAGGCCTGGCCCACGCGAGCTACGCCATCCGCAGCGGCCGGCAAGTAGCCATCATCGACCCGGCTCGCGACCCGCAACCCTACTACGACTTCGCCGACGAGCACGAAGCCCGGGTTATCGCCGTAATTGAAACCCACCCCCACGCCGACTTCGTGAGCAGCCACCTGGAAATTGCCCAGGAAACCGGCGCTACTATTTATGTCAGCAAGCTGGTGAAGGCCAGCTATCCGCACCAGCCTTTTGACGATGGTCAGCGCATCGCCCTGGGTGTTGTGGAGCTGCACGCCCTTAACACCCCTGGCCACTCTCCTGATTCCATCAGTATTCTGCTTATAGATGAGCTAGGCCAAACCCGCGCTGTATTCACGGGCGACACCTTATTTGTGGGCGACGTGGGCCGCCCCGACCTGCGCGAAGCGGATATTGTAGGTGGCCACAGCCGCGAGGAGCTGGCAGCGCAGCTCTACCGCAGCACCCGCCAAAAGCTGATGACCCTGCCCGCCGCCACCCGCGTATATCCGGCCCACGGCCCCGGCTCGCTCTGCGGCAAAACCACCAGCACCGACCTGGATAGCTCCATCGGCAAGGAAGTCCGTACGAACTATGCTCTGCAGCCCATGTCGGAGGAGGAGTTTATAAAAGTGCTCTTGGAAGATCAGCCGTTCATGCCCAAGTACTTCGGGCACGATGTGGTGCTGAACAAGCAGGGCGCCTTGCCCTTTGAGGATAGTGTACGGGCCGTGCCACGCCTGGCCTCCGATACTGCGCTGGAGCCCGGCGTAGTGATAATAGATACCCGCCCCGCCAACGAGTTTCGGGCGGGCCACCTGCCGGGCGCTATCAACCTGATGGATGGCGGGAAGTTTGAGACGTGGCTGGGCTCTATTGTAGGCCCACAGGAGCCGTTTTACCTCATTGCCGATTCGCAGCTCGCGCTGGATAGCATCATCCGGAAAACGGCCAAAATCGGCTACGAAGGCGGCATCAAAGGTGCCTTACTCACGCCCCGCGAGCTACCTGCTACTAGCCCTGCTACGGATGTAGACCATGTGCGTCACCAGCCCCACGACTTCACCATCGTGGATATTCGCAATCGTACCGAGGCCCAGCAGCCTATCTTTGATAACGCCCTGCTGATTCCGCTGCCCGAGTTGCGCGAACGGGCCCACGAGGTACCCGCTGATAAGCCCGTGCTAGTGCATTGTGCCGGTGGGTACCGCTCCGCCGCCGGCGCCAGCATTCTGGAAGCCGCCCTTCCGGGCACCACCGTTTATGACTTAGGCGAAGCTATTTCTACTTTTCAGCCTCAGTCGGCACACGCGTAGCCCTTGCTGCTAGGGGTGCAACCTTCCGTACGTGTTCTGACTCTTCAAATGACCAAGGCTACCCAGTCTTGGTCATTTTTGCTTTTCGCGCTTGCTCTTGTACTCCTGCTTTTCCATGAAAACCTCGTTCTACTCCTTTCTGGCCGCCGCCCTCCTGCTTACGGCCTGCGATGAAACCGATATTTCTAAAAACACCCCGAGCTGTATTCGCCAGAAGACCATCAATCTGGAGCGGGATACGCCTTGTGAAGAAGGCGCGAGCGTGAAGGAATACATCTTTCAGGGTAAGTCGGTGTATGTTTTCAACCCGGGCAGCTGCATTGCTGATGCCAGCTTTGAGGTAGCCGATGAGCAGTGCAACACCCTAGGGTACCTAGGCGGTTTTAGCGGCGGAAGCACTATCAATGGCGAGCCTTTCTCGAAAGCCGAGTTTAAGCGCACCATCTGGGAGCAATAGCGGCGGTACTGCTGGCCAACCGTTTTACTACCCCCTGCCCTGGCCCAAACCGCCGGGGCTTTCTTCTGCCCGCCAGATGAAGTATCTTCGTAGTCATGCGCGTACTACACACCGCCGACTGGCACCTAGGCCAACGGTTCATACAAGGCCACGAACGAACCGAGGAGCACCGTCACTTTCTGGAGTGGCTGGTTCAGGTTGTGCGCGAGCAGCAGGTGGAAGTGCTGGTAGTGGCCGGCGACATTTTCGATACCGGCTCGCCCTCTAACCAAGCCCTGGAGCTGTATTACTCCTTTCTGCTAAACATGCGCGGCACCTGCTGCCGCGATATTGTGGTGGTAGGCGGCAACCACGACTCGCCTGCTACGCTTAATGCGCCGGCCCGGCTGCTGCGCCACTTGCGCGTGCACGTGGTAGGCTGCGTGCCCGACTGCTTCGAGGACCAAGTGCTGGTGCTGGATGACGCCCACGGCCAACCTGGCTTGGTGGTGTGCGCCGTGCCTTTCCTGCGCGACCGGGACGTACGCCTTTCCGTGCCCGGCGAAACAGCCGAAGAACGCGAAGCCCGCATCAAGCAAGGCATTGCCGACCACTACGCCCGGTGCGCCGACATCGAGCAGGTGTGGCAGCTCAAAGACCTAGGTCTCCCCGTGCTCGCAACCGGCCACCTCTACGCCGCCGGCGCCGCCCCCTCCGATTCGGAACGCACAATTCATGTGGGCAACCTGGGTCAGATTACTGCCGACCACTTCCCTACTGTCTTCGATTATGTGGCCCTGGGGCACTTGCACCGCCCCCAACGGGTAGGTGGCCGTGAGCATATCCGCTACTCCGGCTCTCCCATCCCGCTGTCGTTTTCTGAAATCGACCACCCCAAGGAAGTACTGTTGCTGAATTTCCAGGGCGGCAAACTTGCCGAGTTGCAAAGCCTGCCGGTTCCGGGCGCCCGCCGCTTGGTGCGGTTTCACGGCACCCTCGATGAAGTGACGCTAGGCCTCACGAGCTATGATAACGCGGGCTACTTGCTTCCTGCCTGGGCCGATGTACAGATTCATTCTGAGCTTACCCAACTGGAAGTGGCCGATGCGCTGCTCAACGTCATTCAGGCCCTTGACCGCCAACAACTCGAAGTATTGGCCCGCCGCCACTTCCGGCTAGTAAAGCTCCGCGCCCTCGGCGAACAAGAAGAAACCGACGACACCCCACTCACCCGCAGCCTTCATGACTTTACGGAGCGCGAGGTGTTTGAGCAGCGCCTGGAAGCCGAGCCCGAAACCAGCCGCGCCGAGCTGCTCCGCACCTTCGATGAGCTGCTGGAACGTATGTAGAAAGTAGCCGCTGGTGCCAAAATATTTGTTATGCCTCGCCTGCGCTTAGCATGAGAAACTCATATTCCATACCAGCACCACAAGCTTCCATCGGGCTCGGTAAAGTTCTGTTGCAAGTGCATACCTAACTTCTCCAGAATCCGGCGAGACGCTAGGTTGTCCTGCATCACGGTGGCGTTTATCTCTGGCAGCTTCAGTACGCTTTGGGCGTAGCGCATGCTGGCGGCCGCGGCTTCCGATGCATAGCCTTGCCCCCAGTGCCGGGGTAGCAAGCGGTAGCCAATATCATAGTAATTCGAGCGGCCGTTCACTTCACTATCGTTAACGAGCTTGATGCCGCACCAGCCGATAAACTCCTGCGTATCCTGGTGCACCACAGCCCAGCGCCCAATGCCGTTGCGCTCGTATTGCTGCCGGATGTAACGGATGATAGCCTCGGCTTCAGCTAGTGTACTGATAGCTTTATTGGGAACGTAGCGCAGTACAGTTGGGTCAGAGTCGAGGGCTAGGACGCCCGGGGCATCCGACAGCCGCATTTCGCGCAAAAGCAGCCGCGGCGTTTCCAGGTTATTCATGGCGGCGCACGGCGTATACTAGCTCGTCCAGGTACTGGCCGTTCTTGAAAAACGTCTTCTCAAAACGCGCTTCCAACATAAAACCAGCCTTTTCCAGCACGCGTTGCGAGGCGAGGTTAGTCCCGAAGGGCCGCGCGAAGATGCGTATGATATCGAAAGTGCGGAAGCCATACTCTACCATCTGCTTTACAGCTTCCGTGATGATGCCGCGCCCCCAGAATGGCTCAGCCAGCCAATAGCCTAGCTCGGCATTTTTGCGCTCAATGTTATTACTCGGGTGAATTCCGATGCCGCCTACGGCCTGACCGTTAACGTCAATGGCGAAAATATGCAGCGGACTGGGCTGGCTGGCCATGGCAATGAAGTTGCGGCCGGTTTCCTCGGTGTAAGGGTGCGGAAACTGGTCGTTCATGAAGCTTGCTATAGCGGGGTTATCGGCATAACGAACCAAGCTGGGCAGGTCAGCTTCAGTCCAGGCACGAAGAGTGAACTCCATAGGGCGCGACGGTAATACAATCAGGTTTCACTGAACCGATAGGCTAGGCGGTGTTTAAAAAGCCGTTTTACGCTTTTCGAGCCTCATGCTGAGCAGAGCAACGCATTTCCTCCGCTGGCTGCTAGGTTCATTGATTAGCCCGAGATAGAGATACTTAGACTCCGCTCAGCATGACGTGCTTGAGCCTTCAGACAATTCCTCAGTAGTGCGCATAGCGCGGTTGGCTATTTCCCCTTCACATAAAACGGAATATTGGCGGTTGCCACATTATCCTTGCCATCATAGGCGTACACGAAGAGGCGGTACGCTCCTTCTTTAGTAGGTGCTTTTAGTTTGGTTTGAGCGGTAGCGCCGGCCGGAATTAACCCTTTAATGGCCACGGGGCGGCTTTCCCGGTCGCCGCCCGATTTCAGATCGGTGCTTTCGGGCAGCAGTTCCCACCGATACGTCAGGGCATCTTTGTCGGGGTCCGATACGCTCACGACGGCGGGGTAGCTCTGGCCGGGTTGTAGGTACACGTTGTCGGTGGCTTTTTTGCCATCAAGCAGGAAGGACGCGAGGTGCGGCGCGCGGTTCTGGGGCCACTTGCCGCTCCAGAGGTACTGCATCACATCTACCACCTCTGATTCCTTTCCATCTTCGGTGAAAATGCCGTACCAGGTTGGTGTGCGCTCCTGCTTTTGGCCCCACAGAAACACGTAGGTGCCCAGGCATTGGGTTTTGTCTTTGGCTACGGAGGCCTCGTAGCGGCTTTGGTACACGGCGGCTTTCTGGCTGCTGGTTTCTTCTACGGAAGCTTTCCAGGGTGTAACGGGGCTTTCCCAGTGGCCGGTGGGGCCCCACTCGGCCACCACGTACGGGCCCGTCCAGCCTGTAGAGCGCACCTGCTCCGGAATAGCTGCCAGCCCGGCGTAGGTGTTAATGCTCAGAATATCCACGGCCGGGCACTTGGCCTTAATGTAATCGACTTCCTTTTGGTTGAGGCCCGCCAGTACGGTGCTGGTGGGGTGGTTGGGGTCTACCTCGTGAATCATTTGGGCAATCTGCTGCACGGCGTCCCACACCTTGGGGTTGGTGTACTCCAGGTTCAACTCGTTGCCGATGCCCCAAAACAGCAAAGCGGGGTCGTCTTTGTATTTGAGCACGTCGGCGCGCAGCCGTTGCAACTGTTCGGCCACGGCTTGCGGATTGTTATAGTCGAAGCCGTGCCGCTCCCGGGCTACGTCAAGGCCCATCATCACGGTAAGGCCGTTTTGGTTGGCATCGGCCAGCACCTTGCTTGCGCCGTCCGTGCTCCAGGTCCGGATGGAGTTGCCGCCGTAGGCTTTGATGCGCTCCGGAAACTGCCCGCCACCAGCACCATTAATGAAGTAGGGCTTACCTGCGCGCAGCAGCTCGTAGCGGCCGTTGGCCTGTTTAACTTCTACTTTTACCGGCACTGACTGTGCGCAGGCGGCAGTAGTAAGGGCAAGCAGGGAAAGGACGAGGTGGGGTTTCATACGCAGAAAGGGATAGCGACAAATTCAGAAGAGCAATGAATTACTCAAAGTAACTGGTATTTTCTATCCTTTTGCTAGCCCTTCTGTCGCGCTAAACCTGCTCTACCCCCGTCTTTTGCTTAAAGTGGTTCGTCGTGGCCGGTGTTGCTGGCACTAGGGTCTGAGTCGCCGCCCGTGTCTAGGTCAGTATCCGAAGCGGTAGCATCAGTAGGCGTTTCGCTGGCCGCTTCGGTTTCCGAAGCAGGCGTATTCTCTTCGGAATCGGGGGCCACTGCCGGCGCGCTTTCGGGGCGCGGCAGGTTGGTGCCTGCGTCCGAGTCGGCGCTTTGGGTATCGGTAGTACCCTTCGAGGCCAGCGAGTTATCGGCTGGCTTGGGCTGTTTGGGGTCAGGGGAGGTTTGCATGAGAATTAGACCTAGGAAATGATGAGCACTGCGTATGAAGCAGTATCTGCAAGCCACTTGTACGTTGAAGCTGAACAGCTGATCATCTCAACCCTGCTGATACAATCTGCGTTATAGCTTCATTCACCATTTCCCTTGTCAATCATGAGCATATTTGGTTCTAACAACCGTCCCAGCGGTACTTTAGGCGGCCTGCTCTCGGGCTTGTTTGGTGGCCGTACTGCCGTTAACCCTACCACCGGAACATATAATACTCCCACTCGCTCCGGCGGAAACAGCAAGCTGCTAGGTGGCGCGTTGCTGGCAGCCGGTGCTGCGTACCTTTACAACCGCAACAAAAAGAAGAACGCCTCCGTCCCCAGCTTCAACCCAAATTTGTAAGCTAGTTACATTACTATTTAAAAGCCCCATCTCTGGCCAGTTTTGGCTAGTGGTGGGGCTTTTGGTCTTTAACTCACCTAGTCGCTGGGTGTAGCAAAGGCATTAGTCAACAAATCGATTACTTCTTCTGTGGACTTAGCCTCTGCATTTAACGTTGTCAAAGGAACAACTACTTTCGGAAACTCATCCACAAAGCGCATTTCCTCAAACTCAGGAATGCTATGTTGATTCATTAACTGCTCGAAATGCTGCCGATCTACTCCCCAGACTTTAATAAACTTCGATTCGGCTACATAGATTTCAATTAAGGCTTCTTCATCATTATAGATAAGGCCAAACTCTAGGCGGCAGTCCTCGACTAGCTCCTTTTGTAAGGAACCTAACATGGCTAGTGTAAGATCTTTGTCCTGGTAGTCACCGTACGTTACCTCTCCTTGGTACGGACAGGACAGGCAGGCACACACATCGGGTAACATTGCTGCTAAATCCAGCAGGAGTTCCCATAAACGCGAATTATTCACATTCACTTCAGCGTAGAAGCGAAACAAGAGCTCGGGATCTTCTACTTCTGACAACACAAAGCCTTCTATAAACTGTGCTTCTCGACGTGCTGATATCTTATCCCAGTAACCACGCGGTACCTCATCTTCTTCAGCAAAACGTGTTGTTCTTGGAAGCTCTAGAGCGGACATAATTCAGATATTACTAAATGTTAATATTAAGAACCCATTCATTCTTATATCAGGGCTTTCCTGCCATCAAAAACACCAACTCCCCACCTTTCAAAATATCCTGATGATTTAGGAACGGACGCGTCAGTTTCTGGCCGTTTAAGCGAGCTTCTTTCACGTATACGTTCTTGTCGCTCTGGTTTTTGACGGTGATGCGGAAGGCTTTGCCGTTTTCGAGGCGGAGCGTGGCACCGTGAATGGCAGGGCTACCGAGGGCATACTCTGGGGAGCCGGGCGCTACGGGGTAAAAGCCCAGGGCCGAGAAAACATACCAGGCCGACATCTGCCCGCAGTCGTCGTTGCCGCCGAGGCCATCGGGCGTGGGGCGGTACATCTTGGGCAGAATCATGCGCACGCGAGCCTGGGTTTTCCAGGGCTGGTTGGTCCAGTTGTAGAGGTAGGCTGCGTGGTGGGCGGGCTCGTTGCCGTGCACGTAGTTCCCAATGATACCGTCGCGCGTGATATCCTCGGTTTCGGCGAAGAACTTGTCGGGCAGGTGCATGGTGAACAGCGAATCGAGGTGGGGCACGAAGCGCGCATTGCCCCCCATTTTGGCGATGAGCGCACTAGGGTCCTGGGGCACGTAAAGGCTGTAGTTCCAGGCGTTGCCCTCAATAAAGCCCTGGTTGTGCGTGCTCAGCACATCAAACTCCTTGCGGAAGGAGCCATCGGTAAGGCGCGGACGCATAAACCCGATGCGCTGATCGTACACGTTCTGCCAGTTCTGGGCGCGCTTGCTGAACTCCTGCTCAATATCCTGGCGGCCCAGTTTTTTAGCGGCCTGGGCAATGCACCAGTCGTCGTAGGCGTATTCCAGGGTTTTCGAAACGGACGAGCCACTTTTATCTTCGGGCACATAGCCTAGGCGCAGGTAGTCCCCGATGCCATCGTACCACTGCTGGCGGGCGGTGGTCACGCAGGCATCCAGGGCCTTGTTGGCATCGAAGGGCGCGTTGCCTTTCACAATGGCATCGGCAATAACGGGCACTGCGTGGTAGCCAATCATGCACCAGTTCTCGTTGGCGTGGTGACTCCACACCGGGAGCATGTGCTCCGCACTCTGCCCAAAGTGCGCCAGCATCGACTGAATCATATCAGCGTTGCGCTTGGGCTGCACCACGTTGAACAGCGGGTGCAAAGCGCGGTAGGTATCCCAGAGCGAGAAGGTGGTATAGTTGGTGAAGCCCTCGGCCTTATGAATATTCTGATCGAGGCCGCGGTACTGCCCGTCCACGTCCTGGTAGGTAGTGGGGCTCAGGAAAGCGTGGTACAGAGCCGTATAGAAGTTGTCCTTGTCTACCCGTTTCGGCGACTCAATGGTCACTTTACTTAGCTCCTGCTGCCACTGCTCCTGCCCTAGGCGCTTCGTCTGCTCAAAGTCCCAGCTCGGCAGTTCGGCCCGCAGGTTGCGCAGCGCCCCTTCCGTACTAACCGACGACAAGGCCATTTTCAGCTTGATCTTCTCCCCGGCCTGGGTCTGAAAATCGAAGTACATGCGCAGCTGCTCGCCGGCCTGCTCCGGGAAATTATGCGCCTGGTCAAAACGCCCCCAGAAGCCACGGTAGGCCTGCTTTTTGGCGTAGTTGCGCGCGCCGTACTGCCGGAAGGGCTTGGAAAACTGCAGCGCGAAATACTCAACGCGGGTGCGGGCCCAGCCGTTCGTTTGGCGGTAACCCGTCACTAGCGAGTCGTTTTCCACGCGCACAAACGTCCAGACGTTTTTATCGGGGTAGTTGTAGATGCCGGCCGTCAGATCGAGGATGATGTGGGCCTCATCGGCTTTCGGGAAGGTGTACTGGTGAAAGCCCACTCGGTTGGTAGCCGTCAGCTCAGCCAGAATGTTGTGGTCGTCGAGTTTTACCTTATAGTAAGCGGGTTCTGCTACCTCGTTCTGGTGCGCAAACTGCGAGCGGAAGCCGCTTTCTGGCTTCTCGGCGGTACCGGGGTTAAGCTGCAGCGGCCCGGTAGTGGGCATAATCAGGAAGTCGCCGAGGTCGGAGTGGCCGGTGCCACTGAAGTGCGTGTGCGAAAACCCGACGATGGTTTTGTCCTCATACTGGTAGCCGGCGCAATACTCGTACACCTTGGGGTTGTACTTGCCATCCAGCTCGTAGCTGATGGTATCGGTATCGGGCGAGAGCTGCACCATGCCAAATGGCACCGTGGCCCCCGGAAACGTGTGCCCCATCCGCTGTGTGCCCACTATCGGGTGCGCGTATTGCACCAGGTTTTGGGTAGGCTTTGGCTTCTGAGCGAAGCTAGTAAACGAGGTAAGGAAGAGAGTGGCGAGGGGAAGGCGGTTCATCAGCTTCTTGGGGGTAGCGTTGAAGCTGGGAAGGTAGGAATCAGTTGCTTTCTCTCGTTACCTAATTCCTAGCTGCTTCAACGTTTCGAAATAGAGTCGATAGTTCCAATGCATGTTCGCTTGAGCGAACAGGCTCGTGGATCAGCAGGCACATCAACGTTTACAGCTTCAAAAGTTGCGTTTGGATATATCACCACCATTTCTCCGGCAGTAAATTTCTTATTAAGATTGCATAGTTCTAACACTCTTATAGTATCGCCTACTGTTGTTTTCACTAAAGTGACGGAAGCAGTTGGCATTAGCCCGCACAAATCATCAGTATTCTTGTGAAAAATAACCTTGCCTTTTAGCACCTCGCTACTAACAGTATACTGCCATGCATCTTGGCAATTTTTCCTCTGATGTTTCAATGACCCTTTTGGAAAAAAGCTGAGTAAATCAGCTGCAAGCATTGTGGTAATGACGACTTTTATCACTTTCGACTAAAATTGAATTTATTCCGCTACATCTATTAAGAGCGCGGCTGCCAACTTATTAATGCCCATAACTCACCACGCGCGTCACTTTCCACTGCCCGTCTTTTAGGCGCCACACCATCATGTTTTTGAAAGTACCGCAGTCATCTTTGCCGTTTTCCACGTGGCAGAAACGGTGCTGGTAGGTTTCCACGGCGCCATAACCGTTGATAGGAAACACCTCTAGGGTGCCGGGCACCAACTGGCGGTTGAGGCCGGTGGTTTTATTCTGAGCAAACATATTCCGGAAGCCCTGCATGGTTTGCTCGAAGTTGGCCAAGCCGCCTTTGTCGTGGTAGAATTCCAGGTCTTCGGCAAAGAAAGTTTGTAGCTTCTCTACATCGTGCTGATTGAAGGCAACAAACATCAAGCTGTCCTGCTGAGCAATAGTGCGGTACAACTGCGCATCGACGGGCTTATAGGCGCCTACCGCCTCCGGCGTGGTGGGTTTACCCGTGGCGCAGGCTCCCAGCATGACCACACTACTCAAAAGCACATACCAATTTTTCATACCTCAGTTCTTTTGGCGTCATGCTGAGCGCAGCCGAAGCATCTCTACCTATGGCTAACCAAGAGGCCTAGCCCCGACTCAACGAAGCGGTAGAGATGCTTCGGCTGCGCTCAGCATGACGTTCAATTAATCAGCAATGATGTTCAATTAAGTTGGATAGAATATCCCTACTTCTTCTCTTGAGAAAACGAGTACGGCGCGTCCTCCGGCTTGGTGCCGCGGGTTATATTTGGTTTATCGGCCATGTCGAAATCCACCGTTGCGCCCTGCATCAGGGTCGGGTGGCTTAGCCAGTTGTGCGTGTAGGGCTGGCCGTTGAGGCGCACAGCCTGCACGTAACGGTTGGCGGCATTGTTGGTGGGGGCGTTGAGTACTACCTTCTTTCCGTTGGCAAGGTGCAGCGTGGCTTTCGGGAAGAGCGGGGCACCTAACACATACTGGTCGGTGGCGGGGCACACGGGGTAAAAACCCAAGGCCGAGAAAACGTACCACGCCGAGGTTTGGCCGTTGTCTTCGTCGCCGCAGTAGCCATCGGGCGTCGGCAGATACAGGCGGTTCATGGTTTCGCGGGCCCAATATTGGGTTTTCCAGGGCTGGCCGGCGTAGTTGTAGAGGTACACCATGTGCTGAATGGGCTGGTTGCCGTGGGCATAGTTGCCCATGCCCGCAATCTGCATCTCCCGGATTTCGTGAATCACGGAGCCATAGTATGAGGCATCGAACACGGGTGCTAGGGTGAATACCGTATCCAAGGCTTCCACGAAGGGTTTGGGGCCACCCATCAGCGTCATCAGCCCCTGCACATCATGGAAAACCGACCACGTGTAGTGCCAGCTGTTGCCCTCCGTGAAGGCGTCGCCCCACTTGAAAGGGTTAAAGGGCGACTGAAACGTGCCATTTTGGTTGCGGCCGCGCATCAGGCGGGTTTGCTTATCGAAGAGGCTGCGGTAATTCTGGCTGCGTTTCTGATAAAGTGCCACTTCCTTTTTAGGCCGACCTAGTGCTTTACCAAGCTGGGCTATGGCGAAGTCATCGTAGGCGTATTCCAGCGTGCGAGCGGCGCTTTCGTTGATTTTGACGTCGTAGGGCACGTAGCCGAGCTTGTTGTAATAGCTGGCACCGGCGCGGCCCACCGCTTCGAGCGGGCCCTGGGCGTTGGCGCCTTTCAGCATGGCTTCGTAGAGTGTGTTGATGTCGTAGCCGCGCACACCTTTCAGGTAGGCATCGGCCACCACCGAGGCCGAGTTGTTGCCCACCATAATGTCGCGGTAGCCGGGGCTGGCCCACTCGGGCAGCCAGCCGCCTTCCTTATAGGTATTCACGAGGCCCTCCTGAATTTGGCTGTTCACATCGGGGTAGAGCAGGTTCAGGAAGGGAAATAGGGCCCGGAATGTGTCCCAGAAGCCCGTATCGGTGTAGAGGTAGCCAGGCAGCACCTGGCCGTTGTAGGGCGAGTAATGCACGGGCTTACCGGCGGCATCCAGCTCATAAAACTTGCGCGGAAACAGCAGGGAACGGTATAAGCACGAGTAGAAGGTGCGCTGCTGGGCATCAGTGCCGCCTTCCACCTGCACCCGGCCCAGCTGCTCGTTCCAGGCCGCTTTGCCTTGCTGCTTTACGGTTTCAAAGTCGTTGGTGCCAATTTCCTGCAGGTTACGTTCGGCCTGCTCAAGGCTGATGAACGAGGAAGCCACCCGCGCCTGCACCTGCTCGCCCTTGCGGGTTTTAAAGCCTACCACGGCCCCGGTGTGGCCGCCGGTAGCTTCTAGCCGCTGCCCGTAGAGCACTTTATCCAGGTAAATGGTGGTGCTGCTGAACTCGTGGTCGAACTCAATGATGAAGTAGTTTTTGAAATTTTGGGGTACACCGCCGCTATTGCGGGTAGTATAGCCAATGATGCGCCGCTGCTGGGGCAGCACCTGCACATGGGAGCCCTTATCCAGCGCATCGAGCACCACGTAGGCGCTGTCGGTTTTCGGGAACGTGAAGCGGAAACGGGCGGCGCGCTCAGTGGGCGTCAGCTCGGTGGTGATGTCGTAGTCGGCCAGGTATACGCTGTAGTAATAGGGAGTTACTACCTCAGCTTTGTGCGAAAACCAGCTAGCCCGCTCCTCTTCCTCAAAATGCAGCGCGCCGGTGATGGGCATAAGCGCAAACTGCCCGTAGTCATTCATCCAGGGCGAAGGCTGGTGCGTTTGCTTAAAGCCCTTGAGCTTATCGGCGGAGTATTGGTAGGCCCAGCCGCTGCCCATTTTGCCCGTTTGGGGCAACCAGCAGTTCATGCCCCAGGGCCGCGCAATGGCCGGATAGGTGTTGCCGTTGGATAGGCTGGGCTTGGAATCGGTGCCCATCAGCGGGTTTACTAGGTCGGCAGGGCTAGCAGACTGGGCCTGAACAACAGACGCCGACAGAAGTAGCGTGCCAACAAGAAGCGACTGTAAATATCTGAGCATAGCGCGCTTACTACCGGTTGAAACTTGAATGGCCCAAGCTACTGAATCATTGCCAATCAACCGTAGCTGCATTTCACCCTTGCAGGAGCTTACAGACGCCTTTCTGATGCTATGCTAGCGGGCTTGCCACCTACCTGAGCAGCCTCAGGGATTAGTTATTCCTTCCCGAAATTGGAGCTGGCACTAGGTGTCATTTTTCCGTCAAGCACCAGCAGTACCCCTTCGCCGATGGCACCAACGGATAACTCGGTCGGCTTCCACCCATAGGGGTAGGTACGGTGCGCGCCTGATGCCCGGTCAGCTTCACACAGTAGGTAACTAGGTCCGTTGTTGAGCGGTAACGTCCGTTCGATGGTGAATTTGCGCTCCACCGTCTTTCCATCTGGCGTAAGCAGGTAGACCAGGTAAGCCACATCTATCACCTTATCGGGCTCGTTCAGATTCCGATGAACGGTTAGCGTTTGCTTGTTCCAGTGCAACTCAGCAACCGCTACCATGCCGGATTTGGAGGCCTGAGGCAGCTTGTTGCGTTTATACAGGCGCTGCAGCTCCTTAAATACACTGTTGGCGCGGCTGTACTGGCCTGCTGCATTATGCGCCTTCATCAGCTTGCCCGGCAGTTGCGCTTCTTCCGGAAACAGGCGCAGGGCGCGGGTATAAGCGGCAGCAGCTTTGCGGTAGTCGCCGGTAAAACTGTACTCCAGCTTCCCGATATCCAGGAGCGTTTCCAGATTGCGCGGGTGCGTGGGCGGTATCAGGGCGGCAGCGGCATACAATCCTGCTAATGCCAGCGGATAGTGCTGCTGCAAATGCAATAGGTGCGGCACCATATACAACGCATCCGGCGACGGATGTGGCTGTGCTTTCAGCTGCTCAAAATAACGCAGGGCCACTTCATACTGCCCGGCATGATAATATACTAGGCCTTTCTCTACCTGATACTCCGTGTTGGTAGGCTCGGCCTGAATGGCAGCCTCAAAGGCCTGCAGTGCTTCGGGGTACCGCTTCCCAAACCGCAAGGCCACGCCTTTCTGGAAGTATACCGGCCCAGTCGTCAAGCCTTTAGCCAGTGCCATATCCAGGTAGGTCACGGCTAGGTCGTCTTGCCCAATCTGAAAGTAGGAGCGGCCAACCATATACGCTTCCGGGCCGCTTAACTGCTTGGCAACTGCTGCCTGCCGCACAATGGCGGCGTGCTTGCCCTGGCGGTATAGGCTTTCAATACTTTGCCCCTGCGCCAGCGTACCGATAAAAAGAAACCATCCAAGTAAAATACGATGCATAACTAGGCAAGAAATAGCAAGTAATCGGAGGCTACAATGATACCGGCTTTTCTTTGCGAAAGCAGCCTAGCAGGAAGGATACTCCGGCCGATTTAACTTGGCGCTCAGGCCGCCGTGCTAGGGTGCAAGTACTGGCGAACCGTCTTAACTTGCAGGTTCTCTTACGATGCTTCTTTCTATTTCATTCCGCGGAATTTCCCTGCAGGTGGAAATGGTATAGAAAGGCCACTGCTGCATGAAAATTCTTCGCGTCCGATTTTATAACCTGAACTCCCTGCGCGGAGAGCACACCATTGATTTCAGCCAGACACCGCTGGCAGATGCCGGCCTGTTTGCCATTACGGGCCCTACTGGCGCGGGCAAAACCACCATTCTTGATGCCATTACGCTGGCCCTCTACGGCCAGGTACCGCGCCATGAAACCAGCGGCCCCGAGCACGTCATGAGCCACGGCACCGGCGAGAGTTGGGCAGAGGTAGAGTTTGAAGTGAATGGCCAGCAGTACCGCTCGAAGTGGGGCCAGTACCGCGCCCGCAAACGTCCCGAAGGCAAGCTCCAGGACCCGCGCATGGAGCTAAGTGAGCGAAAAGTAGCCGACAACGGTGAGGAAAGCTGGCAGTTTCTGGAAACCTATAAATCAAAAGTACCTACGCGCATTGCCGAGCTCAGCGGCCTAGAGTACAAGCAGTTTTTGCGCTCCGTGCTGCTGGCTCAAGGCGACTTCACCCGCTTCCTGAAAGCCCCGGCTGGCGAGCGGGCCCAGTTGCTGGAAAAAATAACCGACACCAAAAAGTACTCCGACATCTCGCGGGCGGCGTTTGAGCGGGCCAAGCAGGAAACCCAACAAGTAGAGCACTTGCGGGCCGGGCTGGCGGGCGTACAGTTGCTCACGCCGGAGGAGGTAGCGTTTCTGGAGGAAGAAGTGCAACAGCTTACGACCCAGCTAAAAGACGCCACCGCGGCCCAGGAGCACCTGCACGAAGCCCGCCAATGGCACCTGCGCCTGCAAGAGCTACGGCAAAAGTTAACCGCTACGCAGCAGCGCCAGCACCAGCTTGCCGCTCAGGCCGAAACCCTAGCCCCCTTGCGTCAGCGCTTAGCCCTGCATCAGCAGGCAGCGCCCTTTGCCACTGAGTATGCCCTGCTCCGCCAAACCGATGAGCAGCTAGCCCGATTGCGGCGGGAGCTGGACCTAATACGCCAGCAGCTGCCCCAGTTACAGGAGAAGCGCGCAGCAACCGATGAAGCCCGCCTCACGGCTCGCACAGCTTATGAGCAAGCTACTACCACACGGGAGAAGCAAGAGCCCAAACTACGCGAGGCGGAGCTACTAGACCATCAGGTAGCCGAGGCCCAACGCGTACTCATCCAGGGCAAGGCCGAATACGAGGAAAAAAATGAGCAGTGCAAGCGCCTGAAAGCCACGGCCGAGCAAGCCGGAGCACGTGCCCGCACCTTACGGGAGCAGGTCCGGGACCTGGATAAATGGCTTACGTTGAACGCAACAGTGGGTGAGCTGTCGGCGGGGTTGCCGGAGCTCTCGGCTAACCTGCAGCACTGGGAGCACCTGAAAGCCGAGTTGGGGCAGTTGCGCCAGCGCCTGCACGAAGCCCGGCAGCGCCAGCAGCAGGCAGCGGCCCTAGCTGCCTCGCAACACCAAACCGCCGATGCCGCCCGTCAGCAACTCACTGCCCTCACCGCCCAGCACGAGGCCGCCAGTACCTCGCGCGACGGATGGCTGCGGCGGCTGCACTACCATGTGAGCAGCTTACACCAGGAGCAGGAACGCGAGCAGCAGCACTGGGACGATTTGCGCCGCAGCTTGCATATGCAGCAGCTCATCCTTTCACATACTGATACGCGCCAACTGCTGGAAAGCGGCCAGCCCTGCCCCGTGTGCGGTGCCACTGAGCACCCGTATGTGGCCGGCGTGCTGGGTGTGAGCGAGGATACGTTTCAGCGCGACCGGCAGCGGGAAGAAGAGCTTAGCCAGCGTGTACGGGCATTGGGCACCCGCTTCAACCGCCTCAATACGTACGTCACGATGCTGGAGCAAACCGGGCCCGACCTTGCTCCTCCCACCGACTCCGGTGAGTCTATCCAGCTGCTGCCTGAAGGGGCCGAAAAAGCTGCTGCTGAAGAAGTAAAAGCCTTGGTGCAGGAGCTGCGGCAGCTACAGGAGCAGCGCACTGCCGCCGAGCAGCGGGTGCAGCAGGCCCGCACGCAGCAAGAAGCCGCCGCCCAGCAGCAGCAGGAATATGCGCAGGTAGTTAATCAGTTGGAAAAAGAGTTGGCCGATGCCGAAGACCGGCTACCCACGGCCCGCACCATGATTCAAAGCCAGGCCCAGAGCTTCGGGCTGAGCTTTACCGAAGAAAACGGTCGGGCCCTGATGGAGCAGGCGCGCGTGCGCATTCAGGAGTTTGATCAGAACCAGCAAAAGCTTAATAACGCCAAGCTAGAGCTAAGCGGCGTCAGCGTGGAAGCGGAAAAATCGGATGCGGCGAAGGAAGAACTGCAGGTGTGGCTTCGGGCGCGCAAGCAGGAGCTAGTGGAGCGCCATCACGGCATTCAGAGCATGCACCAGCAGCGGCAACAGTTGCTGCCCGAAACCAACGTAGCGCGGGTTCGCCAGCAGTTGGAGGAAGCCGTGCGCACCACTGAGCAGCGCCGGCAGCACACCGAGCAGCAGTTTCAGCAGCAGGAAACTGCCCTTACCGTGGCTACCGCCCGCCTACGCCAGCACGAGCAGGATACCAACGAGCAGCAGCAGGCCCGCGAGCAGCGTTTCACTAGCCTCACTGCAGCCCTGAGCGCCGCCAACCTTTCGCCGGACCCCGCGGCATTGCCAGCCTTGCTGCTAGCTGATGCCGAGCTGGGAACCCTGCAAAACCAACTGCGCCGCCACGAGCAGGAAGTGGCTCTCACAGAGCAAGTGCAGCAGGAAACCACCCAGCAACTAGCGCAGCAAGAGGCGCGCGCCCTCACAACTGAGCCGCTGGAGGCACTGGATCATCAGCTTACTTTTTTAAATCAACAAATAGCTTCATTCAACCAGCAACTAGGGCAGCGGCAGGAGCGGTTGGGCAGCCACCGCGCCGGGCAGGAGCGCCACGCAGCCTTGGCCGCTGAGCTGGAAAAGCAGCAGCAGGAAGCCCGCCGCTGGCGGCAGCTGGCGGAGCTTATCGGCTCGGCTGATGGCAAGAAGTTTAGTGAGTTTGCCCAAGGCCTGACCCTAGCGCGCCTCGTTGACCTGGCTAACCGCCACTTGCACCGCTTTACGGACCGGTACCGCATTATGCGCAACCCCGAGCAGCACCTCGACCTGCTAATTCAGGATGAGTATCAGGCTAGCTCCGTGCGCTCCATGAACTCACTCTCGGGTGGGGAAAGCTTTCTGGTGAGTCTGGCGCTGGCGTTGGGCCTTTCGGAGCTAGCGGGTCGCCGTACCCAAATTGATACCTTATTTATTGATGAAGGCTTCGGTACGCTTGACCCCGACACGCTGGATGTGGCCCTTTCGGCGCTGGAGCTGTTGCAGGGCACGGGCAAAACCATCGGTATTATCTCGCACGTGGAGGCGCTGAAAGAACGCGTAACTACCCAAATTAATGTGCGCAAGGGCGCCGGCGGCATTAGCACTCTGCGCGTGCTGGGGTTCGGCGAAGAACTGTAGCCTGGCCCCTATCTCGCACTCAACCCCTCTCCTACTGCCCTGATTTCGGCCCAGCTCCAATAGCGGCGCGGCACAACGCCAGCATACCCCGTCCGGAAAAAGCCAACGACCTGTTGCTCCAGCCGTTCCGCCGGGATAGAGGACGCATAGATAGGTCGCTGGTCGGGGTCGGCGTAGCGCTGCACTTTGGTGAGAGCCTTGCCGCTCAGGCGCAGCAATGGGCCGGTATCGGTAATGCCATCGAAGGTCCAGCGGCGCGGGGTTAGTTCCTCGTCGTTGAGTTGGGTGGCCAGGGCATCGAGCGGCAGGCGCGGCAGCGTGGGGCGGCTTTCCAGGTCAATCCAGGTGGTATACTTGTACTCAAATTCATAGCGCTGCCCACTATAGATGCTAAGCACCATATCGGCTCCGAGGGTGGCACTGAACAAGGCGTAATACGGCAACGGCTCCGGGGTTTGCACCACTACCAGCCCTAGCTCGGGGTAGCGCCGCACCGTGGTGGCCGGACTGTGCAGGATGGCCAGCGCCGCTTTCACGCGCTCATATTCCGGCTCCCAAACGGTTTGAGCTGTTTCCGGGGCTAGTACTACCTGCTCGAAGCGCGGCAGAAACCAGGCGAACTTCTCGGCCGATGCTTCGTCTTCCCGGCGCCGCTGAGCGGGCGCACCAAAGGGCACGTAAAACCTGTCTTTCTCTTCGGCATTTAGCCAGCACACCAGCTTCAGGGCGTGGTCAGCAACTGGGTCCGCCCAGTTTGTTTCCCGGAAATCCCCTAGGGTCGCTACCAAGCGCAACAGGTGCTCGTGTTCCAGGGCTCGGGCGGGGTGCAGCAGCGCCCACACGCCCACAAAACCGTCAATATCAAAATGATTGGCAGTAACGGCCGAGGCCTCCATTCCGGGCGTTTCTGGGTGGTGTAAGGCCCGCAATACGGAACCGGCGCTGGTATCATCTCGCAGCAGTTCAGGGGTGGCGGCTCCGCGCCAGTGCGCCAGCGTGAGGGCCGCCCCTAGTCCGGTGCTATCCACTACAATAGTTGGCTGCTGGCGCAGGTGCTGAAATGGAACGAAATGCTTGGGCAAAGCTGAAACAAGTAATAAGGTGCTCCCACAAAAGTAAGCGCCGATGCCTCACCTGCGGTTCAGAGGCTTTCATGCCCTAGCAGGTCGCAAGCGAAACGTTAAAAGAAGCGCAGGCGGACAGCCCTAATGAACTAGTAGCTCATCATGCTAAGCTACCCCAGCTTTCTAATCAACTTCCTTCACCTGCGGAGAGCAACTCACCGTTACCTTTTAACTCGGCGGTTGCTGATGCGCTCAACTCGGCTGCGCCGCACCCAGTGCAGGTACTTCTGCAGTTCCTCGGCTTCTCTCAAGGCCTCCACTGAGTTGTACCGGCGAGCCAGGTCGCGGTTGCTGAGCAGCAAGTGAATTGTGCTATGGCAGGGCTGACATAACTCTACCGTTGGGCCAAAGCGGCCGCCTTCTTCACGCGGCACCAAATGATGGCGAGACGTGTGTTGCACTTCCCGCTCACATAGTCCACAACGGGATTCAGCCAGTGCCGGAGCAGGTTGAAGGGGTACGGGTGGTTTTCTACGCATTGGGTTTAGTTTCTTTACTTAACCATGATCCAACGGCCTAGGATTCGCTATTTGAATTATGATAAAATAAATGCCAATATTTTGTTGTCGATTTTGAATAAGGACTATATTTGGTTGCGCTACAGCTACATGCGCTCCACTGAGCGAGCGAATGATGTAGTAGTCGCTTCTTTTTAAATCCTGGGTTTTCTTTCACTACTAATTGCACACCTATGCAAATTTCTACTCCTGCACTTTCTTTCGGTCGCTTTTTACGGGTAGCGGGTTTGCTACTGGCGCTGATTGTATTTGCCCCTACTACCTCCAAGGCCCAAACGTGGCTGGTTTCTACAGATGCCTACGTCAAGCTGGGCGTACTGGATAAGTTTGGCCAGCTGGGCGGCTATACTGCCAAGTTTGTGGTTATCAACCAAAGCACCGGGAAAGAATACATCCTGGTGAAGCAGGTAGAAAAGGGCCAGAACGGCGCCGACGTAATTTTTCCCTCGGAGCCTTCCGAAGCCGATTACTTCAAAACTGAAACCGGCGAAGCAGCTCGTGCCCTTCCCGGCCGCTACACCTGGGAGTGCCTAGTAAGCGGAAAAAAAGTGGTTGGTGGCCGCTTTACCTTTTCTGAAGTCGCAAATGATGTTACCTTGGTGGGCAAGAACTAACCCCTCCTTTTACCCACTCACCCACAATCGAAAGCCTGGTGTTGCAGCACCAGGCTTTTTTGTGCCCAAATTTCGCTGTTTGCGCCACTTTCAAACCTAGGCGCCGTACACAAGACAGTATATTTCATCCCGTATACTTCACTTGTTACCCAGCTGCGCCATGCCTAAGAAGTCATTTTCAGAGCTTATCAACAGTCCGGGCATGCCAGTGCTCGTTGATTTTTATGCCGACTGGTGCGGCCCCTGCAAAACGATGGCCCCTATTCTGGAGCAAGTAGCTGCTCAGCACCAAGGCAAGCTCAAAGTCATTAAGATTGACGTAGACCGGAACCAGGCAGCAGCGCAGCAGTTTCGGGTGCAAAGCATTCCTACCCTGATCTTATTTCATAAGGGCCAGCCCGTATGGCGGCAGGCGGGCGTGGTGCCTGCTACCCAAATCAGCCAGGCCTTGCAGGGCGTGATGGGCTAGCGTGGCGAGTAGCTCTAAACTAACCACCGGGTAAAGGCGTTTCCTAAGCATGCCCTTACTTTTGGGCTTCACGCACACGGTTGGTTGGAATGGCGCTACGGCTTACGATTTTAAGTATCCTACTCGGCATCCGGGTAGTATTTTCAGTACAGGTTCAGGCCCAGCTCCGATATACTATCTCGGGAGTAGTGCGCGCAGCCAACACCACCGAGCCGTTGCCCGGCGCCTCGGTGGCAGTACCGGTGCTCGGGCTAGGCACCACCGCCGATGAAACTGGCGCTTATTCTCTCACGCTGCCGGAGGGCCGCCACCAGGTGGTGGTCTCGTTTATTGGCTACGACACCCAGACCCGCGAGCTAAACGTGAACCGCAATCAGAGGCTTTCGTGGCAGCTGGCGGAAGCCGGTAACCAGTTGGGTGAGGTGGTGGTAGAGGGCTACGGCAACCTGGAGCAGAAGCTCCAAACGCCCCAGATGAGCGTGGAACGCCTCACGGCCCGCGAGGCCAAATTGTTACCGGCCCTATTTGGGGAAGTGGATATTCTGAAAACGCTGCAGCTGAAGCCGGGTGTGCAGAACGGCGGCGAGGGCACCTCCGGCCTATTTGTGCGGGGCGGTTCCTCCGACCAGAACCTGGTGCTCCTGGATGATGCGCTGGTATACAACCCCAGTCACTTGTTTGGGCTCTTCTCGGTTTTTAACCCCGATGCGGTGCAGTCTGTGGACTTATACAAGGGTGGCTTTCCGGCGCAATATGGCGGGCGGCTTTCCTCGGTGATAGATGTGAAGTTGCGTGAGGGCAACCGCGAAAAGCTGGGCGTGAGCGGCGGCATCGGCCTGATTTCGTCGCGGCTTACGCTGGAAGGACCCTTAGCCAAGAAAAAGGGCTCTTTCATTTTGTCGGGTAGGCGCACCTATTTCGATGTCTTTACGCGTCAGATCAACAACTTCCAAAAAGACAACCCCGACTACAACCCGATTCCGGATTACTACTTCTACGATTTCAACGCCAAAGCCAACTACACCCTCGGCCCCAAAGACCAAGTGTTTCTGAGTGGGTACTACGGCCGCGACGCCTTTGGCTTTGCCTCGCAGGGCGGCTTCAATTTCAGCTTTACCTGGGGCAACACCCTAGCAGCGGCGCGCTGGAACCACGTATTCAACAAGCGCCTCTACCTCAACACCACAGCCTCCGTCACGAATTATCAGTATGATGTGACCAACAAGCTGGACCAGTTCAGCTTCAACCTCGGCTCCACCATCCGCGACTATTCCCTACGCTCCGACCTGGACTACACGCCCAATGAGCAACACACCTTGAAGTTTGGGGTACAGGGCACGAGGCACCGGTTTGGGGTAGGCCGGCTGCAGGCAGGCTCCGGCGACGGCCGCCTGAATATCGGTTCCGATGTAGCTTACAACGGGCTGGAAGGCGCCGTGTATGCTTCCGACAACTTCCGACCCTCCGACAAATGGCAGCTGGAGTATGGCTTGCGCCTCACGGGTTTCCAGAGCGGGTCTAATGCGTACGGCAGCCTAGAGCCCCGGGGCGCGGCCAGGTACTCGCTCACGCCCAAAACCTCGCTTAAAGTCAGCTACGCCATGATGTACCAGTATGTGCATCTGGTTACCAACTCCGGCGCCACGCTTCCCACCGATATCTGGTATCCGTCGCGCCTTTCCGTGAAGCCGCAACGCTCGCAACAGGTAGCCACGGGCGTAAGCTTCTTGCTCGGCGACGGCAAATACCTGCTCAGCAACGAGCTGTACTATAAGTGGGCCCAAAACCAGGTCGATTTTAAGGATGGCGCTCAGTTGTTTGTCAATCCTGATCTGGACTCAGAGTTCCTGTTTGGCAAGGGCTGGGCCTATGGTACGGAGCTGTATCTGGAAAAGAAAACCGGCCGCACCACCGGCTGGATTGGCTACACGCTTTCCTGGAGCAAACGCCGGTTTCCGCCCCAGCGCGGCACCAGCGGCATTAACGAAGGCCGCACCTTCTACCCTACTTACGACCGGCGCCATAACCTGACGGTGGTAGTGCTGCACCAACTCAACGAGCGCCTTAACCTGACGGGCTCCTTTGTGTACACTTCCGGCAACGCCACTACCCTGCCCGCCGGCCGCTTTGCAGTGCAGGATGTGTACGGCGACGACCCCTCGGCAGTGCCCATTTACCCCGACCGCAACACCTTCCGGCTGGCCCCCTACAACCGCCTCGACCTGGGTGTGGTGTGGAAATTAAAGCCGAACCGCTGGTTTCCGGAGTCCGATCTGACGTTTAGTGCCTACAACGCATACAACCGGCGCAACCCCTACTTCGTGTACTTTGACCAGGTGCGGGATGGCGAAGATGGACCGGTGACCAGCTACCGCGCCCGGCAGGTTTCCCTGTTCCCGGTTATTCCGGCCGTGACGTACAACTTTAAATTCTAGGCCTGCCGCTTCCATGACACTTCACGTAAAAAACAGCCTAGTAACGCGTTGCCTCTCCTGCTTGCTCGCCCTGGCGGGTCTTACCGGCTGCGACTTAGAGCAGGATATTGATGTGGCGCTGCCAGCCCTGCCCGCGCAGTTGGTAGTAGAATGCTACCTAGAGAATGGCGAGGTACCGCAGATGACCGTGACGGAAACCGTACCGTACCTCTCGGATCCTAATCCGGTGGTGCCCACCGATGTAACCGTGCAGCTCACGCTAGCCAATGGCACCACGGAAACCCTGCGGTTTGGGCCGGGCCTGAATCCCCGTACTAGCAAGGCCTACACCCACCTCGGCAGTCAGCCCCTTGTAGCCCGCCCCGGCGACACCTTCCGGCTGGAGGTAACGGACACCAAGGGGCGCCGGGTAACGGGCACGGCCACCATGCCCGCCCTCGTCCCCATCGACTCGCTCGAGTTTAAGTTCAACGAGCTACCGCCGGAGCAGCGCGAGGCGTACGTACTCACCAGCTTCCAAGACCCGGTGGGTGTGGGCAATTACTATCGGCTGCAAATTCACCGCGACAGTATTTCGGATGAGCCGGAGCTGGACTATGATGTGGAAGACCGCCTGAACGATGGCACCCGCTTTACGCTGGGCAGCAGCTACCGCTTCGACCCCAACGATACGCTGCTGGTTACGCTCTACCACCTGGATCAGCCGTATTACCTGTTCCGGCAATCGGTAGATGATGCGCGCAACGCCAATGGCAATCCGTTTTCGCAGCCCTCATCCATCAAGAGCACGGTGCAAGGCGGCGTGGGCGTTTTTACAGTGCTAAGTTATGACCGCAAACAGATAATAGTTCGGTAGAAAAAGTAACACCGAGGCGTGCAACCACCGGCCTGCTTCTGCTACTCTAACAGGCATCTACCCACCTTCTATTTTTTCTATTAGACGTATGTATTGCTTTCATTCTCTGGTATCCGTTTTTCTATTGATGCTGGTAACAGCCCTGAGCAGTTGCCAGAAAGACACTGAAACGCCAGCTCCTACCAGCTCCGTTACGGCTGCCCAGCTCGTGCAGAAATGGCAGCTCGATGAAGTGTACATTGATAACCAATTATCGGCCAGCGGCACCAATATTAAAGACCGGTACACGATTCAGTTTCGTACTGATGGCACGTATGTGCAAACGATGCTGGCGGATAACACCACGTATGCCGGCACCTGGAAGCTGGAGGAAGGCACCGTGGTTACGCTCAAACTGACTGACAACAAAGGCGACCTGCAGCAGTACGTGGTGGGTGCCGTCTCGAACCAAGTGCTGCGCTATGCCCGCGTGAACAGCAAAGCCGAAACGGAGGAGCTGCGTTTTACTAGCCTGCTGTAAGCCGCAAATCCTAGTCTATCTTCTCGAAATATCCCGGCCCTTTAGCACTACTTCTATGATCCGTATTTCTTCTCTGCTAGTGATGTTGCTGCTTTCGGCCGGGTTTGGCCTGAGCAGCTGTGAGGTGTTTTCAGAGCCCAAATGTGGCTGCACCCCACCGCCCCCCGAGCCCATAAAAGCGGCCGCCCTGAGTCAGGTATCTACGTGGTGGCTGTATGAGCATAAGGTAGGCGACCAATTCGCCCGCGAGGATGCTATCAAGGACCGGTTCTCGATGCAGTTCCGCGCCGATGGTACCTACACCCAAACGATGCTGAGCGATGGCACCGATTACGAGGGCACCTGGATGCTGATGGGCACCGACAACCGCACCCTACACCTCACCGACCACAAAGGCAGCACCCAGGAATTCATGATGGCCACTGCCGGAACCGTGATGCTTGCGTATTACCGCCAAGACAAAAACAACCAAACGGAGTACTACTCCTTTAAATCAACCAAATAAGCTGCTGGCTTATTTGATTTCCCTAGGCACAGCAAAGGCCGCAACCGGGGTTGCGGCCTTTGCTGTGCCTAGTAAGTTCTCGTCGTTTACAGCTTCTCCAGCACCCGGCGGAGCAACGCGGTCAGTCGCGGCTCTGCTACGGCGGCCGTGCGCAAGATGTCGGCAATATCTACCTTCTTCAGCTTGCCCGGCGCGCATAAGTCCGTAATGACGGATATGGCCAGCACTGGTAGGCCCATATGCACGGCAGCAATAACTTCTGGCACTGTGCTCATGCCCACGGCATCGGCCCCAATGGTGCGCAGGTAGCGGTACTCGGCGGGGGTTTCGAGCATGGGACCGGGTAGGGAGGCGTATACCCCACGGCGCAGATACTGGCCTAGCCCGAGTTCCAAAGCCGCCTGTTCCGCCACTTGCAGCAGCTGCAGGTCGTAGGGCTCCATCATATCGGGGAAGCGCGCGCCCAGCTCATCGAGGTTTTTACCAATAAGCGGGTTGGTAGGCTGCAGGTTGATGTGGTCCTCGAGCAGCATTAGGTCAGAGTAGTCGTAATCGGGGTTGAGACCGCCGCTGGCATTGCTCACGAACAGGCGCCGAATGCCCAGCAGCTTCATCACGCGCACCGGAAACACTACCTGGTCCATGGTATAGCCCTCGTAGTAGTGAAACCGGCCGTGCATCACCAGCACCCGCTTACCCGCCAGCGTACCCGCCAGCAGCTCTCCGGCGTGGCTTTCCACCGTCGAGACAGGGAAGTGCGGAATATCGGCGTAAGAAAAGCGGTGCGCTACCTCTATTTCCTTGGCCAAGGCCCCGAGCCCCGTGCCGAGGATAATGCCGGCTTCGGGCTGAAAATCTTGCAACGTTTGGCGGAGATAGGCGGCGGCTTCGTGAAGTTGGTGCATGAAAAGCGAAGGCTAGGGTAGAAAACAAATCAGCCTGAACCTAACACAGAAAGCTGCGCTAGGTTCAGGCTGACAAAGTAAGCCGATTACGACTACTGCACGTTTACCTCAAACGGCATCCGAGCCTGTACGCCCTTCATTTCTGAGAGCTTTTTGTATTGCAGGTACATGGGGTACATGGGGCCCATTTCGTCTTTCACCATCCGCAAACGCGCTTCTTCGGAGAAAGAGCTGAACAGGTTTTCGGCGAATGATTTCTGACGGGGCAGCTTCTGAATGCGGTAGTCACCTTCCTTCAGGTTAGCCCGGCGAGCGGCAATGCGCAGAGCATCATCCATCGAGCCGAGCACATCCACGAGGCCACGCGCCTTGGCTTCCGTGCCTGACCACACGCGGCCCGAAGCCAGGCGGCGCAACCGCTCCACGGGCATTTTGCGACCTGCGGCAGCTTTAGTAGTAAAATCGGCGTAGATGCGGTTGATTTCAGCCTGGAATTGGCTTTGCTCGAAGGGAGTCAGGGCGCGCGTGATGGTCGGGAAATCGGAGAACTTGCCGGTGGTAACGCGGTCCGTGGTGATGCCGATTTTCTCGCGCAGGAAGGGCTCAATGTTCGGGAGTACACCAAATACCCCAATGCTGCCCGTGATAGTGGTAGGGTGCGCCACAATGGTGTCGCAGCCCATGGCGATAAAGTAGCCGCCACTGGCCGCCACATCCGACATGCTGGCAATCACCGGTTTCGATTTCTTGGTCAGCATTACCTCGCGGTAGATGATATCAGAAGCTAATGACGAGCCACCGGGCGAGTTGATGCGCAACACCACTGCTTTTACTTTCTTGTCGAGGCGGGCTTTGCGAATGGCCTCGGCAAAGTTGGTGCTGCCAATGCTTTCGTTGCTGCCTTTGCCCGTCACGATGTCGCCTTCGGCGTAAATCACCGCAATGCGGTTGCCGCTGGTGCTGCCTTCCTCGTCCTTGGTCTTTTTATAGTCCGAGTAGTCAATCAGGCTCAGCTTCTTGTCTTTCTCCACGCCCAGCTTGCCTTTCATGTAATCGGTGGCTTGGTCGTAGTAGCCTAGGTCCGTTACCAGGCCCAACCGTTTAGCGTCATCGGCGTTGTGCACCAGCATCGAGTCGCTGATAACCTTGAGGCGAGCCGGCGCAATTTTGCGGGCGGCGGCTACTTCGGCCAGCATCGAGTTGTTCATCGAGTTCAGGAACGACGCGGTTTGCATACGGGCCGAATCCGACATGTTAGTGCGGAAATACGGCTCCACGGCGCTCTTAAACGAACCAACGCGGAAAATCTGGGCCTGCACGCCTAGCTTGTCGAACAGGTTTTTGTAGTACATGGTCTCGGAGCTGAGGCCGTTGAACTCCAGTGTGCCCTGTGGGTTCAGGTAAATCTTGTCGGCTACGGAAGCCAGATAGTAGCTTTTCTCCGACTGCGCATCGGTGTAGCTCACCACAAACTTGCCCGACTTCTTGAAAGCCACCAGCTCGTTGCGGATTTCCTCCATCGAAGCCATGCCACCTTGCACCAGCTCTAGGTTCAGGAAAATGCCCTTGATGTCGTCATCGTCTTTGGCCCGCCGAATGGCATCTTTCAGCTCATCCAGCCCAATGGTGCTGCTTTGCCCACCCATGAAAGCCGACAGTGGGTTGTTGAAATCCCGCTCGCCAATAGGTTTGTCAAGGGTCAATTCCAGCACAGAGTTGCTGGCTACGGTTACTTCTTTGTCAGACGATGCTACGCTCACCAGAATGCCTACCAGCAAAATCATACCTAGCAGGCCCAGGATGATAACGCCGGTAATGGTGGCCAGCACGTATTTAAAAAACTGTCTCATCAGCGGAAAATGAATAGTCAGGTTACTTCCTGTAACAAAAGTATCGGCTTTTAATCCCCGGTTTTGGGTATTCAACCAACGGGCCGGTTTGGCGCCTGAACGCCCCTAGCGCGCCTGTTTTATGGAGCGAGAAACTGCCTGAAGTGCCCGGTGATGTCGCAACAGCAAGCATCACATCATCAGCACGCGAGCTGCTTCGACTGCGCGGACGCCAGATCAAGCAGGATACGTTCTTCGGATGGGTTTACTAGCTTATACCTACCTAGTAGCCGTACTTCTCGCCCCACAACTGGCGCAGGCGCTCCTGGGCTTTGGCTTCGGCGGGATTATGGCCGGGGTGGTAGAACACGGTGCCGCTGAGCGGTTCGGGCATAAACTCCTGGTAGGCGAAATTGCCTTCGTAGTCGTGGGAGTACATGTATTTGCTGCCGTAGCCGAGTTCTTCCATGAGCTTGGTGGGGGCGTTGCGCAACGGAATGGGCACCGACTGCACCCCTTGCTGCCGCACCAGCGCCCGCGCCTCCCGAATAGCCTTGTAGCTGGCGTTACTTTTTGGCGACGAAGCCAGGTATACCACCGTTTGGCCCAGAATAATATCCGATTCCGGCATGCCGATAACGGTAACCGCCTGAAAGCAGCTTTGGGCCAGAATCAGGGCGTTGGGGTTGGCCAGGCCTACGTCTTCACTGGCCAGAATCAGCAGTCGGCGGGCAATGAATTTCACGTCTTCGCCACCTTCCAGCATCACGGCCAAATAGTACAGCGCCGCGTTGGGGTCAGAGCCTCGAATGCTTTTAATGAAGGCCGAAATAACATCGTAGTGCATTTCGCCGCCTTTGTCGTAGCGTGCTAGGTGCTGTTGGGCTAGCTGCTGCACGCCTTCATCGGTGATAATGATTTCACCGGTTTTGGGGTCGGGGCGGCCGGCCTCTACCACAATTTCCAGCAAGTTCAGCAGCTTGCGCGCATCGCCACCCGAAATGGTAAGCAGGGCGTTGTAGTCCTGCACACGTACCTTTTTCTGCTTCAGAATCTCATCTTGGGCCAGGGCGTTATCCACGAGGGTTGTGAGCACCTGCTTGCCTAGTGATTCCAGCACATATACCTGCGCCCGGCTCAGCACGGCCGGAATCACCTCAAACGACGGGTTCTCGGTGGTGGCACCAATCAGCGTCACGATTCCTTGCTCCACGGCCCCTAGCAGGGCGTCTTGCTGGCTTTTGCTGAAGCGGTGAATTTCATCAATAAACAGCACTGTGCCGCGCTGCTTTTTGGCGCGCTCAATTACTTCGCGCACATCTTTCACGCCGGCATTCACAGCGCTCAGTGAGGCAAAGGGTTTGCCCAATTCCTGGGCTAGTAAATTGGCTAAGGTGGTTTTGCCTACGCCGGGCGGTCCCCACAAAATCAGGGAAGGTAGCCGGCCGGCTTGCAGGTAGCGGCGCAACACCCCGTCGGGCCCAATCAGGTGCTGCTGTCCGGCGTACTCATCGAGAGTGCGGGGGCGCATGCGCTCGGCTAGCGGCGCGCCGGGCCTAGGCGTGTAGGGCGTTGGGCCTTGGGGAGCGGGGTCAGAATCGAAAAGGGAGCCAGTGGCCATAGGAAGGAAGCGCGGATGGAAAGAACGCAAGCTGAACAGGTGACGTCGTATACACACCGGCGGACCGCTCACTTACGCAGCAAACAAAGTTAACTACGTCAGACAGGGGATTTGCGCTGCCTTCCTGCAATTCAGCCCTACCTTCGTTTGCAATGAAAAACTCAGCGAAGGTACACGCGGCGCTTTTTGTGGTGGCGCTCATTTACGCGGCTAACTACAGCATCTCGAAAGATGTGATGCCGCGCTATATGGGCCCGTTTGGGCTGGTGCTGCTGCGTATTGTGGGGGCTGCACTCTTCTTTGGCATTCTGAGCCGCTTGGTAGCACCCCAAGACCGCATTACGGGCCGCCCCGACCAGCTGCGCGCCATTGCTTGCGGGGTACTGGGCATTGGGCTCAACCAGCTGCTGTTCTTTTCGGGCCTTAACCTTACCTCTCCTATCAATGCCTCGCTTATCCAGACGATTGCACCAGTAGTTACGGTGCTGGCCTCGGCGGCATTGTTGGGCGAGCGGCTGACCCTGCCCCGGCTCCTGGGTATTGGACTTGCGGGTGTGGGGGCAGCTAGTATTATTCTGAGTCGGGGCCCGGTAGCGGCAGGCGGGCAAGACGGCCTGCTGGGCAACGTGTACATCCTGCTCAATGCCACAGCTTTTGGCATATACCTGGTGCTCGTGATGCCCTTGATGCGCAAGTATCATGCGTTTACGGTGCTGGCTCGCATTTTTTTGGTGGGCGCTTTTCTGGCAGTGCCTGCGGGTTGGCAGCAAATTCAGGCGCCCGATTACGCGAGTTTTCCGGCCAGCATTTGGGCAGCCATTGCCTACATGGTTATCTGCCTGACCATACTGGCGTATCTGCTCAATAATTGGGCCCTGAAGTACGCCTCTCCTTCCCTGCTGGGCGCCTACATTTACTTACAGCCCGCCCTGGCTGTTGGCATTGCCGTGGCGCTCGGTAAAGATTCCCTTACCCTCACCAAAGCTCTGCAAGCCCTACTGATTTTTGGCGGAGTGTTTTTGGTAAGTCGCAGAGCAAAGCAGCCGGCACCCGCAGCGGTGCCTCTGGAGCCAGTACAGGACTGACTTTCTGCTGCTTTCGGCTTACCCGGATGCGGCTACTAGCTGGGTAAACTCGGAAAAGTGGAAGCCGCACCCGTTGCCCGTAGAAAAGTCGGAATCTGCTACCTTGTAGCTACTACCCTATTTCCTGCTATGAAAGCACTTCTCCTTCTTGCACTCCTTACGGCTCCGTCAGCCCCGGCCGCGTGGGCTCAAACCTCAAAATCTGCAGTGGCCAGCCCTGTTGCTACCCAAGCGAAAACCGCAAACGGCATACTGGAGGGCGTCACTACTGCTAGCGGCATCCGCACGTTCAAAGGGGTGCCCTTTGCGGCGGCGCCCGTGGGTGCATTGCGCTGGAAAGCCCCCCAATCACCCCTAAGCTGGACGGGCGTGCGGCAAGCCAAAGCCTTTGGGCCCCGCGCCATGCAGTTGCCTTTGTTTGGCGACATGAACTTCCGCTCCAACGGCGTCAGTGAAGATTGCCTGTACCTGAACGTTTGGACGCCGGCCAAATCAGACAAGGAGAAGCTGCCAGTGCTGGTGTACTTCTACGGGGGGGGCTTTGTGGCCGGCGACGGCTCCGAGCCGCGCTACGATGGCGAAAGCATGGCCCGCCGTGGCA
This sequence comes from Hymenobacter seoulensis, assembly GCF_054780535.1. Taxonomy (NCBI): domain Bacteria; kingdom Pseudomonadati; phylum Bacteroidota; class Cytophagia; order Cytophagales; family Hymenobacteraceae; genus Hymenobacter; species Hymenobacter seoulensis. The sequence continues at coordinate 1,186,935 of NZ_BAAGWD010000001.1, forward strand.
TGGTAGCCGTTACGGTAAACTACCGCCTGGGCGTATTTGGGTTCTTGGCTCACCCCGAGCTAACGCAGGAATCGCCGAACAAAGCATCTGGCAATTATGGCTTCCTCGACCAGACCGCGGCGCTGCGCTGGGTACAAGAAAATATTGCTGCTTTTGGCGGCGACCCAAGTAAAGTAACCATTGCCGGCGAATCGGCGGGCTCTATGTCTGTGAGCGCCCAGATGGCATCACCTCTGTCCAAAGCGCTGTTTGCCCGGGCCATTGGCGAAAGCGGCTCGATGCTGAATACCGGTTTCGGGCCGGTTCCGCTGGCGGAGGGCGAACAGGCCGGTGTTGCTTTCGCTACCAGTTTAGGGGCTTCGTCATTGGCCGCGCTCCGGGCGCTACCAGCCCAACAGCTGCTAGAGGCCACCGGCAAACCCGGCACGCCCCGCTTCGCTGCTACCCTCGATGGCTACTTCTTCCCCCAGAAGCCCACAGCTATTTTCATGGCCGGCCAACAGGCCCGCGTGCCCTTGCTCGTAGGCTGGAACTCGCTGGAAATGAACTATCCCTATATTCTGGGCCAAGAGCAACCAACGCCGGACACCTTTCGCCAGGCGGTGCAACGGCTTTACGGCGAGCAGGCCGAGGAAGTACTGAAGTACTACCCGGCCGATACCCCAGAGCAGGCCCGCCACTCGGCTAATGAGTTGGCCAGCGACCGGTTTATTGTGTACAGCACCTGGAAATGGGCCGATGCCCACAGCCAGACAAGCGGCCAGCCGGTGTACCGCTATGTATATGCTCGCCCCCGCCCGGCCATGGTGCCCGAAATGGGCAACGCAACGCCGGGCCTAGCGGGCGGCGTAGTAAAACAGCCCGATTCAGCTCCTAGGGCTCCGCTTGCTACCGGCGCTGTGCACTCAGCAGAAATTGAATATGCCCTGGGCAACTTAGGCACCAACCACGTGTATGCCTGGACTCCCGATGACTACAAGGTATCCGAGACGATGCAAACCTATTTTGCCAACTTCATTAAAACCGGCAACCCGAACAGCAAAGGCATTCCGGTATGGCCCGTGACCACCGCCGGCAAGAATAGTCAACTCCTCCGCATTGACGTGCGGACCCGCCCCGAACCTGAAACCGACCGCGCCCGCTACCTCTTTCTAGACAAGCAAGTCGGCAAATAGCGGAGCTTGTGCAGTGCCTTTTCAAAGGAGCTTGGCGTAAGCTGGGCTCCTTTTTTTGGTGTCGGTTGGGCTCCGCTAGGTACCTAGTAGTAGGCTTGCCTTATACACTGGCTTTCCTATATTCTTTCCTCTCTCACGAGCAACTCAGACCTTTGCTAAAGGCCAAGCCAAACAACTCCCTACCCCCGGTTTGAGCCTAAACCCAACCTAGTGGACGCCGCCGAAACCCGTAAAATCATTCACCTCGACATGGATGCGTTCTATGCCTCGGTGGAGCAGCGCGATAACCCCATGTTGCGCGGCAAGCCTGTGGCCGTGGGCGGCTCGCGGCAACGTGGCGTGGTAGCGGCCGCGAGCTATGAGGCCCGCAAGTTTGGGGTGCGCTCGGCCATGTCCTCGGCGGTGGCGCTGCGCAAATGCCCGGAGCTAGTGTTTGAAAAACCCCGCTTTGAGGTATATAAGGAGGTTTCACGGCAAATTCGGGCCATCTTCGCAGAGTACACGCCGCTTATTGAGCCGCTCTCCCTCGATGAAGCCTACCTCGACGTTACGGAGAACCTCAAAGGCATAGCCTTAGCTACCCAAGTAGCCGCCGAAATCAGAGCCGCTATTTTCCAACAAACGCAGCTTACTGCGTCGGCAGGTATTTCCTACAATAAGTTTCTGGCCAAGCTGGCTTCTGATTACCGCAAGCCCAACGGCCAGTTTGTTATTCGGCCCCACCAAGGGTTGGCCTTTGTAGAGAAGCTAGCGGTTGGCGAGTTTCACGGCATTGGCCCCGCCACAGCCGCCCGGCTCAACGCACTGGGCATCTTCTCGGGCCTCGATTTACGTCAGCAGACCGAGACGTTCCTACGTCAGCACTTTGGCAAGGCTGGCTCGCATTACTACCTCATTTCCCGCGCCCAAGACCACCGCCCTGTCGTACCCGACCGCCTGCGCAAATCTATCGGCTCCGAAACCACCTTTGAGCAAGACTTGCGTACGCCCGAGGAGCTAGTAGCTGGCCTGCAACCTTGCCTGGAATCAGTGTGGAGCCACTGCCAACGCACGGGACTGCGGGGCCGCACCCTCACGCTAAAGGTTAAGTACGCCGACTTTCAGCAAATCACGCGCAGCCGCACGCTTTTCGGACCCATCGGCACCCAGGATGCCTTTGAGCAAATCAGCCGCGAGCTGCTTACCCTCCTTTTGCCAGTTGACAAAGGCATCCGCCTGCTGGGCATTTCGCTGTCCAGCCTAGAAACTCCAGAGGAAGCTGTTGGCAAGCAACTAGCCCTGCTTTTGTAGCCAACCTGTTTCGCAACTCGCAAAACTCAAACACAAAAAAGCCCGAAGCGAATTTCGCTTCGGGCTTTTCGTATGCTAAAGGAAGCTATCCTCTACTGAGGATCAGACTTCATTTTAGACTTTTTCTTCTTGTTTTTCACTTTCACGTCGGCCTCAGTGGCCTTGGTGTCCGTTGGCGCAATGCTACCGCTGGTGGTGCTCGACTGCGTTTCTACCGTAGTGGTAGTGCTAGCAGGCGCCGTAGTTGTCTGGTTGATAGTACCCTGCATCGGCTCAGTGGTTGGCTGAGTCGTCGTTGTAGTCTGGGCTGGCTGCGTCGTGGTCGTGGTGGTAGTGCTGGAGTTGGTCTGCGCGTTAGCGGCAGAAACACCGGCAACTAATACAGCGGCTAGAGCAAGAAGCTTTTTCATAGCAGTTGGTTTCAGGGTGAACTAATCAGACAACCACACGGCTGCCTTTTGACTAGCCTTCAACGAAGCCTTTGCTGATGTTGTTGTGTTGTTGCCCAAAAATATTTTCTACTACCTCCTTCTTCTCATCAAACCGTCCGGACCCTAACCCACCCCAAACCTACTTCAGCAGCTCGTGCAGCACGGTTTGCATGGAAAATACCCGGTTACCCGCCTCCTGAATCACCAGAGAATTCGGCAAATCCAGAATGGCATCCGATACTTCCACGTTGCGGCGCACGGGCAAGCAGTGCAGGAACTTAGCATCGTGGGTGCCGGCCATGTGCTCAGGCGTCAGCATCCACGATGGGTCGTTGCTGATAACCTGGCCGTAGTCGAGGTAGCTGCTCCAGTTCTTTGCCTGCACGAAGTCGGCGCCTTCCAGGGCCTTCTTTTGGTCGTACTCGATGCGGGCGCCTTTCGTGAATTTGGGGTCCAGTTCGTAGCCCTCTGGGTGGGTTATCACGAAGTCTACCCAGTCTACTTCCGAAAACCAGTCACAGAACGAGTTGGGTACGCACTGTGGCAGGGCTCGTACGTGCGGGGCCCAGGTCAGCACCACTTTCACGCGCTCCTTCTGCTTGTGCTCTGCTACCGTAATCAAGTCGGCAAACGACTGCAGCGGATGCAGAGTGGCGCTTTCCAGGCTTACCACGGGCACGGTAGCGTACTTCAGAATCTTGTTGAAGACTTCCTCGCTGTAATCGGCCTCGCGGTCCTTGAGCGTGGGGAAGGTGCGCACGCCCAGTACGTCGCAGTACTGGCTCATCACGGCAATAGCCTCCTTGATATGTTCCTGCGTGCCGCCGTTCATCACCGCGCCATCGGCCATTTCCAGGGTCCAGGAGTCGGCGCCAGCGTTGAGCACCCAAGCTTGCGCCCCCAGGTTGTAAGCCGCCTTCACCGAGCTAAGCCGAGTGCGCAAACTGGGGTTGAAGAAAATCAGCCCAACGGTTTTGTTACGCCCGATGTGCTGGTAGCCAAACGGATTCGCCTTGATTTCTAAGGCTTGCTGCAACAGCGCTTTATAGTCGCCCGCATCGGCGAAGGAGGTGAAGTTTTTCATACTTGGGGAGGTGCGTGAAATGCCTGAAGTAGCAGATCTATTATGAACTTCGAGCAAATGATTCAGAAAAGCGTAATCGACAGCTGGTCGTGAACTAGCGAGGCCCTAAACACCATGTCATGGCGAATGAATGTTGAATTTTCAGGTTGATTTACTATCTCTTGCATCCATTTAACTAGTGCAGGAAACACCCGAATCCTCAACAGTTCGCTTACCAACTTTCTGTTTTCGAAAGCAACACTGGTAGTAGAGATGTAAAAACGCTCGTACGGAACTCTGGCATTGGGTAACCAATAATGACAGTCCAACAGAGTCATACTCTGAGGTTGATGAGATGAATGGTAAGTAAGCTGAATGGCACAATGTATACCTGCATCAGCTAGGACCTGCTGTAGCTCTGAGGTCTTAAACACATAGCTCTGGCCTTGCGCGGCTTTGGTCTTTTTAACTATCCATTCCATTGCATAAGAAAGTAGAAAGACCGTCACGCTGAGACAGACTCAGTATGACGGTCTTATTTCCTCGTTCCAACGTTTACATCGCCTTATACTCGTTCCAGCTCTTGATCTTCAGGTCCTTCATTTCCAGCGTGCAAAAGGCTTGGATGAAGGCTTTGGCTAGGCGGGCATTCGTCAGCAAACCAACCCCGAAGTCGATGGCGGTGCGGCGGATTTTGTAGTCGTTGTCCAACTCGCCCTTCGAGAGGTTCTTGGGAATGTTAATGACCAGGTCAATTTTCTTCTCCTTCAGGTAGGTCAGCACATTGGGCTCCTGGTGTTCATCGGGCCAGAAGAGCAGGCTCGACGGCACGCTGTTTTCGGCGAAGAAGCGGTGCGTGCCCTGGGTAGCATAGATGGTGTAGCCCTTCTTCACGAGCAGTTCCACGGCCGAGAGCAGCGTGACTTTTGACTTGATGGGGCCGCCGGAAATCAGCACCGTTTTCTGCGGAATCTTGTAGCCCACGCTCAGCATCGACTTCAGCAGGGCTTCCTCGGCGGTGTCGCCCAGGCAGCCCACTTCGCCGGTGCTCACCATGTCCACGCGCAGCACTGGGTCGGCGCCGGGCAGGCGGGTGAAGGAGAACTGCGGGGCCTTCACGCCCACAAAGGGCAGGTCGTATACCCGCTCGCTCTCGTCGCGCGTTACGTCCTTGCCCAGCAGCACCTGGGTAGCCTTTTTGATCAGGTTGTTGCCTGAAACCTTGGATACGAACGGAAAGGATCGGGAGGCGCGGATATTGCACTCAATCACCCGGATTTCGCGGTTTTTCTCCAGGAACTGGATGTTGAACGGCCCACTAATCTGGAAGCGCTTGGCAATCTTCTCGGCAATGATTTTGAGCTTGCGCACCGTTCCCACGTACACGCGCTGGGGCGGGTAGTACATAGTGGCGTCGCCGGAGTGCACGCCGGCAAACTCCACGTGCTCGGAAATGGCGTAGCTCACAATTTCGCCCTTATCCGCCACCGCGTCCAGCTCAATTTCCTTGGCCTCCTGCATAAACTCCGACACCACCACCGGGTATTCGGCGCTTACCTCGGTAGCGGCCCGTAAGAACGCCTCCATCTCAAAGGCGTTGGAAACCACGTTCATAGCCGCCCCCGACAGCACGTAGCTCGGACGAATCAGCACGGGGTAGCCTACCTCTCCCACGAACTCAAACATGGCGTCCAGAGAAGTCAACTCCTTCCAACGGGGCTGGGCAATACCCAGCTCGTCCATGATGCTGCTGAACTTATGGCGGTTCTCAGCCTCATCAATGCGGGCAGGTGCGGTGCCCAGGATGGGCGCTTTAGCATCGGCTAGGCGGGTAGCGAGGTTGTTCGGAATCTGGCCGCCCGTGCTCAGGATTACGCCTTGGGGCTGCTCGAACTCCAAGATGTCCATCACCCGCTCGAAGCTCAGCTCCTCGAAATACAGTCGGTCCGAAACGTCGTAGTCTGTGGAAACGGTTTCGGGGTTGTAGTTGATGATGATGGTTTTGTAACCTTCTTCAGCAGCCGTCTGCACGGCATTTACGCCGCACCAGTCGAACTCCACGGAGCTACCGATGCGGTACACGCCCGAGCCCAGCACCACAATAGACTTGTCAGTTTCCTGGGCCAGGTCGTTTTCGGTACCGTGGTAGGTGCTGTAGAGGTAGTTGGTTTTGGCCGGGAATTCAGCCGCCAGTGTGTCAATCTGCTTGATGACGGGCAATACGCCCAGAGCCTTGCGGCGGGCACGCACCAGCAGCTCGTCGGCTTTCACGTCGCCTTCCCCGAGTAGCTTCACGGCAATTTGCTGGTCCGAGAAACCAGCTTTCTTTACGTCGCGCAATAGGCCTGTTTCCAGGGCGCCTAGGCCACTGCCGCGCTTCTCTGTCAGCTTTTTGCCCAACTCGAAAATGGTTAACAGACGCTGCAGGAACCAGTGGTCAATCTTGGTCAGATCGTGCACCTGGTCTAGGGTGTATCCGGCCTCAAACGCCAGGTTGATAGCAAAGATGCGTTCCTCGTTCGGCTCGCTCAGTAGCAGATCGATGGTCTTGTTATCCACCTGCTCAGGCTTGTTGGCCACGAAACCTCGCTTGCCGGTATCCAGCATACGCAGACCCTTCTGAATGGCTTCCTCGAAGGATTTGCCGATGGCCATTACCTCACCCACGCTCTTCATGGCCGAGCCAATCTGCCGGTTCACACCCTCGAACTTGGCCAAATCCCAGCGCGGCAGCTTTACCACCACGTAGTCTAGGGCCGGCTCAAAAAAGGCCGATGTTGTCTGGGTCACGCTGTTTTTCAACTCCGATAACGAGTAGCCTAGGCTCAGCTTGGCCGCTACAAACGCCAGCGGGTAGCCCGTGGCCTTAGAGGCCAGTGCCGAAGAGCGCGACAAACGGGCATTCACCTCAATCACGCGGTAGTCCTCCGACACGGGGTCGAGGGCGTACTGAATGTTGCACTCTCCCACAATGCCGAGGTGGCGGATGGTCTTGATGCCGATGCTGCGCAGCTTGTGGTACTCGCGGTTGCTTAAGGTCTGCGATGGGGCCACCACGATGCTCTCCCCGGTGTGAATACCGATGGGGTCGAAGTTCTCCATGTTGCAGACCGTGATGCAGTTATCATACTGGTCGCGCACCACTTCGTACTCCACTTCCTTCCAACCCTTCAACGACTCCTCCACCAGAATCTGATCGGAGGTGGTGAAGGATTTCTGGGCTAGGGCCCGCAGCTCGTCCATGTTATTGGCGAAACCGCTGCCTAGGCCACCCAGCGCAAACGCTGCCCGCACGATGATCGGGAAACCGATTTTCTCAGCCGCGGCCAGCGCATCCTCCATGTTCGTAACGGCCACGCTGCGGGCCGAAAGCACCCCAATCTGGTCGAGCTTTTCCTTGAAAATGTCCCGGTCCTCGGTATCAATGATGCTCTGCACGGGCGTGCCCAGCACCTTCACGTTGTACTTCTCAAACACACCACCACGGAACAACGCCACAGCGCAGTTCAGGGCCGTTTGGCCGCCAAACGCTACCAGAATGCCATCGGGTTTCTCCTTCTTAATGACCTCCTCCACGAAGTAGGGCGTCACGGGCAGGAAGTACACGTCGTCGGCAATGTTGTCCGACGTCTGCACGGTGGCAATGTTGGGGTTGATGAGGATGGTGCGGATGCCTTCCTCTTTCAGCGCCTTGAGGGCCTGAGAACCGGAGTAATCGAACTCACCGGCTTCGCCAATTTTGAGGGCGCCGGAACCGAGGATGAGAACTTTGTTGGGTTTTTCCATTCTAAGGGTTGGGGCCGCTGGTGCGGTCATGTTAAAAGGCAGTCGTGCAACGCCTGCAGCAAGCTACTTGCGCGTAGCAAGGCAGATGTTCTATTCGGTAAAGAGGGTGTCGCTTTTAATTATTTCCCAGTCGCCGGATGGGCGTTTGGCCATCCAGAGCCTGATAGTGGCGTCGGCCCGCTCCCCATCCAAGTAGAAGCGGAAGGAGAGAGAATCCTTTTTAGCGCCGAGCTTCTCCATCTTGAAGTTCTTGGCCGTTATTCTTCCTGTTCTGTTGGTTATTCTGGGAGAAACGCGGGCCGAACTCATGGACTTGCTTATTAAGTCCCCTGGCCCGCCCAGTACAGCTTTCAAAACCGTCCGCTGGCCCATGTTCTTGACGAAATAGAACCCAGCGAAAGCCAAAGCGCCCAGCAGCACATACCCCCAGTTCGGAAAGCCTCTACCTTTTTCTTGCATGAGAGTGGTGCGTTGGTAGGCAATTAGTTAGAAAAAGACAACATTCTACTGAGTAAGGTCGAAGCATCTTTACCAATTCTGCTTTGCTCAGATCAATTGCGTTTTTGCCCACAAGACATAACGCCAATCATATCAAAACTCATAGCCTTTGTAAACGATGTATCGCACAGTAGTACATCGGTCGTTTTCAAAAGGGTACTTACATTCCTCAGCGCTTCATCTAAGCTTGACACATGAGAATTATGGCGGTCAGTGACTACATATACTTCTGGTCCGTCGAATAACTTATGAGCATAGTCAGCCACCATTTCAGCTTTATATTCATTTGCTTTTTCATGATTCAAACCGACATGAATCAAATCCGACCAATCTAAATCATTTAGTCGGTGCTGACTAGAAATGAATATATTTCTCGCGTCCATAGTCTATTCTAAAGTGGTTAGATTCAGACTTTACGTTAGCTTACGGCTTTGATTTAGGCAGATGAAGCGGTAGAGATGCTTCGGCAAGCTCAGCATGACGGGGGGAGTCGGGTTATTCTAGGCCAGTCTACTTGGCGGCTTTGTGCTCAGCCACGGCCTTCAGGAAGTCATCGAACAGATACTCCGTATCCTCGGGGCCGCCAGCGGCTTCGGGGTGAAACTGGGTGGAGAAGAACGGCTTGGTCTTATGCTTGATGCCTTCGCAGGTGCCGTCGTTGAGGTTTTCGAATAGCATTTCCCACTCGGCGGGTAGCGTGTCGGTATCTACCGCAAAGCCGTGGTTTTGGCTGGTGATGTAACTACGCTTGGTGCCAGAAAGCAGCACCGGCTGGTTGTGGCTGCGGTGGCCATACTTCAGTTTGAACGTGTCGCCGCCGGCTGCTAGGCCCATGAGCTGAGAACCCAGGCAGATACCGAAGATGGGCTTGTCCTGGCCTAGCGCGGTTTGCAGGTGCTGGATAGTAGCAGTGCACATTTTTGGGTCGCCGGGGCCGTTGCTGAGGAACAGACCGTCGTAGTCGAGCTTCGTGAAGTCGTAGTCCCAGGGCACGCGGATCAGTTCCACGTCGCGTTGCAGGAAGCAGCGGATGATGTTGGTCTTGGTACCGCAGTCGACAAGCACGATTTTGTGCTGGCCGTGGCCATAGTGCTTTACCTCGGTGGGGCTCACCTGGGCTACTAGGTTGTCCTGGTTGGGGTCGTGCAGGGGCACATCTTCCTCGGCCACAATCTTACCCAGCATAGCGCCTTTTTCCCGCAGGATTTTGGTGAGCATACGGGTATCCACGCCGAAGATGCCGGGGATGTTGTACTCCTTGAGCCAGTCGCCCAGGCTCTTGGCGGCATTCCAGTGGCTGTGCTCCTCGGAGTAGTAGTTCACCACCAGGCCGGCAATGTGAATCTTATCCGACTCGAAGATCTTGGAAATCGACTCGTATAGTTCCTCGCCGGGCACACCATAGTTGCCCACCATGGGGTAGGTCAGCACCAGAATCTGGCCGGCGAAGGACGGATCCGTCAGGTTTTCGGGGTAGCCGGTCATGGCCGTGCTAAACACTACCTCGCCCGCGGCGGAAGTAAATGCGCCGAAAGAAGTACCCTCGATTTCGGTGCCGTCTTCGAGAATGAGTTTTACCGATTTAGCGTTTTCCACTCTGTTATGCGAAAATAGGTTTACTCTGTTGTTGATTTTCTGCAGTAGTCAGGCACGCAGCTTCCTTGCTCGTTGAGATGGGGAAAGCGGCAGGTATGCCCATCATTCCAACCAACGCTGATTGGAACCTTGTCGTGGTAAGGGAATGCAACGATTCAGCGCCCCTTATGCGGGGTGGTTTGCGGGGATGTGGCGTTGTCTCAGCCAGCTTTCGGAACCGCCCGGATACAATTTCGGCTGGAACAGAACCAAACAACAGAGGTCTATTCCAGCCGAACGAGGACTTAAGCCAAACGGGAGCGAGAGAAGGTATATCAATCGGTCCCGCGCCCTGCCGTTCCCAGATGTCAGGCATCGGGAAGTTTGGTGGGCACGACTGCTGAAAGAAAAAGTGAGAGGCCGTTCTTTCATGGAAAGAACCAGCCGGTTGCTGCGCAATTGTGGCCAATGGCAGCGTGCAGCTAATCAGAAGGGGAGCTTGGCTCGTAAACCTCATCGTGCTACTCATTGGGGCTGCAAGTTAGGCCACAAGTTGCTTACTTTTTCACCTCGGCCGGAATAAGTGTGTACAGCGCCTGCAGGAACCGGTCAACTTCGCCCTTGGTGATGTTGAGCGGGGGGAGCAGACGGAGCACCGTGGGGTCGGAGGCATTGCCTACGAAGATGTGATGCTCGGTCAGCAACTTGTCGCGTACATCCTTAATAGGGAAGTCGTATTTGATGCCCACCATCAGGCCGCGGCCGCGGATTTCCTCGGCACCGGCATTGGCTTCTAGCTCCGAGCGGAGATAGTGGCCTAGTTCGGTGGCGTGGTTTAGCAATTCTTCCTGCTCAATAACCTCTAGCACTGCTAGAGCCGCAGCGCAAGCCAAGTGGTTACCACCGAAGGTGGTGCCTAGCAATCCATAAGACGCCTTTAGCTCCGGCGCAATCAGGATGCCGCCGATGGGGAAGCCATTGCCCATACCTTTCGCTACCGAAATGACATCGGGGCGGATGCCGGCGTGCTGGTGCGCAAAGAACTTGCCGCTGCGGCCGTAGCCGCTCTGCACCTCGTCGGCAATCAGCAGGGCACCGTACTGCTTGCACAGCGCCGCTAGGCCAGTCAGGAATTCATCGGATGGCATAATGATGCCGCCCACACCCTGGATGGGCTCGATGATGGCGGCGCATACGTCGCCGCCTTGCAGCACTTGCTCCACCGCCGCCAGGTCATACTCCACAAAGGAAATAGCGTGGTCGGCGTTGAAGGGCGCTACAATTTTAGGGTTATCGGTAGCAGCTACTGCCCCTGATGTACGACCGTGAAAAGCTCCTTTGAAGGCGAGCACACGCTTTTTGCCGGTGTGGAAGGACGCTAGCTTCAGCGCATTTTCGTTGGCTTCAGCGCCGGAGTTGCACAGGAACAGTGAGTAGTCCTCGTAGCCCGACACCTGGCCTAGCTTGTGAGCCAGCTGCGCCTGAATCGGAATCTGCACCGAGTTGGAGTAGAAACCGATATTCTGCAGCTGCTCCGTGAGGCGCTGCACGTAGTGCGGGTGGCTGTGGCCAATGGAGATAACTGCATGACCGCCGTAGAAATCCAGGTATTCCTGACCTTTGTCGTCCCAAAGTTTCGCTCCTAACGCCTTTACCGGCGTGATGTTGACGAGCGGATATACATTGAAAAGCTCCATTAGAAAAGCACCGATTTGAGGTGAAGTCCTGTCGTTTCGGGCAAACCGAAGAGCAGGTTCATGTTCTGGATAGCTTGGCCCGAGGCGCCTTTCACCAGGTTGTCGATAACCGAGGTGATGAGCAGCTGCTTGCCGAATTTCTGCACGTGCAGCAGACACTTATTGGTGTTTACTACCTGCTTCAAGTGAATTTCCTTGTCCGATACCGTGGTGAACGGTGCATCAGCATAGAATTTCTGGTACAGCTCCCGCGCTTCCTCCTGGGTCAAATCCGACGGCGTATAAACGCTGGCGAAAATGCCCCGTGAGAAGTTGCCACGGTACGGGATGAAGTGCATCGCGCTGTCCAGCTGTGGCTGCAGCTGCGCCAGGCTCTCCCCGATTTCGCCGAGGTGCTGGTGCGTGAAGGGCTTGTAGATGGACACGTTGTTGGTGCGCCACGAAAAGTGCACCGTCTCCGACAAGCTCTGGCCCGCACCCGTGCTGCCCGTAATGGCCGACACGTGCACATCGTCGGTCAGCTTGCCCGCCTGCGCCAGCGGCAGCAAGGCCAGCTGGATGGCCGTAGCAAAGCAACCAGGGTTGGCAATGCTCTGGGCCTGCTGGATGCGGCTTCGGTTCAGCTCCGGCAACCCGTACACAAACTCCCGGCCTTCAAATTCCGCGTCAGCTTCCAAACGGAAGTCGTTGCTGAGGTCGATGATGTGGGTCGTTTCGGGCAGTTCATGTTTCTCGAGCCATGCCTTGGAGTTACCGTGGCCTAGGCACAGGAATACCACGTCTTCGTCACCGGCCAGCTCCGAGGCAAACACTAGGTCCGTTTCACCCACCAAGTCGTCGTGAACTTGGTAAACGGGGTTGCCGGCGTTAGAGGAACTCACGATGGCTCCTAGCTCTGCGTACTCGTGGTGCAGTAGAATACGGACAAGCTCACCCGCGGTGTAGCCGGCGCCGCCTACGATGCCAACCTTAATTTTCATCGTTAAACGAGCTATGAATCCGCAGCTGGTTGCTGAAGATTTTGATGAAGCCCTTGGCGTCGCGGCCATCCCAAGCGTCGTTTTCCTCGCCGTAGGTAGCCACTTTGGAGCGCATCATATCATATTTCGACTCAATGCCTTGCAGCTCGAACTGATATGGCTTCAGAGTCACGAACACCTTGCCCGATACCCGCTCCTGCGACGACGTGAGGAACGCCTCCATGTCGCGCATTACGGGGTCGAGGTACTGGGCCTCGTGCAGCAGCGTGCCATACCAGTTGGCGATGTAATCCTTGTGCAGCAGCTGCCAGCGGCTGGAAGTGTGCTTCTCCAGCAAATGGTGAGCCTTCAGCAAGATCAGCGGCGCGGGAGCCTCGAAGCCTACACGGCCTTTGATACCCAGAATGGTGTCGCCTACGTGGGTGTCACGGCCAATGGCGTAGCGGCCACCCAGGTCGTTGAGCTCTTGAATCAACTCTACAGGGTTCATCGACTTGCCATTCAACGCCACCGGCTCGCCTTTCTCGAAGGTGATTTCAACGCTAGTAGGCTCGGTGACGCTGATCTGCGTCGGGTAAGCCGACTCAGGCAGTGCTTTGTCGGAAGTCAGCGTCTCTACGCCGCCCACGCTGGTGCCCCAAATACCCTTGTTGATGGAGTATTTGGCTTTCTCCCAGCTCATCTCGAAGCCGTGCTGGTTCAGGAAGTCAATCTCGGCTTGGCGCGACAGTTTCAGGTCGCGGATGGGCGTGATGATTTCCGTGTTGGGCGCGATAACCGAGAAAGCCACGTCGAAACGCACTTGGTCGTTGCCGGCGCCGGTGCTGCCGTGGGCAATGTAGTCGGCCTTGTGCTCCCGGGCGTACTCCGCCAGGGCCAGCGACTGGAACATCCGCTCCGCGCTGACACTCAGCGGGTAGGTGTCGTTCTTGAGGATGTTGCCAAAAATGAGGTAGCGCAGGCAGTCCTGGTAGAAACGCTGGGTCACGTCGATTACCTCGTGCTTCGAGGAGCCCAGCTCGTAGGCTCGCTTCTCGATGGCGGCCAGCTCTTCCTCAGAAAAGCCACCGGAGTTGACGATGACGGTGTGAACTTCCAGACCCAGCTCGCGGGTCAGATATACAACGCAGTAGGACGTGTCCAAGCCGCCGCTGTAGGCTAAAACTACCTTTTTCATTATTGGCCTTGGGGTGTTAGAATCTCAATCGTCTCCTGCACGCGCTGGCTATATTGGTCGTCGAGCTTGTCGTAGACCATGCCGGTGCACAGGCACATTTTGCGCTCGTTTTCCATCAGGATGCCATAGTTTTTGCAGCTAGAGCAGCCCTTCCAGAAATCGTCGCTCTGGGTTAGTTCGGGGAAGGTAACCGGGCGGTAGCCCAGCTCATTGTTGATCTTCATCACGGCCGCACTGGTCGTGATACCGAAGATCTTGGCCTCCGGATACTTCGTGCGGGAGAGCTCAAACACGCGGTGCTTGATGGCGCGGCCTAGGCCCTCTTTCCGCAGTTCGGTATTCACAATCAAGCCCGAGTTGACCACGAACTTATTGTCCTCGAAGGTCTCGATGTAGCAGAAACCCGCCAGCTGCTCGTCAATAAAAGCAATGATGGCGTCGCCCTTATCCATCTTCTTAATCAGATAGTTAGGGTCGCGCTTGGCAATACCGACCCCGCGCGATTTGGCGGATTCGGCGTACCATTGACAGAGGGTTTCCACATACTGCGCGTCGGCAGCATTGGCGACTCGTAAAATCATGGTCGAAGCTCAGTTGGTTGCCTTGGTATACGGCAACAGACTCGGAAAGACGGTAAGGGAGGAGCTAGAAGCGCTGAGTGCGGCTATGCCGCTGCGCTGCCACCAGCGAGGCGGCTGGCGACGAAAAGAGCCCAGAAAAGCAAAGGGAGCCGGTTTACCAACCCGCCGAAGCGGAACAGTTAAGCAAAAATCGGCGGGGGAAGGCGCACTAGGGCTTACACTCGTGTCAATTCGTTGTTCGTAGAAACTTTCTTCAGTAGGGCGCTTAGGTTGTGGGCCCTTTCGTCGGTTTTTAACGTGCTAAAAACCCAGACGAGATATTGCATGCCAGCGCTTAAGCTGGCATTGTTCGCACGACCAAATTGGGCCGTCGCAGAAGCGCAATAGAAGAGAGACGAATCATGAAGACTGCCGTAAGGCGAGGGAAGTGTTTCTGCGGTTTAAAATGAATAGGACCGCTAAATCGTTGCAAAACTAGATGTTTTTTTTCGGAAACTTTGTCGGCCCGCGGGCAAAAATAGTTGCTGCCTAATGTATTCATTGGGTAGATAGTAGCCGAACAGAAAGTCCGTTTTGGCGCTGCGTGCCCTACTAAGCCGCATTTTACCTCTTCCGAAAACCATGCGAGAAGGCCTAAAAATTTTTAAGATTGGCGGCGGCATCATCGACGATGAAGCGCAGCTAGGCCACTTCCTGACGGAGCTGGCCCGCTTACCCGGCCGAAAAATTCTGGTGCACGGGGGCGGTAAAGGCGCCAGCCAGATGCTGCTGAACTTGGGCATCGAACCTCAAATGGTACAAGGCCGCCGCATCACTGATGCCGCTACCCTGGACATTGTGACCATGTTCTACGCCGGCAAAACCAACAAGCAAGTAGTGGCGCTGCTGCAGGCGGCCGGCGTGAATGCGCTAGGCCTGTCCGGCGCCGATGGCAACGCCATCCGGGCCGTGAAGCGCCCGGTAAAGGATATAGACTACGGTTTTGTAGGAGACTTACCCGAAGGCAGCATCAACACCACGCTGCTAGGCCAGTTGCTGCAAGCGGGCATCACGCCCGTGTTCTGCGCCATCACGCACGATGGCCTAGGCCAGTTGCTCAACACCAACGCCGACACCATTGCCAGCACCCTGGCCCGCGCCCTGGCAGTGGCCTACGAGGTGGAACTGCACTTCTGCTTCGAGAAGGACGGTGTACTGTCCGACATCAACGATGAGCAGTCGGTGATTCCGCAGATTGTGCCGGCGCAGTACCAGCAGCTGAAAGCCGAGGGCATTATTGCCGCCGGTATGGTACCCAAGCTGGATAATGCCTTTGCCGCGCTGGAAGCCGGGGTAGAGCGCGTGGTGATTGAAAACGCGCTCAAAATCAACGAACCCGTGAAAACTGTACTATGCCGGAGCTAATCGAGCAGCTGACTGAGGATGCCATTGAGCTGCTGCAGGAGCTAATTCAGACGCCCTCACTCTCGCGGGAAGAAGACCAGACCGCGGAGCTAATCTTTCGGTTTCTGACCTTCCACGGAGCCCACCCGCGGCGCGATAAAAACAACGTCTGGGCCGTATCGAAGCACTTTGATGCCGCCAAACCCACCATTCTGCTTAACTCCCACCACGACACCGTGAAGGCCGGCAACACCTGGACTTACGACCCGCTGGGTGCCGAAGTGGAAGGCGACAAGCTAATAGGCCTAGGCAGCAACGACGCCGGCGCTTCGGCGGTGAGCCTGCTGGCTACATTCCTGTATTTCCATGAGCGCACCGACCTGGCCTACAACTTGATCTGCGCCATTACAGCGGAGGAGGAAGTTTCTGGCGTGAATGGTATCCGGAGCGTGCTACCCCAGCTAGGTCACATTGACCTGGGCATTGTGGGTGAACCCACTCAAATGGATCTAGCGGTGGCTGAAAAAGGCCTCGTAGTGCTCGACTGCGTAGCGCACGGCCGCACTGGCCACGCCGCCCGTGAGGAAGGCGAAAATGCCCTCTACAAAGCCGTGGCTGACATCCGGTGGTTCGAGCAATTCCGCTTCCCGGATGTCTCGCCGCTGCTGGGCCCCGTGAAGATGACTGTAACCCAGATTCAGGCCGGCTCCCAGCACAACGTGGTGCCTGACCGTTGCACCTTCGTAGTAGATGTGCGTACTAACGAGTGCTACTCCAACTCGGAAGTAGTGGAGCTAGTGCGCCAGCACGTTACCTCTGAGGTTACGCCGCGCTCCACCCACCTCAACTCTTCCCGCATTGACCTAAGTCACCCTCTCGTGCAAAGAAGCCTAGCGCTGGGCCGCCGCACGTTTGGTTCAGTTACCTTGTCCGACCAATCGATGATGCCCTTCACAACGGTGAAGATTGGTCCTGGCGACTCGGCCCGCTCCCACACACCCGATGAGTACATCCTGCTCAGTGAAATCCGGGCAGGCGTACAAGGCTACGTAGCTTTGCTCGACGGGCTGGAGTTGTAGGATTCCAATGTCTAGTTCCCCTCCTCAGATGAGGAGGGGTTAGGGGTAGTTGACAATCGATGAACGATTAACTACTTCTAGTTTACTAGCTCTAAAAACCATTCTAGGCCAGTTCAACCACCCCTAGCCCCTCCTCATTTGAGGAGAGGAACTAGACTTTAGCTTAACATCAAACGCATGAAAATCTGGAATAAAGGCATTGCTGTCGATAAGAAGATTGAACAGTTCACTGTAGGCCGCGACCGGGAGCTGGATATGTATTTGGCGCAGTTCGACGTGCAGGCTTCTAAGGCCCAAGCCAACATGCTGGCGAAGGCCGGATTGCTTTCGGAGGAGGAAAACCAGCAGCTCCAGCAGGGCCTCTCAGAGCTGACCGCGCAACTCGAGGACGGTACCTTCACCATTGAGGAAGACTTCGAGGATGTGCACTCCAAAATCGAGTACTACCTGACGGAGAAGTTCGGCGACGCGGGTAAGAAAATCCACACTGCTCGCTCCCGCAACGACCAGGTGCTGACGGCTATCCAGCTGTTTCTGAAGGACTATACGGAGCGTGCCGCCGCCAAAACGCTGGAGCTGGTGCAGGTGCTCCTGCAGAAAGCCGAGACGCATAAAGAAGACCTGATGCCCGGCTACACGCACTTCCAGGCGGCTATGCCCAGCTCCTTTGGGCTGTGGTTTTCTGCCTATGCCGAGCACCTACTGCTGGACCTAGCCCTGTTTGAAGCGGCCCACACCGTAGCCGATCAAAATCCGCTCGGCTCGGGCGCCGGCTTTGGCAGCAGCTTCCCTATCGACCGCCAGATGACGACTCAGGAAATGGGTTTTGGCAACCTGGCCGTAAGCAGCGTGGGCGCCCAAATGCTGCGCGGCAAAACGGAAAAAACGGTAGCGTTTGCGTTGGCTGGAATGGCCGCTACCCTCGCCAAAATGGCCTACGACCTGGTGATGTACAACTCACAGGACATGGCCTTTGTGGAGCTGCCCAAGGAGTTTACTACCGGCTCCAGTATCATGCCCCACAAAAAGAACCCCGATGTGTTTGAGCTTATTCGGGGGCGCTGCAACGCCCTGCAGGCCCTGCCTAACACGCTCATGCTAGCCACCAGCAACCTGCCCAGCGGCTACCACCGCGACTTCCAGATTCTGAAGGAGCTCCTCTTTGAGCCCATGACCCAGTTTCTGGACATCCTCGACATCGTGCTGTTTGCCCTGCCTCAACTCAAGATTAAGCCTAACCTGCTGAACCAGGAGAAGTACGACGCCGTGTTCACGGTGGAAAACATTAACCAGCTCATCCAAAGCGGTACCCCCTTTCGCACCGCCTATAAGCAGGTAGGCCTAGCTGTGGAGGATGGCAGCTACGTGCCCCACAAGGAATTCCACACCACTCACTTGGGCAGCGTACATAACCTAGGCCTAGAGGAAATTCAAGAGAAGGTGCAGCGTTTGCGGGAGAAGAGTGGGTTGTTTAAAGCCCGATAGCCTTCCTCAAGAAGGCATTTCACTGCCACTAGCCAACGTTTTCTAAATATTTTTTACTCAACTGTATACAATGCCAAAATTTTGAACAATTAAGCGACTCACTATAAATCAAGCCATTGCACGCAGTTACATCATTGGTGAGTGATTACTTACAAAGAAAAGTGAGGCAATACTTACTGTTTTATAAAATCCTTGTGTAAGTTTGCTCTCGCTATCAGATAACGACTCCCACTAGTTATCTGAAAGACAATTCCCACGCCCTGTTTACCCGAATGTATTCCCACCCTCATTCGGAACCCTTCAAAAACTACGCGACCTTACCCCCGGTACTGTTGCATGCCGGTTTTTGAATCCCACGTAGCCGGCCGATTTGGTACTCCCAAATCGGCCGGCTTCTGTTTTAGGAGGCCCTGCCCGTGAACAGTGGGCAGCAAGGAATTTGTAAAAAATAGCGTGTATTCGCTCACTGAACCCGATCTTGCAGTGTTTCTTCTGCGAATAAGAAGGCGTACTACTAGGCCTAGGCCGTTAAATTGAACTTGTCTGGACATGACGAACCGCAAACAGCACATTGCAGAAGTAGCATTGCAGCTATTTGGGGATAAAGGCTTTGAGAACACCTCTACGCAGCTGATAGCTAAAGCTGCTGGAGTTTCAGAAGCACTAATTTTCAAGCACTTCGGCTCAAAAGACCAACTCCTGGAGTTTGTAATCCGCAATGGATACAAGCGCATAATTGAGGATAACCGGGGCGGACTGGCAGAGCAGGACCCGTTGGCCTTCATCCATAGTGTAATTGAGCTTCCCTTTAAGCTAGTACAGGCGGAGCCGCACTTCTGGAAGCTCCAATACCGCTTGGCCGACTCAGAAATGGCCCGACAGCAACATGAGCGGTTCATGAAACCTGTACCTTCTCTGCTGCGGCAGGCATTTCAGAAGCTTGACTATGCGGACCCAGAAAAGGAAACGGAATTGCTGCTGCTGCTGGTAGAGGCCCTCTGGAAAATGGAAGCCACCAAAACTGAAGACCACGGCCGCGAAATGCTGGACTTCATCAAAGGCAAGTACCAGGCGCAATAAGCCCCAAGACCAGGCTTTTGATTCTCCTGGCGGCATGCTTGGTCTAGCGTAAACTTGTGGCAGGATCTCGCGGGTTGATGTTGCAGTGCTAACCCAACAATGCGAGGCAGACGCCTTGCCCCTGTGATGCGCCGCCAGGCCGACAGAGCAGTCTTGAATTCTGAGACACAGCCTACTAATGAAAAAGCAGAGCCTCAACTATATGCTAGTTAAGGCTCTGCTTTTTTGTATCAGAAAGGCCACTTCTATTTACTGTCCTGCTGGCGGAAGAATTTGAGTAGCATCAGGAAAGGTGAAAGCACTACCAAGCCAAATCCAATCAATCTTGCTACCCCTAGAAAGGAAGCAAACCACGCTGGTAAAGTACCAAAGTGACTAAAGGCCCAAAAAGATGCGCCTGTATAAAGTGCGAAGCCTAGGGTGCCTAAGATAAACAGAACCGTGTAAGAAGGGAGTCGGGGCATAAAACGAAGCCGAGGTAAGCACCAAACATACAAAAAGCCCTTGACCACAGCTGTGGTCAAGGGCTTTTAAACCTATGTACTTCTGTTTTCCTACAGGTGAATCACCTCGCCGTACGCGGCGGCAGCGGCTTCCATAATGGCTTCCGACATGGTGGGGTGTGGGTGCACTGACTTAATGATTTCGTGGCCGGTAGTTTCCAGCTTGCGGGCTACCACCACTTCGGCAATCATTTCCGTTACGTTGGCGCCAATCATGTGGGCACCTAGCCACTCGCCGTACTTCTTGTCGAAGATAACCTTAACGAAGCCATCCTTTACGCCGCCAGCGGAGGCTTTGCCGGAGGCCGAGAAGGGGAATTTACCTACCAGCACATCGTAGCCCTGTTTTTTGGCTTCGGCTTCGGTGAGGCCTACCGAGGCAATTTCCGGCGAAGCGTAGGTGCAGCCGGGAATATTCTGGTAGTTGAGCGGCTCGGGGTGGTGGCCTGCAATTTTCTCAACGCAAATAATGCCTTCGGCGGAGGCTACGTGCGCCAGTGCGGGACCGGGCACAATGTCGCCGATGGCATAGATGCCGGGCACGTTGGTCTGGTAGAAGTCGTCGACGATGATGCGGCCTTTCTCTACTTTGATGCCGAGCTCTTCGAGGCCGAGGTTTTCGAGGTTGGTCACCACACCCGCTGCCGAGAGCACCACGTCACATTCAATTTGCTGGTCGCCTTTGGCCGTTTTAACGGTTACGTTGCAGCCTGCGCCGGTGGTATCCACTTTGGTTACTTCTGCGCTAGTCAGCACATTTACGCCAATTTTCTTGAAGGATTTCTCCATCTGGCGCGATATTTCTTCGTCCTCTACGGGCACAATGCGGGGCAGATATTCCACTACCGTTACCTCGGAGCCCATGGTGCGGTAGAAGTAGGCAAACTCAACGCCAATGGCGCCAGAACCTACTACCACCAAACGCTTCGGCAACTCCGGCAGCACCATGGCCTGACGGTAGCCGATGATTTTTTTGCCATCAATGGGCAACGCCGGCAGCTCACGCGAGCGGGCGCCAGTGGCCAGAATGATGGACTTAGCTTCAACGGTTTCTTTACCACCGTCGGCTTTCGTTACCTCTATCTTACCGGCCGCCAGCAGCTTGCCGGTGCCCATAATGGTATCGATTTTATTCTTTTTGAACAGGAAGTTGATGCCCTTGCTCATGCCATCGGCCACGCCGCGGCTGCGCTGGATTACGGCACCAAAATCGTAGCCAATACCATCAGCCTTCAGACCGTAGTCGGCGGCATGGTTAAGGTATTCAAATACCTGGGCGCTTTTGAGCAGGGCTTTGGTAGGAATACAGCCCCAGTTGAGGCAGATGCCACCGAGCGACTCACGCTCTACTACGCCTACTTTCAAGCCTAGCTGCGAAGCCCGGATGGCGGCTACGTAGCCGCCGGGGCCGCTGCCGATAACGACCAGGTCGTATTGCAATGCCATGTTGTGTTCGGTTGAAGGTTAAGAAGGAAGGGGCCGCTGGCAGCATCGGGCTAACCGGCGGGCGGGCAAAGATAGGCAGGCCGCGCTACTCTGCCACCGTGCCCGCACTTGGCTTCTCATCTGGCCCCGACAAAATTATGGCTTCGCACTCAGCCGTTGCCAGAACTTGCCCGTACAAGAGCCATTGCCTGATTTGGCGTAAAAAGTACCGCCACATTTTCCTCTCTTTGCTTTACATGAGAACACCCATACTTTCCGCTTTAGCCGGTGCTGCCCTCTTCTTGCTTACTGATTGTGCCCGCAGCACAACCGAAGTGGAACGGCCTACGTCCTCTAGCCTGAATAGCGCCCGCGAAACAGCTGTAGCCCGCGCCGCCGATTCTATAGCCCGGGCTACTAGCCCCGATATTGTGCCAACTGGTACGGAAACCCCTACCCTACCCACGCCCGTTGAGCCAGCGGCCCGTAAGTCAAACGCCGACTACCGGGCGGAAATCCGGACGGCGGATGCCACCCTTAAAGCCAAGCCGCGCGATTTTGATGCTCTACTAGCCCGGGCAAAAGCCAAAAGCCACTTAAAGGAATATAAGGAAGCCGTAACGGACTATAACCTAGCGTTGCGCCTGAAACCTACTAGCCCTGAAGCCTACTACAACCGGGGGCTTAACCGCCTGAAGCTGAAAGAATACAACGCCGCCATCGTCGATTTTGGCAAGGCTATCAAGTACAACCCCGAGGACAAGGAGGCCTATTTCGGCCGGGGCGCCGCCAAAATGCAGCTTTTCAACTTTAAGGGAGCTATACCCGATTTCACCAAGGCCGTAGCCCTCGACCCCGCGTATGCCGATGCGTACGAGTACCGCGGCATCAGCTACGCCTCCATTAACAAGCCCGACGAAGCCAAAGCCGACCTGGAGAAAGCCACCCAATTGAACCCTGAGGCCGAAAAAAGCCTGCGCCGGTACACAGGTAAGTAACGAGCACCGCCGCAAACAGGCTCTGCTTCATTGTACTAGCCCCCGATCAAGCCCAAACCCCTACCGGGAGTTAGAGCTTAATCGGGGGCTAGCGGTTTGGAAGCAAACTGCACCTAGTATATGGGGCAGCTACATCGCCTTAGCGACCCAGAAGCAGCTTTACGTAGAAGCTGGGCTGCCGGAGCCGCTCGCGCAAATCCAGGTCGAGAAACATGTTGCTGATGGTTTCGGCCAGGGTGGGGTTGTTGGCGGCGCGGTTGGCCACGAAATTGAACAGCCATGGGTAGCTGAGTAGGCGTTGCATGGCCCGGCTTAGGCGCAGTTCCTGCCACAAACGGTTGTATACAGCGCCATCATATCCTTTCAGAAACTCGGGAGTGAAGTTCTGTGCTGTAAGAGCGCGGCCAGCCCAGTCAGCGGCGTGGCGGCCCGATACCATGGCGTGGCTGATTCCTTCTCCTGAAAACGGGTCGATAAGGGAGCCGGCGTCACCCAGTAGCAAGTAGCCCGCACCCGATAACGAACGGCGACGGGAGCCCAGCGGCAACCCGAAACCCCGCACCGGTCCTAGGCGCTCAGCAGTAGCAAACCGGTCTTTCAGGGCCGGATGCGTGTGTAGCAATTCCTCCAGCCGCTCCCGCAGCTTCACTTTCTTTTTGGATACGGCTTCCGTGAGCATGCCCACGCCCACGTTGGCCTCGCCGTTGGGCAGCGGAAACACCCAGAGGTAACCCGGCAGAAAGTCTTTGATGAAGTGCAGCTCAATGAAATTATCAGGGTGCAGCCCGGTTACGCCGCGGTAGTAGGCGCGCAGGCCGGCGCAGTGGTGGGCCGGCTCCAGTTCGTGGCCGCCAATAAGGCGAGCAAAGCTGGATTGAGCCCCGTTGGCCACTAAAAGCAACCTAGTCGTCACGATTTCCTCGCCATCAGGGCCTAGTAGGCGCCACCGGCCATCGGGCAACTGCTCGTGGCGGGCTACGTCGGTGTTTTCGCGGAAGTCGATTTCGGGCCGGCGGCGCACTTCTTCAATCAGGAAATTATCGAAGTGCAGGCGCTTGCTGATGTGGCCGGCGGAGCGGTCAGAGGCGGGGTTGTACTTTGGTTTGAAGGGCACAGCCAGGCGGCTACCGTTGGGAGCGTAAAAGTCGATTCCCCAGCTTGGGAGCTGAATGGGTTCGGCGGCCAGGCGGTCCGGCAGCTCTTCGCCAATGCGGCGCAGCTCACTGATAACTTTCCCGCTCAGGGCATCGCCACACACTTTGTCGCGGGGAAAGGTAGCGCGGTCGAGGAGCAGGCAAGAGTGGCCGGCGTTAGCCAGGTGCAGGGCGGCCGTGGCCCCGCCGGGGCCGGCACCCAGAATACAGATTGCAATGTCGGGCATAGACGCGACGAAGATACGAGCCAGAAACGGTTGGCGGTATAGCTCCTCTATATGGCCTAGCACCGCGCCAACAAGTTTGGGTTTGCGCCCGCCAGAGGGCTAGTGAGAGTGCCCTTTCTTACTACCTTCGCCTTCATGACGAAACTGCTCGACGGAAAAGTGGCCCTCATTACGGGTGCTTCCAAAGGAATCGGCCGCGCCATTGCGGTGTATTTCGCCCAACAGGGCGCTCAGGTAGCCTTCACCTACCTCTCCAGCGTGGAGAAAGGCCAGCAGCTGGAACAGGAGCTGGCCGCCCACGGCACCAAGGTAAAAGGCTTCCGCTCCGATGCTTCCATCTATGCCGAAGCGGAAAAGCTGGTGGATGATGTAGTAGCGGAGTTCGGCAAGCTCGACATCCTAGTAAACAACGCCGGTATCACGCAGGATGGCTTGCTGATGCGCATGAGCGAGCAGCAGTGGGACCAGGTAATTGCCGTGAACCTGAAGTCGGTGTTTAACCTGACTAAGGCCGCTACCAAGCCCATGATGCGCGCCAAAGCGGGCAGCATTATCAACATGACGTCGGTGGTAGGCATCAAAGGCAACGCCGGCCAAACCAACTACGCCGCTTCCAAATCGGGCATTATCGGCTTCACGAAGTCGGTGGCCCTAGAGCTGGGCTCGCGCAACATTCGCTGCAACGCTATTGCACCGGGCTTCATCGAAACCGAAATGACCGATGCCCTCGACCCGAAGCAGGTAGACGAGTGGCGCAAAGCCATTCCGCTCAAGCGCGGCGGCACCCCCGACGACGTAGCCAAAGCCACTGCCTTCCTCGCCTCCGAAAACTCAGCCTACATCACTGGCCAAGTACTGCAGGTGGATGGCGGCATGCTGACCTAGGCTAGTGCCGAGGCTGGCCTACTATGATACAATAGAACGTTCTGCTGAGCGCAGCCGAAGCATCTCTACCGGAGCTAATCAAAGAAGTTAGCCAGAGGTAAAGATGCTTCGACTGCACTCAGCAGGACGTTCTTTTATGTTTCCAATCCTGTAGTTATATGCGTCGCTATCTGTTAGCTATTTTTCTGCTGCTCGCCGTTTCACTAGTAGCGTATCCGCGTCTGCAACGGTATGTGACACGGTACCAGCAGCGGCAAACGGCACAGGCGGCAGTAAGTGGCATTGCCGGAAAGCTCCACAACGGCGACCTTATTTTCCAGACCTCACAATCGGCCCAAAGCAAGGCCATTCAACTCGCCACGAACTCACCGTACAGCCATTGCGGCATTCTGTTTCAGAAGAACGGCGAGTGGCGCGTGTTTGAAGCCGTGCAGCCCGTAAGTGAAACCTCACTGGAAGCCTGGACAGCGCGCGGTCTAGGGGGTAAGTTTGTGGTAAAGCGCCTCCGCGACGCTGCAACTGTACTTACGCCCGCCGTCCTAAAACGCCTGCAAGCCGCCGGCGAGCAATACCGCGGCAAGAACTACGACCTGTACTTCGGATGGTCAGATGACCGAATCTACTGCTCGGAGCTACTCTGGAAGATGTACCAGCAAGCCACTGGCCGCGAAATCGGGAAGCTCCAGACGCTGCGCGAGTTCGACCTGAGCCACCCCGCCGTGCAAGCCAAATTGCAGGAACGCTACGGCAAGCACATGCCCTTAGGTGAAAAGGTTATTTCGCCGGTCCGGATGCTGGAAAGTGAGGAACTCGTGACGGTGCAATAAGGCAACTTATTTGCCCGCGCCTGCGGCAGCTTTTTCAAACGAAAAGGGCAAGCTCATCCGAATTTCGTGGTCTTCGCCGGCCGTATTGGTAAAGCGGGCTATGCGCATGACGCGTTGCGCTTCTTCGTCGCAGCCGGACCCGATGCCTTTCACTACCAGCACGTTTCGCGGAATTCCTTGTGGATCAATGACCATTTGCAGGACCACTTCGCCGGAAACTTTGCTTTTTCTCGCCTGGACAGGGTACTTTAGTTGAGCAACCAGCGCGTCGTAGCCGCCAATCAACTCTACCGGCGACTGATGCTCTTCAGTAGTCTGTGGCGACAGATACAACTCCGGTGGGTTTGGGTTGTGTGTAGGGCTAGGAACTTGGTAGACGATACCATACTGTTGCAAGTAGTGTTCTAGAGGCGCCATACCAACTTTGGCCCGACGCAGGTTTACGTTGGGCTCGTCCTCAATAGGATACAGCTGTTTTCGGCCATCAGCAGTTACTCTATGCTGTGAGCCATACACTTGCTTTTCGCCTTTTTCCGTCTTTACTCGGTCAATCAGAAGGCCAAGTGCCGACCAGGATATATCCCCACGGTCAGCGGCGGCCGTCAGCAAGGGCAGATACTTTTCATCAGGATTATGCTGAATGACAAAGAACGCTACCTCTTTCTGATACTCTCCGACCATTGCTTTCCCCGGATAACCATGGCGTGTAATAAGGCTATCTACCTGACGGATAAGACGGAGGTCAAGGGCATCTTGCTGCTGCATTGCCACTTTAGCAGCTGTTGAGTTGGGCCCGTACTGGCGGTCAGCGGCCGCGGCAATTTGGCGGTAATGCTGATCCTGATAGTGCATTCTCTCCAGCAGTGCCACTAGCGTCTGCGTAAAGCCTGCTTCGTGCCGTTGTTGTTTACGGCGCGCACTAGCCAGCACTTCTTTCCAGCCGCGCTGGTTGCTGAGGGCTGCGAAGGCCGCATCTGCTTGTATTTCCTGCTCTCGGAAGTAGCCTTTCGAAACGGCCTGCCCTAGCAGCTGAAGCGCCACTTTGGGCTCTTGATTTTGGGCAGCGGCTTGGGCGGCTTGATAATAGGTGCGGGCGGTACCGGGCTGCAGCTTCAGGGCTTGCTGGTAGGTAGCGCTAGCGGCCGCATACTCCTGTCGTTGCAGTTGCTGGCTCGCAACTGTTACCAGTTCGTTTGATGACTGTGCTTGAACCAAATGCCCTGCTGGGCTACCCCATGCCAGCGTAAAGGCAGCCAGTGCCTTGTAAAAATAATTATGCATCACTTCTAAGGGATAAAGGCCAGCTAGGGCGTTCTGATTACTAACTCGGCGAAGCTATCAGTTTTTTGTATATCCGCTTCCTCCCTCACAACTTCCTACCTTCGCTGCCTAGCCTTCCCTGTCTGCGCAACCTAGTACTGCGAAACCGGGTTCTTGGTGCAGTTGCTATACCGTTCTGCCTTTGTTACTATCTGCTTCTCCCTGGTTTATCTTGTTGTGCCTGCTAGTAGGGGTGGGCTATGCGGCTCTGCTTTATTCGGCTAAGTCGCCGTGGAGCCGAACCGTGAACTTCGCGCTAGCCTTTGTGCGCTTTGCGGTAGTGAGCTTCCTGTGCTTTTTGCTGCTCTCGCCCTTCCTGAAATCAACTTCCACTACCACCGAGGCGCCTACCGTAGTACTGGCCATTGATGATTCGCAGTCAGTGGGATTGTTTACGCCGAAACCCGTGCTGGGGCAAGCCACGCAAGGACTAACGCAGCTAGCCGAAACACTGCGCGGCCAAGGCTTTACGGTAGAAACTCGCACGCTCTCGGCCACTAGCCGGGCCCCACGGCCAGACTCGCTACGGTTTCAGGCCCCCGCCTCTGACCTCGATGGGCTGCTCACCGGCATCGGCGAAGGATATGAAGGGCGCAACTTAGCGGGCGTAGTGCTGCTCTCCGATGGCCTCGTAAACCAGGGTCGCGCCCCACAGTACACCGACTATCGTTTCCCGATTTATGCCATTGGCGTTGGCGACACAGTACCCAAGAAAGATGTAAGCTTGCCCGCGCTGACCTACAACCGCGTGGCTTTCAGCGGCAACCAGTTCCCAATTGAGGCCGAATTAGGCTACGATGGCTACGCCGGCACTACGGCTACCGTGGTGCTGCGCGAAAACGGACGGGTGCTGCAGAGCAAGCGCGTGAACCTGCCGGCCGGCCAACGGCGCGTGAAAACTACGTTTCTGGTTACAGCACCGGCGCCCGGCAAGCGGCGCTATGAAGTAGTAGTAAGCCAGCTTCCCGGCGAGTTCACGTTGCTCAACAACCAGAAGTTTGCTTACCTCGACATTGTGAAAGGCAAGCTGCGCGTGCTGCTGGCCGGGGCGGCCCCGCACCCCGATTTGAAAGCGTTGCGCGCCGCCATTCTGCAGAACGACAACTTCGACCTTACTACCTACCTACCTGGCATCAGCCCCCTCAAAAGCCAAGACTTTGATGTAGCCATTCTGCACCAGTTGCCTGCCCAAAGTGGGGTAGGCGCCGAGGTGCTGGCTCAGGTGAAAGCCCGCCGCGTGCCGGCGCTTTACGTGCTGGGCGCCCAAACCAACTTCCCGGCGTTCAATGCCCTAGGCACGGGCCTGACGATAACGCCCCGGGGCTCCCAAACCGATGACGTAACGCCTATTCCGAACGGGACTTTCACGCGGTTTTCGTTTGAAGAAGATGCCCTGCGCCGTTTTGCTGCTTACCCGCCCGCGCCCGTACCTTTCGGGGATGTACGCCTGGGAGGTGGCGCCGAAGCAGCCCTGTGGCAGCAGGTAGGCCGCCTGAAAACCCAGAAGCCGCTGCTGGTATTTGGGGGCACACCGGCGCAGCGCCAGGCCACCTTGCTCACCGATGGCAGCTGGCAGTGGCGCTTGCAAGAAGCCGTAGAGCACGATGACCGCCCGGAAGCGTACGACCGCCTGATTCTGCGTACCCTGCAGCTGCTCACCCAAAACGCCAATAAAAAGCGCCTCGATGTGTATCCGACGCAGGATGCTTTCAGCTCCCAGGACGACGTAACGTTTGGGGCCGAAACCTACAACGCCATCTTCGAGCGCATATTCGGCCAGCAAATCACGCTCACGCTCACTGATGAGCAGCAGAAGACGCGCACGTTCTCGTTCACGAACACCGACGACAGTGCCCCGCTGCACCTGGGGCCCTTGCCGGCGGGCGTGTACCGCTATGTGGCCCGCGCTACCCTAGGGGGCCAGTTGCAGCAAGACCGGGGCGAAGTATTGGTACAGGATCAGCAGCTAGAAGCTATTCAGTCGCGCGCCGACCATAACCTGCTCTACCAAGTAGCTAGCCGCAGCGGGCAGCGCCTGTACTACCCTTCGCAGTTTGCCCAACTCACCCAAGACATCCGGAAGGCCAATTACAAGCCCGTCATTTACGAGCAGGAAGACCTGAAAGACCTAATTAACCTGAAGTGGCTGTTTTTCCTGCTATTGGGGCTCTTGACCGTGGAATGGGCTACCCGCAAGTATTCGGGCGGCGTGTAGGTGTGGCGTGGCGGTTGCCTAGCGTTCCAGCGCCTCGAAGGGCAAATCAATCAGGTCGAACTCCGACCAGCACTTGTGGTCGAAGCGCCACCACTTGCCGGGGTAGTTGACAAAGCCCTGCTGTTTCATGGCCGCCATCAGCAGGCACCGATTCAGCAGTATATGGGCCGGTAAGTTGCTGAATCGCGAATGCGCCGCTGGCGTTGCAGCCTCATACTCAGTAGGAAGCGGAACACATCGACCCGTACTATACTCAACCAGACTCACATCAACGGAGCACCCGCGGTTGGGCCGAAAGCTTTGCCAACCCGATATTTCCTCGGCGCCTTTTCTGCGCAACTGCTCGTAAAATCTGGTGGCCAGGCTATAGGGGCGGTAGGCATCGTACACACACAATCCCAAGCCCCGCTTTTGCAGCACCTGCTGCACCCGGCTTAGTGCCTCTGCCACCGGGCGGCGCAGATAGGCGCAGGCTCGTTGATATAATGGTTTACCTAGCAGGTTGCGCTGGGTGGCATACCGCACATCCAGCACCACATCCGGAATGGCTATGGTCAGGTCAACCAGCTCCTGCTTTGCATCCTGTGCCACTTGCTGCTGATACAACTCCAGTGACGTGATAGGTGTAAATTCAAATGAGTTGGCAGACATAAGAAAACGGGCCGGGGCCGTAACTGAACAGTATTCTAACTTACGCTTGCTTGGAAATGTTCTATTGTATACGAATATGTCAACCGTAGGGCGCGGTAGTTTTGGCTTAGAGGACGGCGGCTGGCAGCAAAAAAGGGTAAAATCACCTGCCCTTCAGACAGCTAGCCCCACCATGCGGCTGCCCTACAGCGCCCCCGAACCTAGGCCCGGGCGGCGCTGCAGGGCAGCGCACTACTTACCGTAATAGAACGCAGCAGGGCTTATTCTTCTTCTGACTGCTCGCGCTCAGTTTCCTGGTCGGCGCTTTGCTTCTGGTTGCCACCTTCCAGGCCGTTGGTTTGGTCACTGTCGCCGTACCCGCCGCGGATGCCTTCGCCGGTATCGTTGGACAGCTCGTGCTGGGTAGTGGCGGGTTGGGTAGGAGTTGGAGTTGTGGGTTGAGACGGATTATGGGGAGTTGCCATAGTTGCTGGGGGGTAGGAAGTGAAATGTTAGAGGTTTACCTGGCCGGTTTCGCCGCCCGATACGCCGGTGCCGCTGCTGGTGGTGTTGCCACCCACGTCGCCATCTTGGGCATTGCCGGGGGCATCGTAGTTGGGCGCTCCGGAGCGCACGCGGGCACCACTGATGGCCTGCCCACCTTCCGTGCCGCCGCTGCCGGAGTTATCGTCGGCGTTGAGGCCGGTATCGTGGCTGCCGGGTGCCTGACGGCCTTCGGGCTGGCGCTGCTCGGGTTGCGAGTCGGTGGAGTTCAGCAGGTTGCGACCATCGGTGGGTTCTTCGCGAGGAGTATCCATAGTCTGATTTCTTGAGGTGAACAATGCGGACAGGGTAGGCCCGGCTTAGGCTATACGTGGGCCTAGTAGCTGAGGTGGTAGAAATGGGCTGGAAGTCCGGCAGTTTTTCACCAATTTGGTGAGATTTTCTGCCTCTATTCCTTTGTTATTGCTGGTATGTCAGCCCCTTCTACCCCCGATTCCTTTCTGCAGAAATCCGATGAGGAGCTGCTGTATTTGGTACAACACCCGGCGCTGTATCATCCGGCCCTATTAGCCGAGGCCAGCCGTGAGCTGCGTCGCCGCGGAACCTCCCTTCCGGCCCTTACTCCGGACCCTATTGCTGTAACAACTTCCATTTATGATGCGCCGGAACGCTCGGTGGCTGCCCGCTGGTGGCCCGCAGGTGTATTGGGCGTCGCGGTAATTGGGTTAAGCTGGTGGGGCTTACAGGCGGCTTCTACTCCCGAAGCTACAGCCCCTAAGCCGGTCTCTACGGCTCCCATTGTGCTGGAAGCGGTTCAAACCAAAAGCCTACCTAGCTTCGAGGCGGAAACCGCCGCGCAGGTAGCGGCCACGCGCCGCCAACTCTCGGCCGCTGACCGGGCCGATACCACCGCTACTGGCCGCTACGCCCGCATGGCCCGGCGCTATTGGCTGGCCGAAAATGCGGCGGCCTACCTTACCGCACAGGCCAAGAGTGACTCGGTAGGAGACGTTTTTCCGGGACAGGTGGATATTGCGCTGGAGAAAATCAGCTGGTTTATGCAAGCCAAAGCCTACAACCAGAGCCTAACGCCCAACATGGAAGAGAACCTCACGTTGATGCAGCAAGGTCTGGTCCTGCGCAAAACCATGCTGAATAATTTCAAGTATCGGTTTGAGAACAAGACCATTATGATGGACCGCGACATGAACCAAGCTAATTTTGAGGCCACTGACATTGGCAACGAGCTGCGCGGGATGCCCCGGCAGCGCGTCCCGATACAGGGCCGCCTTTCCGATATCTAGGCTACCACATCAGCAACCTTGTCAGGTTGGTGGGGCTGGCAGGGTTTATGAACCACCACAAGCGCTGGCGGGCCACGGTGCCTGCCAGCGCTTGTTGCGTATGTCTGCCCCTGATCCTGCCAACTTATTCGCCCAGAAAACCGATGCCGAGCTGCTGTATCTGGCGCAGCATGCCCCGCAATATCCGGCCGCAGTTGGGCAAGCCGCAGTGCAGGAGCTGCAGCGGCGCGGCCTGATACCCGACAATTTGCCCACCTCCACCACCCGCCGGCCAGCAGTTGCGGCCACTCCGGACCCTAGCGCGGGCTCGGTGAGTTGGGCGGCTATTCGCGGCATCTTCGGCCCCCGTTCGGGGTACTTCGTCACGCCCCTTCTGCTGTGGCTGAACCTGCTGTTGTACAGCCTGCTGGTATTGAGCGGGGCCGATGCCCTAGACCCCGCGGGCGCCGACCTAATTCGGTGGGGCTCCAACTACTCGCCGCTTACGCTGCCCTACCAGCCTTGGCGGCTGCTTACCAGCTGCTTTCTGCATGGCGGTGTGGGCCACTTGCTGCTGAACATGTCGTCGTTGGTGTTCCTGGGGCTGCTAACGGAACGCCTGACGGGCTCGGGCCGGCTGCTGCTGGTGTACCTGTTAAGTGGCGTGGGCGGCAGCCTGCTTAGTTTGCTCTGGCACCCGGCGGGCATCAACTCAGTGGGTGCTTCGGGAGCTATTTTTGGGCTGTACGGGTTGCTGCTTACAACCCTGATTCGGCGGCCAATTGCCTTTACCCGGGCAGAGCGGTATACGGTGCTGCTGTTTGTGCTCTATCTGATGGCCGGCAGTCTGGCCGGCGGCCTGGAAAATCATACCACTGACAACGCAGCCCACGTAGGCGGATTGCTGACGGGTGGAGTACTAGGGGCCTTGCTTCCGCGAAAGGCCGCAGCGCCTGCTCCAGAAGGTGGAACGGCGCCTACCGGCACTTCGCGTGAAACGACTACCTAGTAAAACTTTACCTTTCCCTGGCTGTATTCGCTATTCCTTTGGCAGCTACCCACTTGTACCGTGACTGAACCCGAACTACCTCTTGAGTCTGCTGCCTCCGCTGGCAAGCCAACGCGCTGGAAGCGCGTAGCCACTGCGGTGGGGCGGGCGGCCCGGGCTCCGTTTGATGGGGCCGGCGTGCTCTACCGGGTCAGTCAGGAGAATCTGCACTTTACGCTGCCGGTGCTCAATGGCGCGTTCGGCGACCAGCTAGCGGCTCGCAACGACCGACGCACTATCCGGATGAGTTTCCGCCGCCACTTAACCGACGTGGCGGTGCCGGACCTCCGACTCACGCCTGGCCCCGATGGCAAGCCGTGCAAAGTAGTAGTGTTCCTGCACGGGCTGATGGGCGACGAAATCATCTGGCAAACCGGCGCTGGCTCTGATGACCTCCGGTTTGGCCCACTACTCCAGCGCGAGCTGGGCGTTAGCTGTTTGTATGTGCGCTACAACTCGGGCCTGCACATTTCTGAGAACGGCCGCCTCCTGCATCAGCTCCTGACGGAATTGGTGCACACTTTCCCGCAGGCGGTTGGCGAACTGGTGCTGGTAGGCCATAGCATGGGCGGGCTCATTATCCGGAGCGCCGGTTACTATGCCTCGCAGAAGCTCAAACCCAACCCCGCAGAAAGTGTGGTAGAACCTCTACCTAATGAGAATCCCCAACCACTAGGGCAGCCCGCGCCGTGGCTGCCACTACTGCGCGACGTGTTTTTATTGGGCGTACCGAACGATGGCTCGTTTCTGGAACAGAACAGCCACCTCACGGCCCTAATTCTGCGCAAAATCAACATCTGGCCCACACGCGCAATCAGTGGGCTGATTGATAAGCGCAGCAACGGCATTAAGGATTTACGCCATGCCCGCTTGGTAGATGAGGATTGGCAGCATGCGCGTGCCGACGACTTGTTTCCGCCCCGCACGGTGGTTCCGCCGCTGGCGGGCGTGCGGTACCATGTGCTCGTGGGCTCCCTGCTGAAATCGGCCAGTTCGGCCCTTCACGACTACTTCGGCGACGGTTTGGTGGGAGCTGGCAGTGCCCGGGGCCGCGTGTTCCAGGACCCAGCCGCTCCGCCCGACTTGCACGTGACCACGCACATCTACTCTCAGCTGCACCACGGCACCTTGCTCAGCAGCCCGGAGGTATACCAGTATCTACTCGACCAGTTGCGCGGGTAACCTGTAGTTGGGCCCGGCGTAGTATGCTCACGTCCCCTACCCTGCCCTCCTAGTGACCCAACTTCTTACTATTCGCCGCATTGTGGAGGAAGTACCGGAAGTCAAGACGTTCTGGCTGGATCCGGCAGAGCCCCTTCCCTACCGGGCCGGGCAATACCTCACGTTGCTGCAGCCCCGCCACCCCGAGCTGCGCCGCTCGTACTCCATGTCCTCGACGCCGGGGTTGGATGAGGGCCTGGCCGTTACGGTAAAGCGCGTGGCCAACGGGTTCTTTTCGCGGTGGCTGATTGATGAAGCCCGCCCCGGCGACCAGCTCCTGAGTGCCGGCGCCGGCGGCCTATTTACGTTGCCCAATGCCACTAACTTGCCCTTTGAGCAGGTTTTGCTGTTTGCTGCAGGTAGCGGCATCACGCCCATTTACTCACTGCTGAAAGAGCTGCTGTATTTTCATCCGCAGGTGCACGTGCTGCTGGTGTATAGCAACCGTACGCCGGCCCTTACCATTTTTGGAGCGGAGCTGCGCCAGCTGGCAGTGAAATTTGCCGGCCGGTTTCAGTTAGAGCTGCTGTACAGCGACCACCACAACCTGGCCCGGGCCCGCCTCTACAAAGAGCTGCTCGTGCAGCTAGTGCGCCACCACGCCACCACCTCACCCAGCCAGATGCTGGCCTATGTGTGCGGTCCCGGCGAGTATATGCGCATGTGTGGCTATGGCCTGCATACCGTCGGGCTACCACACGAGCGGATTCGGCGCGAGAATTTTGTGCTACCCCCACCCGTAAAACCCTCTTTGCCACCTGATACGGCTAGCCACCTGGTTACTATTGAAGCCAATGGCCACACGCATACTATTCCGGTTCACTACCCTACTACCATCCTACGGGCCGCTAGGGCGCACGGTATCACGTTGCCCTACAGCTGCGAGGCCGGTATGTGCGGTAACTGCCTGGCGCGTTGCACAGAAGGCCGCGTCTGGCTTTCCTACAACGAAGTACTCACCGACCGAGACCTCGCTGAAGGCCTAACCCTGACCTGCGTAGGGCACCCACTAGGCGGCAACGTGCGGTTACAGCTTTAGCTGGAGCTAGTAAGTTGAGCGCAGCACCCATTAAGACAATAAAAAAGGCTTCCAGCACTGTGCTGGAAGCCTTTTTACTAGGTAGTACTCTCTATCAAACCTTAGCCGATAACCAGCTCCGTAAAGTCAGCACCTACCACCACGCCAGGAAGCGTGAGGCCGGTTTCAGTGGTTACGTCGGTGCCATCTGCTGCTACGCTATCTACGCTGAAAGCGGGGCTAGTGAAGGGTAGACCGTGCAGCACCACGCGGTAAGCAGTCCAGGTGGGCTGGAAGCTGCCTTCAATTTCCTGCCGGAGTACTAAGCCGGTTTCAGTGCCGGTTACCGTGAAACGACGGGTAGTGCTCTGGCCGTTCTGGTAGCCGTAACCTTCGCCACCATCTTCATACAGCACGCTGGCCTCAGTGCCGTTTTTGTGGTACACGTGCAGGGTTACTTCTTCCACGGTTTTTTCGCCTACGTACTGCATCACCGGGAACATAGGCACCACGGCGCCCGCCTTTATGAACAGCGGAATACGCGTCAGGTCGGCGGCGGCCCATACTTCGGCGCCCCCGGCTTTGGCTTCATCGGTCCAGTAGTAGAACCAGTCGCCGCGGGGCAGGTACATCCAGCGGCCATCGGCGCCGGCCTGCGTGATGGGGCACACCAGTAGGTGGTCGCCGAGGCTGAACTCGGCCATGCGCAGGTAGGTATCGGTGTCGGCTTGGTCGAGGAAGGCCAGTGGGCGCAGCATAGGCGTACCCTGCTCCGTGTACTGCCAAAACGTGGTGTACATGTAGGGCAGTAGGCGGTAGCGCAGCTCAATAAAGCCACGGGCCAGCTCCATGTAGTTTTCGCCAAATGACCAGGGCTCTTGGTCGCCATGGTCTCCGGAACTATGGGTGCGGAAGAACGGGTGGAAGGCGCCCAGCGCTACCCAGCGCACATACAGCTCACCGTCGGGCGTATCAATAAAGCCCCCGATATCGGAGCCGATAAAGCTGAAGCCCGAAATGCTCAGGCGCTGGCACTGGATGTTGGCCAGCCACAAATGCTCCCAGGAGGCAATGTTGTCGCCGGTCCAGCCGGAAGAGTAGCGCTGCCCGCCCGCGTAGGTGCTGCGCGTGATGGTGAACGGCCGGTTAGGGTAGCTGAACTGCTTCACGCCGGCTGCTGTGGCGCGGGCCATCTGCATGCCGTAAATGTTGTGGGCCTTGCGGTGCGAGCCATGATGCCCCTCGTAGTGGAAGCGCACATCATCGGGGAACGTGCCTTTCTCGAACACGGCCGGCTCGTTCATGTCGTTCCAGACGCCTTTCACGCCGGTTTCCGCAATAAGGCCTTTGAACAGGCCCGCCCACCACTCGCGCACCTCAGGGCGGGTGTAGTCGGGGAAGTTGCAGAGGCCGGGCCATACCGAGCCTTTCATCAGCGGGCCATCGGCGCGGCGGCAGAAATAGTCGTTTTTCAACCCTTCCTGGTACACGCTGTAGTCGGGGTCAATCTTGATGCCGGGGTCGATGATGACGATGGTTTTAAAGCCATCTTCGGCCAACTCCTGCACCATGCGCTTGGGCTCCGGAAAATGGGTAGGGCTCCAGGTAAAGCACCGGTAGCCATCCATGTAGTCAATATCCAGATACAGCGCGTCGCAAGGAATCTTCCGGTCGCGGAAGCCCTGGGCAATGGCTTTCACGTTGCTTTCGGGGTAGTAGCTCCATTTGCACTGGTGGTAGCCTAGGGCCCATAGCGGCGGCAGCTCCGGCGGGCACGTGAGGCGGGTGTACTCCTGGGTTACTTCCATCAGGCTGGGGCCATAGATGAAGTAGTAGTTCATCTCGCCGCCCTGCGCCCAGAAGCTGGCTACATCGGCCCGCTCGGCCGCAAAGTCAAAGGAAGCCTTAAACGTGTTATCGAAGAAGATGCCGTGGGCCAGCTTTTGGTGCAGGGCCAGGTAAAACGGAATGTTCTTATAGAGCGGATCGGAGCCTTTCTGGTAGCCGTAGGTATCGGTGCCCCAGTTGGTGAACTGCTTGCCGCGCAGGTTCATGTTGTCGGGCTTGTCCCCGAGGCCATAGTAGTGGGCGCCGCTCTGCACTAGCTTGCTCATCTTCACGATGTCGTTGCCGGTTTCATACTCGTACTCCCAATGAAAGCCTTTTTCGTCTTCGCTTAGCACGAGGCCGGAGCGGTTGAGCACCCTAGTCCGTAGGTTCTCCTTATCCACCACGCAAATGAGGCGGTCGGTGGTGATGCGGTAGTGGTCGGGCTTTTCGCGGAACTCCAGAAACTCCAGCTCCTGTCGGGCGGGCACACCCTCGGGGAAGGCGTAGCTGAAATCGGGCGGAAAATTGGCCTCTGTGGTGTAGCGGAAGCGCAGCACCTTATCGGAAATAACCTGTAAGCTGAGCTGCACGCCATTGTCGCAGCGGAAAATAAAATCAGTGCCTTGCCGCTCACCCGCTATAACCCGGCCCGGATAGAACTCCTGCCGAGATTGGGCGGCCAAGTCATTGACCATGTAATTGTTCTCCTGAAAAGTATCAGCCATGCGGGGTAGAGGTCGGAAATGAAAAGAGGCAGCCACACACCAGATGAACCGGAGCTGCCTCAGGCAATTGACAAAGGTAAAAATGATTCTGGGTACTGTGGAGCCCGTTAGCTAGGTGTTTTAGAGGAAAGGCCATTTAAGGGCGCTTCGGGAGGCTTTTTTCTCTACCTTGCCATACCTCATTGGTGCCAGCCGCTCATCTATCTGCCTTTATGCCATCTGCTCCCTCGTCTGTATTATTACTTGGTTGGAATGAGACCCCACGTACCGGCGCCCTGGCCGTGCCGGCTTTGCGCCCCCTGATTCAGGCCCTGGCTCCGCTCACGCAGCTCTCGGTTATGCTGCCGCGCACACCTAGTACGCCGTTTGCGGTGCCGGCATCTACGCGCATTACAGCCCTGGCCAGCCTCACGCTGGAGGAAGTAACCGCGCAGCGCCCCCACCCCGAGCAGCGCCCCGGCGCCTGGCAGCAGCCCACGGCGCCCTACGTTGGCAGCACCGAAACCCCTACCCTTGCCGCCGTGCCCGCCGAGGCCTGGACGGCACCGGCCGCGCCGTACCTGGGTGCCACCCCGGCTACTGCAAACAGCACTGCGTACCTAACTCAGCCGGCTACCGCTTTGTTAGCCCCTGCTGCGGCCTCAACCGTACCAACAGCTGATTTTGATGACGCAGAAATTAGCGCTCCAACGCAGGAGCTGGCAACGGAAGCATCATCATTAGTTTCTGGGTTGCTGGAAATGACAGAGCATGAGTTGCTGCTGAACCAGGATGTACACGCCAGCACCTCCTCCGAGCCGGATGCTGCCGAAGCCTCAGCCCTCAGCCAGCCCCAAGATAACCTGAGCGCTGACGCCGAGGCGCAGCCGGTGGTGCCAGCCCAGCGCGCTACGCTGCCCGAGGCCCTGGCGGCACTAGGGGCTGAGTTGCCGTCAACCGCCGACCTCAACTTTCAGGTAATACAGTACGCCCGCTTTGCCACGCGCCGCGCCTTGCTCGAGGATTTTGCCGTCATTTACGCCTCCGATTGGCCCACGTGGCTGGCGGCACTGGAACTTCGGCAGCAAACGGGCCGCCCGCTGGTGCTGCACGTACACACCCTAGCCCAGGAACGCGCTACGGCCGCCGACCGAAGCTGGGCCCTGGAGCTGGAACGCCTCACATTACGCCGCGCCGACCTAGTGCTGGCCGCTACAGAAGAGGTTGCCGAGCTGCTGCGCACGCGCTACTTTTTCACGGCCAGCCGCTTACGGGTAGTTTCCGCTACTGACACTGACACTTTAAACGCCACGCTACGTGAGCTGGGAGACAGAACCGGCCGCTAGCCCGCCCTTCTTTTTTTACTTGCCCCATGAGTTCCGACACCCCTATCCGCCACGAGTTTGATGCCCCCATGGAAATGGATGGCGCCGACAGCGGCGTTTTTCTGGTAGTTCCCTTCAGCGTACCCGAGTTGTATGCTATTCAGGGCCAGTTGCCCGTTCGCGGCACTATTGATGGCTTTCCGATTCGGCTGAACCTAGTGCCCATGGGCGACGGAAACCACATGATTAACGTGCGCAAAGAAGTACGCAACGCCATCAACAAAACATGGACCGACACAGTGCACGTGATACTAGAGCGCGACACAGACTCCAGCGGCATTGATATTCCTGAGGATCTGCAATACGCCCTAGACCGGGCCGGCCTCCAGACCGGCTTCGACGCCCTGCCTTATACGCAACGCAAGCAGCTGGCCCAGCGCGTAGCCCGCACCAAAAAGCCCGATGCCCGCTCCCAGCGCATTGAAGAAGCGCTGGAGCAAGCCACCTCAGGCCGTAAAACCAGACACTAATTCTTTGCCTAATCAAGCAAAAAGCGCAACGCCCGGCCACTACAAGTGGCCGGGCGTTGCGCTTTTTGCTAGGGTTCCGATGGGGGCCTAAACCCGCGCCAGCACTAGGGCTGTGCGGCTCGTGACGTAGAGGCTGAGCTTGTTTACGCCATCTTCCTCAAACGTATCGTAGGTCATGCCGGCATCAATGCGGTTGAAGCCGCCAAATTCCGTGTCGTCGGTGTTGAGCAGGATGCGGTAGCGGCCGGGTTGCGGCACATAGAAGCGGTAGTCGGGCACGCTGCGGTCAACGTGGAAGCTGAACACAAAAATCAGGTTGCTGCGCTCAAAAATGAGGACCTGGTTATTGGTGTCGATGTTGAGCTCGTGGGCCGGGCCGCCGGTTAGCACGCGCGCCGTTTTTGCTACCTTCAGCATGGCCCGGTCAAAGTTCAGCAGAAACTGATACTTCAGGTCGGGGTTGTCGGCGAGGCTCCACTGCCGGCGCGCGAAATGGTGGCTCCATTCGTTGCCCTGGCGCGGAAAATCAACCCATTCGGGGTGACCAAACTCGTTGCCGATAAAGTTGAGGTACGCCTCGCCGCCTAAGCTAAGTGTAGCCAGCCGAATGAGTTTGTGCAAAGCAATGCCGCGGGCCGTTACGGGGTCGGGGTCGTCTTTGAGCATATGCTCGTAGATGGCCTTATCCAGCAGCCAATGGGCCAGGGTTTTGTCGCCCACTAGGGCTTGGTCGTGGCTTTCGGCGTAGGCCACGGTTTTCTCGCCTTGGCGGCGGTTCGTGAGCGTGTACCACAGGTCGTGCAGGTTCCAGTCTTCGTCGCGGGTGTGCTTCAGGAGCTTAATCCAGTAGTCCGGAATGCCCATGGCCAGCCGGTAGTCAAAGCCAATGCCGCCTTCACTAATAGGCCGGCACAGGCCGGGCATGCCGCTCATGTCTTCGGCAATGAGCAGGGCGCTGCGCTTGCACTCGCGCACCAGGCTAGCGGCCAGCTGCAGGTACAGAATAGCATCCTCATCGGCCTCGGGGCCAAAATACTGGTCGTAGGAGCCAAACGCTACTCCCTCGCCATGGTGGTGGTAGAGCATGCTGGTGATGCCATCAAACCGGAATCCATCGAAGTGAAACTCCTCGAGCCAATACCGGATGTTGCTGAGCAGAAACTGTTGCACTTCGGGCTTGCCGTAGTCAAACAGCTTGGAGTCCCAGCCCGGGTGGTTGCCGCGCGGGCCTTCGTGGAAGTACTGGCCGCCCGAGCCATCGAAATCCGCCAAGCCCTCGGCCTCATTTTTTACGGCGTGCGAATGCACCACATCGAGCAGT
Source organism: Hymenobacter seoulensis (assembly GCF_054780535.1). Lineage (NCBI taxonomy): Bacteria > Pseudomonadati > Bacteroidota > Cytophagia > Cytophagales > Hymenobacteraceae > Hymenobacter > Hymenobacter seoulensis. Next base: position 1,227,183 of record NZ_BAAGWD010000001.1, read on the forward strand.
ACCGCAATGCCACGGCGGTGGGCCTCGTTGATGAGATGCTTCAGTTCCTCGGGCGTGCCAAACCGCGACGATACGGCAAAGAAATTGGCCACGTGGTAGCCGAAGGAGCCATAATACGGGTGCTCCATCACGGCCATCAGCTGCAGGCAGTTGTAACCGCCGGCCTGAATGCGCGGCAGAATTTGCTCGGCAAACTCCAGGTAAGAGCCTACCTTGCCTTCTTCCAGGGCCATGCCCACATGCGCTTCATATATCAGCGGCTCGCGCACAAAATTCGGCACCCGAAATTTCTGATCAGTCCATACGAACTGGGTTTCTGGCTTCCAGACCTGGCCGGCAAAATCTTTGGTTTCAGGGTTCTGCACGGCCCGGCGCAACGTGGCGGGCAGGCGGTCTTTGCCGCCTTTGCTGGTTACCACGTGCACTTTATAGAGTGAGTGGTGGGTGAGCCGGTTTTGGTACTCTTTGTCGGAGAGGAACACTTCCCACACGCCATCCTGGCCCTTTCTCAGCGGGGTGGCCTGCCGGTCCCAGCCGTTAAAGTCGCCTACCAGGAACAGCGCTTCCGCCGCCGGGGCCCACTCCCGAAACCAAAAACCACGGCGCCGGGCGTCGTAGTTGAGGCCGAGGCGCTGGTGGGCTAACGCGAATTTTGTGAGGGAGCCGTACTGGGCCACTATTTCGGCCAGCCGCTCTTTTAAGCGCTCTTGCCGACGGAGCAACACTGGCTCATACGGTGCTAGCCAGGGATCTTGCTGCACCAAGAGCAGTTCGGCCGTGGTTTCGGGGGTAGCAGTGGAGGTAGGCTGTTCTGAGTTCATAGCACAAGTCTCAAGTCGGGTCCGGCCCAAAGCTACAGGATTAGCCGACGTGTTGGCAACGCCTTGGGTGGCGGCCCCTGATACGATAGAATTTGCTTCGGCGCCGGTTTTAGAGCAGAGTTGCGCGAAATCGGTGGCAAGTCTGCTACCGGGGTTACCTTTGTTTGTATGAAACGCTTCCTCACTCCGGCAGCCCTAGCCCTGCTGGTGGCCTGCACTACCACGCAACCCGCTACTACCCCTGCCACTACTACTACGGCACTTCTGGCGGCCCCAGTACCCGCGGCTACCCCCGTGGTGGCGGACAAGGCCATGGTTACCTCGGCGCACCCGGAGGCCACCCGAATTGGCGTAGAAATTCTGCAGAAAGGCGGCAATGCTTATGATGCCGCTGTGGCCGTGCAATTTGCGCTGGCCGTAGCCTTACCCACCGCAGGCAACCTAGGCGGCGGCGGCTTTCTGCTTTACCGCAGCGCCGATGGCCAGGAAGGCGCCCTCGATTTCCGCGAAACGGCCCCCGCCGCTGCCACCCGCGATATGTACCTGGACAAGGACGGCAACGTGGTAACGGACTTGAGCACCCTGGGCCACCTGGCAGCCGGGATACCGGGCACTGTGGCCGGCATGGTGGAAATCCATCGGAAGCTGGGCAAACTGCCGTGGAAAGATGTGGTGCAGCCCGCCGTGAACCTAGCCGCTACGGGCCTGAAGCTCACCGAAAAAGAAGCCGCCGGCCTGAACCGCCAGCGCGAGGCGTTTCTGAAATACAACCCTACTACCCCTCCGGCTTATGTACACCCGCAGGGCCAGGAGTGGAAGGCCGGCGACATTATCCAGTACCGCGACCTGACTCGCACGCTGGGGGCCATCCGCGACCGGGGCCGCGCCGGCTTTTACGAGGGCGAGGTGGCCAGCATGGTGGTAGCTGAAATGCAGCGCGGCAAAGGCATTATTACTAGGCAAGATTTACTGTTGTACCGTCCCAAATGGCGCACACCGCTGCATGGGCAGTACCGGGGCTATGAGGTCATTACGTTTCCGCCGCCCAGCTCCGGCGGGGTAGCGCTGCTGCAGATGCTGCAAATGCTGGAGCCCTATAACCTGGGCAGCGCCGGCTGGCATTCGCCCCAGGCCACGCACTGGATTACCGAGGCCCAGCGCCGCGTGTACGCCGACCGCGCTACCTACCTCGGCGACCCAGACTTTGGGCAAGTACCCGTAGCACAGCTGCTGAGCAAGCCCTACAACAAGCAGCGCATGGCCACTACCCTACCCCACCGCGCTACTGCCAGCGCCCAAGTAACGGCCGGCCCCGGCTTGCCCGGCTACGAGTCGGACCAGACTACGCATTACAACATTGTGGATGCCCAGGGCAATGCCGTGAGCTGCACTACCACCCTCAATGGCGCCTACGGCAGCAAAGTGGTAGTGGCCGGAGCAGGTTTTCTGCTTAATAATGAAATGGATGATTTCAGCAGCAAGCCCGGTACGCCCAATGCCTATGGGCTGGTTGGCGGCACGGCCAATGCCATTGCGCCCGGCAAACGCATGCTGTCTTCCATGACGCCGGCTATCCTGACCAAGGATAAAAAGCTGGCCTTGCTGGTGGGCACGCCCGGCGGCAGCACCATCATTACTAGCGTGCTACAAGCTATTCTTGCTACCCTCGACTATGGCCTGAACGCCCAGCAGGCCGTAGCGGCACCACGCTTGCACCACCAGTGGCTGCCCGATCAGATTGATGTGGAAGAAGGCGCCCTGCTGCCCGCCGCCCAAGACTCGTTGCGGGCTCGCGGCTACCAGCTCAACCCACGCAGCCCGTGGGGCCGGGTGGAGGTAATCCGGGTGCTGCCCACGGGCAAGCTAGAAGGCGGCGCTGACCCGCGCGGCGATGATACGGCAGCGGGTTACTAGGTTGCGAATTGCTTTAAAAGCCAAAGGCCTTGCATCGTGCAAGGCCTTTGGCTTTTTATACGGGTAGTGAGGAACAACTGCTATTGTGCTTGCTGGTCGGTGGTGGCTTGCAAGCTGCGGGCTACATCCGACAGGGCCTTCGATAGTTCATCGAGCGAGTTTATGAAGCGGGGGTTGGCATCATCTACAAAGCTGTGAATGTGCTCGGCCAGGGTTTGGAGTAAGTCGCTGATGGGGTTGGGGTCGGAGCCGCTGAGGTAGCCTTTCAGTTTCACCAAATCGGCGGCGATGGTGGCGTGTGCATCCTGGCCCGAGGCGCGGAGCATCTGAATCCAGCCATCAATATTTTCGGTGGCCTTAGCCAGGTGTTGCGTTATGTCGTCGGCGCGAAGAACGCGCAGAGAAGCATCTAGTTGGTCGGCACTGGCAGAATTCGAAACAGACATACTGGAAGAAGTTGGGTGAAACAACAGAAACCCTTGGGTTTACTTCGTACCCAGACCTAGGGTTGGCCCTAACCTTGGTGTAAGATTCTGGCCAGGCCTCGATAAGCATCTGTTACCCTTCAGCTTGCGGCCACCCTCTTGCGAGCCAATGCGCTGGCGCTAAAGCGAGTTGGCAGCGGCTTGTAAGGCCTCGCCCAGCTGTGCAACCTTGTTCTGCGAACCGGCGTCGGCGGTGCTGGCCGCCTGAGTAGTGAGTTGGGCCAGCCGCTGCAAGCTTTCCTTTACCTGCGGGCCGTTCGGGTTCCCGTGGTCGATGGCGTTGTACAGGTTCTGGAGCTCGGCAATGAGAGGTGCAAACCGGTCGCCTTCTACGGTTTGCAACAGATTCATCCAGCGGTACAGGTTGTCGCCGGCGGCGGGGAGTAGGTGCGGCAGTTGGTCGTTTTGGAGGGCATGCAGCGTGGCTTCAAGGTGGGGCTGGCTGCCCGCCAGAAAGGAGCCAGGAGCAGCATTGCTATCGGCGGCAGTGGGGTCAAAACTCATAAGTACAAGCAATAAACGAGGTGAAAGAAAACGGCTTCCGGAGGAGGACAAGCAGCGGACTAGCACTAGGCCGCTTTCAGCGGGCAAGTGCTAGTCCGCTGCTACAACCTAGCGTCATAAAACAGCCTTGCCCAGTGGGCAAGGCTGCCGGAAGGGCGCCGATAAGCGGCATTTTGCTACGATACTTTCAGGTTACCGGCCGCGGTAATCAGGGTTTGGCCCAAGTGGCGGAGGTGGTCGCCTACGCCATCGTGCATGTCGCGGGCTACGAGGGAGGTATCCTGGCCGAGGCGCTGCAAGGAGTGGGCAATGGCGGCGCGGTCGTCGCGCTCCACGTGGGCGCGCAGGTTCCGGAGCTCGGCTTGTAGCCCGCCCAGCGCTGATCCGCCTAGGCCTTCCAGCGCCTCAATCCAGCTATCAATGTGGTAGAGGCCGGCGTCGGCGGGGTGGTTGCTATGTTGTTCGAGAGCGGCGTAAATGCCTTCAATGGTTTCTTCGATGCGGTCGGCATGGTTCATGGCGCGAGGGAGTTTGAAGGATTGAAAGAGGTAGTAGAACTGTACGCCGCCACTGGCTCAGGCGTTGCCTTGGTGCCGATACTAGATTCGCCAGCCGATTCAACCGAGTGGTTGAGGTGGGCAGCTATGGTGCCTGATTTGCTGGTTTGAATGCGCTGTTTGCCGCCCGGCTGATCTGGGGCATTTTGGCATGCCCGCAAGGGCCCAGAAGCCGTTTTGGGCCCTATCTTGGCGTACCGTTCCCGATTCCTTCCCCGAGTATGTTCCGTCCTTTCCGCTGTGCCTGGCAGTTGCTGCCGTTTCTGCTGTTGTGTTTGCTTACGCCTGGATACGGGCAGCGGACAGCGAGCGGCCCACCCACTAAGGACCCATTTGCCCGACCCAAAACACCGGAAGCTCTGCCGGTTTCCATCGGCAACTACCGCAGCCACGCGTTTAACTTCCAAACGAATACCCTCACCATCAAAAGCACCGATGGCAGCACCCTGCGCGTGCGGCCCTGGGATGAAGGCGTGGTGCGCATCGAGTATTTCCCGGCCGGCCAGCCTGTGCAGGATATTCCGTCGGTGAGCGTGGTGCAGCCGCAAAACCCCTCGCTCGTGCGCTCCTGCAATCCTGGGTGTGATGGTCCGCCGCCGGCTGCCGTTTTGGCCAAACAGCCCGATTTCTGCTCTGGGCTGCTCTCGTACTCCGACCATTTGGAATGGAATCTGGATTGTCCCGGTACGCTCATCATCCATAAGAACCCGCTACGCGTCAGCTACCGCCAAAACGGTGAAACACTGACCGCAGAGGCAGCGGGCGTATTTCGGAGGCCCGCTACGGCTACAGCCCCAGACAGCGCCGGCGTCTCGTTTCGGCTAACTCCCGAGGAACACCTGTATGGCACCGGCTCCCGCGCCCTGCCCCTCGACCGCCGCGGCCGCCGGCTCACGCTCTACAACGAAGCCCACTACGGCTACCAAAACGGCGAACCGACGCTGAATGTGAGCCTGCCCACCGTGCTCAGCAGCCGGGGCTACATGCTGTTCTTCGATAATCACACGGCTGGCACCCTCGACCTCGGCGCCACCGATAAAAACGTGCTAACGTACCAGGGCGAGGGGCTGACCAACCTGGCCTACTACCTCATCACGGGCCGCTCCTACGCCGAAATTCTGGACCGCTATACCCTGCTAACGGGCCGGCAGCCGCTGCCGCCACGCTGGGCCATGGGCCTTATCCAGAGCCGCTTTGGGTATAAATCGGAGCAGGAAATGTACCAGGTGGCGGGCCGGATGCGCCGGGCCGGTTTTCCGCTTGATGCGCTGGTGCTGGACCTGTACTGGTTTGGCGGCACGGCGCAGCAAGGCGACTTCCAGTGGCTGAAGGCCAACTTCCCCAACCCCGCTGGCCTCATGCGCCGCCTCGACTCTGCAGGCGTCAAAACCGTCCTGATTTCGGAGCCTTACATCATGCGCACCTCGCTTAATGATGGGTTGGTGCGCCGCCAAGGGCTAGTAGGGCGCGATGCCCAAGGTCAGCCGTACACCGTAGAGTCGTTCTGGGCCGGGCCCGCTACCCTCCTCGACATGTTCAAGCCCCAGGCCCGGCAGTGGATGTGGCAGCAGTACGACCGCCTGAAGCAGGATGGCGTAGCCGGCTGGTGGAGCGACCTGGGCGAGCCGGAAAATCAACCCGCCGACATGATATATGATGCAGGCCTCACGCGCCGCATTCATAATGCGTATGGGCAGGCCTGGGCGGGTATTCTGCAGGAAGGATACGCTCAAAAGTACCCCGAGCAGCGCCTGTTTAACCTGGCCCGCTCGGGCTGGGCTGGCATGCAGCGCAACAGCGTGTTTCCGTGGTCGGGCGATGTGAGCCGCTCTTGGAGTGGACTTCAAGCGCAGGTGCCCATCATGCTTAGCATGGGCCTGGGCGGCGTAGGTTATATGCACTCCGATGCGGGCGGTTTTGCCGGCAACACCGTCGATGCCGAGTTGTACACCCGCTGGCTGCAAATGGCTAGCCTCGGGCCCATTTTGCGCCCGCACGGAGCCGGCACCCCACCCGAGCCGTATTGGTTTCCGGAGCCCTATCAAGGCTTTGTGCGCTCGGCTACTCACCTGCGCTACCAGTTGCTGCCCTACCTCTATTCACTAGCCTGGGAAAACAGCCAAACCGGCACGCCCCTGACGCGCCCGCTCAGTTACGGCCCGGCTAACTTTATTCCGTCACCGATTCCTAGTTATCCGCCCAAAATTCCATCAAGTACACTTACTACCGAGGAAAAGGAAGCGGGCTTTGCTCCAAATGCGAAGGATGATGATGGAGAGTGGGGGTTTTCTCCCGATCAGAAATCTTGGCGTGAGTGGCAGCCCATAGATAAATATGCGCCTGCCCTAGCCAACGTCAACGACCAGTTTCTGCTGGGTCCTAATTTGTTGGTAGCGCCGGTGCTGCAGCCCGGCCAGCGGCGCCGCAATGTGGTGCTTTCGGCCGGCAACTGGATTGATTTCTACACCCACGAAACCATTGCCGGAGACCGTACTGTGGGGCGCCCGGCCCCGCTGGCCACTATTCCGCTGTTGGTGCGGGCAGGGGCCTTTTTGCCGATGACGCGCTACGTGGCCAGCACGGCCAACTACCGCCCCGATACGCTCCAAGTGCGCTACTACGCCGATGCCGCAGCCGGCAACACCAGCTTCACGATGTATGATGACGACGGCCACTCAGCCCAAGCTGCCAAAACCGGCCAGTACCAGCTAATCACCTTTACAGGCAAGACCACCACGGATGGGGCCGATATAAAAGTAGCCGCCAGCGGAAACCCCTACGAAGGAGCGCCCGGCCAGCGCGTGGTGGAGCTGCTCATTCCGCGCATAACCACCGACCCTACCAGCATTCAGCTCAACGGCGCCTTGCTGCCAGCTACCGGTTGGGACTATAACTCGGCCACCCAAACGGTATTGCTCCGCTTTCCTTTAGAGCTAGGTAAGCCGGTTCAGATACGCATTGGCGGGCTCAAGCTGGATACCACGCCCGCCGCTAACCTGCTACCGGAAGTTGTAACCCTGGAAGCCCCTAGTAACCGCACCTTTACAGGAAGCACCGAGCTGCGCTACACCTTGTACCAGGCGGCTCAGGCAGGCGTGCTGCGCATCTTTAACGCCCAGGGTGAGCTAGTGCGCACCCTACCCATCGCTACGGAGGCAGGTGCGCACACCGTCAGCTGGAACTCCGAGGACGACCAGCAGCAGGCTGTGCCCGGCGGCATATACTGGGCGGAGCTGGCCGGCCAACACCAGCGGCTAGTAGTAATGCCCTAAAGAACAGCTCCGGCCCACGGGGCGCATCGGGCCCTGTTAGTGAGCCATATCACCACTCATTCCGGCAAAGGGATGGCTACTGATCCGGAACCAAGTAGGGGTTTGTACTCCCACTTATTTTTTCACTTGAGCTACTACCTCAAAAGCCAGCTTAAACTCATTTCGAATAGCGTACGAGCCCAAATTCTGGAAGAAACTGCTGGAGTTGTAGTTCACACCATACTGCGTGCGGTCGAGGGTGGCAGTGCCTATTATGCGCAAGCGGCCATCGGGTAGGCGCGTTATGGTGAGTGGAAACTGAACCGGCTTGGTGATGCCATGCAAGGTAAGCCGACCGGCAGCAACGCCATTCTGGACTTGATTCAGCACAAATACGGCACTAGGATACTGCTCCACATCAAAGAAGTCAGCGGCGCGCAGATGCTCCGTGAGCTTGGCATCTTGGTGCTGAATGGTGCGCATATCAAACTCAAACCGGCCCTGACGCAACGAGCGGCCATCGTACTCAAAGGTGCCGCTTCTCAGCTGCACGGTACCGGTTTGGCTATAGCTACCAACTTCCGCATAACCCGTCCAGGCTAAGCGGCTGGCAGCAGGCAGCACGTAGTAAGGGGTGGCAGCAGACCGGAAAGCAAGCAACGAGGCTAGTAGCAGCAGAACGCAAATCTGTTTCATAGTATTGATAGGTAGCTTACTGACCAGCTTCTGTCTCGATGAGCCCAGTGCCTTTATAGAGCTTTCCGGTTTTGTCTTTCGCCAGAATATACCACAGGGCATCGCCGCCATATAGGCGCTGTGCGTTATCGGCAAAGCGGTAGTTGCGGGCAAAGGTGTAGGTTTGACCTGCTTGCAACTTCCCGCCGGGGCAATGGAACAGCTCAGCAAACTCAGCGGGCGTTTCGTGCATATTGGCTTGCCAGCCGGCCGCGCTATACCAGATGAAGCTGCCGCACTCTACTACTTGCAACTCCCCTACCTCGGAGCGAACCATGGTGCTGTGCTTCCAGACGTAGCCCCCGGGTTGGTCGGGGTTGGGCTCAGGGTAATTGGGGTTGGGGGTGTGCCAAAGAGTGAGGCCCACGGGCACCTGCCGCAGTTTATCAGGGAGCAGCCGGGCGTGGTCGGACCAGGCAGTAGGGCTGGGTTTGGTTTGGGCTAGCGCCAGGGAGGCAGGTGCTAAGGCCGCTAGGAGCAGAAGAGGTTTCATGCGTGGTTCGGAGGGTTGGTGAATGGCTCAAAGGTGGCCGCTTCAGGTACCCCAAACGCCCCACATCAACCGCTGGCACGCCCCATTTCATGATGTGGGCGGTATCCTACCCGCTCTTTTACCGGCTTACGTAGCACTTGCCGCAGCCTGCCCATGGCTGTTCCAGTCTCGCGGCGCTACCCCCGTAAACTGCTTAAAGATGCGGTTAAAGGTGGTTTTGGAGTTGAAGCCACTCTCGAAGGCAATACCTAGCAACGTCAGGCGCTGCACATCAGGCGTGGCTAACCGGCGCTTCACTTCCTCCACGCGGTACCTGTTTACCACCTCATTGAACGACTGTCCAAATCCGGCATTAACGGTAAAGGAAATCAGGCGCGGCGCCAGCCCCGTGTGCGCCGAAAGCTCAGCCAGTGTTAGGGTAGGATTCAAGTAAAGCCGCTCCTGCTCCAATGCATACCGGATACGCGCCAGCACGTCTGCATCGGCCGCGGGTGGTGCGGGTAATCCCAGGGCACTTCTATCTTCTTCCAGGTCTTGGTCAGAAGCAAGTGCAGGAGCCCCGTTGGGAAGAGGCAGCTCGCTAGCATCTGGCACGAAGTTGACGGCTTGCATATCGGCCTGGCGCAGCCCTACTACTCCAATCAGGAACAGCATACCGCCCAGCATCTCCGTGGAGTAGTCATATTGGTAATACAGCCCGAAGAATTCGCGCAGCACTACTTCTGCTAGCCATTGCACACTTACTACCCCCACCGCTACCAACAACACGCGTAACCACCGGAGGCGCAGCACCGATACCTCTGAGAAATTATTGGGTAACCAGCGCTGGTACTGGCGCAGCAACCGCAGGCTCAGAACCAGATAGACTGCCAGGGACAGCCATGTCCCGACAAACTCTACCCGGTACGTATAGGGTTGGTGCACGTGCTGCCAGAACCAGAGCCGCGTGCTATAAGGCTGCATCCAGAGCCCCCCGTACAGGGCCGCCTGCACCATTACAGGAGCGAAATGCCACCAATGACGAGGCTGCCATTGAAACGCGTGGTTGGTGAGACTGCGCACATAAAAATACAGCAGCGGGCCAAACGCAAACGAGTAGTAAATGGGCAAAAAATACCATTCTGCATTCTGGCTGTACACTTGCGCTACCCTGAAAAATCCATCGAGCAGCCACAGGGCCAGGCTCAGCATCAGCAACGACAGAAACCGGTTAGGCAGGCGGTTAGCAGGGGCCACCCACAGCAGGCCCGCCGCAAAAATTGCCTGCGCCACCACGGCCAGCAACCCAACGACCAACGGAGTAAACGGGATGTGCATGCAGCGGCAGAATGAAAACCAGGCCGGTATATTTGGCCGGCCTCAGCAAAATAACCGATTCCGCCCAGTTGCTTTTCTTTCTGCCCATGAAACCTAAAATCCGGGAATGGCTGCGCCGCTACCTGCCCGCCGAAGGGCTGTCGGTGGTGGCCACGCTGGCGGGGGCTAGTGTGGCCTGGCACCTAGCGCCGGGGCACGAGCTTAAAGCGGCGCTGGCGGGCACGTGGGCCGGCAACGTGGCGTATTTTGGCTGGCTACTAGGGCAGGATGTGGTGCAAGCCCGGCGGGAGCTGCAAGCACTGGGCCGCCTCTACACGCGCCGCACTTTTGCCCTAAATGTGCGGGCACTGGCCGTGGAGTTTGGCCCGGCCGAGGTGCTGGACAGCCTCCTGATTCGGCCGGCACTGATGTACTGGTTGCCGCGCCTGATGGGCAGCCGCGCCGGCGGTATTCTCGTGGCAAAGCTGCTGGCCGATGTTACTTTTTACGTACCAGCCATTATCAGCTACGAACTCAGCAAAAAGCGCCTGCGTAATTTCGGGGGCGAGTAGCTTACGACCGTTCGCTAGCCCTTACTCGCCGCCCAACCGTTTTCTGCTCTACCCATGCAGTCTCCTACCCTTCCGGTCCTGACGCTTGACTCGTTTCCGCAAGGGCGGCCCCGGCCATGGTACCTAGAGCGTCTGGCACGCCACGTGGCCAACTTTCCGGGCGTAAGCCAGCCCCACTCCCACGATTTTTACCTGCTGCTCTATGTTACGCACGGCCACGGCACCCACACCATTGACCTAGTCAGTTACCCCTTGCAGCCGGGCACACTATTCTTCATGACACCCGGGCAGGTGCACCACTGGCACTTGTCCGACGACGCCCAGGGTTATGTAGTGCTATTCGGGGCCGATTTCTACCTTTCGCGCTACCCCGGCGAACGGCTGTTTGAATACCCCTTCTTCAACCACGTGTATCAGCCAGTGCTCTGTCTCAGCACGCCCGATGCAGAGCTGCTACCGCTGTTTGAGCGCATGTGGCAGGAACAGGCTGCCCCGGCGCCGCAGCAGGATGAGGTTTTTCGCTCTTACCTGCATATTTGCCTGGAGCTAGCCGCGCGTCACTACCCTGCCGCGGCGCCCAAACCGGCCACTGAGGAGCCACGCCACGCCCAACAGCTGCTTCGCGCGTTTGGTACGCTCATCAACCAGTACTTCCGGACCCAGCGCGAGGTGCAGCTCTACGCCGATTTGCTGCATGTGTCGCCGAACCACCTCAATGCCCTGTGCCGCCGCCACTTAGGCAAAACGGCCAGCGCCCTGATTCAGGAGCGCGTTCTAATTGAGGCCCGCCGCCTGCTCCGCCACACGCCCGCCACTATTGCGCAAGTTGCTGATACATTAGGCTTCGATGACGCCTCCTACTTCAGCCGCTACTTCCGCAAACACGCCGGCCAAACGCCCGAGGCATTTCGGGAGGCAACATAAGCAACGGTAGGTAACAAAAGTCGGCTTTTCACCCTCGCGTTGATTTGTACCATACAAACCCGGAAGTGGCCTTCACGCCCGCGTGTGGGGTAGCGTACCTTTGTCATACGATTTCAACCTACCTACTGGAAATCATGACGAAGATAGATTCTACGGCCCTGGCAATGGTGCAGCAGCGGTGCCCGCGCTGCCACGAAGGCGCTTTGTTTACTCACTCGGCCGCGAATCCTGTGCGGTTTGCGGAGATGCCCGAGCACTGCCTGGTATGCGGGCAGGCGTACGAGCCAGAACCCGGCTTTTACTGGGGCGCTATGTTTATCAGCTATGCTTTTTCTACGGCCATTATGCTCGTAACGGGCTTTCTGGTGTACTACCTGCTCCACGACCCGGCAGTGTGGGTGTACGTGACTAGCGTGGCCGTGCTGGCTGTGCTCTTTACTCCCCTGAGCCTGCGCTATTCCCGCACGCTGATGCTGTACTGGTTTGGCGGTATCACGTATCAGGGTTCCAGCGTTAAAACCACCTAGTACATTCTGCCAAAAGCACATTTGATTTGGCTAAGGTCGGGCTGCATGGTATGCGGCCCGACTTTTTTGTAGCCCGATGGTAACGGCTAAGTGCCTGGAAAACGGTAAGTTTCGCCATGTCTCGTGCTTTTCTATTGCTGCTGGCTGGGTTGCTACTTGGCGCCTGTAACCAGCAGCCCACCACCCCTTGTGCCCCCGATGCCCCGGAAGCCTACACTATTCGTCACCCCCAGTGGGCAGATTCGGCGAGTATCTATGAAGTGAATATTCGGCAATACACCCCGGAGGGTACGTTTCGGGCTTTCGAAGCGCACCTGCCGCGCCTGCAGAAAATGGGGGTGGGCATTCTGTGGCTGATGCCAGTGCAGCCCATCGGCCAGGAAAAGCGCAAAGGCACGCTCGGCAGCCAGTATTCCATTCAGGATTATCGGGCCGTGAACCCGGAGTTTGGCACCTTAGAGGACCTGCGGCACCTAGTAAAAACGGCACACTCCTTAGGCATGCACGTGATTCTGGACTGGGTAGCCAACCACACCAGCTGGGACAGCAAGCTGCTGCAAGAGCACCCCGAGTGGTTTACGCGCAACGCCAAAGGCCAGCTCATGCCGCCCGTTGCCGATTGGCAGGACGTCATCGACCTGGATTACAGCAAGCCCGAGTTGCGCCGCTATATGCAGGAAAGCATGGTGTATTGGCTGCGCGAGGCCGATTTTGATGGATTTCGCTGCGACGTAGCCGGCCTCGTGCCCATGGAGTTCTGGAACCAGACGCGCCCGATGCTGGAAAAAGTAAAGCCCGTGTTTATGCTCGCCGAGTGGGACGAGCTGCACAACCCACCCTTCCTGAAAAAAGGTGAGTTCACGCCCAATACCCACATGCTAGAGCAGGCTTTTGATGCCACCTATGCCCTGCGCATGCGCTACCTGCTCGACAGCATTAGCCGCCGCCAGCAGTCCTTCGCCGCCCTCGATGCCTACCGCGAGGTAGAGCGCGCCCGCTATCCGGCCTCGGCCTACCTCATGTACTTTACCACCAGCCACGACATCAACAGCTGGGATGGCACCGAGTATGAGCGCCTGGGCAAAGATGCGCTGCCCCAAGCCGTGCTGACGGCGCTGCTGCCGGGCATCCCGATGGTGTACAGCGGCCAGGAAGCAGCCCTGAAAAAACGCCTGCGCTTCTTTGATAAGGACACCATTCCGTGGAACGACTACCCCCTGCAGGAGTTCTACACTATCCTGCTTCAGCTTAAAAAGCGCCACCCCGCCCTCCGCAACGGTGATGCGTGCAGCGAGTTTACGCGCATTGCCCCCACCGCCAGCCCTGAAACCTACGCCTTTGTGCGGCGCAAGAACGCGGCGTCGGTGTTGGTGGCCGTGAATACCGGCGCCCAGCCCCATGAGCTGCCGCTACGTGAGTTGCTGCCAGGCGTGTACCGTGAGGTATTCACCGGGCAAGTTATCAAGCTCGGGCCGGGATCCAAACTGCTCCTCACGCCCCACAGCTACGAGGTGTACGAGCAGCTGCCCAACCCCGACACTAGCTGGTTTTAAGCGTCAAACCTACCATTACCCTTCGTCCGGCACTCCGCCCTACTACCCCTGCCCCCAACCACGCTTTTCTGGTTTCTGTGTCTGCTTGCTGATGAGCAGAGAATTAGCCCAGAATTCTGAAATGGTTCGGCCCCAATGGCAGGTTTCGCGTAGGCAGGAGCCGATTTTCCTCTATCCGTAAGTCCGTTCGCCGTGCCCGATACTCCCCTGCATCCGTATGCCCACTTATTCCAGGTTCGTCACCCGGAGTGGGCCGCCAACGCCACCATCTATGAGGTAAACCTGCGCCAATACACCCCTGAGGGCACATTCAGGGCCTTTGAGACGCACTTGCCGCGGCTAGCCGCCATGGGCGTGAGTATTGTATGGCTGATGCCCGTGCACCCCATTGGGGAGTTGGAGCGCAAAGGCACCCTAGGCAGCCAGTACGCCGTGCGCGACTATTTTGGCGTGAACCCGGAGTTTGGCACCTTAGAAGACCTGCAGCACCTCGTAAAAACGGCGCACAACTTAGGTCTGCGCGTCCTGCTCGACTGGGTGGCCAACCACACCAGCTGGGACAACCCGCTGGTGCACGAACACCCCGAGTGGTATCAGCACGATGCTGAGGGTAACCTAGTTCCGCCCGTGCCCGACTGGACGGATGTCGTCACGTTTGATTACGGGCAGCCGGCCATGCGCCGCTACATGATTGATGCCCTGCTGTATTGGCTGCGCGAAGCCGATATTGATGGGTTTCGTTGCGACGTGGCCGGCCTCGTGCCTACTGATTTCTGGGACGAAGCGCGCCTAGAGCTGGATGAGGTGAAGCCCTTGTTTATGCTGGCCGAGTGGGACGAGCTGTATCCATCTGGGGGCCTAAGCTGGTCGGAGTTCAACTCCGACACCCAGCTGATGGAGCGCTCTTTCAACATGTGCTTTGGCTTGCGCCTACATTATCTGCTCGACCACATTGCCGAAGAAAAGCACCCGCTCCACGACATCGACATCTACCTGGCGGCGGAGCGGGCGAAATATCCTGCCTCGGTGTATCTGATGCACTTTACCAGCAACCACGACGTGAACAGCTGGGACGGCACGGAGTATGAGCGCCTGGGGCCGCTGGCCTTGCCGTTTGCCGTGCTTACGGTGCTGCTGCCGGGCATGCCGCTGGTATACTCAGGCCAGGAAGCGGCCCTAGACCGGCGTTTGGCCTTCTTCGACAAAGACCCCATTGACTGGCAGAACTACCCGTTGCAGGATTTTTACACCCGCCTGCTGCAGCTCAAGCGCCGCCACCCTGCCCTGCGCAACGGCGACCTGAACAGTCGTTTCCGGCGACTAATTAGTGCGCCGGAGCTGTATGGTTTCCTGCGCCAAAAGGATGATGCCGCCGTTCTGACCGTTATCAATAGTGCCGCCGCCTCTCGCACCATTTCGCTACCCTCGGATGCGGCCGGAACCTGGTCCGACATTTTTAGCGGCGAGCAGTTGCGGTTTCAGGCCGGCGAGACCCTAGTAGTGCCGGCCCACGGCTGGCGCGTACTGGAAAAGCTCGTACCGCACTAGGTCATCGTCGGCCGCAAACCCAGGCGGCATTACATCCAGCCTAGCTCTTGCAGTACCGCTTCGGCAATAGCCCGCCGGCTGACCAGAAACTGGTTGTTGGCGGGTTGGCCAGTTGGTGGCTCTTGATTTAGCGCAAAGAAAATGACGCGGCCATCTGCGCGCTGGAGCCACCCCACAAACCAGCCATTATCAGCATTGGAAGCAGAGCGGAAGCGCCACCCGGTTTTGCCGCTTAGCGTGTACGCGGCTGTTTTTTTCAGGACGAGGAGCTGCTTTACAGCGCGCTGATGGCGCACATCCAGCGGCAGCGCTTCGGCGTGCAGGCGGCGCAGGAAAGCAATTTGCTCAAACTGACTTATGCGCGATTCGCCATCCAGCCAGAACGTATCCAGCGTGTTGGGTTTGACCACAATACCGGGGTAGCGCAGCTTGCGCAGCCACTCCTGGTACGGCTTCACGCCTACTTTGCGGGCCAGCTGCTGGTAGCACGGCACACACGAAACGCGCAAGGCCCGAGCAAATGTCATGTCCTGGTTCCATTGCGGAAAATCGCGCGTCACGCCATCCCAGCGGCAGATATCGGCCGTATCGGGCAGGGCGCCCGTTTGCAGCGCAATCAGGGTGTTCGGAATCTTGAACGTAGAAGCCGGCAAAAAACCCTGGCGGCAGCGCTTGGCATTATAGGCCAGGAATTGGCCCGCCGAGGCATCATATAGCAGCATAGAGCCCTGCACGCCATAGCGCTCAAAATGCGGCCGGAAGTTGCGCTCCGTAACAGGGGTAGCCGGAGCAGTTGCCAACAGCAGCAGGCAACTCAGGCTTAGCAGTAAGAAAAGGGTCCGTAGCATGGCCGTGAAGGTAGCATGGCCAGCTAACACACTTTCGCATTTAGCGGGCCCTGATAACCTAACGCGCCGCTAAGCAGTTTATGCCAATCGGTTTCATTGCATCCTCTTTTCATTAGCTACTACCTTATGCAACATCGTGAACTGGGCCGCTCGGGCCTGCATATTGCCCCGCTGGTGCTGGGCGGCAACGTTTTTGGCTGGACCGCCGACGAGGCTACTTCTTTCCAGATTCTGGATGCGTTTGTGGCCGGCGGTGGCAACACCATTGATACCGCCGATGGCTACTCGGTGTGGGTGCCGGGCCACGTGGGCGGCGAGTCGGAAACTATCATTGGCAAGTGGCTTAAGCAGCGCGGCCGCCGCAACGACGTCATCATCGCCACCAAAGTAGGTTGGGAAGTAAACCCCGAAAATAAAGGCCTTAAGAAAGACTACATCCTGCGCGCCGTGGAAGGCTCCCTCAAGCGCCTGCAAACCGATTATATTGACTTGTACCAGTCGCATAAGGACGACCCCACGACGCCCGTTGAGGAAACCCTGGAGGCCTATGCCCAGCTGGTGAAAGAAGGCAAAGTGCGCGTCATTGGGGCCTCTAACTTTGATGCGGCCCGCCTGCGGGAGTCCATTGAAGCCAGCGCCGCGCACGGTTTCCCACGCTACGAGTCGTTGCAGCCGCTGTACAACCTCTACGATCGGGCCGAGTTTGAGCAGCAGTTAGTGCCGTTGGTGCAGGAGCACCACATCGGCGTGATTCCGTACTACGGCCTGGCCGCGGGCTTCCTGACGGGCAAGTACCGCACCGAAGCCGACCTCAAGAAAAGCGCCCGCGGCGGCGGTGTCGGCCAGAAATACCTGAATGAGAAAGGCCTGAAAATACTAGGTGCGCTTGATGCCGTAGCCGCCCGCCAGCAAGCCACACCGGCGCAGGTTACGCTAGCCTGGATTATCGCCCAGCCTGGCCTTACGGCCCCTATTGCCAGCGCTACCAGCCCTGAGCAGGTAACGGAACTGCTGCACGCCACGGAACTGCAGCTCAGCCCCGACGACGTGCAGGAGCTGAACCAAGCCAGCGCATAAAACACTAGGCTTAGGCAAGGCCCCAACCGGCCCCGCTAGCAGCCAGCTGGTGGGGCCGGCTTTTGTTGGGCAATTATTCCCTAGCTCAACGGTAGGCAGCAACCTGTGTAGCGCCCCAACCCAAAAAGTTACTGTTCAGGTAGTAGTGTATGCTGCGCTTTCCGTCTTAACTTCGGCTACTGTCCGTTGTTGCGCTTGCCTTGTTTCGTTGATGATTATTCGTACTGCCACTCGCTCTGATCTTGATAGCCTCTACCACATCTGGTGTGAGCTGATGGACCTGCACGAAGCCTACCACCCCGTTTTTGGCTACCACCGGCAGGCCGAAACGGAGCTGAAGCGCTCTTTGCTCCAGCGCCTACAAGAGCCCTACACTCGGTTTTTCGTGATTGAAAAAGAAGGCGGCCTTGCGGGCTTGTTGGTGGCCATGTACCAAATCGGCAACAATGGTATGCACTTTAACCGCCGCGGCTACATTGCCGAAACCATTGTGCGCCCTCAGTACCGGCGCACGGGCCTAGGCAGCCTGCTGTTTGAAACCGCCAAGGAATGGCTCACCCGCCACGGCGCCGACCACCTGGAGCTGCAGGTGGCCGTTGCCAACCCTGGTGCCATGCAGTTTTGGGCGGCACTGGGCTTTGCTGCTTCTACGCAGCACCTGGTGCTTCCGCTCAATTCTGCTACCCCCTACCAAGCCCGCTAACCTCCTACTCCGCCACCTGGGCACCGTCCGTTGAGGTTGTAAGAAGCTAACTGTTCAGCTAAAACTTGCGTTAGACACCTTCATCTACCGTTAGTATTCGTCCTGTGTATGCTTCTTGCCGCTTCTATTAAGCCCTTCGATTGGCAGCGTTTCTTTTTATCCGAAGATGCGCCACCGTTATTTCTACTAGAGGTTGCGCTACGATGCGTGGTCACCTACCTACTTATTCTGGGGGCTTTGCGGGTAACCGGGCGCCGCGGGGTACGGCAGCTGTCTATTTTTGAGCTCAGCATTATTCTGGCGCTGGGCTCCGCCGCCGGCGACGCCATGTTCTACGACGATGTGCCCATGCTGCACGTGACGGTGGTGTTCGTGATGGTATCGGCCCTGTATCTGCTCTTCAACCGCCTCACCGAGCGTTTTCCTCGCTTTTCTGACTGGCTGGAGGGCGCTCCTATCCTCTTGGTTGAGAACGGTGAAATCAAGCATCAAGCCCTGGAAAAGCAGAATCTCACGCAAAAAGAGCTATTCGGTGAGCTGCGCCAGTATCAGATAGAGCACCTGGGGCAAGTCCGGCGCGCCTACATGGAAGCTACCGGCAACGTGAGCATCTATTTCTATGAAGATGACGAAGTTAAGCCCGGCTTGCCCATCTGGCCCGAGCGCGTGCAGCAAACCCAACAACGAGTGGAAGAGGCTGGATTATACGCTTGTGCCTGCTGTGGCCACTTACGGGAAGTAAGCAAAGGCAGTGTTGCCCGCTGTGAGGTGTGCAAGAAAGACAAGTGGGTACCGTCCTGCGAGGCCCTGCGTGTGCAGTAACAGTAAGCTCCATAAGGGTTCGACACCCGCAAGAGCCGATAGTGTCCTCCGTACAGCCCCGGAAATGTGACTACCTTTTGCGCTTACTCTAGGGCCATTTCCTAGCTAGCTCCTGGCGGCTTACATCAGGGGGGCAGCTAGTACTCATCTGTTTGAGTTCATTCGTTCATCTCCTCGCCTCATGCTTTCCATACTCCGGGTCCACCATATTGCCGTAATCTGCTCCGACTATGCCACCTCGAAACGCTTTTACACCGACGTACTGGGCCTGGAGGTGATGCGCGAAGTGTACCGCGAGGAGCGCCAGTCGTGGAAGCTGGATCTGGCCTTGAACGGGCAGTACCTGCTGGAGCTGTTCTCGTTTCCCGAAACGCCGTCTCGCCTGAGTCGGCCCGAGGCTACTGGCCTGCGCCACGTGGCCTTTGCCGTCGACGACCTCGATGCGACCATCCAGCACCTGAACGCGCAGAACGTAGCCTCAGAGCCGGTGCGCGTAGATGAGTTTACCAGCCGGCGCTTTACCTTCATTCAGGACCCCGATGGCCTGCCCATTGAGTTTTATGAAGTGTAGGTTGGCGGGTGTTTAGGGGGTAGGCGCGACAGTGAGCTTCCAGTAGGTAAGTGTTCTTTTGTCCGTTCCGGCCGTTTCATCGCGCTTCAGGTAAAGGGTTTGGGGGCTGACCCAGAACAGCTCCTCTGGCTCCCATTTCTCGGGCTGCACCTCCCATACCTTGCGCAACACCCCATCCTGCAGCTGAAACAACTGAAGCGCATTGGGCTGAGCACCTTCGTACTCAATCCCTGGGCAAACAGCAGCAATGCATTGCTGATCAGGCGAATACTGAGGCGGGCCGTATAAAGTCAGGCGACGGCCTTCCGGCGAAACCAGCCACCACTCACTTGACTCATAGAACCCAACCTCCACCACATGCCGCCGGAAGCCTGTTAAATAGCCGCGGTAGGTATAAATAGTTGATTCGGCCTCGGAAATGCCGCGGGCGAGGCTGGCTTCGTTTATTATAACATCTCGAAAAACCTGGGGCCCGGCCGTGGTAGGAATGATGAGCTGCCCATTGCGGGATTTCACCGGAAACGTAACTGGTGGTACCACTGGCCGCATTTTCTGGCGCGCACCAGCATATGTAGCTGCCGTAATCCGCGTAAACGTTACAGTAGCCGGTTTCGGCGCCGCGGTTGAGAGTAATAAGGGGGCTAGTATCGCTATCAGGTACATAGGCTAAAAGTAAGGATAGAGCCACAGACTCCATTGCCAAGCACATCGGTTGTTTTTCGTTTGAAATCGTAGAACGCGCCAAAACTGACTTGCGGCTGATTGCGCATTCCGTTCTACCTTGCCCCTACTATGCCCGAGACGTACCAACCGCTCCCCTACCTTATTATTGATTTCGACAGCACCTTCACCCAGGTAGAAGGGCTTGATGAACTAGCCGATATTGCCCTACAGGGTCAGCCCAACCGCGAAGAAGTAGTAGGCGCCATCCGGGCCCTCACCGACCGTGGCATGAGCGGCGAGCTGAACTTCTCGGAGTCGTTAAAGCAGCGGCTGGCGTTACTGCCGGCCCGGCGCGAGCACCTGCCTCTGTTAGTAGAGCGCCTGCGCGGCAAAGTGTCCGAGAGCATTCAGCGCAACCGCGGCTTCTTCGAGAAATTTCAGGGGCGCGTGTACATTGTCAGCAGCGGTTTCCGGGAGTTTATTGAGCCCGTGGTAGCCGAGTTTGGCATCGACGCCGACCACGTGCTGGCCAACACCTTTACCTTCGATGCCGAGGGGCGCATTTCGGGCTTCGATGCTGAAAACGTGCTCAGCCGCGACGGCGGCAAAATTCTGCAGCTCCGCCAACTCGACCTTGACGGCGACGTGTACGCCCTTGGTGACGGTTACACCGACTACCAGATCCGCGAAGCGGGCCTCGCCAACCGCTTTTATGCCTTCACCGAAAACGTGCACCGCGAGGCCGTGGTAGCGCGTGCCGATGAAGTACTGCCTTCTTTCGACGAATTTCTCTACCAGAATAAGCTTCCGATGACGCTCTCCTACCCCAAAAACCGCATTAAAGTCCTGCTGCTCGAAAACCCCGACCCGCGCGCTGCCGAAATGTTCCGCCAGGAAGGCTACCAGGTAGAAACCGTGCCCGGTGGCCTCGACGAAGATGAGTTGGTGCAGCAGATTGAAGGCGTGAGCATATTGGGCATCCGGAGCAAAACGCAGGTAACCGCTAGGGTGCTGGAAGCCGCCAACCGCCTCATCGGCATCGGGGCCTTCTGCATTGGCACCAACCAAATTGACTTGGTCGGCTGCATGAAAAAAGGGGTGCCCGTATTCAACGCGCCCTTCAGCAACACCCGCTCGGTAGTGGAGCTGGCCCTCGGCGAAATCATCATGCTAGCCCGCCGCATCCCGGAAAAAAGCCCTAAAATGCACCAGGGCGAGTGGGATAAGTCGGCGAAGGGCTCGTTTGAAATTCGGGGCAAAAAGCTGGGAATTGTAGGCTACGGCAACATTGGCTCCCAGCTTTCAGTGGTGGCTGAGGCCGTGGGCATGCAGGTGCTGTATTACGATGTAGCCGAGAAGCTGCAACTAGGCAACGCCGTAAAGTGCCGCACCCTAGAGGAGCTGCTGCGCCAGTCCGATATTGTAACCCTACACGTAGATGGCCGTCCCGCCAACACTAACCTTATTGGAGCCGCGGAGCTGGCCATGATGAAGCCCGGCGCCCTGCTGCTCAACAACAGCCGTGGCCACGTGGTAGATGTGCCGGCCCTGGCCGCCGTGCTCCGCTCAGGCCACCTAGGCGGTGCCGCCGTGGATGTGTTCCCGTACGAGCCCAAAACCAACCACGAAAACTTTGAGAGCGAGCTACGCGGCCTGCCCAACGTGCTGCTTACGCCCCACATTGGGGGTAGTACCGCCGAGGCCCAGCGCAACATTGCCGAGTTTGTGCCCGAGCGCATTATGCAGTACGTGAATACCGGCAACACCCAGCAGAGCGTCAATTTCCCCAACATTCAGCTGCCCGAGCAGCAGGCTCACCGCCTTATTCATATTCACCACAACGTGCCTGGCGTATTGGCCCGCATCAACAATGTGCTGGCGGAGCACCACGTCAACATCCTGGGCCAGTACCTGAAAACCAACGAGCACATCGGCTACGTGATTACCGACATCGACAAGCAGTACGAGCCCGAGGTAATTGGCGAGCTGCGCAAGGTAGAGCACACTATTAAGTTCCGGGTGCTGTACTAAGTGCTCCTACGCGCGGCGCGTACTTCTACTAGGCATCTTTCAGCATCAAACTACCATTATAGCTACTCAACTATATGAAGCGACTTTTGGGCATTCTGTGCCTGCTGCTTGGGTTTGGGCCGGCCAGCTATGCGGCAGCGCCTGAAACGCCCATTACCATTACTGGCTCCGAGCCCTACGAGCTGACCAACATCATTCTAGCCCTCACGCCGTACGGCCGTGAGGATGAGTTTGAGGTGTATAAAAAGTCAACGTACTACCGGCAGGTGCTGGCGCATTTTGGGCCGTATATGCAGCATCCGCTGCTGGCTAAGGTCAATTATTCGCGCAAGGAGTGGGACAAGTATCTGAGCTTCCGCACCGACTCGTATGCCTTCGACTTCGGGGCCGATGGACAGTTGCAGCGGCGCTTCCCGTTTGCGACGCAAGACGGTATGAAGCCATTTGAGGATAACCTGGGCCTAGTAAATGATTTCGTGCGGGCCTCGGGCTTCCGGGCGTTTTATCAGGCCCACAAACCTTACTACGACTCGGTGTCGGTGGCGTATCAACAGTCGCAGATGCTGCCCGAGATGCTGGCGTTTCTGAAGGTGGAGATGGGCGGCACCTGGACGCCGGTGAAGTATGCCGTGGTGATTTCGCCGCTGGTACACCGCATGAACTGCCACCGCACCGTGAATGGCGTGGCCACTGATTTTGTAAGCTTGCCAGCTTATGTTATTGATGGTACTACCCCCACCCAGGTCTCGGAAGCCGAGAAAGCCTCCGAAATCCATATGCTCTTTACCGAGATGGATCATGGCTTTGTAAACCCTGTAAGCGACCAGCACGCATCCCAGATAACTCAGGCTTTCAGCAGCAAGCAATGGGACACGGGCAGCGGCTACGAGAACCTGATGCTAGCTACGTTTAATGAGTACATGACCTGGGCTGTGTACGATCTGTTTCTGTACAAATACTTTCCCCATATAGCGCCACTAGTTGCTCAGGACTGGGCCTTGCAAAACGAAAGCCGGGGCTTTTTTGCCAGCTCCTTGTTCAATGCCAAATTGAAAGCCTTGTATGACAGCAAGGGCAAAAACCAGAAGATCAGCGACCTGTACCCGGCGCTACTGAAGTGGTGTAAGAAAACTCAGCCGCACCTCAGCCAACCCACCATTACGGCCTGCCCTCTGCAAAACGCTGACCTCACCAACAGCCTAAAGGCCGCATACGAAATCACGTTTTCAGAGCCCATGCAGGAGCTTGCGGCACTTGATATGGTGCAGGTAGCAGCCACTGAGCCCCGAAAAATGCAGGTACTGACCTTAACTCACGAAGCCAACAAACTGGCCTGGCATGACAATGGTCAGAAGCTGTATTTTGAGGTAGCACTAGAAAACAACTGCCAGAACCAAGTGGCGTTCAATATTCCGTGGCGTACAAAAACAGCGCTCAGAAGCAAAAAAGGGGTTGATTTGCTGGTATACAAATCCATCATCACTACCCAGGTAAAAGTCGCGAAGCCAGAATAAAGTGGCCTTCGCGGCTATAGCTGGTCTCGCACCTGCGCCAGGATTTTCTCCACTTCGGTACGGACGGGCGCGTCGTCGCCGGGCAGGTTGTTGTTGAGGAAGCTGAAGGCCAGCAGTCGGCCCGATTTAGTGCGCAGGTAGCCGACCAGGTTGTGGTTGTTGGTGAGGGTGCCGGTTTTGCCCCAGAGCCACGGTTTGCCCGCTACCGGACGGTAGCGGCGGCGCAAGGTGCCCTGCCCTCCACCAGCTGCTAGTAAGTTCAATAAGCGCGGCTCTTCTACCTGTTGGTGCAGGCGCAGCATCAGGGCCACTAGGGTGCGGGGCGTGGCTAGGTTTAGGCGCGACAGGCCAGAGCCATCAACCCAGGTTACCGGGTCGGGCAGATCGTGGAGGTAGCGCTGCTGCATGGTGCGGATGACACGGGCGGTATTCAGCGAATCGAGACCTAGTGTGGAGGAGCACATGAGTAGCAGCTGCTCGGCCAGAAAGTTGTCGCTGACCCGAATCATCCGGCGGTACAATGAGTCGACGGGTAAGCCGCGCAGGGTGTATACTGCATCCTGGGGCCGCAGCCGAAACGGGGTTTGCAGCACGGGCCGCCGTAGTGTGTCCTGAAGCAGCTGGAGCAGCAGCGCCGGGCTGGTGCGAAAGGGCGTTTCATCAACCCAATTTTTGGGGCTCGGAAACACCACAAAGCGGTTTTCAAGCTGCTCGCGCCGCACATGGTCGTTGGTTGGGTTGCTAGCTCCGGACGCAGCCAGCTCCGTGATTGGCTGGAAGAAACGCGGGTATAGGCGCGGCCAGGGCTGGCCGGCTTTGGCGTAGAAGCGCACGGTGTTGCCATACACTGGCAAAGGGCTGCGCTCGGGCTGGAAATAATAGTTGTAGTCATCCCAGCTCCAGCCCGGCCCGAAGGTGGTGACGGTAGGCACTTCGGCATACAGTAGCTTTTCGGGCCGACCAGCCAGGAAAGCCAGCGCTCGGCCCGAGGGCACATCGCCGTGAAGCAGCGTCGGGTCGCCGGTACCCCAGAACAGCAGCGTATCAGGGCGCACTACGTAGCGCAGGCTGGGCAAGGAGTCGGGCAATAATTGCAGGCCCGCGTACAGGCTAAACAGCTTCATGGTGCTGGCTGGCGTGAAATACCGATCCTCGTTGAGGCCATATAGCTGCTGGCCGGTGGCTACATCGGTAATGCACACGCCCACGTGGTGCCGTTGCAAGGCGGGCGCTTCCCGCACCATCTTCTCCAGCCAAACAGGGTTTGGGAGGCGAGTAGGGCTAGTAGCAACAGGAATTTGCGCGGGCAGCGCTAAAGGCAAGAGCAGGAACAATAGCGCCCAGAAGCGCCGAAAAAAAACCAGAAGCATACTGGCGCAAGTTGCGGATTTACGGGCGTATCTGAACCATAACCGGCGCCTGGAGCTATAGAAATCAGCCCGGTAAAAACTAATTCAGGACGGTTTGCGGGCCCAGTTGGCCTAGTGTTTTTAATGGGCTACGAGCCGGATTTCTGCTTTTTTCAGGGACCTGATTAAACCCGCGCCGGCTGGCCTCATCTATGCCAATACATCCGGATATCCCTTCTCATTTTCTGTTAGCCTTACCTTGCTCATGAAAGCCAGTACGCTCACCCTCGCCTTTTTCCTGTTGCTGGCCGGCCCGGCCGTGCACGCCCAAAATACGCAGGCCCGGCACAACTCGCCAGCCCGCACCGAGCTGCGCACTTACTACCAGCAAAACGTGCTGCCCGTAGTGCGCCAGCAGCGCCAGAAACTGGAGGCCCAACTTTCTACTTCTGATAAAGCCCAGCTTGCCTTGTATCGGGCGCAGCTGCGCGAAAGTCGCCAGAAGGAGAAAGCTCTGCGCCAAAGCTTCCGGGCCGCCGCTACCCCCACCGAGGGCAAACGCCCCCCTTTAACGGAGGCACAAAAGCAGCAGCTTCAGCAGCAACGCTCCGAAACCAAAGCCATCATGCAGAACGTGAGCTTGCTGGCGCAGAAATACGAAGGCGACATTGCCAAACTTGCCCAAGAAGTGCAGCCCCAGAAAGAGAAATGGACGGCCGATACGAAAGCTATTCTGGCCCGCACTGCTACCCCTGCCCAACCCGAAAAAGTCGGCCGTCGGCACGGCAAAAAGCACATAGGCGGCCCCCGCCGCTATTTCCAGCCCGCCACATTCCTGCTCCTCGACCCCAACGCGCCTGCGCCGCCACGAGCCGCCACCGAGGCAACCAAAGCGGGCGTGTACCCCAACCCTTCCGTCTCAACCAACCAGGTGGAGTACGAGGTGAAAAAGGCCGGCCCCGTGACGGTGGAGCTGCTAGACGGTCGCGGCAACACGCTGCGCACCGTGGCGCAGGAGGCCAAAAAGGAGAAAGGCACGCACACGCTCACGGCAAACGTAGCCGACCTGCCGGCCGGAACCTACTATTTCAAAATCACGAGCCGCACGGGCTCCGAAACCCGGCGCTTTGTGAAGGAATAGCCCCCTAGCCAGTTTAGCTACTAAACAGGGCTAGTAAGGCGTTATAAAAACCGGTCTGCTTCGGCGGGCCGGTTTTTCGTTTTTGCTTGTGGCCCGCACCATACTTTACTTTCCGGCCGTAGGCAGCTTGTTATCTTTACGCCCTATGCTACGCTCCTTCCTGACCTGGCTTTCTGTTCTGACTACCACCGTGCTGCTGGCCGCCTGCTGCGGTTCCGTTGCCTGTGAATGCGACGACGCCTACGCCGATGCCATCGGGCTCAAGTTCAGCCCCTCCGATTCGGCTACTGCAAATGGATTTGCTTCAGATGATATAAAGAATGTGTTTTTGGTACGCATACCCCGCGACCCATTACAGGTTCCTAGGGCCGATACGGTACTCGTGACGCGCAGCCGCAGCAAGGCGTTTGAGCTGCCGGTTATCATCAACAATGCCACGCCTTTTGCACTGGCATCCGGCAATAAGCTTACCCAATACAGCTATGTGCTGTACCTGGCTCCCACACGCAGCGCTACCCCTACGTTCACCTACAAGATTGATAGTGTGCAGCTGGCTACCACCTACGAAGGCGACGGCTGCTGCTCCTGTTTCCGCAACACCAACAAGCAGGCCTTCATCACGCAAAACTTACAGTCCAAAGTCCTTAACCTCACTGATCCGGCTCAAACGAATAAACTGGTACCTATTGTACTAACCAGAAAATAACCTGCCGGAACGCAAGCCAAGCACCCCGCTGTTATACACAACAGCCAATGGCTTCCGGGTACGTCCGGATGCCCTTGATGGCCGTATAGTAGTTGTCTGCCTACTCTTGCTGCACGGTTGGTGTGTTGTGTGGGGGTAGTATTTTGATGTTATGCTGAAAGAACCTACTCCCCTTGTTTCGCCCACGTTTCCATTTAAAACCACGCTTAGCCTAGAGCCGCTAATTGCGTACTGGAAGGCGGGGGAAGTATCCTTGAATGCCGGAATTGCGCTGCTTTCGCGCTCCGTTGGCGAGCAGATTGCCGCCGCCGACTGGGTGCGCGGCCCCATCACCGACCTGAACTTGCTGGAGTGCCACTGCGACCTAGTAGAAACCCTGATGCTGGCCGTATTCCCGCCGGCCTCCTTCCCCACCGATATTTCCGGAGCCATTGCTCCTTTTGAGCGCCACAGCTTTTATCATACGCCTCGCTTTGCGGAGGTGCTGCTCAACGCGTCTAAATCCATAAAGCAGCCCCTGAATATCACCATGCGGACGTTGGATATGTACACCACCCGCATGGCGTACCAGCTGATTCTGGAGCAGATTTATGACGTGCGGCTGCCGCTGCAGGGCAATATCATTTTCACCGTTCCGGATTATAGCATTGGCCTGTACCGGCACTACGGCGTGGAGTTTAACTCCACTTTTGTAGAAATAAAGGTGCACGGCGACAAGCCCGAACTTACGCCCGAGCAGCTTGACTTGCTGGCTCGCAATCCGCACCGCGCCGATTTGTGGCAGCAATTGCTGCCTCCGCATCACTTTGAGCTCGAAGGCTTTAACATTCTGCACTTGGTTGATGTCACGGAGCAGGAAATTCTGTCGGAGCTGAAATACGATTTGTTGGAGCGCGACGTGCTGCAGGCTTCTGACCGCCTGGAGCAGATTCAGGAAAAGCTGCGCGTGCTGTTTGGGCGGCCGTTTTTGCAATTGGGCATTGCGGCCTTCGATGAAAAAAAGAAGGCCTTCGTCGACTTCGGCCGCAAAATCAACCACAGTTTCCTGACCAAACAGCTGCACAATCCCGATGCCAGCTCTGGTTTCCGCCAGATTTACAACCGCCTGTGGGATAACCGGCAGCCGCTGGTGCTGGAAGACGTGGAGAAAGCCGATATTCCGGAAGACCTGCGCGAGCAAATTCTGAGCCTAGGCATCCGCTCTGCTATTCTGGCCCTGCTGCCGTACGGCGACGATATTGTGGGCCTTCTGGAGCTGGGCTCACCGAATGTGGGCGACCTGAATGAGTTCAGCCTTGAAAACGTAAATCAGTTTGTGCCTTTGTTTGCGGTAGCGGTAAAGCGCAACGCCGAGGACATCCAGACGCGGGTGCAAGCTATTATTAAAGAGAAGTTTACGGCCATTCACCCCACCATGGAGTGGCGCTTTACGGATGCGGCCCAAAACCTGCTGCAAAAGCTGGAAGACGGCAACAAAAGCGCTGAAATGGAAGACATTGTGTTCCATGATGTGTACCCGCTTCATGGCTCCAGTGATATCCGGGCGAGCAGCACGGCGCGCAATGAGGCCATTCAGGGCGACTTGATTGAACACCTGACCCTAGCAGGCAAAGTGCTGCGCCGGGCCTCCGAGTTTCAGCAGCTGCCCATTCTGGATGAGCTCAAGTTCTACGTGAACAAAAACCTGCGCCGCCTGCGCCAGGGCATCCTGACGGGCGATGAAGTGAGCATTTTTGAGTCGCTGCGGACCGAAGTGGAGCCGCTGTTTGAGTACCTGAGCCAGAACACGCCGGAGCTGCGGCCCATCATCAGCCAGTACTGGGCCAACATCGATCCGGAGCTGGGCATTCTGTATAAGCGTCGCAAGGCCTTCGAGGAAACCACCACCATCCTTAATGATGCTGTCAGTAGCTACCTAGATGAGGAAGATGCCAAGGCCCAGGACATGTTTCCGCACTACTTCCAGCGGTTCAAGACCGATGGCGTAGAGCACAACATTTACGTGGGTGCTTCGCTGGTGGAAAACAAGCCGTTTGACCTGGTTTTCTTGAAAAACCTGCGGTTGTGGCAATTGCTGGTGATGGTGGAAATCACGCGTCGCACGGCAGCCCTGAAGCCTACACTGCCCGTGCCGCTCGAAATCACGCAGCTTATCCTGATTCATAGCCAACCCCTGAGCATTCGGTTTCGGCAGGATGAGCGCCAGTTTGATGTGGATGGCGCCTATAACATTCGCTACGAAATCATTAAAAAGCGCATTGACAAGGCCACGGTACTAGGCACCGGTGAGCGGCTAACCCAACCCGACCACATTGCCCTGGTGTACTCGCAGCAGCGCGAAGCCGATGAGTACATCGAGTACATCGATTACCTGCAGGACCGCGGCCTACTACTGCCCGACATTGAGGAGCTGGAGCTGGAAGAGCTACAGGGTGTGAAAGGTCTGTTGGCGCTACGCGTGAAGGTGAAATTGTAAGCAACTATAGGCATGTAGTTGCGCCTGATAGAGGCCTAGAAGACACAGCAGAACAGCTGCCTTCTAGGCCTCTATCAGTTCTTTTCTCTCCCGCCACCACAGGTGCAAACCTGCTCTCACCAGAATCAGCCAAACTAGCCCAATAGCGAAGCCGGCCAGCACATCGGTGATGTAATGCACGTGTAGGTAAACCCGCGTGAGACCAATGAGCAGGGCAAACAAGAGGAGCAGCGCGGCCCACACCGGATGGTGGCGGTGACGCCACAGCAGCCACGCCAGGCACCCATATAAGGCCACCCCAATCATGGCATGGCCGCTCGGAAAGCTTAGGCCCGATTGCAAAACCAAGGCCGTAGAAGGACGGGCACGCTGAAAATGCACCTTGAGCACTTGGTTGAGCAAGGAGGCCCCGCCCACGGCCAGCAACACCTCCAGCGCCTCACGCTTCAATCCGCGCCACCGCAGCAGTACCGGCAGTACTAGCCCTGTGGTGACTAGAAAAGGGAACGACGCAAAAAACGTAAGGCCATGCACGAAGCTAGTTAGGGTTGGCCATGAGGTGCGTATCCCATCCATCTGCTGGAACGCCCAAGCATCAAACTCCACGGAGCGCGCCCCAAATACTACCCGCGTGAGGTAAAAAAATAGCAGCGCTGAGGTCAGGAACACGCCCACGGCTACTGCGGCTTCTACGGTAAGCAAACTCAGCAATGCCAGCAAACGAGCGGTGAACGACTTCATGGAAGCACGCAATCAGTGAAGGGATATGCCGGTTTTTACGTGGGTTCGTTAGGTTTGCTTACCTAGTCTGTTCTGCTGCCTCAAATTAGTGTCTGCTTATCCACAGCTACTAGGTTAGTTATCCACGTAAACCCAGAACCCGGCCTATAGCTGACCACTAGGACTTTGCTTTCTCAGACGACCTAGGGAAACAAGTATAAACGAAAAAAGCCGATCCATTTCTGGATCGGCTTTCGTGCGCTCGGAGAGACTCGAACTCTCACACCTTTCGGAACTGCCGCCTGAAGACAGCGCGTCTACCAATTTCGCCACAAGCGCAGCACTTTTTATCAGCGGGCTGCCTTGCGGGGCCGTTTGATGCTGCAAAGATAGAAGGCTTTTTCGACCTGTGTCAAGCTTTGACTTAAAAAAAAGTCATAAAATAATTTCGAAAATAGTACGATTCTGCGCTATGTAGGCTGTTTTTCAGCTGATTGCATCTCGTTTTTAAAGCGTTTTTTTACCAGTATTTCTATGTGTTTCAGCATCGGAATAGCAATCAGCAACCAACTAACGCCCGCGGCAAAGCCGGCCAGCACATCGGTAGCGTAGTGCACCCGCAGGTACACCCGCGTTAGGCCAATAAGCAGAATCAGAAGTGCCAGCACGCTTACCAATGGGTAGCGCAGAGCCGGCCGGCGCACGTGCGTCCAGACGAGGTACATAAGCAGTCCGTAGAAGGAGGCCGATATCATGGCGTGCCCGCTCGGGAAGCTCAGGCCCGTAGCGGAGGTAAGCGGCAGCAGCGGCCGGGGCCGGTTATACACCTGCTTGAGCGCTACATTTAGAGTGATGCTGCCCAGGGCCACTACTGGTATCAGCAGGGAGTACCACCGGTGCCGGCGCATAAACAAAAACCACCCGACCAGCAGTAGCCCCGCCGCCGTAATGAAATTGCGCGAGGCCAGAAACGTGACCATTTCCACCCACTGTTGCCGCTCGGCCCCCAGCAGCTGCCTCGACCAGCGAAAGGCGTTGGCATCAAAGGTGGCCGCATCCTGGTCAAACACTTCGCGTCCCAGCGCCAGAAAGGCAATAACGCCCAGCGCCCCGAGAAACAGGGTGATGGCAAACTCCGTTGCAAACAGCAGAAACCCGGCCAGCAGCCGGCGCAGATGGTTTGTCATAACGAATCTATACGGCAGAAATGGCTGCAAGGCACAGCAATGGCCTGAACTTCCCTTCCCACTACCTTTACCGCCCTTCTTCGCAGCACTTTTGGCCCCTTTTCTGACCTAGTATGTTGCTGCATGCCTGCCCTTCCTGATTCCGGCTTTGATGTGGTAGCAGCGTTCTACGATCCGCTGGCTCGCCTGGTGTACGGCCGGGCACTCCAGCAGGCGCAGCAGGCTGCCCTGGACGCAGGCCTACCTTCCGGCAACCCGCACATCCTTATTATTGGGGGCGGCACGGGCTGGGTGCTGGGCGAAGTGTTGAGTCGCCAGCCGGCGGCCACGGTGCTGTACCTCGAAGCCTCCCCCCAAATGCTGGCCCGCAGCCGCCAGTGGCTGCAGCAGCATTTGCCACAGCACGCAGCCCAGGTAGAGTTTCGGCTGGGAACGGAAACTGCTTTGTCCTTTGATGAACAGTTTGATGCCGTGCTGACCTTTTTCTTTCTGGACTTATTTGAGCCCGTGCGGTTGCGTAGTATGGCAACTCGGCTCCGGGCAGCCTTAACTTCTCAGGGCACCTGGCTGCTAGCCGATTTTGCGGCGCCACGCACCTGGTGGCACCGTGGTTTGCTCGGGCTGATGTACGGTTTTTTTGGCCTTACTACCGGCATTAGTGCCCGCCAACGGCCGCCTATTGAAATCGAACTGGCGCGCCTCGGCCTGCAGCCGCACCCCGCAGGCTCCTTCTTCCGGAACATGGTAGAGGCAACGGTATGGCGGCTGGTTTCATCTGAAAGCTACTCCAGCGCTTCAGCGCAAGACTAGGTGCTTTCGAGCCCTAAACCGGCTTTATTCCAGCGCAACTATTGGTTTGCTCTGCCAACTCCTGTTAGGTTAGCAGTTCCTTTCCTTCTCTCCCCTATTTCTTTGCGTATGATGATGCGAAAATCTGCTGCGCTCCTGCTGCTGGCACTCCCTTTGGCACTGAGCCGGCCGGCTCAGGTGCAGGCCCAGGCACCGGTGCAATACAGCCTCGCTTTCCCGAATGCCCTGCACCATGAGGCGCGCATTACCGCCACGTTCCGGGAGCTGCCGGCCGGCCCGCTGCAGGTACGCATGGCACGCTCCTCGCCTGGCCGCTATGCCCTGCATGAGTTTGCCAAGAACGTGTACGACGTGCAAGCCACCGACTCGAAAGGCAAGCAGCTCTCCGTCACTAAACCCGACCCCTACGGCTGGGCCGTGGCGGGCCACGATGGCACCGTGATATTCACGTACACCCTGTTCGGCGACCGGACTGATGGCACCTACGCTGGTATTGATAGTCGCCACGCACACCTCAATATTCCTGCTACCCTAGCCTACGCCCAGGGCCTGGAGCAACGCCCTGCTGAGGTACAGTTTGCGCTGCCGCAGGGCTGGACGGTAGCCTCGCAGCTCCGCCCCGATGCCAGCGGCACTACCTGGCACGCCCCGCACCTGCAGTACCTTATGGACTCGCCTACTTCCCTAGGCCCGCAGCAGGTCCGAACCTGGAAAGAGCAAGGCAAAACCATTGAGCTACAGGTGCTGCACGATGGCACGCCCGCTGAGCTAGATGCCTACACCGAGCAAACCAAGAAAGTAGTAAAAGAAGCCGCCGCCATTTTCGGCGGACTGCCCGACTACGACTTCGGGCGTTACACCTTCGTGGCGAACTACCTGCCCCAAACCAGCGGCGACGGCATGGAGCACCGCAATTCCACCAGCCTCACCAGCAACCGCCCCCTACGCGGCCCCGGCGCCCTCGATAACCTGGGCACCGTGTCGCACGAGTTTTTCCACAGCTGGAATGTGGAGCGCCTCCGCCCGCAGGACCTCGAGCCATTTGATTTTCAGCGGGCCAACATGAGCAGCAACCTGTGGTTTGCGGAAGGCTTCACGCAGTACTACGGCGAGGTGCTACTACGCCGCGCTGGCGCCTACACTGATGAGCAATACTGCCAGGAAGCCCTAAGCGGCATTGTAGATGCCATGCTCACCATGCCCGGCCCCAAGCGCTACTCACCGGTGCACATGAGCCAACAGGCCCCTTTTGTAGACGCCGCCGCCGCCATCGACCCCAACAACCGCTCGAATACGTATTTGAGCTATTACTATATCGGGGCGGGCAATGCGTTGGCGCTTGATCTGCTGCTGCGGCAGCGCTATAAAACCGACCTCGATACCTACATGCGCACACTTTGGAAGCAGCACGGCCAGCAGCAGGGCTACGCTCCGGCCAAGCCCTACACGCTCCCGGACCTGCAGCGCGTGCTGGGCGAGGTAGCCAAGGATACAGCCTTTGCCGGTCAGTTCTTCCGCCAGCACATCACGGGCCATGAGGTGCACAACTATGAGCAACTGCTGGCACCCGCTGGGTTGCTAGTACGCCGGGCCCATGCCGGCCAGGCTACCTTGGAGGCCCGTCTGCAGTTCAACCCCGATAGCACCGCCACGCTAGGCTCCACTTTGCTTGAAAGCCCCTTTTACCAAGCCGGCCTCGACCGGGAAGATGTGGTGCTGAAGATGGATGGCAAAAAGCCCATCAATGCCAAGGAAGTGCAGAAATTTCTGGCAGCCCACAAGCCCGGCGACATAATTCAGGTAGAAGTGAAGGCCCGAGACGGCGTACGGACAGTGCCCGTTACGCTCCAAGAAAACTCAGACTTAGAAGTAGTGCCGTATGAAAAAGCCGAGCGCCCCCTAACCAAAGCACAGAAGAAATTCCGGGCTGAGTGGCTAGGCAGCAAAGCCAAGTAACGTCTCCTTTATTATCTGCACCAAACCCGCTAGGTAGCTCCCAACCCTGAACCGTTGGCACAGCTGCTTGGCGGGTTTAGTGCGTTTTTAGGGCTAGTACTTACTCGCCTGTGTAAAACCGAAGCACCAATAGCAGCACAAAGCAACTAGCGCCCAGCACCAAAATACGCAGGCCGTGGGCACGATCCTGGGGCCGAAAGGCCTGCACCTGCTGCCCATTGGGGAGCTGCTTTTTGTGCGAATACAGATGCCACCCAATAAACACGGCCACCAGTCCACCCAGCAACGCCATGGCGTAGCCAAAGAAAATCCAGGCCTTCTGGCTGGGTTCGGGTTGGGCTAAGTCGGTGAGGCGCTGGTGGTGGAGCCGCTCCGTGAGGGCCGGGCTTACCTCTTGACCACGCTGGCGCAAAATGCGGCGTGCCAGGGCCACATCAAAGCTGCTCCACTCATCGGCTTTCAGCAGAATATCCAGCAGCTCATCATCTGAGAAGCTAAACAGATAGTGGTCGGTGGGGGCGGCGGCGCTGAGTTGCTCGTCGGTGGTGCGCTCTAGGTCTCGCGCCGCCTCAAAGTCGGCGGGCCGCAGCTTCACTAGAAAATAAGAGTTGGTAGGGTTAAACGCAAAGCTGGGGTCGATGCGGGGCTGATCGAGCTTGGTTTCATACTCGATACCATGCTCGTGCAAAAGTTGCAGCAGCGGCTGCGCTACCTCTACATTCGGAAAGCGCTGATACGTTTGGAATTCGGACATAGACTCTGGTATAACCTTGCCGTGAAGTTGGCTGTTTTTCCTGGGTCGGGCACGCAAGCGGCTTGCCGGGCGTTTCGTACCTTAGGCGGCAGGTTTACTAACTGCCGCGGCCGTTTTCTCTATGCTTCGATTTGTTTTTCTTCTTACCTCCGGCCTGCTGATGGGCGTAGCGGCCCAGGCTCAAGTAGAGCCCCAGCCCACGCCTCGCCTCGGGTTCCGGCCGTCTTATAGCCTCAACGCGGGGGCCATGTTTGCGGGCCGGTATGGTTCGGCTAGCTACCTCAGTCCTACGGTATCGGTGCCGCTTACACAGCGTTTTTCAGTATTTGGCGGCGTTACGTATCTGCGTACCATGCCCGGCCTTGGCTATGCGCCAGCCGGTGAAGCAGGCCGCGTGGCAACCTCAGGCACCAACCGGTACCTCATTCAGGGCGGCGGCCAGTATGCCCTTTCGCCGCGCTTACTGTTGACGGGCTCTGCCTGGAAAGACCTGACGCCTACCTCTGGTTTGCAGGTAAACCCCTACGCCGGCTTCGGCGGTAACACGGGCTCCGGCGTGAACCTGCGCGCCGACTACCACATCACCGAAAACTTCTCGGTATCAGGCGGGGTTCGGGTCAGCAATGGGGCTAGCACTTACCCTGGTGCCTACACGCCGCTCTATGGGCCCGGCATGCCCTTCGGCTACTAGCCTACAGTTTGGGTTAAACCACTAGCTAGCAAAACGCCCTCCGGCCGCAGCAACGAACACCTTTGCGGTGCAGTTGCTGCAGCCGGAGGGCGTTTTGCGACGTAGCCAATGCGCAGGTTTTATTGTTTCTTTGGTTTCGTACCTGTTTACTTCTGATCCGCGCCGCATGGCTTCTGCTCCCCGCTTCGTTCGCAACCCGCAGCTGAACACTATCAAGCCCAACTATCCGGGCAACAAGATGATTGGGCGCCAGTACTGCAACGGCGAGGAATTATATGAGCCTAGCTTCAACACTGTACTCAAGTGGCAGCTGAGCAAAAATCCGCAGAAGGAGGAAAAGAAGGCCGATACGTGGGTGCCGGAGGTAGTAGACTGCACTGCCTTCCTGAAAAGCCAGGAAGAAGGCCTCGTGTGGCTGGGGCATGCCACCTTTCTGTTGCGCGTGGCCGGCACCACCCTCCTCTTCGACCCCTTGCTGTTTTCCTCCTTTGGGTTGCGCCGCCGCCATGCCCTACCCTGCCGGCCCGATGACCTCCAGAACGTGGACCTGCTGCTACTGAGCCACGGCCACCGCGACCATCTGGATGAGAAATCGGTGAAGCTACTGGCCCAGCAGAATCCGCAGATGCGTGCGTTTGGGCCGCTGGGCATGGCTGGGCTGGTACGAGGTATGGCCCCGGCGCTGCCGGTGCAGGAGGCCGGCTGGTGGCAGCAGTTCGATTTGGGTCCCGACGCGGCCTTCGAGCTGTTTTACTTGCCCGCTTCTCATTGGCACCGTCGCGGCCTCGCTGACCTGAACCAGGTATTGTGGGGCAGTTTCCTGATCCGGACTACTGATGGCCGCACCATCTACTTCGCCGGCGACACCTCTATGCACAGCCACTTCGAGGAAATTGAGAAGCAGTTTGGCCCCCTAGATATTGCCCTGATGCCCATTGGTGCCTACAAGCCGCCCTACATGATGCAGATGAGCCACGTGAACCCGCATGAGGCGGCCAAAGCCGTGAACCTGCTGCGGGCCGGCCATATAGTGCCCATGCACTACGGCACCTTCGATTTGTCTGATGAGCCAGCCTCGGAGCCTTTGCGCGAGCTCAAGATGGTAGCACACGGCCAAATGCTACGCGGCGAGCTGCACATGCCGGCCGTAGGTGAGGTGCTACGCTGGCCCGAGTGGGAATAACCCATCCGCAGGTAGCGGTTGTGGTGAGTGGCGGGCGGCCCAAGTGGGTCGTTAGTTATCGGCAAAGGGTTTCTAATAGTCACATGCCGGTTGTTGGCGGCTAGTTGGTAGCTTTGGTGTTTTATACTTCCGACTGCCGCCCGGCCTGCTAGCCTCTACTTGTCTGGCAACCGGCAACACATTCCTGGCAACACCCCATGTCTCCTACCCTCGTTCTGAGTCTGATTGCCGGCTACTTTGTCGTGCTGATCATCATTGCCTACCTCACCTCGCGCAAGGCAACCAGCGAATCGTTTTTCATTGCCAACCGCAATGCGCCGTGGTACATGGTGGCGTTTGCCATGATTGGCACCTCGCTTTCGGGCGTCACGTTCATCTCCATTCCGGGCATGGTAGCCTCCCAGAGCTGGAGCTACATGGCTGTGGTACTAGGCTACACGGTGGGGTATGTGGTAATTGGCACTGTGCTCATGCCCTTATACTACCGCATGCGGCTGGTAAGTATTTACACGTATCTGGAGCAGCGGTTCGGGTTTTGGAGCTACAAAACCGGAGCCCTGTTCTTTCTGATTTCCCGGGCAGTAGGCGCAGCATTCCGCTTGTTTCTGGTGGCGGGCGTGTTGCAGTTTGCCGTGTTCGATCAGCTAGGGGTGCCGTTTGCCCTAACCGTTACGGTCAGCATCTTCCTGATATACCTCTACACCTTTCGTGGCGGCCTCAAAACCATTCTCTGGACCGATACTTTCCAGACAATGGCCATGCTGGTGTGCGTGGGTGTGAGCATTTACCTGATGGCCGATGAGCTAAACCTGGGCTTTGCCGGGCTGGTGAAAACGGTGAAGGAAAGCACCATGTCGCAGATCTATTTCTCAGACCCCAAAGACGACAAATTCTTTTGGAAGCAGTTTGCCTCGGGCGCCTTCATCACCATTGTTATGACGGGCCTCGATCAGGATTTGATGCAGAAGAACCTGAGCTGCCGCAACCTCCAGGATGCCCA
Organism: Hymenobacter seoulensis; assembly: GCF_054780535.1. Classification (NCBI taxonomy): domain Bacteria; kingdom Pseudomonadati; phylum Bacteroidota; class Cytophagia; order Cytophagales; family Hymenobacteraceae; genus Hymenobacter; species Hymenobacter seoulensis. The sequence goes on from NZ_BAAGWD010000001.1 coordinate 1,264,565, forward strand.
GAAAAACATGTTCTGGTTTACCATTGCTATTGTGCTGGTCAACGTGTTCTTCCTGTCGTTGGGGGTGCTGCTGTATCAGTTTGCAGCTGCCAAGGGCATTACCCTACCCACCAACCCGAGTACCGGCGCCGTCATCGGCGACAACGTGTTTCCGCTGCTGGCCACCAACCACTTCACCTTGTTTGCGGGCATCGTGTTTATCCTGGGCATCATTGCTGTTACCTACGCCTCCGCCGACTCGGCCCTGACGGCGCTTACTACCTCCTTTTGCGTAGATATGCTCGTGATTGGCCAGTACCCGGAAGCCCAGCAGAAGCGTTTGCGCCAACTCACGCACTTTGGGTTCTCCATCGTATTGATTGTTATCATTCTGATTTTCAGAGCTATCAACGACCAAAGCGTCATTACCTCCGTGTTTAAGGCAGCGGGCTATACGTATGGGCCGCTGCTGGGGCTGTACTCGTTCGGCATTTTCACTAGCCGCGGCTTGCACGATAAGCTGGTGCTGCCCGTCTGCATTGTCACGCCGCTGCTCACCTGGTTTATAAACTCTAACTCCGAAAGCTGGTGGGGCTATAAGTTTGGGTTTGAGATTCTGATTCTGAATGGGTTACTTACCTTCCTAGGCCTGCTGATAATTTCGCGTCCGCGCAACCTCGAATTGAACCCTGTGGCGTAGGGGTTGTTTAGAGAGGCGTACCTTTGCCGGTATCGGTGCCAGCAGTTGCGCAGGCCTCGCCGCTTTAAGCGGCCTCAGGGCCTAGTAGTTTCTGGTTACTTTCTTACAAGATGTCCGTTTAGAAGGCTTCTTGGCCCCACGCTCTCTAACACCATCTCCTATGAAACAGGTCTTCTTACTTTTGCTGCTCGCTTCTGCGGCAGGTGCAACCCAGGCCCAGACAACCTCGGGCTCCACGGCCGCTGGCACGGCTAAGCAGCCTATTGAGCTGCAGCCCCGCCGCATGCAGGCGCAAGCCAAGCCCGCGCTCAACCGCCCTGATGCGCCTCCGCAGTTTCCGGGGGGTGCTCAGGGGTTGAATTCTTTTTTTGAGCAGAATTTAAAGTATCCGGAGGCGGCCAGCGTCAAGCAAATCAGTGGCACGGTGGTTATGACGTTTACGGTAGAGGCTGATGGCCACCTGACCAACCCCTCGGTCGTGCAACCCCTCTCCCCGGAGTGCGATACGGAAGCCCTGCGGGTACTTGGCCAGATGCCTAACTGGAAGCCTGCTACCCGCAAAGGCCAGCCCATTGCCACCCAGGTCCGCATTCCAATTCCCTTCGGCAATTCCCAGGATTTGAAAGTAGAGCAGGGAAAGCCGAAATTTGAGTAATATACGTTAAGACATGAGAACTGAGCCGTAAGTCCTGAAACTTGTATCGGGAGCGTTTCCAACGCGCCAGAGCAGGTTTCAGAGCTTACGGCTCAGTTCTCACTTCTATTTCCCTAATGGCCCGAAGTGGACTGAATACAAGTGGTAACGGCAGCGCGCCGGAGCCCGAAAAAAAGAAGCTTACCAAAGAGAGTTTTCGGCGGGGTCTGCGGATTTTCCGCTTCACGCTGCCCTATCGGACCAAGTTTACTATTGGCCTGGTGCTGCTCACGCTTTCCAGCGCCACCACCATGGCCTTCCCCTGGATTATCGGCAAGCTGGCTGATACGGCTAGTGGCCACCCGGTGATACTGCCCAACGGCGCCATTCTGACCATTAACCAGATTGCGGCTGGCTTTTTTGCCGTTATTCTGGCGCAGGGTCTGCTTTCCTTTGGCCGTATCTGGCTATTCACGCAGGTCAGCGAGTTCACGGTGCGCGACATTCGGCAGGCACTGTATCAGAAGTTTGTTTCGCTGCCGATTCCGTACTTCGAGAAAAACCGGGTCGGCGCTATCACGTCGCGCATCACGTCCGATGTCGGCATTATTCAGGATTCGTTTTCACTGACACTGGCGGAGCTGTTTCGGCAAGTAATGACCCTAGTAGCCGGCATCGTGTTTATCATGATCGTGTCGGTAAAACTCTCGATGTTCATGCTGCTCACCTTCCCGCCTATTGTGGTGTTGGCCATGGTGTTCGGCAAAAAAATCAGGGTGCTGGCCAAAACCACCCAAGACGAGCTGGCCAAAACCAACGTCATCGTAGAGGAAACGCTGCAGGGCATCAACACGGTAAAAGCATTTACCAACGAGCAATTTGAAACGGAGCGCTATACCACCTCGCTTACCAAAACCGTGCGGGCCGCGCTGAAAAGCAACCTGTACCGGGGCGGCTTTGTGTCGTTCGTGATTATTGGTTTGTTTGGTGGCATTGTGCTGGTGTTATGGCGGGCCGCAACGTTGGTACAATCGGGCCAGATGACCATCGGCGACCTGACGCAGTTTGCCTTGTACACCATCTTTATTGGCGCTTCCGTGGCGGGCCTGGGCGAGCTGTTTGGCAAGATCCAAAGTACGCTGGGTGCTTCTGAGCGGATTCTGGAAATTCTGGATGAGCCAACGGAGCCCACGCACCTAGCGGGTGCGGCCCCCATTCAGGTGCGCGGCGACATCGAGTACCAGCACGTGGCATTCCGCTACCCCACCCGCCCCGACCTAACCGTGCTGAAGGATATCAACTTCATCATTCAGGCCGGCGAGAAGATTGCGCTGGTGGGCCCCTCGGGCGCAGGCAAATCCACGATTGTGCAGCTGCTGATGCAGTTTTATGCCCTGAGCAGCGGCCAGATTACGATTGACGGACGCCAAATCACCGAGTATGACCTCACGGAGCTGCGCCGCCACATTGGCATTGTGCCCCAGGAAACCATCCTATTCGGCGGCTCTATCCGGGAGAACATTGCCTATGGCAAGACCTCGGCCTCCGATGAGGAAATCATTCAGGCGGCCCGCAAGGCCAACGCTTGGCAGTTCATTTCGTCGTTTCCGGAAGGGCTTGACACGTTGGTGGGCGAGCGAGGCATCAAGCTCTCAGGCGGGCAGCGCCAACGTATTGCCATTGCCCGCGCCATCCTGAAAAACCCGGCTATTCTCATCCTCGATGAGGCCACGTCTTCGCTGGATAGTGAAAGCGAGAAGCTGGTGCAGGGCGCCATGGATGAGCTCATGCTCGACCGGACCAGCATCATCATTGCCCACCGCCTCAGCACCATCCGCAAAGTCGATAAGATTCTGGTTATTGACGGCGGCCGAATTGTGGAGCAAGGCACCCACGAGGAACTGGCCCACAGCGACAATGGTCTGTACGCCAATCTGCTAAAGCTACAGTTTGAGCTGAGCTAACACCTAGCGTTTTCTATGTACTTTGAAAGGGCGAAGCAGTGCTTTGCCCTTTTTCTATTCTCTTATATTCAGCTATGTATATTGAACAATCAGTATCCGTATCATTATGATGCGCAACCGATATACAGCGAGGTTACCTCGAATTGAGTTGCTCAGACCGGAGCTAGGAGTATGGGGCGGTATACTGCTGCTATTTACTGCCTTTTTTCTGCCTTCCGCTAGGTTTTCACCCGCGTTGCCCCGCGTGCAGCTGCCTAGCAATAGCAACGTATGCTGGAAAGTCCCACCAACACAAGTTACTTTCTCACTGGATGCTGAGAGGCGTTTGTACATGCACACCAGCACACCAGAGCTACAGACCAAAGCTATTGAGCTACTAGCCCAATGGCACGGCCTGCAACTATCGACCGCTCAACGTTTGGAGGTAGAGCGTATGCCTTATCTAAGCGTTGATGTACGGCAACTCCCGGCTTGGCTACACGCGCCCTTACGGGAGCGGCAGTTATTCGCACAAGGCATTCCTTACTCTGCTGCTGACAACCAGTTGGCAACGTTACTGCAGGCTGCTAATCAGGCCGCACTTACCATGCATAGGCACCGAGCTATTGTGTGTTTGCGGCTCGACCAGCGGCTACCAGCACCGTGGTTATGCCCTTTCTGCAGCAATTACAGACGTTGGGCGTGAACCGATTTACCATAATAACTGAGCAGGAATAACTTCCCGATGACTGAACTCCTTATTCCCGCTACTGCGCCTACTTTCTCTGAGTACCAAACCATTCATCAGCTTCAGCAAGAAAAATGGCACCCGGCAAACCCTAACCGAAGACCTAACACCTCCGATTCCTTTCGAAATAAGGTAAAGTTCTGGCTGGCTTCTGTCACAGCGGGCGGGGCATTGAGCTATAGTTTCGGCAACGGGAAGTTTTTGGGCTGGATGATGGTTGCGACCTTGTTTACCGGCCTTAGCCTCCTGTACCAGTGGTGGGAATACCACCGAGCCTACCGTACCTATGCCGCCAAGCCAAAGCCAACTGCCTTTACGCTCACAGCGGAGGGAGTGCGAGTAGAAGCACAGAGCGGCGTACAATATTATCGGTGGGAGTCCTTCTACCGGGTCCAGCAGATACAGGACTGGATCCTGTTCTACACCTCCGTGGAAGACTGCTACTACCTGGATTTGCGTCAAGTTCAGCTCCCTACTACCCCACAAGACGTGCTGAACCTGCTGCCGCTTCGCGAAGTTGCCGTGGCGTAAGCTACTTTCGCTGGAACTATGACTGCTTCTGACTTATCCGGGCTCGTGTTGCCGCTCCGGCTGCCTGGCGTACACTTGTCGGCGGAAGAATACGTGCGACTGAACTTCCGGCTCTGGCGTGCACAACCCAAAACCCGTATCAACCAATGGCTATTAGGGGCGGCTGTGCTGCTGCTAGCCGTGAGTGTGGGCCTAGATTTGTGGCAACACGGCCGCCTGCTACGCCCCTCAACGCTGGCGTTTCTGGGCGTGGCGGTGGCGTATGCGCTGTTTCGGGCGGGGCTGGTGCGCTACCAGTTGCGCCGCGCCTACGCTCAGAACGCCTCCATGCAAAACCCCATTGATTTCGAACTGACGGCAGAGGGGTTGCGCGGCACTAGCAGCCTAGGGAATTTCACGAGCCGCTGGCCGCAGCTGCGGCGCGCCGTGTGGGTGCGGCCCGAGTGGCTGCTGCTTTACCCCTCCGAGGCGGCTTGTTACTACCTCGATCTGCGCTGTCTACAGGCACCTGCTACCCCTGCCGACATTGAAAAGCTGCTCACCCGCCAGCAGGTACCACAGTTGAACGGCTAAAGCATAATTCCGCACGTTAGCATTCAGCTAAATTCCTGAGCCATGTGCGGGTTTTAGCTATTTTTACAGCGTAATACATTCTCTCACCTGTCTTCTTTGTGTCATGATAACTTCAACTTTCCTGAAGTCTGCTTCCCGTGCTGCTGGCACCACGCTGTTTGTTGGCGGCCTGCTAGCGGCTGGCTCGGCGCACGCCCAGATCAACACGCCCGCGGCTAGCCCCAAAAGCACTATTCAGCAGCGCGTTGGCCTTACCGATGTAACCATTGTGTACTCGCGCCCTAGCCTGAAGGGCCGCACGGCGTTTGGCTCGGTGGTACCGTTTGCCAAGCGCTGGCGCACGGGCGCCAATGCCACTACCTCCATTAAGTTCTCGGACGACGTAACGGTGGAAGGCAAAAAAGTACCGGCCGGCGAGTATGGCATCTACACCATCCCGAATAAAACGGAGTGGATTGTGGTACTGAACAAGAATACCAAAGCCGGCGCGAACGTCGATGCCTTCAAGGACGACGAAGACGTAGCCCGCTTCACCGTGAAAAGCTACAAGCTGCCCGCCAAGGTGGAAAGCTTCAGCATCAACTTCACTGACCTCACGCCGGCTACCGCCAACGTGGATATGCAGTGGGAGCTGACCGGCGTTAAGTTTAAGATTGCCTCCGATGTGGAAACCAAAGTAATGGCCCAGATTGAGGAGAAAGTAACCAAGAACGCCACGCCTTCAGCTAACGACCTGGCAGCCGCCGCTGTGTATTACTACGACAGCAACAAGGACGCCAAGCAGGCCCTGGAGTGGATGCAGAAAGCCAATGAGAAAGATCCTAAGTTCTGGAACGTGCACACGGAAGCCAAAATCCGCATGAAGATGAAGGATTACAAAGGCACCGTTACGGCCGCTGAACAGTCGCGTAAGCTGGCGCTGGAAGCCAAGAATGCCGACTACGTGAAGATGAACGAAGACCTGATTATGGAGGCTAAGAAAGTAGGTAAGCTGTAAGCTACTACCCCTGCCTAAGCTCACAAGCGCCCCGGATTTCATCTGAAGTCCGGGGCACTTTTGTGTAAAAACGGTTGGTGCCCTATAACACCCTAGGAAAGTGCTGGCTTGGCGGTTTACTCAGCCCGGGCAGGTAGCGGGCCTCTGATTTGCTGGCCCAGCAGGCTACCGGCCACTACCACGGCGCACCCGATGATATTGTACCAGAGGTAGCCAATATCCGTCAGGAAAAACAGCGCTAAAATCACAATCTGCGCGAATACAGCCGCTACCAACACGGCTCTGCCGCCTACTGATTTCAGGAAAAACGCCACCATGAAAATACCGAGAATGGTGCCGTAGAAAAGGGAGCCCAGGATATTCACGGCCTGAATCAGATTTTCGAGGCGGGCCGCAAACGTAGCAAAGCCAATACCCAAGACCCCCCACGAAACGGCCGCGAGCCGCGAGGCCCCCACGTAATGCGTTTCGGAGCGGTTGGGCCGGCGGGGCTTGTACAGATCGACGATGGTAGTAGATGCTAGCGCATTGAGGCCGGCCGCAGCCGAGCCCATGGCGGCACTCAGCACCACCGCAATCAGCAGGCCCACTAGTCCCCTAGGCAGGTATTGCAGCACAAACGTCAGGAACACGTAGTCGGTGTCCTTGGCTTCGGTGGTGGGAAAGGCGGTTTTTAGGAGCTTTTGTGCTTCCACGCGCAGGCCTTGGGTAGCGGCCTGGGTGGCTTGTACATGGGTATCGGCGGCGGCAATGGCAGCGGCATCCTCGGTCCGGAGGGCAGCCACGAGTTGGGTAGTGGCCTTGCTGCGCGCAGCAAACAACGTAGCGTGCTCCCGCTCCAGCGAGCGTAGCGCCGGGCCATAGGCCGCCGAGTGTGCCACCCGAATATACACGGGCCGGTTGAAGGTAAGCGGGGCCAGGTTGAACTGATAAAACACGAACAGCAGCACGCCCAGCAGCAGAATCCCGAACTGCATTGGAATCTTGAGCAAGCCGTTCATGAGCAGGCCCAGTCGGCTTTCGGTTATGTCGCGGCCGGCCAGGTAGCGCTGCACTTGGCTTTGGTCTGTTCCGAAGTACGAGAGGGCTAGGAACAGGCCGCCCGTCATGCCCGACCAGAAGTTATACCGGTCTTTGGGGTCGAAGTGAAAGTCAACCAGATTGAGCTTGCCCTGATGGCCCGCTACCCGCATGGCATCCATAAAGCCCATATCGCCGGGCAGATAATGCACCAGCAAATAGCCCGCAATCAGCAGGCCCAGGAAAATAACTGCCACCTGCCCTTGCTGCGTTACCGTAACGGCCCGCGTGCCCCCCGATACGGTATAGGCAATCATCAGCCCACCAATCAGCCAAACGGTTACGTGAATATTCCAGCCTAGGATGGCCGACAGCACCAAGGCCGGCGCATACAAGGAAAGGCCATTACTAAGCCCGCGCTGCACCAGGAACAGCAGCGCCGTAAACGTGCGTGTGCGCCGATCAAAGCGGCCTTCTAGGTACTCATACGCCGTAAACACGCGCAGGCGGTGGTAGAGCGGCACCGCAAAAATGGCAATCAGGACCATGGCCACGGGCAGGCCAAAGTAGAACTGAATAAAGCGCATGCCATCATCGTAGGCTTGGCCCGGGGTACTCAGAAATGTAATGGCCGAGGCCTGGGTAGCCATGATGCTGAGGCCAATGCCCCACCACGAGGCTTGCCGCCCGCCCAGTAGGTAGCCATCTAGCGAGTCGCCGGCTCGGCGCGTGCGCCAGGTGCCATACCCCACAATAAACAGCAAGGCGCCCGCCAGCACCAACCAATCAAGTCCACTCATGCAAACAACCGCGTGAGGTACACAAAGAAGACGATTTCAGCTCCCAACGCCCCTAGTACCAGCCAGTACCAGGCCCGCCACGAGGAAAGCACGGGTGGAGGCGGTATGGCGGCGCCAGAATCGGGAGTTGAGTGGGCGGGTAGTTTGGGCACAAGGTCAGGACGTGAACGTAGAACAGGCGAAAGATACGTACTCAGGTTGCATGCCGCGCCTCTGAAGTCAACTGAACGCTAGCCCTAGGTCGCAGCCACCAGGTCCCGATTTCGAATCCACAGGTGAGCAGCAAGGCCAGATACACGGCGGCCACTACATCACTGAACCAGTGCACGCCAAGCGCTACCCGGCCCAGCGCAACCAACCCAACGACAACCACTAGCACGGGCCGCAGTTTTGGAAAGCGCAGCGCAATGGGGAGCAACAAGCCCGCCACCCAGGCCGTGTGGCCCGACGGAAAGGCATCGAACCGACCTATGGGCTGCCAGAAAGCCGCATCTGGAGCCGTTTGATTCCATACATCCAGCGGCCGGGGGCGGTTGAAGAACAGTTTCAGCAGATTGCCCGCCGCTTCGCTTCCTAGTACCGTGAGCAACGAGACTAACCAGACGGTACTGGACGGCTGTCGGAGCAGGCGCGTTACCACAAACGCCAGCAGTAACCCCAGCCAGCCTATCGGCAGGCCATGATAGAAAAAGTGCTCTTGCAGCCAGTCAACTCCGCGCATAAGAGGCAAAACTACAGGCTGGAGTAGCGCCCCGTGCTGGTGTACGATAGTAGCTAGCAGCTCATCCACAACGAAAACTCCCAGCACGAGCAGGACCGCAAAAGCCAACGTACCGAACAAGAAGAGCCGCAGATACTGACGCATGCCGCTGGAGTGAGGCAAATAGAATGTATCGATTAAGGAAGCACAGCTATACCTGACAATGCCGGTCAGCTGCCGCGCTACAGCATACTACTTGCCCAACGACACCATATTGGTAAGCAAGCGGTAAGCGCCCGGCACGCCGGCCGGCAGTTCACGGAAAAAGCTTAGGCCCGTATAGATGTAGTGGCCCTTGCCATAGTCGGCTACTAGAATGGCGCTTTCCTTGGCTTTCTCGCCAGGATCTTGGGAGCTGATGACGGTCTGGTACTTGGGGTCCCACTGCGAGGGGTAGTACAGGCCCTGCTCCTGCACCCAGCCTTCAAAATCTTTGCTTGTGATTTTGTTGGGGGCATTTAGAAGCGGCTGCTGGGGTTTCAGGAACGTAATGGGCGCATTTTCCACCGTCACCCGGTCGTTGGAAAGCTTTAGGGGGTACGGGCCAATTTCGGGTAGTACGGTTCCGCGCGCTACTACGTATTGTACTACCATGTTGCCGCCGTTTTCCACGTAGCGCAGCAGCGTGGGCTGCAAGGACTTCAGGCGGTCGAGAGTGTTGTAAGCGCGCACCCCTAGTACCACAGCATCAAAGCGGCGCAGGCTCTGGTCGGTGATGTCCTCGGGCTTGAGCAGTGTGACGGTGTAGCCAATTTGGCGCAGGGCGTCGGGTACTTCGTCGCCAGCGCCCATGAGGTAGCCAATTTCCTGCCCCTTGCGCTTGAGGTCAAGCTTCACGAGCGGCGCCACTGCTTCCGGAAACAGAATCTGGGTCGGAATGTGGTTGTACTCGATGGCCTGATAGCCGCGCGTGTACTGCTGGCCCTCTACGATAGCCACGGCGCGCAACTCAGTTTTGCCCTCCTGCGCCCCTACCCCCGGCTGCACCCGGAACTGCACAGTTTGCTCAGCGTCTTTGCTGACCAGGTCGAAGTTGAAGCTAGCCGGCTCCGCCTTCCAGCCTTTCGGCAAGGCCAATGCCACCGAGCCCTTCACGCCTGCTTTGCCAGCGCGCAACGTTACAGGAATAGTTTTAGGCGCATTATCCGCAAACACATAGGCCTGGCCGCCAATATTCACCGTCACGGGCGGCACCACTACCAGCGGGCGGTACTTCTCCCCTTCTACTGGGTCAGTGCTTTTGTATTGGACGGGAACTTCAAATGTTAATGTCTGGCTCTCCTTCATTCCAGGAGCCATAATTAAAACTTCGTTCCAAACACTTACACCATTAGGATTCTCTGGCTTACCAATTAATTCTTGAGTTATCCATTGACGCTTACTAAAGCCAAACCCCTGTACCGTTCTAATACCAGTTGAGTCGATGCGATACATACCAACTGAGCTTGGCGCTGTGAGCCAGAAAGGTTGCGAAACATTAATAGTTTGCGGGACTTCAAAGTCAACGAGGTCACTCACAACTTTACCGATTGTCAATTCTCCTGTTTTTGCCTGACCATCCGACTTATGCACATCCCGATGCCAAGTTAGGTGGACATTTGAGGAGTTAAGTGCCTCTCTATTAATCTTGATAATCTGACCAATTGCAACGCTGGGTTCACTAGTAGTTGCTGCCAAATAAAGACCAAGACTAGCCTGAATTAACTGACTCAAACTGTTCAGCTTCTCGTCAAACCAAAAATTACCAGATTCCTCTTTTAGCTTAATAATACTGCTCCGCACCTTTAACAACCCTACCACGCTGGCGCTGGGATTACTAGGGTCATACTTTCGGATAACCTCATCCACCATCTTCCCAATGGCTGCGCCGCCGGGTACCCGGTTCCAGCTCATGTCAATACCCTCAAATGGGTCTGACTTCACCTTATCGCCTTTTACATATTGCAGGTACTCCAGCGCCTCGCCGCGCTGAGCCGCTGAGCCGAAGCCCTGGCTTTTGTGCTGAGAGCGGCTGCGAGCGGCAATTTCGCCGTAGCTCTGGCCTAGCAGTGCGTTGTAGCCACCGGCATCGAGCTTGAGGTAGCCGTCCATATTTTCGCCGGGCTTCACGAAGAACGAGCCAGTATTCCAGAACAGGCGCTTGGGTTGCCAGGGTTGCACGTACTTCAGCTGCTCCGGGAAACGCTTCGGGTCGCCGGCGGCATCAAAGGCTTCGGCGGCCAGAATGGCGGAGGCAGTATGGTGGCCGTGGCCGGCGCGACTATCAGGTGGAAAGCGCGTGATAAGCACATCGGGCCGGCGCTGCCGGATTACCCATACCATATCGGACAGCACCTGCTCTTTGTCCCAAATGGTGAAGGTTTCTTCAGGCGTCTTGGAGAAGCCGAAGTCGTTGGCGCGGGTAAAGAACTGCTTGCCTCCATCAATGCGCCGGGCAGCCAGCAGCTCCTGCGTCCGGATTACGCCCAATTGCTCGCGCAATTCGGGGCCGATGAGGTTTTGGCCACCGTCGCCGCGGGTGCAACTCAGGTAACCGGTTTCCAACAGGCGGCCGTTGGCCATGTAGGCAATTAGGCGGGTATTTTCGTCGTCGGGGTGAGCGGCTATGTATAGTACGGAGCCTAGTACGTTGAGCTTTTTCAGGCCCAGCAGGATTTCCGAGGAGGAATAGGTTTTGGGAGCCTGAGCGGCAACTGGTGTTGCTAGCAATAGCGGCAGTACCGCCATGGCCAGCGCGGCACGAAGAAGTAGAAAGCGCATGGAACGGCTGAATTGGGAGCTGAGCGGTAAAGATACACGCCGGGTCAGGATATCAGCCCCAGAATTCCGGCCCGTAATGCGCTTCTGAGAGGCCGATTCACAAACCTTCACTGGGCAAAGTAGTACTGCGCGCCACGCATTTTCAAAACGTAGCAGTTACGGTATTATATTTATATGGTTATAATTTTTAGACAAATAACAAAATTTAGTTGCTTCATATATAATCATTCTAACAAATTTTTATAATTTGCCTGCACATATTAATGTAATGGCCCCATGAAAGGATATCTACTTCTGAAGAAGCAATGGCTGATTATGCTCTTGACAGTATTGTCGAGCCTAGGGGTAGCGAAGGCACAAAGTACCCCACCGGTTGCCGACGGCACTATTGGGCAGGGAGAGTATGGAACTGGCACTAGCGAGAGTACTGGCAGCTTCACATGGTATATGACCTGGGATGCGGACTATATCTATATAGCCGTAACAGGAAAAACGGTGGATCCAGGAGTTTTACTACTCGATACGAAACCTAACGAAGGACTGCTGTTAGGGAGAAGGCTCGCTTTCTCGGCCACCAGTGCAGTGAACATCGTTCCTCCATTCCCGGCAGATAACCTGATAGTTTTTGATAATTCAGGTGCTACTCTATATATAGCATCAACTGCGAATGGGGGCGAATGGCTTAACAACGGCACCTTTTCGACTTCCTCGCAAAGCGCTACGGTGCAGTATGGGGTGAGATTTTCTACTCAAAGCTCTACCCGCGAGCTACGCATTGCACGCAGCACGTTTGCTATTGGCTCTGACCCTAGCAAACTAAATCCTACATCATTTAACTGGCTTGGGTATGTGCTCTATGAGCCTAATAACCCTAATGTGGCAGGCCAAGGGTGTGTACCTAAAGATAACCCTAGTGCCCATCAAACTGGCACGGATGATACCCGCTACGCACACTACTACTATACCATACCGGATATGGCCTCGGCAAAGCCGTTCCAATACATAAGCGCCAGTTACCCCGCCACCGCCGAGCCAGCAACTTCCATTGACCAAGGCGGACTAACCCTTTACGATTTCACAGTTAATAACTCTAAACTGACAGTAAGAAACACAGGGGGTTGGACTATATCTAATAACCTGAACATTCTGGCCGGGAAGGTCGATATGGGGTCCAGCGCGAACAACGTGAGCATCGGTAGGAACTTCACGGTTAGCCCTGGCGCAAAATTCCTGCATTCCAGCAGCAACTCTAACTTATTGGTTGGGGGCGACTTCAACGCTGATGAGGCTACTTTCGTAGCAAATCAGGGAACTGTCACGCTTACCGCCAATGGATTCCAAAAATTAGGTGGTGGTACTTTTTATAAGTTGTCCATTCCGGGTACCGGAACCAAAGCGTTGCAAGGCGATATCACCATCAAATCCGCACTGACGCTTACCGGCGGCGTTATGGAAACAGGAAACTATAAAGTAATCCTTAGCACTACTGAGAATAATGCTTTGTCTGAGACGGGCACTGGCTATGTTAAAGGCACAGTAGAGGCTAGTGGCGTGCTGGACACCCCCAACGATTTTACGTTTGCCGGTATTGGAGTAACCATTTCTCCGAAATCCCAAACGGAAGCCCCGGGCAGAACCACTGTTACGCGCTACACCGGCAGGTATTATACCGGCAAAGCGTACGGACCTGATTTCACCGCTCTTAGCCAGAGCATTCTGCGCCAGTACAAAGTAAATATGGCGAAGACCACAGGTATTCAGTTCAAGATGATCTTTTCGTACCGAGATAATACGCCAAACGAGTTAACACCTAGCGCGGGGTACAACATGGACGAAAACACTTTAGAGTTGTTCCGTTCTTCTACGCCGGAACAAGGTGGCCCCTGGCAGGACTTACATGCTACTACCCTTGACCCAGTTGGGAATAAGGTAACGGTAGTTAGCATTAGAAACATCACCCAAAACGACGTGTTTACGCTGGCTGGCCGCGGCCGCCCACTGCCAGTTACGCTTACCAAATTTGAGGTGGCAGCCGTACCGGCCGGGGCGCGCCTGAACTGGGCCACCGCCATGGAGGAGCACGACGTGGAGTTTGTGATAGAGCGCGCTGCCGATAGTAACGTGGGCTGGCAGCAGGTAGGCCGTGTGAAAGGCAAAGGCTCCACCACGGTTGGCGGGGAGTACAGCTACCTGGATGCTAACCTGAGTGCTGGCCGCTGGTACTACCGCCTGCGCCAGCTTGATGGCAAAAGCACCACCGCCACCGAAACCGTAACGGCCGTAATGCCGGTTCTGGTTGAAGCAGCCGCTACAGCATTGCAGGTAAGTCCGGTGCCCGCCCGTAATGAGGTAACCATCAGCGGCCTGAAAGCTGGCCAAAAAGTACTGGTGATTGATGGCCTGGGACGGCAGGTACTGGCCCACACGGCCAGCTCATCGGCAGCTACCTTGCCGCTCGACCACCTGCCCAACGGCCTGTACATCATCCGGGCCCTAGGGGGCGAATCGGTGCAAACCCTCCGCTTTGTAAAGGAATAGCATACGGCAAAATCAAAGGCAGCCCCCGTTGCCGGCAGCTTACTTAATATCAGCGTCAGTGGCGGTTACTAGCCCTATTCAGGGTAGTAACCGCCACTGACGCTGATATGGCTATGTATACTTAACCTACTCAGCGAATTTTAGGCAGAGAAAGAAAACAGGCGAGATACTTGTAGGTGCAGCCGAAGTCAGAAATAATAGCCAGGTCAAGCGGCTATTTACTTTTCGGGCTGTCCTTGTCGGTGGTTACGTACTACGTACGTACCTCGGTGGGCGCATTGCGTACTTCCTGCATTCTGCTTTTCCTGCTCCTGATTCTGTTTGCATGATCTTTCTCCCCTTCTCCCGGCTACGGTTGCTGGGCTTTTCGCTGCTGTTTCCGGCCTTTGTGTCGGCCCAAACCACTGCCCCAGCCACTACTACTGCCCCGGCTACTCCGGCGGTGGCTCCGCAATGGCACTTACTTGACCCTCAACAGGACGGAGGCATAATGGGCATTAGTGCCCGCCGCGCGTATGCCGAACTGCTGCAGGGAAAAACAGCTACCCCGGTGCTGGTGGCCGTTATTGATGCCGGCGTTGATACGGCCCACGTTGATTTAAAGCGGATTCTGTGGCGTAACACCAAGGAAATTGCGGGCAACGGCCAAGACGACGACCGCAACGGGTACGTGGATGACGTGCTAGGGTGGAATTTCCTGGGAGGCCCGGACGGGCGTAACATCAACCAAGAGACGGTGGAAGAAACCCGCCTCATGGCCAAGCTGCAGCCCCTATACGCCGGCAAAACCCGCACCTCGGTGCCAGCCGCCAAGCGTCCCGAATACGACCTGTATGTACAGGTAAAGAAGAGCTACGAGGCAAAAGTGAAGGAAAATGCCCAGCGGCTGCAGGAGTTCAGCCAGGCCTACGCCGAAAATGCGCAAGGCGCCGAAGGCCTTAAGCAGGCCCTGGGCGTTACGCGCCTCGATACGGCTACGCTTCGTAACCCGCCTACCCCCGATCTGAAGCTGCGCGCCGTGACCAACGGGTTGTACCATACGCTCCTGCAAACCGGCTTTGCTTCCCTCGATGATGTGCTAGAGGAAATGAAGAAAGGCCTCAAGGAAACTCAGGATGAGCTGGACTACGGCCTGAACCTGAAGTACAATCCGCGCCCCATTGTGGGCGACCGGCCCGAGGACGTGAAGCAGCGAGATTACGGCAACCGCGACGTGCACGGCCCCGACCCCATGCACGGCACCCACGTAGCCGGCATTATTGCCGCCGACCAGGAAAACAGCCTGGGTGTGCTGGGCGTGGCCTCTCAGGTGAAAATCATGGCCGTGCGCGCCGTTCCGGATGGCGACGAGCGGGACAAGGACGTAGCCAACGCCATCCGCTACGCCGTGGACAATGGGGCTCAGATTATCAACATGAGCTTTGGCAAGTATTACTCGCCTCAGCGCCAGGCTGTGGAAGAAGCCATTAAGTATGCTGGCAGCAAAGGCGTACTGCTGGTGCATTCGGCCGGCAACGAAAGCAACGATCTCGGGAAAGTAGCGCAGTATCCGGCCTCGGTGTTCCTGAGTGGCCAGCAAATTCCTAACCTGCTGACTGTGGGTGCCTCTTCGCGCACCAACGACGAGAATTTGGTGGCCGATTTCTCAAACTACAGCAAAACCCAGGTAGATGTATTTGCGCCCGGCAACCAGATTTACTCTACGCTGCCCGGCAGCCGCTACGGTAACCTAAGTGGTACCAGCATGGCGGCGCCGGTGGTAGCCGGCATGGCAGCCGTTCTGAAATCGTACTTCCCACAGCTGACGGCCGAACAGCTCAAGCGCATTATCATGCAGTCGGCGGTGCCCTACCATACCAAAGTGCGCAAACCCGGCAGCACCACCCTCGTCGATTTCGCGGAGCTTTCGCGCACCGGCGGGCTAGTAAACCTGTACCGCGCAGTGCAGTTAGCGCAGCAGCCTACGCCCTAGGTCCTGATTTGCTGCAAACCAGCTCTTATTTATGCCGCGCTCAGGAGCCAGGTTTTAAGCCGGCCTGTTGTTGGAACGTCTCCGACAGCAGGCCGGCTTGGTTTTGGCCCGTGTAGCGTGTGCCGTTCTGCTAGCATTAAACCAAGCATTTGCTAGGCAGTGTAAAACCCGAAGCCGCCAACGCATTCAGCTCTGACGGATTTTGCCATCTTTGCCGCATGGCTACTCTCACTCTCTCCGAGCTCTATATTTATCCGGTAAAATCTCTGGGCGGCATCCGCCTGACGGAGGCAGAAGTAGAGCCCCGGGGCCTGCGCCACGACCGGCGGTGGCTGATTGTGAATGAGCGAAACCAGTTCATGACGCAGCGCCAGACCGCCAGCATGGCCCACTTGAAGGTTGCGCCCGCCTACAACGGCTTTCTGCTCACGCACCAGGCCCGGCCCGATTTGTTGCCGCTGTATGTGCCGTTCGAGGCCACACCGGAAAAAACCCTGTTTGTTACCATCTGGGACGATATTGTGTTTGCCTGGCGCGCGCACCCAGAGTGTGATGCCTGGCTTTCCGAAGCCTTGGGCCAGCCCTGCAAACTGGTGTACATGTCGGATATGGTGCGGCGCGACGTGGACCCGGACTTCAACCCCGAGGGGCAGCTAGTAAGTTTTGCCGATGCCTACCCGTTTCTGCTGATTGGGCAGGAATCTTTGGCCGAGCTGAATTCACGGCTAGCTGAGCCGGTAGGCATGGACCGCTTCCGGCCCAACCTAGTGGTGAGCGGCGGCGAATCGTTTGAGGAAGATACATGGAGTCAGTTTCACATTGGTGACCTGCCGTTCCGGGCCGTGCGCGCCTGCGGCCGTTGTGTGCTTACTACAGTAAATCAACACACCGCACAACGAAGCCCCCTCGGCGAACCGCTGCGCACGCTGGCCACCTACCGCACCCACGACAACTCCGTACTGTTTGGGCAAAATGTAACCGGCAGCGGAGCTGGCAAGCTTCGAGTCGGCGACCCGGTGGCCGTGGTCAGCCACAAGTAGCAAGGCAAGCTGAGCTGCTGTTCAGCTTTATTGCCAGTTTCGCAAAAAGTGACGGGCACAAAACCCTTGTTTTGACACAAGGGACTATAAATAGAACTTTTTGGTGAGGTATTTTAAAATATCATGCTATAGCTCACCCAAAAAACTTCTACTTTTGAGTAGTCAATGATGAAATAGTGCCCAGCAGGTTTTTATCTGATTTTTGGCACAATCGGCTTTGTTGGCTTTGCTCTCTTAAGTAGCTAGCTTATCTTATTTAGATAGTTACGCTGCTTTCGCCCTCCTACTTGCGCACCGGTACAGTTTCATGCCTCTGCAAACGCCCCTTATTGCTCGTCTGTTCTTATTCCTATTCTGTGGTTTGCTAGCCCCTCTGGCTGTGCAAGCTGCCGATAACCCCATGCTGGAGCAGCTCCATGCGCCCTGGAGCAAGCTGCTGCAGCAGCACGTTACGCCCGACGGGCGCCTGAACTACGACGGCTTGCTGGATGAGGAAGATATGCTGCTAGGCTACCTCACTAGCCTGCGCAAAGTAAAGCCCGACCCGCAAACCTGGACGCCCGATGAAACCAAAGCCTTTTGGGTGAACACCTACAATGCCGCGGCTACCTATCTGGTGTTGCAATACTACCCCGTTGCCAGCATCAACGATATCCGGGTGAAAACGGTAGGCGGCCTGAAGTCGCCGTGGGAAGCGCCGGTAGTAACAGTAGGCGGCCAGGCATACACGCTCAACCAGATTGAGCGCGAGATGCTCCGGGATACGTTTCACGACCCGCGCGTGCACTTCGCCCTGATGTACGGGGCCGCTTCCTGTCCGCCCCTGCTTACTGAAGCCTATAGTGGTGCCCGCCTGAATGAGCAACTAGATAACCAGGCCCGCCGCTTCCTCAACGACCCCGCGTATAACCAGCTCACTCCGCAACACGTACGGCTCTCGGGCTTGTTTGAAGCCTACTCGGCTGAGTTTGGTACTGAAGCCGACCTAGTCGCTTTCCTGAACCGCTACGGCAGTACGCCCATTGAGCCCGGCGCCAAGATTGAGTTTCTATCGTTTAGCTGGGCCCTTAACGACCGCGCCAAGCTCAGCACTTCGGAAGCACTAGGCCGCCACTAAGCCTAAACCCAACCACTGGGCCAGCGGCCCCGTACCGCTTGGCGGCACGGGGCCGCTTTTCTTTTGCCCTGTTGCTCGTACTTTTCTGCCTATGAACCTTTCCCTTGTTCTGGATTTTCTGCGCGACCTGGCCACCAGTAACAACAAGCCCTGGATGGATGCGCACCGCGCCGATTACCACCGGGCCCGCGCCGAGTATACCGCTTTTGTGGAGAGCCTGCTGCGCGATGCGGCAGAATTTGAGCCGGGGTTGCGCGGCCTCAAAGCGCAGGATGTCATGTTCCGCATCAATAAAAACGACCGATTTCAGCAGAGCGACGAGCCATACAAGCGGCACATGGGCGCGGGCCTCAAGCCCGGCGGGCGGCATAGCCCGTGGGCGGGCTACTTTGTGGCGGTGGAGCCCAACGGCGAGACCTACGTGGGCGCCGGACGCTGGATGCCCGAGCCCGCCCAGCTGGCTCGCATCCGGCAGGAAATTCATTACAATGCACCCGCGTTTCATGCCTTGCGCCAAGACCCGGGTTTGCTGCAGCAGTTCCCCCTAGGCCTCGATACGTCTCAAACCCTTAAAACAGCTCCCAAAGGCTACGACCGCACCGATCCGGATATTGAGTGGCTGCGGCTAAAAAGCTATTTCGTGTGGCGCTCCTTCTCCGACGCCGAAGTTCGCCGCCCCGACTTCCCGGCGCGCGTGCTGGAAGCATGGCAGGCCGCACGGCCTTTTGTGCAGTTCCTAAACGAAGCCATGCGCGACGAATAACCACCCAACAGCGGCCATCAACACAAAAACAGCCAACCCAGTATGGGTTGGCTGTTTTTGTAGGGCTAGTATCTTAGAAGAAGCCGAACAGTGTGCTGTTGATTTTGTCGATAATCACGCTCAAATCCTCGGGCTTGTTGACGTAATCGAGGTTGTTGACATCCACAATCAGTAAGCGGCCGTGGCTGTACTGGCTGATCCACTCCTCATAATGGTCGTTGAGGTGGCGCAGATAATCAATCTTGATGTTGTTTTCGTAGTCGCGGTTGCGCTTGTCAATCTGGGCCACCAGCTTGGGCAGGTCGGCTTTCAGATACAGGAGCAGGTCGGGCGGGTTCACCATGCTGATCATGGAGTTGAACAGGTTCAGGTAGTTCTGATAATCGCGCTCCGACATCAGGCCTGATTGGTGCAGGTTGGCCGCGAAGATGTGGGCATCCTCATAAATTGTGCGGTCCTGAATAACGCCTTTGCTGGCCTGCTGTAGTTCTTTTATCTGCTGAGTTTGGCGAAACCGGCTGTTCAGGAAATACACTTGCAAATGAAACGCCCACCGCGGCATGTCATCATAGAAATCCTTGAGGTACGGGTTGTGGTCTACATCTTCCAAAAACACTTCCCAGTTGAAGTGATGAGCCAACTTATTGGCTAGCGTGGTTTTGCCGGCGCCAATGTTGCCGACGATTGCAATGTGCATGAGAAAGGCTCAGAAAATGGAGCCGCAAAAATAGCGGATGCCAGCCGAACCAAAGAGCGAAAAATCAGGGTTGTATAATGATAGTATTAGCCCTATATTCTGATACCTGATCTATTATTCCCATCCATATGCATCCCTTTCATCTGGAAGCGCTGGTTACGCTGTCTGACGCGCATGGCAAGCCGCTGGCCGAGATTCTGCATTCCCCCGTGCATGAGCTGCTGTACGTGCGCTGGCACGGCAACATTACCGGTACCGAGGTCATTTCAGTTGCCACTGAGGTCATCCAGCTTCAAACTCAATACCACTACCCGCTTGCCCTGAATGATAAGAGCCTGGCCACCGGCGACTGGAGCGAAGCCATGGACTGGCTGGAGTATGAGTGGGTGCCGCAAGCTCAGAGCTTGGGCCTGCGCGCCATTGCGTATGTTTTCTCCCCTGACCTGAGCAATCAGATCATTAGCATGACCTTTTTTGAGCGCGTACGCCAGTACGTTTCCATCCAGATGTTTTATGATGTGCCCGCGGCCTGGCAGTGGCTGCGGCAGCATCGGCGGCCGCAAACCAGCACTTCACCCGGCACCTAGCCCTCCTGGTAACAGCAACTGTTTGCCCACAAAAAAAACGCGGCCTCACCGGTTTGGTGAGGCCGCGCCCTAGGCTATAATCAGGCTCAAACCAGTTATTCGCGCATCACATCTTTCACGTTGCGGGCTTTTTCCAAGGTCCGAAACTCGCCCTGCAGGCTCCGGATGCGCAGACGCTCCTCCAGAGGCAGTTGCTCGCGCACTTGCTCGTAACGGGCATTCAGGCGGCCCAGTACGGCGCTGGCCGTGCTCCAGTCAGCAGCCGTCCAGTTCTGGCGGTCGGAGCGCATGCGTTCTACCAGGCGGAAGTACAAGTCGGGTAGTTCTGTGGCGCGGGCGCGGCCAATGTTTACGTCTTCACCAAGCAGCCGGCGTTGGGCTTCATCGGCGGTAGCAGGGCGCTGGGCCGCCGCATCGAGGCTATCTTGGCGGGTAGCCCACTTCTGATAGCGCACTTTTTGGGTAGAGTACTCACGCTTGCCCTCTACCGTGAGGCTATCGACGGCTTTATCAATGCGTTTGCTTTGGCGGTCAAATTCTTCCGTGATCCGCGGCAGCTCGCGCCGGGCCGAGGTAGCGGCCTTATCTACCTTATCGTTCACCCAGTCACTGAACACGCGCAGGTCGCGCTCCACTGCAGCCGTGGTAGAGCTAGTGGTGGGCTTGGGCGCTGGTTTGGGGGTAGTGGTAGGCTTGGAGGTTTGCTGTGCTGAAGCCCCTAGTGAGGCTAGCAGGCCAGCTACTGTCAGAAGCACCACCGAAAAACGGGCTGATTTCATAGGAAGGAGTTAGGTCGCGGGTATGATGAAGGAATGCCAGTAAACGACTGGTACGCCGTACTGGTGTAGTGCTTACGCAATTTCCGGCCCAAAAGCAGGCAAAACGACAAATCCAACTCGGTATTACGCCAATTAATGCCGTTTTTTGCCTGCTATGTCAGTTTCTACCGCCTCCCCGCTTCGTATCCAGCCTGCAACCCTGGCCGATATTCCAACTATTATTTCCTTAGCTGAAGCTACCTGGGAGCCTACGTATCGGTTCATTATCTCGCGGGAGCAGATTGACTATATGTACCGCGTGATTTATACGCCGGCCTCCTTGGAGCGGCAGATGACGGAGCAAGGCCACACCTTTCTGCTAGTGTACGTTGAGGATGAGCCGAGCGGCTACGCTTCCTTTTCGGCGCAGGCCGAGGAAGGCGTGTACAAGCTTCACAAAATTTACGTGCTCCCCTCGGCGCAGGGCCACGGCCTAGGCCAGAAGCTGCTAAAGGCCGTGGAAACAGCGGTGCACACGGCCGGCGGCCGCGTATTGGAGCTAAACGTGAACCGGCACAACCCCGCCATGGCCTTTTATGAGCACCTGGGCTTCCAGCGTCACCGCGAAGAAGACATTGCCATCGGCCCGTACTGGATGAACGACTACGTGATGCGCAAGGAATTGCGGTAAACCCTGCCGTTGCGGCCGGGTATGCCTATCTTTCCTGGCTGGCTTTCGGGCTTTTGGGCACCTAGTCTTTTTTCTTCTTCTGTCTTCCTTTCACTACCTAAATCATTTTACCTACATGGCAACCAAACTTACCGTCCTCAGCAATGGCTCTCTCCGGGTGGAAGGCACCGATTTTGAACTGGTAGACGCGCAAGGACAGCCTTATGGCTTGGGCGGACGTGAGCGCATCAGCATTTGTCGCTGCGGCCTCTCCAAAAACAAGCCTTTCTGCGACGGGTCGCACAAAGGACACTTCGAGCACAACGCCGTAGCCTTCGATTTGCCTACCCCCGGCGCACCGGCTGCTCCCGCTCCTACCCCTCCGGCTACCCCCGACGCCGGTGCTCAGCCGCTGGCCTAGCCCCATACGCATCTAAAACCAAAAAGCCCGTTCCTAGCTAGTAGGAACGGGCTTTGGTGCTTTAAGAGAGCTAGTAAGTAGAACTAGAAAAGCGAGTTCACGAAGTCAACGTACTCCTGGCGTGCCTCATCCTGCGACTTGCCGCGCAGGCCAGCCCAGGCGTCGTACTTCGCAATGCCTTTGAAGTCGAAGCCGCCGGGCCGGTCGCCGGTTACGTCGCCTTCGCTAGCTTGCTTAAACAAAGCATACAGCTTGAGCAGGGTCATGTTGTCGGGCTTGCTGGGGAGCTGCTGCACACGCTGTTGGGCGCTTTCAAATTCTTCGGGAGTAGCCATACGTGAGGTTGGGTGAAAAGGAAACGATGAAAAACGGCAGCCTGAAACCAGTAGTGCCAGAGTTAGATGGCAAAAGATACGGATTGGAACGGAAGTAGGCTGCATGCAGCGTTTTTCCGCGTTGTATATTTCCTCCATCCTTCACTGCTACCGGGCTCACGCTCGGCTTTTCCCACCTCTCCTCCATGACCAAAAACTACTTTTCCGGTTTCGCTTTTGCTGGTCTGCTCCTGCTGGCCCCGGCCGCTTGGGCCCAGAAAACCTACCTGCACTGCGGCCGCCTGCTGGATATGCGCCAAGACCGCGCCCAGACTGAAATGACGGTGGTAGTAGAAAATGGCCGCGTACTGGCCGTGGAACGAGGTTACACCACGCCCACCGGCGCCCAGGACAAGGTCATCGACCTGAAAAACCGGACGGTACTGCCCGGTCTCATCGACTGCCACGTGCACCTAGAGGGCGAAACCAGTAAGGATAATTACCTCAAGGAATTTACGCAGAACCCCGCCGACGTGGCCTTCAGCTCCTTGGAGCACGCCCGCAAAACGCTACTGGCCGGCTTTACCACGGTCCGCGACCTAGGCGGCTCGGGCGTGAACCTGTCGTTGCGCAATGCCATCAACCGCGGGCAAGTAGTTGGGCCGCGGATTTTCTCGGCTGGCAAAGCCATTTCGGGCACCGGCGGCCACATGGACCCCACCAACGGCTACCGCCTTGATTTGATGGGCATGCCCGGCCCCGCCGAAGGCATTGCCAACGGCCCCGACCAGGGCCGGCAAGCCGTGCGGGAGCAGTACAAGCGCGGCGCCGACCTCATCAAGATTGCCAGCACTGGCGGCGTACTAAGCGTGGCGAAAGACGGCTCGGCCCCACAATTCACCGAAGATGAAATACGGGCTGTGGTGCAAACTGCACGTGATTTGGGTCTGAATGTGGCCTGCCACGCCCACGGCGCCGAGGGCATGAAGCGCGCCATTCGGGCGGGCGTAACCAGCATTGAGCACGGCACGCTCATGGACGATGAAACCATGAAGCTGATGAAGAAATACGGGACCTGGTACGTGCCCACCATCACGGCCGGCAAATCCGTAGCCGACTCCGCCAAAATCGCCAATTACTACCCTCCCCTCGTGACGCCCAAGGCCCTAGCCATCGGGCCCAAGTTGCAGGGCACGTTTGGCCGCGCCTACAAGGCCGGCGTGAAAATAGCGTTTGGCACCGATGCCTCGGTGTTTCGGCATGGGGTAAATGCGCTGGAGTTCCGCTATATGGTAGAGGCCGGTATGCCCGCCGCCGAAGCGCTGCGCTCGGCCACCGTAAGCGCGGCCGAGCTGCTGGGCCAAACAGCAAACCTTGGTACGCTGGAGCCCGGCAAGCTGGCCGATGTAGTAGCCGTGCAAGGCGACCCGGTGCAGGACATCAATGCCATGCAGCAGGTACGGTTTGTAATGAAGCAAGGGGTAGTATACCGCCAGGAATAGCGTAAGCAGGCCGATTTGCAAATGAACGACCTACCTCAACCATAACAAAAGCATGGCCTGGAGCCGTAGTGGAGGTACGCTGTTTATACTTTTCAATGAAGCCCAACGACCTGAATTCCCTCGCGCAGAAGTTTCTGCAGTATAAGCTCACGCTTGCCTTCGCCGAAAGCTGCACGGCGGGCCTGCTCGCCTCAGAGTTTGTGAAAGCCTTTGGCAGTAGCGAGGTACTGTTGGGCTCCGTGGTCACGTATCACCCTGTAGCTAAGCAGCGCCTGCTTGGCGTGAAAAAGGAAACCCTAGCCCTCTATACCGCCGAAAGCCAGCAGGTGACCAACGAAATGGTGATGGGCCTGCACAAACACTTGCCCACTGCCGATATTTGCGTGGCCGTAACGGGCCTATGCGCCGGCGGAGCTTCTGAGTCAGACGATAAGCCAGTGGGCACCATGTATTTCACGGTGCTGTTCCAGAATCGTGCTTATGAGTTGCGCCAGGAGTTCAACGGAAACTGCGACAAGGTGCGCCTGTTGGCCGTCGACTACATTTTCGACTACCTCCATAACCTGCTGGATGAGCATGCCCAGCAAAATGCCGGCTCAGCTGTAGCAGAGAAAATGAAGTAAAGCCCCACGGGGTTTGCCGCTTCCCAAGGCCTAGGCTTTCTGGAACGGCAAACCCCGCGGGACTTTATTTCAACGCTATATTCCGGCCCAGCATCAATTTCAGGTTCAGGCGCACCACATCGCCCATGCCTTTGCAGCGGGTAAACAGGTGTGTTTTGTGGTGCAGGTTGAGCTGGGTTTTCAGTTGCTCTACCTTCTCGGGTGGCGAGACTTCATCCTGACGCAGACAATCAATAAGGTCTTTGAGGCGGTAACGCTCAGAGCGGGCGCGGCGGGCCATAAGGGTGCGTTCCTCGGTTTGGTACTGCCGAATGGTTTCGGGCTCCAGGAGCTTGCTGCACAGCAGCACTACTCCGCGGTTATCCTTGAAAAACTGCGGCAGGTACATGTTCTTCTTGCCCTCATAGCACTGCTGGTCAAAATCAATGGCGCGCACACGGTACTGCTCGTCCTCGAAGTCGGGCGTCACATCAATGACGTAATTATAGGCCCGCATATCGCCGAGCAGCCGCGCAAAGCACCGCTCATTGAACTTCACAAATTCCTTGGCAATACGCACCTGGTTTAAGTGAGGCCGTTTCAGATGGTCGCGGATAAAATCGTCGCCCGGAATACCTGCAATGTGCTCCTCAATCAGCGTGTCGCCGTGCACTAGGTAATTCATGCTGTTAGGCGAAAGCAAATGCTCCAGCTCCAGGCCGTACACCCTGGAGGCATCGGCCCGCTTCACATAGAAGTAGTCGTAGTTATCGTTGAGCTGATTAACGATGCGGACCCGAAACGGATTGGAGTTGCCGAAGCGGCAGTAATCAATGCGGTCAGCTACTAGGTGGTCGGTAAAAGAAAGGTCGCCGGCGGTTTTGAGCAGGGCATACACCTGGGCTAGCCCGTCGCTGAGCTCCCGTAGCGCCTGCGGCTCGTAGAACACCGTTTCCCAGAGCGTGTCGCGGCCATTGCGGTCCAGCAGCGGAAATGCACCACTGATGCGCGTCATTTCCAAGTACGTGATGGGCAGCTGCGTTTCCCGATCGTAGTGGTTGAGGTAGGCACGCAATTCTTCCCGAATGGGATAGGGTATCTTCTTTTTGGAAATGAGCGTCACGGGTGGGGCAGCTACTAGGGTGGTGGGAATTGGCAAGTACGTGCAAGCGGGAAAATACGCCGCCTTCCTGTAGCGGTCAGCTTGTTGCGGAGGGCTTTTCTGAATCTGACCACGAAAAATCAGCACCGCAACTGCTTCTCTTGTAACTTCGCAAGTGCCTACTCATGACCGTTGTGCTGCCGTATGAAAAAACTTCTGCTCACTCTTTTTATCGTGCTGTTATGCCCGGTGTTGTCGCCGGGTTGGGGCTCTTTTGGGCACCGGACCATCACTCAGCTTGCCGTGTATTCGCTGCCCGCCCCTATGCGGGGCTTTTACTACCGCCACCTGCCCCAGCTGCTGAAACTAAGTTTGGCCGCTGATGAGCGTCGCGACCAAGACCCTGGCGAGGCCAGCAAGCACTTCATCTACATGGACCATTACGGCGACGACCCGTTTGGCCTTATGCCCAAAGCCTGGGATAAAGCAGTAGCCAAATATACCGTTGACACCTTGCGCAAGTATGGCACCCTACCCTGGGCTGTCATCGAAACCCAAGGCAAGCTCACGCAGGCCTTCCGCGAAAAAGATACCACGGCCATTCTGGCGCTATCGGCCGATTTGGGCCACTATGTTGCCGATGCGCACGTACCGCTGCATACCACGCTCAACTACGATGGGCAGCTAACCAAGCAGGAAGGCATTCGGGCGCTCTGGGACAGCAAATTGCCGGAACGCAACATCACCAAGTACAAGCTCGACAACGATCCGGGCCGCTACCAGAAAGACCCCTTGAAGGACATTTGGCAGGTAGTGCAGGAGTCATACGGTTTCCTCGGCGATACTTTCGATAAAGAAGAAGCTATAACTCGCCAGTATACCCCGGAAACTAAGTACATTTTCTCGCACAAATACGGCAAAACCCGGCGCTCCTACTCCGATGCCTTTGCTGACGCCTATCATGAGAAAGTGGGCGGACAGGTGGCGTATCGCCTGAAAATGGCACCCACCATGGTGGCTTCTGTGTGGATGACCGCCTGGAAAGATGCGGGCAGCCCCAACCTGGAACAGATGCTGAAAAAAGCGCCTACCAAAGAGGAAAAAGAAAAGCTGGACGCGGAAATGAAGTTGTGGAAAGACAACGGACTAGTAGAGCAGCAGCAACTGTTTGCCCTCCAGAAGGTGAAGCAGGAAGAGCGGCCCGACCTGATTAACGCTGCTAAGGATATGCAGCCTCTGCCCGCCGATGCAGCACCGGCACCAGCTGCGGCGGCCTCACCAATTCCGGGGGCGCCACCCGTAGCCGAAGGCACTACGAAAGTAAAGGTGAAGAGCAAGCCCGCCGACGGGCCCAGCCAGAAAGAGAAAAACAAGAAAGCCGATAAGTCAGCTGCCAAACCCAAGAAGAAGGCAACTTCCGACGGCTGGGATACCCCAGCCGGCTCCGGCTGGTAAGCTCCTCGGGGCATATCCCAATTTACACGAGCGGTCTGCAACTGAGCGGGCCGCTCGTTTTTTATTTCTTCTTAGGCTACAATCCGAGGATAACTTATTTATATTCAATAATTTACCTACTAGCATTACTTCGTTGATCAACAGCCATACGCAACAGACGTAGGAGCTAGGCTGATCTTCCTTTTCTACCATATACGCGGCACAATACAGGTGTAACTGTTTATTTATCAAGCAAATAACATCGTTTAACATTTGGGCATTTGTTAAC
This sequence comes from Hymenobacter seoulensis, assembly GCF_054780535.1. Taxonomy (NCBI): domain Bacteria; kingdom Pseudomonadati; phylum Bacteroidota; class Cytophagia; order Cytophagales; family Hymenobacteraceae; genus Hymenobacter; species Hymenobacter seoulensis. The sequence continues at coordinate 1,291,816 of NZ_BAAGWD010000001.1, forward strand.
GAAGCGGGGTGCCCCTCGTTATATTCGAGGAGGTGAGCTGAGGCAATTGGCCGACAGCTATATGTTTAACCTCAACAATACGCGTTATGATCTTACGGTATGACCGGCTGGCCGTGGAGCTGCCCAAACCCAAAAACCCTTCTCCTAACGATGCCGCCGCCATTCAGGAGCTGCTAGGTGGGAAATACGGTGAAATGTCGACGCTGATGAACTACACGTTCCAGTCGTTCAACTTCCGGGGGCGTAATCGGCTGCGGCCATTCTATGATCTGACGTGCAGTATTGCGGCGGAAGAATATAGCCACATTGAGGCCGTATCCTACGCTATTAACTTGCTCCTGACGGGCCAAACGCCCCGCGGCAAAGACCCCGTGCCGGCCCCACTAGGCGACATGAAGGATGCTCGCAACAGCTACCATTTCCTGAGCAGCGCCCAAGCCGCCGTGCCCTTCGACTCGATGGGCAACCCCTGGACTGGCCAGTATGTGCACGCCAGCGGCAACCTGAAGCTGGATCTGCTGCATAACTTTTTCCTGGAGTGCGGAGCCCGCGCCAACAAAATGCGCGTGTACGAAATGGTATCTGACCCCACGGCTCGTACCATGGTAGGCTACCTGCTGGTGCGTGGCGGGTTGCACGTGGTGGCGTATGCCAAAGCGCTTGAAAAACTAACTGGTGTGGAAGTAAGCAAGCTGGTACCCGTGCCTGAGCTCAGCAACGATGCTTTCCCGGAAGCTAAAAAGCTGCAGGATGAGCAGAAGCTACACCTGAAGCTCTACACCTTCAGCCCCGATGACTACAAGCAGGCCGGCATTATCTGGAACGGTACCCACCCCGAAGATGGCCAGCCGCTGGAGCTAATTCAGGGTGGTTTTGAGGGTGTTCCCTACCCCGAACTTGCCGAGGAACCTCAGCTAAACTCACCTGGCGCCGACGATTATGACCCCCAGATGTTTGCCGACATCGCCAAGAAGATGGGCATCAAGTTATAAGTAGTCAGCTAGTATTTTAAGTTACCATACCAAGGCCCGAATTGTCGTTGTATAGCGGCGGTTCGGGCTTTTGGCTGGGGTAGCGTTTTTCCGGTTGCCATTGACTAAGTGAGGCCCTTTGCTTGTAGGGTAGTATCATTGCGCTTGACTAACCGACGCGTCTGCTTTATGCCTCAGCATCTTTCCCTTTCCGGCTGGCTGATGGCCGCCATACTTACCGGCGCTACCTCCTTGGGGGCTTGCAACCGTACGTCACCCAAGGAAGCAGTTACTGAAACCCCTGCTAAACCAGAGGTACCGGGTCCGGACCTGATGAGTATCTCTGACTCGAACGCAGTAGCTGTGCTTACGGAGTATGGCCGTCAGTATCCGGCCCACGAGGTGCTGCTGCAAACGCGCCACGGCAACATGCGCATCCGCCTCTACGACGATACGCCCCTGCATACCGCTAATTTTCTGCTGCTGAGCCGGAAGGGCGTGTTTGATGAAACGGTGTTCAACCGGGTAGTAAAAGGGTTTGCCGTCCAGGGCGGCACCTCCGACTTCCGCACCATCCGGATGCGCGACTACCACTTGCCACCCGAAATACGGCCCAACCACTACAACAAGCGCGGTGCCTTGGGTATGGCTCGCTACGATGAAAAGGAAAACCCGGGCCGGCTATCCTCCAACAACGACTTTTACATTGTGCAGGGCCAGAAGCTGACGCCGGCTCAGGCCCAAGCTACAGCCGGCCGACAGCTTACCCCCGAGCAGCTTAAAACCTACGCCACCCAAGGCGGCACTCCCAGCCTCGATGGGCAGTACACAGTATTTGGCGAGGTAGTGGAAGGTTTCGAGGTAATTGATAAAATTGCCAACGAGCCCGTCGGCACCGACAGTTGGCCCACCAACGACGTGCATATCAAAATCAAAGTTCTTGACTAGGTTGCTACGTAGCTAAAACCACCTGCTACCGGTTTCACGTGAACTGAGACCTAGTAAACGCACTGCCTACTTACCGCCGCACCGCTACTAATCGGGAGTGCTGCACGTCGCCGGGTTGCTCATAGAGCAGCTCTAGCGCCTCAGGCCGGGTATAGATGAGCGGCTTTTCGGCGAAGAAATTGGGTACACTTACATCAGCTAAAGAGTCAGCTGCGTCTTGGCGAGCCGGGTGCAGGTCAATGTCGGCGGGGCGCACGGCTGCTACCCGATAGAAGTAGTAACGGTGCTCAGGCTTGCCCTGCGGCTGAAACCGCACCACATATACGTCGCCCACCTTAGGATTTTGTACCTGCTGGCGCAGGTCGGCGGTGGTGGGCGCGTGGTTACAGCTACTTACTAGGGTGGCGCTGAACAGCAAGGCCAGGCTGGCGCAAAACAGGTGCTTCATGCCGCTCAAATACGAAAGCTGCTTTTCAAAGTATATTCCTCGTCATAAAAAAAGGCGGTCTGCACTAGGTGCAGACCGCCTTTCAACTAGGTCAGGTTAGTACGACTACCAGATTTTGGCGCGTTCAGCCTGAGCCCGAACCATTTTCGCATCTTCTTTGCAGCCAAAGGCTTCGTAGAATTGCGGCATGTTCATGAGCGGGCCGCTGGTGCGGAACTGAGCCGGGGAGTGCGGATCCGTCATGACCTGCTGACGCAGATACTCCGGACGCGCGTTGGTGCGCCATACTTGCGCCCACGCCAGGAAGAAGCGCTGCTCTGGCGTCAAGCCATCGAACTTCGGCGCCTGGCCATTGGGGTACTGCTTTTTCAGCTGCTTCTGCAGGGCGGTGTACGCCACGCTTAGGCCACCGAGGTCAGCTAGGTTTTCGCCCATGGTCAGCTTGCCGTTCACAAACACCGAGTCAAGTGGCGAGAAAGCGGAGTATTGCTTGCCCACCATATCAGCACGCTGCTCAAACTTGGCGGCGTCTTCCTTAGTCCACCAGTCGCGCAGGTTGCCTTCGGCATCGTACTGGCGGCCCTGGTCATCGAAGCCGTGCGTGATTTCGTGGCCGATTACGGCACCCATACCGCCGTAGTTCACGGCGTCATCGGCGTTGGGGTCGAAGAATGGCGGCTGCATGATACCGGCCGGGAACACGATTTCATTCATCGACGGGTTGTAGTAGGCATTCACCGTGGGTGGCGTCATGCCCCACTCCTGACGGTCAATGGGCTTACCGAATTTGCTCACGTTGTCTTTGAAGCCCCATTCGCGGGCGGCCAGCACGTTTTTCAGGTACGACTCACGCGAGATGTTCAGAGCCGAATAATCCTTCCACTTGTCGGGGTAGCCGATTTTAACGGTGAAGGCAGCTAGCTTTTTCTGCGCTTCGGCTTTGGTGGCGGGGCTCATCCATTCCAGCCCTTGGATGTGCTCGCCCATGGCTTCCTTGATGTTGTTAACCATCTCCTGCGCTTTGCGCTTGGTATCTGGCGTGAAGGCTTTCTCCACGTAGATCTGGCCAAACGCTTCGCCCAGGGCGCCATCCGTAGAGCGCAGCATGCGCTTCCAGCGGGGCTGCTGCTGCTTGGCGCCGCTCAATACCTGCTGGAACCGGAACGACTCATCAGCAAACGCCTTGGGCAGCGCCGACGACAGCGACGTTACTTCGTGCCAGCGCATATAGGTTTTCAGATCGGCCAGCGGCTCAGCCTTCAGCATGGTGCTTACTTCCTTGAAGAAAGCCGGCTGACCAATGATGACCTCTTTCGCCGAGCCTAGTCCCAGCTGGGGCAGCATCGCCGACAGACCCAGGTTCGGAAACTGCTTGTTGGCTTCTGCTACGGTCATCTTGTTATAGTTGGCGTAGGGGTCGCGCAGGTCAACGCGGCTCTTGCTGGCTTTGGCCAGGCGCGTTTCGATACGCATGATGGTCACCGCATTTTTGGCCGCCGTAGCCTCATTCTCGCCCAACATCTTGAAGGTGTTGACGAGATACGTATTGTATGCGGAGCGAATGCCTTTCGAGCGGGCGTCGTCTTTCAGATAATAATCCCGGTCGGGCAGGCTCAGGCCGCCCTGAAACAGCTGCACGGCGTATTGCGTGCTCACTTTATCATCTTGGCCTACATAGCCCGTGAAGAAAGCACCCGTCCGGATGCGCTGCGAGCGAGCAATTTCGCTTTGCAGCCCTTTCAAGTCTTTGATGCCGTTGATGCGGGCCAGCTCCGGCTGCAGGTATTTCAGGCCGGCCTTTTCGATGGCCATCGAGTCCATAGCGGAGCCAAAGTAGTCGCCTACTTTCTGAGCGTTGGACCCTTTGGCGGCGCCCGTGTTCGCCGCAGCTTCGTCCAAAATCTGGCGCATCACGGCGTTGTTCTTGTCGGCTAGCTCATTAAACGAGCCCCACCGTACCTCTGAAGCTGGAATAGGATTGTTTTTCAACCAGTTGCCGGAAGCGTACTGAAAGAAGTCGTCGCAGGGATTAACCGATTTATCAATGTTGGCGACATTGAGTCCGGTGCCTTTCGGATCGGCAGCGGCGGCCGGAGCCGTTTCGGTGGGGGCAGAAGCGGCCGCCGCCGCAGGTGCTGCTGGCTTGCTAGAAGCACAGCCGGCCAGCGAAAGACCCGCTGCCGCAACTGCTGCTAGCGTCAGGCTATTGCGTTTTTTCATAAAACAGAGAAAAGGAGGTGGAATGTGGAAAGCAAGGTAAAAGAAATTCCTGGCTGCACCTCTCCACCCCGCCCAACACAAGGCCGATTTCGGACCGTAGTCTGTGGCCTAGTAAGGATAAAGAGGCAGAAGCGCAGGAAGCAGATGGTTTCGCTAGGCCTTCCGAAGCAGGAAAGCCGCTTTACTAGGGTACCTCTTACACCAAAGCGGAACTGTGGTGTTACAGTATCCAGAGGCAGCGTCCTTACGCCTGTTTATCCTTTTTGAGGGGCTACTCTCTTGCCTTATAATTTCATTCGCTCATTCCCCTTCTGCGTAACTTGCGCATCTGATGCCTTTGTATAACCGCCGGCCTGAAACCAGGCCTTTGTCTGCTGCTTCGCCCTCGTTGCCGCCTGCTGCCCTGCCGCTCAGCGAGCTGCTGGCCCGTGTGCGCCAGACGCTCACCGAGCGGTTTGCCGACTCGTACTGGGTAGTAGCCGAAATTGCTGACCTCACGTTGCCGCGCTACGATGGCGCCCACTGCTACCTCACCCTCACCGACCAACATACTACCGGCCGCGGCGCCCAGCTCAAAGCCCAGGCCCGGGCCACCATCTGGAGCCAGCGGTTTCAGCAGTTGGCGCCGGTGTTTGAGGAGCACACGGGACTTTCGTTGCGTATTGGCCTGAAGGTGATGCTGCGTGTGCAGGTGAAGTTTCATGAGCAGTTTGGCCTGAGCCTCGATGTACTAGCCCTTGACCCGACCTATACCGTTGGCGACCTGGCCCGGCTGCGGCTAGAAACCCTACGTAAGCTGGAGGCCCAGGATTTGCTGGAGCGCCAGAAGCGCCTGACCTTGCCCATTGGGGTGCAGCGCGTGGCCGTTATTTCTTCGCCCACAGCCGCTGGCTGGCAGGATTTTGTGCAGCAGATACAGGAAGCGCCCTACGATTTTGCCCTTACGCTCTTTCCCGCTCTTATGCAGGGCGACGATGCCCCCACCAGCATCATAGCCGCACTTGATGCCATCCGGCAGCGCCGCCAGGAGTACGATGCCGTGGTTATAATCCGGGGCGGGGGTTCCAAAACCGATTTACTAGCCTTTGATGATTACGGCCTCTCGGCGGCGGTGGGCTCCTTCCCGCTACCTATCATCACAGGTATTGGCCACGAGCGGGACGAAGCCGTGGTAGACCTAACGGCCCACACAGCCCTGAAAACGCCTACGGCCGTAGCGGCTTTCCTGATTGAGCGATTAGCCCGGCTAGAAGCGGCCCTGGAAGGCTATGGTGGCCGTATTCGGGAGCTGGCGCAGGCTAGGGTGCAACTGGAAGCCAGCCGCCTGAACCGGTTGCTGCGCCACGCCCACCTGGCAGCCCAGGCCCAACTCCAGGACCAGCGCGAGACCCTGCACCAGCGCATTCGGCTGGCGGCTACTACGCCGCGCGCCCAGCTGCGCCAGCAAGAGCACCTGCTCATCCGGAAGCGCCACCAGCTGCACCGGGCCGCCCGCACCAGCCTGCGCCATCACGAGCAAGGCCTCCGCAAACGCAGCCGCATACTGGCCCGACACTTCCGGCGCCTGCATCACCGGCGCTGCGAGCGGCTGCTCGTGCACCGTTACGAGTTGCAGTTGGCCGCCACCCGTCTGTTGCACCGCGCGGAGCTACGCTTGGCGCAGCTTTCAACCCAACCAGCAGCCGGCACCGTGCGGTTGCTTACGCCCAAAGGCCAGCCGTTTAAAGGCCCCTTCCGGCCGGGCCAGGAAATCCTTTTGCGCCTGCCCGATGCCGTGGTACCGGCCCGCATTGGCGGCCAGCTGCCCTTATTTCTCCCCTAGTAGTTCCTTAGCATGTCGCCCCAAAACCTTACCTACCGCCAGGCCATTGAAGAGCTGGAAACCATCCTGCGCGCCCTCGAAACCGATGCCGTGGATGTAGACGACCTTACGGCTCGCGTGCAGCGCTCCGCCGAGCTGATCCGGCTGTGCAAACAAAAGCTTCGCTCCGCCGAGTCGGCTATTGATCAAGTGTTCGAAAACCTGGAGGAGGAAGACGAGGACGAAGTATAGCCGAAATATGCCGCTTGCCCTAGGTGTCTGATCCTGTATATTTGAGTTTCACGATCTTCACTCTTATCACACCTAGTACTCTGTTGCATGCCTACTTCTGATACGCTTAACAACTCGTTTACACTTGACCAAGCCAGTGACTGGACCCGTCGGTACCGGGAGCAGCACGATGGTAGGGTGAAAGGCCACATCTTTTCGCGTGCTACGTTGGAGGCTATTCTGGCACAACCCAACTGCGAAGGAGTACGCGTGTACTATGGCCGCGACGAGCAAAACGACCGGCGCCTGATTATGGTCGGAATTGATGCTCAGGACAATGATTTGCTGGAAACTCCGCTGCCAGCCGCTCAGAGCTTTGCGGCGCTGGACACAACCGAGGAAAGCCCAATGATGGCTGCCACCGATGCCGGTACCGTTGGCCCTGGCAAGCCTTGCCCGCCTTATTGCAGCACCGAAAATACGCTTAACAGCTAAGCCACTCTGGAAAATCTTGACTCATCTTCCTTGATTTTGCGATTGGCTGACTACTCAGAGCCAGTTGCGTATGCAAGCATGCTGATTCCGTTTGTAGCGGCGCTGATGTGGTGGAAACACCTGTCGGCGCCGTTGCGCATTCTGGGCAGCCTTGCTGGCTTTATGGTCCTGATGTTTGTGCTGTTGCGGTTGGCTGCCTACCTCTGGCACCAAAACATGATCATTGCGCACTTATGCAGCGTAGGTGAAACTATCTTCTATTTAGCGGCCTTTCGCCACGTGCTCAAGTTCCCAGTCCGTTGGTTTACACTGATACTGGCTTCCTTCCTGGTTTTTGCACTCCTTGACACCTTGGTTTGGGAAGGACTAGAGCAGCTGAACTCCTATACCATCGTGCTAGAAAGCTTCATTGGTATTTGCCTAGTGCTGCTATTCCTAGACAAAAAGTTCAGAACGTCCTCATCGGAAAGCCTGCTGGAGCAACCGTTAATTATTGCGGGCATTGGTATCATCCTGTACCTGAACGGAACCGTTTCGGTCTACATCATCAGCAATACCTACATCAGCACCAATGATGTAAACAGCATCATTCTACTGTTCGCCCTCAATAGTATTATGCTGATGATTATGGCGGCTTTTTTCACTTACGCTTTTTATGTAGCCAAGAAAAAAGCAACCTTTAAGCCTGTTCAGATACTGGCACTGCCCTAGTATTGAATACGCTTTCTGACAATGCCTTAGCCCATGGAATTCAACGAACCACTACCTGGCTTTAACCCCACCGCTGGCGCTCCTATTGCGCTGGGCACGGCGGAAGAATGGACGGCCAACTACCGCGCCGAGCCCCTGACGGATGCCGAAACGAATGGCCGCAAGCGCATCAATGCCTACTACTTTGGCAATGACCTGCTCGCTAGTATTCAGCAGCAGGAGGGCTGCGTGGGGTTGCGCTTTTACATGGGGCTAGAGAAAAAGGATGAGAATGGCCAGAAAAAGGAAGAGCCTCAACTACTGGTCGTTGGCGTGGATAAAGACGGGTACGATATTATTCCGCGCCAAACTGCAGCTGGTGCTACGGTATATGCCGATGGGATTGTGGGAGATGGCTCGCAGAAATGCCCGGTAGTGTGCGACCCAACAAGCTCATTGGGTTAACATAGCATGACTCCATTTCTGTCTTTTTTTGACCTTTTGATTCGGATAGGCAAAGGAGACAGTGTTATTCTGCTAGGTATTTTGTGGGGGTTCAATACGCAGCTGTCGGCGGCCCTGCGCCCGTTGCGCTGGTATATATTTTGGGATGCGCTGCTGTATGTACTAGGGGTGTATGGCAGCCGAATGCACCGCAACAATGTACCCACGTTTCATTTCTCAACGCTCTGCGACGTTACGTGCTTAGCACTTATTTACCTGCATCTTTCGCCCAAAAAGGATAAAAAGCTCCTGATCATCGGGTGGCTGTTATTTATAGTATCGGCTATTATCAGCGCGATCTGGACTGACGGCCTCGTGACGAATATTAATACGTTCAGCCGGTTTATTGGAAATTCATTTCTGGTGTTTATAGCCTTACGCCACATGATGAGTTTGGCTATTACCACTCCTACCCTGCGCCCGCTGCACAACCCGGAAATTGTACTCAGCAGTATGGTGGTCATTTATTATTCGTGCACCACGCTTGTGATTATTGCTCAAGACTTACCGCGCTACGCCCTGTTGCCGCAGTTCAGTTTACTTAGTAAAATGTATACGACCAGCCCCACGTTTGCTACCCTGAGTTTGCTGCCGTATCCGTTTCTGCGTGCCATACGGCTGGGGCTGCTCATATACCTGATTAACCTGTTTCCGCTGGGTGTGCGCCCGAGGCGGGCGCTACCGCGCTGGCTGCGGTTTCGGGTGGGGTGGCGCCCCCCAACGGAACCTCCACAATATCGAATATTACCTGCCCATCTAGTCAGGTAAACCCTGTATCTTGGCCCCCTGATATAGCTATCTGCTGCCCGCCTCGCATCCATGCCCGACGCACTGCTTCCCTTAATCCTCGTGACGCCAATCCTGCTGCTGCTGGCGCTGGGTATCGTGGGCTTTGTGGTGCGCTACCAACGGCGTCTGATTCAGCAACAGCAGGAAATGCAGGCCATGCAGGAAGAGTCGCAGCAACAGGCACTGGAAGCGGCCCTGCTGGCCCAGGAAGATGAGCGCCGCCGCATTGCCGGCGACCTGCACGATGGCGTAGGCACCACGCTGGCCATTGTCAAGCTCCACCTCAACACGCTCAACCAACCCGATTTAACCCAGGAAGCTACTATTCTGCTAGACCAGGCCATTAATGAAGTGCGCCGCATCTCGCGCAACCTGCTGCCCGCGGCCCTGCAGAAGTTTGGGCTTCCCTTCGCCCTAGAGGCGCTGGCCCGCACCATGCCGCCAGATGGCCCTACGCAGGTAGAAATAGAGCAGCACGGCACCCCACGCCGACTAGAGCCCAAGCACGAGCTGATTGTGTACCGCGTGGTGCAGGAACTGCTAGGCAACGGCCTGCGCCACGCCCACGCCGGCCACATCCGGATTGTGGTAGAATTCGGCTCCGACTCGCTGGCCCTGTGCTATTCTGATAACGGCGTCGGCTTCGACCCCACCCTTGCCGATCAACCTCCCTTGCCTGGCATTCGTACTGGCCTAGGGCTCACCAATTTGCGAAGCCGCGTGGCCGTACTGCGCGGTACGCTGCGCCACGAGTCTGCTCCCGGCCAGGGCACCCGCGTCTGGGTAACCTTGCCCCTGCCCTACCTCGCTACCAATCAGCCCTCTAGTCTTTCCTTAGTATGAGCACACCTGCTATCAAACTGGCCGTAGTCGACGACCACATTTTATTTCGCAAAGGCTTACGGGCGCTCATCAGCGGCTTTCCGGGGATGGAAGTTGTGTTTGAGGCCGGCGACGGGCAGGAGCTGCTGGAGCGCCTCGACCAGGGCACGATTCCGCATGTGGTGCTGATGGACCTGCAAATGCCCGTACTTGATGGCCTCCAGACGGTGCGGCTGCTACGGGCCCAGTATCCGCAGGTGCGCACCATCATCATTTCTATGCACGATGAGCCTGAGCTGATTGACTCTTTGCGGGCCGAAGGGGCGCACGGCTACCTGCTCAAAAACGCTAGCCCCGAGGAGGTGCTGAAGGCCATCCAGACGGTGATCAACATTGCCCCTAACACTGGCTCATCTACCCATTCTGCCCTTACCATTTCATTCTAACTTCCAGCCGGAATGGGCTGAGCTGACTAGTGTGCTGCCGGTTTTCACTGAAAAGGGCGCTTCATCCAGAAGCGCCCTTTTCGTTCGTTATGGTTTCGGCAGAGCGAGCCAAGCCGATTACATCGGTTTGGCTGCCTTCAAGGCCTAGTAAAACAGGTACGTAGACGCTTGGCGTTCTGCGGGCAGCTTATTCCAGTTCTGCGGAAGGGTCCCAGAACAGGCGTTTGAATTCTACCACCTGGTCATCCTGCACCTGAATGCCTTCTGCTTCCAGCGCCTCCTGCATGGCCGTTGGCGAGGCATAGTGCAGCTTGCCGGTGAGCAACCCCAAGCGGTTGATGACCCGGTGCGCAGGCACGTACGCCTCGGCGGTGTGGGCGGCCATCATGGCCCATCCTACCATGCGTGCGCCGTGCCTAGCCCCCAGATAATGCGCAATGGCCCCATACGTTGTGACCCGGCCTTGCGGCACCAGGCGCACCACCTCATGCACTTCCTGAAAGAAATTACGCTGCTTTTCGGTGGGGTTGCGGGATACAGACATGCAGCAGGGCGATAGGGTTTAGAAGTCAGGAAGGGCTAGCGCTACAAAGCTACACTACGCAACGTACCAGCCGAAACAGCCCGGCCCGCTTTGCCGCCTTTGCCCTTGTTCTCGAGGTGCCTCGCGCAACCTCGCCCCGTTTTTTGTGTCTTACCCCCGCCTACAAGCCTCCTACCCCTCGTCTTAACCTAAACCTGCTTGTACGCGTTGTGACTGTGGCACTTCCTGCCCACACACTGCGTTAAACCGGGCCCACTCCTTAGAGGTACATGCAAACCCAAGAACACATCGAACAAGACGTAACCGAAACCCGCTCTGGCAACACCGGCCGCCGCATCATCTGGATGCTGGTGGCGTTGGCCATTGTAGGGGCGCTGGCGTTTATCAAAATAACGTACTTCCCCTCCCAGACGGCCGAAAAAGGCGGCGGTAAAGGCGGAGCTGGTGGTGGTAAAGGTGCCGCCGGAGGCGCTGGCCCTGGTGCCAAGGGCAGCGGACAAAAGCTACCGGTAGAGGTGTACGTAGTGAAAACCACCAACCTTGCCGATGAAGTAGCCGCTACGGGCTCTATTCTGGCGGAGGAGTCGGTAGTTATTAAAAGCGAAATTTCGGGCAAGATTACCAGCCTCAACATCAAGGAAGGCCAGCCGGTGCGCAAAGGGCAGCTACTGCTGAGCATCAACGCCGACGAAATTCAATCGAATCTGCGCAAGCAGGAGTACAACATTAAGTTGTTTCGGGACCAGGAGCGCCGCCAGAAAACCCTGCTCGATAAAGAATACATCAGCGCCCAGGAATACGAGCAAGCCAACAACCAGCTGCTCACGGCTCAGGCCGATTTGGCGACGCTACGTGCTTCGCTGGCTAAAGCATACGTGCGGGCACCCTTCGATGGCGTGCTGGGCCTGACTACCGCAACTGTGGGCACGTACGTGAGCCCCGGCGCCGAAATCACGACTCTTTCGCGCGTGAAACCGGTTAAAATTGACTTCACCGTGCCCAGCCGTTTTGCGAACCTAGTGCGCACCGGCGACCCCATCACGATTACCGACGAAGCCTCCAACAAGAAGTACGAGGCCAAGGTGTACGCCCTCGACCCTCAGATTGACCCCGTGAGCCGCACCCAAACCGTGCGGGCCCGCTACGCCAACACCCAAAACGAACTGCGTCCCGGCGCCTTCGTGAAGGTAAACCTCCAGCTGGGCCAGACCTCCGAAGCCTTGCAGGTACCCACTGAAACCGTTATTCCGGAAGCTTCCGGCTATAGCGTATACACGGTGGAAAACGGCAAAATGGTACCCAAGAAGGTGAAGATTGGGGTGCGCTCCGACCGCCTGATTCAGATTACGGATGGCCTAGCCGTTGGCGACTCGGTTATCCGGACTGGTATTCTGCAGGTTAAACCCGGCGACGCCGTACGGGTCACTAAGTAACATTCCACGCAGTTGGCTGTGGTAATCTAAGCCTTGGCAAGCAGCGCCGGCTTATCCGCTTGGGCATTCATTGCCTTACCACTATCCAACCCTGCGAGATAATAGTACGAATATGAGCTTATCCTCCACCAGTATTAACCGGCCCGTGCTCGCCATTGTGATGAGCCTGGTCATCGTGATTTTCGGGGTGATTGGGTTTCGCTACCTCAGCGTGCGGGAGTACCCGAGCGTCGACCCACCCATCATCACGGTATCAGCTTCCTACACCGGCGCCTCGGCCGATGTTATGCAGGGCCAGGTAACGGAACCGTTGGAAGAAGCCCTCAACGGCATCCAGGGCATCAAGAACCTGACCTCCAACAGCCGCGACGGCCGCACTCAGATTACCGTAGAGTTCGACCTCGACGCCGACCTAGAAACGGCCGCTAACGACGTGCGCGACAAGGTATCGGGGGCACAGGGCCGCCTGCCGCGCGATATCGACCCGCCGGTAGTGAGTAAGGCCAACGCCGACTCGCAGCCCATTGTGATGACCTACATGAGCAGCAACAAGCGCACCTTGCTCGAGCTGACGGACTTTGCCAACAATACGCTAAAGGAGCGCCTCCAAACCATTCCCGGCGTTTCCGAAATCCGGGTGTATGGCGAGCGGAAATACTCCATGCGCCTGTGGCTTGACCCGGTGAAGCTGTCAGCCCTAGGCGTATCGCCGGTGGATGTGCAGGCAGCCCTTACCCGCGAAAACGTGGAGCTGCCTAGCGGCGCGGTACAGGGCGAAGCCACCCAACTGACCTTGCGCACTATGGGTCGGCTTTCTACCGTCGAGGATTTCAACAACCTGATTATTCGCAAAGACGAAGCCTCCCTGGTACGCCTTTCTGACATTGGCTACGCGGAACTCTACCCCGAAAACGACCAAACCATTTTCAAGGTAAATGGCGTGCCGATGGTGGGTTTGGCCGTAATTCCGCAGCCTGGCTCCAACCAGATTGACATTGCCGATGAGTTTAACAAGCGCATCGAGCTCTATGGCAAAGATTTGCCTAAGGACCTGGTCCTAAAGCCGGGCTTCGATAACTCGGTGTTCATTCGCAAGTCCATCACGGAAGTAGAGCACACCATCATCGAGGCTTTCGTGCTGGTAGTAATCATCATTTTCCTGTTCCTGCGCGACTGGCGTTCCACTATTATTCCAGTGGTAGCCATTCCGGTGTCGTTGGTGGGTATCTTCTTCGTGATGTACCTGATGAACTTCTCCATCAACGTACTCACGCTCCTGGCCATTGTGCTGGCCATTGGTCTGGTAGTAGATGACGCCATTGTGGTGCTGGAGAACATCTACTCGCGAATTGAGGAAGGCGAAGACCCCAAAACGGCCGCCATCAAAGGCTCTGAGGAGATTCTGATGGCCGTAATCAGTACCACGGTGGTACTGGCGGCGGTGTTCCTACCCGTAGTATTCCTGACGGGTATCACGGGGCGCCTGTTCCGCGAGTTTGGCATTGTGGTAGCCGGTTCGGTACTCATTTCGGCCTTCGTCTCGTTGACCTTAACGCCCATGATGTGCTCGGTGCTACTGAAGCGCGAGGAAAAGCACAACTGGTTTTACCGAAAAACCGAGCCCTTCTTCGTGAAGATGATTGGCGGCTACCAGGACAGCCTGCAAACCTTCCTGCGCAACCGCTGGCTGGCTTGGCTGGTGGTAGTAGGCACCGGCGTGGGCATCTGGTATTTCATGAAAGTGATTCCCTCTGAGCTAGCCCCCGTGGAGGACCGAAGCCGCGTAAACGTGAATGCCACGGGCCCGGAAGGTGCCTCATTTGAGTTTATGGATAAGTATATGACTCAGCTCACGCAGCTGGCCATGGACTCGACGGGCCAGCGAAACCTGAGCAGCGTATTTGCCGTGACCTCGCCGGGTTTTGGCGGAGGCTCTAACTCCGGTATTGCACGGGTGCTGCTGCTTGATGCCGACGAACGGGAAGTAGGCCAGCAGCAGATTTCCGACAAGCTCAGTGCAGGGGTGAAGCGCCTACCGGCGGCCCGCACCTCGGTTTCGCAAGACCAGAGTATTGGTGGCGGTGGCGGCGGCTTGCCGGTGCAGTTCGTAATCCAGACCCAGGACTTCGATAAGCTCCGCACGGCAGTACCGAAGTTTCTGGATGCTGCCCGCCAAGACCCCACGTTCCAGTTCGTAGACGTAAACCTGAAATTCAACAAGCCGGAGCTGCGCGTAAACATCGACCGCGAAAAGGCGCAAAGCCTGGGCGTGTCGGTACAGAGCATCAGCCAGACGTTGCAGTCGGGTTTGAGCGGGCAGCGCTACGGTTACTTTATCCGGGAAGGCAAGCAGTATCAAATTATTGGGCAGGTAGCGCGCGAAGACCGCAGCCAGCCCTTGGATGTACGCCTGCTTTCGGTGAAGAACGCCAACGGCGAGTTGATTCAGCTGGATAACGTAATCCGGCTGGAGGAAAGCAGCACCCCGCCGCAGCTCTACCGCTTCAACCGCTACAACTCGGCCACCTTCTCGGCCTCGCTAGCCCCCGGCCGTACCCTCGGCGACGGTATTGCGGCCATGCAGGCTATTGCCGACAAAAACCTCGACGATACCTTCTCGACAGAACTTGCCGGCGCCTCCCGCGACTTCCAGGAAAGCTCTTCGTCGTTGGTGTTTGCGTTCGGTTTGGCCCTAGTACTTATTTATCTGGTGCTGGCGGCTCAGTTTGAAAGCTTCCGCGACCCGGTTATCATCATGGTGACGGTACCGCTGGCGCTTTCTGGCGCGTTACTGAGCCTGTGGTACTTCAACCAGACGCTTAACCTGTTCTCCCAAATTGGCATTATCATGCTGGTAGGGCTAGTAACTAAGAACGGTATCTTGATTGTGGAATTTGCCAACCAACAGGTGGAGAACGGCAAAGACTACATGACCGGCCTGATTGAAGGCGCCACGGCCCGCTTCCGCCCAATTTTGATGACCTCGTTGTGCGCCATTCTGGGTATTCTGCCGATTGCGGTGGCGTCGGGTGCGGGTGCCCTGAGCCGCCGGGCCATGGGTATTGGGGTAGTAGGCGGTTTGTTTTTTGCCACGGCACTTACCCTGTACGTGGTGCCCGTGATGTACTCGTATTTCGCCACGGCTAAAAAGCATAAGCACAAGCAGCCGGAAGCCGAAGAAAAAGCC
Source organism: Hymenobacter seoulensis (assembly GCF_054780535.1). Classification (NCBI taxonomy): domain Bacteria; kingdom Pseudomonadati; phylum Bacteroidota; class Cytophagia; order Cytophagales; family Hymenobacteraceae; genus Hymenobacter; species Hymenobacter seoulensis. Next base: position 1,307,345 of record NZ_BAAGWD010000001.1, read on the forward strand.
GTAGCAGCGTAATTTTGATGTATTCCTCTTGTTCGCCGCGCTCCTTTCAGCCGTTGATTTCCTCCATGCGCCGTCCCCTCGTTTTTGCGATTCTGTTAGCTGCCTCTCCCCTGGCCGTGCTGGCGCAGCAGCCAGTACTGCCTTCTGGTAAGCCGACAACTACGCCGCAGAGCAAGCCCCAAACAGAAAAGCCCGAAACTGTAAATTCGGCGCCCTTCCTGACGCTGGCCGATGCCATCCGGATTGGAGTTGAAAACAACTATGACATTCGCCTTTCCAGGCAGGATGTGCGCATTGCCGAGAACAACGTAACCCGCGGCAATGCCGGGCAGCTGCCCACCGTAAATGGCAACCTTACCCGTACCTTCAACCGCAACAATGTGCGGCAGGAGTCGTCGAGCCGGCCCGAGCCTAGCATTGCCAACAATGCCAAGTCGAACCTGCTAAACACGAACGTAACCGCCACCTGGACCATTTTTGATGGCTTTGGGATGTTCATTGCCTACGACCGCCTCAAGGCCCTGGAGCAAAGTCAGCGGCAGCTTACGCGCGCTACGGTAGAGGAAACGGTAGCCAGCATCACCGATGCGTATTTTGTAGTAGTCCGGGAATCAGGCAAAATCAACTCCATTGAGGAAGCCCTGAAAATAGGCCAAGCCCGCATTGACTTAACCCAGGCGCGGGTAGATGTAGGAGTGAGTGCCAAGGTAGAGGTGCTCACGGCCCGCGTGGACTACAACGCCGACCGCTCGGTGCTCATTCAGCAGCAGGAAGCGCTGAAAACGGCTAAAATCAACCTCAACAACCTGCTGGGCCGCAACCCCAACCTCGATTTTCAGCCCCAAAACTCGATTGTGGTAGCGCAGGACCTGGAGCGGGAAGCGGTGTTGCAGGCGGTGCGCCAGAACAACCCGCGGTTGCAACAGGCCCGCACCAATATCGAAGTGGCCGACTATGACCGCCGCTTGGTTCGGGCGTCGCGGTTTCCGCAAATCGGGCTTACCTCCGGGTATGGCCTGAACCGCAACATCAACGGCGCCGCCTTCTTCGGTACGCAGCTGGTAACCAACACGGGCCGCACGTATGGCCTCAACTATGGGGTAGTAGCCACGGTGCCCATCTTCGATGGGTTTAACCGCAACCGCCTGGAGCAGAATGCGCGCATTGCCGGCGACCAAAGTCGCCTCCAACTCGAGCAAACGCAACTCCAGCTTGATGCCGAGGCCGAACAGGCATACGCCCAATACCAGAACCGCCTGCAACTGCTGGAGTTGGAGGAATCGAACATACTGCTAGCCCGCGAAAATGTGGCCATTGCCCTGGAGCGCTACCGCCTTGGGCTCCTGACGCCCCTAGCGTTGCGGGAGGCCCAGCGTAGCCAGCTCGACGCCGAAGTGCGCCTGCTCGATATCCGGTACCAGGCCAAACAGGCTGAGATTGTACTGCGCCGCCTGAGCAGCGGTTTGGTGCGCGAGAATACCACCCAGCCGTAACCTATCAAGCCGATTTAATTAGCCTCGTGTTTTGTGGCAACCGGTAGATTTACCACCAAAAGCTGCCCTATCCAACTGGATGGAGCAGCTTTTTTGGTTTTGGGTATTGCTTCAGATACAATGGAAAGCGGTTCAAACAGAAAGCACGACTGTAGAGATAATAGCTAGCAGTGCGGTGAAGAGTGCCTGTAGTTTTGAATCACAAACACGCTCTGTTTTCACGCATTACTTGCTCTTCATGTCTGCTCTCGTACTCCGCTTTTCGTTGCTGTTGTTCGTGTTGTCGTTTTGCTTGCCCATTGACTCGTCGGCGGCGTTGCCTAGCTTGGGCCACAAGCTACCTTTTGTGCGGGCCAAGGTAAAAGGAAAGGCATACGTGCATCGGCCAAACTATCGCCGCTTTCGGGCATACCGCTCGTACTAGGTCACTTCTCATTACAAAGCCGCATAGCTTACGCTGGAGCCCCACTGGGGCTCTTTGCACTTTCGCTATTACTTAGGCAGTTGCTTGGCCCGCAACTGGTCCAGGGCTTCCAGGGTTTTACGGCGCTCATCGGCTTCCTTCTCTTCCTTGGCAGCTGGCTCCGTAGTAGGCGAGTTGAAGAAGGCTAGTATGTGCTGCTGCTGCGGGGCGGTCAGCTTCTCAAATTTAGTATCGGCCAGCTTGCGGAGCCATTCACCGTACGTTTCGTCGGTTAGCGCATACTCTCCCAGCTTGGTTGGTTTGCCCGTATCAAAATCGGTATTGGCTAAGGCAGGGGCTAGAGCTAAGGTATCACGGGGTTCCTTCTCCAGCAGCGTGCAGTAGCTGCGCATCACGCCTTTAAAGCTAGCTTTAAACAATTCTTGGGCTTCCGGAGTGGGAATTTTGAAGGCAAACGGCTTGAGCGGCCCAATTTTGGGCAGCACCCGCACGAAGTACGACAGAATGCGGGCGCCTGTGCCCGGATGCTCGTAATCGGAGCCGTAGCGCTTGCGGTACTGCCGCTCACTTTCCTTGTACACATACTCGCGGCGGCGAGCCTGGGGGCTTAGCTTGCGGATATCATTTTTTTGCGACTGCCACGCGGCCCGACTGGCAATCGGAATCAGGCTGCGCACAGCAAAGCGAAAGGAAGCCACGGCCAGATCCACGTTCAGCACCACCTGCCCCAGCTCCAGACCATACGTTTTCAGAAAGGCGCGCTCTAGCACGGGCTTGCTTACCTGAAAACCAATGTAGCGCTGATAATCGGCGGAGCGGTAGCGGCCGGCGGCCACCTGCACCACGTCAAAGGCAAACTCCAGCTGCGTGTGCTGCACCGGCGCTTCCTCATACGTGATAGAGTTGCCAAACTTGGCTTTCAGCTCTGGATATACCGAAGGCATGGCTTTATTGGTGCCCGCCGGATGACCGTTCACGTCGGCGGCATAGTGTGCCAACGCCCCGAGGGCAAAGGCATACTCGTTTCGGTTGTGGGCCTCATCTAGCAGATTGCGCACGAAGTCGCCGCTGCGCACATAGTGCGTCAGGTTGGTGAACAGCACCGAGCCAAAGGGGTAGTAGCCCATGTCCTGCAGAATAGAGCCCCCGTAGGCATAGCTTTTGGCTTCCTTCAGCGCTTCATAGGTGGCACCGGGGTAGCGGCTTTGCAGCAATGGCACCAAACACCGCTCCCACGTCGAATCGATGTTCGCTTGGTGAGTGAGCACGGAATAGGCCTTGGCCGGACGCGCAGTGAACCCCAGCAGGACTACCAGGCTCAGAAGAAATTTCAGCATACTTACAATGGGTTGATTGAGCGCACTAGCTCAACCACAAGCCCTGACAGTACGGCCGCATCCGTACCGTGGTTGTAGCTACATAGATGAATTAATTTCAGCCAGATAATGCAGCAGCGCGAAGTCCAAGGCAGCGGGTACCGCTAGGGTCGTTTTGGCCAGCAACCACCTGATGGAGAGGCAGATTTTTCGGAGAGCCTAAATTCATACCGATTCCAAATTTGCCGGTAAAAGCAGTTTTTACAAGCAACTCCTTTTTGGAGGAGTTACTTTTGCCACAATGAAACAGGTCGTGGCCTTCTTTCTGGGGATGCTGATGTTGGGTAGCGGCCTGGTGCCGCAAAACGACCTCTCGGAGCTGGGCAAATTGCCTGAGCTGGCTCGCCACTACCGCTACCACCGCACCCTGGCCGAAGGGCATCTCTCGCCGCTGGCGTTTCTGTTGCTGCACTACGGCCCCCACGGCGCCGACCACCGCCGCCACCCCTACTCCTCCCGCGACGCCCAGGACCACCAGAAACTCCCGCTGGAGCAGCACCACCACGATTGCGTGATGGTGAGCTTCGTGCTGCCCGCTAGCCCCCTGCGGCTGGCCGCGCCGGCCATAGGGTGGCCCGCCGCCGACTACCGCGTGGCCTCGGGCCCGCTGTATGCGTTCAGTATGGCGCGGCCTCTGCTGGAGCCCCCGCGAGCCTAGTCTGCTGGCCGCCCCCAGGCGAAGCGCGTCTGCGTGCCTGGCCCCGTTGCTCCCACGCAACCCCCTTTTCTTTCTGCTGATTTGCCTCCGGCTACCCGTCTGAACGCTTGTTTGTTGCGGCGGTTGGCTGTTGCTGGTTGCCTTGCCGTTACGGTGCGGGCGGCGCAGCACCATACAGGGTTTCACTACCCCTGCCGGCGGCCGCAACCCCTTCTTCTATGCTTTCCCGCATTATTAGGGCTAGTATCCACAACAAGCTGTTTGTGGTGCTCATGCTCCTGGCCTTGGTGAGCTGGGGCGGCTATTCGGCCGTTCACCTCCCCCTCGATGCCATTCCCGATGTCACTAACAACCAGGTTCAGGTAATCACCCAGTCGCCGGCGCTGGCGGCCCAAGAGGTGGAGCAGCTGCTTACCATTCCGCTGGAGCTAAGCCTGCGCACCATTCCGGGCGTTACCGAAATCCGTTCTACCTCGCGCTTTGGCCTTTCTGTCGTCACGGTTGTGTTCGATGACGACGTGAGTACGCTGGAAACCCGCCAGCTGGTGGCCGAGAAGCTGCGCACGGCAGAAGCCGAGCTGGGCGCTGGCATGGGGCGCCCCGAAATGGCGCCTATCACAACTGGCCTCGGCGAAATCTATCAGTACAGTATCGGCATCAAGTCTGGCTTCGAGCAGAAGTTTTCCCTGTCTAAGCTGCGCGAGGTGCAGGACTGGGTAGTAAAGCGGCAGTTGGCGGGCGTGCCGGGGGTAGTAGATGTGAGCAGCTTTGGAGGGTACGTGCGCCAATACGAGGTGAGCGTCAGCCCCGAGCGCCTCAACGCCAGCGGCGTCACGATGGGTGAGTTGTACCGCGCCCTCGAAGCCGGCAATGCCAACACGGGCGGCTCGTACCTGGAGCGCGGCCGCAACGCCTACTTTATCCGGGGCGAAGGCCGGGCGGCTTCTTTGCAAGATGTAGGCAGCATGGTGATTAAGCAAGTCAACAACGTGCCGCTGCTGGTGCGCGACGTAGCCGATGTGCGCTTTGGGCACTCCATGCGCTACGGCGCCATGACCTTCGATGGCAAGGGCGAGACCGTGGGCGGCATCGTGCTGATGCTGAAAGGTGCCTCCTCGGAGCAAACCATCAAGGGCGTGAAGGCGCGAGTAGAGGAAATTAACAAACTGCTCCCCGAAGGCCTGTATGTGCGCCCCTTCCTCGACCGCACCAAGCTAGTAGACACGGCCATTCACACCGTAGCCAAAAACCTGATTGAAGGCGGCATTATTGTGATGGTGGTGCTACTGCTGCTGCTCGGCAACTGGCGGGCCGGGTTGGTAGTTGCCTCCATGATTCCGCTGTGCATGCTGTTTGCGCTGGGCCTGATGCGCACGTTTGGCGTTTCGGCCAACCTCATGAGCCTGGGCGCGCTGGATTTCGGACTGATTGTGGACGGCGCCGTGATTATTGTGGAAGCCATGATTTTCCACCTCGTGCACTTCCGCGCCAAAGCGGAGCACGAATCCATGGACCAGGTAGCCGAAACCGCCGCTACCCGCATGATGCGCTCAGCTTTGTTCGGGCAGCTCATCATTCTCATTGTATATCTGCCCATTCTGGCCCTTACTGGCATTGAGGGTAAGATGTTCCGGCCCATGGCCCTTACCGTGAGCTTTGCCATCATCGGGGCCATGCTCTTGTGCCTCACGTATGTGCCGGCCGTATCGGCGTGGGCCCTGCGCAAGGATATCAAGGAGGAAGGCACCTTCGCCGACCGCATCATGAAATTTCTGTACCGCGGCTACCGGCCCATTATTCATGGCGCGCTGCGACTGCGGGGGTTGGTGGCCGGAGCGGCCCTAGGGTTACTGGTGCTGGCGGGGGTAGTGTTTGCGCGTATGGGTGGTGAGTTCATTCCGCAGCTGGATGAAGGCGACTTTGCCGTGTACGTAGGGTTGCCTCCCGGCTCGTCGTTGGCTCAAAGCATTGCTACCAGCACACAGGTGCAGAAAATCCTGCTGGAGCGGTTCCCGGAAGTAGAGCAGGTAGTCAGCAAGATTGGCACCTCGGAAATTCCCACCGACCCCATGTCGCTGGAAGACTCCGACCAGATTGTGGTGCTCAAGCCCCAGAAGGAATGGACCTCGGCAGAAACCCGCGAGGAGCTGGCTGGTAAGATGAGCGAGGCGCTGGCCGGCGTGCCCGGTGTGAGCCTGGAGTTTCAGCAGCCCATCCAGATGCGCTTCAACGAGCTGATTTCCGGGGTAAAGTCTGATATCAGCATCAAGATTTACGGCGACGACCTAGGGCTGCTGTTTGAGAAAGCCAATGAAGCAGCCGCCCTCATTCGTCCGCTGGCTGGCGTTGGCGACCTGAAGGTGGAACAGATTGCCGCCCTCCCGCAGTTGCGCGTGACCTACAACCGCAGCAAGCTGGCGCAGTATGGCCTCCAGGTTTCGGAGCTGAACACGCTGCTGCGGGCCTCCTTTGCCGGCGACGTAGCAGGCCAAGTGTACGAGGGCGAGCGGCGCTTTGACCTGGTGGTGCGCCTCGATAGCACCAACCGCCGCGGCATTCAGGACCTACGTGCGCTTTACGTAGATCTGCCCAACGGGGAGAAAGTCCCCCTGGAAGAGGTTGCTGCCGTTGACTTCCGCAATGCGCCTATTCAGGTATCGCGCGATGATGCCCGGCGCCGCATCAATATTGGCGTGAACGTGCGCAACCGCGACGTGGAGAGCTTGGTGCAGGACATTCAGCAGCAACTCACCGCTGGCCTCAAACTGCCCGAAGGCTACTCCCTGAAATACGGCGGGCAGTTCGAGAATCTGCAACAGGCGAAGTCGCGGCTGGCAGTGGCCGTGCCCGTGGCGCTGCTCCTGATTTTCGTGCTGCTGTATCTTTCGTTTCACTCTGTAAAGCAGGCCCTGCTCATTTTTACGGGTATTCCGCTGGCGGCCATTGGGGGCATTATGGGGTTGTGGCTGCGCGGTATGCCCTTCAGCATTTCGGCGGGAGTAGGCTTTATTGCCTTGTTTGGGGTAGCAGTGCTGAACGGTATTGTACTGGTAGCCAGCATTAATGAACTGGCGCTAGTGGGTATTGACTCGGTGCGGGAACGGGTAGTGAGGGCTACGGCAGAGCGGTTCCGGCCGGTGCTGCTCACGGCGGCCGTGGCCTCCCTGGGCTTCCTGCCCATGGCCCTGAGCAACTCAGGTGGCGCCGAGGTGCAGAAGCCACTGGCTACGGTGGTTATTGGCGGCCTGATTTCGGCTACCCTGCTTACCCTGGTGGTGCTGCCCGTGCTTTATACCTTCTTTACCAAAGACGGTGAGCCCAGCCCCACTGAGCCCACGCCCGAAACCCTGGCCGATGCCCGGGAGAATCATGAGCTATAACCCTTTCCTAGCCCTTCGGCCCGCGCAAACCGGGCCTCGGTTGCTGCTACTGCATATGTTGAAATACCTTTTTTTCCTGCTGCTGTTGTTGCCCGGCCTCGCCGGGGCCCAGACGACGCCCCGCACGCTGCCGCCCCCGGCAGCCCCTGCTCCTGCTCTTGCTTCGGCAGATGGGCCGCTCACGCTGGAACAGGCCGTGCAAACGGGGTTGCGCCAGAGCTTGTTGGTGCAAGGCGGCGCGCTGGAAGTAGAGCGCCAACGTGCCCTCGCGCGAACCGGTTATGATGTACCTCGCACGGTGGTCGATTTTCAGGTGGGCCAGATTTCAGGACCCTTGCGCGACCAGAGCCTGAACATTGTGCAGCAAACAGCCCTGCCCGGCGTATATGGGGCTCAGCGCCGCCTGCTTGAGGGACAGATCCTGACGGCGGAGCAGCGTGTGCGCGCCCAGCGCCGGGAGCTTACCCGCACCATCCGGAGCACCTATTATGAGTTGCTGCTGAGCTACCGCCGTGCCGCCCTGCTTCGGCGCCAAGACAGCCTGTACCGCCGGGCCGCCCGTGCTGCCAAAATCCGGTACCAGACGGGCGAAACCAACCGGCTGGAGCAGGTATCGGCGGAGGCACGCATGCGGGAACTACAAAACCGGCTGGCCATTGTCATCACCGACCGGCAAGTGCAGCAGCAGCGGTTGGGCGTACTCTTGAACCTAGGCCGCCCCGCCACCATCGATACCACAGCAGCAGCCGTTGCCCCCCTCCTGCCCGCCGATACGGCTAGCCTCACATCGGCCTCTAACCCTACCCTGGCCCTGCTGGAGCAAGAAGTGGAAACCAGCCGCCGCCAAACGCGCGTGGAGCAGTTGCGCCGCCTGCCCGATGTGCGCCTGGGCTATTTCAACCAGACTATCAACAAGGAAAACGGCTTTCATGTGGCCCAGGCCGGGGTGGCAGTGCCGCTGCTGGGTGGAGTGCAGAAAGGCCGCATCCAGGCGGCCCGGCTGGGCGAGCAGGCGGCTGCATCTCAGCTACGCTACGCAGCCACCCAGCTAAGCGGCGAGCTAGCCGGCCTGCGCCAACAACTCGGCCGGGCCCGGGCCTCGCTTACGTACTATGAGCAGAGCGCCTTACCGCAGGCCCGCCTTATTCTGGACACCGCTGAAAAAAGCTTCCGGGCCGGCGACGTGGAATATGTAGAATACGTGGTGAACACGGAGCCGGCCTGGCAAATTCGCGCGGCGTACCTCGACCAAATCCGGCAATACAACGAGCTGGTACTGCAACTTCAGGCCCTCACCGGCCCCGATTCTCAATAGCCTTCTGCAGCGGCGCGGTTTACTAGGTGCCATTCCTCTCCAAACCGATCCTGCTTTGCCCAACCTCTTCCTCATGAAATCGACTTTTCTTCTGCTGGCTGCGGGTCTTGTGCTGGCTTCCTGCGGCTCGGATAAAACTACCCAAACCGAAGCGGCAGCACGGCCTACTACCCCTGCTCCGGCCTCAAACCCTAACCAGCTAAGCGTAAGCCCCGCCCTGGCCAAAGCAGCCGGGCTGGAAACGGGCGCCTTCACCTGGAAAAACATGACTTCTGATGTGCAGGCCAATGGCAGCATTGATGTACCGCCCCAAAACCATGCGTCGGTGTCGGCCGTGATGGGCGGCTACGTGCAGAGCGTGGCGGTACTACCGGGCCAGCAGGTGGCGCGTGGCGGTGTGGTGGCCGTATTGCGCCACCCCGATTATCTGAAGCTCCAGCAAGAATACCTCCAAAGCAAAGCCCGCGTAGCCTTTCTGCAAAAGGAGCTGCAGCGCCAGCAAACCCTCGATGCCGAAGACGTAGGCGCCAAACGCAAGCTGCAGCAGGCCCAAAGCGACTATGCCTCGGAGCAGGCACTGCTGCGCTCTACGGCCGGACAGCTGCGCATGCTGGGCATTTCTATGGTCCGCCTCGATAAAGGCGAAATATCCTCTACGGTACCTCTTGTCTCGCCCATCAAGGGCTACGTTAAAACCGTGAGCATGAACCCCGGCCAGTTCGTAAATCCGCAGGATGTGCTGGTGGAAATCGTGGACCGCTCGGATCTGCACCTGGAGCTGAAGGTGTTTGAGCGCGACATTGCCCGCGTGAAAGTTGGGCAGCACATCTTGTTCAAGATACCCAGCCGCGGCTCGAATGAGGACATGGGCGCTAGGGTGTTTCTGGTAGGAAAGGCCTTTAATGAAGATGCCCGGACCGTGAGCGTGCACGCCCACCTGGAGCCAGAGCGCGACGATGTGCTACCCGGCCAGTACGTATCGGCCCATATCCAGACGGCGGGCGCCCGCCAGCGTACGTTGCCCGAAGAAGCCATTGTGCAGGCGGGTGAGTTCAGCTACATCTTCGCCCAAACGGCGCCCAACGTGTACCACCGCTACCGCGTGAAAACGGGAGCCGCCGAAAACGGTGATGTGGTGGTGAATGTACTAGATCCCATTCCGGACACAACCCGCCTCGTGCGCCGCGGCGCCTATTTCCTGGATGCCGAGCTGAAAAAAGGACAGGATACTGAAGAATAGCGGCCAACCGGTTTAGCCGATTTTACTAGGTAGCCTCCGCTTCTAAACGCAAAAAGCCCGCTTTGCTCCTGAGCAAGACGGGCTTTTTGATGGTTTACGAGGGTTGGTTATTCGCCGAGGCGCTGGCGCAGCTCCTGCACTTCGCGCTCCAGATCAAGCGTCCGGAACATTACTTTCGCTTCCAAATCAGCGTAGGCGCGCTCCAGCTGGTCCTGCAGTTGTTTCTGCTCGGTTACATCGGTATTGGTGCCGCACCAACGTACTATTCGGCCATCATCGTCGCGCACGGGCAGCGCGCGGCTCAAAAACCAGCGGTACTCCCCATCGTGGCGGCGCAGCGGAAAGGTGTCTTCCCATTTCTCGCCAACAGCAATGGCTTGCTTGAAGCCAGCCGTGACAGCCTCTACGAAATCTGGGTGGTGTACTTTCTGCCAGCCCCAACCCAGCATTTCATCCAGGGTAGTGCCCGTAAACCGAAACCACCGGTCGTTGTACCACACAATGCTACCGGTTTCGTCGGCCATCCAGGCTAGCTGCGGAATGGCATTGGCCAGGCTGGTAAAGTCCTGCTCCCGCTTGCGCAGGGCCAGTTGCTGCATTTTCTGGTCGTGGATGTCGGTGCAGGTACCAAACCATTTCACAATCTGGCCGGCCTCATCGCGCACGGGCACCGCCTGTCCCAAAAACCACCGATAGTCGTTGCTCTGCGATTTAAAGCGGTATTCGATTTCGTAGAACTCGCCGGTAGCCAGCGAGTGGCCCCACACCTGACGGGCCCGCTCCCGGTCATCGGGGTGGAGCAGGTTGTTCCACATATCGGGGCCCACGCTGTCGGCCAGGGTGTAGCCCGTGAAGTTGGTCCAGCGCTGATTGAAGTAGGTATGAAACCCCTGCGGATCGGTAGTCCAGACAAGCTGGGGAATCAGCTCCGCTAATAGGCTAAAATCCTCAGCTGAACCAATACCGGCTGCCGTTCCGTCGCGCAGCTTCTCTACATCCACGATGCTGGAAATCCATTGCTGCACTGAGCCTTGCTCATCTACTTGAGGGTAGCCGTTGCTACGCACCCAGCGGTACTGGCCATCGTGGCGGCGCAACCGAAACTCTAGTTGATACTCTTGTCCGCTGCTCAGTGCCGTCTGCCACTGCCCAATAATGCGGGCCTGATCGTCGGGATGAATCAGTGAAGCCCACTGTTCAACTACCTGAGTGAACGAAAGGCCCGTGTACTGAAGAAGCTGCGGACTGGCATACGCTATTTGTCCGGCGGCATCCGTAGTGGCCAGCAGTACGGAAGTAGCCACGGAAGGGCTTATAGGAGCTGCTGAAGCGGCAGACAAGGAAGCAAGGTTATCAGAATCGGCTAAAGCCATATGAAGCAAACCGTTTGGCGTTTAGAAACAGACTAAGGTCGGGTAAGCTGCATTTCCATGCCCGACTGAAAATAGAGGTTGAGCTGGCTGATTATCCCGTCGCGGGAGCGGCGCAGGCGCGTTACCAGGGCTCGGGTTTGCTCTTTTTCCAGATTCAGCTCCAGATATGGCCGGTTCAGCAAGGTATCGCGCTGCACCAGCCAGCGGCCCGAGTCTTTTTGTCCGGGGGCCAGCACATCTACCCGACCGGGCTGCAGCTGAAACCGCTCGGCCTGAGCCAGCGCCGTATGCGGATCAGTTCGGTTCAGAATGCGGTCAGCTACCCGCCAGTCGCCCGTCAGAAACTCATCGGGCAATTGTTGCAGGTTGATATCGTAAAGCAATTCAGACATAGAGGGGCAAAATCACAACAGGCATACCAGCTACTACCTATACTATGCAGCGGAAGCAGTAGTCTGGCGAACCCTCACTACCCTTAAGCTGAGCAGTAAGTTCCCATAACTGGGCCTAAAAAACAAAACCGCCTGACTGTTAAGTCAGACGGTTTGCTGTTGGATACCGCGCGGTTCGCAGAGGAGGAGGGATTCGAACCCCCGGAGGTTTAACCCTCAACGGTTTTCAAGACCGCCGCAATCGACCACTCTGCCACTCCTCTAGAAAGTAAGCTGGATGCGTCCTTGCGGTATTCAACAATAATACGGCTTCTTCTCGATTTGAAAAAGCTTTTTGCAGAGAGGGGGGGATTCGAACCCCCGATACCCTTGCAGGTATAACGGATTTCGAATCCGTCGCATTCGACCACTCTGCCACCTCTCTGTAAGGCCCAACTGAGTGGTTTGGGATGGCAAAAGTAGCCAGCAAATATTAAGGTGCAATAAGGCGGCAGTTTTTTTCTTTCACTTTTTGGCTTAGCCGCTCATTCTCAAATCACTAATTATACCGTGTGACGGGCGGCCAGCTCCGGCCGCTTCAGGCGTCCGGTCACGGCATCAATGCTGACGTTGACTTCAAAGCCGAGAATCAGGGTCATGCACACAAAATCAAGCCACACCATAAAGCCTACCAGCGTGCCGATGGAGCCATAAAAGTGGTTATAGCTGTCGAAAATCTTGACGTAAAGAATAAACAGAAACGACACCAGAAAAATCAGCAGCGTGGCTACCACCGAGCCGGCCGACAGAAAGGGCCATTTGTCGTGAATGGGCGGCACGTAGTAGTACACCAGGCACGTTGCGAGCAGAAATAGGCCCACCACCGAGCCGTAGCGCAGCAGCGTAATCAACTGATCGGTAAGGCGCTCGGGAACGATTTCATTGAACACCAGCGCATCAATGATGTAGGTCCCGAAGAAGATACCCACCACGGCAAACAGCAACACCGCCGACAACACCACCGTGAGCAGGGTAGCAATGACGCGCTTCCGGACGTAGGTGCGCTTTTTAAACGACGGATACTTTTTCTCAAAGGCATCAAGCAAGGCCATGATGCCATTGGAGCTGAGTACCAGAGCTGTAGCGAAACCAAACGACAGCAAACCGCCGTGCTGAATATTTAGAATATCCTCAATGGTGCCGGAAACGGCTACGTACATTTCCTTCGGCATTAGATCCGACAGGAACTGCAGAATGTCCACGTTCAGGTTGGGAACGGGGATATAGGGAATGAGCGTGAACAGAAAGATGATGGTGGGAAAGATGGCGATGGTGAAGTTGAACGCCATATAACTAGCGCGCTTGGCTACGCCATCGAGCTTGATTTCCTGCAGCAGCCGGTCCACTACGTCATACACCGAGGCCTTGCCGCCATGAAAGCGCAGCTGCTTCAAGAACACGATGAACTGCCGGTAAGACCGGCGGCGGCGCACATCGGGCAAGTGGTAGCGACGAACGGGAAGACGCATGGATATGGGTTACGAGTACACAGGCACCTAGCAGTACTGCTCACGAAACAGCAACGGCGCTGGCAGCATTCCTAGGTGCTCATTTTTTCAGGAACGCCGCCGGGGCCGGCGCATCAGAAGGTGTTTTCGGTGGCGTGAGCGGGCCGGCAGTTTCATCGTCGGTGAAGTACGGCGCCAGCTTGGCCTGAATATCCTGTGGTACGGGCACGGGCCGACCGGTGGCCATGCTCACGAACACCATCAGGGTATGGCCTTCGGTGAGCAGTTCCTGGGCCTCGTTGTAGATTTCGTACTCAAATAACACCCGTGAGCCTTCGGCAGGTTGCTTTAACAGCAGGCGTACGGTCAGCAAATCGTCGTAGCGGGCGGGGCGGCGGAATCGGGTCCGAATTTCTCCTACTGGCATCCCTACCCCATCGGCTTCCAGATCTTTGTAGCTGATGCCCAGCTGCCGGAAGGCCTCGGTACGGCACACTTCAAAATAGGCCGCGTAATTGCCATGGTACACGTAGCCCATTTGGTCCGTTTCGGCATAGCGTACCCGGATGTGGGTGTCGGATTGATACATATTCAGAGGCCTGATTGAGGTTGTGAGCGGCAACAGATTTTCACTGGCAACTCGTGACTAATAACCGGTAACTGATTTACTTCATAATACCAGCGCGGCTGAGGGCGGCCTGGTAGCGACGGGCATTCACGAGGTGCTCCTGCTCATTGCGGGCAAAGGCGTGGTAGCCGCTAAAATCTTCCTTGGCGCAGAAGTACAGATAGTCGTGGCTTTCGGGGTTCAGCACGGCATCAATGCTAGCAATGCTGGGCAGGTTGATGGGGCCCGGCGGCAGGCCACTGTATTTATAGGTATTGTAAGGCGAATCTTTGGCCAAATGCACATTCAGCACGCGCTTGATGGTGAAGTCGCGGTTGGCGTACACCACGGTGGGGTCGGCCTGGAGCTTCATGCCGCGCTTGAGACGGTTGAGGTACACGCCCGCTACACGGGGGCGCTCATCGGCGTGCTGCTGCTGCTCGGCCTCCACAATGCTGGCTAGCGTGCTCACCTGGGTGCGGCTCAGGCCTAGTTTTTCGCGCTTGGCGTCGCGGGCCGGGGTCCAGAACTTGGCGTACTCCTTTTTCATGCGCTGCATGAGGTTGTCGGGCGAGGAGTTCCAGTACAGCTCGTAGGTGTTCGGGATAAACATCGAGAGGATGTTCGTGGTGTCGAAGCCTAGGCTTTTGGTGTAGCTGGGGCTGCTGAGCAACGAATCGAACTGGCCGGGCCGGGCATCAATGGCAGTGCTAAGCTTGCGGGCCAGGTCTTCGCGCAGCCGAATGTTCTGGAATGTGAGCTTCAGCGGCGACTGGCGGCCGGTGCGCAGGTCATTGATGAGCTGGCGGTTGGTGTAGCCGTCTTTGAGTTCATAGCGACCGGGCTTCACCAGCTTTTCGTACTTCATCAGGCGCGCCACAAAGCGCAGGCTCAATTTGTCTACCACCACGCCGCTGGCATCAATGGAATCGAGAACCGACCGGGCCGACTGCCCTTTGCGCACCAGAACGTAAGTAGGGCGGCCTTTCGTCTCGACGTTGGGCGTAAAGAAAACCTGATAGAAATAATAGGAAAAGGTAACCAGCAGCAGCCCGAAAATGCCGGTGAGGTAAGCAAAGCGGTTGCGGCGACGCGTAGCTTTTGCCTTGTAATCGATGCGGGTTTTGGCCATGAAAACAGAAGAGGTAGCAAAACAGGAATACTGCTTGGTGTTACTAGCCCCTGTGCGCCAGCAAACCCAAGGTAGTTCAGGAGTTCAAAAGTACGGTTTCTTCATTTGCTCTATTCAGCACCCGGCACAATAATCCGAAGCCGGAAACCAGGCCTGCGGAAGGTAGCACCACTTTTACTAGGTCCCTCCTGTCCTCAAACCAACACCAACACAACCTACTGAGCCTTTTTACCGAAAAGAGTAGCAGGTTTCTGGATCTGCTTGTACCTTGACCGCCCCCGATGCCCTAGGGAACCGGGGCGGAATGCTCACTCAACCTCTGTTCTGCTATGGCTGCCACTCTGCTCCGCATTCACCCCGATAATCCTCCTCAGAATAAAATTCAGCAAGCCGTTGATATCCTGCGCAAAGGCGGCGTTATCATTTATCCTACCGACACGGTGTATGGCCTCGGCTGTGATATTCACAACGCGAAGGCAGTGGAAAAGCTCTGCCGGATTAAGGGCATTCATCCGGAAAAAGCCAACCTTTCCTTTATCTGCTCCGACCTGTCCCACATCACCGACTACGCCCACAACATTACAACGCCGGTGTACAAGGTGCTGAAAAAGGCCTTGCCGGGGCCGTATACCTTCATTTTTGAGGCCAGTACCAAAGCCCCGCGCTACGGCGGCGTAAAGCGCAAAACGGTTGGCATTCGGGTGCCCGATAACCAAATCTGTACCCTGCTAGTGCGCGAGCTAGGCAACCCCATCGTGTCAACCTCTATTCACGACGACGACGAAATTCTGGAATACAGCACCGATCCGGACCTCATCTTTGAGAAATACCGGCCCTTGGTAGACCTAGTAATTGATGGGGGCTTCGGCAACAACATCGCCAGCACCGTGGTCGACTGCACCAATGAAGATTTCGACATCATTCGGCAAGGCGCCGGCGACATTGAGCAGTATTTGTAGGCTGTAACACAAAAAAGCGGAGAACGGGGGTTTGCGGCTCTGACGTACCTAGTCAGCCAGCAACTTCCGTTCTCCGCTTTTTATTTTGCTACTCGTTTGTGTTTCCAGCGGCGGTGCGTCCAGAGGTAATCGGCCGGAAACAGCCGGATATCCTGCTCTAGCTGCTTTACAAACGCGTCCGTAATGGGGTAGCTGTCTTTGGGTAGCGGCGAGTCGCCGTCGTAGAGTTCCGTGAGCACAATCTGATAGTAGCCGCGCTTGAGCCGCCGAATGCTCACGTACACTACCGGACAATTGAACTTGGCGGCCAAGCGGTCGGCGCTGGTATAGAAGCCGGAGTCCTGGTTCATGAACGTGGTCCAGTACGGTCGGTCTTCGGGGCCGGCGGCCTGGTCAGAAAGCATACTCACCACCCGTACTTCGCCTTTGCGCTGCACCATGTCGCGGAGCGTGTCGCGCATCGGAATGAGGCCCGAGCCTGTGCGCGTGCGCAGCCGGTACATAAAGTTCTCAAAAAACGGGTTGCTCAGCGGCTTGTACACCCCATCAGTATGCGCCGAAAGCCACACGGCGCCGGAAGTAAGCACCCATTCCCAGTTGCCAGCGTGCGAGGAAAGCCCGAGTACGGTGCGGCCCTGCGCAAAGTGCCGCTCCATCACCTCGGGGTTGCTGAACCACACCCGCTTTTTAAGCTCAGCGGCCGGCATGGAGGCCAGCTTCAGGATTTCTACCATCAGCTCCGAAAAGTGACGATAGAAAGCCGTAGCCAACTGCTGTATTTCCGTCTCTGACTTCTCAGGAAATGAATGGCGCATGTTCTCCAGCACTACCTTTCGGCGATACTGGAAAACATGCGCCATCAGCACATACAGAATAAATGAAAGGCCGTACAGCAGCTGTAGAGGCAATTTTGATAAACCAACCAGCAGCCACTCTAGGGGCCGGTAATACCAGGGGTAGGACTTCAGAACGGGGGTAACAGAACTCATCGGGGCATAACGGCCCCAACCGGAGCGTAATCGGCCGGGTCGCGGCGCATCAGGGTGGTTTGAGTGGAAAGCACTTGTTTTTTCGCGTTTCGGATTTCCAAAGTCAGTGTATACTCGCCGGCCGGTACTTTACTAATGTCTAGCTCCCCCGTCAGCACGGTTGATCTGCCGGAAGCACCTAGTACAGTGCCCTGGCCCGACGCCACATTTTTGGTTGCCTTATCGGCGCGCAAGCGGTAGCTGACCATGTAGGGTTGTTCGGCCGTGACGTTGTACAGCTCGGCGTAAAAGTACAGCTTATCCATTCCGCGCGCATACAGCCCGCCCACGGCCCTCGTCAGGCTAAGTCCGTTGCGCATAAAATTATTGGCCTCTACTGAAGAGCGGCTGGCCGGGCGGCTTAGCAATACAATGCTGCTCATGCGGGGCTTGCTGCCGCCAAACTCCAGTACCAGAGGCTGCTCCACTATATCCACGTTGGCAGAGCGATATAGGTCGCGCATCTGGCCCCGCAGCGTGTAGCGGCCTTCGGGCAGGTTGATGCGCTTCTGAAAGCTCACCGGATTTTTAATGGCCGCGGTAGTATCGCGAAGCACAGGCGGCTTTAGCGTAATGGTTTCTTGGTACGCGGCCGTGCCATCGGGCTTGATTACCTCCAGCAGCACCGTAGCGCCGGCCTGATACATTTTCGGGCCGCGCCGCTGATACGTAAGGTGCTTGCCCGCAATGGTGGCATACACTTCTACCACCGTTCCCTTCACGGCCACATCATCATGCCGATAGGTGGCTACATCAAGCTGCAACTGGTGCTGCCCGAAGGCTGGTAGCAGCGAAGTTACCAGTAAGCAGAGGGGTAGTAAAAACCGGAGTACAGTAGGCATCATGTCAGATTGGCGGTAATAGGGTGAGCAAGCTGTGGAAAGTCATCTCTACAAGCCCGACCAACACTAAGACCCGAAACGTCGTTTCAAAAACGTCTTCCCACTTTTACAACTGCGGTTCCAGATCCGGGAAGCATACTGCAATATTCAGCCCGGACTCTCCTAATATAGGAGTTGCTCCGGTATTTCCACACTTTCTTGTATCATCACGCTTTCGCATGGCCTGGTTCAGGCCTAATACTTTTTGCATGCCCGCTGTTTTATTTGAGTCGCAGTACAATCCGCCCGCCGCTTTCTTTGCTGAACTGATTGGAGCCGACGCCCTGTTGCTGGAGGCCCACGACAACTATCACAAGCAAACCTACCGCAACCGGTGCCTTATCCTCACGGCTCAAGGCGTACAGCCCCTTACTGTGCCCGTTATCAATGGCAACCGCAGTGAGAAAGTCCTGACTTCAGAAATTGAAATCGATTACAGCCAGAACTGGGTACACCGGCATTGGCGCACTTTGCAAACCGCATACGGCGGTACGCCGTACTTCGAATATTACGCCGACTATCTCCACGACATTTACGTACAGAAACCACGGCTCCTTTTTGAGCTTAACTACCGCCTCCTGGAATTTCATTTGCGCTGCCTGCGGCTTCGGCTACCGGTACAGCTCACTTCGGATTTCCTCTCTCCTTCTACTACCCCTCTTGCGGGCCTCAACCCTTCTTTACCAGAATCCTCAATCCTAGATCGGCGCGATTGGCTTACTCCGAAAGCAGCTAGCCAGCCAAAACCTGACAGGAAGTCGGTTCGTCCGTACTCACAGACGTTTGGTAAAGATTTTGTACCGGAACTCAGCATATTAGACCTGCTCTTTATGCAGGGACCGTCCGCCGGCAGTTTTCTTACGTAATGTAGTTGCCGCCTCCGAACCTTCGCCCGCATCACTCTGTTTTCAGAATACAGCGGCCTAACCCGCCAGCACATGCCTGATTTTGTGCTTGCGGGGTTCCGTTTTTCTTCACTACCTTATCTGCATGGAAGCTAAATTCTCAAATCGTGTCAAGGAGGTCATCTCCCTGAGCCGGGAGGAAGCCATCCGGCTTGGGCACGACTATATCGGTACCGAACACTTATTGCTGGGCATGATTCGCGAGGGGGAAGGCACGGCCATCGGGCTGCTCAAGAAATTGGGCGTTTCCGTGGACGAGCTGAAGTACGCCCTTGAGCAAGCCACTCGCAATACAGCTACGCAGGGAACGAGCATAACTGGCTCTATCCCCCTGACAAAGCAGACCGAGAAAGTTCTCAAGATTACCTACCTGGAAGCTAAAATCTTCAAAAGCGAAATTATTGGCACCGAGCATTTGCTCCTGTCGATTCTGCGCGATGAAGACAATATTTCGTCCCAAATCCTGAGCAAATTTAACGTGAACTACGAATCCGTACGTGATTCGCTGGACTACCACGGTAACACGGCGAACAACCCCACCAACGGCCCCGAGGCCGACGACGACGATAACGACCGCCTCTTTGGGGGCTCAGCAGGCCGCGGCGGTGCCGGAGCCGGTGCTACCCCTAAAAAAGGCAATGAGAAGTCGCGCACTCCAGTGCTTGACAACTTCGGCCGCGACCTGACCAAGCTCGCAGAGGAAGACAAGCTTGACCCTATTGTAGGCCGCGAAAAAGAAATTGAGCGTGTAGCTCAGATTCTGTCGCGCCGCAAGAAGAACAACCCCATTCTGATTGGTGAGCCTGGTGTAGGTAAAACGGCAATTGCTGAAGGCCTTGCCCTACGCATCATTCAGAAGAAGGTATCACGCGTGTTGTTCGGTAAGCGCGTAGTTACCCTCGATTTGGCTTCGCTGGTAGCTGGTACTAAGTACCGCGGCCAGTTTGAAGAGCGTATGAAGGCCGTAATGAATGAGCTGGAAAAGTCTCCGGACGTTATCCTATTCATTGACGAGCTGCACACGATTGTAGGTGCTGGTGGAGCTTCTGGCTCGCTGGACGCTTCCAACATGTTCAAGCCGGCTCTGGCCCGTGGCGAAATCCAATGCATTGGCGCTACTACGCTCGATGAGTACCGTCAGTACATTGAGAAGGATGGTGCCTTGGCCCGTCGTTTCCAGATGGTAATGGTAGATCCTACCACGCCTGAGGAAACCATTGAAATCCTGAACAACATTAAGGACAAGTATCAGGACCACCACCACGTGGTGTACACCGATAAGGCTATTGAAGCTTGCGTGAAGCTGTCGGACCGCTATATGTCGGACCGTTTCCTGCCAGACAAAGCCATTGATATCCTCGACGAAGCTGGTGCGCGCGTGCACATCAACAACATTGTGGTGCCCGAAGACATTCTCAAGCTCGAAGAGCAGATTGAGAACATCAAAGGCGAGAAAAACCGCGTGGTGAAGTCGCAGAAGTATGAGGAAGCCGCTAAGCTCCGCGACACCGAAAAGAAGCTGATTGATCAACTCGAGCAGGCCAAAAAGGACTGGGAAGAGGAGACTAAGAAGAAGCGCTACACGGTGAAAGAGGAGAACGTGGCCGAGGTTATTGCCATGATGACGGGCATCCCGGTTTCGCGTGTTGCGCAGAACGAAAGCTCCAAGCTCCTGAAAATGGGCGAAGAGCTGCAAGGCCGCGTGATCGGTCAGGACAAGGCCATCAAGCAATTGGTTAAAGCTATCCAGCGTACCCGCGTTGGCCTGAAAGATCCTAAGAAACCTATCGGTTCGTTCGTATTCCTAGGCCCAACGGGTGTAGGTAAAACGGAGCTGGCTAAAGTGCTGGCAACGTACCTCTTCGATAAAGAAGATTCGCTGGTGCGAATTGATATGTCGGAGTACATGGAGAAATTCAGCATCTCGCGCCTGGTGGGCGCGCCTCCCGGCTACGTGGGCTATGAAGAGGGTGGTCAGCTGACGGAGAAAATCCGCCGCAAGCCCTACTCCGTTATCTTGCTCGACGAGATTGAGAAAGCGCACCCAGATGTATACAACATTCTGCTGCAAGTGCTGGACGATGGTATTCTGACCGATGGTCTGGGCCGTAAGGTTGACTTCCGGAACACCATCATCATCATGACCTCGAACATTGGTGCTCGTGACCTGCAGGACTTCGGTGCTGGGATTGGTTTCGGAACCAAGGCGCGTCAGGAGAACATGGATGAGTTGACGAAGGGCACCATCACCAACGCCCTGCGTAAAACCTTCTCGCCCGAGTTCCTGAACCGTTTGGATGACGTTATCGTGTTTAACTCCCTGGAGAAAGCCGATATCCACAAGATTATCGACATTTCGCTGTCGAAGCTGTTGGGCCGTATCCAGACGCTGGGCTACCGTGTAGAGTTGACTGAAGCCGCCAAGGACTTTGTAGCTGAAAAAGGCTATGATCCTAAGTACGGTGCACGTCCGCTGAACCGGGCTATCCAGAAGTATATCGAAGATCCGATTGCGGAGGAAATCCTGAAAGCTGAAATTGCCCAGGGTGACGTTATTACGGCCGACTTCGCAGAAGGCGCCGAGGAACTGACCTTCGCCGTGAGCAAAAGCGGTGAAGCGCTCAACTTAGCTAGCGACGAGCGTCCTGAGGAAGCTCCCGAACCTAGCGATGACGAGCCGAAGGACAACAAGAAGAAAGGCGAGTAATCGTCAAGAGCAATTAAACGGCCGGTTCCTACACAGGAACCGGCCGTTTTTTGTGTTTTAGCTCATCCTATTTCTTGGCAGAAACGAAGCAGAAGGACCTTTCCTCTTTTTGCTAAGCTTCACATGCTTGATCTGCGAGGCCCCGAATTCTGGTGCGGCTTTTCTTTATCGGTACGTTACCTTTGGCTTCCTGACCTAAGTAGCTACATTGACCTCCCTTTAAGCCCACCCAATGTCTGACCCGCACGCTGAAGCCCAACTAAGCAAACTCGAAGTTCTCGACCGCAAAAACCAGGAAGCCTTACTAGGGGGCGGCCAGGCCCGAATCGATGCCCAACATAAAAAAGGCAAGCTTACGGCCCGTGAGCGGGTGGACCTGCTTCTAGATGAAGGCTCGTTCGAGGAAATAGGGAAGTTTGTAATGCACCGCTCCAAGGACTTCGGCTTGGACAAGGAGTACTACCTAGGCGACGGGGTAGTAACCGGCTACGGCACCGTAAATGGTCGTTTGGTGTACGTTTTCTCGCAAGATTTCACGGTGTTTGGCGGCTCGCTCAGCGAAACGCACGCCGAGAAAATTGTGAAGATTATGGACCTAGCCATGAAGAATGGCGCGCCGGTTATTGGTCTCAACGATTCGGGCGGAGCCCGGATTCAGGAAGGCGTGGTAAGCCTCGGCGGATATGCCGATATCTTCTACAAGAACACCTTGGCCTCCGGAGTAGTACCGCAGCTATCGGCAATTATGGGCCCGTGCGCCGGTGGTGCCGTGTACTCGCCCGCCATTACTGACTTCATTCTGATGGTAGAAGACACGAGCTACATGTTCGTGACGGGTCCGAATGTAGTGAAGACGGTAACGCATGAAAATGTGACCAGTGAAGAGCTGGGCGGCGCCAGCACTCACTCGGCCAAAAGCGGTGTAACGCACTTTAGCTGCGCCAACGAGGTAGCCTGCATCAACCACCTGAAGGCGCTGCTGAGCTACATGCCCCAAAACTGCGAGGAAACGGCTCCAGCCTTGCCCTATGAAGCTGGCCAGGACGAGTCGCGCGCGGTGTTGGATACCATTATCCCTGAAAACCCCAATCAGCCCTACGATATGCGGGAGGTGATTGAGGGCATTATTGATGCGGGCTCTTTCCTGGAAGTGCACCAGAACTTTGCTGAGAACATTGTGGTAGGCTTTGCTCGCCTGGGTGGACGCAGCATCGGCATTGTTGGCAACCAGCCGGCTGTGTTGGCTGGCGTGCTGGACATCAATGCCAGCACTAAAGCTGCCCGCTTCGTACGGTTCTGCGACTCGTTTAATATTCCGCTGCTGGTGCTGGAAGACGTGCCTGGTTTCCTGCCCGGCACCGACCAAGAGTGGCGCGGCATTATCACGAACGGCGCGAAGCTACTGTATGCTTTCTGCGAAGCTACCGTACCGCGTATCACCGTCATTACCCGTAAAGCCTACGGCGGTGCCTATGACGTGATGAACTCCAAGCACATTGGGGCCGATATGAACTACGCTTGGCCAACGGCCGAAATTGCGGTGATGGGTGCTAAGGGTGCCGCTGAAATCATCTTTAAGCGTGAAATAGCGCAGGCCGATGACCCCGAAGCCAAGCTGCAGGAGAAAGTAGATGAGTATCAGCAAAAATTTGCTACCCCCTACCGCGCGGCGCATCGTGGCTTCGTAGATGAAGTAATCCTGCCGTCGCAGACGCGCCAAAAGCTCATCCGGGCGTTCAAAATGCTCGAAAACAAAGTGGATACCCTGCCACGTAAGAAGCACGGAAATATTCCGCTGTAGTACCGCTTCCATGCCTATCCAGATTCGCCCGTCTACCCTTCAGGACGCTCAGGCTATTCAGAGCCTCTACCAACGAGTGTCGCGCGAATCTGGTGGCTTGGCCCGGCAGCCAGAAGAAATTACAGCTGACTATGTAGCGCATTTCTTGGGTCGCAGTTTGGCGCACGGGGTGGCGCTAGTGGCTGAGCAGGATGGGCAGCTGGTGGCCGAAATCCACGTGTACTCCTCTGGCCTGAAAATATTTGCGCACGTGCTCGGCGACCTGACGGTTGCCATTGACGCCGCTGCGCAGGGCCAAGGCTTGGGCCGCCGGCTTTTTACGGAGCTACTAGCCCACGTACAACACCGGTTTCCGCAGGTTACGCGGGTAGAGCTACTGGTTCGGGAAAGTAACACCCGCGCCATTGCGCTATACGAAAAGCTGGGTTTCCGGCAGGAAGGCCGCTTTACGGGCCGGGTAGCCGGAGCGCAAGGGCTAGAAGCCGATATCCCGATGGCCTGGCTCGCGACAGCTAGCGCCTAGTAGTTATTTTTTGATTCTCTTACCTTTTTGAGCCATTCGTATATGCGCCAAGAATCATTCGACTTCCTTCAGAAATACCTCAATAACCCCTCTCCTACCGGTTTTGAGAAAGAAGGCCAACAACTGTGGCTGGAATACATCAAACCCTACATCGACGAGTACTTCGTGGACACATACGGTACGGTAGTGGGGGTAGTAAATCCGGAGGCTAAGTACAAGGTGGTAATTGAGGCGCACGCCGATGAAATCAGCTACTTCGTCAACTACATCACCAAGGAAGGCTACCTCTACTTGCGCAAGAATGGTGGCTCTGACCCCTTGGTTGCCCCTAGCAAGCGCGTGAACATCCACACCAAGAAAGGCATTGTAAAAGCCGTTTTCGGGTGGCCCGCTATCCACGTACGCAAGGTAGAGCAAGATAAAGCGCCTACCATTGAAACAGTGTTCCTGGATTGCGGCGCTTCCAGCAAGGAAGAAGTGGAGGAAATGGGCATCCACGTAGGCTCCGTCGTGACGTTTGAGGACGAATTCACGGTGCTTAACAACAAATTTTATGTGGGCCGGGCGCTCGACAACCGCATTGGTGGTTTCATGATTGCGGAGGTAGCCCGGATGCTGAAGGAAAATAATAAAACCCTTCCCTTTGGCCTTTACATCGTGAATGCGGTGCAGGAAGAGATTGGCCTGCGCGGCGCCGAGATGATTGCGCACCGCATTCAGCCCGATGTAGCCATTATCACCGACGTGATTCATGACACGCAGGCGCCCATGTACGAGAAGAAAACCTCCGGCGACCTGCACTGCGGCAAAGGCCCCGTGATTACCTACGGCCCAGCCGTACAAAACAACCTGCGCGACCTGATTATCGAAACGGCCACAAGCGCAGAGATTCCGTTCCAGCGGGCCGCCGCCACTCGCGCTACCGGCACCGATACCGACGCCTTTGCGTACTCCAACGCGGGCGTAGCTTCGGCCCTGATTTCGCTACCCCTCAAGTACATGCATACCACCGTGGAAACGGTGCACAAAGACGACGTGGAGAACGTAACCAAGCTCATCTACGAGTGCCTGCTCCGCATTGAAGACGGCCACGATTTCAGGTACTTCTCGTAAGACTTTACGGCTTGCTCAAGCCTAGTAAAAGGCCTTGCCAGCGTGCGTTGCGTTGGGCAAGGCCTTTTTTTGTTCGGATGCTTTACTTTGCTTTCTATGGATCTGCCTCCTATTCCTAGCCTTCCGCTTACTGTTACGGATCAAATGAACCGCCGCGTGGCCGTTCCGTTTCCGCCGCGGCGTATTGTGTCATTGGTACCTTCTCAAACAGAGTTGCTATATGATTTGGGGCTAGCAGAGCGGGTAGTGGGTGCCACGAAGTTTTGTATCCATCCGGCGGAGGCCCGTTCGCATGCAGCTGTTATTGGTGGTACGAAGAACTTCCACTTCGAGCAGATTGCCGAGTTGAAACCCGACCTGATTATTGGCAACAAGGAAGAAAACTACCAGGAAGGCATAGAGCAGCTAGCAGACATGTTTCCTGTCTGGATGAGTGATATCACGACCCTTGACGATTCACTGGACATGATCCAACGGGTAGGGTTTATCACGGGGCGTAAGGACGCAGCAGAACAGATAGCCACCAGCATAGCAACCTCCTTCTCGGAGCTTACCACACCAGCTGAGCTGACAACTGCGGCATACTTCATCTGGCGTAAGCCTTATATGGTGGCAGCGGGCGGCACGTTTATTACCGATATGCTGGCGCGAGCTGGTTTTTCCAATGCATTCGGCCACCTCGGGCGCTACCCCGAAGTTACGGCTGAACTGCTGCAGGCCGCTGCGCCCCAGCAGATTTTGCTTTCTTCGGAGCCCTATCCATTTAGCCAAAAACACCTAGCCGAGTTTCAGGCGCTTTGTCCGGAAGCTACTGTGCGGGTAGTAGACGGAGAATTGTTCAGTTGGTATGGAAGTCGGCTGCGCCACTCAGCGGCGTATTTCCGGGAGTTGCAACAACACTAGCCCTTTTATAAACCGAAAGCCTACTCACTCTGGTATCGAGTAAATAGGCTTCCGGTTTCTGCACAGTTGATCAGTTTTTATCTACTGCACATCAAACCCCACCTTTTGCAGCTCTTGCCAAAACTGCGGGTACGATTTGCGAACCACCTGAGGCGCCTCGATGGTTAGGGCGCCGCGCAGGGCTAGTGGAGCAAAGGCCATAGCCATGCGGTGGTCGTGGTAGGTAGCCACGTGCTGGCCCTGTACCTGAAAGTTTTCGGCCCCAACTATAAACCGACCTTCGCCCGCATCAGTAAGGGAGCCGCCAAACTTCGCCAGCTCCGCCTGAAGCGCGGCAATGCGGTCCGTTTCCTTGATGCGCAGGCTTTCCAGGCCGGTCATTTCGGTGGGCACTCCTAACGCGGCGGCAACCACGGCTACCGTTTGGGCTAGGTCGGGGCAGTCGGTGAAGTCTTGAGTAAGTGAGGTGGCCGGCGGAATTTGGGTAAGGCGAACCGCTTCATCAGCCAAAAACTCGGTTTGCACGCCCAGCTTCTCCATAATCCCGACGATGGCCTGGTCGCCCTGCCAGGAGTAGCGGCGCAAGGTGGGCAGTGTGAGATGGGAGCCCGCAGGTGCCAACGCCACCATCGCATACCAATAGCTGGCCGCCGACCAGTCACCTTCCACCGTGTAGTTGGTGGGCTGATAGGCCTGAGGGCGCACCTCCAGCACTTCGCCCAAGTCGCGGCACTCAGCCCCAAAGTGCTGCATCAGCGCCTGCGTCATCCGGATATAGGGGCGGGATCCTACCTTACCGGTCAGCCACACGCGCAGGCCATGAGGCAAAGTGGGGCCCACCATCAGCAAGGCTGAAATGTACTGGCTGCTGATGTCGCCGCGCACGGTTAGTTCGGCAAAATCATCGGTTTCAGTGGCGGGCTGGGGCGTACGGCCATCGAGGCGCAGCGGTGGGTAGCCCTCTTCGCCAGTATACTCAATGCGGGCACCTAGCTGGCGGAGTGCATCAACTAGCACAGCGATAGGGCGCTCTTTCATGCGTGCCGTGCCCGTGAGCTGGGTTTGGCGGCCGGTCATGGCGAGATAAGCCGTGAGAAAGCGCATCACCGTACCAGCATCTTCGGCGTCGAAAAGTGGCGAGGCCGGGTTTTGCAGCAGGCGCTGCATGAGTTGCGTATCGTTGGCGTCGGAAAGGTTGTGCAGCTCTCCGCCGCCGGCCAGCGCCTGAATAATCAGGGCCCGGTTGCTTTCGCTTTTCGAGGCAGGAACCTGCGCCGTGCCCCGCAGTGGGCCAGTTGGCCAGGCAATGGTTACAGAAGTATTAATGGCACTTCAGGCTTGCAGGACGCAGCTCCAGCCCGCCCTTCGTGAAAAATACGCTACCCCTCTGCCCACTTCGAACCGGCCAGAGGGGTAGCAAACAGAGCTGGAGCTCCGTTTCATGAAGTTGCTACAAACGGTGGTAATACCGCAACGACTCCGCAATTTCCTCTACCGTCACCGGCTGATCATATACCCCCTGGCCAATGGCTTCTAACAGTGTGCACTGTATGGTATTGCCGGAGTTTTTCTTGTCTTGGCGCGCAAAATCGGCAATAGCATTGGTTTCCAAGGTCACAAACTGCACTTTCTCATAGATCGAAAACAAGAACGTTTCAATCCGGTCCAGCTCGTCGGCGCTCAGCAGCCCTTTATGGTGGCTTAGCCACGCTTCGCAAACCATACCGGCCGCCACGGCCTCACCGTGTAGTATTTCGCGCCCGGGCTGTAGCAGCAGATAGCTTTCTAGGGCATGTCCTACCGTGTGGCCGAAGTTGAGCAGCTTGCGCAGTCCGCTTTCCAGGGGGTCCTGCTCTACAATCCGTTGCTTCAGCGCCACCGATGCCTCAATAATCGGCGTCCAGTCCTCTACCATCACCCCAATGTTCCGGTTTTCGGCGAAAGCCTGCGCATCAGCAATAAGCCAGTGCTTTACCACCTCTGCGTAGCCTGATTTAAGCTGGCGAGGGTCAAGCGTAGCCAGAAAGCGCGGGTCGATGCAAACAGCGGC
This sequence comes from Hymenobacter seoulensis, assembly GCF_054780535.1. Lineage (NCBI taxonomy): Bacteria > Pseudomonadati > Bacteroidota > Cytophagia > Cytophagales > Hymenobacteraceae > Hymenobacter > Hymenobacter seoulensis. Next base: position 1,335,092 of record NZ_BAAGWD010000001.1, read on the forward strand.
GGGCTCCTGAAAAACGCCAATTTGGTTTTTGAAGCCCATGAAATCGACGCCGGTTTTGCCCCCGATGCTGGCATCAACCTGAGCTAATAAAGTAGTAGGTACCTGCACAAACCGGATGCCACGCTTATACAAGGCCGCGCAGAAACCACCTAGGTCGGTAACCACGCCGCCGCCTACGTTTACCAGCACAGCGTGCCGGTCGGCTCGGGCTTCGGTTAACCGCGTCCATACGGCCTCGCACGTGTCCAGGTTTTTGTATTCCTCGCCGGCTGGGAACTCCACCAAGGTATAGCCCGCCGGAAGGAATTTTTCTAGCAAAGGCACACACTGGCGGGCCGTGGTAGAATCCGCTAGTACAACTACCTGACTTACAGCCGGCCGCAGCAGCAAATCGGCTAGTTCAGACAGCGCCTTGAATCCTATAAACAGGTTTTTGTTCAAAATTATCTGAGTTTAAAAATTTTTTGGCCCAACCTTTGCAAGAAATTGGACAAAAATAGCTTGATTTGATGCAACTATAGCACCCAGCTTCAGCCCACACAATGCAACTTACTTCTATTCTATTATGACTTCCTTTAATCGTGGCGTATTCGTCATGACAGTATCGGGTATTGGGTTACTATGTGGGGCTTGCAACCGCGAGTCCTTGCCTACGGCAGAAGAAAAACTAGTTGGGCGTTGGGAATGGCAGCAAACCACTGCCAGCAGCCAACGCCTACTCACCCCAACAAACACGGGCCATCGGGTAGAAGTTGAATTCGACCGTCGGGGCCGCGCTCGGTTTTATCAGGATGGCAGCCTAGTAAGTGCCGCCGTATTCTCAGTTCGGCGCGTTAAAGGTGGCTTAGGCGAGCCTTCTCGCCATGTCATTATTTACCGAGGCTATCAAAGCAACCAGTTCTACTCCTTATCAGGCAACCGCTTGCGCTTGCAGGATGCGAGTGGGAAGCTTTCAGAGCATACGTATACGCGGGTAGTTCCGGAAGTGTCGGCCCAGCTGCCTACCACCAAGCCTTACTAACTACAGCCAGCTACTACCCAATGCGGCTGGTTCAATACATGAAAACCCTTGTAGAATGAGTAAACACTCTTTCCGCAAGGGTTTCTTATTTCAGATGGGCTAGTGCCCTGGAGGTTTGGGCAGATAAAGTAGCATTACAGCACATCAGCACTGATAAGGCAGAGGGTACCAGGGCCCAGCAATGCCTGGCAGGTGGCGCAACTATACTGCCTAAAAGAATGTTTACCGGCTATCTTTGTGGCGGCAACTCACCACCCATTGCCGTTCAAACCTTCCACCCGATGCCTGAAACTCAAGCCCCGCCCGTTTCCTTCGAAGATACCGCCGTTGCCTTCGCCTCCAAGTCTGATGGGGAGTTGCGCAAAATGTATGCGCTCTTTGCTGCCATGAACAACAACTCGTTGGTCAAGACCGGCGGAGGGCTCATGAAAGCGGCGCTGAAGTGGCACCTGCCTGGCTCCAAGTTCATTATCAAAAACTCTATCTTCAGCCAGTTCTGCGGGGGCGAATCCATTCAGGAGTGCCTGCCTGTTATTAAGGAGCTAGGCCGCTACCACATCGGAACCATTCTGGATTACTCCGTGGAAGGCGAGGGCAACGACAAAAGCTTCGACGCCACCACCACCGAAATTCTAGCTACCATCGACCTAGCGCACCGCTCCCAGAACATTCCGTTTTCGGTGTTCAAAGTAACGGGCGTTGGTGATGCCGTTATTCTGGAAAAGGTGCAGGCCGGCAAGCCCCTTACGGTGGCCGAGCAGGAAAGCTTCGAGCGGACTAAAAAGCGTGTTAACGCTATTTGTGCCCGGGCACACCAGTACGGTGTGCGGGTTTTCATTGATGCAGAAGAGAGCTGGTTCCAAGAAACCATTGATCAGCTGGCATATGCCATGATGCAGCGCTACAATCGTGAGTCGGCTATTGTCTGGAACACGTACCAGCTGTATCGTCATGATCGGCTCGATGCAATCCAGAAGGCTTGCGCCGATGCGGAAACCGATGGATATTACCTAGGCGGCAAGTTGGTACGGGGCGCTTACATGGAAAAGGAAGGCCGGGTAGCCGCGCAACAAAGCCGCCAAAACCCTATCAACTCCAGCAAGCAAGCCACCGATGATCTGTACAATGAGGCGCTTCGGTATTGTGTAGCGCACGTTGACCGCATCAGTATTTGCGCCGGCACTCATAATGAGGCAAGCTCCTTGCTGCTTACGGAGCTGATGCAAAAGCAGGGACTGCGGGCCAACGATCCGCGTATTTGGTTTGCCCAGCTATATGGCATGAGCGATAACCTGAGCTATAACCTGGCAAATGCGGGCTACAACACCGCTAAATATGTACCCTATGGCCCGGTAGAAGCAGTAATGCCGTATCTGCTGCGCCGTGCCGACGAAAACACGGCAATTGCCGGCCAAAGCAGCCGGGAGTTTCTACTCATTAAGAAAGAAATGGAGCGCCGGAAGGTCCGTCCGTAAATCATATTTAGCTGAGCGGCATAGTTTTGGTTAGCATGAGCCCGTTGCTTCGGTTTGTATCCGAGGCAGCGGGTGTTTTTTTTATTACATTCCGCTTTCGTTCCCTCTATTGCCCCTCACATGACCGGCCGAGTACGCAGCCATCTTATCCGTTTTGCCCGCACCCAGGTAGGCACTACCAGCTACCTCAACCTAGTACAGGAGGCCGAGTTGGGCTTTAACCTGGAAATTTCTCACGAGAAAGCCCGGCTCAACGAAATCCTCGCTGAGATTTCCGAAAACGAGTACCAAGCGGGTCGTCCTATTCTGAGTTGCTTGGTAAAAGTGGAAGGATCCAAAGGGCAAGGCGACAACTTTTATAAGTTGTGCGAGCGGCTAGGCCTAGGCGATTGGAGGACCTTAAAGCAGGAAGAGGATTTCCTTAAGACCATGCGGCGAGAATGCCGGGCTTTCTGGAAAGAGGAAGCCAACTATGAACAATTTGGGTAACATTAAAAGCCTGTTGTGGGGCTTATAATGTTAATATTGAATGAATAAAGAGGCTTAAGTCGGAATTTTATTGCAACCCCAGCAAGAGACCTACCGTTAAGCCTTGTGAAACCTCCACCGGACACGTCCTTTCCCTTTCCAGTCCGGCGGGGTGTCTCTCTCCTATCATTCATTCAACCCTCACCCCCACATGAACACCAACGATTCGAACAACCCGACGAACACAGGTACTGGCTCAGGCGCAAACTATGGCACTGGTGCTGCTGGCAGCAATGCAGGTAGCGGCTACGGCGCAGGTACTGGCAGCACGAACTCGAGCGGTAACATGGGTAACTCTAGCACTGGCGACTACTCTAATCAGGGTGGCCTGAGCTCCGATTCAAATCCTCATCATGACCATAGTGCCACGCAAAAAGGTGCAGCCGCCGCTGGTTCGGTTGGTGCAGCCGTAGGTGCTGGCATTGATGCTACTCAAAACGCCGCTGGCGACGCTGCTCGTGCAGTAACTGGCAGCAATACTACTTACGGCTCAGGCAGCAGCCATACTTATGGCACTTTCCGTGACCGTAGCAGCGCTGAGCGTGCATATCAGTCGCTTTCTTCGCGTGGCTATAGCAAAGATGATGTGAACGTGCTGATGTCGGACGACACCCGTAAAGCTCACTTTGGCGAAAACACTCCTGACACTGACCTCGGCGACAAAGCTATGGAAGGTGCTGGTGTAGGTTCTGCTATTGGTGGTACTGCTGGTGCTATCATTGGCGCTATAGCTGCCATTGGTACTTCGGTAGCATTGCCCGGCCTTGGCCTCGTAATTGCTGGTCCTATTGCCGCTGCCTTGGCTGGTGCCGGTGCTGGTGGCCTGACGGGTGGCCTAGTAGGTGCCCTCGTAGGTTCAGGTATTCCTGAGGAGCACGCTGCTGAATATGAGTCAGACGTGAAAAATGGCGGCATTGTAATGGGCGTTAAGCCCCGTAACGAAGAAGATGCTCGCTATTTCGAAGAAGAATTCCGTCGTCATAACGGCGACAAGGTGCGTCGTTACTAGTAACTAGCACTGCTTCTTTAAGTATAAAAGGCCCTCCCTATCTTTAGGGAGGGCCTTTTTTATGGTATCAGCTGAAACATAGTTGGTGGCTAATTCATTTTTACATGCGTAATTGCCAGATACCTACTATATATCCAATTGCTGAGGCAAGGTATATGCAACCTTTCGCCTTATTTTTTCAACCTTAGCTGAAGAATGCGCTTTTAGTTTTGGCACTTATTTAGCTAACAATGGCGTTTTCGTATCAACCGATAGTCTGCCCCCTGCGTAGCCTATCTTACAGGCGCTAGCCTAGCTCAGAATTTCCTTCATCTCATTTCGATTATTCATGTCTTCCCCCCGACTAAAGATAGGCCTATATGCCTCGGTGTTGCTGGCGGTGTTTGTGCTGGCTTCCTATAAGCTTTACCGGCGCAACGACGGCCGTTCCCCCCAGAAGGATGAAGTCCTGATAAAGGCCATGCTCCAGGGCCTAAGCGCGGCCCACTATCAGCCAGAGCGCATTGATGATGCCTTCTCCAAGCGGGTGTTTGATCTGTACCTCAAGCGTGTTGATGGCAGCAAGAAGTTTTTGCTTCAGTCAGATGTAGAGCAGCTCCGCAAGTACCAGAATGATATTGATAACCAGGTGCAGCGCGGCACGCATGAGTTCCTGGATCTGAGCACGCAGCTGATGCAGCAGCGGGTAAAGGATATTCAGACGCTGTATCGGGATATTCTGTCGAAGCCGTTCGATTTCACTACGGAGGAAAGCTTCGAAACAGAGCCTGACAAAACCAACTTTGCCGCCAATGCAGCAGCACAGCGCGAAGAGTGGCGCAAGTTTCTGAAATACCAGACGATGGTCCGGGTTTCGGAAATGATGGACGAGCAGGCCAAGAAGAAGGATAAGCCATTGGCTTCAACTTCGGCTACCCCTTCGCCCGCTACCACCTCCGAGCCAATGCGTACTCCGGAGCAAATGGAAGCAGAAGCCCGCAAGCGGGTAATGAAGTATTTTGATGAGTACTTCAAAGATCTGCAGCAGTCAGATGCCAACGACCGGTTGGCTATGTATGCTAATACCATTGCTAACACCTATGACCCCCACACGGAGTACTTCGCGCCCCGCGATAAGGAAACGTTTGATATCGCCATGACGGGCCGCTTCGAGGGCATTGGTGCATCGTTGCAGGAGAAAGATGGCCAGATTAAGGTTTCTGACATTATCCCAGGTAGCGCATCATACCGCCAAGGCGAGTTGAAAGCCGGCGATATCATTATGCGTGTAGCGCAGGGTGCTGATGAGCCGGTTTCTATTGAAGGCATGCGCTTGGATAAGGCTGTGTCGCTGATCAAAGGCAAGAAAGGCACTGAAGTGCGCCTGACGGTAAAGAAGCCGGATGCCAGCACGAAAATCATTTCGATTATCCGGGATGTAGTAGTAATTGAAGAAACCTACGCACAGTCGGCTACTATTCAGGATGGTGGCAAAAAGCTAGGTTACATTAAGCTGCCTAACTTCTATGCCGACTTCAACGATAACGGTGGTCGTAGCTCGGCCGCTGACGTGAAGAAGGAATTGGAGAAGCTGAAAGCTGAAAACGTGCAGGGCGTAGTACTCGACCTGCGCTTTAATGGTGGTGGATCTTTGCAGGACGCCGTAGAAATGGCGGGTCTGTTTGTAGAGAGCGGCCCTGTAGTGCAGGTACGCGGCGGCCAAGGCCCCGCTACCATCCTCAACGACCGTGACCCCCGCATTCAGTACGGCGGCCCGCTGGTGGTGCTAGTAAACAAGTACAGCGCCTCGGCCTCCGAAATTCTGGCTGCGGCTATTCAGGACTATAAGCGTGGCGTAGTAATGGGCTCAGCCAGCACCTATGGCAAAGGCACGGTACAGCGCATCTTCGACCTGGATGAAGCCATGCCGGCTGAGTTCAACAGCATCAAGCCTTTTGGTTCGCTGAAGCTGACTACTCAGAAGTTTTACCGCATCAATGGTGGCTCAACTCAGTTTAAGGGTGTGATTCCGGATATCATTCTGCCCGATGCTTACAGCTATTTGGATCAGGGTGAAAAGGAGACTGACTACCCCTTGAAGTGGGATGAAATCACGCCGGCTCGCTACCGTTCTTACAACGGTGCTCCTGCTATTGATAAGCTTCGCCAAGCTAGCATTGCTCGTGTAAACGCCAGCCCTAGCTTTAAGCAGCTTTCCGGTATGGTACAGCGCATGGTAAAGCGTAAGGACGACACCAAAGTATCGTTGCAGTTGGCTAACTATCGCGCTGAGCAAGCACAGGCTAAGGTAGAGTCAGATAAATACGAAACTATCCAGAATGCGGCTCAGGCCATGGCTATTGCTCCGTTGACAACGGATCTGCGCCAGTTAGGTGCTGATACCATTAAGGTAAACCGTGCCTCGCGCTTTGTGAAGCCCTTGAAGAAGGACATTACGTTGCGTGAAGCCGTAGCTGTACTGCAAGACCAAATTTAAGATCTGCGCGTACCGCTTCCTGATAGGTTTAAGCCTCCGTCCTACCTAGGGACGGAGGCTTTTTCTTGACCGTTATATTCACGCAATTTCCTTTAGTAAATCGACTTAAAAAACACACAGTATTCACAGCCATTATTTCATATATAAATCTCTGATTATCAGCATATTAATTACGATACATATTTGCCCAATATTTTTAGCAAATATGAACTCAATTCTTAGTAACTTGGTTTACTAAGCATGACAACGATGAACATGGAAACGAACATCATTCCACTCGTTACGGACGAGCAGAAACAGGCAGAGGAAATCTGGCGCAAATCGATTCCGGCCCAGGTGTTTCTCAACTACTTCTTCGCTATTAACTATCACATTCAGGAAGGTGATGACGCCATGGGCGGCTTACAGCACCTTCCGTTCTTCCGGGCACATCAGGCTGAGCTTGCAGAGACGGACATTCAGGCTATCAGCAAAATGCTGCATGCCTCCTGGAGTACAGAGTACGCGCTTCGCTCTACTGCTGAGCTTGGCGACGAAGACTACCTGCGCAATGCCTTGCACTGGACGTTCCCACAGGCTCACCATACCATTATGGCTGGCTTGCAGGCGTTCCTTTACACGGCGGGCGTACGCAGCAATAACCCTTCGCTTATTAACCGGGAGGTGGGCCGCTTAGTCGTGCGCAATGCCTATCCGCGTCCGGTTTCGTTTTATGCGGCTGGCGCGTACGGCGACTTTAGCATTCACCGCTTGCCCCTGGCGGGCTACAAGGCGGGGCTACATATTGCCAGCAAGGAAATTGATGCTCAGGCCCAGATTGGTCAGTTCTTGCGCACTACGCGGAAGATGAAGGCCCAGTGGACTAGGCAGCAAGTGCAGGCCAACCCCAACACGGCCCTGCGTAGCCAGAAGACCGGCAAGGTGCTGGACAAGTGGACGGCTTCGCATTGGCAGCAGATTACGTGGCGCTTAGGCTATACCACCATCTTCGACCTGTTGGGCCGCCTGCGTATCTCGCAAACCAGCCGCGAGATTGAGCGCTACGTGGAAGCCGAGATTGACTTCAAGCTTTTCCACCAGTCGCTGCTCAATATTGTGAGCTACCTCAACGGCATTCATGAAACCTACGTGGCGAAAGCTGTAGGCCTTGAGCGCTACCAGCAGCTAGTACAAGAGCTGCCTAAGCACCTGCAGAACTCGTTTGTGCAGGAACGCCTACACACCCGCGTTGAGCCTCAGCTCCGCGACAACGAGCCGACCATGCGAATGGCGGCCTAAGTCACCTGATCTTTTTTGTAGTCTTACTGCATATACACGTAAGCGCTGGCCCTTTGGGCTGGCGCTTTTTGTTTGCCTATATGGCTACTACACTCCTATTCGGGCCCAACCATCCAACTCTTCGTTGGTTTATGCAAATAAGTGTGTGAGCCGCGCTATTTTTGCAGCTTGACTTGACCGGCCCCACGCGGGCTTTGTTTTTACCCCCTCGCACTATGCATCACCTCAGCGAACAGGAGATTATCCGTCGTAATAAACTGGAAGAGCTCCAGAAGCTCGGCATTGAGCCGTATCCGTCCGAGTTATTCGACGTGAACTTCTACGCCCAGGAAATTCTCGATAACTACCACCCTGAGCTCAATAACTTCCAGGACGTAAGCCTGGCGGGCCGGCTGATGTCGATTCGGGTAAAAGGGAAGGCCTCGTTTGCGGAATTGCAGGATGCCTCGGGCCGAATTCAGCTCTATATCAACCGCGACGAAATCTGCCCCGGTGAGGACAAAGAGCTTTACAACACCGTGTTCAAGAAGCTGGTAGACCTAGGCGACTTTGTTGGCGTAAAAGGGCACATCTTCAAGACGATGGTGGGCGAAACCTCGGTGCACGTAACCGGTTTCACGCTGCTGAGCAAGAGCCTGCGGCCACTACCGGTCGTAAAAGAGCGTACAGATGAGGCCACGGGTGAGAAAATCACCTACGACGCCTTCACGGACCCGGAGCAGCGCTACCGCCAGCGCTATGTGGATTTGGTGGTGAACCCGCACGTGCGCGACGCGTTTGTGAAGCGGACTCAGCTCGTGCAGGCCATGCGCAATTACTTGAACGACAAAGGCTACCTGGAGGTGGAAACCCCGATCCTACAGCCGTTGTATGGTGGTGCCGCCGCACGTCCGTTCAAAACGCACCACAATACGCTGGACATGACGCTGTACTTGCGCATTGCCAACGAGCTGTACCTGAAGCGCCTGATTGTGGGTGGCTTTGATGGCGTGTACGAATTCTCGAAGGACTTCCGTAACGAGGGCATGAGCCGGTTCCACAACCCGGAGTTCACTCAGATGGAGCTGTACGTAGCCTACAAAGACTACTACTGGATGATGGACCTGGTAGAGGAAATGGTGGAGCGCGTGGCCCTGGCCTTACACGGTAAAACCGAAGTGCAGGTCGGCGACAACCTCATCAACTTCCAGCGCCCTTGGAAGCGCTTCACCATGGCTGAGTCTATTGAGCATTTCACGGGCTTCAACATTGACGGCAAGAGCGAAGACGAATTGCGCGCTGCTGCCAAAGAGCTGAAAGTAGGCCTCGACCCAAGCATGGGCAAAGCCAAAATCATCGACGAAATTTTTGGGGAGCATGTGGAGCCCAAGCTGATTCAGCCCACCTTCATCACGGATTACCCCGTGGAAATGTCGCCGCTGGCTAAAAAGCACCGCAGCAAGCCCGGCCTGGTAGAGCGCTTTGAGGCCATCTGCAACGGTAAGGAAATCTGTAATGCCTTCTCGGAGCTGAATGACCCCATCGACCAGCGTGCCCGGTTTGAGGACCAGCTGGAGCTAGGGAAGCGCGGCGATACGGAAGCTATGGTACTCGATGAGGACTTCCTGCGCGCCCTGGAGTACGGCATGCCCCCTACTGCCGGCCTTGGTATTGGCATCGACCGTCTGAGCATGATCATGACCAACTCCAACTCCATTCAGGATGTACTCTTCTTCCCGCAAATGAAGCCAGAGTACAGCAAGTCGGAGAACGCACCGCACCCCGACGCAAACGCATAAATCACGGATTGCTGTATTGGAGCGAATTTCTCGATCTAAAACATACAAAAAGGGACACGCTGCTCAGCGTGTCCGTTTTTTTGTTCAGGCAACATCCGGGCAATCCGAAAAATCGGGTTCTATCCGTGAGTAAAATCAGAAAGCCTCCCGCTGATTGAATAGCGGGAGGCTTTCTTTTATAACTGACAATAAATAATTCCGTTGAATAGCCTTTGCCTGAGGAAGCTTGCGATGGGCATGTGCGATTTTACTACCTCGGTTTGTTAACCATTCCGTGATAGAAGCTCTACAGCCGGCAATTTTACGACAGGTGCGTATCCAACTTCTTGTAAGTCGGTTATGATAGCTTTAACGCGGTAACGGACCTAGGGTTACAAAGCCAAGATGTTTTTTGACAGACAGCTCTGGCAGTAAAAAAAGAAAGCCTCTCGCTAAAAAAAGTGCGAGAGGCTTTCCCTAAATACAATTGGCTTACCCTTCCGATTGGGGTGTGCAGAAGAAATGTGCGATGGACATCGTTCGATTTTACTGACGGGTTGTTTGACCAGATCCTATCAGAAGCTCAACGCGTCGGCAATTTTACTTGCTACAACTTCTCCAACCTTCTTACAAGCCGATTGTATATTCTTTAACGGCGGCCTAGTGAGGAGGTTACACAATTTGCGAAAAAATTTCTCAGGCTTTGTACCCTGGGAAATGACGGGTGTCGCCGCCCATTCCATCGTAGTCCGAATCCACGTCGGAGCTAGTCGACACTTCGTAGGCGGAGTCGCTGAGGGAATTCAGCAGGCTGTCGGCCGCTGAGCGGTTGGTGTGCAGCTGGTCGGAAAGTGGGGCTTCGGCTTTCAGAGAGCCTAGGCGGGCCTGGCCTTCTTTCAGCAGCTTATTCAGCCCGTCGCCCCATTTCGATGCTGACTTTTTGAGGTTCGAGCGGGTTTCGTCGCCGGTCTCAGGCGCCAGCAGCAGGCCTGCTACAATACCAGCCGTGGCGCCAGCCAGCAGCGAGAGAATTACTTTGCCTTTCGTGTCTTGCATGTGACGGAACAAGTTAGGGTGAGAGTAGAACCAACCGGCTGCGCACCGGGCTAGTAGGTAACGCGAAAAGTATAGAGTTGTTTGGATACTTGAGGCACCTAGGTAGCGAAGTAAGCCCAACCGCAGGACAACAAAAATCCCCTGCCTTCAAGGAAGGCAGGGGATTTAAAAAGTAAGCTGGAAGTAGCTTACAGGTCGTTCAGCATTTTAACTACTTCGTGCTTGGCTTTGCCGAGCTTGTTCTGCAGGCGGCCTACGAGCTCGTCGCCCTGGCCTTCAGCGTACTCCAAGTCTTCGTCGGTGAGCTGCGCATACTGCTGCTTCAGCTTGCCTTTCGACTCGTTCCAGTCACCTTTCAGTTTCAGTTTAGAGCCGGGAGGCGTGATGCCCATATCTTCCAGCTTCTCGATATAGCCTTTGAACTTCGAGTCGAGGTCTTCGCCATATTTAGAGAGCTGCTCGCCCAGCTGGCCGCTGTACTTAGTAGCAGCCGAGCCCAGCTTTTCGCGGGTAGCTTTGCCTTTATCAGGAGCCATCAGCAGGCCCGCAATGATACCAGCGCCAGCACCGGCCAAAGCAGCGAGAAGGATTTTTCCGGAGTTGTCTTCTTCGTGGTATGACATAATTCTTGGGGAGAGAAGGAATGAAAAAAATAGGGTTCAATGAGTTCGGTACTTGGTACCCGGCGCAACCAGCTGGCTCCTTCTAAGGTGAGCAGTGGGCCCCGGATATGGGCAGCTATACGAAGGCGTGCGGCCCGGGTTTTGTACGAAAGTAAAAATTAGCGAACTAAAATATTCTGCCACTTCCACGTATTCGGTGCGGGTTGCCGTATTTTGACAGCTAGTAGTTGCCTTATCTTGCTCCTTTCCCTGTTTTCCATGATGAAAAAAGCTTTTCTGCTCGGAACGCTGCCCCTGTTGCTAGCGGCCTGCCAACAGGCTACCCCTCCCACGGCCCAAAAGCCATGCATTGATGCCAGCAAGATCCGGAAGGATGCCATGTGCACCATGCAATATGTCCCCGTGTGCGGCTGCGACGGCAAAGTGTACGGCAACGCCTGCCAGGCCACCAATGCCGGCGTAACTAGTTTCGTGAAGGGCGAGTGTAAGTAAACCCTGCCTGGGTTCAGGCCTTTAAGGATAGCGTGTGCTATTACCCCCTTCAAAGCCCGTAACCCCACTCATCATCACCCTCTACTCCTTCTTCTGATGTCTGAAAAACGATATTTCCGCCAGCAAAACCCTTTTATTGTTCCTACCACGGATGGCAAGCTCATCGAAGAGCACATTGGGCAGGCCAGCACCGGCACCAGCGAGTATAGCGTGGCGCACATGGTGGCCCCGCCCCACTGGAGCGAACCGCACCAGCGCCCCGAGTTTGACGAGGTAACGATTGTGGTGCGCGGCCGCAAACGGTTTGAGGTAGATGGCGACCTAGTTGAACTGGGCGCCGGCGAGTCGTTGCTTATTAAGGCTGGCGCCCGGGTGCGCTACTCTAACCCGTTTGATGCCGAGTGCGAGTACTGGTCTATCTGTGTGCCGGCATTCAGCCCGGCCACCGTGAACAGAGAAGAGGAATAGCCTAGCCCCTGTTGGCCGCCGAAGCCTGCCGACTAGGTGCTTTGGCGGCCTGAAGCGTTGCTCTACTGAACAACTGTTTCGGGTGTCACTGCTGCGCTTTCACTAGCCCGACTCCTGAACACACCGAGCACAGCCCAGCAATGGGCAACAGCCCCGCACCCATCTGACGACCAGGCTTCTACCAGCCGGAAAATCTGGAGGACAAATAATAATCTTGACCTATGGACCAGCGCATTATCAACCTCTTCGATGAGTACACCCACGCCCCGCTTTCGCGCAAGGAGTTTCTGGATCGGCTGCTGAAGCTGGCCGGCGGCACGGCCCTCGCCGCCGCTGCCCTGGCGGCGCTAGAGCCCGGCTACGCTACTGCCGCTACTGTTCCCGTTGATAAGCAGGATCTGGTAACCGAAGAAGTTACCTGGGCGGGCGAGGCAGGCATCACGATGAAAGGTTACCTAGTGCACCCCAAGGGCAAGAAAAAGCGCGGGGCCGTGGTGGTCATCCACGAAAACCGGGGCCTTACGCCGCACATTAAAGATATAACCCGCCGTGTGGGGCAAGCCGGCTACCTGGCGCTGGGGGTTGATGCGCTGTCGGTGTTTGGGGGCACCCCGGCCAATGAAGACGAAGGCCGCACGCTCATCGGCAAGCTCGATAAGCAGCAGAACCTGAACAACTACTTAGCGGCCCTGCGCTACCTGCGCCAGCGCCCCGACTCCAATGGCAAAACCGGTTGCGTGGGCTTCTGCTGGGGCGGTGCCATGGCCAACAGCCTCGCTACCCACGATGCACAGCTGAACGCCGCCGTGGCCTACTACGGCACCCAGCCGCCCCCCGAAGACGTTCCGAATATCAAAGCCAGGCTACTGCTCCACTACGCCGGCCTTGATGAACGCGTGAATGCGGGTAAAGGCGCCTACGAAACCGCCCTTAAAGCCGCAGGCATCCAGTATGAACAGTATGTATATGAAGGTGTAAACCATGCCTTTAACAACGACTCCTCGCCGGCCCGCTACAACGCCGAAGCCGCCCAACTGGCCTGGAGCCGAACGCTGAAGTTGTTCAAGCAACAGCTAAGCTAGCGCTCTGCCATACAGTATGCATGATATCTTATTAGTCCTGATTATGACTTCGCCGCTGTTGTGGCTGGTAAGTGTGCACCTGCTCCGGAACTGGCAGTATTTCTGGCGGTACTTCATCTGTAACCTATTGGTGCTTTGTGCGCATCTGTACCTGACGCTACAAGTGCTCCACCTAGGGCATGATGAATATGGCCTTAAGCGGCTGGTTGCCGTACTAGGTGCCATTGTGGTTCATACGTTGCTTGGCTTTGGGCTGGCGTTGGCTATTCGCTATGGCCATCGAAGCTTCAACTTCTAACATAAGCTTGGCGTGTACAGCTGCCTTTCTACCAGCAGTAAACCTGGTGATAGGTACGGGCCACCACGCTAGATTCGGACTCAGTACGATTTCAATGGTATCACACAATTACTACCCCATGAGTTTTCTAGGAGCTTTGTGCTGCTCTCTACTGCTTGGCGCGTGTCAAGAGGCGAACACCAAACAAGAGGATGAGCTGGTCAACAGAGCAGCACGGATAGAGAAAGCCCAGCGCAAAGCGGCGGCCGCGGCCGAGGAGAACGACGAGTACCTGGAGTGGAACACGGTAACTATTGGCGGCAAGCAGCCCTTGCTTGGCAAAACGCAAGACCTATACCAGGCATTAGGCCAACCCGATAGCCTAGTAAGCCCTAACCTGAATGAGGTATGCACCTCCTTCTACAGCCGGAAGTTTCAGTACGCTCATTTCAAACAAAGCTTGGCGGAAGTGTACGGCGACACGGCCGTGCTGGAGTCCATCGACTTCCGGCACAATCCCGGCCTAGCACTGCACACGCCCAGCATCACGCTCACGCACAACACCACCATGGCGGAGCTTTCTAAACTATTTCCATTGGCTGTAAAGGCCCAAAACGCCGTGACGGTAGATGGCTTTGGCAAGGTGCGGGCCGTGCGCCTGGCCACCGGCAAAACGCCTGCTGATGATGCATGGCTTCTGTTTTTCGACAAAGGCAAACTAATCCGCATCGACCACTGGATGCCTTGTTAAACAAGGTGCTTTTGCTGTTTTACTAGCCTTCTGGAGAGGGCAAACCCTGGCCGGCTCCGTCCACCCTGCGTGGTACGGAGCTGGCCGTTTCATTTGGCCACAGCCGGCTTCACGTGCCAGGGTAAAAAACTTTGGCAATTGGCTGGTTTTTCAGTTGTTTTTTAACTGATGCACTAGGGTTAGGCAAGGCCTGCGGGGGAGCCGCAAAAGCAATATATAATGCGTTTACTTGGATGTGAGGTAAGCGTATAGCGACGGCTAAAGGCGCGATTTGGGCACTACAGAGGGGCTTGCATTGGCAGAAAAATCACGGATACTTAGCACTCCGCTTTGGCACTGTTAGCATGGTAGTAACGCTTTGCATCAGGCTGAAAGTGGAGTTGCCGGCTCGGCTTTGCTAGCCCCCTCGCTAGCGCAAAGCCCCGGCATCACCCTGCTGCTCTTCTGTCCACCAAAACCCACAACCAATGAAACGAACTTTTACCTCCCTGCTGGGAGCAGCCACGCTATGGCTGCTAGGCACCGCTCCCGCCCAAGCCCAAACCTACCAGCAAGTCTGGGCCGATGAATTCACGAATGGCATTAGCTCCAGTTGGGTGTTTGAAACCGGCGGTGGCGGCTGGGGCAACAACGAAAAGCAGTATTACCAGCGCGCCAACGCTACGGTAGCCAACGGCATCCTGCAGATTACAGCCAAAAAGGAAACCGTAGGCGGCATGCCCTACACCTCCTCGCGCATGAAAACGCAGGGCACAAAGGAGTTTAAATTCGGCAAGATTGAGGCCCGCATGAAGTTGCCCCTGGGCCAGGGCCTGTGGCCGGCTTTCTGGATGCTCGGCAGCAACATCAACACGGTGAGCTGGCCTGCCTGCGGCGAAATTGACGTGATGGAGCACATCAATTCCGAAAACAAGGTGTACGGCACGGTACATTGGGACAGCAACGGCCACGCCGAATACGGCGGCAACATTATCACCACGCCCGATGCCTACCACGTGTATACCGTGGAGTGGGAGCCCACCTACATCCGGTGGTTTGTAGATGGCACCAAGTACCATGAAATCAACATCACCAACGGTACTGGCGGCACTGAGGAGTTTCAGCGGCCCTTTTTCCTTCTCTTGAACCTGGCTGTGGCTGGTAACTGGCCGGGCCAGACCGTGGATGAAAGCAAATTGCCTGCTACCATGTACGTCGACTATGTGCGGGTGTATCAGAAATCAGGTACCACCACGCCTGCTCCTACTGCTACCCTCATTCAGGCCGAAAGCTACAGTGCCATGAACGGCGTGCAGCTAGAAACCACCACCGACACCGGTGGGGGCCAAAACGTAGGCTATATTGATGCCGGCGACTGGATGGCGTACAACAACGTAAACTTCCCCGTTTCTGGCACTTACACGCTGGAGTACCGTGTGGCCAGCCCTAGCGGCGGCACCCTTTCCTCTGACTTGAATGCCGGCGCAGTACAGCTCGGCAATACGACCATTCCGGCTACCGGTGGCTGGCAAAACTGGACCACCGTTTCCCGGAGCGTGTACATCAATGCCGGCACCTACAACTTTGGCGTGTTTGCCCAAACCGGCGGCTGGAATCTGAACTGGATCAGGATTACGCCGCCCGCCAGTGCCAAAACCGCTACCGTTACGGCTACAACCAAACCCCTGCACCGTAAGGATTTGGGCGTTTTCCCAAACCCCTACAAGGCTGGTGAGGCATTGTTTATTGAGCTGCCCAACCAGAACCTCGCCAGCCCTTCTCAAGTTGAAATCCTGGATGTGAATGGCAAGCAGGTATGGAACACCACCGCTTTTGGTCCCGAGCTGAAAGTAGAGAAAGACCTGCACTTGAAAAGCGGCGTGTATCTTATTCAAGTAACCAACTCGACAACTAAGTCAGTACAAAAACTGCTGGTAAACTAAGAGTACTAGCCCTTAGTGCACAAAAAAGGCCCCGCTACCGTAGCGGGGCCTTTTCATGGTTTACGTATCTAGCAAAACACTACATGCGCTGCTCAGGCTTGGCAGCGGGCAGTGGTTTGCGGGGCAGCTTTTGGTCGCGCATGGCCGCCTGGTATACAAACGAGGCGACGAGCACTGAAGCCTGCTTAAGATCGTCGGCGGGCAGGCGCTCGTAGGTGTCCATGTTGGTGTGGTGGGTGCGCGTGCCGTAGTCTAAAGGGTCCTGAATGAACTGAAAGCCCGGCAGGCCCACGGCATCAAACGAGAGGTGGTCGGTGCCGCCGGTGTTGCGCAGCGTTACGGTGGTAGCGCCTAGGTCGGCGAAGGGCGCCAACCACTCCTGGAAGATGGGGACCACGGCTTCGTTGCCCTGCGCATAAATACCCCGGATTTTGCCGGCGCCGTTATCAAGGTTGAAGTAGGCGGCCAGCTTTTCGTGCTCAGGCAACACCTTCATGGTAGCGGGGTCAGCGAAGTGGTTTTTCACGTAGTTACGCGAGCCAAACAGGCCCTGCTCCTCTTCGCCCCACAACGCAATCCGGATGGTGCGGCGCGGCTGCACGCCCGCAGCCTTCAGTATCCGAACGGCTTCCATCATGATGGCGCAACCAGCCGCGTTATCCGTAGCGCCCGTAGCGGCGTGCCACGAATCGAGGTGGCCGCCCAGCATTACTACTTCACTTTTCAGCTTCTTATCAGTGCCCGGAATTTCGGCTACCACGTTGTAGCCCTTCAGGTCTTTGTCCTGAAAACGGGTGCGAGACTCCAACTCAATTTCTACCGGAATGCCCGCTTCGGAGAGGCGAATGAGGCGCAGCTGGTCTTCGGGAGCCATTTCCAGCTCGGGAAGCACGGGCTTGGCATCGGAGGCGTAGGGCGCACCGTTGCTGGTGAAGAAAGTGCCATCGGAACCGCCGCGAGTGGTGCTCAGAATAGCCGCTGCGCCTTCGCTCATTAGCATTTCTGACATTTTGGTGCGCAGGGCCAGCATGGTGCGGCGAGCGGCCATGCGCTGCTCCATTTCGACAGCATTGGGCTGAGCCGCCGTAGCTTCCGGCTTGTAGTCGGCCATTTTCTTCAGCTCGTCGTCGGTGTAGCGTTTGGCATCGGGCTCGAAGCTGGGTTTGGGTGGGTTGACCACATCCATCAGCACAATTTTGTCGCGTAGCTGGCCTTTGTATTTGTCCAGATCGGCTTCCGTAGTGACTTTCACCACAACTACCTGCTTTTTGAGGGCGCCATTGGTGCTCGGCGTCCAGGCTTTAGGAGCGCCAATGAGCGTGTGGTAATACGGCGCCGTCATGGCCACATACGACTTCTCGATATCCCAGCCCCGGCCGAACGTGCCCCAGGGCTCAATAGCAGCTTTGGTGAGGCCCCAGCTCGTGAGCTGCTTCTGCGTCCATTGGTTGGCGCGGTTCAGGCCATCGGAATTAGCCAGGCGCGGACCGCACACATCCGTCAGGTAAAAAGCCGTTTCCATTACTTTGGAGCGGTTCAGGCCTTCGTCCTTGATTTTGGCCAGCATAGCGGGGTCGGCTTTGGTGCCCTGTTGGGCAAGTGCCGGCGCAGCAACCACGAGGCCACTGGCCAGCGCGAGAAGTCGGAGTGTATTCATGCAAGGATTGGTTGGAATGAAGATGCTTAGGAAGATAAAGTACCTGAAGTTAGCGCGGCGTTGCGCCACCATAGTTAGGTTCAGCTTAAAATGTAATACTAGCCCTTCCTCGCAGGCAAACCTCCCAGAAGTAGCGGCTCGTTTTCTTTCCCGGTTAGGCCACTAGGTCCAAGTAATATGTAAAGGCCTCCTAACGCTTATTTGTGGCCTACAGACGCAGCATGGAAGCTTTTAGCCCCTAGCGCTGCGGGTTACTGACGACTTCCCAAAGCAGGAACATATCCTATTTTGATAAATATTTGACTTATTTAGTGAATTATGGTATATATTATCCATGCTCCCATTATCCCCCGGCCATGATAAATGTGATTAAGCGCAATAACGTGAGGATAGTAGGTCAAGGGTCCCGCACCTTGTTGTTTGTCAATGGCTTTGGCTGCGACCAAACCTTGTGGCGCTACATCATCCCGGCCTTCTCGCAGCACTTCCGGCTGGTGCTGTTTGACCACGTGGGCGCGGGGCTTTCCGATGCCTCGGCCTACAACCCCGCGAAGTACGCCACGCTTGATGGCTATGCACAAGATTTGCTTGACATCTGTCACTTCCTTGACCTGAAACAAACCATTCTGGTGGGTCACTCCGTAGGCGCCATGATTGGCGTTCTGGCCGCAATTAAAGAGCCTGAGCACTTTGAGCAGTTGCTGCTGTTGTGCCCGTCGCCGTGCTACCTCAACGATGCCGACTACCGAGGCGGCTTCGACCGCGACGATATTGATGCCATGCTGGCGTTTATGGAGCAGGATTATGTGGGCTGGGCCGATTCCTTCGCGCAGCTTATCATGGGCAACCCCGACCGGCCTACGTTGGCCACGGAGCTGATCCACAGCTTCTGCCAGAATGACCCTACCATTGCCAAGCAGTTTGCCCGCGTCACGTTTCTGGCGGATAACCGGACGGATGTGAAGCAGGTGAAAACGCCTTGCCTGCTGGTGCAGTGCGCCGAAGATATTATAGCACCGCCCGAAGTTGGAGAATACTTGAAGGCCGCCATTCCGGATGCTACACTTATTACCCTGCCCGTGTCCGGCCACTGCCCGCACATTAGCGCGCCCACTGAAACCCTGCAAGCCATGGAAGACTTCATGGCCGCCTAGTGGCACTAGCCCTTATATGGGTTCAAACCTCTTGTAGTTGGGGCTTACTTCCTGAATCAAGCGCACATGGCCAGCTTATGCGCCTGGTTACTACCTTCAAAACTTTATGCATCTTCGGGCAGTCAGCCAGCCAACTGGTGCTCTAGGAAAATACTCTTCATTCTTTATCGACGGTTTGTGTCGTTTCGCTACCTAGTATTTAGCGGCCTATGGCTGCTGCTACCATTTCTCGCCCTCGCCCAAACACCCGCCCCCGACAGCAGCTACACAGCCAAACTGCAGGCTCCTGGCGTGAAAATGATTTCCATCGACGGCAAGTATAAAGTCTGGACCCAGAAAATTGGGCAGGGGAAAATCAAGCTGCTGCTGCTCCACGGCGGCCCTGGCAACACGCACGAGTACTTCGAGAACTTTCCGGAGCACTTGGCCAAGGAAGGCGTCGAAATCTATTACTACGACCAGCTCAACTCCTACTACTCGGATAAAACCGACGACAAGAGTGTCTGGGAAATCAACCGGTTTGTGGAGGAAGTGGAGCAGGTGCGCCAAGGCCTCGGGCTAGATAATTTTTACCTACTCGGGCACTCGTGGGGCGGCATGCTGGCCCTGGAATATGCCGCCAAATATCCGCAGCACCTGAAGGGGCTCATCACCTCGGATATCGGCTATAAGGCTACCGTGTTCAACAAGCACCGCTTCAGCCAATACGCCGCCATTATCGGGCGCCGGGCAGCCACGGAAGGCAAGGTTATAGCAGGCCTCGATACGATGGGACTTAAGGCTCTCTCGCCGTACATCACGCCCGACGTAATGAAGGAGTTTCGGCAACTCCACATGATGCGCCTGCCCCAGGAGCCTGCCACCTTTACCCGCAGCCAAGCCCACATTACGCGCACCTACGCCGGCTATTTCATGCCGTTTATGCTGGCCTGGGATTTCTCTGACCGCCTAGCCTCCATCAAGCCGCCAACCCTGGTTATCGGCTCCCAGCACGACTTTATCCCGACCGCCGATATTGAGTACATGCAGAAGCAGATTCCGAACTGCCAGAAATACATCTGCCCCGAAGGCTCGCACTACGCTATGTGGGACGACCCCAAGCACTACTTCCCGGCCCTGATCAAGTTCCTGCGCAAAACGGAGCGGAAGGGGTAATTCACTAGCTCTATGTCCAGGCGAAACCGGAGCAGCTCGCCCGCAACCGATCAGACTCCTTCTGCGAAGTTAGCAGTGCACAACGAACTCATGGCAGCAACTTTTTCTGTTTCATGTACCTGTATCTGCTCTCAAACCCTACCCATACAGTGCTATACACGGGCGTAACCAACAACTTGGAACGGCGCTTATCTTAGCACAGCCAACAGTTGGGTAGCTGGGGCAAATTTACCGGTCGCTATCAGTGTAATGTGCTTGTGTATTTTGAAACATGTTCAACTGCAGCTCAGGCCATTAGCAGAGAGAAGGAAATCAAAGGGTGGAGCCGCGCCAAGAAAGAGGACCTAATTAGCAGCCTGAACCCCACTTGGGCGCCAATCGACTTGAGCACATGGGCTGGTTAATACTGGCTTCTCATAATAGAACGTCATGCAGAGCGCAGCGAAGCATCTTGCGTGCTGACGTTGTTAAACCAGTTCAATAATCCGAGCGAGATGCTTCGCTGCGCTCTGCATGACGTTCTGCGAAGCCCAATGAATCTGCCATTACTATAAAAGATTCAAGTAACAGGTGATACTGGTGAGTATATCCGGGAAGAATGGTGAAGTACTGTATTATTCCTTCCGAATAACCCCTACCCCTTGAAGCTCGTCTAATCGGCTACTCCTCACCTAGCCCCGCACGACCCGATGAGCCTCTGGGAAATAATTAAGCGCCTATATCCGTATGTGCTGCCCTACCGGGGGCTGGTGGTGGCTACACTGCTGCTTACCCTGGTAGGCTCATTGGCGGCGCAGGTAAATCCGTTTGTGCTGCGCTATACCGTTGACACGGTGCAGAGCATGTTGGACCGCAACCAGGGCCTAGCAGAGGGCGCTGATCTGCTGCTGCTGGTAAGCGCCCTGCTACTAGGCAAGGAAATCATCAATACCGGCATCCAGTTCGGGCAGAAGTTCTACGGCGAAAAAATCCGCATCAACGTATCGAGCACGCTTTCTCAGGATGCGGTGCACAAGGTGCTTAGCTACCAGCTCGGCTTCTACTCCGACAGCGGCAACCAAACCGGCAAGCTCCAAACGCGCATTGACCGGGGTGTGGAAAGCCTTATGAAGCTGGTGCAGAACTTCTTCATTGACATTCTGCCGCTGTTTGCCAACTCCATTGTGGCGCTGGTGATTATGTTCATGGCCAACCTCTACGTGGGGCTGGTGGCCGTAGCGGTGCTGCCGGTGTACTTCTGGCTGAGCTACCGCCAGGCCGATAAGCTCAACGGCACACGCCGGGCGTTGCGGGGCCTGCGCGAGGCCAAAAGCCAGGGCCTTGTGAACCTGATTGACTCGGCAGTGGTCATCAAAAGCTTTGTGCGCGAAGACTATGAGGAGCAAAAGCAGGCCCGCGTACAGCAAAACCTGCAGGAAGCCCAGCTCCAGACGCGCAAAACCAACTTCCTCTACGACGGCCTCAAGACCTTTACCGAGCAAATTGGGGTGGTACTGATCATCATTCTGACAGCCTACTTGGTGCTCGACCGGCAGATTAGTATCGGGGCCATTATGTTCCATATTCTGCTGTTCAACAACGTATCGGCCCCTATCCGCCAGCTGCACCGCATCTACGACGAAATGAACGACGCCCTTACCTACTCCGAGGGCTTCTTCGATATCCTGGACGCCGAGGATGCCGTGGAGCCCACCGGCCAGCTCTTACCCGACAACTTAAAAGGCACCTTCGACATCTGCAACGTTGACTTTACCTACCCAAGCGGTACCCAGGCCCTGCACGATGTGTGCCTGACTATTGAGGCCGGCAAAACCACGGCGCTGGTGGGCCTGAGCGGGGCCGGCAAAAGCACCATCATTAACCTGCTGTGCAAATTCTATGAGCCCGACCATGGCAAGATGCTCCTCGATGGCAAGCCGCTAGTCAACTACAACACCCATGCCCTGCGACAGAAAATTGGGCTAGTGCTCCAGAAGAACCACATTTTCAAGGGCACCATTGAAGAAAATATCCGCTACGGCGTGATGGACGCCACGCTAGAGCAAATTCAATATGCCGCCAAGCAAGCCTACTTGCATGAACAGATACTGGAGCTCCCAAAAGGCTACGAATCGGATGCCCAACAGCTTTCGGGCGGGCAGCAGCAGCGCATTGCCATTGCCCGGCTGTTCCTGAAAAACCCACCCATCATCTTCCTCGATGAGCCCACGGCTTCTCTCGACGCCATTGCCACCGAGCAAATCAAGAACTCCCTCGATGCCATTAAGAAGGGCCGTACGGTGGTCATCATCTCCCACAGCCTAGCCCAGATTGTAGATTCCGACTGCATTTTTGTGATGAAGCAGGGCCGGATGGTGGAAAGCGGCACCCACGAAGAGCTCTATGACCTGCGCGGCACTTACCGCGAAATCTTCGACGCCTCCGCCCGTAGCCTCAACATCGAGAAGCTGGCCCGGATAATGGTGGACGACGAGGACGAGGTAGGCGATACAGCGGCGTGAGGTACATCTATCCTGTAGCCTGCCTACCTTTGAAACTCATATCTTCTTTAACGACAGATGGGTTTTACAATTACTCCGATAGCACATCGTGATGGCAAGTGGCGTGTAAACTGGATGCAACTGGCTATCTGGATTTTATTTATCCATATATGTCTTACACTATGGGTTAACTATATGATAGGCCCAACCCTGCATCCAGTATCGGTAACTGGAAAAAACGTGCCCGTCTATACAATGGCTACTGATACCGCGCGAGCTTCTCACGTTATTGGGACAGTTAATGAAGGTAGTACTGTGGATTTAGCGGGGATACAGGCCGATGGCTGGTGCCAAGTATCGTTGCCGGAAGCTGGATTCCCACGTTTAAATGGGTATATCCAGCAACGATTCCTGTTGATTCCTGAATCGAAGCGGAAGGCGTTGAAAACTCAGCAGAAGCTACAACAGAAAGACTACCAGTAGTGCAAGGCAAAACCCTGCCTGCTACTATCCTGCAACATGCGGTTATTTCAGGATGGCGCCGAAACGAATTGAGCTGGGATAAGGTAAAACGGTCTTTTACTGAGTAGCAGGAAAGCCACAGGGGCTACCTTTGAGCCGTATTCTTGCCTTCTGCCCGATGAAACATTTTCTCCTGGCTGCCCTGCTGAGCTGTAGCCTCGCCACCTACGCCCAGAAACCTCCGTTTAGCATCCAGACCATCCGACTGCCGAAGGAAATTGCGGACCGCAACAATCAGTTTTCGGGGTTGCACATCTACAACAATACGCTGCTGCTATTAGCTGAGAGCCGCTTGCAGGAGGGCGCCGAGGCCAAGGTGTATGCTATTGACCTACCCGGTATTGATGCCCAGGTAGCAAAGAAGCCAGCGCAGGAGCTGGGGTATAGGAAATACGTCATTCAGGACCTCGACAAGCTCAGGGCACGACTTGATAGCCTGGGGCAGGTGTACGAAGGACTGGAAGGCCTGACAATGCTGGGCAGTACCGCCTACTTTTCCATCGAAACCACCACGCCTTCGCCTTACTGCTATGTGCTGAAAGGGGTAGTAGATGACGCCCAAGGAATCATCAGAATGGATACGCACTACCTGGTTCCGCTGGCCAAACCGGCTCTCACCAACGGCACCCACGTGCACAACGCCGGCTTTGAGGGTATCACGAGCTACGACAACAACCTGCTGCTGCTCTTTGAATACAACTACTTCACGCACGATAACTACGCCTTTCTGCTACCCCAGGCAGCGGCCACAACCGACGTTCCGCGCTATGTGCCCGTAGCTCGGTTGCCTTTCCGCGTGACAGATATAGTGCCGGATGGCAAGAACCGTTTTACGGCCATTAACTATTTCTACAATGGCGCCGAAGACAGTGTGTACCGTACCTCGCCATCTGCCCCGGATACTCGATTTATCCGAAACGGAGCCGATTACCAGAATTATTGCCGGCTAATCAGCGTGAAGTATACGCGCAAGAAACTACGCTGGAAACCGTTGTTTGAGCTTCCCAAGGAATACATGACCTACAACTGGGAAGGAATTGCGGGCTACAAGGGCGGGTATTTCCTGATCAACGACAAATACGGGCCATCCAACCAGTCTACCTTGCTGTACTTGCAGAAGCGGTAAACCGCTGTTGGTTAGCACGGTGCTATGTGGTGCGTTACAAAATGCGGTTTTATCTGTTCTAGCAGCTTCCGCCACGTGAGTTGCTAGCCTTTTCTGGCCTTGCTGACGCGTGTCACGTAAGGGTCCTACACTACGCTTGCCGTAGCAAGTACCCCTAGAACCTTCCATCAGCCTTTCACTTTATGACTCAGATAGCCCTAGTAGTTGGCTCAAGCGGCATCATTGGCAGCAACCTGGCCCGTGAGCTGCTATTCAACAGTTGGACCACGTACGGCCTGGCCCGCAACCCCGGCACCAATATCAGCGGCCTGCAGCCCGTAGCGGCCGATTTGCTTGACCCAGCCAGCCTGCAAACAGCCTTAGCCGATATTCAGCCTACCCATGTGTTCATCACCAGCTGGATGCGCAATGACACGGAGGCCGAGAACATTCGGGTAAATGCCGGCATGGTCCGCAACTTATTGAATGCGCTTTCTGCCAAGGGCTCAGTGCAGCATGTGGCCCTGGTTACGGGCCTGAAGCACTACCTCGGGCCATTTGAGGCGTACGCCAAAGAAGGATTCCTGCCGCTTACGCCCCTGCGCGAGGAGCATCCACGCCTCAACATCGAAAACTTCTACTACGCTCAGGAGGATGAGGTGTATGCCGCCGCGGCCCGCGACGGATTTTCCTGGAGCGTGCACCGGCCGCATACCATTATCGGGAAGGCCGTAGGCAACCAGATGAACCTGGGTACCACGCTGGCTGTGTACGCTACCATCTGCAAGGAAACCGGTCGGCCGTTCCGGTGGCCAGGCTCAGAAGCGCAGTGGAATGGCCTTTCCGACGTAACCGATGCCCGCATCATTGCCAAGCAGCTCATCTGGGCCGCTACCACCGAAGCCGCCCGGAATGAGGCGTACAACATCGTGAACGGTGACGTGTTCCGTTGGAGTTGGCTGTGGGGCCGGCTGGCCGATTGGTTTGGCGTGGAGGCCGTAGGATTCGATGGCACGATTCACCCATTGGAAGCTGAAATAGCCCACGACGGCCCGGTGTGGCGCGAAATTGCCGAACGCCATAACCTAGCCGAGCCCAACCTAGCGCGCCTAGCCTCCGCCTGGCACACCGACCTAGACCTGGGCCGGCCCATTGAAGTGATGACCGATATGGCAAAGAGCCGAAAGCTCGGTTTCCGCGAGTATCAGTCTACGGAAGACTCGTTCTTCGACTTGTTTGAGCAGCTCCGCGCCGACCGCCTGATTCCGTAACGCTTATTCCTTTGCTTTTCTGTACTGCCGGACCTGCCTGCTCTTCACCATGATGCAGGCGGGTCCGGCAGTTGCTTGGGTGGGGTTACCCTAGTAGTACTGCCAGGCCACCGGCAAAGCTATTTAGCTGAAATAACCGGTTGCTTCTGGGTAAGCGCCGTAAACCCAACCGGTGCGGGTTTCTCCTGCGCTTCGCCCTAGCGGCGACACCCTGTATTTGCACTCATGCATCACTTCACCGTAGAACGCCTCACCTTCGATACGCTTTCGGAACTGCCTAATGCCTGGCAGGCCGCTGATTACAACGCCCTGCTGCTCAAAACCGGCTACGACAACCCCGAAGCACTACCCCCCGACGAACTGAAAACCATGTGCCACATGGCCCTCACCGACCTGGAGCCTACCGAGGCGGCGCAGGTAGTGCTGGAGTACTTGTTTGAAGACCAGCTCACAACGGGCCAGATCGAAAACCTAGCCCACCAGATGCTGACGGAGAAGCTGTGGGAAGAAAACCCCGAACTCAGCCAGCACGAGGGCTTTTTTAAAGCAACACAGTTGCTCTACACTGCCTACAACGGGAAGTTCCCGAGGGCCGAAGCAGTGCAGTTTCAGGTGCAGCTCACAGCCGAAACCGCGGAAGACCTTCTGATTTTCCAGAACCAGCCGGAAGCTCCGCTCCTGCGCCTGCTGGCCCAGGGCATGCCCGACAATACGCTGTTAAAACGCCTGTTTCACGAGCAGCTGGAGGGTACTAGCTTCCCCGAAGCCCCGAACATCATCTGGCAGCTGCACTTGGTGAAGCAAGAGGAAACGCTGGCCATATACGAGGTAGTAAGCTCGGCTTATTGGCTGGATGATTTTAAGTACGCCGACTCCTACCAGGCTACTACCCATGCCGAGGCTTTACCTGAAGTAGCAAGCTAGCAAGCTGGGGCTGCTACCCTAGTTTCTGGCTGTAGCAGCCCCTAACGCTTTTCTGGCGCTTTGGTCCCCTACTGAATAGCTGACAGCCTGCACGGACGCTGTACGGCTAAGGCTGTATTAACTGTAGTAGTTATCTTATATAGACCCAAATACAATAGCTTAGCAACTTTATGTGCTTATTCTCATGAAGTCTATCCTGCTACTAGGCCTGTTTGTACTGGCAACCCTATTCCCCTGCCAAGCCCGAAACAAGGTAAAAGTCGAAGTAACTATTCAGCCTGACACGCATTCCTTTTCCTGCCGCTATACCCTCGATGCTGCTTCTGCCACGCCGGGTAGCCTGGTACTGTATGTGAACAAAACGTTTCAGGTGGCGCAGGTAATAGGCCCTCAGGTACTCAGCTACCGCTCCAGCCGTTTCTTTGATATATTTCAACAAGACACCCTGCAACAGCTGGCCATTCAGTTTGCCACTGCCAAGCCTCGCCAGCGCCTAACGGTGGCGTATAGCGGCACGCTACCCAGCCGCTTTTACGCCGATAGTGTGGTTGACTTTACTGCGCAGGCTGGCTGGCTGCCTAACATCCTGCACAAAGAGTATGAGTTGGTAGATTACCAGTTGGTAGTGCTGGTGCCAGAGGTGTACCACGTGGTGAGCACGCAGTTGCCTCGCCGCTCCGCTCCGGGCCGTTATACCTTCACAGGTACCGCACCCAATATCGAAATCGGTGGAATAGCAGCCCGTAGGTTTACTACCCTGTCTTCGGAAGGCAAAGGGCCGCAGGTTAGCCTAGTAAAAGCGAATCGCCCGATGAATGCGCTGGACAGGAAATTACTGGAAAACGCTGAGAACATTATCCGGCATCAGAACCAGACCTTCGGCAGCAAAGCCCCCATTACACGCTTTACATTGCTGCTGCCTAGTCTCAACCGCTCTGCTTCGGGGCTTTTGGATAACGCCGCTGTAATTGCCTACCTCAACTTCAATACGGAGCAGGACCCGGAAGACCTGATGATTCTGGCGCACGAAATCAGCCACAAGTGGTGGGGCTACGGGGCCTGGGATACCTACAACAACTGGCTGAATGAGGCCTTTGCTAGCTACTCGGGCTTGCTTTACTTGCAGGCAGTGGGCGATACAGCCAGCTTCCGGAAGCAACTTGTAAAGCGGCAGAAATCGGCTGCTTTGGCCCCTGGGCCTATACTAGGCTTTGAGCTTACGAAGTACGATTATCAAACCAGGAGGTCGGTGATCTACGACAAGGGAACCATCATTCTCTATGAGCTGCACCAGCGGCTAGGCGACCAACCTTTTTTTCAAATCCTGACGAAAACCGCCGCTGCCAAAGCAGCCACTACGGAAGAGTTTTTGCAGATTGTAGAACAGCAGAGCGGCCCAGAAACTCGCTCGTGGCTGGAGAATAAGCTACGCACCTAGCCCCACTCAACACGAAAGCCTGGCCTTTTCCCTTCCAGGAAAAGTGCCAGGCTTTGGTATGCTCTGATGGCTGCCTACTGGCTAGCTCACCGTGGGCGGGTTGCGGTTCACGACGGGCCCAGCGCCAGCCAGCTGACTAACCATATCATCAAGTATTTCCTTGCTGTACCCGATGCGGTTGGCGTATTCCATGCACAGGCCGTATTCGCGCGGGTCAATCTGGCCATCCTGTAGCATCATCTGCACCAGGGTCTGGAGCTCCAGGGTGCGTTGCAACCCCTCGGAGGGCACTACAAAGCTGAGCACCGACAGGTTATCGGCAATGGGCTGCACCTCCTTGGCGGTAAGCCCCAGCCGGTTGCCAATTTCAAGCAGAAACTGGCTTTCGTCTTCGTCCAGCTGGCCATCGGCGGCCGCTACCAGTACTAGGTTCTGAAAGAAGGCCAACTTCTTTTGAGGCGTGTTCAATACCTCTTCCAGCTTATGTTGATGCTGCATACGGGTAAGTGATAGAGGCGACCTTATAAAAGTCGCCGGTGAGGGGAGCTAGTTTGAACGCCACCTGCTTCGGAAGGTTACCGCAAACCCAGGCACCAAACATTCCTGATTTCTTGCCGTTACTTGCAGCAGATGGTGTTTAGCAAGCTGCATACACCAGCCAACGTGCCTACCTCAATAAGCTGCATATGATTACGTCGTTACGTCGGGGAGATGGAAGCGTATACCTGACGGTAGAACGAAACAAGCGAGAAAACTACATCCATGCCCATTGGTTTGGCCGCCAAACGTTGGCAACGGTAATGGATGGCGGCCTCACTTACCTAGACTTATTGCGCCAAGAGCCCTGCCCCAAGCTCCTCAACGACCACCGCGACTTGGTAGGCACTTTCACAGAAGCCAACGATTGGATTGAACAGATCTGGACGCCCCTGATTATAGGAGCCGGGTTGCGCTACATGGGGCAGGTAGTGTCGCCAGATATTTTCAGTCAGATTTCCATCGAGGACCTGCAGCATCGCATCGGCGATAGACTCGATTTACATCTTTTTGAGACCCTAGAGGATGCTCAGGCCTGGTTGCGGGCCCAGGAGTAGCCGTATCTGCTGGCTACTTTCTCAGGTTACCGGCGGCCGTTTTCAGCCGTTTGCAGGCCTAGTAAAATGTATCTGAGAGAGGAAGTTAGCCTGGCTTAGATTCGGCCAAAACAGGATTCATAACATTCAGATAATACACAGGACATATTGAAGTAACAGGTAATGCCGCACTTTGTGTCAGCATTACCTCTGTATGAAGAAACTGTTAATCAGCCTGTTGTTTCTGGCTTCAGGATACGCGCACGGGCAAGGTTCCGACACGCTAGTAAAGGCGCCGCCGGTGGCCAAAAAGTGGTTTGAAACCTTTGCCATTCGGGGCTATGTGCAGGCGCGCTACAACCGCCTGCTCGAAACCAACGCCGACCTTTCGTGCGAGCAATGTGATAGATCGTGGGGCAACAATGGTGGCTTTTCCATTCGCCGGGCCCGGATTATCTTTTTCGGGCAGCTGCACGAGCGGGTATACTTCTACATTCAGCCTGATTTTGCCAGCACTCCCGGGGGCAGCACCTCGCTGAATTTTGTGCAACTCCGCGACGCTTACCTCGATTTGGGCCTGACGAAAACCAACGAATTCCGCATCCGGGTTGGCCAAAGCAAAATTCCTTATGGCTTCGAGAACATGCAGTCGAGCCAGAACCGCCTGGCCCTTGACCGCAACGATGCTCTGAACAGTGCCGTGGCCAACGAGCGAGACCTAGGTGCTTTCTTGTACTGGGCGCCTACCAAAATTCGGCAGCGCTTCAGCCGCTTGGTGAAAGATGGGCTGAAAGGCTCTGGCGACTATGGCGTAATCGGACTAGGTGCCTACAACGGCCAAACCGCCAACCGCCCAGAGCTCAACAACCAACGCCACATAGTAGCCCGCGCCACCTACCCTTTTGAGATAGGGAAGCAGATAATCGAGCCCTCCTTGCAGGCATACACAGGCGAATATGTACTCGCCAAAGATCAGCTTTCCGAAGGCGTGAAGTATTGCCGCGACTTGCGCTACCTCGATCAGCGCATGGCTGCCACCTTTGTGCTGTATCCCCAGCCCTTCGGCGTGCAGGCCGAGTACAACATTGGCCGCGGACCTGAGTTTAACCCGCGCACCGACAGCATTGAAACCCGACGGCTGCACGGCGGCTACGTGCTTTTCAACTATCGGCTGCAGTATAAGCAGCAGCAGTTTTATCCGTTTGTGCGCCTGCAAACCTATGATGGCGGCAAAAAGCACGAGCGGGATGCTCGAAGCTACTCCGTGCGAGAGGCTGAGTTTGGACTGGAATGGCAGCCGGTCAGCAGCTTTGAGTTGGTAACCATGTATACGCTTTCCTCACGCCGCTTCGAGGATTTCCAGCGTCCCGACAACCGCCAGCGCGGCGGCTTGTTGCGCCTGCAGGCGCAGCTAAATTTTTAGCCATTGCACGCAGGCACCCACTGACGGACACCGAGGGTTTGGGCTTTCTTGCTACCTAGCAACTCAACAGCCCTTACGCCTCACTTTCCTCATGACCGGAGAAACAGATCTTTCGCAGCTGCTTGCTACCCTTACGCCAGAGCTCAACCCCGGCGCCTACGTTTTCTGCTCTGTTCAAGACCCAAGCGTGTTTCCTGTGTCAGAAGTGCTCGGCCTTTTTCAGGAGCAAGAAGGCACTATGGTTATTGTACCCCAGCACCTCGCCGATCAGCAGCACCTCCCCTACTCGTTTGTGGCTGCCTGGATTACACTCCGCGTGCATTCGTCTCTGGAAGCAGTGGGCCTTACAGCTGCTTTCGCCACGGCCCTGACCGCCGCCCACATCAGCTGCAACGTGGTAGCCGGCTTCTACCACGACCACATTTTCGTGGCTCAACCCGACGCTGAAAAAGCCCTGCGGGTGCTGCAGCAACTATCGGCTAGCGCAGCTCAATAAGCGGACGTATTCCACCAATATTTCTTTCCATGCGATTAGGCAAACTATGCCCAATGCACTAGCACAGTTTTTATGGCGACAGTATCCCAGCCTGAGACTTGCTGCCCCCCTGTTCCATAACTGGCCAATCTACCTTCGCTTTGACTTACAGGATGATGCACTGGCTACTTCTGACGATGCATACTTTCAGGAAGTAGTCCGCAGAGCGTCCCTCCTATTTCAAGCAGTCTTCGCACCTACTGATTCAGTTCTGGTAGTCTATCAGTATTCACGCTACAAAAGGCACCGGCTCAGAAACAGCAACTTCCTGATCCAACAGCTCTCGGTCCGGAAAGCCGATGTGCATTTTCAACGCATCGTTTATCCTCACTTTTTTGCTCCCCATCAATGGTCGAGAGCACACTTTGTTACGAGTGCTTCGCAAATTCCACACGCTGCTATTCTGGCGGCAATTGCGAACCAGGACTTCTGTAGGACCCCAGCCCTTCATGGTCAGGTATTCTTTCTCAATCAGCGCACGGGTCTGGCTTTCCACATGTACGACGACCGTGGCCTGGATATACTAGGCCCTGATGCAGAGTCATTACTCCACCTTTATGAAGCCTACAACGAATTAATTCTGGATTATGACCGTACGCGCATTACTGCGCTCTTCACTTAGTTCGACAACAAAAAAGCCCGACCAAGTTGGCCGGGCTTTCTACTTTGCTGACGTTCGTGGGCTAGGCCTTGCTGTTCGTAATCAGCTCTACAATTTCCTCCGAGATGCCAGTGGTGCTGAAGCCGCCGTCGTGCATCAGGTTCTGCATGGTCACGTAGCGGGTCAGGTCCGAGAACAGGCTAACGCAGTAATCGGCGCAGGCTTCGGCCGGGGCGTTGCCTAGCGGCGAAAGGCGGTCGGCGTACTCGTAAAAAGCATCGAAGCCACTGATACCGGTGCCAGCCGTGGTTTTAGTGGGCGACTGCGAAACGGTGTTCACACGCACTTTCTTCAGCTTGCCGAGGCGCTGACCGTAGCTGCGGGCAATGCTTTCCAGCATCGCCTTAGCCTGCGACATATCGGTGTAGTCAAGGAAGGCACGCTGGGCCGCGATGTACGACAAGGCTACTACCGAGCCCCATTCGTTGAAGGCATCCTGCTTTTCAGCCACGGCCAGCATGCGATGCAGCGACATGGCCGACACATCCAGCGTTTTCTGGTACCACTCGTAGTTTAGCTCGCCGTAGTGCTTGCCCTTCCGGATGTTGGCGCTCATGCCAATGCTGTGCAGCACAAAGTCAATTTTGCCGCCGAGTTGCTCCTGGGCGCCACTGAACAGCTTCTCCAGATCCTCCATGGAGGTAGCATCGGCCGGGATGATGGGCGCGTTGCACTGCTCCGAAAGCTTGTTGATTTCGCCCATGCGCATGGCCAGCGGGGCGTTGGTGAGCACAAAGCGGGCACCTTCGGCGTGGGCCTTCAGGGCTACTTTCCAGGCAATTGATTCCTCGTTTAGAGCACCAGAAATGATGCCGACCTTGCCAGCGAGTAGGTTGTTAGACATGTGGTGAAGTTGTGAGCTTGTGAAGTTGTGAACGATAGATAGCCCTGCTGCTGCCTCTGATATAATGCCCAGAGCAACCCGCGCAAGGCCAGTTATGCGGCGCCAAGTTAGCTATTCACAACGTCACAATTCTTCCCCTTCACATTCTATCCTACCAATTCCTCGCCGCCCATGGCTAATAGCTCGCGGGCGCTTTGGTAGGCGTGCTGGCTGGGCTTGGCACCGGAAATCATCTGAGCAATTTCCTGAATGCGCTCCTCTAGGTTCAGCATCCGGATGCGGCTCACAGTGCGGTCGGCACGGTCTTCTTTGTACACGAAATAGTGCGTGTCGCCGGCCGCGGCCATTTGCGGCAAGTGGCTGATGGTAATGAGCTGATGCTTCTTGGCCATTTGCTGCATCATTCGGCCCACTTTCACCGCAATTTCACCGCTGATACCCGTATCAATTTCATCGAAAACGATGGTTGGCAAGGCAGTTTTATCCGCCAGCATGTACTTGATGCACAGCATTAGGCGCGAGAACTCACCACCGGATGCAGCTTTGCTCAACGTTTGAGGCTGGGCACCTTTGTTGGCCGTGAACAGGATGCTGATAACGTCAATACCACTCGCTGCGGGCGCGCCTTCCTGGTGCTGCACCACAATGCGCGAGTTAGGCATGCCCAAGTCTGAAAGCAACGAAACCAGCTCCTTCTCGAACTTCGGAAACACCTTACGCCTAGCCTCCGAAAGACGCGTAGCTTGTTTCCGAACGGCGGCCAAGGCTCCTTCTGATTCGCGGCGCAGGCGGTTTATCTGCTTATCTAGGTTGAGCACCGAGCTAACCTTATCCCGCAACTCAGAGCGGACAGCCAGCAGGGCTACTACATCACGCACCTGGTGCTTGCGCTGGAGGCTGTAGAGCACATTCAGGCGGCCTTGCAGCTCATCAATGCGGGCAGGGTCGCCTTCCGTGCGGCGCTCTACTACCTCTATTTCGTTGGCAATGTCGTGCAGTTCAATTAGGCAGGAATCGAGACGATGTTTTAGCTCACGGGCCTGCTCAGAATAAGCTGAAATCTGCCCTAGTAAAGAAGCAGCCTCCTTCATGGCGCCGGTAGCGCAATACTCGCTTTCCGTCAGGCTCTGAAGGGCATTCGTGAGCTTGAACTTGATTTCTTCGGCGTGTTCCAGCTCTTTTACTTCCTGCTCCAGCTCATCCTGGTGTTCATTATCAAGGCGGGCATCTTCCAGCTCGTTCAGCAAAAAGCTATGATAATCCAGCTCCTTGTTGGCCTGAGCTACTTGGTCCTCGAGGCATTTCAAGTCGGCTTCCAACTTGCGGTATTGACGGTAAGCATTGCTGTACTGCGCCCTGCTAGGCACCAAGCCGGCATAAAGGTCCAGCAGGTTCAGCTGAAACACGGCATCCCCAAGCAACAGCGTATCGTGCTGGGAATGAATATCCATGAGGTTTGCGCCGATGTTGCGCAGGGTTTCCAGCGTTACGGGGGTATCATTCACGAACGCCCGGCTTTTGCCAGCGGGGCTTACCTCTCGCCGCAGAATGCATTGCGTGTCGTAGTCCAGATCCTCGGCTTCAAAGATATCCTGGAGCTGGTAGCCACTGATGTCAAACTGGCCTTCAATCACACATTTCTTCTCCGTATCGAAGAGCATGCGTGAGTCGGCCCGATTGCCCAGCAGCAGCCCAATGGCACCCAGCATAATGGATTTGCCGGCCCCAGTTTCGCCGGTGATAATATTGAGAAGAGCTGAAGGTTGCAGCTCTAGCTGCTCAATCAGGGCGTAATTACGGATGCGCAGGTCAACCAACATAGCAATCCAACATGAGGGCCGGGAACCCGGCCGTAGCTAATGAATGAGAAAAGCTACGGTCCGGGCACAACCGGGTCTAGTAGCTTTAGCAAAGCTACTAGCTCATTTAGTTAGTTACTAACTTTATTCGCCAAAAATATTTCTTAGCACCTAAAACTAGCGCTACGGCTGCCGCAGAATGGATTGGTACTTAGCTGAGTTGGTGGGGTCGGCCTCCGAAAGCAGGGTTGCTACTTGGGTTTTCTGCTGCTGATCGGGGCTAGTACGAAATACGTTGGAAATTTCGTCGGCTTTGGTAGTGAAGAACGCACGAGCCAGCACCGTTCCGGGCCGGCGCTGCACTGCTTGCTGCACGCCTTGCAGGGCTGTTACCATGCTGGCACGGGCTTCCTCGGGCTTGGTGATAAACACATCCATGCCTTGACGATAATACGCATAGCTGCCCTTTCTGAATGCCTCTAGTTGTGGGTCCTGCAGGTTGTTGAGCAGCCAATAACGGTTGCCGCTGCTAGCATCTTTCCAGCCTTCATCTACCTCACTAGTGGTGTTCTGGGAGGCGGCATTGGTCAGGATGGTCCGGGCGCGGTCGTAATAGGGCGAGCCACTCAGGGAAGCAAAGCTATCCTGATCCATGCCAATGATAATGTAGGCGTAAAAAGAAAGCAATGAGGACAGGTTGCCGACGAATACGTTTTCCGAGTAGTCAATCGGGTTTTGCGGGGAGTAGGCAAACGTCCAGCTGGGGTCCGTAAAGCTCAGCACGTTGGTTTCGTACCCGGTGCCATACACGGGGCGCGTACTCAGCACCCGCACGGTAGCTACGTAAGTGCCATTCTGTGGAATAGAGCGAATGCCCACGAAAAAGCGGCACCGAATGCGCTCTGCCGGCCGGTATGTTTGGTTGGTGAATGTGCGCGTGTTCAGAAACGTCTGCATGTCGTTGCGCATCTGCTGCACCAGCTGACGGTCCGAGATGGTTACATTCTCGGTAGTCACGCTCACCTCAGCCTGTAGCTCCTGCGCTTGGGCAGGACGGGCCAGAAAAGGCAAGCAGAGCAGCAGAAACGACAGGCAGAGGTTACGCATGGTGGGGTTGCAGGCGGGCTAAAACGGTACGCACAATATCGAGGGCTACCTCTGCTTTGGGCTTCAAGTCAAAGGTAGTCAGGCCCCCGTTGGCTTCCAGCAGCGTTATCTTGTTGGTATCGTGCTTGAAGCCAGCGCCGGCATCGCGCAAGGAGTTCAGCACTACCATATCAAAATTCTTCCGCCGCAGCTTATCCAGGGCATGAGCCAGCTCGTTGTCTGTCTCCAACGCAAAACCCACCGAAAATTGTTCGGGCCGCTTCATTTCGCCTAATGTAGCGGCAATGTCCACGTTCTTGACGAGCTCCAGCGTGAGCGTGTTGCCCTGCTTTTTAATCTTATTCTCCGCTACCTGCGCGGGTTTGTAGTCGGCAACGGCGGCCGCAAACACCCATACATCGGCGGCGGGCGCTAGGGCGGCCGCGGCGGCAAACATCTCATCGGCGGTTTGTACGCGCTGGGTTCGGATGTTAGGGTGGGCCGGGTTGGGCAGGTTGGTGGGGCCGCTTACCAGCTCTACCTCAGCTCCGTTGGCGGCAAATGTTTCGGCCAGTGCGTAGCCCATTTTGCCGGTGCTGTGGTTGCCAATAAAGCGAACCGGATCCAGGGGCTCATACGTAGGACCGGCAGTAATAAGAACGCGCATTCTGGAGAGCTAAGTAGCGGGAGGTTTATGGTCAGAAGGAAGCTAGCAAAATACTATCCCTCGCCTCAGACCGACAAGATAGCGGGTTCTGAAAAAAACCGTTCTAGCTCCGTCACCATGTCCTCTGGTTCCAGCATCCGGCCCGGGCCGCTTAAGCCACTGGCCAGCTCGCCCGCCGGTGACTCCCACACTGTATTGCCGTACTGGCGCAGACGGGCTAGGTTAGCTTGGGTAGCCGGGTGCTGATACATATCTAGGTCCATGGCCGGAGCCACAAACACGGGGCAGCGAGCCGAGAGATAAACGGCATCCAGCAGCGTATCGCAGAGGCCGTTGACGAGATGCGCGAGTGTGTTGGCCGAGGCCGGTGCCACCACCAAGGCATCGGCCCAGAGGCCCAGGTGCACATGGTTGTGCCATTCGCCAGCCCGTTCATCTTTCAGGAAGCCCTGCAGAACCGGATTTTTGGAGAGCGTGGCGAGGGTTAGGGGCGTGACGAAGGCCGCGGCGGCGGGCGTTAGAATAACCTGCACTTCAGCTCCAGCCTTCACCAGCAAGCGCACCAGCACCGCCGACTTATATGCCGCAATACTGCCGCTAACGCCCAGCAAAATCTTACGCCCCTGCAACACAGAGTTAATTGACTGCATCCGATGTCTTCATGTTAACAAACCACCTTTCGCTAGCTCCCTTCTGCGCTTAAACTGACTTGGCTACTAGGCCTCCAAAGTACACAAACCCCTTAGAGCTACCCAAGCAGCCTGCCATAGCTACCAAACAAAACGGATTACACGAACCAGCAACTAACTGCGTCCGTGTAATCCGTTTTTAGTGAGCTAAGTCCGTGCGCTACTCGGCTTTGCGGGCCTCAGGCTGCTCTTCTTCAGCAGGCGTGCGGTAGTGAATCTTGCCTTCCAGAAACTCCTCTACTGCCAAGTTAGTAGGCTTAGGCAGACGCTCGTAGTGCTTAGAAATTTCGATTTGCTCGCGGTTTTCAAACACCTCTTCGAGGTTATCTACGGTGGTAGCAAACTCAGCCAGCTTGCCGTTCAGCTCTTCTTTCAGCTTTACAGAAATCTGGTTTGCACGCTTCGAGATGATAGCCAGGCTCTCATACACGTTGCCGGTTTCGTGGGTGAAATCCGACATATTGCGGGTCACGATGGAAGCTGGTACGCTGTTCGGAGTTTTCATCTTATCTGATGTGTTATGAATGTGCAGAAGGTAAGGTAAATGTGCGGAAAGTGCTTGTGGTGCCGGTATAAATCGGCGTTGGCACTTCCTGCGCCTTAATTAGCAGCCGTCGACTCGGCTGTTTTCAATTTGGCTACTTCGTCGCGGGCGGCATCGTACATGCGCTCCGCTTCTTTCAGGTTTTTGCTTTGCGGGAAAGCATCTACGAAGTTCTGGTAGAAGGCAATGGCCTCCAGGTACCGCTCGCGCTGCTTTTCCTCTACGCTTTCTTTTGCTAGGTCGTATTGGGCGCTCAACTTCAGGAAAGCGGCCTGCTCGCCATAGGCCGAAGCGGGGTATTGCTGCTGAAAGCCCGTAAACGCCGTCACGGCCGACTGGTAGTAGCGCAAATCATAGTACAAGCTGGCACCGCGGAAGGCTTTGTTTTCCAGCTTTTTCTGCAGCTCCTGCGACATACCGTCGGTTTCGGCGCGGAAACGGCTTTCGGGAAAGCGGTTCAGAAAATCCTGGATGACATCCAGCGCTGAGTACGTGTTCGTCTGGTCGAGCTGGAAATCGGGCGAGTCGCGGAACAACGATTTGGCTTGCATGAAAGCCGCTTCTTCAGCGAACTGCGAGTTGGGGTACGTCTCGTAGAACGTTTTGAAGTAGTAGGCGCTCAGCGTGTAGTTGCGCTGCTTGTAGTTGGTATTAGCAAAGTAAAACTGGGCTTTTTCCGCCTCGGGGCGGCCTTTTAGCAGCGGAATCAATTCTTCGAGCAGCGTGCCAGCCTTGAAAAAGTCGCCTTTATCATAGTACTGAATGGCAGCTTCATACTTCTTGTTGACGTCGGTGCTCTTCAACAGCTTTTGATAGCCGGTGCAAGACCCGAGCAGCAAGGCGCTCAATAACAGAACTAAAAAGGCAGGACGGAAAGACAGCATAAGGGCGCAAAGGTAAGGATAATCGGTGAGGCAACTAATACTAGGCAGTGGTGGCGTTTAAACCCCAGTGCATTACCCGGCATCCACCTCATTTTTTCACGACGGGTTGCTTGCTTGGAGCAGCCGGTTTTGGTGTTGCAGGCGCTGCTTTTTTAGGAGCAGTAACCTTTTTCTTGACAGGAGCCTTTTTAGCTGGCACTGCTTTCTTTTTGGGTTTAGCGGGGGGCGCAAAGTGCTTGCCTAACGTTTGGCGACGGGTGGGGCGTTCCGTAGCCCGCCAGCGGAAATCCGTCAGCTTGGCCTCTTCGGCCTTTAGCTCATTCGGCGGAATAAAGCTGGCTTCGGGGTTGGTGCGGAACGTGATATTCTGGAGCTTGCTTTGGGCAAACCGCATTGTCATAGTCGCGGATAAGGACTTGTTGACCCCCGACACGGCCGTGTCTCCCTCAAGAGCATAGTAGATGCTCTCGGCGTTGCCAACCACATCAATTTTTTTTATCGACTTCTCGCCGAAGTACGCCACCATGGTGCGGCCCTTCACTTGGTTGAAGTTTAGCAGTGTGTCCTGCCCAATAGTGAAAGCCCGGCCGTAGAGGCGCATCTGGTCAATTTTTCCCTTGCGCTGCTGAATCTGCATGGAGTCGGCAGTGAGCTGGTTTTTGTTGTTCCAGAGAACTGGGTCGTGGCTGAGGTAGATGATGGAATCCTGCCGGTCGTAGGTCAGGGAGTCGCAGCGGCCCTGCAAATCGGTGCGGAAGATGCGCACTTTACGGTAGGCGTAAATCACGCCGGCTTTGTTTTGGGGCGGACGGCCTTCGAGGCTGACCAGCGTATCAGCGGCCAAGTACAGCGTGTCCTTATCGTTGATGTTGCGCATGACGGCGCGGTTGCCATACACCTTGGCCCGGCCATCGGCGCGCCAATATTTGCCCACGTCGCCGCGAATCACGATGTTGTCCTTCTTGGAAGTCATCGAGACGTTACCGGTGGCCAAGCCATACTGCCGGGCTTCGTCGTAGAAGAGTTTGTCGCCGCCGAGCAGGTAGTTAGGCGTTTCGATCTTGGCGTTGCGGGCAAAGTTCGATACCTTGGTAACTGTGTTATAATTACCGTTTTCGGCGTACACACTCCCTTGTTTGCCCTTGATGCGGGTGGGCCCGAAGAAGTAGGCAATTTTACTGACCGTGTTGTACTGCAGCGTATCCGTATCGATGGTGTTCTCCCGGGTTACTAGCTTCACATCACGCTTAAAGCTGAACACTTTGGTTTGCGTATTGTAGTAGCCAAACCGGCTGTCCAGCGTATTTTCCGGATCCTGGAGGTGGCCGCCGGTGCTGTAGTAAGCCGTATTCCGGTTGAGGTCGTAGTCGAGCAGCTGGGTGGTGAGCGTCATGCGCGGGTCGCGCATGGTCACGTTGCCGGTCATGCGGGCTTTGCGCGTGTCGCCATCATAGGTGCCTTGGTCGCCAGTGATGGTAATGGTATCGTTCTGGATGATGCGCACATTGCTGAACGCCTCCAGCGCATTGCGCTCGGTGTACTGGTAGGCCGAGTCGCAGTAGAGCAGCGTAGTGCCCTGCCGGAAGCTCACGTTGCCAATCAGCTTCCGGATTTCAATACCATTAAAGGTGCCGCCTTCCAGCTGGCCGGCCCCTAGCAGCTCAATTTGCTGACCTTTTTGCGGAACAGGCGCGGCTCCGGCGGGGCGCGCAGCGGGACGTTGCTGGGCCCAAACCAGGCTCGGCAGTAGCAGGAGCAGAAAGAGAAAAAGAGGCTTCGGGAACGACATTTCAGTGCAAAGGTACAGAAGGGCCGTTGCTAACGGTTTTCTTTGTGGAATAGTACGTTTTTTCAGCACTCAATAAAGCTCTCTGGTATAGCTCCCGACGTAATTCCTCTTCTAATGGCCCAGGTTACTAGGCCTGCTAAGAGGTTAAACCCCTCCGGACCTTCTGCCCCGCTTCTTCACCCACCTTGCCCCATGCTCGAACGGATTCAACAGTATATTCAAGAACACGCCCTCTTCTCTCCCACCGATAAGCTGCTGGTAGCCGTCAGCGGCGGCCTCGACTCGGTGGTGCTGGCTCATGTGCTGCATAAGTTGGGCGCTGAGTTTGCCCTAGCGCACTGCCATTTTGGGCTGCGGGCCGAGGAAGCCGATGCCGATGAGGAGTTTGTGCGCAAGCTGGCCAAGCAATACGAGGTGCCGTACTTCGCCGAGTTTTTCCAGACCAAGAAGTTTGCCGAGCAAGAAGGCATATCTACCCAAATGGCGGCCCGGGCGTTGCGCTACGAGTGGTTTGAGCGCATCCGTAAAACACAGGGCTACGACTACATTGCCACCGCCCACCACCAGCGCGACACGGCCGAAACCATGCTGCTCAACCTCACCCACGGCACGGGCTTGGCTGGTTTGCATGGCATCCGGCCCAAATCGGGCTACCTCGTGCGCCCTTTGCTAGCCGTCAGCAAGCCTGACCTGTATGATTACGTGGTGGAAAACCGCCTGATCTGGCGCGAAGATGCCAGCAACGACAGCCCCGTGTACCAGCGCAACCGCCTGCGCCTGGAGGTACTCCCCGTGCTGCGCGACATCAATCCTTCCCTCGACCATACGATGAGCATCACGGCGGAGCGCGTGGGTGGGGCCGAAGAAATTGTGCGCCGCTACGTGGAAGAAACCGCCAGCCAGGCCCAACGCACCGAGCCCGAAGCCACCTACCTCGACATCCGGATGCTGCAGAAAACGGCGGCCACGGCCGTGGTGCTGCACGAGCTGCTGCGGCCTTTCGGCTTTTCGTACCTAGTAGTGAAGGACATTGTGCAGAGCTTCGGGGCGGAGTCGGGGCGCCGCTTTGAGTCGCCGACGCACCTGCTGGTGAAAGACCGGGAGCAGCTGGTCATCACGCCACGCAACCTCACAAAGTTTGGGACGCACCAGTTGCAAGCCGGGCAGGAAGCCCTGAAAATCGACGGCTTGCACCTGCGCACCGAGCTAGTAGAAGTAACCGAAGGCTATGACATTCCGAAAGGCAAGGCCATAGCGGCCCTGGATGCTGATGCGCTGAAGTTCCCGCTCACGGTGCGCGCCTGGCAGGAGGGCGACTGGTTTATGCCCATTGGGATGAAAGGAAAGAAGAAGCTTTCTGACTTTCTAATTGATCAGAAAGTACCGCTCAACTTGAAAGAAAACGTGCAAGTGCTGGTTTCCGCCGATGGCAAAATTGCCTGGGTTATTGGTTTCCGTCCCGACGACCGGTTTAAGGTGACCGAGGAAACAGAGCGTGTTTTGGTAGTGCGGCGCATGTAATTCACCCGTGTGGTTACAAAACCACGAAGGTCCGGCTTGCGCTACCCTCACTAGCCTAGGCCGGGCTTTTGCTTTCACCACAAGCTCAGTCAGTTGGGTAGTTGCAGCGAACTTTCGCTTGGTTTGGGTTTGCCGAAACTCGTTTTGGGTTAGCTTTACGGCCCAAACCCACAGTTCACACCCAATTCCTTACCCAATGAAAGTTACCGTAGTTGGAGCCGGCAACGTAGGGGCAACCTGCGCCGATGTATTGGCCACCCGCGA
This sequence comes from Hymenobacter seoulensis, assembly GCF_054780535.1. Classification (NCBI taxonomy): domain Bacteria; kingdom Pseudomonadati; phylum Bacteroidota; class Cytophagia; order Cytophagales; family Hymenobacteraceae; genus Hymenobacter; species Hymenobacter seoulensis. The sequence goes on from NZ_BAAGWD010000001.1 coordinate 1,376,792, forward strand.
AATTGCCAACGAAATTGTTCTGGTTGACATCAAGGAAGGTTTCGCCGAAGGCAAAGCCCTCGACATCTGGCAGAAAGCCCCCATCATCGGCTACGACTCTCGCACCGTAGGCGTAACCGGCGACTACAGCCGCACCGCTAACTCCGATGTGGTAGTTATTACCTCGGGCCTGCCCCGCAAGCCCGGCATGACCCGCGACGACCTGATTTCTACTAACGCTGGCATCGTGAAAACGGTAACCGAGCAGGTTGTAAAATACTCTCCTAACGCCATCATCATCATTGTAAGCAATCCGCTTGATGTGATGACCTATCAAGCGCACCTCACCTCCGGCCTGCCCCGCGAAAAGGTATTCGGCATGGCTGGCATCCTGGACACCGCACGCTACCGTGCGTTCCTAGCTGAAGCCCTGAACGTGAGCCCCAAAGACATTCAGGCGGTACTCATGGGTGGCCACGGCGACACTATGGTTCCCCTACCCCGCTACACCACGGTTGGCGGCATCCCTGTAACCGAGCTGATCGGCAAGGCCGAACTGGACGCCATTGTGGCTCGCACCACCAACGGTGGCGGCGAGTTGGTAAAACTGATGGGTACCTCAGCCTGGTATGCGCCAGGTGCAGCCGCTGCGCAAATGGTAGAAGCCATTGTCCGCGACCAGCGCCGGGTGTTCCCGGTGTGCATTGAGCTACAGGGCGAGTACGGCATTAACGGCGTGTACTTGGGTGCTCCGGTTATCCTCGGCAAAAACGGCATCGAGAAGGTTATCGAACTACAGCTGAACGATGAGGAGAAAGCAATGCTAGAAACCTCGCGCGGCCACGTGAAAGAGGTGATGGATGCTCTGGACAACATGAGCAAGGCTTCGGCTTAGTTTCGTACCTAGTGTTTAGAAACCGGCTGTTTCGCGTGAGCGGAGCAGCCGGTTTTGTTTAAGCTCCGGCGCTTGCCTAAGCTAGAAGGCCTAGCCCTCCCCTAAACAAGAAAGCCCGCTGACACCATCAGCGGGCTTTCTTGTTAGCATTCCAAAGGTACATTACTGTTACTTCTGGCTGGCGCGGAACAGCTTTTGCTTTTCGTCTTTCGAGAGGCTTTCGTAGCCGGAGCGCGAAATCTTGTCCAGAATCAAGTCGATTTCATCCTGCTCGGGTTTAGCTATAACACCTTTTTTGGGCGCGGCAGCAGGAGCTGGAGCGGCGCCGCCCCGCGTAGCTCGCAGGTTAGGGCGCCCCGTGGCAATACGCGTTACCCAATCGCCAATGGCTTGCACCGGGCGGCCTAGGTCGCGGCCAGCCTGCAACTGCTTCACGAAGATGAAGCCCAACAGTGCGCCGCCCAAGTGAGAGATTTCGCCGCCGGGGTTGCCGCCATTGATGCCGGCAATACTCAGTATAACTACTACGGCCGCTATGTATTTGATACGAACCGGCCCAATGAAAATAATGCTAAACGTGTAGTCAGGCAGCAAGGTAGCAGCAGCCAAAACGATGGCCGTAACGCTGGCCGAGGCACCGTACAAAATGGCGGGAGTGCCTTTAAAAGCCGGAATCAGGTTGAACGCCAGCAGATACAGTGCAGCTCCTGCTATTGCCCCTAACACATACAGACTCACGAGGCGCCGGTCGCCCAAGTACTCGCGCACTAGGGCACCAAACCAGTACAAGTTCAGCAGGTTGAACAAGATGTGAAAGAAATCAAAATGGATAAAGCTGTACGTCAGCAGTGTCCAGGGGCGCGTAAGCAGGGTAGCTGGCACCGAGGGAACCGCTAGCCACTCCAGTACAGGCAAGTGCCCGTTGCGGTCTTTAGTCAGGATGAAAATCACCGTCCGCAACAGGATGAATGCAATGAACACCAACACATTCAGCAGTAGCAGCTGGTTCAGGGCATTATCCCGCTTGCTAAACGCTGTGCGGATATCGTTGGCAATACTCATAGGGAGGTGGGGCAGATTTGGAACCTAGCCGGATGAGGAAGGGAATGTATCTGGCTGGGACGGGAATTTCCACAATTTTCGTGCAAGCTACCACACTGCCACACGTACTGGCAGCTTTATGGCTTGTAAACAAAACAGGGCTAGTAACTGACTGGAAATGGCTACTTATTTAGTGAAGCCATTCTGCCGGAGTGGCAGTTGGGTGCAGCCAGTAACCAGATACTTAGTAGAGCCTGGTGCGGTTGCGTTGCCACAGCAGCAACACCACCAAGCCAACCAACATTCCGCCTAGGTGGGCAAAGTGCGCCACATTATCGCCCGGCACACGGTGCACTCCAAAATAGAACTCGTAGAGACCATATAGTATCACGAAATACTTGGCCTTGATTGGAATGGGGAGCGGAAAGATCATTAGCTCCGTATTCGGGAAGAAGAAGGCAAACGCCAGCATAATGCCAAACACGGCCCCCGAAGCGCCCAGCATGGGGCTGTTGAGGCTGCTTTCGTAAATGGTATTCATAGTTGTCACAACGCCCTGAATAAGCTTCTGGTCGTCGGGAGTAGTATGAAGCTGACGAATTACCGGATCAAAAGCTTCCCCATTATTGCTCAGGTTATGCTCCACGAAGTCCTTGAGATGTACATCCGTGGGGTCCTGCTGGAACACCTCGATGTCCTGCTGCATACGGTTAAGCTCATAGGTGCGCAAGCCGTTGTAGAGCATACCAGCTCCTAGCCCACAAATCAGCCAATAGGTTAGAAACCGTTTGGCCCCCCACCGCTGCTCCAGCATCGGCCCTAGGGCTGCCAGCGCCAGCATATTGGAAAAAATGTGCCCGATGTTGGCGTGCATGAACATGTAAGTCACGAACTGCCAGGCGCCAAAGTTGGGCGAGCCAATGGGGTACAGGTTCAGGATGCCAAGCGCGCGCAACTGCGTACTCAGAAAAAACACCGCCACATTGGCGATAAGCAGGTTGCGAACGGTAGGAGTAAGCTGAAACATGAACGACGGATTAGCGCAGAATAAATGACTTCGCGGGGCAAGATAGGGCCTGGCTCCGGTAGCAACGGAACTACGTACGGCATTTGCCACCCAAAGGCGGCCTAGCCCCTGCTCCTTCCGCTACCGCCGAAACAGCTCCTGTAGTTGCCCCAGCTCCAGCAGCACAATGGTGCGGCGGCCATCGGGCGTGTAGTTGGGCACTTGGCAGGCGAAGAGCTTATCCACTAACGTGGTCATTTCCAGCTCCGAAAGGCGCGAACCGGCGGCAGTTGCGGCCACCCGGCGGGCTAGGGCGCGGGCCATCTGCTCGCGGCGGTTCAGCTTCATGGGGCCGGCATGCGTCCGGAACTGTTCAATCAGACCTTCCAGTAGCTCTTTCTCGTCGCGGGCCGGCACATCGGCCGGAATGCCTTCTACCGCAATAGTGTGCTTGCCGAAGTCAGTAAAGCGGAAACCCAGCGCACGCAGGGGCTCTTCTATTTCGCGCAGAATGGCAAAGTCCTGTGGCGTGAAGGTGATGGTACGCGGAAACAGCAGCGTTTGCGAGGCACTAACCTCGCGCTCCAGCGCCTGCGCATACTGCTCAAACAGAATCCGCTCCCGGGCCGCCACCTGGTCAATCAGCATCATCCCCGACTTCACAGGCAGCAGCAGATACTGCTGATGCAGTTGCAGCACTTTGTTGCCCGGCCCCGTGGAGGATTCGCGCAGGGGAAGCTCGGGGGTTGAGGCCGTCACGCCGGGTAGTACTAGTTGCTCTGGCGCCGCTAGCTCCTCTGCTTCGGGCAACCCAATGGCACTTGCTCCAGCCACCTCGTCCGCTTCCGGTTGAGTTGGTGCCACTTCACTAGCTAGTGGTTGCGTTGAAACCACTGCCGCCGCAGAAGGCACAGGCACGCCCACGGCCGTAGCTTCGTGCTCCACATCGGGTACACTAATCTGGCTTAGGCTTTTGTAGAAATTCTCGAGCTCGCGCTTGGCCTGCTCCGTGGGCCTAGGCGGCAATTGTCGCTCATAGGCATCGGAGCCGGTTGCTTTCTCACGCGAGCTGCCAGAGGTGCCGGCTGCCCGCGCCGCCGCCGAGGCCAGCGCATCGGGCTGAAAATCATCGGCGAAGGGGTTGCGCTCATTGCCGGAAAGGCGCAACGGCTGAATTGGGCCAAAGTTTACGTTGCCGTCAAAGTCCAAGGATGGCGCCATGTTATGCAGGCCTAGGCTTTGCTTCACGGCAGCTCGCACAATGGCGTACACGGTCTTCTCGTCCTCGAACTTGATTTCCGTTTTGGTGGGGTGTACGTTGATGTCGATGGTCTTCGGGTCAAGCTCCAGAAACAGCACGTAAAACGGGTGTGTGTCTTTAGGCAACAAGCCCTCATAGGCAGTCAGCACCGCGTGGTTGAGGTAGGCCGAGCGGATGAAGCGGTTGTTCACGAAGAAGAACTGGTCGCCGCGGCTTTTCTTCGCCGATTCCGGCTTGCCAATAAAGCCTTTCACCGCAATAAATGGGGTTACCTCCTCTACCTGAGCCAGTTGCTCTTTGTAGCCATTGCCCAGCAACGACACAATCCGCTGACTCAGCTTGCCCGCTGGCAGGTTAAATACCTCTAGGTCGTTCTGAAACAGCGAGAAGCTAATGTGCGGGTTGGCCAGGGCCACATGCTGAAATTCATCCAGGATATGACGCATTTCTACCGCGTTGCTCTTCAGGAAGTTTCGGCGGGCGGGCACATTGAAAAACAGGTTCTTGACGGCAATACTGGTACCATCGGGGCAGGCAACGGGCTGCTGGCTACTGATCTGCGAGCCTTCCACCAAAAGCAACGAGCCGGTGTCCTGGTCGCGCTGCTTGGTCCGGATTTCCACTTGCGCTACCGCCGCAATACTAGCCAGCGCCTCGCCCCGAAACCCTAGGGTTCGGATGCGGAACAAGTCCTCGGTGGTACGAATTTTACTGGTGGCATGGCGCTCCAAGCTCATGCGCGCATCGGTCGGGCTCATGCCCAGTCCGTTATCTACCACCTGCACCAGCTGCTTGCCAGCTTCCTTCACAATCAGCTGCACCTGCGTGGCACCGGCATCTACTGCGTTTTCGAGCAGCTCCTTTACCGCCGAAGCTGGGCGCTGCACCACTTCGCCCGCTGCAATTTGGTTGGCTAAATATTCGGGCAATAATTGAATAATATCTGCCATGTACTATCGAAATGAAGGCAAAATCAACGAAAAAAGGACCACGTTTTATGAGTACTCCAACAGAGCTATCCGCTTGATAACAACCGTCGTCGGGAAATTATCCGTAAGTTTGTGGCCAACTTTTGTGTGTCTGGCATAAGACCAATTCTTAGTCTTATGCGTTGGTAAGTGAGGAAGGCAGGGAGTCGAAAGCCAGTTAATATGGCCCGGCGCCCGGTCAGAGGCACTACCCGGCACCCTTTTTGGAGAGGCAAAAGTAGGGCTTTTCGACTCGCCTTTTATCTAACCTTCACCTCAGCGCGAACCACCGGAGCCGATGCTCAAAGACTTTCGGATTGGACTCTTCCTGCTAGTACTGGCCATTATGGGTCTGCTTATTTCCTCTTCGGCACCACGCGAAGAGGAAGGCATACGACCCATGACGGCGGCCGAGCAGAACTGGGTTGACAGCGTGTATAACTCGCTTACTCCTGATCAACGACTGGGCCAGCTGTTTATGGTGGCCGCCTACTCCAACAAGGACCGCAAACACGTCCAGTACACGGAGTTCCTGATCAAAAATTATAACATCGGGGGACTAATGTTCCTGCAGGGCGGGCCGCGCCGGCAGGCCAATCTCACCAACCGCTACCAAGCCGCCGCCAAGGTACCCCTGCTGGTGGCCATGGATGCTGAATGGGGCCTGGATATGCGCCTAGATTCGTCCATGCACTTTGCCAAAGGTATGACCCTAGGCGCCATGGACGACGACCAGTACGTGTACCAGATGGGGCGCGAAATTGCTCTCAAAATGAAGACGCTGGGGGTGCACGTGAGCTTTTCGCCCGTCATCGACGTCAACTCCAATCCAAGCAACCCGGTTATCGGCAACCGCTCGTTCGGTGAGAATAAAGAGCAAGTAGCCAAGCGCGGCATTAGCTACATCCGGGGCCTGCAAGACCACGGCGTAATGGCCGTAGTAAAGCACTTCCCGGGTCATGGTGACACCGACGTAGACTCGCACGTGGCCCTGCCGGTTATCAACTCCGACATGGCTCGGCTTACCAACGTGGACCTATATCCATTCCAGAAAGCCTTTGAGCAAGGCGTAATGGGCGTAATGGTGGGTCACCTCTACATGCCCCTGCTCGATACCGTACGCAGCCTTTCAGCTACCATTTCTAAAAACTTGGTAACGGGCCTGCTCAAAGAGAAAATGGCGTACCGCGGCCTCGTGTTTACGGATGCGCTCAACATGAAGAGCGTTGCCGACCTCTACAAACCCGGCGAACTGGATGCACTAGCATTGGCTGCCGGCAACGATGTGCTGCTGTTCTCGGAAGATGTGCCGATGGCCATCCAGAAAATAAAGGAGGCCGTGGCAGCCGGTAAAATCGACCAGACAGATATCGACCTGCGGGTGCGCAAAATGCTGCGCGCCAAATACTGGGCCGGCCTGACGCGTCTTCAGCCAATTGATGTTCCGAATTTGATGACCAACCTGAACCGGCCCCTGAGCCGCCTGGTGCAGCAACAGATTTATGAGCATGCCACCACCGTGGTCAAAAACGAAGACGACCTGATTCCATTCCTGCGCCTTGATACCTTGCGGATTGCGTCCGTTACTATCGGCTCTGATGCGCCGACGTATAAGGAAATCATGGGCAAGTATCAGAGCGGCCCGGTGTATGCGGTGCCAAACCGCTATGCCGTTGACTCGACGTTTGCCCGCATCAGCGGCCGCCTCTCGCCCTACAACGTGGTGGTGGTGAGCCTGCACAACATGAACAACACGCCCACCCATAACTACGGGATTGGCGAAGGGGCCCTCAAGTTTCTGAAAGAGCTGCAGGCCAATAAAAACATTAAAACGGTAGTTGTGGCCTTTGGCAACGCTTACGCTTTGAAGTTTCTGGAAAGCCAGCGCAACTTGGTGTGCGGCTACGAAGACAATTACCCGGCTCAGTTGGTGGTGCCTCAGGTTCTGTTTGGTGCCTTGCCTGCCAAAGGCCGCTTACCCGTAACGGTATCTGAAACCCTGAAGGCCGGAATGGGTTTGCCCACGCCAGATTTCAAACGACTCCGCTACGGCACGCCCGAAGCTGCTGGCTTCGACTCGCGTGTGCTAGCCCAGATTGACAACGTAGCGCTAGAGTCGGTGGCGTATGCGGCGGCGCCGGGCTGCCAGGTGCTGGTGGCCAAGGATGGCATGGTGGTCTTCGACAAAAGCTACGGCTATTGCACCTACGATAAGTCGCAGCCTATCAATAGCAGCACCTTATATGACTTGGCTTCGGTAACGAAGGTAGCGGGCACCCTGCAGGCTATTATGTACCTGAAAGACCAGGGCAAACTCAACATTGACGATAAAGTAGCGGCTTACCTGCCCGAGCTAAAAAACACCAACAAGCGCGACATGACGGTGCGCGAGGTGCTGATGCACCAGGCGGGCCTTAAGGCTGGTATCCCGACTTGGGAGCGTACCATCACGAAATCTGGCCCGAAGCCTACGTTTTACGCTAGCACCGAGTCGGCGGAGTTCTCGCGGGAGGTGACCCCGGAGATGTATAGCTTGCGCACGACTGAGGACTCCGTCTGGACATGGGTGCAACGCTCCGGATTGCTTCCTAAAGTGAAAGGCAAATATCCGGTTGAGTATTCCGACTTAAGCTTTATCATCTTGAAGCGGGTAGCCGAAAAAGTACTGCAGCAGCCCCTCGACCAATTCTTGCAGAAGACCTTCTATCAGCCCCTGGGCCTAGGCACAATGACGTACAACCCGCTGGAGAAATTCCCGAAGTCGTGCATTGCGCCTACTGAAAACGACACGTATTTCCGCCGTGCTTTGCTACAGGGGACCGTGCACGACCAAACGGCTGCCATGATTGGGGGCGTAGGTGGGCACGCGGGTCTGTTTTCAAACGCCAACGACCTGGCCGTGCTCATGCAGATGAACATGCAGAACGGCCGCTACGGCGGGCAGCGCTTCTTCCAGACGCCGGTTGTAACCGAGTTTGCTAGGGCCACCGTAGCCGGCAACCGGCACGCACTGGGTTGGGACCGGGGAGACCCTAGTAAACCCGAAGGCCCCACCAGCAACCTCTCGCCGGCCACCACGTTTGGTCACACGGGCTTCACCGGAACCTGCGTCTGGATGGACCCCGAAAACAAAATCCTTTACATCTTTCTTTCTAACCGAGTGTATCCTGACGCGGGCAACAACAAGCTGCGTCAGTACAACATCCGTACCCGTATTCACGACGTGATTTACAAGTCGTTGCAGAAAACATGATTTGTTGTCCGACTTTACTAGCCTCTTGAAACGCACTGGCGGCAAGACATCCGAATGGGTTGTCTTGCCGCCAGTTTTTTGTAGCTCCAACCAAATTCCGCTGCCTCCTGACAAGAATTTTACATTACCCTGACTACTCCGCCGCAACAGTTCTGCTGTAGCGGTGTCCGTTGCAGGCTAGCTATCCAGGCCTGCCCATCCGTTTTTTACCTCCCTACCCCTCACCCGCTCTTTAACCAGAACGGGGCCAGCAGAAGCTTCTCATGAATATCGGCATTGTTTGTTACCCTACTTTCGGCGGCTCGGGCGTCGTGGCTACTGAGCTGGGCAAGGCCCTGGCCCTGAAAGGCCATCGGGTACACTTTATCACCTACAGCCAGCCCGTCCGTCTCGATTTCTTTAACGAGAATCTGTTTTACCACGAGGTGTACATTCCGCCGTATCCGCTGTTTCAGTTCCCGCCTTATGAGCTGGCGCTGGCTAGTAAAATGGTAGACATTGTGCAGAATGAGAAGCTGGATGTACTGCATGTGCACTACGCCATTCCGCATGCCTCGGCTGCCTACATGGCCAAGCAGATTCTGCTCACGCGTGGCATTCGCATTCCGGTGGTTACTACCCTACACGGCACCGACATTACACTGGTGGGCAAAGATGCCAGCTATGAGCCCGTCGTGACGTTCAGCATCAACCAATCGGATGGAGTTACGTCGGTATCGGCTGATTTGCGCCGCGAAACCTACGAGTACTTCGCCATTGAGAAGGACATTGAAGTGATTCCTAACTTCATTAACCTCGCCCGCTTCCAGAAGCTGAACAAGGGTCACTTTAAGGCGGCCATTGCGCCGGAAGGGGAAAAGCTGCTGGTACATACCTCTAACTTCCGCTCCGTGAAGCGGGTAGAAGACGTAGTGCACATTTTTGATGGCGTGCGCAAACAGATGCCCGCCAAGTTGCTGCTGGTCGGCGACGGGCCCGACCGGCCTCGCATCGAGAAAATCTGCCGCGACCTGGGCCTGCTCAGCAACGATGTCCGCTTCTTGGGCAAGTTGGAGGCGGTAGAGGAAGTGCTCAGTGTTGCTGATCTGTTTCTGATGCCGTCGGAGAAGGAAAGCTTTGGTTTAGCGGCGCTGGAAGCCATGGCCTGCGAGGTTCCGGTTATCAGTACGAACGCCGGCGGTATCCCGGAGTTGAACGAGCACGGCATTACGGGCATGGTCAGCAACATCGGCGACGTAGAGGACATGGTAAAAAATGCCTTGTATGTGTTGCAGGACGACAACCTGCCCCGCTTTAAGGCAGCTGCCCGCGCCCACGCCGAAACCTTTGACGTAGATAAAATTGTGCCGCTGTACGAGGCCTGCTACCAGCGCGCTATCAATGCCACACTAGCTGCCGTATAGCCCCCAAGTACTGCAAAACAAGCGAATCCCGCTGGCCGTCAGAGAGAAATTGCTCTGACGGCCAGCGGGATTCGCTTGTAGGGTTCGTGCGCTTCGGCGACCTAGAACATAGCTACCGCTTCACGCTTTACGGCAAGCAGGGCGCCTGCTGTGGGGTCAGCCTGGTCGGCCATGAGGCTTTCCAGAATACGACGGGCTAGCTCGGGGCCGCGGGCTTCCTGCGGGTTGGGCAGGCTGCGAAACTGCGAGCTGATTAGGTTTACCACGCTTTCCTGGGCTTGCTTTACGGCAGCCCAAGTTTCGGGCTGCATGTAGAGCTGCTGGCTGAGGTTGTGCTCGACCTCGGCACGCACTTCCTGCAAGAGCAGGCGGTGATAGTCAGAGGCAGGCAGGCCGGCGCTGCTTACACGCACCAGCAGGTTATTGGGCGAAATGCGCTCCAGCAGTAAGGTTACGCGCTCCAGGGCCTGTAAACGCAAGGGCAGCGTGGTTTTGCTCGCCTCCATGCGCATCTCAATCAGGCGGCGTTGTTGTTCTTTCTCCAAAAACTGCTGAAACAGAAAGTAGATAGCCCCAGCCACAATCAGGGACGGCAGAATAATCTTGAGCAGATCGAAGAGGTAGGAAGTAGAATCCATGGGGGCTAGAGTGGCCGTGCGGGGGTAGCGCACAACTCCAGCTTGGCGCTTACCAGTAAGATGACAACCGAGAAAAAAGCGCGCGGCTGGAGCTACGCAAGGCTTTGCAAATATAGGTGAACCGAGGGCCTACGCTTCGTGTTATACCCCGAAACGAAGCTTGTGTTACGTGTAGTGCCTATCCCTTAGGTGGGAAAGTAAGGCGACTGCCGCGGGCTTCGTATATTTGCAGCCTTACTTCTCTTAAGACGAACATACTATGGCAACGGCCGTCTCCACGAAACTTGCTCCCATCAGCCTCACTTCCCGCGCGCTGGCGGAGGTTCGAAATATTCTCACCGAGAAAAACGTGCCCGGCGAATACGGCCTGCGCGTTGGTGTGCAGGGCGGGGGCTGCTCCGGCATGAGCTACCTGCTCGGCTTCGATAAACCCAAAGACCAGGACGAAACCTTCGACCTCGATGGCGTAACCCTCATCATGGATAAGAAACACGCCATGTATGTGCTCGGAATGGAAGTTGACTTCCAGGACGGCCTTAACGCCCGCGGCTTTGTGTTCAACAACCCCCAGGCAAAAAGCACCTGCGGCTGCGGCTCTTCGTTCTCATCGTAGAGCGCTGCCACCTACCCTGCTTCGGCAGTCAAACCACTTTACCGAAAGTCCTGGCCTAGCAGCCGGGACTTTTTGTTTACCGGATTCTCCGGTCAAGATAGGCTAAATCGCCAGCTAGTAGAGCTTCCAGGCAATCCTCGGCATCCTGTATGGTTTGCCCGGTTATATCTGATAAGTACTGCTTCCAATCAAGTGAAAATAAGCCGAAAAAGTACTTTTTTACCTTAGGCCGTTGGTAGAACAGTAAGAATTCATAGTCGTCGGGCTTACCAGCAACTGAGATGGAAATTCCGTGCTTCTGCTGATTTTCGACCTCCAGAGAAGGCGAAAAGTGTATTTCGCTTGCCGGCCGGGTTTCCATTTTCCGCAGTAAGTCGGCCCAGGGAATCGTGTCTAAAAAAGCGCGAATCTGTTCCTGGTCCATTTCACCAAGCTCCAGAATATCCGGATCGAATGGGTCGCAGAAGGTTACGCGAAACAGTTGGGACATGGTGGCGCTCTGAGGCAGTTTGTGAGGTAGTAAGGCCTAGTAAAATCCGCTAACCACTAGTGTGGTTCTGGCGTTTGGGTTGCCTTTGCTTATCTGGGTATGCTGTTAGCTACCCGCTTACCATTCCCAGGCTGTTTGTGGTGTGCGCGGGATAGAGGATATTGGCAGTAAGTTAGCGCTGCGGCCACGCCTGTGGCGCGCTGTCCATTTATTTTCCTTGCCTGATGCGTTGTTTTCTTCCTCTAGGCCTTGTACTAGCTGCTACTGCGGCCCAAGCCCAAGCGTTTACGCCCGCTGAAATTGCCCGCTGGCAGCAGCAAGCCAAGCAAGTCACCATCACCCGCGACACCTGGGGCGTGCCGCACGTGCAAGGTAAAACCGACGCCGATGCCGTATTTGGCCTGCTCTATGCCCAGTGTGAAGACGATTTTCCGAGGGTGGAAACCAACTACCTGGATGCCATAGGCCGGCTAGCGGAAGTAGAAGGCGAATCAGCCATTTACCACGATTTGCGGGCCCGCTTGTTCATGGATAGCACCCAGGCCATCATCATCTACCAGAAAAGCCCGGCCTGGATGAAGCAACTGCTCAACGCCTTCGCCGACGGCACCAATTACTACCTCTATACGCATCCCAACGTGCAGCCGAGACTGCTGCGCCGCTTCCAGCCCTGGATGCCGCTGATGTTTAGCGAAGGCAGCATTGGCGGCAACATCAGTGTAGTGCCGCTAGAGCGCCTCAAAAACTTCTACGCCAACCGCAAGTCCACTTCCTGGCAGCGCCCCGATTTTGAGAAGGCCGAGCGGGAGCCCGTTGGGTCCAATGGGTTTGCTATCGCGCCTGCCAAAAGTGCCAGCGGCCATGCCCTGCTCCTTATCAATCCGCATACCTCCTTCTACTTCCGCCCCGAGGTGCAAGTGAGCAGCCAAGCGGGCCTGAATGCGTATGGGGCCGTAACGTGGGGGCAGTTTTTTGTGTACCAGGGCTTTAACGAACACTGCGGCTGGATGCACACCTCCAGCCAAGCCGACTCCATGGATGAGTACCTGGAAACGGTGGAGAAGAAAGACGGCAAGTACTACTACCGCTACGGCCAGAAGCTGCGGCCCGTCCAGACGACTACCCTCTCTATTCCCTACAAGCAAAACGGCAAAATCTTGCGCAAGGAGTTTACTACCTACCGCACGCATCACGGCCCCGTGGTAGGCCAGCAGGCTGATACTAAGTGGGTGACGGTGCGCATGATGGATACGCCGCTGGAGGCGCTGGAGCAGTCCTACCTGCGCACCAAAGCTACCGATTACGCTAGCTTCCGGGAAACGATGAAGCTCAATGGCAATGCGTCCAACAACACCGTTTTTGCCGATAGCAAAGGTACCATTGCTTACTGGCACGGTAACTTCATGCCTAAACGTGATCCGCAGTTTGACTGGAGCCAGCCGGTAGATGGCAGTAACCCCAAAACCGAGTGGCAGGGCTTGCACAAGCCCGAGGACCTAGTGCAAGTAGTAAACCCAGCCAGCGGCTGGATCCAAAACTGTAATGCTACGCCTTTCACCGTTTCTGGCCCTAGTAGCCCCACCAAAGCAAAGTACCCGGCTTATATGGCTCCCGACGCGGAAAACTACCGCGGCATCAATGCCGTGCGGGTGCTCAGCCGCAAGAAAGTCTTCACCCTCGATACCCTGATAGCCGCCGCCAAAGACCCCTATCTGGCCGGGTTCGAGGAGCTGATTCCGGCGCTAGCCAAGGATTTTCAGTTTGTAGTGGATAGCTCCAACCCACCAGAAGGCGACGTGGTAGAAGCCATGAAGCTGTTGCAGGGCTGGGACAAGCGCTACAGCAAATCCTCGGTAGCGCAAACCCTCGCCATTTATTGGGGCGAGAAAATCCTGCGTCTGGGCCGCACCCGCGCCACCGCTAATCAGCCCCTCGACTATATCAGCTTCACTAAATTTACTATTGCTAAAACTACGCCTCCGGAAAAGGTAGCCGCCCTTCAGGAAACCCTTGAAGAATTAACCCGCGACTTCGGCACCTGGAAGCAGCCCTGGGGCGAAGTGAACCGCTTTCAACGCCTTACCGGCAACATTGAGGAAACCTACGACGATCAGAAACCCAGCTTACCGGTGGCCTTCGCTTCCTCTGCCTGGGGCTCCCTAGCTGCCTTCGGCTCCAAAGCCCGCCCTGGCACCAAAAAGCGCTACGGCGACGTGGGTAACAGCTTTATTGCAGTAGTAGAGTTTGGCCCGCGCATCAAAGCCCGCTCGGTGCTCGCTGGCGGCAACAACAACCAGCCCTCCTCCCCCCATTTCACCGATCAGGCGGGCCTATATGTTGAGGAAGACTTCAAGGACGTACTATTCTACCCCGAAGACATAAAGAAACACGCCAAGCGAACGTACTCGCCGGGTCAGTAGTGGCCTAGGCAGGTCAGCAACAAAAATCCCCATCTGTTACAGCCGGGGATTTTTGTTGCTGACCTGCTATGTGCTGTTAATCGAAGTACTTGGCGTACTGGGCCGGCATGGCATCCAGAGGTTTGATCAAGATGTTTTTGTAAAACACTTCGGCGGCCTCGCTTTGTAATTGGATCTTGCCGTACGTAAGCGGCTGACGCTGGCCATTGACAACGGTGCCAGAGTTGTTAACAGCTAGCACAACGTGGCCATTGACGATGTGCACGCTCTGCCCGTTCACGTTAATGAGTTCCAGTTCATTCCATTGGCCATTCGGCACTTCGTAGTTGGCGGCAGCCTGGCAGAACCCCGGGCCGCCGCTGCCCATAGTTACTGGAGTAGCGGCTGGGTTATAGCGAAGTGTGTCGTTGGTTTTGTTGTAAGCCGCTCTGATATCGGCCGTAGAGTTAGCGATGCACCAGAAGTCACCCATGGCATTACCGCGTAGCCCCTCCGACACTTGAAACTCCTGGCTGAGCATCCAGCTACGCCAGTAGTCCACACCGCATTCGCCCTGGCTGTTATACAGAATGCCGCTATCCAGAGGCTCATCTAGCCGGGGTACCCACTTTTTAGCACCCCACTTTACCATCAGCTTCAGGTGATAATTACGGAAATCCTGCTTGGTGAACACGCAGCCGTAAATTTCGCCGCTGATGCGCAGCACCGGCTCACCTTCCTGCATCACCACAGAGAAGACATTTGCCTCATTCTTACCGTAGCCAATTGGTGCTAACGGCTGGCCCAGCGCATCGGTAGGCTGCTGGCCCCGGTAGCCCACCTGATGGCGGTAGCTCTGGAAGGTCTGCCACTTACTCAGTTTTTTATCGAGCAGGGGTTCCCATTCTTTGGGAGCAATAGAGGAAGTAGAGGCAAGCAGCAGGATAGCCCCGCAAACCAAGGTTATAGAATTTCTCATCGGGCGAAATACCTAGTAGATGGATAACGCACCCAATCTACTGATTCCGAAGCATGATGTACGAGGGCCCTAGCCTTACCTGATGGTTAGATAATATCCACCCAAATAATACTGTATCATTTCGCCTTCTTGTACAGCGTCTCTAGTGCCTTATACACTGCTCGGTGCAGAATAGTGGCGTGCGTTTCCTCCGAGAACGGCACATAGTCAATGCGGCCGACCCTTGCAGGCGTAGCGCGCAGCGTAGCCACCATAGCTTCCGTTGCTTTCTTCATTTCAGGGCCTTCGTTGCCGAGGGCCACGAACACGTTGGCGGGCGTAGCAGCTGAGGACTGCTTTAGTAAGCTGGGGGCTTGAGCTACCAAAGATTCATCATCCCACCACAGGCTAGGGCTGGCAATAACGTAGGTATTAAAAAGCGTTGGCTTTTTCAGCAGCACCTCCATAGCAAACAAGCCACCCAACGACTGACCTATGAGTGTTTTTTGCCCATTGGTGCGGTATGTCTTCTCCATGTAGGGCTGCAGGTCTTTCTCAAGAAAGCGCATAAAAGCCGCCGACTTACCCGTCGTCGGGTAGTCCTTTAGATCCTTAGCATTGTGGGTTGGGAAGGTAAAATCGCGCCTTCTATCCACGGTGGCAATACCCACTACAATGGACTTGGGCAGCACATCAATCCAGGGAAACGTCAGGTACTGCACTAGCCCTACTATATGGATGAAGTCTTCATCCGCAGAACCATCCAGCAGGTAAATTACGGGGTACTTCACCTTGGGGTCGGCGTCGTACCCGTCGGGCAGGTAGATATTGAGCACTCGCTCCTCATTCAGCTGTACCGACTTAATGCGGTCGATGTGGCCTAGCACGAACGGCTCACGCTTGGGCGGCTGAGTTTGCGCCTGAGCAGAGAATACCAGCAACGCCAGAATAAACAGCATAGCCTGGCCTAGAAACGATGTGCGCAGAGGGGAGTGAAGCATGCAGCTAAGCTAGCAGATAACACCTTTTAAAATTCCAGTCGACGCCCCTGTTCTGGAAATACCAGCTTCAACTGTAGCTTATTGGCTTCGGTGAGCTGCTTTTTGATGACGGCTTCATTGCCGGGCTTACTATGCGTGATAACCACTGGCAGGCCACGTAAAGCGGTTGGCCCAGTCAGCTGGCCTAGTGCCGCCATTTCCTGCATCAGTAGCGCCGGCGTGAGGTGACCGAATAGCTGCTTCTCTGGCTGCGTGTTGGGGTAAGAAGCCTCAATGAAGATAGCCTTGAGCTGATAGGCTTTCACCAAGGACTGCACGGCCTGCCACACCGCGCGCAAATTCTGACTTTGTTCCACCGCGTCAGCGCCGGTATCGCCGAGGTAAAGCAGGTAGCTGCGGCCGCTACGCACCAGAAACGCGGCGCTTTGGTAGGGCTTGCCATGACTTAGTGCAAACGCCTGCACGCTCATGGCCGTGTTTTCAATGGCCGCTTCCTGCTGGGGCTCTAGCTCGCGCAGCTGGTACTTCTTCAGAGCCGGCAGGTTGCCGCCATCCCCAAAGTTAGGCCAGGCCCGCCAATTGAAATAGTCGTTCTGGATGGTAGTGAGGCAGTTTTGTAGGCCGTAGATGCTTTTCGGCGCATCGTCGGGGGCATTCAGGAGCAGGCCGGCTACGTGGTCGAGGTGGGCATGGGAAATAAGGTAGGCTTTAATCTGATTGCGCACTACCTCACCGGCCGGAGCAGAAAACACCTTATTGCTGATGGCTTTTTCGACGCCACTATACACCGTTCCGGCATCCAAACACACGTAGGACGTTGAGCCAGTTGGTGTTACCAAGTAGGCCGAAAGATTGCTTTCCTGCAGACCACCTTTTACGCCGAGCGGTACTACGGTAAAACTGGATTGGACCTTTTGCGCCCACGCTAGCTGACTAAGTAAAACGAAAGCATAAGCGAGTATCGCGGCATTAGCATTGAAGCGCATGGGTAGGATTTTAAATAAGAGGATAGATCGTAGTTCTACCATCCCACTCCCCCACCGTCATTTCAAACCGCATCTCGCCGCTGGTGGTCCGGCCCGTAGCCTGCCAGCCTTGGCGGCGGTAAAACTCTTCGGCGCGGGTACCAGGGGACGTGCTGAGCCAGATGGGTTCGGAGGTTTGGGCGAAATACCACCCTAGCATGAGCCGGTGCAGCTCTTTGCCGATACCTAGGCCGGCAAACTCTGGCAGCACGAAAAGCGCCCAAATGCTGTGGCCTAGTAAGTCAGCAATGCCAAAGCCAACTACTCTGCCGTCTACTTCGCACGCCCAGCCTTTCCCGCGCTGGGTGAGGTAGTCCACGTAATGCTGATGCGTGACCAGGGCCGGGTTGGAAAGGCGATTTTCCTGTACTGAAAGGCGCACCGTAGAGAGCTGCGGAATGTCGGCCTCCAGGGCCTCGCGAAATATCATGGGCAAATGGCGTTATATAAGCAGGCTTTGTAGGGCAGCGCGCGGCTGAAATTATCCATTTACGGCGCAATACGTTGATGCTGTAGCACACCCTGAGCCGTCGAGCTACAGTTGCTACCCTCCTTATGCCTCTGAACCTCTCCGAAATTAATTACAAGCGGGAACACTTAGTGCAGCAGATGCGCACCCAGCTCATCTGGGATATGCTTGTAATTGGCGGCGGCGCCACGGGGTTGGGCGTAGCGCTCGATGCCATTAGTCGAGGCTACAAAACCTTGCTGTTAGAGCAGGTTGATTTCGCGAAAGGTACTAGCAGCCGTAGCACCAAGCTGGTACACGGCGGTGTGCGCTACCTAGCGCAGGGCGACGTGGGGTTGGTACGAGAGGCGTTGTATGAGCGCGGGCTGCTACTGAAAAATGCGCCGCATCTGGTCAAAAATCAAGATTTCATCATTCCGAACTACGAGTGGTGGGGTGGCCCGTTCTACACCATCGGGCTGAAACTCTATGACCTGCTGGCTGGCAAGCTGAGCTTGGGTGCCTCGGTGCATCTGAGCAAGGCCGAAACGCTGCGCCGCCTAGGCAACCTCAAGCCCCAAGGCCTGCGAGGTGGCGTGCTCTACCACGATGGGCAGTTTGATGATGCGCGCCTAGCCATCAATTTGGCCCAAACCTGCCTCGAGCACGGCGGCACGCTGCTCAATCACGTTGGAGTAACTGGGCTGCTGAAAGATGAACAGGGCCAAGTTTCGGGGGTAAAAGCTACTGACCAGGAAACCGGCGCTACCTATGAGCTTCAGGCCAAAGCGGTGGTGAATGCGACCGGCGTTTTCGTGGATGACATTCTGCAGCTGGATGCACCTGGCAGCCGGAAGCTGGTGCGGCCCAGCCAGGGCGTGCATATTGTGCTCGATAAGTCGTTTCTGCCCAGTGATGACGCCCTGATGATACCCAAAACCGAAGACGGGCGCGTGCTGTTCGCGGTGCCGTGGCACGGCCGCGTGGTCCTCGGTACTACCGATACGCCACTCCAGCAGCACAGCCCGGAGCCCCAGGCGCTGGAAGAAGAAATCGACTTTATTTTGCGCACTGCGGGCCGCTACCTCACCCGCGCGCCCCAACGTACCGACGCGCTCAGTGTTTTCGCGGGACTTCGGCCGCTGGCCGCTCCGCAAGGCAACTCCGAAAAGACGAAGGAGATTTCGCGCAGCCACAAAATTCTGGTATCGGCTTCGGGCCTGATTACCATCACGGGCGGCAAATGGACCACCTACCGGCGCATGGGCGAGGACACCATGGACAAGGCCATTGCCCTTGGCCGACTCCCCCCCGCCGCCAGCCAAACCGCACACCTGCCCATCCACGGCGCGCAACCTACCTCCGACTATACCCAGCACCTGTACGTGTACGGCTCCGATCAGCCCGCCTTGCATCAGCTTATTGTTGAGCAGCCTAACCTAGGTCAGAAACTAGATGAAACCCTGGAGTTTGTGCAGGCCGAGGTAGTGTGGGCCGCCCGCTACGAAATGGCTCGCACCGTAGAAGACGTGCTGGCCCGCCGGGTGCGGGTACTATTCCTCGATGCCCGTGCCGCTATCCGGATGGCGCCTACGGTAGCCGCGTTACTAGCCCAAGAACTTGGCCGAACCCCACAGTGGCAGGAGCAGCAGGTAGCGACTTTTACAGCAGTAGCACAGCAGTATGTGTTGCAGGATAAACCGGCCACCGTAATAGCCACGGCTGGTTAACTGATGTAAAGCAGCCAAAATTGACTGTTATGCTGAGCATGTCGAAGCATCTCGCTCTAACCGTTGCGTTTACTTTGGCAACGTCAGCACACGAGGTTCCTCGGTACTCTAGCTTGATGCGCTACCTACTTAGCATATCCTCCTTGAGTATCAGCCCCTCTTCTTTTTGCTGATCAGTACTTACTCCTCCACCTCTACCCTACTCTTTCATGGCGGCGCACTACATACTGGCTCTCGACCAAGGCACAACCAGCTCCCGGGCTATTGTATTCAATAAGAAAGGGCGCGTGGTGGCGCGGGCACAGAAAGAGTTTACCCAGATTTTTCCGAAGCCCGGCTGGGTAGAGCACGACCCGCTGGAAATCTGGTCGACGCAGGCGGGGGTAGCGGCCGAGGCTACTGTGAAGGCTGGCAAAAACGGGAAGAGCATTGCCGCCATTGGCATTACTAACCAGCGCGAAACGGTAGTGGTCTGGAACCGCAAAACCGGCAAGCCCATCTACAACGCCATTGTGTGGCAAGACCGCCGCACCGCCGAATACTGCGACCAATTGCGCGCCGAAGGCCACGAAGAACGGATTCAGGCAAAAACCGGGCTCCTGCTCGATGCTTACTTTTCCGCCAGCAAAGTCCGCTGGATTCTCGATAATGTGCGCGGGGCCCGCAAGAAAGCAGAGGCGGGGCAGCTGGCCTTTGGCACCGTGGATACCTGGCTTATCTGGAACTTCACGCAGGGCGAGCTGCACATCACCGACGTTTCCAATGCCTCCCGCACTATGCTCTTCAACATTCACTCGCTGGCGTGGGATGAGGAGCTGCTCAGCCTGTTCGATATTCCGCGAAGCATGCTGCCCGAGGTGCGGCAATCGAGCGAGGTGTATGGCGCAACCAAAACCACCGTTTTCGCCTCCAAAATCCCGATTGCAGGTATTGCCGGCGACCAGCAGGCGGCCTTGTTCGGGCAGCAATGCACCAGCCCCGGCATGGTGAAATGCACCTATGGCACGGGCTCTTTTCTGCTAATGAACAGTGGCCCCGAGCCCAAAATCTCTCAGAATAAGCTACTGACTACCGTGGCCTGGCAAATCAACGGGCAAGTGCAGTACGCGCTTGAAGGCAGCATTTTCATGGCCGGAGCCGTGGTCCAGTGGCTGCGCGACAACCTGGGCATTATCAAAACGTCGGCGGAGGTAGAGAAGCTGGCCCGGCAGGTCAGCAGCACCGAGGGCGTGTACTTTGTGCCGGCCTTTGCCGGGTTAGGCGCGCCGCACTGGAACCCCTATGCCCGCGGCACTCTCTTTGGCATGAGCCGGGCCACTACGGCAGCCCACGTGGCGCGGGCCGCCGTAGAAGCCATAGCGTTTCAGACCATGGATGTGCTACGGGCCATGGAAGCCGACTCGGGCCTGCCCGTGGTGGAGCTGCGCGTTGATGGTGGCGCCTCAACCAACAACCTGCTGATGCAATTTCAGGCCGATGTACTGAACACGAGCATCATTCGCCCGCGCATCACCGAAACCACCGCCCTTGGGGCCGCCTATCTGGCGGGCCTGGCGGTTGGCTTCTGGAGCAGCTTTGAGGAAATTCAGGGCCTAGCGCAACCCGACACTACCTTCCGGCCAAACGCCAACCGCGCCGGCATTAAGCAAGCCATTGCCGACTGGCACCGGGCCGTGCAGGCACTTCAGGTATGGGCCCAGGCTCGGCCGGTTAGCTGAAGTTATAGGGGTAGCCGATGCCCTGCAAGTCAGTTTCCAGCTGCGCCCAGTCTTCTAAGGGGTCAATCAGCTCTTTAACCAGCTCCCGCGTTACGGGCTCGTGCTGGTAAATGCCGGCCACGGCGGTCTCGTCTAGTGGGTCGCGGTCGGTTTCGTCGATGAAGTACTCGTTGGCCCAGGCAGCGTAGGTAGCCGGCTCTCCATCGAAAATAAACAACAGCTCCTCCGAGCCATCATCTTCATTATCAATAACACCGGTTTGCCAGCCGTGCTCGGGCGTATACCACAGGCAGAAGGTGGTTCCGATGGAGTTTACGGGCTCTCCTAGCATAAACTCCTCAAAAGCTGCCGGCAGCCCGCGTGTTACCTGCGCTTTGTCGGGCTGTTCAAAATCTTCGAGGTAACCGTTGATGCAGCACCCTTCGGGCCGGAACAACACCAACATCTGGTCGCCTTCGCCGTCGCTCATTTCAAACAGCGCCTCATGTTCGTCCCAGTTGGGGCTGTAGGTGTAGTAGCGGTATTCCAGCTCCTGGGAGTTAATGGCATCGAGAGCAGCCAAGGATTGGCAGAGGCGCTGGAGGGTAGCGGCGTTGGGCAGGGCGCCTGGGTTCAGGGTTGATATCATGGTGAGGGCTAGTAAAGCAGATGACGACCAGCTGCTAATACGTTTTGGTCATGTCGGCGGGTACTACCAGCACAAAGTCGGCCTTTTGTGCGTGTTCCTTATCCAGCTTGCTCAGCTGCTCCTGCGAGACGGTCGTGATGGTGAGCACCTTCAGCTTGGGGTTTTGCTGGCGCAGGTAGGCTAGTATGCCGTCGTGGTTATCGGAGTGGTAGGCGCCGTTGAGGTGGAGCAGCAAGTGGCCCTCGGGGCGGGCCTGGTTGAGGAAATGGGCCATGGTAGCATCCTTGAGGGCTTGCGCCTGAATGATATTCTGCACGCCGGCCGCGTGGGCGGCATCACCGCCAAACATCTTGGCCATGTTCTTATAGCCCGGCAGCTCAAAATCAACAGCTATTGGTAAGGGAGCCATCCAGGCTTTTTCCGCTTCAGGAAGCTCGTTCAGGGCGGTGAGGCTGCCTTTGGCTACCTGCGAGGCATAGCGACGCGGCACGTTGGTACCCACGACCCGAAATTTCTGTTGCCGGGCTAATAGCATCAGCGGCTTGTAGTCGGTGGCGTAGTTGGGCCAGGGGCGGCTTTGCTCTTCGAAGGCTTTATCGTCTAGCTCGCCGGTAATGTACTGATCTACGAGGGGCTGCACGTCGCGCTCAAACATTTCCAGGCCTAGCACCAACTGGCCCTGCCGCAGGCGCACTAGGTCCTTGGTTACCTGCAACTCCAGCCAGTGCGCCAGAGGGTCGTTATGCTGCTCGCCAAAAAACACCACATCGGCGGCAGCCAGCTCTTTCAGCATTTTGTCGTAGCCAGTGGCTTTGCCCGCGCCCGTAAACAGGCGGTAGGCGGGTTTATCGTCGGCTTTCATCGTGAAGCTCATCAGCAGGCACAGCAGCGGTAGCAGCAGGTAGGTTCTCTTCATACAAACAAGCAAAGGGAGGCGGCTGAAAAAGACTAGGGCAAACATAAGCACAAAGCCCCGGCAGCTGCTTTTTAACAGCTACCGGGGCCCAGGTTGTTCAGAATACTTCTGCCTCCGGCTGTTTTACAGCCAGCGCCACAGCTTAGCCTTTATAAAACATCCACTTCGACAGCTCGCCATAGGTTACTTTCTTGCCATACATCAGGATGCCCACGCGGTAGATGCGGGCTGCCAGCCAGATGGTGCCCATAAAGCCCAAAATCAGGAACAGCATGGAGAGGCCCAGCTGCCACATGGGCACGCCACCAAAGGGCAGACGCATCATCATGGCAATGGGCGAGGTGAACGGAATCATCGACATCCAGAAGGCCACCGTACCGTTGGGGTTGGTTGTCAGGACAGCCTGCGACACTACAAAGGTGAGCACCAGCGGCATCGTGACGGGTAGCATAAACTGCTGCGTATCGGTTTCACTATCCACCGCCGAGCCGATGGCCCCGAACAGCGCCCCATAGAACAGGTAGCCGCCAAGGAAGTAGAACAGGAAGCAACCTACCAGCAGGGGCACATTCAAATCGGCTTGCTTTAAGGCCAGCATCATTTTGTTGCCCTCTTCTTTGGTTTCCTTGGCTTGCGTGGTGCTAGCCCCTGCGGCAGCATTAACCCGCTCTACCCGGTTCTGCACCATTTTATCGGGGCTGATGGAGCCAGCCATGGCCGAGGAGATGCCAATTGAGAGCAGCACCCACAGTCCCAGCTGCGTGAAGCCCACGGCTGCAATGCCCAGCACTTTGCCCATCATCAGCTGAAACGGCTTTACCGAGGAAATAACCACCTCCACAATGCGGTTGGTTTTCTCCTCCATCACGCCGCGCATAATCTGGATGCCGTAGATAAAGATGAACATGTAAATCAGGAAGCCGCAGGCGTAGGCTACGCCCGTGCTCACACCGGTGCTAGAGCTACGCTCGCCTTCATCACTCAAGCTAACCGTCTGCAAGTCCACATCGGCTTTCATGTTGTCGAGAACGGCGCGCTCAATACCAGCCTGGGTTAACCGTTTGGTTTCTACAGCATTGTCAACGGCTCTCTTAATATCCCGCTCTAGTGACAAACCGAGCCCTTTGCGCGAAAACACCTGAATTCCGCTGGGGCTGGCTAGGTCCAGTTTCGGTACAAACAGCAGGGCATCGTATTTGGCTTTCTGGAATTCTCCTTTGGCCGTAGCCAAGTCAGACGAGGTGCGCACAAACCGAATGTCGCCCTTGTCCTCGGGCAGCTTATCGGCAAACATGCCGCCGGCATCGGACACGGCCACTACCTTGCCGCTATCCGACATCTTGGCAATGAGCACAGGCACGGCAAACAAAGCCACCGTGAGCAGCGGCCCAATCAGCGACATGATGATGAAGCTTTTCTTGCGCACCCGCGTGAGGTATTCGCGCTGAAATATGAGTATGATTTTGTCCATGATGAGGGCTCAGAATTAAACGGTGGCTTCTACCAGACTTTCGGGCATCGTTTCCTGCACCCGACGAATGAAAATATCATTGATGCTCGGAATCAGCTCACGGAACGCGTGCACTTCCACGTTCCCGATGAGGTAGCGCAGCAGGTCGTTGGAGGTAGTGCCGGCGTGTAGCTTAATGATATCGTAGAAGTGGCCGTTTTCGCGCTCGTGGTGTTCCAGCACTTCAAAATCGGGGTGCAGCACCATGGGGCGGCCTTTGCCCTCCACCACGTAGGTTTGGGTTTTGAAGGTATCCTTGATGTCGCGCACGGAGCCATCGAGCACCTTGCGGCTGCGGTTAATCAGGGCAATGTTGTCGCAGAGCTCCTCTACCGACTCCATACGGTGCGTGCTGAAGATGATGGTTGCGCCCTGCTCGCGCAGCTTCAGAATCTCATCCTTAATCAAGTTAGCATTAATGGGGTCGAAGCCAGAGAAGGGCTCATCGAGGATGATGATGCTGGGCTCGTGCAGCACAGTGGCAATAAACTGCACCTTCTGCTGCATGCCTTTCGAGAGGTCCTCCACATTTTTCTCGGCCCACGCCTTGATATCGAGGCGCTCCAGCCAGTTTTTGATGCGCTGGGTAGCATCAACGCGGGTTAGGCCTTTGAGGCGGGCCAGGTACAGCAGCTGCTCGCCTACCTTCATTTTCTTGTACAACCCGCGCTCTTCGGGCAAGTACCCAATTTGGGCAATATGGCCAGGGTGCAGCTTTTCGCCCCGCACCCTGATTTCGCCTTCGTCGGCGCCAGTGATTTGGGTGATGATGCGAATGAGTGAAGTTTTGCCGGCGCCATTGGGCCCCAGCAGGCCGAAAATACTGCGCTCCGGAATATCGAGGCTGACGCCGTCGAGGGCCACGTGCTGGGCGTATGCCTTGCGTACGTTGATGGCTTGAAGAATGGGTTGCACGGTAGAAAGGTGTAGTTGATTGGCAACGACTAATGTAGAGGTTTTACTATATCAGTGGCCTAGCAATTCAACCAACCGGCCGCTTTACTCCCCCAACTCTCGTAGCGTAGCTTCCAGCCGGTCGAGGTGCTGGCCGTACAGCTCCTGCAAATACTGCCGCGCAAACCGCGCCATCAGCCAGTGGGTAAACCACCACACCAGCCCGTAACCAATTACCAGCACTGCCAGCTGCATCAGCAACAGCTTGCCCGAATAGGTAGCCAGCGCATTAGTCAAAGAAAAGTAAAACCCAATACCGAAGGATATTGGCAATGACCACAGCGCCGAACGGTACGAACGGTTCATCACTTCCCGAATCCGCTCTACTTGCTGTGCCACATTCTCGCGCACAGTAGCACTGGCATTGCCTAGGCCTTTGATGCCATTGAACAGGTAGCGGTGATACGACACTAGGCTAACCAGACACAGAATCAGAATCCAGATAAAAGAAGCTTGATTGGCAGCCTGCTTGGCATAAAACAGCCCTACACAGGTCACTAGCAAGAGCGCCACTGTAAACCCTATTTCCAGGCGGGCATTGCGCACCAAGTTGGGCAATGAGCCAGAGGTGTTACGCTTCAGTAGTTGCGACAAGGTAACAGCATCAAAAGCGGCAGTAGCATCAGTTGAAACTGGCTGCTGCCAGCTGCGGCGAAACGTATCGAGTTCCATTAGACAGGTTGCGTTAAGAGTTGACGGAGTTTGTCTTGCACGCGGTGCATTTTCACGCGCACGTTGTTTTGGGTGATGCCGAGGATGTCGGCCATTTCCTCGTAAGTGCGTTCTTCCAAATAGAGCAGCACAAAGGCCTTTTCTACATCCGAGAGCCGCTCAATGGCTTGGTAGAGCTGGGCTAGGTCTTCTGCATCGGGGCCACCTTCGGGTGGGGTGGCTACATCAGGCACGGCATCTCCAAAGCGAGTAGGTGGCGGTTTTCGGGTCCGTTGGCGCAGGTCGGAAATGGCTACGTTTAAGGCAATTCGGTATAGCCACGTGCTGATTTTGGCGGCGGCCCTGGCCTCGTAGCTGGGCCAGGCCCGCCACAACTGCAGCACTATTTCCTGGTACAAATCCTGGCGGTCGTCGGGCTCGGGGCAGTACACGCGGCACACCCGCTGCAGCAGGGGCTGGTACTGGTTGAGGGCGGCCACAAAATCCGGAGAAGGAGCAACAGATGCCATAAGAGGAAGATTTGCTACATAGGTCGCTACCCCCGCGCTGGCATTACAGCTTCCCGCAAAAATATTTTTACTAGGCTATATACACGCCCCAACCCCGGCGCTAAAAAGGCAGCAGGCTACTAGGTCTATACACGCAAAAAACCCGCTCCTCACAACTGAGAAACGGGTTTAAAGCTGATAAGGGGCTAGTAAACTATTCCGCTAGCTTCGATTATCTATTGAAAATACTCCTTCACTTTTTCGAAGAAGCCTTTCTCATTTTTGCCGGGGTTCGGAGTGAAGTTGCGCGAGTCACGCAGCTTTTCCAGCAGGTCGCGCTCCTCACCGGTTACAGTTTTCGGCGTCCAGACATTCAGATGAATCAGCTGGTCGCCGCGGCCGTACCCGTTGATGTCCTTGATGCCTTTGCCGCGCAAACGCAGGATTTTACCGGGCTGGGTACCTGGGTCAACCTTAATCTTCACTTTGCCTTCAATGGTCGGCACCTCAATGCTAGCGCCCAGCGCAGCATCCACGAACGAGATATACTGCTCGAACATGATGTTGTTGCCGTCGCGCTTGAGCACTTCGTGCGGCTCCTCCTCAATCTGAATGAGTAGGTCGCCGGGTACACCGCCGCGCTCCGGGAAGTTGCCTTTGCCGTTCATGCTCAGCTGCATGCCTTCAGCGACGCCCGCCGGAATATTGATCGGAATAACTTCCTCGTGCAGTTGCCGGCCTTCGCCGTGGCATACATCGCACTTGCTGGTTACTACTTTACCTTCGCCTTCGCAGGTAGGGCACGTAGAGGCGCTTACCATCTGGCCGAGCATAGTTTGCACCACGCGCTTCACCTGGCCTTGGCCGTTACAGGTACCGCAGGTTTTGAGGTCGGTGCCGTTTTTGGCGCCAGTGCCCGAGCAGGTGTTGCACGCTACATAGCGCTTCACCTTAATCTTCTTCTCAACGCCGTTGGCAATTTCCTCTAGGTCGAGCTTGAGCTTAATGCGCAGGTTCGAACCTTTGCGCACGCGCCGGCCGCCCTGTTGGCCGCGGCCACC
Source organism: Hymenobacter seoulensis (assembly GCF_054780535.1). Lineage (NCBI taxonomy): Bacteria > Pseudomonadati > Bacteroidota > Cytophagia > Cytophagales > Hymenobacteraceae > Hymenobacter > Hymenobacter seoulensis. Next base: position 1,403,847 of record NZ_BAAGWD010000001.1, read on the forward strand.
GCCCCCGAAGAAGCCCTCGAAGCCGCCACCCCCGAAGATGTCGCCGAACTGGGAGAAAATGTCCTCCATGTTCGGACCGCCACCGTTGCCGCCCATGCCTTGGTGGCCGAAACGGTCGTAACGGGCTCGCTTCTGCTCATCCGACAGGACTTCGTAGGCCTCCGCGGCTTCCTTGAACTTGTCTTCGGAACTCGGGTCGTCGGGGTTTTTATCGGGGTGATATTTGATGGCCACCTTGCGGTACGCCTTCTTAATCTCGTCGCCCGAAGCGTTTTTGGCTACGCCCAGTATTTCGTAATAATCTCGCTTCGTTGCCATGGCAATTGAAAGTGCGCGTCGCTAAATGTTACTGCCCCAGCACCACTTTGGCGTGGCGAATAACCTTGTCGCCGAGATAGTAGCCGCGTTCTACCTCATCTACAATCTTGCCTTTCAGGTCTTCCGAAGGAGCCGGAATCTGAGTGATGGCCTCGTGCAGATCGGGGTCGAAAGCGCCACCTTTGGCATCCATGGGGGCTAGGCCCTTCTGGTTTAAGGTTTTCTGGAGCTTGTTATGAATGATGTCGATGCTTTCGCGCACAGCGTTGGCATCATCGGTGTCTTTGGTGTGGTGGCGGGCCCGGTCAAAATCGTCCAGCACGGGCAGCAGTGCCACCATCAGTTCTTGGTTAGCCGATTTGAACAGGTCGGCGCGCTCCTTAGTGGTGCGGCGCTTGTAGTTTTCAAACTCGGCGGCTAAGCGCAGGTATTTATCCTTTAAATCAGCCAACTCGGCTTCAGTTTTCGAGCCTGCTGCGGCTGGAGCATCACCTTCCACCTCCCCTATTTCGGGGGCATTAGGCTCTTCCGGCAGCTCGCCAGCTACTTGCTCAGTAGCGGCATTCGTCGGGTCGATTTGGGTTTCGTCGGGTTGGATGTTTTTATCGTCAGCCATTTTCGCTTGAAATCGTCGGAACGGGTTGAATCGGGAAGACATAGGGTTTCACTAGGGCACAAGGAACCTGCCAAACCCTAGTTGGCTGTCATTGTGGCACAGAAACCGCAGTAGTTGGGCAGTTAGTTCAGACGCAGTGGCGTAAAGTCAATGCTCCTGGCATAACTGTCTACTTCTTCCTGATGGAATAAGGTATTTATTGTAATTGGAAGTGCTAACTGTTTACTTGACAGCATGAACTCCGCTCTCTCTTCAGCGCCTGCGACGAAGGCCGTTTCATGGGCAGTGCTACTTCCCGGGACTTTTCTTGCAACGTTGATTTGGGCAATGAGCTTCAGCGAATGGTTTACAATTGCTGTTATAGCTGACCCAAAAACAATTGCCAGCTACAGCTTTGGCTCGGAAGCCATGGTTGGTGAAGGAGGAAATCATTACCGCAGTGCCCAATCTTATACAGCAAGTGCTTTGCTTGGCTGGCTACTCTTGATGGCACCCTGCATAGCTTTCATTCTTGCTATCATCAAACGCACTGCCGTGAGAGCAACCATTGCGTATGGGCTTCTCTTGTTCCTGGTGTGCGTAGTGCTACCGGTACTCCGCCTGCTCTGAAGAAGGTAAAGGAGTAAGATTCGCAACCAACATGCTAAGCACCGTAAGCAACAAGATCCCGCAGAAGTTGTAACTGAGCTGCGCCAGCGGCTGCGTTAAGCGTTTTGGTCTTCGTCCTGCTCTTCGCTGAGGTTAGAATAGTCGTCTTCTTCGCGGTAGCTTGTGCGTGCCGACTCAGGCGCGTCGCGGCGAGTTTGCTGTATCGCGTCCCAGATCAAATCTTTCAGTTTCTGAATGTTCTTATTCGTCAGGCTGGAGATGAAGACAGTAGGCAGATCGGTAGGCAGCGTTTCGCGAATTTCGGCTTCCAGTTCCTCGTCCAGCATATCGGACTTGGTAATGGCCAGCAGCCGCTCTTTTTCCAGCAGTTCGGGGTTAAATTGCTCCAGTTCGCTCAGCAGCACGTTGTACTCGGCGTTAATGTCGGGCGAGTCGCAGCTGATCATGAACAGCAGGATGGAGTTGCGCTCCACGTGGCGCAGGAAACGATGGCCTAGGCCCTTTCCTTCCGCCGCGCCTTCAATGATGCCGGGAATATCCGCCATTACAAACGACTTGTAGTCGCGGTAGGCTACTACCCCCAGGTTGGGCGTAAGGGTCGTGAAAGCGTAGTCGGCAATTTTAGGTTTAGCAGCTGATACCACCGAGAGCAGCGTGCTTTTGCCCGCATTCGGGAAACCTACTAGGCCCACATCGGCCAGCAACTTCAGCTCCAGAATTACCCATTCATCAATGCCGGGCTCGCCGGGCTGGGCGTACTGGGGCGCTTGGTTGGTAGCTGACTTAAAGTGGTCGTTGCCGAGGCCACCGCGGCCGCCAGGCGTCAGGATAAGGCGCTGACCGTGCTCCGTGATTTCCAACTTTTTCTCGCCGGTTTCGGCATCACGGGCAATGGTACCTAAAGGTACCTGGATGATGATATCGTCGCCTTGGGCGCCGCTGCGCAGGTTTTCGCCGCCATTTTCGCCGGCTTTGGCAATCAGGTGCTTCTGGTACTGCAGGTGGAGCAGCGTCCAGAGCTGGGAGTTGCCTTCCAGAATGATATGGCCACCGCGGCCACCGTCGCCGCCATCGGGGCCACCGTTGGGCAGGCCTTTAGCACGGAAAAAGTGGTGCGAACCCGCCCCTCCTTTACCCGAACGGCAATTTATTTTAACGTAATCAATGAAATTATTCGAAGCCATGCTGCGCGTTGTTGAGAAGTTCTGTCCTCCGGGTTACACGCAGCGAAGGGACCTGAATCATAGATTAAGGCCCCTTCGCAGGCTCAGAGGAACAGAGTTTTGCGATTTAGAAACGCAAAGTTACGCTTTTACTTCGTCGGTAGCTTGGCGGCTGTCTTCGGTAGCGGCGGGCAGGTGCCCATCGAGGATGGTGCAGATCTGCCCGAAGATGGTTTCGATGTCGCCAATGCCATTCAGAGCATGGAATTTCTTTTGCTCGGCATAGTAGCCGGCTACCTGGGCGGTTTCAGTATTATATACCGTTACACGCTTGCGGATTTTGGTTACGTCTTGGTCGTCGGGGCGGCCCGAGGTTTTGCCGCGCTCCAGCAGGCGCTTCACCAGTTCTTCCTCATCTACTTCCAACGCTACCATGCACGAGACCTTGGTGTCGTGTTCCGTCAAGAGCCGGTCAAGGCTTTCGGCCTGTGGCACAGTACGCGGAAAGCCGTCGAAAATAAAGCCAGCGGCTTGCTTGTTATCTTTCAGGGCACTCCCGATCATGCCGATTACTACCTCATCAGGTACTAACAAGCCTTCGTCCATGAGCTTTTTGGCACGCAGGCCAAGTTCAGTGCCCTGAGAAATCTGGGCACGCAGCAGGTCGCCGGTGGAGAGGTGAACCAGGTTATAGCGGGAAATCAGCTTCTGGCTTTGCGTTCCTTTGCCGGCGCCGGGCGGGCCGAAGAGCACGAGATTCAGCATGTGTAGCGGTGAGTTACGCGAGGAAGGAAAATCGGGTGGGTTTTGGAAATATAAGCAACGAATAGGAAAGCCTCTACGGACGTTAGCGAATTTTAGCTACCTAGTCCGGAAGCTGCTTCTTACACGGCTTTGTAAACGTCGGGGTAATTACGGCCCAGCCCGTCGAAATCGAGGCCGTACCCAACTATGAAATCATTGGGAATGCTTAGGCCCACGTACCGAATAGAAAGCTCATGCTGCAAACACTCGGGCTTCAGAAACAGGGTAGCCACTTCCAGCGAAGCGGGCTTCTTTTCCGAAAGCATATCAAGCAGCATGCGCATGGTATGACCGGTATCCACAATATCCTCCAGAATAATTACATGCCGACCGGTTAGGTCCTCTGTGAGGCCTAGTACTTCCTTCACCTCGCCGGTGCTGCTGGTACCTTGGTACGAGGCTACCCGAATAAAGCATACCTCACAATCGAGGGCTACTTCTTTCAGCAGATCAGCGGCAAACATAAATGAGCCGTTGAGGACGGCTACAAACATGGGCGTTTGGCCGGCGTAGTCGTGCGTGAGGCGGGCACCTACTTGTTTGATAGCGGCCGCAAGCTCAGCAGCTTTCAGGTAGGGCTCAAACTGCTTGTTGTGCAGTGAAATGTGTTCCGGGTTCATCCGTTAGGGGTTGGTCCGTGGTGAGCGGGCGGCCAAAGGTAGCAGAAAAAAGCCGCCCTCCCCGGTGAGAAGGCGGCTTCCTGACTTTTGAGTCTGATTACTAGGGGTCAAAACCAGCTCAACCTTAGGCCAGCACTTATTTGATTTGGTTTACGATAACCTGATGGCTAGCAGGCACAACTTCTGCTTTGGCCACGCCCCGCTCGGGGGCAGCAATGTGCGGGGCAATTACCAACGACACGATGCTCATGAGCTTAATGAGAATGTTCATGCTAGGGCCCGACGTATCCTTAAAGGGGTCACCCACGGTGTCGCCAGTTACGGATGCTTTGTGGGCGTCGGAGCCTTTGTACTGCATAGTGCCGTCAATCATCACGCCTTTCTCAAACGACTTTTTGGCGTTGTCCCAGGCACCGCCCGCGTTGCTTTGGAACATGGCCATCAGCACGCCCGAAACCGTTACGCCGGCCAGGGTTCCGCCAAGTACTTCGGGCCCAAACGTAAAGCCCACAATTACCGGCACTACCAAGGCAATGGCGCCAGGCAGCATCATTTCCCGAATAGCCGCCTGGGTAGAAATAGCCACGCATTTCTCGTACTCTGGCCGACCGGTGCCTTCCATAATGCCGGGAATTTCACGGAACTGCCGGCGCACTTCCTGCACCATGGCCATAGCCGCACGGCCCACGGCCGAAATAGCCAGCGCCGAGAAGATGAACGGAATCATGGCGCCTACAAACAACCCCGCCAGCACGCGGGCATTGCTGATATCGATGGAGGTGATGTTGGCCGTTCCCATAAAGGCCGCAAATAGGGCAAGGGACGTCAGGGCCGCCGAAGCAATGGCGAAGCCCTTGCCGGTAGCCGCCGTAGTGTTACCAACCGCATCCAGAATGTCCGTCCGTTCGCGCACTTCCTTGGGTAGCTCGCTCATTTCGGCTATGCCGCCGGCGTTATCCGCAATGGGTCCGAAGGCATCAATAGCCAGTTGCATAGCGGTAGTAGCCATCATGCCGGCCGCTGCAATGGCTACCCCATACAGGCCAGCGCATTCAAAGCTCAGTATAATGCCCGCTGCCAACACAATAATTGGGAGCACCGTGCTTTCCATTCCCACTGCCAGGCCACCAATAACGGTGGTAGCATGCCCCGTGCTGCTTTGGCGCACAATGCTCAGTACCGGCCGCTTGCCCATAGCCGTGTAGTACTCCGTAATAATGCTCATAAGCGTGCCGACCACCAGGCCTACTACCACCGCATAGAACACATCCATCGAGCTAAACGTGACGCCCCGAATGGTCAGGTCTTCGGTGGGTAGCATCCAGCGAATAATGAAGTACGAAGCCACCGCCGACACCAGCACCGAGATGTAGTTACCTAAGTTGAGGGCTGCCTGCACGTTGCCGCCCTCCTTCACTCGCACCATCAGAATACCGATGAGAGAGGCCACAATGCCCATACCGGCAATTACCATCGGCAGCAGAATGGGTGAAAGCCCCTGAAACTCGTCGCCTCGGGCTATTACTTCCCGCCCGAGCACCATGGTAGCCAAAATCGTGGCTACATAAGAGCCAAACAAGTCGGCACCCATACCGGCTACGTCACCCACGTTGTCACCTACGTTATCGGCAATGGTAGCGGGGTTGCGAGGGTCATCTTCTGGAATGCCGGCTTCTACTTTCCCTACTAGGTCTGCTCCTACGTCGGCCGCTTTGGTATAGATACCGCCCCCTACCCTCGCGAAAAGCGCAATGCTTTCAGCCCCGAGTGAGAAACCAGTCAGCACTTCTAGAGCCGTCTCCATCTCAATACCGTTGGCGGTTCCTCCTCGGCTCACCACGAACATCTGGTAGAACACAATGAAGAGGGAGCCTAACCCCAACACGGCCAAGCCTGCTACCCCCATTCCCATCACCGAACCACCCGAAAACGACACGTTCAGGGCTCGACTCAGGCTAGTGCGGGCTGCCTGGGCAGTGCGCACGTTGGCTTTGGTAGCAATCTTCATCCCAATAAAGCCGGCCAGCGCCGAGAAAACGGCTCCAATCAGGAAGGCAATTACAATAACTGGACTTGATTTTTCGCCGGTGCTTCCTAGGTAAAACAGGAATGCGGAGGCTAGCAACCCAAAGATGATCATCACCCTATACTCCGCTTTGAGGAAGGCAATGGCCCCATCGGCAATGTAGCCGGCAATGGTTTGCATCCGTTCATCACCAGCATCCTGCCGAGTCACCCAGCCAGAGCGTAGCCATGTAAAAAGCAACGCCAGTACACCTAGCGCCGGCACTACGTAAAGAAAATTCATCATAAACGGTAGGAATAGGTTGAAGTGTTTGGGAGAGTGAGAACTGGCAAGGAACGATTAGGCAGGTAAAATAGAGTTTATTGGCTAATCCTCAAGCTTTACCACCACATCAGGGGCTAGTAATAAGCAGAAGAGCCGGATAGCTAGTGCTGCAGCACTAGCTATCCGGCTCTTGAAGTATACTTATCGGCCCTAAACAGCTGCTATAGCTGCTGCATCAGCACTTTATATAAAGCTAGCATGCTTTCAATGTCGCGCTTATCCACCAGTTCATGTGGCGTATGCACATTGTCTTCCGGTGCACCTATAAAGCACCAGTCCCAGGGTTGAGCGCCGTGTTGTAGTTCTTTGGCATCGGAGCCGCCACTACCCTCTACTTCCAGCTGATGCGGAATAGCCGCCTCCCGCGCAATCCGTCGGATTCGCTCCACGTAGCTTCGCCGCGGAATCAGAGAATCGCGCAAGGAAATCACTACCCCCTTCCCTGGCTGAACCCCTTCCGTTACCCAGGTTATATCCGAAATTAAGGCTTGGCGCACGCCATACGTTTCATAGATATAGCGAGCCAGATACGCCACTGAACCACCGCCGTGCTCTTCCCAACACGAGAAAGCCACGATGCCATCCTCTAGAGTCTCGCACAAACGCAACGCATTCCACACTCCAAGCCGATTATCTAGGTAGCAACTCTGCACCGTTGTGTCTGTTTCCCGGAAGTCGCACCGAAAAGTCAGTTCCGTTCCGGTATCAATATCCCGATGAAAGTCGTAGCTCAGCGCCTCGGTTTCTTCATCAACTAGTAGTGTACACTCGATGTCTCCACCTGAGTCATGCCCGACAAGGTGGTATCCGGTTTCGGCATCAGGCCCTCCAATTCGCACAAGTTGTTTCCCGTAACGAACCGTAAAGCCAATGCTATCCAAGTGAGCAAATACAGCTGTGCGCGGCTCTCCGAATATTAAAATAATGCAATCTTGGAACTCTCCCCCAGCTAGTACAGTTGGCTGCCTATGCCAAGTTGACTGTTGCTCTTGAATGTAGCGAAGTAAGTACTGGGTCAGTGGAGCTTCATTTCCTGAAGGTGCTGCTATCTGACAAAGGGCTTGTAAAAGCTGCATAGGATGTATCTTATTTGTCCAAACCTAGGTCAAATGTTCTACTTTAGCTGTTCGGATGAGCTGGGTGGGGCGTTTTTCTGCCTGTATTTGATATTGTAGTCCGATATGTCTATGCTCCTACGACTCCATTTTATCCTGTTACTATTGCTTCTGCCCTGGGCAGGATGGGCACAGGTGCCTGACACTGCTCGCCCCGCTCCCTTATCGGATTCACTGCAGCAGGTACAACTGGAAAATGTAGATGTAGCGCCGAATGCAATTGACACCAAAGGATGGCTGCTATTAGATAAAGATATTCAAACGGAGTTAGAAGGAGCCGTTTATAACCTCTACAACTTTAAGTACGACAAAGCTGAACGCCAATTTCGCAGCCTGCGCCGTCGCTACCCCAATCATCCCATGCCCTATTTCCTAATGGGGCTGAGCACATGGTGGAAAATTATGCCGTCGGGAATTCAAACCACCCAGTACGACAAGACTTTCTTCGCTTACATGGATACCGCCATCACAAAAGGCGAAGCACTATACCAAGCTGATAACCGAAACTACGAAGCCTGCTTCTTCTTGGCTGCTGGCTACGGCTTTGATGCCCGCCTACACGCCGAGCGTCGCGACTGGCGCAAAGCAACAGTAGGAGCCAAAAGGTCCCTTACGTACCTCGATAAAAGCAAGGAGGCCAACGGCCTGAGTCCTGAGTTCTTATTTGGCCAGGCCCTATTCAATTATTACGCCGTCTGGATTCCTGATAATTACCCGCTTCTAAAGCCAGTACTTCTGTTTTTCCCAAAGGGCAACAAGCAATTAGGCCTACAGCAGTTGCGCAATGTGGCTGATAACGGATTTTACGTAGGCCCGGAGGCTCGAGTCTTTCTGATGCGAATCCTCCTAAATGAAGAGGACAAGCCAGAACAAGCTATGCCAGTGGCTCGCTACCTGGCTACCACTTACCCGGATAACGGATACCTACAACGCATTTATGCCAATGCCTGCTTCCGGCAAGGTGAGTTTCGAGAATGCGAACGTGTCAGCCGCGAAATTCTAGACAAACTGAATCGTGGTCTACCAGGCTATGAAGCCAACAGCGGCCGTTACGCAACATACTTCCTTGGCTATCTTATGCAGAACCGCTATAAGGATCTAGCAAAGGCCAAGGAGTACTACCAACGCTGCCTCGTATTTGCCGAAACAAACGGTGAAACGAAATATGGCTTCTACCTCTTTGCCAACCTAGCACTAGCCCGCCTCGCTGACCGCACAAAGGATATTACAGCAGCTCGCCGCTACTATTCTGTAGTCCTTGACAAATCCGATCATGATTCGGAACAATACAAGGAAGCAAAAGCGTACTTGAAGAACAATCGAAAGTAGCAAAGGCTGCCCAATACATGGAACTTAAGGATTTATTTCTCACACCCTTTTATTTAGCGCTATTCTACGGCGTTGCCTTCGCTGTTCGTAGGCGCTTTACAAACGCGCTCACGCGTAAATATTTTATTCCAGCACTAACTGTGAAATTTATAGGCGCTATTGGTTTAGGCCTTGTTTATCAATTTTACTACGGGGGTGGTGATACATTTAATTATTACAATCATGTTAAAATTGTATATAGTGCCTTCATGGAATCGCCATCAATCGGGATGAAATTACTATTTTCTAATGGAGAATATGATCCTGATACTACTAATTATGCTAACATGATGATATGGTACCGTGCTCCTACAGAGTTTTTTGTCATTAAAATTGCCTCCTTTTTTGCACTATTTTGTTTCAACACATACACCATTATAAGCTTATTTTTTGCTCTCACAAGCTTTTCTGGGATGTGGGCTATGTATTTGACTTTTTTAAGAATATTCCCTTTAGCGTATAAGAAGTTGTCAATCGCAGTGTTTTTTTTGCCTTCCGTTTTCTTTTGGGGGTCCGGATTAATGAAGGACTCACTATGTATGGGAGCATTAGGCTGGGTATTCTACGGATTTTATCATGCTACCATTTACCGTCGCAATTTATTTATTTCTATTTTACTAGGCTCATTAGGCGCTTATATCATTATTTCTGTAAAGGTCTATATTTTACTTTCTTTTCTTCCACCAGCACTTTTTTGGGTATTCAACGAAAATAGTCAAAGAATAAAATCACGTACTTTACGAATAATGCTTAAACCTCTACTTATAGTTATTGGCTTAACAGCTGGAGCATTTGGTGCAACAAGTTTAACAGCTGGAGATGAAAAATATGACCTAGAAAAGATTGGCGAAAGAAGTAAAATAAACAACCAATATCTTGCTGTACAGCAAGTAAGTGGTTCTGCGTATGATATAGGCGAGTTTGATGGATCAGCTTCTTCAATAGTTAAAGTTGCTCCTCAAGCTATTGTGATATCTCTATTCCGGCCTTTTATTTTTGAAGCCAGAAACCCAGTAATGCTGCTCTCTGCGTTAGAAGCCACACTTTTCATCTATTTAACTATTAGCTTATTTTACAAAACAGGAATATGGAAGAGTTTTCGCTTAATTGGAAGTGAACCTATTCTGTCCTTTTGCTTTATTTTTTCTATAATATTCGCAGTGGGTGTAGGTGTTAATAGCGGAAATTTTGGGACATTGGTGCGGTATAAGATCCCCTTAATGCCCTTTTACTTAAGTGCGCTCTATATCATGCAAATAAAGGCTAGAGCGCTAAAATCTGCTCGTCATCCTAATCATTTAAAAAGAGCAAGAAAATTAGGCAAATTAGCAGTAACTGAGTAGTGCTTTTCAATTGTATGACGCGCGTTTCTACCTAGCTCATTACGTAGGTTAGGCTCTTGCAGCAATTTTTTCAACGCATTTTCCCAATCTTCTGCGTTTGTGCAGATATAGCCGTTGTAGCCATCTTGGACTACTTCTGTGTTCATTCCCACAGGCGAAACGAGCGCGGGCTCACCAAGGGCCATATATTGCAGGGCTTTAAAGGCACATTTACCTTTAGCCCATATATCGTCTTCTAGTGGCATCAGCCCTACGTGAAATTGGAGTAAATCAGCAATTTCGGTTTCCTTTTTCCATGGCACGTATACCAGTGACTTAAGTGGAAGGCTTGGTGGCTGATTGGAAATTACTCGGAACTCGAAGTCGAACTCCTGTTCAAGTTTGCTTAACACAGGCACAACTTGCTCTATATACTTTAGCGTTGAGTGTGTGCCTGTCCAACCAATTACTAGACGGTCGTCTGTAAGTTGATTACGCACCTTATTATGAAGGTTCACTGTATCAATAGTAGTTGGGTTTACTGCTACGTGGCTGTTAAACTGCCTAGCGTAAGCAGCCAAATAATCGTTTCCACAGCTTACCTTATATGCCCAACGGCATATACCCTCCACCTTATGATGCCATTTAACACCAGCTACTATCTTATTAGCATCTGAAGTATTAGGTAGCCAAATAGCATCATCAAAGTCATATATAATTTTCTTTTTTAGCATTTTAACTATTACCCACTCAAATATGGGAGGTCCTATAGGCGATGCCTCTCGATGAATGAACACGTAATCGTATTGAGGCACGCTGAACAGCAACACAAGTCTACGCAGGAAACCCATTAGGATACCGCATGCTTTGGCTAACGTGTGCCCCGACTTATATAAAATATTCCAGGTAGCCAAGTTGATAAACGAAGCTAAATGCCAAGTATGCCCGACCTCTGTGAGCAACGGCAAATATTGCTCAAATCGAAAACGTTGAGATGGGGCTTTACCGGCCGGATAAGGAACTACAAAAAGGATTTTCATAACTTTATACAAGGAAAAGACTGACATGGCCTGTAAGTGAGGCCTAGCGCAGCCAGCAAAGGTACAAGAAGCCTTACTTCTTGTTCATGCTTTATTCGGATTCGTTCGTTAAAACCTTGAAAAGAATTAGAAATCTAACGGTAATGTCACCCCTCCACCGTATTTTTTTTATATTCTCTATTTCCCTATCCTATTTGTAGTAGCAGAGAATAATAATTTAGAATATACTATCACTTAAACTAATTCAAAAAAAATAACTTTTCAATATCTGGACTATTTTATAAAATTATTCTGGCAACCTATAGCAGTAATACAGTTGACCAGCCGTATAAGAATTAGTTTTAAATCCGTAGCGTGTAGTTAAAAAACTTCTTGCTTTCACAATATTTTGGAAATCAGTATATATGCCCTGCAATTTTGATAACAGTATAGATAGAGTACGACAATCATGATTAGGCTGCAGCAATTAAGAAGTTGTTAACAGTTATATTTACGATATAAGTAATTTCACGCTCGTTAATGGACTAAGTATATCATATTCTAAGTTGCCGCGCTAATTTAAACCAGGCTTATATAGACTACCATATAGTTTTGACGAGCCTCCTCGGCTAATAAATTGCTTTAGCCTGGTACTGGTCTATGGACCCTTTACACTAAATCTCATTATGATGCTCAGCTATTTTATGATTAACGTGCTAGGCTACGCGAACGCTACTATTTACTTTGCTTCCGCTTTAGAAGTTTTCTTGCTCGTAATTGATATTGTAGGGTCTCTAGCTGGTAAAACTTTTACAGGGTTAAGAATTAAAGATTCGGCTTATCAATCAGGCGCTTTACTTTCACGTCGCAAAGTAGCTTTCGGCCGCAGGTACCAACATCTTCTTGCCATTACCTACCAAGCAGACGCTTATATTCGCCTTTGTAACGCCCAATAGCAGTTTCTAAATCGTAGTATTTCTGAGCTTTCTGCCGCAGGAGAGCGCCATCTTTTTGTAGCAATTCTGGGATGCTACGAGCTGCCGCTTCATACCCGACCTCATTCAGGTTAGACACAATAGTGCCACCATTTGTCTGCCAAATAATGTCTGCAACATCGCCTACCCCGTCGTTGCAGATTACGGGCAGGCCCATTGCTAGTATCTCGCCAAGCTTTGTGGGTGAACTGGCTTTCTTAGAATAGCTCTGCTTAATAAAAAACAAGTTTACATCTGAAGCTGCCACTAATTCCGGTACCTCTTTGCGTGTGGCGGGCCTTACTATGAAGTCTGTGTCAGTTAAGCCGGAAATGTTGCGTGCCGCCGCTAATACCATCTCACTAGGTTCTTGAGTGACGAACAACATTTTTGCACCTGGATAATGTTTCTTGATTACTGCGAATTGAGTTAACATCTCGTCCAACAAATACCATGCGCCAACAGATCCTAAGTAGCTAATCACCAATTCATTGATACCATAACCTAACTTCTGACGTGCAGTTTGGCGGTCATGATCCGTCAGCAATGGGAATATTGAAAAGTCGGCGCTACAAGGAATAACAGTAATTGGTGTTCCAGGGTAAGATGGCCAAGTCATCATCTCACCCTTGCCATTCTCTGTGAGACTAATGATACCATCAGCAGCGGCAATAAATTCGGTCTCTTTATGCTTGTACATGCGGTAAGCACGGCGGTAAATAGGATTCTGCAGATTCCACATTCCTCCCTCCACCCGTTCATCTACCCAGAACCCACGCATATCGAACAGGAATTTGACTTCAAATTTCTGCTTCAAGAACAATCCAACTTCCGCGCTGACATAGCTTCGGCAATGCGTCATATCGAACTGCACTTCTTCATGCAGAGCTAACGCTTTTTGCCGTAGCTGGTACCGATCGTAAAATTTAGCAAATACAGGGGGCTTACGTGTGAAAAAAATGTATTCCCAGCGAATTCCCGCCCTCTCAGTAATATCCCTAATAATATCTTTATACTGCGCAAACCGGCCCTTCTTCTCAGTGGATAGTAGCGTAATCTTATATCCAGCCTTAGACAAACCTACTAGGTACGGTAGCACTTGCGACTGGCCTAGGGGGTCAGTCATACCATCGTATGAAACAAAAAGTACACGAGGTGCAGAACTGGACATTTGGATTGTTTACGAATGTGAATTGCAAAGGAAATTTAGGCATTATCAAAAAAATCAGAGATGCCCTTTAAATGCAACTGTTTTAATTAGATTAATACGCAATACTAATCGATCCATTAGAGATGGAGTTGGAAGCAATAATTCATCTCTCTTCAAAACAAGCGCCCACGAATCATTAATATTGTTATGTAACGCACCAGGCCTGTGTGATTTAAAGAATTTATTTAAGTGATGATTAATTATTTGTTTTTTGTTTCCAAAAAAATAATGATATATATAATCTTCAGATTCTAATAACCTAGTGCATTTTGACAATAAATATCCAATAGCAAATTGCTCGGAATGAAACGCAGGATAATTATTGTAAATTTGATCGATCAATAAAACCGCATCCTCTAACAAGTTTTTATTATTATTATTTATTCCTATAACTCCTGAATTCCACATTCGAGCAGAAAATGGGATATTAAACTCACTTCCTCTTATATTAAAAACTTTATTTCTAACTGCCTTTCTAATATGAAGCCAAGAAATTAATTCATCATCTCCAGCATCAATTAAATCGTATTCATTTATATTCATCACACTAATTTCTTCATTCACTATATTAAAAAGAGCTATTGGAGATTTCATAAAAAACGTATCACTATCAACAAAGAACACTTTATTTGCACCTTTATCTAATTGATCTATTATAATACAAGGCTTTATCCTATACAAATAATTATACTCCCCTTTGTACTTCACTTCATCTTCGTAGTGCAAAATTTCAATATCAAAATCTACACCAGAAAGCCATTTTTGAAAGAAACTATTATTATCTGTATAAATAACAATTTTTATTTGATTTAAATTAAATTCAACATGATACAACAATGTAAAAATTGAAAATACAATCTGCCTATAAACAACTTCCCCACCAGTCCCCCAATACACTAAGTTTGTTTTGTTTTTCATGATGCAGAAATACGAGTCAAATTTCAATTACTTTAATTTTTTTATTTTTTTCCATACGACAGCAAATACAGGATGGCTAAAGTATAAATGAGAAATTTTTATTTTCATATAACTTTTAAAGTTTTTAGATAATATAATTTTATCTAAATATTTATTATTATATTTTTTTGGCACATTTTTCAATGCATCAAAGTAAAGATATTGTAGACGGCTTTTGCATAAAACAGACCACGGCTTAGATGAATATTGGCTATTTGAACCGCCTGCAAAGTGAATTACAATAGCACCATTTATAGCGTGCTTTATTTCTTTGAGCGACATATGATATTCACCAAAATCTTTCGGAATCAAATTAAACTTGTTATCGAGTTTTTTCCAGTTACCGACTAAAACCCCATTTAAACAATCTTGATCTGCAACAATGATTCTTTCAGGGTATTTAATGGAATATTCAATAGCTCTTTCTGTTACTCTTTGCTCAATCCATTTATTAACGTTTACAAATAGAACTCCAGCATTAAAATAGTCTTCGCTTTTATAAATACCAAGATCAATGCGCGCTCCATTGAATACCGTCAAGCTATCCGGAACAGCACCTAAGGAATAGTCTCCTAAATCTGTTTCATAAAGCTCCCGTAAATCTCCATTTACAATAATATCAATATCCAGGTAAATAAATTTATCTACACCTTGTTTTGCTAAAACTTCTGGAAAAAATAAACGATAATAAGTAGCCTTAGTAAAATGAGTATCTTCTGGCAAAATAAATTCATCAGTTGAGCTTTCATCAATGTCATGAAACAATAATTTCATAGACAATTCGTTTGCAAATAGAATTAAATCATCTCTTTGGTCTTGAGATAAACCCGTAGCAAAGCAATGCATGTTAATATAGTTATTATAGTTGTGCTTATTAATAGATGAAACTAAGGCATAAAATGGAACAATATAGTTTTGATCAAATGCTGCAGCAATATTCACGACGCCATTATCACTTTTAATATTTTTCATACTTTAAGTTCAATTAAAAAAAAATTTTCTCCACAAATATACAAAATGTATTAGAAACAAAGTAACAAGAAAGGAAAATATGATTATAAGTTTAAATTAATATAAAGCTTATCATAAGAGACGAGAGCAACAACTTTCTTAGAACAAACGCAGCAGAGCACCATATTTACTAATTCGTATAACCCACATACCAATGTATGGCCATTATTTCATTTTTTTTAATCAAGTCAGCGAACTATAGTCCAATGCAATTAAATCTAGTTTGAAGACAGTTGTAAGCAACACTGATTACCTCTAGGCAATATTTCTATGGCCTATCATTAAGCAAGCAAAGCGCGGCTTACTTCTTAACTATGTTCGGTTCGAACATAGTTAAGAAGTAAGCCGCGCTATACAACCTTGGATGAGAGGCAAAACTTATGCTATAACTTAATTTAAAACATTTAAATATGTTTTACGCCGAATTTTAGATTAGGCAACTAGGGTGACGTATCGATCAACCGCAAATTACTTATTTCAAGGTGCACAATTAAGCTTAAATATTAAGTGCTTACTTCTTTACCAAAGGTTGAGAGGTTAATAACTAGAAATTGCTTATTGGTTACTAATGTTCTCAAGATATAGCCTATAGCTAGTACATCAGATCGTAATATCTATCCTTATAATGTTGTCGCAAAATTAGTATAATAAAATATGAACACAAACTTTGCGTATTCCAGAAGCATAGTCATCATCACACATTAAAATAGTTTACCCGATTTAATTACAACTAGCAAACTATATTTAAATTAACTCTACATGTCTTTTCACTGCAGTTACTATCATAATAAATATAATGACTAAATTTTATTAAAAACAAACCATTGATGCAAAACAATGAGAAGCCAGATTCTGTTATAAAGGTGTTTTTCACCATTATCAAATCGCTTAACTAGCTTTTTGACTTCGTGAAAAGAAACAACTCCTACTTTTATAATAGTATCCTCAGATAAATATTCATCTATTAGGTAGTGAAGTTCATTACTTAACCAATCCCCCAAAGGTATTGAGAATCCCCATTTAGGGCGCTGAAACATTCTTTTAGGTAGATAATCATATAATATTTCTTTCAATAAATATTTAGTCACTCCGCCTTTTACCTTAAGTTGAGGTGAGACATTAAGGGCAAACTCTACAATACGGTAATCTAGTAGTGGAACCCGAGCTTCTAGTGAATGGCGCATTGTAGCTCTATCTACTTTTACAAGCAAGTCATCTTGTAAATAATATTGCATATCAAATAAAGCTTGTTCCTCTGCAGCAGTTGGAAGCCGGCCTGAAGGCCATGGCCACTTTTCTTGTAAATATGCAGAGGCGTTCCAATCGGATCTAAGTAATGTATCCAATTCAAGACTTGAAAACATATACTGCTCTTGAGAAAAAATATGGCTACGTATATGTTCCATACTGGGATAGTCAATTAGCTGAGCTACACGCTTATATCGACTACCCATTTTGTCCAGCACAAAAGCTGCTGGCTTTCTAATCAAATTAAATCCAGAAGCATTCATTCTATCTGCCCAAGTATACATTCCATATCCTTGAAACAATTCATCTCCACCATCACCAGACAGTGTCATTGTAACATGTTGTCTAGCAAGCTTTGACACCATTAATGTTGGGACACAAGATGAATCAGCAAATGGTTCATCATAAATAGTACCGATTGAGGAAATTACTTCTATAGCTTCTTTATGAGTTACTAAAAAATCATGGTGGTTAGTACCTAGTTCATGAGCTACAGCCTTAGCAAACTGTGATTCATCATGTTTTGTAGATTCAAATCCTATTGAAAACGATTTAACTGGTTTTGAAGATAAAGATTGGGCGATAGCAGTGACTAAGCTGGAATCAATTCCACCACTTAGAAATGTACCAAACGGCACATCCGCAATCATTCTATATCCTACAGAGCTAATTAACAACTTTTTGAGTTCTTCTTTAGCTTCGTCATAATCACTTAAGACGGAGGCAGATATTTTTTTTTCTATTTCCCAATAAGGCAATTGAAAGAATTCTTTTTTAGAAATTTTAATATACGAACCCGAATCCATTTTTCTAATTTCCTTGTAAATCGAATATGGACGAGGAATGTAACCTAAATGCAAAAATAACTTAACAGCCTCATGATCAACAGTTAAATCATTTCGAATGGATTTAATAGAAAGAATTGTTTTTAATTCTGATCCAAAAATAAATTTGATTCCATCATAAAAGTAATAAACAGGTTTAACACCTAATCTATCTCTAAATATTTCTAAAGAATCATTTTCTTTATCGTAAATTGCAATCGCAAACATTCCATTCAAGAGGTGAACAAAATCAACTCCTAATTGAATATATGCTTCAAGAATAACTTCCGTATCGGAAGTGGTATTCATTTCAACATTTAAAGAAGAAGCTATTTCTTTAAAATTATATACTTCCCCATTAAATATAATCACATATCTACCATCATGTGAAAACATTGGCTGGTTAGCAGCAGCAGAAAGATCTAGAATACTTAAACGCCGATGGCCAAGCCCAACTGATTGATCTAGAAAATAGCCATCAGCATTAGGCCCACGATGTGAAATACAATTAGTCATTTTACGAAGATCAACTTCGCCTAAATCACTATTGATGTTAAAAAAACCTGCAATGCCGCACACAAAAACTAGAAGTTAAGAGGAAACGAGAAATATCTTATACGTGATTCAAGTACAATTGTTTCAATTTAATAAAATAATCATCGAATTGAAACAATTCATGCACATCATTATATCCTTGTAAAACTATATTATTAGCTAAACTAGTATCACGAATGATTCGTTTAACAGATAAAGCAATAGCGTGCTCGTCTGAATAGGGAACTACCAACGCATTTTTATCTGATTTTATAAATTCATTTGCAATGCCAGATAAGGTAAAAATAGATGGTATTCTGGAAGCTAACGCTTCAATATAAACTAATCCAAAAGATTCGTACTCATATGATTCAGGAACATGTACGAAAATGTCGAATATCTTATACAGTGCTACGCTATCATACTCATATTCAATTTCAGTATAACTATTTTTAGGAAGATCTTTTAAAAGCTTCTTAATAACATTCGTGTAACTGCCGCGAGCATTTGCCAAGATTAAATGACTATTTGGATATTCTATTAGCACCTCATGAAATGCACCAATTGTATGTTGTATCCCTTTCAACTTATCATAACGAGACACAACACCAATAATGGGGTAATAATTGAGGCCAATGTTATATTTTAAACGAAGTAGCTCTAAGCGTTCTTTTGAAATATTATCATACAGAGATAAATTCAGGCCATGAGGAATATTAATTATTTTTTTTGAATTGACTCCTTCACGATCTATCAATATATTTCTGACAACGGATGATATTGATACAATATGTGTAGATAATGCATTTGTAATTTTATCTAATTGAATCCCATATCCCCCGGATATATGATGCTCAGCACCATGATGACGAGTATATATCCGGGTACGTATACCAGCTATATACGAAGCTGTCAACCCCAGTATTCCAGCTAAAAGAAAGTGACAATGAACAATATCAACATGATATTTTTTTAGATATTGACATATGTGCAAAATTATTGACAGCCATTTTATTTTTTTATCAGCATAATCTATAACTTCATAATTAACATTTTTTTTAAGCAAATACTTTTCGAAATTATCGCTTGCAGGCTGAATAATTACAACATATACATCGACGCCATGTGATAACAATGCGTCAATTGTCAATTCTAAACTTATCATACGGTCAACACCAGAAACCACATATGCAAGCCTCATTCTTTTGTCTTTAAATTTACTCATTATATATATTTTTTAAGTTTTCAATATATCTTTGAATCGAAAAATTATCAATAACATCATTATAACCCATTTCCGATATTTCATTTCTCAAGCATGAATCTTGCAATAATTCTTCTAAAGCATTTTCAATAGTCGCACTGTCGCAAAAAGGAACGACTAAAGCGTTTTTTCTATTTACAATAAATTCAGAAGCTATGCCAGAAAGTGTGAAGATGGAAGGAACTTTAGCAGCTAGTGACTCGATATAAGTTAAACCAAATGCTTCGATATGATCAGAAATAGGAACATGAACATATATATCAAATAGTTGATATAATTCTGGCAATTCTTCTTCAAACTGTATCTCTCTATAAGAGTCAACATCCAAATGCGTGTCCAATAATTTTAAAACTTCGTTCTTATAACTTCCCCGTGCATTTGCTAGAACAAGCAAAGCATTAGGATAATTCTTTTTTATATTTGAAAATGCAGGAATAATGTACTGTATGCCCTTCCATTCAATATACCTTGCAATTACTCCAATAACAGGATAATGATTATTTACATTATATTTAAGTCTAAGTTTATCCACAACTAATCGATTGTAATTATTAAATTTAGAAATATCTATACCATGGTGAATCAAATGAATTTTATTAGATGGCACTTTTTCTAATTTAATAAGTACATAATCTCGAACTACTTTAGAAATCGCAATTATGTCAGTAGCTAAACAGTTTATGATCTTATCATAGAGAACCCCTTTCGGAAAGAATACATGGTGAAAAGTAGATGAATGTCTTGTATAAAGTCTTTTTTTTATACTTAAAGAGTAAGATGCAGACAAGCCCACAAGATTAGCATCTAAGAAATGGGTATGTACTATGTCTGGTTTAATTTTATTAAGCAGACTTCTTACTTCCCAAAAAGCTCTAAAAAAGTCTATTTTAGACTTATATTTAACAAAGTATGTAGGTATATTCATTTTTAATAGCCATTTTTCAAAATGGCTAGTACTCTTATTTAGTAAGATAAACGAAACAGATAACGAATCGGAATTAATGTATTGTGCCATCCATTCCATGGCAAATGACTTATTAACATCGGAAACTATGTATGTTATTTTTTTTTGCAGCTTTGACATACTCCATTTCTCTTAAATTAGTAGTATTATAGATACTTTTTCAGCTTGATTTTTATTATGTATAGAACGTCTTTTATCAAACTTATATCACCATTTCTTTTAAAAAATAGGTTGACTTTATCTTTTATCTTAGGCAATTCATCCCAATTAGGATTTGCTTGAACAATAGCATTTAAATCAGATGTATATTTTTTTATAAAATCTTTTTTTTCTGATATTAAATTATAACTCAAAATATCTTTGTTAAATTTTAATACATACTTATCAATATATTTCTTTTTTGAAAAGTAATGATGTATAAATTCAGTGGAACCATCCAATAATATACGTGTTTGAAATATCAATGAAAATGAATATTGCTCAACAAAAAAAACTTTTGTGTTTTTATAAAAAATATCTGATATTTCTAATACATCTCTTAATAAGTTACAATCAGTACTGCTTAGCCCAATTACACCAGAGTTCCATGAATATTGATTGGTTTTAAATGAATATTCATTATTATTAATTATATAGGTCTTATTATTTATTTCAGGTTCAAAATCTTTCACTGAAGTGCTACCCCACAATTTTGCTTCTTCAAAAGAATATTCTTTTGCATACATTAGTGCTTTACCATCAGCAAACTTATCAAGCCAACCTTCTACACTGTTATAAGTAAAAGTATCCGAGTCCATAAAAAACAAATCATCATTATTATATTTAGTAAATGAATCTAACATAGACTTTATTTTAAGCCTATGTACATATTGATCAGGACCCATCCATTCCTTGATCGTACGCATATTAAGTTCAACAAACTCAATATTTAAGTGTTGAAAGTATTTTGTAAAATATTCTTTATTATCAGTATAAAGTATGTATCTAATTTTGTCATTATTATCATTCCATGCACTGAAGCTCAGTATAGAGAATACAGCTCTTTGATATTCAATTTCTCTAGTATGTGCAAGACTGACAAAAGTTTTCATATTTTTCCAAATTAGGCATTCTTTACCCTTTATTGATTAAGCTAGTTACCACTTGTGATCAAATGATCTAAGAAGGTATTTACTGGATCCACATCAATCTGCTTTGCCGCAGATATAGATGCATGTAACCCAATTTTTTCCCAATCAGATTTATTCTCCCATGCCATCTCTAATGATTCGTCAATAGCATTTGAACTAATTCCATGTGTAATATATCCTGTTAAGCCAGGACTCAGCCAATCACTTACCAGTCCAACTGGAGTAGCTACTACAGGTCGCCCACAAATCATTGCTTCTACTACAACCATTGGACCTGAATCAATTCGGGATGACAATATCAAGAGGTGACAAAAAGACCATATTTTAACTATATCTTGCACATGTCCATGAAATTTCACTCTATCACCTATGCCGTAAAATAGAGCTAAATCTTCTAGATACTCTTTATCGGGTCCTTCCCCAAATAAATTTAGCACCCAGCTCCTTTGTCTCCATTTTGTAGACCCTAATGCCTCAAATAAAAGATCTTGCCCTTTAGTGTGAACTGTTAAGCTTGCTATTGAAGCAAATTGCGGTATATCTAAAGTCTCACTAGGAAATGGAAGAGGATTGATCTTTGGAATATTCCATGGATTTTGAACTATTACATTAGAAAGTATTCTTGCAGCTAACTGCCTTTCTATTATTGAAACTTGTGAAGTAGAGACAGTAAATATTTTTTTAGAATTAGCAAAAATACTATTAATAAAGTTTCTCTGTTTTTTATCTAAAGTCGGGTTATCAGTATAACTATGACAAATTAATGCGTATGGCACTTTATATTCATTAACGTAATCTATAAGTTCACTATGATACATTAATGTATATGCCCCCCCCTGATTAAATAAAATAAGATCAGGATTAAATTTTTTTAACGCAGATATTTCGGAGAATTCCAAACCCACCTTTTTGCATATCTTATTTATTATCCTTGATTGCAAATTATATAATGGTCTTAAGTAATACATAGCCCCTTTTTTAATTAGCAACTCAATGTTTGTATTAAGAGCTGGCCAATTATAAGTTGAAAAAAAAACGTCATGCCCTTTATCTAAGGCATAAGATGCTGTCTTAGTCCATAAGACCTCACTTCCTCCCCAAGGAGCATTGCTCATTAAAGCAACAAAAGCAATTCTCATTTTTGAAACAATATTTTCATTTTTTAAATCCTAAATATCCCTTTATTAGATAATTTGATTAATTAGATCAGAATATTTATGTTCAGCTATAACTCGTCCATTATCAAGCTCATATATTCTGTCACATTCACGAAGAGTGGTTATTCGGTGAGCAATTATCAAGATTGTCATATCTGTATTAGACAGCTTATTAATTGCTTCATTTACTTCTCTCTCTGTTTCATTATCCAAAGCGCTTGTAGCTTCATCTAATACTAATATTTGGGTTTGCTTATACATTGCTCTAGCAATTCCAATCCTTTGCCGTTGCCCTCCTGACAGTTTTGATCCGCGTTCACCTATATATGTGTTTATTCCATTCGGTAAAGTGTTTATAAAATTAAGCAGGGATGCTTGTTCTATAGCATAAACCAGTCTATCCTCATCCACATTATCATCTCCCAATGTTATATTATCCTTTATAGATGCTTCCATCAGGAACGTATCTTGTTTAACATACCCAATTATTCTATGCCAAGCCACTAAATAAGTAGGTAGTAAAGGGATTCCATCTACTAATATACAACCCTGCTGCTCTCTATAAAAGCGCAAAAGCACATTCATCAGCGTTGTTTTGCCTGAACCAGAACTACCGATGAAACCAATTTTTTCACCCTTATTTATGGTTAAGTCAATGCTTTTGAGCGTTGGCACTTCTTCTTGAGGAAAACCAAATTGTAAATGTTTAAATTCTAAAGTTTTATTAAAATGCAAAGGTTTCTGATCTAGCTCTGGCGATTCGTTATACTCATCCCCACTAAAAGATTCTAGACTCTCAATTGTATATTGAAAGGACTTCAATTGAATCATGGCTGTGAGAATTCTATTCACTGAAGGCATCAGCCTGTAAGCAGCGGCTGCGAATAAACCAACAAGAGCAATTAAATTTGCAGAGTTACCTGGCACTAAAATAGCATACAAAAAGATAGTTAACACTCCTAATATTGCAACCATTTCTATTAATTTAAGAGGCAATAAGGAGTATAAATAAGATTCTGCATCCAATTTTTGCACTTCTCGCTGTTTTGCTATAGCCGCGTCTCTAAATGCATATTGCTTATTAGCTAGTTTCAATTCCACAAATCCAGTAAACAAGTCATTAACAATACTCATTGTCTCTGGCCGTAATGCGTTAAGCCTATCTCCGATTTTTTGCGATTTACCTCGCAGTGCTTTATACGTTAGTAAAGTTGTTGGCAATAATACTACGCCTAAAATAAATAATAGAAAAGGCTTATACAGCAAAATGCCTATCACTATAACGATAACAATGCACACTTCAGATAACAAGACAAATATTGGCCTAATTATTCCATTCACATAAGAACT
The DNA here is from genome assembly GCF_054780535.1 of Hymenobacter seoulensis. Lineage (NCBI taxonomy): Bacteria > Pseudomonadati > Bacteroidota > Cytophagia > Cytophagales > Hymenobacteraceae > Hymenobacter > Hymenobacter seoulensis. The sequence goes on from NZ_BAAGWD010000001.1 coordinate 1,427,774, forward strand.
AGGGACATAAATAATGTTATTAACTAAACTAGATGATCCTAAATCATTAAAATGCCAAAACGGGAAATGAAGATATTTATTGAGTTGTGTTTCCGTTACTTGCAACCCGACTTTTGCCGTGAATAAAGTTTGCAAATAGTTGACCCACGCTGAAAATAAATTTTTGAATAGAAAAAATATAAATATAGACACTATTAAAAATATTAAAAAATATTTTTCAGAACTAAAGTTTAAAGTATTAAAAACAAATAAAATTATTTCATTTTTTTGAATTCCTCCTGGCTCTGCTGCAACCATCATTACAGGCACTAGCGCCGCCAAGCCAATTACATCTAAAAATGAAGATATTAGTAATAGAACGAACATCCAGATAGCTTCGCGCTGCTGGGAGGAAGTAAGATAATGCAGAATGCTTTTAAAACTAAAGCCTATGATTCCAGTATCCATGCAAATCAGGTTTTCAAAAATTGAAAGCTTCAAACACTTAGCGCATCACAACAAGCGCAACATGTTAATCTTAGGATACAAAGGTACGAAAAATCTACAACTGAATTATATTATTATATACCATTAACAATATCAATAAAACTACTATGCTTTTATATTATAATTCCTATTAACAATTAAATAGTTTATGTTGATTACAACTACCATTAATATATATTTATCTAAACCAATAAAATAATTAATGCCGTTACATGTAACGGCATTAATTATTTTATTGGTTTAGATAAATATATATTAATGGTAGTTTATCAAGAAGATACCATTAATATTGCCGAATTAATCATAACATAAATTATTTGATCTACAATCACCGCACTTTTTGGCAAAATTATCATATCAACTTAATTCATTTATTTAATGACTCCTTAAAATATTCAAGTGTACGCCTTAATCCTTCAGCACGGTCTATTTTCGGTTTCCAGCCTAGAAGTTCCTTAGCTTTTGTAATATCAGGACGCCGTTTCAAAGGGTCGTTTTCAGGTAGTGGACGATAGTCAGGTTTGAATTTTACATTTGTAAGGCGGGCAATTTCTTCACCAAACTCCTTGATAGTAATTTCGTCGGGATTACCGATGTTCACGGGCAGAGCATATTCGCTCAGTAGTAGGCGATAAATACCTTCTACCAGATCATCAACATAGCAGAAGGAACGTGTCTGAGAGCCATCACCAAATACTGTCAGGTTTTCACCACGCAGAGCTTGGCTCAGGAACGCCGGCAGCACGCGGCCGTCGTTGAGGCGCATGCGTGGGCCATAGGTATTGAAGATACGAACGATGCGGGTTTCTAGACCATGGTGATTATGGTAGGCCATCGTAATAGCTTCCTGGAACCGCTTAGCCTCGTCGTAGCAGCCGCGGGGACCTACGGGGTTAACGTTTCCGAAGTATTCTTCTACCTGGGGATGAATTTCCGGGTCGCCATATACCTCTGAGGTACTAGCGATAAGCATACGGGCACCTTTCACACGAGCTAGACCTAGCAAGTTATGCGTACCCAGTGAGCCTACCTTCAGCGTCTGAATCGGAATTTTAAGGTAATCAATAGGCGAAGCGGGCGAGGCAAAATGCAGGATATAGTCCAGTTTGCCAGGCACGAACACAAACTTCGATACATCGGCGTTATGAAATTCAAAGTCCTCATTGCCGAACAAGTGCTCAATATTGCTCAGGTCACCGGTGATGAGGTTATCCATGGCAATGACATGGTAGCCTTCGGCAAGGAATCGGTCACAGAGATGGGAGCCCAAGAAGCCCGCACCGCCCGTAATCAGGACGCGTTTTTTTTCAGACATAATTTTTGTAGGTCAAGTTGAACACCTAACGAAGTAAGCAAACCAATTACTTGATAAGTACTTCAGTTGGTTTATGCAGGCTCATGGTGTGTGGTACGAATTCCAATACAGTGGTAAGCAAAGCCGGCTTCCTGCATTTCCTGTGGGTCATATATGTTCCTACCATCAAAAATTACTTTTTCTTTTAGTAGGCGTCCTACAACCTCAAAGGAGGGAGAACGGAACTCAGGCCACTCGGTCACTACAAGCAGAGCATCAGCATCAACAAGGGCATCAAATTGGTCTTTGGCATATGTGATGCTATCAGCGAGAGTGTGTTTTGCCTCAGGCATAGCAACTGGATCATAAGCCGAAACTGTACATCCTTCTGCGAGCAACTTTTCAATGATTACAAGAGATGGTGCCTCACGCATATCATCTGTTTTAGGCTTGAATGAAAGTCCCCAAACAGCCATCTTTTTACCTTTCAGGTTACCACCAAAATGCTTCATCACTTTGTTGAAAAGCACTTCCTTCTGACCTTCATTTACACTCTCAACTGCTTGCAATACCTGCATCTGATAGCCATTTTCAGAAGCAGTTTTGATTAGGGCTTTCACGTCCTTAGGGAAGCATGATCCTCCGTAACCAATACCTGGGTAAATGAACTTAGTACCAATCCGGGCATCAGAGCCAATGCCTTTACGAACCATGTTCACATCAGCGCCCATAATTTCGCAGAGATTAGCAATATCGTTCATAAACGAAATCTTAGTAGCTAGCATTGAGTTGGCAGCATATTTCGTCATCTCAGCTGAAGGAATGTCCATGAAGATGATGGGGTGACCGTTCAGCAAGAAAGGCTTATACAAACGGCTCATTACCTCTTCTGCACGCCCAGAAGCAACTCCAATAACAATACGATCTGGTTTCAAGAAGTCGTCAATCGCGGCTCCTTCCTTGAGGAACTCTGGGTTTGATGCTACATCAAACTCAATATTCTCACCGCGTTTTGCCAAGGCATTTTCAATCTCCTTACGAACTTTAGCTGCCGTGCCTACTGGTACTGTGCTCTTAGTTACAATAACTCCGTAGCTCGTCATGTACTCTCCTATTTCGCGAGCTACAGCTAGTACGTACTTCAGATCAGCTGAACCATCTTCGCCGGGGGGGGTCCCGACCGCGATAAATGCTACGTCGCAGCCCTTAATGGCTTCACTGAGCTTTGTAGAAAACTGGAGACGGCCTGCATTTACGTTGCGAGTGACCATCTCCTCCAGGCCAGGCTCGTAAATTGGCAGAATACCTTTATGTAGGTTATCAATTTTACGTTGGTCAATATCAATGCATGTAACTTCAATGCCAACCTCCGCGAAGCAGGTACCCGTGACAAGGCCTACATAACCAGTGCCTACAACTGCGATTTTCATATGGGAAGAAATGTGATGTAAATCTTTCGTTGGACTATCTACAACTTGTGGATTCAGTATTCACAAGCTTGCCCTCTTGTCCTAAGCTAGCATATGCTTTTTCCACCACCACTGAAATACAATGAGGGCCCAAACACGAGCGTGCACGTCGCCAGGGCTGGAAGAAAACAATTGGCGCTTCAGGCCGCGAATGGCTTCTACGTCAAAAATGCCCTGAGATTCGATAAACGCGTCGGAGAGTAGGTCATCTTCAATTAGAGGACGCAGCTCACCGCGAAACCACTTTAGCAGCGGCACTTCGAACCCATGTTTGGGACGCTTGTATAGCTCCTCGGGTAGCATGGGGCGAAAAGCGTCCTGCACTATTTTCTTTTTCATTTTCCCGTCAATTTTACTAGAGACAGGAATCGAAAATGCGAACTGTACTACGTTAGGATCCAAGAAGGGTGGGCGTACTTCTAGGGAATTGGCCATGCTCATCAGATCCACCTTGGTTAGCATGTCGTACGGCAGTACTAGCTTGGTATCCGTGAGCAAGACCTCATTCAAGTCTCCATCAGAGTGTAAGTCTTCTAGTAAGTCTTTCCGGCGCTTTTCAGCCAGTTTCTTGCCCACTTTTCGGCGAGATGAGGCACTCAGTAAGCCGCGGGCATCTTTTTCTGAAGCAAAGGAAGCCCAGTCCCAATACCGGTCTTTTGGGCCGGACAGCATACCGCGTGAGAAGCGCTGAAACTGGCGGACTTTGTTGCCAAAGAAGGAGTTGCGCGACTTGGGCAGCACATCCCATAGTAAGTTCAGACCCGTGACTGCTTCTGCTTTAAACCCACCTTGGCGCACCTGAAACTCGCCCATGTGCTTGTTATAACCTCCGAACAGCTCATCAGCCCCATCACCGGATAATGCGACGGTAGCCTTTTCGCGGGTGCGTTTGCTAAGGATGTATACGGCTAGGGCCGACGAATCGGCGAAGGGCTCATCGATGTAATTGAGCACATCGAAGATATGGTCGTACAAGTCTTGGTTGGTGAGCGAGAAGACGGTATGGTTTGTCTTGTACTTATCGGCAACCAGCTTGGCGTACTTGGTTTCGTCGAAGAAAGGCTCATCGCGGTACCCAATGCTAAAAGTGTTCAGCTGCTGGGTATGCCTAGTAGCTAGGGCAACAATTACGGACGAGTCGATACCGCCGCTCAGGAAAGCTCCTACCGGCACATCGGCCACCAAGCGGCGAGCTGTTGCATCATCGAGCAGGTCAACTAGTTTGGCTTGCTGCTGCTCGTAGGTGAGTTTGTTCCTTTCAGTCTTTTTGGCGTCGTACGGAATTTTGTACCAGCGCTTACGCACAACCTTTTTGCCTTTCACATATAGGTAGTGACCTGGCAAAAGCTTCTTGACGCCTTTGAAGATAGTAGCAGGACCCGGAATATAATTGAGCTGCAAATAATGGCTCAACGAAACATAATCGAGCTTACGCGGTATTCCCAACGCAAGTAACGACTTCATTTCGGAGGCAAACAGCAGTTTATCTTCGTCGCGGTAAATGAGCAGGGGCTTCTCCCCCATTCGGTCACGCGCCAGGAAAATGGAGTCTTCCTCTTTGTCGTAGATGGCAAAGTCGAAGAAGCCATTCAGCTTTTTCAGGAAGTTGCGGCCTTCCGCCATATACAGGTGCAGTACTACCTCTGTATCGGTTTGGGAATGAAAGCGGTGGCCTTTGCTTACCAGCTTCTGGCGCAGCTCCTTAAAGTTGAAAATCTCGCCATTGAAGACAATAGTATACCGGCCCGACTCATCCGTCATGGGCTGATTACCATCGGCGGTGAGGTCGAGAATAGCTAGCCGACGAAAGCCCAAGCCGCACCGCTCATACATGAAGTGCCCTTGGGAATCAGGGCCACGGCTGGTAATGGCGTCGGTTGAGGCACGCAACGAAGCTAGTGAGTTGCGACCCGTATCAGTAAAAGCGAATACTCCGGAGATTCCACACATAAGGCGGGCAAAAGTACGAACTAATGGGACTTCGGTTTCTAAAAACTATAAGTTAGGCTCGCAACTAAAGCGTAGGCTCGCTAGTACACTCCAGGTAAAACCCTTCATTTCCCACAATCCAGCCCTATTATGAACCTGCAAGACCAGATGAGCCTCCAGCAAGAATTTGAAGCAGCTGTTTCCCGCGTTGATAACCTACCCGGCGACCAAGCGGCTGCTCATATGACCGATTTATACGGACTTTACAAACAAGCCACCCAAGGCGACCACGACACGTCGGGCGAAATTGTAGGCGACGACTCACCGGATAATCCAAGCGGCCCGCAAGGCATGTCGCAGGCACAGTGGGACTCCTGGAGCCGGTTTAAGGGCACCAGTGAAGATGACGCCAAACGGCAGTACATCCAGAAAGTTCAGGAAATAGCAGGGCCCGTAGGCGAGCAGGCCAGCGTTATTACTGGCAGCGGCCAGCCCGCTACTGGCTCCCAAGTAAACTCTGATATCAACACGACCACTTCCCGTCAGCCCGACTCCTCCCCCGGGGTATCGCAGGGTGGACTACAAGGCGATATTACCGCCGGCGCCCCGTATGGAGGTGAGGACGCGCTAAAAGGTGAGCAAAAGGATATATAGTTTGCGGCTTTTTCAGACCTAGTAAATGAGAAGCCCGCTTAGCACTAGTGCTAGTGCTAAGCGGGCTTCTCATTTACTAGGTAGCTCTCAAGGGTAAAGCATTGCTTCCTTTAGCAACTGGTGTTTCATAGGGTACGTCGCCACTGATTTGGCGCCGGATTTCATGAGGGCGCACTGTGACGAGTGCCTACCAGAAGCTTCCTACTTATTAAGATGGCGCCATACGGGCTTGGGCAACTGCAGGGGCTAGTAACTGCCTGTGTCGAATGTTTCTGTCCTCTTAGTAGTAGTTACTAAGTAGCCAGTTTGCTGCTAGTGAAAGTTAGCTTCAGAGCTTATTTCCTATTCTCACTACTAGCGGCCGGTAAAACATTCCGCTGAGGCAGCTGATACACACGGGCCCTACTAAAATATTTTACCCGGATTCATGATGCCGTGCGGGTCAAATACTTGCTTAATGCCGCGCATTAGGTTGAGTTGTGCCTCCCCGATGGCAATACCGATGTAGGGCTTCTGGACCAGCCCAATGCCATGCTCGCCGCTGATAGTGCCGCCCAGCTTTACACACAGCTCAAATATCTCGGATATAGGCTGCCGCAGTCCGTTGTGCCACATCTCATCGTCTAGCTCTCCACGGATAATATTGACGTGCAGGTTGCCGTCGCCGGCATGGCCGTAGCAGACCGAGTTGAAACCGTAGCGGCTCCCTATTTCCTTAACGCCGTTCAGGAGCGTGGCCAGCTCAGCGCGCGGCACTACGGTATCCTCCTCTTTGTACACAGAGTTGTAGCGGACAGCATTGCCGATGTTGCGCCGGATACGCCACAGATCATCTTTTTGAGCAGCCGTATCGGCCAGCAAAATCTCATCTACATCATAGTTCTCAAGTACAGCGTACACGGCTTCGGCTTCCTTATAGAGTTGATCCAGATCCTGGCCGTCCAGTTCAATCAGCAGGTGAGCACGCACATCTGGCGGCAGATTAAGCGGAATATTGAGGTAACGCGACGACCATTCAATGGCTTCCCGCTCCATAAACTCCAGCCCGGAAGGCACAATACCCGCTCTGAAGATGGCAGATACAGCTTCGGCCGCCTGCATTTCCTGTCGGAACGGGGCTAGCATCAGGATATTCTGCTGCGGATAAGGCAGCAGTTTGAAAACGATACAGGTAATAATTCCCAGTGTGCCTTCGGAGCCTACCAGCAGTTGCGTGAGATTGTAGCCGGTGGCATTTTTGAGCGTATTCGCCCCCGTCCAGATAATGTCGCCGGTGGGCAGCACTACCTGCATGTTGAGCACGTAGTCCTTCGTGACGCCGTATTTAACAGCCTTAGGTCCGCCGCTGCTTTCGCTCAAGTTACCACCTAGGAAACAGCTGCCTTTGCTGGCGGGGTCCGGTGGGTAGAACAGTCCCACCTCTTTCACGGCGTTCTGGAATACCTCTGTAACTACGCCCGGCTCGACGGTAGCCTGCAGGTTCCGTTCGTCTATTTCAATAATCTTGTTGAGACGCTCTGTGCTCAGCACTAGCCCCTGATGGATGGGCAAAGCTCCTCCACTCAGCCCTGTACCAGCCCCCCGGGGCGTTACCGGAATATGGTGCTGATGGCACAGGCGTACAATAGCACTGATCTGCTCGGCATTCGCCGGCCGAACCACCACATCAGGCGCAAAATGAAGGTCTTCCGTATGGTCTCGGCCATAATCGGCGTATACCTCCGCCTCCACGCGATGGGCTGTCAATACATGCTCAGAACCTACAATAGCCTCAAACTCGGCTAGTAGCGCAGGAGTCAAAACTTGAAATTCCATGAGTATTCGTAAGTAAAATGACCGCTACGCTTATCTTTGCGCCCAATGCGGGAAAACGTTACGAAGGTACGGCATTCGGCGCAGTGGCATCGTCCACTTCTAGCCGTCTTTTTGCTGGTACTTGTGAGTTGGCTGGCCGCTTGTAGCAGCACCAGCAAAGTAAACTACCGAAACGGCCGGTATTACTCGGCGCGTGACATGGCGCGCATGAAAGCGGCGGAGCGAAAGCGCGGCATTTCCCGCGCTACGGTAAAGTCAAAATCGAAGACCTCAACGGCCGCTGGCAAAAGAAAAGTGGTGGCGCGCCGCCCTGCTGGCCGCGCATTCCCGGCTAATGTGCCCGCACAATTATCCGCCGTTATCGAAACGGCACGCTCTTTCCAGGGCACTCCCTACAAATACGGTGGCACTACCCGGCTGGGTATGGACTGCTCAGGGCTACTGCATGAGTCCTTCGCGGCCATTAATGTGGACATCCCGCGCTCCAGCAATGAACAAGCTCTCTGGGGAAATCCAGTACGCCCTCAGGACTTGCGGCCTGGTGATTTGGTATTTTTCGGAGCTTCACCTGGCAGCAATACCATAACTCACGTCGGCTTAGTCACCGAGGCTTCTCCGGAAAGTGTACAGTTCATTCACTCCTCCAGCTCCTTAGGAGTTGTAGAAAACGCATTGGAGACAGATTACTACCTCAGCAGATTCATTAAGGCAGTAAGACCAATATTGTGAATTTCCCTCTTACCTTTGCGCCGAAAAGTAGCTGTGAAGGTGCTGTGGCTATGCAGCATTAACGCAATGGGCTTCAAATTTTGAAGCCCTAGTTTTGAACCTAGTTTTTCTCAGCATACCTCTTTTTTTCACCAATCCCCCTTTATGAAACGCAATCTTTACGCTTCTGTAGCTCTGGTGCCGCTGGCTGTTTTGGCAGCGCACACAAGCTGGGCGCAGGGAGCCACAACCTCGGCAATGAGCGGTGTCATTACCGACAAAGCTGGCGAAGGCCTGCCCGGTGCGACAGTTATTGCGGTGCACACGCCTACCAACACGCAGTACGTAGCGCCTACCAACTCAGAAGGTCGCTTTAGCTTGCAGAACATGCGCGTAGGCGGTCCTTACACCGTGCGCATTTCATTCGTAGGCTACAAGGAAGCGGTACGCGAGAACATCTTCCTGACATTGGGCCAGAACCAGCGTCTGGACATTAACCTGAGCGAATCAGAGCAGACTCTGGGTGAAGTAGTAGTAAGCGGCACCCGCGACCAAGTAATTAACTCGGGCCGGACCGGTGCAGCTACTTCGGTATCGCGCGAGCAGATTCAGCGCCTGCCAACCCTGAACCGCAGCCTGCAGGACTTTACTCGCCTCACACCCCAGTCCAATGGTGGCGGCAGCAGCTCACTGGGTGGCTCGAACAACCGCTACAACAACATCACCATTGACGGAGCGGTAAACAACGACGTATTTGGTCTGGCAGGTAGCGGTACTCCCGGCGGTCAATCCGGCACTCAGCCTATTTCGCTGGATGCTATCCAGGAACTCCAGATCGTACTGGCTCCTTACGATGTAACGCTTGGTAACTTTACCGGTGGCGGCATCAACGCCGTAACGCGTTCCGGTACCAACGACCTGTCAGCTTCTATCTACGGTTTTGGTCGCAACGAGAACATCGTTGGCAAAAGCGTAACTGAGCCCCGCACGAAGGCTGCTGAGTTCTATAACTACCAGACGGGTGCCCGCGTAGGCGGCGCCATCGTGAAGGACAAAATCTTCTTCTTCCTGAACGGCGAAGTTAGCCGTCGCAGCGAGCCACTAGCGTTTACACCTGGCACTTCTGCTTCACGTATCGATCAGACCGTTATCAACACGATTGCCAGCACTGCTGCTTCGCGTTATAGCTACAACGTAGGTGAATTCGGTGAAATCAACCGCCGGACAGAAAGCAACAAGATTTTTGGGCGCTTAGACTTCAACTTGTCGCAGAACCACCAGCTGACGGTGCGTCACAACTTTGTTGAGGCTTTCGACGACAACATTACGCGCGGCTCTTCTTCCCTGCGTTTTGGCAGCAACGCTTACAAATTCAACAACACCACCAACAGCAGCGTTGCTGAATTAAACAGCAGCCTGGGAAGTATTTCCAACAAACTGCTGGTGAGCTATACCCGCATCCGCGATAAGCGCGATACGCCCGGCACCCTATTCCCAACCTTCGCAATTCGTGAAGCGGGTAACCTCTACACCTTCGGTACCGAGCGTAGCTCTGGTTTCAATGAGTTGGACCAGGACATTATTGAGCTCACGGACAACGTGACCAAGACGATTGGCAAGCATAACCTGACGCTTGGCACGCACAACGAGTTCTTCAAGTTCCGTAACCTGTTTATCAACAACGGGGTTGGTTACTACGAGTTCCCCACATTGCAGGCTTTCCTTGACAGCAAGCCCAACCGGGTGCAGGCTTCTTATGCCCGTGCCAACAATGGTGAGGCTTCTTTCAGCGCCATGCAGATGGGCATTTATGCCCAGGACGAATTCTCTCCGCTGGAAAACCTACGCCTGACGATGGGGGTACGCCTGGATGTACCGTTCTTCTTCGACAAGCCAGGGAACAATGAGAAAGTGAACGTAGGCTTCGGCTCCAAAATCAGCACCCAGAACGTACCAAACGGTCAGCTGCTGTGGGCTCCGCGCTTAGGCTTCAACTGGGATGTAAACAATGACCAGAAACTGCAGGTACGTGGTGGTACAGGTGTATTTACCGGCCGGGTACCGTTTGTGTGGATTTCGAACAGCTTCACCAACAGCGGCCTGATTCAGGGTGCCGTTGACGTACAGAACCCAGCTACTGTTGAAACCAACATTTCGCAGATTCCAGCTACGTACAGCTCAGGTGCTCTTCGTACATCGGAAATCAACGTACTAAGCGAAGACTTCAAGCTTCCCCAGGTATGGCGCTCGAACTTGGCCGTTGACTTCCGTCTGCCCGGAGACATCGTTGCCACAGTAGAAGGTATCTACACCAAGACGCTGAACGACATCTACTACAAGAACATTAACCTTGTAGCTCCAAACGGCCGTCTGGCCGGACCGGATCAGCGCCCTGTGTATCCAAGCGCCCGCCGTGTGTATCCGAATGATTATACCAACGTTCTGCTGCTGGAAAACACGAACAAAGGCTACCGCTACAACGCTACTGTACAGTTGCAGAAGCAGTTCACCAATGGTCTGAACACTTCGGTGGCGTATACCTACGGCAAGTCGAAAGAAGTGAACAGCGGTGCTAGCAGCACGGCTCTGTCTAACTGGCAGTTCAACCAAGTACAGTTCGATCCGAACAACCCAGAGCTGGGCTTCTCAGCCAACGACCGTCGTCACCGCGTGCTGGCTACCGGTGGCTACACCTTCCGCTACGCTGCTGATAAGCTGGCTACCAACATCTCGGTTATCTACGAAGGCTTGGCTGGTTCGCCAATTGCTTACGTGTATGGCCAGGGTGGACGTGACTTGAACAACGACGGCGCCTTCGGAAACGACCTGATCTACATCCCCCGCAATGCGCGTGATGCCGCTGAAATTCAGCTAGTAACTAGCGGTTCTACGGACACCCGTTCTTTGGCTGAAATTCAGAATCAGCTGGAAGCTTTCATCGAGAACGATCCTTACCTGCGTAACAACCGTGGTCAGTACGCCGAGCGCTTTGCTGCTCGTACTCCCTGGACGCACCAGGTTGACATTCGTATCGCACAGGACTTTAACTTCACTGCTGGAGGCAAAAAGAACAGCCTGCAAATCAGCTTTGATATCCAAAACCTGGGCAACATGCTGAACAATGACTGGGGCCGTCAGTATTTCGTAGCTAACAACGCAATCGAACTGTTGCGTCCAGAAACGACAGGTGGACCGAACGTCCGTCCGACCTTCTCGTTCCCTGCTACCTTCGCTGCCAACGGCAACCGTGGCTACGACATTGCTCCCTTCGCTTCGCGTTGGCAGGGCCAGCTAGGTGTTCGTTACAGCTTCAACTAAGCATTCCTGATCAACTTGCTTTAGTGCAACCCCGGAAGCGGGCGGAGATATTCTCCGCCCGCTTTTTTATGTTGTTTATCTCCTACTTAGCTCCTTAACAATATCAAGCGTATTAGATATACTCACGCAATAATTATAATAGTACTAATCTCTATCCAGTCAATTATTAATAACATTTTAATAACATTGGTCCTGAAAGCAGTGCCTTAATTTTGCAGTCGATTTTCACTAATCCCCCTTTATGAAACGCAATCTTTACGCTTCTGTAGCTCTGGTGCCGCTGGCTGTTTTGGCAGCACACGTAAGCTGGGCACAGGGTACTACCACAGCAGCAATGAACGGTGTCATCACCGACAAAGCTGGCGAAGGCCTGCCCGGTGCGACAGTTATTGCGGTGCACACGCCTACCAACACGCAGTACGTAGCGCCTACTAACTCAGAAGGTCGCTTCAACCTGCAAAACATGCGTGTAGGGGGACCCTACACGGTACGGGTAACCTTCGTAGGTTACAAGGAAGCGGTGCGGGAAAATATTTCCCTAAGCCTAGGCCAGAACCAGCGCCTGGACATTAACCTGAGCGAATCAGAACAGGTACTGGGTGAGGTGGTAGTAAGCGGCCGTCAGGACCCTATTATCAACGCTGGCCGAACCGGCGCGGCAACGACAGTACAGCGCGAGCAGATTGAGCGCCTGCCTACGCTGAACCGTTCGCTGAACGATTTTACCCGCCTTACGCCCCAGGCTAATGGCCAAAGCTTTGGTGGCCGCAACAGTGGCTTCAACAACATTACCGTTGATGGCGCCATTTTCAACAACGCCTTCGGTCTGCAATCAACGGTAGGCGGCCAAGCTGGTGCACAGCCCATTTCGCTGGATGCCATCGACCAGATTCAGGTGAGCATTGCGCCCTTCGACGTACGCCAAGGCTCGTTCACGGGTGCTGGCATTAACGTAGTGACTCGCTCCGGTAGCAACAAAGTGTCGGGCTCGCTTTACGGCTTCTACCGCGACCAGAACTTTGTAGGTAGCAAAGTAGGCGACTTCAAGCAGGACTACCCTGACTTCCGGTTGCATAACGAAGGTTTCCGGGTAGGTGGTCCTATCATCAAGGACAAGCTGTTCTTCTTCGTGAATGCCGAGCGCGAGCGTCGTAACGACCCGCCGACTGGTAACTTCACGGCCAACCGCTCTGAGACGCCACCAGTAGCTGGCTCCCAGACGTCACAAGCTTCGGCACGTGAACTGGACATTCTGAGTAACTTCTTGCAGCAGCAGTATGGCTACAATGCTGGCGCTTACGAGAACTATCAGCTGCGTTCAAACAGTGACAAGGCGACGGTGAAGCTTGACTGGAACATCAACCAGAATCATCGCTTCAACATCAAGTACAACTACCTGAAGTCGTACGCGGATATTCCACCAAGCACCTCGGGAGCTATCAATAATCAGCGTTCCCAGTCGCAGTTTGGCTTGCCATTCTCGTCGTCTTACTACACTATCAATAACAACCTCAACTCGTTTATTGCTGAACTGAACAGCACCTTAGGTGGTGGTAAGTACAGCAACAACCTGACGGCAGGTTACTCGGCTTTCCGCGATTACCGCGAAAGCAGCGGCGGTATTTTCCCGCTGGTTGATATTGGAACCAGCATTGGACGTAGCACGGGCGCCGGCCTAAATGGCATTAACGCCTCTAACTCGCTGACTTCATTTGGTTACGAGCCTTTCTCGGCTTTCAACATCCTGAACTCAGACGTTTACCAGATTGGTGACAACTTCACGGCTTACCTCGGTAAGCACAACGTAACGGTTGGTACTTATAACGAATACTACAAGTTCCGGAACGGCTTTGCGCCGAACTACTACGGTAACTACTCGTTCAACTCACTGGAAGATTTCTACGCTTCCGCTGGGTTCAACTACGACCGGACTTCGGGCTCACTGACTGCACTAGCTCCTGGCGAAACGCGTCCGGGCCCAGCTCGCTACAACCTGCAGTACTCTGCTATTCCTGGCGGCGCCTTCCCCTTCGCCGACATTGAAGCAGCCCAGCTTGGCCTGTATGCCCAGGACGAATGGTCGCCGCGTAACAACCTGCGTGTAACCTACGGGGTGCGGGCTGACCTTCCGTTCCTGACTTCAGACCTGACACAGAACACGGCTGCGGCCAACCTGACCTTCCGCGACGGAGTGAAGATCAACACCGGCGCTGTACCCAAAAAGCAGGTTCTGTTCTCGCCCCGCGTTGGTTTCAACTGGGATGTAAACGACGACAAGAAGACTCAGCTACGAGGCGGTACGGGTATCTTTACCGGCCGGGTACCCTTCGTTTGGCTTTCGAACCAGGCTAGCAATAACGGTGTGCAGTTCGGCTCGTACAGCCTGAGCGGCTCGGCTACTGTGAACCCCGTAACGGGCACTCCATCGTACTTCGACCCTAGTGTAGATGCCTACCGTCCGGAGAATGCTAGCGCCAATACGGCTTACAACTTGGCTGTTACCGACAAGGACTTCAAATTCCCGCAGGTGTGGCGCACCAACCTGGCTATCGACCAGCAACTACCTGGTGGCATCATCGGTACGCTGGAAGCCTTCTATACCCGCGACCTGAATGCGGTGTATCATCAGAACGTGAACCTGCCCGGCAGCGAGGAGTCTCCTTACAACCGCGCTAGCGGCGCCGATACCCGGCCTATTTTCTACACCGTTAACAACCCGGTGGTGATAACGAACGGTTTGGCGGCTACTACCCGTAACTACCAGATTTACGCGGGCCGTGGTGGTGCTTCTGCTACTAATCCGAACATCAGTGATGCTATCCTGATGAAAAACACGAACAAAGGCTATTCGTACGCCGTGACAGGCCAGCTGCAGAAGTCATTCGATGCTGGCTTGTACCTGAGCGCTGCCTATACGTACTCTGATTCGCGTTCGGTAAATGATGGCGGCTCGATTGCTCAATCTATCTGGCGTGACCGTGCCGTATCCGGCGACCCGAACGCAGAAGCGCTGAGCTATTCTAACTTCCTGCAGCAGCATCGTATCATCGGTTCGGCATCGTACCGCAAGGAGTACTTGGGCCACTTAGGCACTACCCTTTCGCTGTTCTTTGAAGCTGCTCCTGCCGGCCGTTTCTCGTATGTGTACTCCGGCGACATGAACGGCGACAACCAGACGTCGAACGACCTGATGTACGTACCCCGCACGCAGAGCGAAATCAACCTGCGCGACATTAACTTGACGGCTGCTCAGGGCGGTGGCCGCTATACCGCAGCTCAGCAGTGGGCTGACCTGGACGCGTACATCAACCAGGACAAGTACCTAAGCTCCCGCCGCGGCCAATACGCGGAGCGTAACGGTGCCGTACGCCCCTGGCAGAACCGCCTCGACGTACGCTTGCTGCAAGATATATTCACTAACATCGGTGAGAATCGTCATAGCCTGCAGGTAAGCATCGACATCTTCAACGTTGGCAACCTGATCAACAGCGACTGGGGTACTTTCCAGACGGCCAACCGCGTGAACCCGCTGACTTTTGCTGGTTACAACGCTGATAGTCAGCCTGTTTTTGAGTACCGCTACCTGACGAACCCCTCCTCTCGGACGGTGAACGGCACCACCACGGTAACACCGGGTGTTCCGCTCAGCAAAACCTTCCGCGATGATACCGGCGGAATTGGTTCGCGTTGGCAGGGACAGATTGGCCTGCGCTACATCTTCAACTAAGCCAACGGTTTAGCTTTGCAAAAAGGGGTTGACGCTAGCGTCAACCCCTTTTTTTAGTTCCATACGCGCAATTATTTTCCACTTTTTTACCTTCAAGACTTGCAGATTCAAAAAGGCACCGTACTTTTGTCACACCAAACGCAACCGGCGAATGGAACTATAAAACGGGGGATTAGCTCAGCTGGCTAGAGCGCTTGCATGGCATGCAAGAGGTCATCGGTTCGACTCCGATATTCTCCACTCCCGTACTCAAAAGCCCAACCTACCGGTTGGGCTTTTTTTGTTGCCTAGGGGTTTCGACGCCCGCGGTAAAAAGCAAAGTGCCCGTACCGGCTAGCCAGTACGGGCACTTTGCTTGAGTTAATAGCCTAGTACTTACACGAACAGGCCTTCTACTGACAAATAACGCTCGCCGGTATCGTAGCAGAAAGTGAGAATACGGGCACCCTGGGGCACCTCGTTCAGTTTTTTGGCCACCGCCGCCAGCGACGCACCCGACGATACGCCCATGAAAATACCTTCTTCACGAGCAGCCCGACGTGCATATTCAAACGCCTCTTGCTGGCTCACCTGAATGGTACCATCCAGCACATCGGTGTGGAGGTTTTCGGGGATGAAGCCGGCACCAATACCCTGAATAGGGTGCGGGCCAGGAGCGCCACCGCTGATTACCGGCGAAAGCTCCGGCTCTACGGCAAACGTCTTCATATTCGGGAAGTGAGGCTTTAGCTGCTCCGTTACGGCTGTAATGTGGCCGCCGGTGCCCACGCCGGTAATATGATA
The DNA here is from genome assembly GCF_054780535.1 of Hymenobacter seoulensis. Lineage (NCBI taxonomy): Bacteria > Pseudomonadati > Bacteroidota > Cytophagia > Cytophagales > Hymenobacteraceae > Hymenobacter > Hymenobacter seoulensis. Next base: position 1,443,957 of record NZ_BAAGWD010000001.1, read on the forward strand.
ATCGAAGCCACCCTCCGGAGCATCGCGCAAAATTTCCTGGGCGGTGGTTTCGGCGTGTACTTTGATGTTGGCTGGGTTGGAGAACTGCATCGGCATCCAGGCGCCGGGCGTGTCGCGCACTAGTTCGTTGGCTTTCTCAATGGCGCCTTTCATTCCTTTCTCGCGGGGCGTCAGCTCCAGGTTCGCACCGTAGGCGGCCATGAGGCGGCGGCGCTCAATGCTCATGCTTTCGGGCATTACTAGGGTAAGCTTATAGCCTTTTACGGCGGCCACCATGGCTAGCCCTACTCCCGTGTTGCCGGAGGTAGGCTCCACAATCAGGCTATCGGGCGTCAGAATACCATCTCGCTCAGCCTGCTCAATCATGCTCAGGGCAATGCGGTCTTTGATGCTGCCGCCGGGGTTGGCGCGCTCCAGCTTTACCCACACTTCTACATCGGGGCGATGAGCAAACAGCTTATTAATGCGTAGCAGAGGCGTGTTGCCGATGGTATCGAGAATGGAGTTGGCTTTCATTAGGTTGAGTAAATGAATGAATGATCAATAGGCAAAGAAGCAGCAGGCAGGCCCGAAGACGAGCTGTAGCTCACTGCTCAGATGGAAAACATGATGTCCTCGGTGGGGTCCTGAGTGCGGGTAACGTGGATCTGGGCGCGATGGTAAATGCGGGAGTGCGAAGGCACGCTCTCGGTAAGCCACACATTGCCCCCGATGATGCTGTGGCTGCCCACCGTGGTACTGCCGCCCAAAATAGTGGCTCCGGCGTAAATCACCACATGGTCCTCGATGGTGGGGTGCCGCTTGATGCCCTGCAGGTGCTTTGCCACGCTAAGGGCACCTAGTGTTACGCCCTGAAAAATCTTGACGTGAGAGCCAATTACGCACGTTTCGCCAATTACTAGGCCGGTTCCGTGGTCAATGCAAAAGGAAGGACCAATACGTGCGCCCGGATGGATGTCGATGCCGGTGCGCTGGTGCGCGTATTCGCTCAGGATGCGTGGCACCCGCGGCACGCCCCGCTGGTGCAGGCCGTGGGCAAAGCGGTGCATGGCTATAGCATAGAAACCCGGGTAAGTACCTACCACCTCTGCCATGCCCTGAGCCGCAGGATCCGCCTCAACAATAGCGGCGGCATCCTGCAGCAGCATTGCGCGCAGTAACGGGAGCCCGGCCATGAGGGCGCTGGCTAGCTCCGGCGCCGGCTGAGGCGTAGGCACTGCCCGCAGCAAAACCGTCAAATCATCTTGCAACTGGCGCAGGGTAGCGGCTACTGCATCGGAGTCGCGGAGGGGGCGCACGGAGCGCTCCGGGAACAGCAGATCTAGCAGGTCTTCGGCCAGTTGGCAAAAGGCTGCGGCCGGCAGTGGAGCGGCCGTTAGCCGATGCGCTTCGGCTAGTTCCTGTAGGAACTCCTGATCAAGAGAAAGCATAACTACACTACAAAAAAGGCCAAGGCCTGCGTTTAACTGCCAACAAGTGGAAGATAAGCCGTCGGCGACTTTTTTTAACCACCCAGCGAAAGTAAGGTTTGCCTGAACACCAATAGCAACCTCCTGTAGCTGGACCGCGTTAGGTTGGAGAATTACTAGTATTTCACCTTACTCACTTATCTCATGGCTGATACCACCATCACCAAAGTTGATTCCCGCTTCTCCCCTACCGGCACCGATGGCGAAAAATACCTAGCCTCGGGCGTACATGTGGCCATGCGCCTCTGGGAAGATGAGCAACCTAGTGAAGCAAAAGAGCCTTCTTCACGGCCATACGAAACCGTGGGCTACGTACTAAAAGGCCGTGCCGAGCTGCACATTGAAGGCCAGATGGTTGTGCTAGAACCCGGTAACTCCTGGGTGGTGCCCAAGGGAGCCTCGCACACCTATAAAATACTGGAAGCCTTTTCGGCAGTAGAAGCCACTACCCCACCCGCGCAGGCCCACGGCCGCGACGAAGAGTAATCCGCTTTTGCATGTTATACAAAAAGCCCCGGCTGCACACATGTAGTTGGGGCTTTTTGGTGGGCGAAGCTTTCTCCAGGTTCTGGTATCAGCACATCAGTTTATGAGCTCTACTTTCTCAATACGGTCGCCAATATCGAGGCGGCTGACGACATCCATGCCTTGCACTACCTGCGCGAAGATGGTGTAGCGGCCGTCGAGGTGGGGCGTGGGGGCGTGCGTGATAAACCACTGGCAGCTTTCGGTATCCTTGCCCGCTGACGCTAGCCCCACGGCGCCTTCTCCGTAGCGTAAATCGGCAAACTCGGAGCGGAGGTTATAGTCGGAGCTGCCCCAGCCGTCGCCACGGGGGCAGCCACCCTGAGCTACAAAGTTGGGAACCACACGATGGAAGTTTTTGCCGTCGTAAAAGCCTTTTCGCAGCAGCTCAACAAAGCTGGCGACGGAGCCTGGTGCCTGCTCCACCAGCAACTGCATTACTATGTCGCCTTTGGATGTGCGCACGGCCACACGCTGCCCGGCCGGGATGGTATTCACGACTCCCCAATCGATGGGGTGCGTGGCAGCTTTGGCAATGGGCGCGGCCGTAGCGGGGCGGTTTTGCAGGAAATCAATGGTCTGCTGCAACGAAAGCCACGCTTCTAGGTCGCGCGGGAGAGTCAACCGGTCGCGGGCTTGCAACAGGAAATCAGGGTTGGATAGTACCCGGCGCAAGTCCAGCTTGGGGTCCCGGATAGCTTCAGCGGCCGTACCCATGAGGGCCACATCGCCACTCAACACACCGCGTCGCAAGGTCAGGGCAAAGTCATCTTGTAGGGTAGCAGGAAAGCCTGCCTGGTGGCGCATAGCTACCAAGGCTTCCATGCCATACGTACCAATTACTACCGATTGGTTGGGCGCAAACGTGGCCTGCTGCACAAAATTGAAGGCGGCGGGGTCTTCGCCTAGGGCTTTCAGCAGGTACCCCTTTTCGTAAGGGCTAGTGGCCGCGGCGTAGCGCTCCTGCACCGCACGCTGAATGGCGGGGCGCTCCGGACCGGTTTGGCGCAGCGCGGCAGCTAGTAGCGTGGCCCGCACGCGCCATTGCTCCAAGCGGTTGGCTTTCTCCAGAAATAAGGTTCCGGGCTCGTTAGTGGCGTGAGCCAGAAAAAACTCAGCTGCTGATAAGGCCACCTGAGCATTGGCATCAGTCAGGGCATCCCAGGCGGCCTCCTTTACGGGTGCGTACATGGGGGCACTCAGGGCACGCAACGCACTTACCCGCACCCGATAATCTGGGTCGCGGCGGGCTAGGGCAGCTAATATACCCGGCACAGTAGGGTCGGTGGCGGCTTTGCTCAGGGCTGAGGTGGCACCGCTGCGCACGGCATAATGCGGATCATGCTGCGCTGCCGCGCTTATAGCCGGAACGTAAGGAGCCAGATTGAGCCCGCGCGTACGCGCTAGGGCATTGGCGGCGGCCAACCGGGCGGTTACGGGCTTGTCGCGGCCTAGCAGCTGCACTAGGCGCACTACAGCGGCCTCGGAGGTAAGACCACGCAACCCAGCCCGATAGAGCCCCCACGCTTGTCCGCTCAGAGCGGCCGTATCAGAAGCCAACGAGGCAGGCAGGCGCGTGAGCGTTACTAGCCCCGCCCGCGAGGTGCAACGCCCCAATGCCTCCAGCACATAGCGCCGCACTACAGCATCGGGGTCGGTGCTGATGCGCTGCGTTAGGCCGGCTTCGGCGGTTGAGTCAGCAGTTTGGCCTAGGGCATAGGCGGCGGCCCGGCGCACACTTGGCTCGGGGTCTTGCAGGCGCGTGAGCAACGAGGGCGTGGCGGTTTTGTCCTGCACCGAGGCTAGGGCTTCGGCGGCTGCCTGCCGGTAGGCCGTGTTGGAATTCGTGAGATACAACAGCAGCACGCCCGTACGGCGCTCATCCTGGCTGGTGGCAATGCGCCGCAGCACCGAGTCGGCGGCAAAGCGGTTGGGTGCCGCTGCCACCCTAGTGGCACTAGGCCGGGGCGTGCAGCTAGCCATTAACAGACAACTGAAAGCAGCCGGTAGCACGGCCGCCCGATACAGGGCTGAGTACATCATAGTAGCCCCAAGGTAGGAGGGTTTCGGCAAGTTTTCGCCCTAGCCACCGGGCAGTTTGCGGCGGTTTCAGCCCGAAAAGACCCTAGCAGAAATAGAACTCATCTGTACTGACGGAGCTAAAGCCGGCCCGGAAAGCAAAAAGCCGGCGGCAGATATAGGGATACTAGTTTATAGTGGCATATTTACAGCAGTAATTATAGTATCGATGTCGGGTGTCAAATTAGGTTTATTGTCTGCTGTGCTGCTTCTCGCTACCCTGAGTAGCCAGGCACAAAGCCGCACTGGGCAAGCTGCTCCGGTTAGCACTCAGAAAGAGCTGACGGTGCACCTGACGTTACCCACGGTGGTTGGCCTCATCGGGGAATATGTGGGCATCTTGAGCTCTAAAGAGAAAGGAAAGGTGAAAACCATTACGGAACGCAGCCGCCCACGCACCACCAGCAATCCGGTGCTAATTCTGAAAGTGCCCCTGCCCCGCCTTTTCTCCTCCGATGACAAATCCCCTTCCAAACCCAACTGATTTTGCTTCTTCAGGAAGCTGAAGCTTTTCTCCGCCGCCGCTCTTAACCCCCTCTGCCTCCTTCACTTGCTTCACCCATGAATCTTAATGCCGATGTATTGCTCAGTGTGGGAGTAGCCTTGCTCATCGTACGAGGATTGCGCCGGTTTCTGGATTTACCAACACGCTTACCTGTACAAAATCGGCTGCTTAACTGGCTATGGCTTCCGGGCCTGCTCCTGTTTGTAGTGGCACGAGCCATCCAATGGAAGTCCGATCAGCTGGATGAGCTCTACATGCTTTTTGTGCTGGGAACCGTGGTTCTTGTGTTGTTCCAAGTGCGCGATTACCGGCCGGCCCGCACCCTCTTGCTGGCAGTGGCTCCGTTTGTGCTCTACTCGCTCGTGGAGCTCCTGATAGCCTTGGGCGGCGCCAGCTTGCTGAAAGAGTACGATGACTCGCTGGAAAACTCCAAAGGGTTTGCCTTTATCTGGTTATTTACCTTCTTGCTGATTGCTCGCAGTCAAAAGAAAAACCTGGAAAAAGAACGTATAGCCCGCGAAGAAGATGAAAAAGCCAAGCGCCTGATTGAGGCCCAGAATGCCGAGCTGGAACGACTTGTTGCCGAGCGCACGGCCACGCTTACCCAGCAGGCCGAGGAACTGCGCCACGCCCTGACAGAGCTAAAAACCACCCAAGCCCAACTTATTCAGGCCGAAAAGATGGCCAGCCTCGGTGAGCTTACGGCCGGCATTGCCCACGAAATTCAGAACCCGCTCAACTTCGTTACCAACTTCTCGGATGTGAGTACGGAGCTGGTGACGGAGCTGGAAGAAGAGCAGAACAACCCTGACCGCGACCCTGCCCTGGAAGCCGATTTGCTTAATGACTTAAAGCAGAACCTGCAGAAAATCACGCACCACGGGCAGCGGGCGGCCAGCATTGTGCGCGGTATGCTAGAGCACAGCCGGGCCAGCAACGGCGAGCGGCAATCTACTGACCTGAACTTGCTGGCCGACGAATACCTGCGCCTAGCTTACCACGGCCTGCGCGCCAAAGACAAAACTTTCAACGCTACCCTCGTAACCGATCTGGATGAGCGCACGGGCTCCATCGAGGCCATTTCGCAGGACTTAGGCCGCGTGCTGCTGAACCTATTCACGAATGCTTTTTACGCTGTGCAGAAAAAGCAGGCCCTGAAACTGCCTAACTACACTCCTACCGTAACGGTAACTACCCGGTGCCTGCCTTCTGATGAAGTGCAGGTGCGGGTCCGCGACAACGGCACGGGCATTCCCGAAGCTCTGGTCGAAAAAATATTTCAGCCTTTCTTTACTACCAAACCCACCGGCGAGGGCACGGGCCTGGGCCTCTCGCTCAGCTACGACATCGTCACGAAGGGCCACGGCGGTACGCTGGAGGTGGAAACGGTAGAAGGAGAAAGCACGGAGTTTATTATTACCCTACCCCGCGGCGAAAAAGCGAAGTAACTGTTGTAGTATCCTACACAGCCAGTTGCTGCTTTTTGCCGTCTTTCATGTTTACTTCTCTCATTGTCTGCTTCGGCAGCCTTAGTTCATGATAAAAATACTGGTTGTTGACGACGAAATGGACGTACGCACCCTGTTCGAGCAACGCTTCCGGCGCGAAATCCGCAGCGGCGAGTTCTCGTTCACGTTTGCGTATTCGGGTGAGGAGGCTCTTGCCTACCTGCACGATCATGCCTCCGAAGTCGTCCTGATTCTATCCGATATCAACATGCCCGGCATGAGCGGCCTGGAGCTGCTCAAGCAGATCAAGAAGGAATACCTGGCCCCGCCCCCTCCGGCGGCTCCGCTGGTTATGATGATTACGGCCTATGGCGACGACGATAGCCGAAACGAAGCCCTGGAGCTGGGAGCCAACGATTTCCTGACCAAGCCCGTGGACTTTGCCGCCCTCAAAGAAAAACTCATCTCGCTAGCCCACCATGAAAACTAAAATTCTGGTTGTAGACGATGAGGCAGATTTAGAGCTGCTCATCAAGCAGAAATTCCGCCGCAAAATTCGGGAGGGAAACTACGAGTTTACCTTCGCCCACAACGGCCAGGAAGCCCTGGATTCCGTGCAGGCGCATCCCGATCTGGATATTATTCTGTCCGACATCAACATGCCGGTGATGGATGGCCTAACGTTGCTGACCAAGCTGCAGGAAGTGAACCCGGTGCTGAAAACGGTGATGGTGTCCGCCTACGGCGACATGCAGAATATCCGGACGGCCATGAACCGCGGCGCTTTCGATTTCGTGACTAAACCCGTGGACTTTCAGGACCTGGAAGTGACCATGGACAAAACAGCGGCGCACGTAAAGCAGCTGCGCGAAACCTTGCGCGCCATTCAGGAAAACAACATCCTGAAAATGTACGTGGATGAAACCGTGCTCAACTTTGTAGGCAAGCCCGGCTTTGAAAACCAGCTCATGGCCAGCGAAACCGTAGAGGCTACGGTGGTATTCATTGATATCTGCGGCTTCACGTCGCTGTCGGAAGTACTCCCCCCTGCTGATGTGGTAACCATGCTCAACACTTACTTCGACCAGATGGTGAAGGAGATTATTGCGCAAGGCGGCTACGTGGATAAGTTTATGGGCGACGCCGTGATGGCCGTGTTCCGCGGCGAATACCACCTCGACCGCGCTGTGGATGCGGCGCTGGCGGTGCGTACGGTGGTGCAAGCCAACCAAAGCACCTTACCGAATGGCAAGCCCTACCAGCCAGAGGTCAGCATTGGCATCAACACCGGCGAAATGGTATCGGGCAACATTGGGTCCGCCTCGCTGAAGCGCCTCGATTACACCGTTATCGGGGATAATGTAAACATCAGCCAGCGCCTGCAGTCCGTGGCGTCTCCGGGCCAGATTATCATTACCGAGGCTACCTATCAGCGGCTGAAAGAGTCGTTTCAGTGCAAGCCCATCAAAGAAGTTACCCTCAAGAACAAGGTGCAGCCCGTCATGATTTACGAGGTAGTAGCCTAGCCAGATATACCTAGGCGGCCGAGGGTTTACTAGCACACTGGGGCTAGTAAACCCTCGACTGTTTTATTAGGCCTGCATTTTCTCGTTCTGGCGGCGCAAGCGCTGGCAAAGCACGCGCAGAATGTTGCGCAACACTTCACTGCGCTCTTCCATCACATCATAGAAGTCTTCCTGATCGAGGCGGAACGCTACCACCCTGCCTTGGGCTATGGCCGTAGCCGAACGGGGCTCGGCATCCAGGAGAGCCAATTCGCCAAAGAAGTCGCCGGGCCGGAAAGTGGCTAACTGCTGACTACCGGTGAAAATGCCTACCTCGCCCTGGTGCACAATGAAAAGTGAAGTCCCTAGGTCGCCTTTGGCAAAAATCTGCTGGCCATCCGCAAACTCCACCTCCTTCATAATAGGCACAATGCTGCTAAGCACGTTTTCGGGGGTAGCAGAGAACAGGGCAGTGTTTTTGAGAAGCTGTACCAGCTCCGTAGCCGGCAAGAAGGACGTGGTGGCGTGGTGGCTCATAAGCAAGGATAATAACGAGGGGTGAGCGGCCAACAGGTTTTGGTAGCGCTCAGGGGCATTGTGCGCAAACTGCTCGAGTGCAGCTACCGCACTTTCTCGTACCAGCCGGCTTGCGCTGTGTAAATGGGGTAGTACCAGCTCAATGGTGTAGGGCGTGGGCTGCCACGTGCTCAGGGCCAGGCTCACGGTCCAGTCGGAGAAAGTGTGCTCACCCTGTTCTACTATGCTGTGCACGATGCTGGGGGTTGCCTTGCCCGCAGGACCTAGTAGCGCAGCAAACCGCCGTGCTTTTTCAGATGCCGGCGCTATTTCCAACAGCGTTTGCAGGGCCTGGTACATCGGCCGCGGAATCAGGTTATCGAGAATTTCAAGCGCATTAGCTTGCCGCTCCCGCGCGGCGTGCACTACCCCGCGCTGGGCATCGGCAATGAGCTGGGGCGGATACAACTGCAACAACAAGCCAAACAGGCGCTGCTGCAGGCGGGTAAGCTCGTACTCAAGGCTGGTTTGCAGGCGCGCATGGGGGGTAGTGGCCTGCCCTTGCAGCAACTGCTGGGCCCGCTGCAGTTCCTCCTGCACCAAGGCCTGAAACACCGCAGCATCAGTAGGGGCCGGATCAAAACTGCGCAGAGCCCGCAGCGCGGCTTCGCGCCGGACCAGCTCGGGACGTTGAGCTAGCGTTACCAGGGCCTGGCGGCTTTGGGGGTGCTGCACATGCCCGCATAGCAAGGCCACGCGCCTGATCTGAGCTTCGTCGGTGCTGGTGCCTAGGGTTTGAGTTAAGGCTGGCAAGGCTGCTTCTCCGAGCTGGAGCAGGTGACTAGTAGCCGCGCTGCGGGTGCTTTTGGTGGCGAGGTCTGCTACTAAGGCCTGAATAGCGGCGGCATCGGGTACGGGTGTGGGGTTTGGGCCGGGGGCATGTCCGTTGGTGGAGGGCATCGGAATTTCATCCGGACCGGCAAAGCGCCGGCTCACGGCGTGTTGCAGCTCCGCCAGGTAATGGCCATAGGTGCGGTAAAGCATGCCTAGCGCCACTAACATCAGCAGGCTCATCCAGGCAAACGTGAGGCCTTGGCTGAGTTGAGGCACGCTGTGGCTGGCGTACAGCAGCACGCCGGCCAGGCCCATGCCCAGCGGCTCATAAAAGCCTTTGGCCAGCGTGTGGGCCTGCAGCCGCTCATGGGCCGGCAAGGGCTGAAACAACACCAGAAATACCGGATCAAACACAGCGCGGCGCAGGATTTCCAGGGCCAGAAACAGGCCGCAGAAATACAGGAGCATCAAGCTGTCATCGGCCCCAATGTACTGGAACACCCCAAACAGGCCCAGCCCAACTAATATGGTGGCAGGCAACGCTAGTAGCGTGCCGCGGAATCCGATACGGTCAAGCGTTTGACTCGTGAGCAGCAACTTGAACACGAGAGCCAGCAAATACGTCAGGACCAGCACGTTGCCTACGTAGCGCATCACGAGGGCCTGATCATGAAAGCGCTGCTTTACATTTACGAAGAAGGTGTATTCGATGCCGGTGTTCACGGCGGCTACGGCCAGCATGCTCAGGCACATGGATAGCACCAGGCGGCTGCTCCCAAACCAGCGCTGCAAAGCCGGCGCTACCGTTTCGGAGCGAAGGGCGCGGGCGGCCGAGCGGGCCTCTACTAGGTGCAACCGGCCCGTAGCCTGCAATACCAGCAACGCCCCAATGTAGGCGCCAAATGCGGTGAGCAACAGCCAGAGCAAGTCGGTGTGATGATGAATCAGGATGGCCAACACGGCGCCGAGAGCCTTGGCGGGCATATCGCCGGAGCTGATGACGCTGAACAAGCGGCGGCTTTGGCGCACATCAAACACCACCGCCGACACGCCCCAAAACTCTAGGTTGGTGAGCAGATAAATGACGCGGTAGCCTGCCATAATAGCCACGGCCGCCGCCACCGAGTGCCCAACGGCCACCAGCACGCCAAGCACGCCTGTAAGGGCCACCACGGCCAGCAACACGCGCACCGCCACGCGCTGCAACCCTAAGTGGTGCTCGAAGTGCGCGTATATTTTGCCCGCTACCATCATCAGCACCGCCGCTACCCCATAGGCCAGCGGCAAGTTGCGCTCGGGGTTATTTTCGAGCAGGATAACGTTGGCCGACACGTACACGAGAATGGTGCCGATGCCAAGCAAAAAGTTGTGCAGAAAGAACAGCCCCACCGTCCGGCCTTCTTCGGGCCGGATACCTAGTAGCTGCTGCCAACGCGCAAGTAATGTCATTCGAGAAAGAAAGCTGGTGCTGAGAAGTTGCAAGATAGGAGGGGCAGTCGCACGAAGCCGGATTTTTCCTGTACTTAGAGACGGATATTTCCTCTCTACCCCACCATGGACTGCCCACGCGCCGAAGCGTACGTGCTCGATCAGCTGCGTCAGCACTTGCCCCCTACCCTGTATTATCACGGCCTGCACCACACCCTCGATGTAGTGGAACAGGCGCAGTCATTGGCCGCGGCCGAAGGTATTTCCGACCCCGAAGACCTGGCACTGCTGCGTGTAGCCGCATTGTATCATGATGTAGGCTTCCTGACCGCATACCAAGGCCACGAGGCATGTGGCTGCGAGATAGTGCGGCAGGTGCTGCCCGGCTTTGGGTTTTCAGAAGCGCACGTGGTGCTTATCTGCCAGATGATTATGGCCACGCAGGTACCTCAAAGCCCAGGCCCATCCGTACTGGCCCAGTTGCTCTGCGACGCCGACCTCGACTACCTTGGCCGCCCCGATTTCTGGCCCATCAGCCAGACGCTGTATGCGGAGCTGCGGCAGCGAAATATGGTAGCCGATGAGCGCGCCTGGAACCAGATACAGGTGAAATTTCTGGAGGCACACTCCTACTGGACCGCTAGCGCCCTGCACCGCCGCGAAGCTGAAAAGCAAGCACGCTTGGCTGAGCTGCGGACTTGGCTTACTACGGAAGGCTAGTACACCCCGGGCGGTGAGCAATAAGGCATAAAAAAGCCCTACCACAACCGTGGCAGGGCTTTCAGTTTGAGGCCAAGAAGTGCCTAGCGGCTGCCTGGAATCCGGAACTGTACGCCTAGGCTCGGAATGAATGTGAGGCCGCTGAGCTTGGTGGATTTGTTGTTGAGCAGTTGGTACTCGCCGTAATTCTGGTAGTATACTGAGAGGGCCGGAATAAAGTAGGCGTAGCGGTAGCCCAGCTTGGCGTTGAAGAAGGCTCCAAACGAGCCAAAGTTGTTTTTGGCCGATGGAAGCGAAGGAATTTTGCTGCTCACCGAGCCACTGCCGGGCCCATTATAGAGGTTGGTGGGCTGGAATCCGTATTTAAAGAAGCTGTGCGCATACATTACACCGTACGAAATAGCGCCTATTTCCTCCTCAGTGCCTAGTGATTGGCTGAAAACGAGCGGGATAATAATATCCTGCCGGCTGGCCCGAAAGCCCAGGAAATCAGCTACGTTATCGAGGAAAGGAATGCTGGGTAGCTTGGCGCGCTGGGTGGCAAACTGCAACCCGATGCTGCCGTAGGTGGTGCCCGCCTGGCGGCTACCGGGGTTTTCGGGTGTACCGGTGGGGCCCATAAACTGGTACATGGCATCGAAAATGTGCGAGCCAAACCCATACTTATAGCCCACATCCAGCCGCTCAATGAGGCCATAGCGCACGTATAGGTCGGAGTTGGGGCGCACCGGATCCAGCACGTAAGCCAAGGCCGCAATCTGCAGCTTTTCAATGGTTTGGTTGTACTGAACGGTATCCTTGTTGGCCGTTTCGCGGGCCGCCGTCAGGAGCGCCGAGCCGGTTTTGCTGAGGGTTTCAGTGGGCACACTAAAAGCCATGTTGCCGCCCACCCGAAACTCGCCGCGGGGCGTTACTTTGCCGGTGCTCACAATAGCGCGGGGCGAGGTGCACGACGCTGTAAACAGCAGGCCAGCCCCGGCCAGCAGGGTAAGCGCAGCACGAAGAGAGGAGAATGATTTCATAGGGGGAGAGGAAATAGGCCTAGGGTGCCTCGTGGCTAAAACCAGGCCGAAAGTAGAAAAAGCCGCGCAGCTCTGTAGTAGGTGAGGCTCCGGCAGCTGGCCGCAAGAGGTTTACGCCAATGCATTGGCTAGCGCACGCCTCACCGGCTACAACCTTGCTGCTCAAGCAAATACCACCGAAAGCACCCTCCACCTCCCTGTACGGATAAGCGCAAATAGGTGCGACAAAACCTTAAATTCCCGTAACTTTCCTTTCCGCTTCTGATTTTTCCGCCACCCCATGCTTCAGTTTTACCTCAACGACCAGCTTATCCGCACCGACCAGCCAGCCGGCAGCACCCTGCTCGATTTCGTGCGCTACAACCAGCACCTGACGGGCACCAAAATTGGGTGCCGTGAAGGCGATTGTGGAGCCTGCACGGTGTTGGTGGGTGAGTTGGCGCCTGGCGGCGAGGTAGTGCAGTACCAGTCGATGACCTCCTGCCTGACTCCCTTGGGCAATGCGCACGGCAAGCATGTGGTAACGGTAGAGGGCATCAATGCGGCGCGCACGGCCCTCACGCCCGTGCAGCAGGCCATTGTGGCGGAAGGCGGCTCGCAGTGCGGCTTTTGCACGGTAGGCTTCGTAATGTCGTTGACGGGGCACGCCCTGAGTGAAAAGCCTAGTACCCCTACCTCGGTGCTGGCTTCCATTGATGGCAACATTTGCCGCTGCACGGGCTACAAAAGCCTAGAGCGGGCAGCAGCGCAGTTGCAGCAGCACCTAGAGCAGCGTCCAGCCGTTTCGCCCTTGCCGTGGCTGGCGGAGCAGGGGTTTGTGCCGGTTTACTTCGCTGGCATACCTAGTAAGCTCGCGGCCCTGCGCAACGCCGAGGCAGCCGCCGCAACGGGTGGCACTGAAGCTACTAGCCCTACCCAAGGCCCAAACCCATCAAATGGCCTAGATGCCGCAGCGGCCGTGCGGGCGCAAATTCTCGGTGGTGGCACCGATTTGCTGGTACAACGCCCCGAGCAGGTACGCGCCGTTCCTGTTGAGCTGGTGTACGACCAACGCCACCTGCGCGGCATTCGTCGGGAAGCTGACACCATTATTCTGGGGGCTGCCACTACGGCCCAGCAGCTCATGGAATCACCCATTTTTCTGGAGGTTCTGCCGGAGTTGCCGCGTTTTCTGAAGCTAGTAAGCAGCACGCCCATCCGCCAGATGGGTACCGTGGCCGGCAACTTCATCAACGCCTCCCCCATCGGCGACTTAACCATCATGTTTTTAGCATTGGGAGCCGAAATCGAGCTGGAAGCTGCCCTGGGGCAGCGCCGCACGTTGTTGCTCTCGGAGCTGTATCTCGACTACAAGAAGCTGGCGAAAGCACCCGATGAACAGGTGCTTAGCATTCGGTTTCCGGCGCCCCTAGCTGATGATGTGTTCAACTTCGAAAAAGTCTCGAAGCGCACCCACCTCGATATTGCCAGCGTGAACACGGCAGCGTGGTTGCGCCTCTCGGGCGGGGTAGTGCAGCAGGCCCGCCTCTCGGCTGGCGGCGTGGGGCCTATTCCGCTGCTGCTGCGCCGCGCCGCCGCCAGCCTGGTAGGAAAGCCGCTTTCTACTGAAACTATGCAGCAGGCCCTCACACTGGCCCAGCAGGAAATCAGCCCCATCAGCGACGTGCGGGGCACCGAGCAGTACAAGCGCCTGCTGTTGCGCCAACTCCTGACGGCTCACTTTGGCGCGGGAGTGCCGGAGTAATTGCCTGGCGGTTGCTGGTCATCCAAGGCCTAGTACGCACCGCTCGCTTTTGCTTCTCCCCTCTCTTACCGCCCCCACTTCCCACCCTTTTTTGCATGAACCACCTCGATCCGAACCGCCACGTGCGCGGCGAGTCTCAGTACCTCGATGATATTCCGGTGCAGCACGGCACGTTGTACGCTGCGGTAGTTGAGTCACCGGTGGCGCACGGCCAGCTGCTGGCCATTGATGCTTCAGCGGCTCTGCTACAGCCCGGCGTAGTGCGCGTTATCACGGCTGCTGATATTCCGGGTGAAAACCAGATTGGCGGCATCGTGCCCGATGAGCCGTTGCTGGCCGAAGGCCACGTGCATTTCCGGGGTCAGCCCATAGCCCTGGTCCTGGCCAACTCCGAGCATGCTGCCCATGCGGCTCTGGCGCACGTGCGGGTAGCGGTAGCGCCCTTGCCGGTGATAGTGGACCCTAGGGTGGCGGCCGCCCAAAACGAGCTGATTGTGCCACCGCGCACTTTCCGCATCGGCGACTCAGCAGCGGCCTGGGCACACTGCGCCCACGTTTTCGAGGGCGTGGCAGAGTCGGGTGGACAGGAGCACTTATACATCGAAACGCAGGGAGCTTACGCTTTTCCCACCGAAATGGGCGGCGTGCGCATTGTTTCCTCTACGCAAGGCCCCACGGCTGTTCAGCGCCACACGGCTCGCGTACTAGGCCTCGGCATGCACCAAGTGGAAGTCGACGTGACGCGCCTAGGCGGCGGCTTTGGCGGTAAAGAAGACCAGGCCACGCCGTGGGGTGCCCTGGCGGCCCTAGGTGCCATTGTGGCCCGGCGCCCCGTAAAGCTGGTGCTGGACCGCATGGCCGACATGCGCATGACCGGCAAGCGCCACCCCTACTCCTCCGACTTCAAAATCGGGCTCGACGAAAACCTGCGGATTGTAGCCTACGAGGCTACTTTCTACCAAAACGCCGGTGCCGCTGCCGATTTATCGCCGGCCGTTCTGGAGCGGACCTTATTTCACTCCACCAACACCTACTTTGTTCCGAACGTAACGGCCACGGCTTACAGTTGCCGCACCAACCTGCCGCCCAATACGGCCTTCCGGGGCTTTGGCGGACCGCAGGGCATGTTTGTAATTGAGTCGGCCATTGCCTGTGCGGCAGAGCGCTTGGGGGTAGAAGCCAGTGACATTCAGCGCCGCAACCTGCTCCGGGAAGGCGACCTGTTTCCGTACCGCCAGCCCACGGAAGGCTGCCACGCCGAGCAAGCCTGGGATACTGCTGCTGACCTCTACAACCTGCCGGCGCTGCGCCAAGAGGTGGCGGAGTTCAATGCTGCGCACAAGCTAGTGAAGAAGGGGTTGGCCGTAATGCCGATTTGCTTTGGCATTTCCTTCACCAAAACCGCCATGAACCAAGCGCGGGCGCTGGTGCACATTTACACCGATGGCTCAGTGGGTGTAAGCACGGGTGCCGTGGAAATGGGCCAGGGCGTGAACACGAAAATTGCCCAGGTGGCAGCCCAAACCCTAGGCATTTCGCTAGGCCGCATCAAGGTAGAAAGCACCAACACCACGCGCGTGGCCAATACCTCGCCTTCTGCTGCCTCCGCCACCGCCGACCTGAACGGCAAGGCCACGGAGCTGGCTTGTTTGGCCCTGCGTGAACGGCTCTTGCGCCTAGCCGCCACGGAGCTGAAAATGGACTACGAAGGCCTGCATATTGAAAACGAGCAGGTGCTAGCCGCCGGCACTCCCGCCGATACTACCTGGGAAAAACTAGTTTCAGCGGCGTATTGGCAGCGCATCAGCCTCTCCGAAAACGCCCACTACGCTACCCCCGATTTGCATTTTGATGCGGAAACCAATCAGGGCTACCCGTTTGCCTACCACGTGTATGGCACTGCCCTCACCACGGTGCGCGTTGATTGCCTGCGCGGCACCTATGAGGTAGAGGCCGTACGCATTGCGCACGATTTCGGGCAGAGCTTAAACCCGGCTGTAGACCGCGGCCAGATTGAAGGCGGCGCCGTGCAGGGTATTGGCTGGATGACGCTGGAAGAGCTGGTGTACAACGAGGAGGGCCGCTTACTCAGCAACTCGCTGAACTCCTACAAAATTCCGGACCTTTACTCGGCACCTAAGGTGCTGGATGTGCATTTCCTAGATACGCCCGGCCACCCTAGGGCCGTCATGCGCTCCAAGGCCGTGGGCGAGCCCCCGCTGATGTATGGCATTGGCACCTACTTTGCCCTGCGCGACGCCGTACGAGCCTTCCGCCCCGATGCTCCGCTGCCTTTCTCCGCTCCCATGACGCCGGAAAAAGTACTTCTGAACCTCTACCCCGACGCCCCTTCTACCACCCACGCTTGGCACTCACCCGCTCCATCCAACTACGCAACCACTTCCGCGGCTTCCTGATTTACGCCGCCGGCGACACCGTAGCGGCACTATTGCTGCACCAATTTTCGTGGGAGCGTCTGCTGGGTATGGCACTGGTGGGCGGCCTTCTTTACTCGACTGAGGTGCCCGCGTATTTCCGCTGGCTTGACCGCCGGGTTCCGCCTAGCGCCCAAGCCAGTTGGCCCACGAAACTGCTGCGCGCGTCCCTGTCGTTGCTGTATTTCAACCCGCTCTGGATAGCGCGGCACTACGTGTTTCTGCGGCTGTTTTCTGGCCACCCAGAGCAGATAACCCTAGGCCTGCTGCCGCTCGCAACCCGGTCGTTTCTGGTTAATATTCCGGCTTCGTTGGGCGCCAACTACTTTATTCAGAACAAAGTATCGGCTGAGTGGCGGTTTGTGGCCAGTGCTGTGTTTTCGGGCCTGATGGCGGTGTATTATGCCGTGAGTGCCGTTTGGCTCTAACCAAGTAACCTAGGTGCCGTGGCTGCTCAAACCTGTCTTACGCTCATTGGTTTACCTCACGAAAGCTGGTAGCCACACAACCTACTTCCATTTCGTTTACTTACCCCACATTGGATTTCGTACCTGACTTGCCACCGGCCCCGCGCGACCTGCTCGTGTGGCAACACGCGGCCGCCAACCTACGGGCCGGCATTCCGGTGGCGTTGCTGTGCGTGCCCGCCAGCCAAGGCAGCAGCCCCGGCCGCCAAGGATTCAAAATGACGGTAACGGCCGCTAGTCTGGCCGGCTCCATTGGGGGCGGCATCATGGAGCACAAGTTTGTGGAGCTGGCCCGCGCACTGCTCCGCGACGACGCCCCGCAGCCCCTGCTCCGCCAGCAAATCCATCAGAAAGCAGCCTCCGCTGACCGCTCCGGCATGATTTGCTCCGGCGAGCAATGGGTGCTGGTGTTCCCGCTCAGGGCTTCTGATTTACCGGCGGTGGTAGAGTGCAAGCGGGCCTTGCGCGAGTTGGCCCCGGCCCAGCTGGAGTTATCGGCGGCACACGGCTTGCAGGTACTGCCCGGCAGCACGGCGCCCACGTTTCAGTTCCGGCCCGGCCCCGACTGGTACTATAGCGAGCGGCTAGGCTTTCGCGACCACGCCACTATTGTAGGGGCCGGCCACGTGAGCCTAGCCTTATCGAAGGTGCTGAGCATGCTTGATTTTGAGCTGACGGTGCTAGACGACCGACCGTGCTTGAACACGCATTTAAGCAACACCTTTGCGCATCATAAGCGCACCGTGCGCTACGAAGAGCTAGCCCGCGAAATCCCCGGAGGCCCGAACCACTATGTTGTTCTGATGACGTTTGGCTACCGCTCCGACCTAGTAGCACTGCGCCAGCTGCTCCAGCATCCGGTTCGGTATCTGGGTGTGCTGGGCAGCGCGGCCAAAATAGCGGAGCTACTAGGTACGCTGCGCGCCGAAAGTGTGCCGGAAGAACAGCTGGCCCGCCTGCGGGCGCCGATCGGGCTACCCATCCATAGCCGCACCCCCGAGGAAATTGCCATCAGTATAGCGGCCGAAATCATTCAGGAACGCAACCGGTAACCTTCTTCAGGGCGCTAGTAAACTGCAGCGCGCAGCGGCAAGGCTAGTTTTCGGTTTCTGAGCCACCGCCGCCATTATTGCCTTGCAGGTAGCCTTCTGTAAACACATGGTACTGGTCGAAAATGGAGCGCACGGAGCGCCGCAGCACTACTTCACCCTGCGGGCCGGGGGGCACGCTTACACCGGAGGCATACCCATTCCACACGGCCCGATTGGTCTGGTTATCAATCAGGGTTACAAGTAGGGTGCCCTCCGAAAGGAGCATGCGCACGGGTTGGTAGCCTTTGCGGCCTTCACGCGGAGTTTCATCGTCCTCGATGTTGCCATTTTTCACCCACCTCGTGAAGTCTTCCTGCGCGTAACCTCTAAAGCGCATGTCGCCCTCAAATAACCGGAAGTTCACCAGCAGATCGGCACGGCGCTTGGCGGGCCGGTAGCCCTGTAGTTTCATCCGGGTCCGGATGGCGTCGCGCAGGGCTTCTCCCAGCCGGCTGGTATCGGAATTGATGCCGTCGCCACTGATGAATTCGTAGGTGCGGTAGCGGCGAAAATGCCCCGAGTAGCTGTAATCAGATTCCACGCGAGCTTCGCGCGACATCAGGCAGCCCGACAGCAACAAGCCGCCGCCGGCTAGCAGAGTAGCAAGCAATTTCATAGGCACTGGAAATGAAAAAAGACGTACTTCCAATTTACGAAATGAAGTTGCTTATCGATTGATTATCAGCAGTAAAATTCTGTCTTTCTTTCCTGAAGTGCTTTTGAGATGCGTAGGGCAAGCTTCTGGTTTACTTAAAAAAACGCAGGGCAATTTTAACCTGGGTTTGGGCGCATTAGGATGCTAGTACCGGAGGCGGCATTGCTTCTTGTGCCAGCACTTTTTCCAGGACAATGGTTAGCCCGCGTGCCGCCTGTATCGTCCCTACAATATCGAAGCCGTGGCGCAGGTTCAGCAGCAGCATGGCCCGCCACTTATTAAAGGTTTGCGTCCGGATGCGGCGGTAGTTGTGCTCCTGGCACCAAGCGTGCTGTTGCTCCATAAGGGCGGCCGCAACGCCGAGGCGGCGGTAGCCTGGCGACACGCCGCCCAGCCAGCTGTAGTAGTGCCCGGGTTGCCGCTCATGGCCCAGCTTGCAGCCTACCAGTTGGCCATTTACTGAGGCAAGCCACGCCTGCACTGGCTGCTGGCCTTGGCGGTAGCGCAAATCAGTTGCCACACTGGTGGGTGTGCTTTCCAGGACTTCGGCCAGCAACGCCACCAAAGGCTCAAAGGCAGCGGCATCCTCTGTGGGCAAAACGGGCCAGAAATGGTAGTCTATCTGCATAGGACCAAGTTACTGCCCCGCACTTTATCGGTAACCGGCAGCCTGCAACTGAAACAGCTCGGCGTAGCGGCCGCCTCGGGCCAACAGTTCCTCATGGCTCCCGATTTCCACAAACTGGCCGTGCTCAATCACCAAAATGCGGTCGGCCATGCGCACAGTGCTGAAGCGGTGGCTGATGAGCACGGCGGTTTTGCCTTTGGTCAGGTCGCTGAAGCGCTGGAACACCTCATGCTCGGCGCGGGCATCGAGGGCGGCGGTGGGCTCGTCGAGGATGAGCAGCTGAGCATCGCGCATGTAGGCTCGGCCCAGGGCAATTTTCTGCCACTCACCACCGCTCAGGTCTACGCCGCCGTTGAAGCGGCGCCCAATCATTTGGTCGTAGCCGTTGGGCAGCTTAGCAATCACCGAATCGGCCAGGCTTTGCGAGGCCGCCAGCTCAATGCGCGGGCGGTTGTCTTTCTGCTCGATGCGGCCCACGGCTAGGTTTTGCCCGGCCGGCAACTGGAACCGCACAAAATCCTGGAAGATTACGCCAATTTCCTGGCGCAGCTCGGCGGGGTCGTACTCGCGCAGGTCGTAGCCATCGAGCAGAATGCGGCCTTCACTAGGGTCGTAGAGGCGGGCAAGCAGCTTTACCAGGGTGGTTTTGCCGGCGCCGTTTTCGCCTACCAAGGCTAGTTTTTCGCCGGCCTGCAGCGTGAAGTTGAGGTTGCGCAAGGCCCATTTTTCGGCGTTGCGGTATTTAAAACCCACGTTTTCAAACCGGAACCCTTCCCGGATGGGGTTGGGGAACGGCCGGACAGGTTGGGCCTCATTGCGCCGGATGCGCGGCTCTAGGTGGAAAAAATCGAAGAAGTCCTGCAGATACAGCGCCCCTTCGGCCACCGAGCTGAACCGGCTCAGAATGCCTTCCAGCAGCCCGCGCATGCGCCCGAACGAGCCCGCCAGAAACGTCAGTTGGCCAATAGAAATCTGTCCGCGCACGGCCTGGCTGATGATGTACACGTAGGCCGCGTAATAGCCGCCTGCCCCAATAGCCGCGAAAAACGTACCCCAGCCGGCCCGCCGAATCACGAGGGCTTTGTTCTGGTTGTAAAACTGATCCGACAGCGTGCGAAACCGGTCAATCAGGAACCCTGAAAGCCCAAAAATCTTAACTTCTTTAGCCGTTTCGTCGGAGGCGCCGGTTTGGCGCAGGTAGTCTAGCTCGCGCCGTTCGGGCGTCCAGCCGTGCACCAAGGAGTAGCTTTTCTCATTGAAGTGCGACTCGCCCAGGAAGGCCGGCACAACCGCCACCAGCAGCAACAGCAGCAGCCATGGGTTGAAAGCCACCAGACCCACGGCCAAAAACACCATGGTAATGCTGTCCTGGGCTTGGCTGAGTACCTGGGCCATCAGCACCGTTCGGGACAGGGTTTGGCGGCGGGCGCGCTCCAGCTTATCATAAAACGTGCTGTCCTCGAACTGATCCAGATCCAGCTCGGCGGCGTGCTGCATCAGGCGTACCGAAGTCTGGTTGGCAAACAGGTCGCCGAGTAACGAATCGAGCAGGGCCACCCCGCGGCCTAGCGCATCGGAAAGCACAGCCAGCCCAAACTCCAACGCCACTAGGGTCAGTACCGGGGTCAGCTCCCGCTCCGTGGCCGGCTGGCGGCTCAGTTGCACTACTGTATCAAGGATGAGTTGACCCACATACAGCATGCCCACCGGCAACGCGGCCCGCAGCAGACGCAGGCCTACGTTGCCGAGCGTGAGGGCTGGGCTGGTCTGCCAGATCAGGCGTAAAAATTCCGGTAGGTTTTTGAGGGCCGAAAACCGCTCCCGCACCGTAAGGCTGGGCTTGCCATCGGGGCGCGGTTTTTTGGCGGATATAGTAGAAAAGAAAGAGTCAGAACGAGCCATACACTGGCTATACGGCACACTTCAGGCCGAAGTACGTGGGCGGCCGTTTTGGCAGGCACTGTTGCGCAAACGCGCTATATTTCGAGTGTTATCAGCGGCCGGGCCGCTCTGTATTCCACTATCCGATGTATTACTTCTCTAGAATGAAACACGTTACTCTGGCCATACTTTTCTGTTTGCTGACGTTGCCAAGTTGGGCCCAGAACCAGGTCATTCGGTTTGCCGCTAGCCCGTGGGAGGTGGTGCTGAAGCAAGCGCGCCAGGAGCACAAGCCGGTTTTTGTGTACGCGTACTCGCCGGGTTGCCATTTTTGCCGCGAAATGGAGGCCACCACGTTTCAGGATGCCGCCGCGGCCACCCACTACAACCGCACATTTATAAGCTACCAAGTCAACATCACAACGGATACGGCCTTCGCCAGGCGCTACGATATAGCCAGCTTCCCGACGTATCTCTACCTCGATGCAACCGGCCAACCGCTGCACCGAAGCCTGGGAGCAAAACCCGCCGCCTAGTTTATAGCCGATGCCAAGGCGGCTTTCGTTCCGGAATCGGCTTTCTATGCGCTGCAACGCCGCTACCAAGCTGGCGAGCGTACCGCGGATTTGCTGTATGCCTATAGCCGGGCGCTGGAGTTTTCGTCGGAGGCCCAAAGCCCGCAGAGCCGCATATTAACTGAATACCTGGCCACCCAATCTGCGGAGCAGCTTCGGTCAGAGAAAAATCTGCGCTTTCTTTTCACGCAAACTAGTGCCGCAACTAACGAGTTTTTCCTCCAGAACCAGTCGACGTTTCAGAGGTACTACCCAGCTAGTGAGGTGCAGCGCAAGGCCGAGCGCCTACTAGCTCGCTTGGCAGCAGAAGCCGGCAAAAGCAAGGATGCCGCCGCCTTCAGCCGCGTGCGGCACCTAGTAACCACCAGCTTCCTGGATACGGCCCGGGCCCACAGCCTGGCCACCATCAATTTTCTGGAAGCCCGCCGCGACTGGGTGGCTTACGCCGGTGCCACCTTGCGCCATGCCCGCCGCCCTAATCCTGATGCGTATACCTTGCGCAAAACAGCCACCTATGTGCACTACTTCGGGCAGGAACAGGGGCTAGCGCGCCAGCAAGAGGCGTTGGGCCTGGCCCTGAAGTTTATGCCAATATTGCTGCGCCAAGAAAAAACCTACGAGAACACCTTGCTGCACGCGCAGCTGCTGCACCAAGCGCACCAAGAAACGCAGGCTGCTGCTGTGGCCCGTGCCGCCGTGGCATTAGCGCAACAAAAGCAGGAAAAGAGTGACGACGCAACGGCCCTGCTCGCCGAAATACAAACGGCCCGCAAGAAATAGCCAGTTTTCACGAGTTGTTCCTGCGGGCCGCAGTTCTGAGTAAAAGGTTTGGGTACAGGTTCCCCTAGCAAATAAGCGTTATCGGTTCATAATCTTGCCTTGGTTATCCCAGTGGCTGTGCCTCACTACTAGGCTGCCAGGCTCGCGCTTAATGGTGCGGGTAAACCGTTCTCCTGATATTGAGCCATCGGGGCGGCGCTTCCCGAAAAACAGCGTAACCGGTTCGCCGTGCTCGTTGGTCAGGAACGTAATGTCGTAGCCCTTGAACACATCATCAATGCGAGAAGAAGGCTCATAGGTTTTGCTTAGTTTCTTGTCGAGTTGCTCGTGGAGTGGCATAGCATCTGAATAGTTGGATCTGGGATAGTGTACGGCGGCTTTTTAGAAGTGGTATAGTGTTGAGGTAGCCTGCAAGAGCCCTAACAGCCCCTAATGAGTGGTTTCTGAAGCTCCCGCAGAGCACCCTGCAGCACATATTGCCTCGCTTCCGTACCTTTCCTTTTGGGCCTGCGTTAGAGGCAGCCCACCCGCACTGCCCATGCTGCATAGCTTTCTGTTCGCTCCCTTCGAAGATTCTGCCCGCCAGGCGCAATATCAGGCCGTACTGGCTGCGCTGGAGGCAGAACCTACCGCTTTTCCCACCATTCTGCTAGGCAACTTTGAGGTCGAAGGCGAGGTAGTAGATGCTTTGCTGGTGCGGCCTGGCAGCATCACGGTGCTGCTGTTTGTGCCTCAGGGTGGCTTGCTAGATATTCCGGACCAGGAGGCGGGCGCCTGGCACCTGGGCTCCTACACGCTACACGGCGATGAGCACGCCGCCAACCCCTTCGAGCAGTTTCTGAATCAGCAGGATGCCGTAGCCTCCTGGCTCAGCGGTCAGCTGGCGCCGGCCTTTGTGCACCCCGAGGACGTGACGGGCCTGGTGTTGTTTGCCGGCGCGGTACAGTTCAGCCCGAGGGTTGAAAGCTACCTGCGACGCAAGCCGGGCGCCGAAAACTTTCAGCTGGTCAGCCACCTTACGCAGCTGAACCGGCGGTTGCGGCAGCTCAGCAACTCCTCCCTCAACCTCTCGCCTCCGGCCCTCACGGCCTGGGCCGTCAGCATTTCCACGTCTTCCAGCCCCAACGCTTCTAGCCATGCCCTCGACGACAACCCAACCGGCGGCTACTGGGAGCAGAAGGCCCGCCAGCTGTGGAGCTGGTTAGGTGCCGGCGACATTCCGCATGATGCCCCGTATGGCTCCGCCGCTGAGGCCGTAGCGGCCAGCCAGCAGGAGTTGCAGCGCCTGGAGCAGCTCAGCCAGCAGGTGCGCACAGAGCTAGCGCAGCAACGCCAACAAATGGAGGCCCGCGAAGCCGAGCGGGAACGAAGCATTGAGGAGCTGCGGGCCAAGCTAAACCAAGCGCCATCGGCCGCCGCTGAAGTAGCCGGACTACAGGCCCGCCTAGCCGCCGAAACCCAGGAAAAAAACCAGCTGGAAGAAGCCATTCGGGCCACGCAGGCCGAGTCGGCAGCGCGTAACCAAGAGCTGGATGCCCGAATTCGGCAATTGGGGCAGCTAATTGAGCAGTTGCAGAGCGCCCCTGCCCCAGGGGCTCTGCCTGCGGCCGCTCCGGTTACTAGGGCTCCAGCTAGCCCAAACCCTACCCAGCCAGTTCCAAGCGCTCCTGCTCCATCCGTTGTTCGGTCAGCTGCTGGCAATTTAATCCGGCGGCCTTCGTGGCGGCTGCAGTGGCCCCGCGCAGTTATGGTGCTGGGTGTCGCGTTGGCCGTGTTGGGGGGCGCTATCTGGGGCACGGTGCAACTCTCAGAAAAGTGGCGCGAGCGGCCTTCCCGCCCCAAAACCGAAAAATCAGCCGCAGACGAAGACCAACCCGCAGCATCAGCTACCGCTCCTTCCCTTTCCGATATTCAACCTGATACGCTCGTCGTGTCGTCGGACTCTACACCACCTGAACCTGAGGACGCCGAGGCTACTAGCTCCTCGTCCGAGGAAAACCTTACCTCCGATGAGCAAGCTCCGGACTCCGCCCAAATTCTGGCGCCTACCGCGGCCCCGGTTGAGCCCGACTCCGTACCGAGCACTTCGGAGCAACCTACCCCCTAGCAAAACCTAAACCGACATAAAAAGGCCTCACCAGTTGGTGAGGCCTTTTTCTGCTAAGCAAAAAAGCGGCTTAGTACGGCTTCGCTTCGTGCGAGACGGCTTCGGCTTGCTCTACGGCTTGTGCCTGCTGTGCTTCATTGTATTGGTTGCCGCCGGCGGCGTGCATGCTGCTGCGGGCTTTCTGCAACCCATCGGCGAGGCGCTGGCCCCAATCCGGGTCGCAGTTGGTGCACAGCTCTACCATTTTGTCGCTCACTCTTCGGTCGGCGTCGGCCAAGGCACCTACCATGTTGTTGATCAGGTCGTCACGCTCCCAATCCTCGTGCAAGCGGTACCGTTCGCCGGCTTGCTTAAAGTTATTGGTGCGGTCCAGCGTTTGGCGAACCAAGCGGCCGGTGTACTCGGGCATATGGTCCGGAGCCGTGCGTGGCGCTTCTTTCAGGCCGTTCAGGCTGCTGGGCTCGTAGTTGATGTGCAGGTTCTGACCGGGCGCCGAATCAACATGGTAGGCCATCTGACCATCGCGCTGGTTGGTAGCCACGTGCTTTTTGGGCGCATTGATAGGCAACTGCAGGTAGTTGGTGCCCACACGGTAACGCTGCGTATCGGAGTACGAGAACGTGCGCCCCTGTAGCATTTTGTCGTCCGAGAAATCCAGGCCATCTACCAGCACACCCGTACCAAACGCGACCTGCTCTACCTCGGCAAAGTAGTTCTCGGGGTTTTTGTTGAGCGTCATCTTGCCCACGGGCAGGAACGGGAACTGATCCTGGGGCCAGATTTTGGTGTCGTCCAAGGGGTCGAAGTCCAGCTCAGGGTGCTCATCATCCGACATAATCTGCACGCACAGCTCCCACTGCGGGAAGTTGCCGGCTTTAATGTTGTCGAACAGGTCCTGGGTAGCGTGGTTGAAGTTTTTGGCTTGAATGGCTTCCGCTTCCTGAGCCGTTAGGTTCTTGATGCCCTGCAGCGGCTCCCAGTGGTATTTCACCAGCACCGCTTCGCCTTGGGCATTCACCCACTTGTAGGTGTTCACGCCGGAGCCCTGCATCTGGCGGTAGTTGGCCGGAATGCCCCACGGCGAGAACAGGAAGGAAACCATGTGCATGGCTTCCGGCGTGTTGGCAATGAAGTCGAAAATTCGCTCCCCGCTCTGGCGGTTCGTTACCGGATCGGGCTTCTGAGAGTGAATCAGGTCCGGAAACTTCATGGCATCCCGGATAAAGAACACCTTCAGGTTGTTGCCCACCAGGTCCCAGTTGCCGTCTTCGGTGTAGAACTTCACGGCAAAGCCGCGTGGGTCGCGCAGGGTTTCCGGCGAGTGGCCGCCGTGGCCCACCGTGCTGAAGCGCACAAACACCGGCGTTTGCTTGCCGGCGGTATTGAACAGCTTAGCGCGGGTATATTTTTCAATCGGCTCGTCGCCTACCTTGCCATACGCCTCAAACACGCCGTGCGCGCCGGCGCCGCGGGCGTGCACTACGCGCTCCGGAACCCGTTCCCGGTCAAAGTGACTGATTTTTTCCAGGAACTGATAGTTCTCCAGCGTGGCGGGGCCGCGGCTGCCCACGGTGCGCAGGTTCTGGTTATTGGTAAGTGGGTGACCCTGGCGGGTGGTTAAGGTTTGAGCATTTTCGCCGTCGGCGGTGCGCTGGTCGTGCGAGGTGCCGGCGCCAGTCACGGCAGTTCCCGTGCCATTGCCGGAGGTGCCGTTCTGCGGTTGACTCTGCTGATCTTGTGCCATACAAATAGAGAATGAATGATGGATGTAGTACAGTGAAGATACGACCGGGAGCAGACCTAGTGGAGAATTTTTCTCCAAAAGAATTTTGGCTTCTGTTGATACTCGTCGGCTAATCTCCTCTATCTAACCCAATTACTAGCTCAAAAAATCCTATCAAACAGCATACTTTCGGGAAAATTGGGAGCTAGCACCGCGCCACCTTGGCTTGAGAGGCTACCTTTGCCCCCGAAATGCCCGCTACCTCTGCTCCCTCCTCTGCGCGCGTGTACACGCCTGGCTTCTGGCTGATGTGCCTGTCGTCGTTGCTGTTCTTCATGAGCTTCAACATGCTCCTACCTGAACTGCCCGACTACCTCACGCGCCTAGGCGGAGCCGAGTACAAAGGGTTCATTATCGCCTTGTTTACGCTTACAGCGGGCCTTTCGCGCCCATTCAGCGGGAAGCTGGCCGATACTGTGGGTCGCATTCCGGTAATGGTGTTTGGCTCATTGGTGTGCTTTGTCTGCGGCTTCTTTTACCCCTTCACGGCTACAGTAGCGGCCTTTTTGGGCCTGCGGCTGCTACACGGCTTTAGCACGGGCTTTAAGCCAACGGGCACAGCCGCCTTCATTGCTGATATTATTCCGTACGCCCGCCGCGGCGAAGCCATGGGGCTGCTCGGAGTGGCGGGCTCCCTAGGCATGGCCGCCGGCCCAGCCCTAGGCTCGTTTCTGGCCGAGCAGTTTTCTCTGAACACCATGTTCTACTGCTCCTCAGGCCTGGCCCTACTAAGCTTGGTAGTGCAGGGCACCATGACGGAAACCTTGCCCCAGGCCCAGCGCCAGCGCTTCAGCTGGAGCCTGCTGCGCCTTGATTGGAACGAAGTGCTGGAGCCGCGTGTGCTGGCTCCGGCCGTGGCAACGCTGCTGTGCCTGTTTCCGTTTGGCGCCGTCCTGACGGTAATTCCAGACCAAAGCCGTCTGCTTGGCCTCACCCATGGCAGCAAGGGTTTGTTTTATACCTGCTACACGGGTGCTTCCCTGGTAGTGCGCCTGCTGGCCGGCCGCGCTTCCGACCGCTACGGCCGAGTGCCCGTACTCATTGGCTCCTCGGCGCTCATGGTGGTATCGTTGGTGCTGCTGGCGTTGGCTACCACCACACCCTTGTTTCTGGGCGGTGCTATCTTGTTCGGGTTGGCTACGGGCCTGAATTCGCCCACTCTATACGCCTGGACGGTAGACCTGAGCCACCCCGAGCGGCGGGGCCGGGCCGTGGCTACCATGTACATAGCCTTGGAGGCCGGCATTGGCCTAGGCGCCTTGCTGGCCGGCTGGCTATATGCCAATGAGCCAGCGCGTTTGCCGTTGGTGCACGGCCTCAGCGCCGCTTCCGTTCTGTTGGGCTTGGCGTACCTAGTGTTCGGCCGCCACAAAGCTGTACAGCACGAGTAAAGGGAGCTTGTTCTGCGCTATACTTTTCCCTAGCTTTACTTCGCTGCCGGAGTGCTAGCCGGCCTATCAGGTATAATTTATCCGTGTTCTGATGTTAACGTGTATCGCTCCCGCTTACTGGCGCGGAGTTCTGAGCGGCTTGCTGCTGCTCGCTGCCCCAACTATCCTGAAAGCACAGGAGGTTCCGCTTCGGTTTGGTAAGCTCGATGCCAAAGAAGATGCCGTCATCCTTTCCCGCCCCGATTCCGCCGCCGCCGAAATACTCTGCGACTTTGGTCAATCAAAACTCAAAGGCGGGCAGGATGGCTTTGAGTGGTTTTTCGAGCGCACCGTGCGCATGATCGTCCGGAAGAAAGCGGGCTACGATAACGCCACGGTGCGGGTTGAACTGTACCATGACCCCGACTACAGTAGAAAAGAGCAGATTCAGCAACTCAAAGGCTTCACGTATAATCTCAATGGCAAGGATCTAAGCAAAGATCCGCTCAAAACCGAAGCAGTATTCAGCCGCAAGCTAGATGATCGCCACAGTGAGTACGCTTTCACGCTACCCAATGTGCGCGAAGGCTCCATCTTGGAGTTTACATACGTGGTTCGCTCACCTTTTTGGATCAATCTGCAGGATTGGCAGTTTCAGCAGCATATTCCAGTACGTTGGAGTGAGTACCGGGTGCAAATTCCTGGATTCATGGCCTACAAGGAAATGACGCGTTCATATATACCCTTTGCGGTAAATGAAACTGGCTCCACTTCTTATTCAACGGCTTACCGGGAAACAACCGACAACGGCTATGGTGGTACTTCTGCTGCCGCCGACCAAGCGTATAATATCTCCACTCAAGCCCTGACCCGGCGCTGGGTACTAAAGGATGTCCCGCCCTTCAAGGCAGAGTCATTCCTTACTACAGAACATGATTATCTAAGCCGGGTTGACTTTGAGTTGGAGCGTGTTCAGTTTGACCCTAACCGCGCCCCTAGTTACATTGTGGGCACCTGGGCACAAATTGAAAAGGAGCTATTAGAACGGGAGGCATTTGGACAATATCTACAGCGCAGTTCTCCACTTGCCAGCGGTGCAACGGCACTTCGCACCATTCCGGACCCTAGTGCCCGGGCAGCTGCTGTACGCTTGTTAATTCAGCAAGCCGTAGGGTACAATGGCAGGACTTCTATGCACGCGCTTAATACACCTAAAAAGGTGCAGGAGCTGCGCCAAGGCAATTCTGCTGAAATAAACCTACTTCTAATTCACGCCCTGCGTGAGGCTGGCTTGGATGCGCAGCCGCTTTTATTGAGTACCCGCAGCCACGGCAAAATTCAGACGGAAATGCCCGCTTTGAATCAGTTTAACTATGTGGCGGCCCATGTAACTCTGCCTGGCAACAAGCAGCTGCTGCTCGATGCCACTGACCCTACCCTACCACCCGACTTGCTACCCGAAAACTGCCTGAACGGGCAAGGTAGGTTGCTAGGGCCCGCGGGCCGGTGGGTGCCCCTTGCTACCACCACGCCGCATATGCGGTATACCCATGCCCAGCTTACACTTGATGCGAAGGGTAGCCTACTGGGTACTGTACGCCAGGAGTATGCCGGGTATGCGGCCGCCGAGCACCGCCTGCCGTTGCCGGCCTTGCGCCAGCAGTGGCAACAGGGCCACCCCGAGTGGCAGATTGAGAAAGCCGAAGCTGTAGTTGATGACGTGACCAAGCCCGTGGCCCTCAAGCTTACTACCCATTTACCGGGCGCCGAGCAGGCGGCTACTACCTTATATGTGCGGCCCATTCAGCAGCTAGGCTTGGCCACTAACCCCTTTCAAAGTCCCGACCGCCTGTATCCGGTGGACCTGGCCAACGCCCGCCGCCTGGAGTACCTAGTGGAGCTAACGCTGCCTAGTGGCTATTCGGCAACGGAGTTGCCGGCTAATCTTACCCTAGCACTGCCTAACAACGGAGGCAGCTTTACTTATGCCATCAACCGCGCTACGCCGCAAAGCCTGGCTATAAACGGGCGGTTGCACCTGAACAAAACCCAGTACACGGCAGAAGAATACCAAGCCATACGCGAGTTATATACCCGCGCCATGGCCAAGTTTGCCGAGCCCATTGTACTGCAACGGCAGTAACGTAGGGCTCTCGTTCTGTTAGTGCTGCTGCCCCAAATACCACTAGTACCCCGCTCCTTCGCTCTACTGCTCACTACCCTATTGTAACATGCTGTTTCCGGTTTCAGGCTCTTTGTAGGAGGCGAAGCCAGGAAATGTATCCATTGTCGTCACAAGTACTTTACCTGAGTTTATATGATTCAACCTTTACTCCGCCGGCTGGTACTAGCCGGTATTTGCAGCGGTTCGTCCGTATCGCTGGCGCAGGCCCAGACCGACCCGATTAAGTTCGGGAAGATTGATGAGCGTGACCTCACCGCCGAAAACTTCGTGGCCGACAGCACCGCCCCTGCCGTAGTGCTCTGCGACTTTGGCCGTTCCCGCTTCGAGTACGCGGAAGAGGGCTTTCGCGTGGTGTTTGAGCGCGTGGCCCGAATCAAAATTCTGAAGAAAGCCGGCTATGACTACGCTACCGTCAAAATTCCGCTTTACCACCGCGGCAACTCCGAGGAAAAGCTGATGAACCTGAAAGGCTTCACTTACAACCTCACGAATGGGCAGGTGGTGAAGGAAAAGCTTAACTCAGAGTCCATTTTCCGCGAAGAAAGCACCCCGAACGTAACCATCCGCAAGTTTACGATGCCCAACGTGCGGGAAGGCTCCATTGTGGAGTTTGCCTACACCGTATCGTCGGCGTTTACCTTCAACTTTCAGGATTGGACTTTTCAATCGGATATTCCGGTGCGCTGGAGCGAGTTTCGCGCCGCCATTCCGGAGTATTTCGACTACAAGATGCTGATGCAAGGCTATGAGCCGCTGGAAGTGCAGGAGCGCAACGAAGGCCTGACCCAGTACACCATCCGCTGGTCGGCAAGCACGGATTTGCGTGGCAACCGCGAATCAGGCGGGGCAGAAACCGTAACGCCCCGCGTGACCAACTACCGTTGGGCCATGAAGAACGTGCCAGCCATGCGCGAGGAGCCCTACATGACCACCACCAACGACTACATCGCCAAAATCGACTTTGAGTTAGCCGGCACGAAATGGCCGAACGAGGCCTACAAGCCCGTAGCCAACTCCTGGGAGAAAATTGAGCGGGAGCTTCTCAACGAAGATAACTTCGGGGCCCAGCTGAGCCGCGCTGGCTTTCTGAAAGAGCAGCTTACGCCACTTATGGCGCAGCACGCTGACCCCGCCACCCGGGTTGCCGCCATTCATGACCTAGTACGCCGAGCCGTAAAGCACAATGGTAACAATGGCGTAATGGCCTCAGGTAACATCCGCCGGGTCTACGACCAGAAAACCGGTTCGGCCGCCGACGTAAATCTGCTGCTGATTGCGGCCCTGCGCGAAGCAGGCCTAACGGCCAACCCCGTACTGCTGAGCACTCGCAACCACGGCCGCATGGAAACCAACGTGCCCCTGATGAGCCGCTTCAACTACGTGATTGCTCACGTAGCGCTGCCCGAAGGCAAGGAGATGCTGGTTGATGCCACCGAGGAGCTGGCACCCTGCGGCATGCTGCCCTACCGCTGCCTAAACGGAATTGGCCGCCTTGTAATGGCCAAAGCCACCGACTCGCGCTGGGTAGAGCTGAAACCAGCTGAGCGCATGCTCACCTACCGCCAGATCAATATTCTGGTAGATGACAAGGGCGGCCTTACGGGCAAGGTGCACCAAGAACACGGCGGCTATCTGGCCTTCGATCAACGGGATAAGCTCCGCAAGCTGGGCGAGAAAAAATACGTGGAGGAACTTACCGCCAACCACGAAGGCTGGAGCATTCCCAAGTTTACATTCAAGGAAAAAGATGTGCTTAACCGCCCGCTCACCCTTGACTACGAGTTTGCCTCGGCCGGCGGCGACGCACCGGTGGGCACCATCTACCTCAGCCCGCTCCGCGACTTCGGCACCGACAAAAACCCCTTCCTGCACGAAAATCGCCGTTTTCCGGTGAACTTCGGGGCCGGGCTTGATGAGACCATCATGCTGAACGTGACCTTGCCCGCTGGCTTTGAGTTGGAGGAAACGCCCAAAAACATGGTGGTTGAAATTCCGGAGGGTGGCGGCCGCTTTACCTACGCCGTGCAGCCCGGCGTGGGCACCATCCAGATTATGAGCCGCATGAGCCTAGGGCGCCCGGAATACTCAGCCGAGGAATATGCTTACCTGCGTGAGTTTTTTGCCCGCATGATGGCTAAGCAGGGTGAGCGGTTGGTCCTCAAGAAGAAAGTATAAGCTGATGCGCACCCGTTTGCTACCCTTCGCCGCAGTTGCGGCCCTCATGTCGTTCAGCCTGCCGCAGGCGCAGGCTGCCTATGGCCCTGCCCCCAAGTATGCCGTGGCCACGCTGCCGGCTGCTCTGCGGGAAAATGCCCACGCCATTGTGCGGCTTCATGAGGAAACGCTGCTGGTAAAATCAGCTGGCCGCACTGTGGAAACGGTGCGGCGGGCGGTTACGGTGCTTGATGAGGCCGGCGCCCGCTGGGCCAGTGAGCTGGTGTACTATAGCCAGCTCAACAGCATCAGCTATTTCCGCGGCAGCGTATACGATGCCAACGGCCGCCTACTACGCCAGCTGCGCTCCGCCGATGTGCACGATATCAGCCTCTCGGATGGGTTTAGCCTGGCCAGCGACGCCCGCGGCCGGGTGGCCGATTTAAGTCAGCCTACCTACCCGTACACGGCGGAGTTCGAGTACGAAGTGGTTTCGGATAACCCCTTATTTTACTCTACCTGGCAGCCGCAGCCCGTGGAGCAGCTCAGCGTAGAGCAGGCCTCCTTTAAGGTACTGATGCCCACGGGCATGGCCCTGCGCTACCAAGAGCTGCGGTTGCCGACCGGAGCCGCCCTAGCGCGCCGCACCCAAGGAAGCCAGGAAATTTACGAGTGGCAGGTGCACGACTTGGCCGCTCGCGAAGAGGAGCCCGATGCGCCTTCGGTGGGGGAACTGACGCCCGTTGTGCTTACCGCTCCCTCGCAGTTTGAGGTGCAAGGCCACCCCGGCAAGCTCACTTCCTGGGCCGACCTGAGCCGCTGGAATTATGAGCTGAACGCCGGTCGTGACGCGCTGCCGCCCGAGATGCAAGCCCGCATTACGGCGCTGGTACAAGGCGAAACCGATGAGCGTGCCCGCATCCGGAAGGTGTACGAGTTTTTGCAAGCCAACACGCGCTACATTTCCATTCAGCTAGGCCTCGGGGGGTGGCAAACCTTCCCGGCTTCCTCGGTAGCTGCTAATGGTTACGGCGACTGCAAAGCCCTCACCAACTATTGCAAAGCGCTGCTAGGGGTAGCCGGCATTACCTCCCACGCGGCCCTAGTAAAAGCAGGTTCTGATGAGCAGGATATCCGGACGGATTTCCCCAGCTCCCAGTTCAACCACGTGGTGCTGTGCGTGCCGCTGCAGAAAAGTGCGAAGCCCGATACCGTGTGGCTGGAATGCACCAGCCAGAGCAATCCTTTCGGCTACATGGGCGGCTTCACGGGCAACCGCCATGCCCTGCTGCTGCTGCCCGAAGGCGGCAAGCTGGTACCCACCCCACGCTATGGTGCCGCCGAGAACCGCCGCGAACGACTAGCCGACGTGTACTTGGATGCGCAGGGAAATGCCACGGCTACCCTGCGCACCTTGCGCACCGGCCTGGAGTACGACGCTATTTCGGGCATCACCAGCCTTGATTTGGCCGAGCAGAAAAAGCACGTCAGCAGCCGGTTGCAGTTACCGAACTTCACACTTACCAAAGTATCGTTCCGCCACACAGCGTCCGGCGCGCCCATTCCGGGCCTAACGGAAAACCTGGCCCTGACGCTACCCTCCCTGGCACCTCCAAGTGGCAAGCGGGTATTCGTGACGCCCAATCTGGTGAGCCGGCTTTCGGCGCCAGCAGCCACGGTAGGTGAGCGCCAGGCCGATTTGTGGCTGGACCACGCACTTACCCAAACCGACACGGTACGCCTGCACATTCCGGCTAGTCTGCGCCCAGAGCAGCTCCCAAATCCTGTAAAGCTCACCACCCCGTTTGGCACCTATTCGAGTCAGCACCAGGCCCTGCCCGATGGCACCATTCAATACATCCGCCAGCTGCAAATGCCCCGTACCCGCTTTTCCCGCACCGATTATCCGGCCTATCTGGAGTTTCGGCGCAAGATCAGCGCGGCTGATAAAGCGCAGTTGGTACTGCTGAAAACCGACGCCTAATACTGCGCAGAAGTTTCAGCAAAGCTTACCTCGTGAACACGTCCGCCGCATTCCGACGGACGTGTTTTTTTGTGGTGCCCAGCCTGTGTGCAGCGGCATTTTGCACCGCCAGAACACCTAGTAACTGCTCTCTGTCAGCAGAACCACCTCGCTACGCAGGCAGTTACTAGCCCTCCCCGAGCGGTAAACTCCACCAAATTTATAGGGCTGAAGCCTACGCCGCCCGAAGCTAAAACCTTACATTAGAGCAGCTTTTTGCTGCTACTATTCGCTTGATTTTTCTGCCTCTATGCCAATAACTCCTACTCTTAGCCGATGGGCCTGGCAGCCATTCCTGACCGGATGCGTGCTGTTAGCTAGTTGGATAGCCTTTCTTCCGACAGCCAGCGCCCAACGGGTACTATGGGCTGATGCGCCCCAGCTACCCGCGGCGGCCCGGCAGGCAGTTCAGCCGTTGTCTCACTTCCGCTCCGTTACCTTTCAGCTTACTACCCTGCAGGCGGCCCTCAACCCGGCCCCTACTGAGCGCACGGTGGCGGCCCGCAACTCCCCTACGGTTATTTCCCTGCCCCTACCCGATGGCACTTCGCAACGGTTTCGGGTGGTGCAGACACCGGTGATGGCGCCGGAGCTGGCCGCCAAATTTCCTAGCATTCATACCTACGCGGCCCAGGGCATTGATGACCCGGCGGCAACTGCCCGCCTCGATATCAGCCCTGATGGGTTTCATGCCATGATTATGGCGCCCGACAAAACGGTTTTCATTGACCCGGCCGTACGCGGCCAGAACGTGCACCTGGTTTTTGAGCGGCGCGCCATGAACCGGGGTGCGTTTCCGTTTGTGTGCGAAACATCCGCTGCTGAGGAAATCGGCGTGGCTGCCCCGCTGGCAAAGGCGGCCCGGCAGGCCGTAGCCAATGGCGGTACGCTGCACACCTTTCGGTTAGCGCTGGCCTGCACCGCCGAATACACGGCATTTCATGGCGGAACCGTGGCAGGCGCAATGGCGGGCATGGTAGCGTCCATCAACCGCATCAATGGCATTTATGAGCGCGAGTTGGCCGTACGGCTGGTGCTGGTGGGCAACAACGACACGTTGATTTTCCTCGACCCCGATACCGACCCGTACACGAACAACAGCGGCTCGGCCATGCTCAACCAAAACCAAACTACGGTGGATGAGCGCATTGGCAACAACAACTACGATATCGGTCACGTGTTCAGCACCGGCGGCGGCGGCATTGCCCAGAAGCCCTCGGTGTGCGTATCGGGTAAGGCGCGCGGCGTTACCGGCTCTCCCTCGCCCATTAATGATGCCTTCGATGTAGACTACGTAGCGCACGAAATGGGCCATCAGTTTGGCGCCGACCACACCTTTAACAGCCAGACCGGAAACTGCGGGGGTGGCAACCGCTCGAACACGGCGGCGTATGAGCCCGGCTCCGGCAGCACGATTATGGCCTACGCGGGCATTTGCGGCGCCGATGATATTCAGCCAACCTCCGACCCGTATTTTCACTCATACAGCATCGACCAGATTGTAGCGCACATCAATGGCGCTGGCAATTGCGGGGTTAAAACATCCACCGGCAACACCCCACCCGTGGTGAATGCGGGCCGCAACTACGCTGTTCCGGTAGGCACGCCGTTCACCCTGACGGGCTCGGCTACCGATGCCGATGGGGATGCGCTGACCTACTCGTGGGAAGAATTCAACCTGGGTCCAGCCGGCGTACCCAACGCGCCCTCCGGCGACGCACCCATTTTCCGGGCATTCATTCCGATTTCAACCCCAACGCGCACTTTTCCTCGCCTTTCAGATATCATCAACAATACCCAAACCCGGGGCGAGCTGCTGCCTAGCTATGGGCGCCGCTTGATTTTCCGGTTGGTCGCCCGCGACAACCGCACCGGTGGTGGCGGCAC
This sequence comes from Hymenobacter seoulensis, assembly GCF_054780535.1. NCBI lineage: Bacteria > Pseudomonadati > Bacteroidota > Cytophagia > Cytophagales > Hymenobacteraceae > Hymenobacter > Hymenobacter seoulensis. The sequence continues at coordinate 1,479,773 of NZ_BAAGWD010000001.1, forward strand.
CAACTACGACTCCATGAGCGTGGCCGTGATTGGGACAGCTGGGCCCTTTGTAGTTACGGCTCCTAACACCGGCACCACGTGGCTGGTGGGGGCTCCGCAGCAGGTAACCTGGAACGTGGCCAACACCAACCAAGCGCCCATCAGCGCGGCCAACGTTGATATTCTGCTCTCAACCAACGGCGGCCTTACCTACCCTACCACGCTGCTGGCCAACACCCCCAACGACGGCTGCGAAACCGTGACGCTACCTGCCAGCGTAACGGCAACCGGCACGGCGCGCATCAGGGTGCAGGCCAGTGGCGGCATTTTCTTCGACATCTCAAATCAGAATTTCACGGTTCAGACATCCACTACTCCCACCTTCTTTTTGCAGGGCGCAGGCTGCGGGGTGGTACCGCTTTCTTTTTGCCCGGGAACATCCAGCACCCGCACTATTGCGGTGGGGAAACTACAGGACTTCAGCGGCGCCGTTGACCTAGCCGCTACCAACCTGCCCGTCGGCGTAACCGTGAGTTTTGCCAGCGCCACGGTGCAAGCCGGGGCAAGCACCACGGCAACCTTCAGCGCTACCAGCACTGCAGCGGCAGGTACGTATATCATTCGGCTGACGGGCACTAGCGGCGGCGTTGTCAGGGTGCTGGATATCCCCCTGACGGTGCTACCGGCCGCTACCCAAGCCGCCACCATTACAGCTCCTGCCGCGGGCGGCACTACTACCCTGCGGCCTCGATTTACGTGGGGTGCCGTTCCGAACGCTACCGCATACGAGGTGCAGGTAGCTACCAATGCCGCCTTCACGAATGTAGTGCTGACCCAAACGGGTATCACGGGCACCAGTTTTACCTATCCGACGGCGCTGCAACCCACTACTACGTACTATGTGCGCGTACGCGCCCTCAGCCCCTGCACTACCGCTCCTTACTCGGCGGTGGTAGCCTTTACCACGGGCACCCAGAATTGCCTGAGCGTGGCAGCCACGCAGGTTCCGCGCACCATTTCCACGGCGGCTGCCTCCACGGCTAACTCGTCTATCCGGATAGATAATACCGAGCGGGTGTCGGCCATCCGGGTCCGGAACGTGGCCATTACGCACCCCAATGTAGGCGAGCTGGAAATAGCCCTGACCAGCCCCGCTGGCCGGCGGGTAGTGCTGTTCTCGCGCGCTTGCCCGGGCACGGCTAATCTCAGCCTGACTTTTGATGAAGCCGCAGCCGCAGCCATAGCCTGCCCCCTTGCCAGTGGGGCAACCGTGCGTCCCGCCAACTCCTTTTCTGACCTGCTGAACGAGCCAGCCACCGGCGACTGGACGCTGAGCGTAACGGACAACACCGCTGGCAACGGAGGTACCCTTACGGGTTGGACCCTAGAGGTGTGCACGGTAGGCGAGCTGCCAGCAGCCCCCACCTCCCTGGCCACCCTCACGCCTACCCTTACCAACAACGTAGCCAGCATTGATATGCTGTGGCTGGATAAGTCTGGCAATGAAACGGGCTTCGAGGTGGAGCGGGCCCGTAATGGCGGCGCCTTTGCCCGTATTGCTACCGTACCGGCCAACATCACGGCCTATACTGACCAGGTAAGCACCAATGGCACGTATTGCTACCGCGTGCGCGCCGTAAATGCCACCGGCAACTCGGCGTATTCCAACGAAAGCTGCCAGACCATTTCCACAATTACGGGCGTTATCAGCGCCCTGGTGGTAGATGGGCTTGACGTATATCCGAACCCTAGTACGGGCCTGTATACCATCAGCCTGGCCAATGCCCAGCGCGGCCCGGTAGCACTGCGGGTAACTGATGCGTTAGGCCGGCAGGTAGCCGCGCAAACTCTCACGAAGGGCACCGCCACGTTGCAGTATTCTCTGGACTTGCGTCACCTCAGCACGGGGCTTTACCACCTGCATCTCGACTTACCCGAGGGCGCGGCCGTAGTACAGTTGCTGAAGCAATAAGCCCTAGTCTTTTTACCAAACCAGCAAAGCGGCTCCGGTAGTATCCGGAGCCGCTTTGCTGGTTTTCAGGACCTAGTGTTTTTGCCGCGGGCGGTGCCTAAAACCGGTAACGGAGCTGGGATTTTATCTCGGACCGCCGCGCGCCCTGAATTTCATCTAGCCCAGAGCCGACCGTGTTTTGATGGCGGTAGTGCGTATCGGCGTAGCGCAGCCACAGTGTGAGGTGGCGGTTTATATCAACCTGCGCCAGAACATAGGTGCGGGTACCCTGGCCTGAGAGAACCGGAATGGAAAAAGCGTAGAGTACATCCTGCTCAAAAACATACTGGCGCGTATCGTAATCATCGGTATCGAAGAGGGCGTAGCGGGCCGATAGGCGCAGCCGACGCGCCGGATGCAAGGTTATATCTTGGGCCAATACGTAGCCGTGGCGGGCCGGGCCTTCGTCTTCACGATACTCAGTGCCCTGCAGGCGGGTGCGCAGGCTGAGGATGGGCAGCGGGCTGGAATCATAGAAGAGCAGCAAACTTTGGCGGCGCGTGGGCACCAGCAGCGGCGCTGGCCGTAGCGTGTCGGCATCATAGGCTTTGGTGCGCTGGCGCAACTGCAGGTAAAGCAGGTTGGTTTTACTAGGGGTAAACGCCACCCGAACCAGCCAGTCGTGGCCCGTACTGGGCGCCCCGGCTTGGTAGCGCAGCCACGGAAACCGAAACCGGTCGTAGTACGCCGAGACTTCCCACCGCGCCACCGGCCGCAACTTCAGCCCCAGGTATAAGCCGCTTTCATTGATGTTACGCGAGTTTTCGCTGAGGGCGTTACCATAGAGGGTATGGAAATCGGGCGTGTAGTGGCGGTAAAGCACCGCGGCATCAACGGCAGGAGCCAGGCTAGCCAGCAGTCCGTTTACCGTGCCCAGACCGCCACTGCTGCTGCGGGCCGTTTCGCCGAACAGCAGCAGGTTGCGCCACACATAGCTGTAGTTGGCCCCGAGCGCTAGGGTACGCTGGCCCCGCAACTCATAGGCATTGTATGGCTCGTCGCGGCGCTGCAGGGGCTTGTTGAAGTGCGTCCCGATGGCGGTAAGGCCGGCTTGCAGGTCGCCGCTGCGGCTGGCGTAGCTGAGGTTGCCGCCGCCCACGGTTTCGCGTAGTACCTGCCGGTTCGCTAGCTCGGTGGGCGTGCGGTGGAAGCCTGTGAGCAGCAGCCCGGAGGAGAATTCGCTGAAATCGGCCAACGAATCTTGGGCCTGCTGCACAGAGGCATCAATGCGCTTGCGCGAGACGAACGCCGTGGCGCGTACCGTGGACGAAAGCGCTACCGTAGCCGCCGCCCCGCGAAAAAACGTATTCTCCAGCACCGAGGAGTAGGGACGCACGCCTACCGAGCTCCGGCGCAGGGTTGTAATCGTTTCGGCCCCCTTACCCACCGAAAGCCCCGATGAAAGCAGCAACCCTTGCCCGAACTGAAGTTGGTAGTCGCCGAGGGCCAGCGTTTTCAGGCGGCCCCGCTCCTGCAGTACCAGGTGGGCCGAGTGGAAATCGGCGCCGTACCGGCGGGTAGCGGGGTCCCAGGCGAGCTGCTCGCCGGCATCTTTTTCGGTCGTAAATCCTAGGCTAAAGTCTTTGCTATGGCTCACGCGGTAGCGCACCAACAGTTTATCGGGGGAGCCGAGGTAGCGGGTGGCAGGCAGGCCTCCGCGCACGGTATCGGGGCTGTCGTATCCTTTTCGGCTTTGCAGCGTGCGCTCGTAGCGCAGAAACAGGGCATTGTTATCCTCATGAAGCACGCGCTGCCAGAGTGGCCCCCGGCTGGCCTGCATATTCGTGTTCACGACCGTAATGAAAGGAGCTGCCCGGTAGATGGTTCGTAGGTCCAGACCATCTACGCTTTGCAGCTCATACAGGCTCAGGAAAGCGCCGTTGCGCTGGCGGTGCTCTAGCAGATTCGTTATCTGGGTTTCAGAGAAAAGCAGCAAGCCTCGCAGCTCTTCGCGGGTTGCCGTGTTAAGGTTAAGTGGCGTCTGGTAGTACTGCAGCAGTGTTTCGTAGAGGTCCTCGTAGGGCGTTTCATCGTTCTCGATTTCGGCGAAAAGCTCCTGGGTAAGGCGGTCGAGGTCGGGGACGGCGGGGCGCTGGAAGTCCTGGGCTCCGGCGGTACGGGTTAGCAGCAGGAAGGCCACTAGCCCCTTGGAAAGCCGGAACCTCATGGCTGCTTGGGTTCATGCTGCCACGCTACACTTACTTGCTGGCTGAGCCCTAGCGCTTCGTGCCAGCCGGCGGCGTAGTCAATCCGAAACTGCCCAGCCTGAAAACCAGCCCCGCCCGTCAGCTGCCCCGTCAGCGAAGACAGGCCGGCGCGCAACGCTAGTACGGGCACCGGCACATACTCCAGACCCGCTTTAAAGTCGGCGTCCTGCTCCACGTCTTTCTCCGTTTCGGCCAGCAGCAGTACTTTCTCAGAGGCTCGCCACGCTAGTCCGGCCCGCAGCACAGTTGGTACTCGCTCATCCTGGTAAGACGCCAGACGGGCTTGGTTAAGGTTATAGAGGGTAGCGCCAAAGGTGAGCTTGCGCGGAATGATATCGGCCTGCCCGCCCAGCGAGGCAGCTACCACGCGCCGGCTGCCTAGCCCCTCGAAGCTGGTTTGCAGCACCTCTACTCGCGCGCCTACCCGCACGGTGCCTAATCGGTAGCCATAGCCCAGGCCCAGGCGCTGTTCGGAGTACAGTTTGCCGCCAAAGCGTTGCGCCGTAAAGCCTAGCACGCCGTAGCGCGGAGCCGTAGCGGCCGCTATGGCCTCCGGAATTCCGGCTACCGGAGCAGTTGCGGCATTTCGAGGACCTAGGGGCATAGCCGCCACCACCGCTACAGTGTTCAGGGCCGGAAGCAGGTACCGGTTTTCGGCCCCTACCCCGACGGTTAGGAGCCTTAGGCTACCTAGGGCAGCAGCATTGCCAGCGCCGGCCCACCCATCCTCTTCCAGTACGGTTCCTATTTGCCCCAGCCCGGCCGCCCGGGCACCCCATACACCCGGCCCGTTGCCTTGGGCCTGCGCACCACACCATATTCCACTAAGCACTAAAAATGTTAGATATAACTTCCTCATACACTGACGTAAACAGCCGAACACCAACCAAGCAGGACGATAGAAAAGCAGCTTACTAGCACGCCAGCCACCTTTCCGGAGAAAAACTACGCAGCTACCCAGGGCTTGTTATGTGGAGCTTTACCTCAGGTTGGGGCCGTTGCTACCCCTACTGTTCAGCTAAACCGCCGCACGGTTGAGGTAGTGGCGCGACCTCTGCCTCTATGAGTTTTACTTTCAGTAGCAGCTGCCTCAAGCTTGCTATAGAAACACAAAAAAGCCCCGGCACCATGTGGTACCGGGGCTTTGAGGTTGGGCTGGGCCTAGTGATTACAACACGGCCGCGTCCTTTTCCTTTTTGCGCTTGATTTTGGTTTTGCCGCCTTTGTCGGTTTTCACCTTCATCTTTTCCACGTCGCTCATGTCAGGTGCAGCGGAAGTGGCCGTAGCAGCACCAACGCCGGGGTTGGGACCGTTGTTTACTACCGTCATTTCATCTACCAAGTGCTTGGCACCGCCCAGCTTCTCAATGCACCAAAGCACATAGCGAATATCGGCGTTGATGCAGCGCTTCAGCTCGGGGTCGTAGGCCAGGTCGCCGGTCATGGCTTCCCAGTTGCCATCAAAGGCCAAGCCGATCAGCTCGCCGCGGCCATTGATAACGGGCGAGCCGGAGTTGCCACCCGTAATGTCGTTGTCGGTGATGAAGGCCACGGGCAGGTTGCCTTGCTTATCCGCGAAACGGCCATAATCTTTCATTTTCAGCAGTTCTAACTCTTTCTGGGGCACCATAAACTCGGGGTTGCTGGCATCTTCCTTCTCCAAGATGCCCTGCGCCGTGGTTTTGTAGTCGTAAGACACGGCGTCGCGGCCTTTGTAGGGGCGTACCGAGCCGTAGCTCAGGCGAATGGTCGAGTTAGCATCGGGTGAGTACACCTTGGTGCTGTTTTTCTCGCGCAAGGCGGCTACGTACTGGCGGTTGGCCCGGCCCAGTCCGGCCTGCAAGCCTTGCAGCTTGGGCACAATGTTCTGCACATAGTTGGTGTACACCGACTGGTAGGTTTTGTAGGCCGGATCGGCTTCCAGTTTTGCTAGGGTCGGGTTGGCCAGGAAGGCATTCACCTTGGCTTCCGAGGTCAGGAAGGAGTTGGCAAACACATAATCGGCGTACTTCTGCATCGAGCCGCCGTACTGCTTCTGCACCGTCTGAAACACGTCGGGCTGCTGAGCTTTGGGCACATCCTGCATGTAGAGGCTCATGAGGGCGGCAAACACCTTCTTGTCGGTGGGGGCGCTGTAGTCCTTGAAGTACTCCGCTACGGGCTCCTTCAGGTCGGCTACGGCTTTGCTGATGGCAACCTTGTCAGTAGGCGTTGCTTTTAGGGTGCTGGCCAGGGGCATCATGCGGGCCGCCAGCGTAATAATCTCGGTACCAAAGGCACCTTCATTCACATACTGCGTGCTTAGGTTGTATTCCCGCATGCCCGCATACGCCTGGTTGATGGTGTTCAGGGCCTCGCCGTACTGCTGCTGGCGTGCGGGGTCCTGGGCAATCCACTGGGCCAGGGCTGCTTCTTCGGCTTTTTTGGCGTCCACGGTTTTCAGGCGCTTCATTCCCTCATTCTGGCCGATAAAGTACTTCCAGTAGTTGGCAATGTTGGCGTATTTCGAGGCGTATTTCAGCCGCAGCGCCGCGTTCTGGTCCATGTCTTCCTTCCACAGCTTCAGGCGGGTATCGCGGAGCTTAATGCGGGCCGGGTTGGTTTGGTCGAGGGTGAGCTGCAAGCCGGCGGCGGGCAAAAAGCGCTGTGTGCGGCCCGGAAAGCCGAACACCATCGCAAAATCGCCTTCGTTTACGCCTTGTAGGCTTACGGGCAGGTGCTTTTTGGGCACGTAGGGCACGTTGCCTTCCTGCGGGCCCGCGGTGGGCTTGTTGTCTTTATCAGCATACACCCGGAACATGGAGAAGTCGCCGGTGTGGCGTGGCCACATCCAGTTGTCGGTGTCGCCGCCGAACTTGCCTACGGCTTCCGGCGGGGCGCCTACCAGGCGTACATCGCCAAAGCGCTGATAAATGAAGAGGTAGTACTCATTGCCGCCGAACATGTCGCGCACGTAGGCTACGTACTGGCCGTTTTCCTTGGCGGCTTCGGCTAGCTCGCGCTGGCGCTTTTGCACGGTAGCCATGCGCTCCTGCTCAGGAGTAGCCGCCGTGAGGCCTTCCAGCACTTTGCCGGTTACGTCTTCCATGCGCACCAGAATATCCACGAACAGGCCGGGGTTCTGCTTTTCCTCGGCCCTAGTAGCGGCATAGAAACCGTTTTGCAGGATGTTGTTCTGGGGCGTACTGTGGCTCTGGATGGCGTCGTAGCCGCAGTGATGGTTAGTCAGGAGCAAGCCCTGGCTGCTCACAAACTCGCCGGTGCAAAAGCCGCCAAGCTGCACCACCGCATCTTTCAGCGAGGCATTGTTCACATCGTAGATTTCTTCCGCCGTGAGCTTGAGGCCTTTCTTCTGCATGTCGGCCTGGTTGAGGCGCTTCACGAAGAGGGGCAGCCACATGCCTTCATCGGCGTGGGCCGCCAGGGGCAGCAGCAGCGTCAGGAGCAGGGCTTTCGCCCAATGGTTGGTACGCATGGGTGGAATAGTAGAGTAAGGGAAAGGAATGATACCGGCCAGGCCGGCGGCCGAATTTACGAAATGCTGCGAAGGGCAACGTCGCGCTAATCATCTGCCGCAATCATTCGGTGGGGTTTGTGGTTCTTTGCAGATATGTCGTACCTAGTCCGTCAGTTGGTATTGGGGTTGCTGTGGGTGTACCGCTACCTGATTTCGCCCCTGAAACCGGCTACTTGCCGCTATACCCCCACCTGCTCGGCCTACGCTGTGGAGGCAGTAACCAAGTACGGCCCGTGGCGCGGGGGGCGGCTGGCGTTGCGGCGCATCAGCCGCTGCCACCCTTGGGGCGGGCACGGCTACGACCCAGTGCCCTAAGAGCCCACCCCGCCTAGGCCCGGCAGAAGGTCAAACCTCACCCTTTCACTCTTTCCTCGTATAAGCGGTTGTGTTGCTGTTGTAGCGCGTAGCTGCAGCAGCATTTTTTTCAGTTTGCTCCACCTCTTTATGCGCACTTTATTTTCTGCCGCCGCTGTGGCGGCCTTTCTGCTCAGCAGCTGTTCCGAAGCTCAAACCAAAAACGCGGCCGACGAGCCGATGGGGGGCGAAGTAGGCGAGAAGTCAGGTGGAAAATCGGGCAAGAAGAAGGGTAAGAAAGGAAAAGGCGTGGCAGATATCGCCAACCTTACTCGCTTAGGCAATATGGATGGCGTGCCCGAAAGCTCGGGGCTGGCCCTGGCCGGCGCTCCCAACACCTTTTACACCCACGGCGACGAAGGCGCGCGCCCCATTCTCTTTAAGATTAATGCCCAGGGCCGCACGCTCAGCGAGCTGCCCGTTCCGGTGGAAGGCGACGACTGGGAAAGTATTGCGCGCGACCCGCAGGGCAACCTCTATATCGGCGACGTGGGTAACAACAATAACAACCGCCGCGACCTAGTTATCTATCGCCTCAACCCTAGTAACCCCAAGCAAGTCCAGGAAATCAAGCTAAAGTACCCCGATCAGCAGGATTTTCCGCCGGCTAAAGCCGACCAGAACTTCGACTGTGAGGCTACCCTCTGGCACGCTGGCAACATCTATCTGTTTACCAAAGACCGGGGCCAGGGCCAGACCAGCAAAGTGTATTCCGTGCCCGATCAGCCGGGCTTCTACACGGCAAAAGCCGTTACCAAGCTAGCCATTCCGGGTGAAGTAACGGATGCTGCCCTTAGCCCGAACGGTAAGCGGTTGGTGCTTTTAGCCCGCCAGGAAATGTTTGTGCTGGAAGGCGGCAGCTTTGAAGAACTGCTGAAGGCAACGCCCCAGCGGATTTCGCTGAAAGGTGCCGGCCAGACCGAAGGCGCCGTGTTCACCGACGACGGCACTCTTTATATTAGCAGCGAACAGGGGGCTTTGTATAAATACGCGTTTTAGGGCCAGAATGCTCACGTTTCGGGGCCTATCCAGGGCGGCTTGCAGCAGAAGGTTTTCTTCTGTTGGAGGTTAGGCTGTGGATGGGCCCTATTCTTTCCTTAAGTTTGGCTTTAGATACCAAAACCCGGCGCGGCCTTTCCCTAGCCTGCGTCACCATCATCCAACCAATGGCTGAACAAACCACCCTCACCGGCCTGCGCGCCGGCGTGCTGCACGGCGACGAAGTGCAGCAGCTCTTCGAACACGCCAAAGCCAATGGCTACGCGCTGCCCGCCGTGAACGTAACGGGCACCGACACGGTAAACGCCGTGCTGGAAGCCGCCCGAGACCTAAACTCGCCGGTTATTATTCAGTTTTCTAATGGTGGCGCCCAGTTCTTCGCGGGCAAAGGCTTGCCCAACGATAAGCAGCAGGCCAGCATTGCCGGCGGCATCTCGGGCGCGCAGCACGTGCACCTGATGGCCGAAGCCTATGGTGTACCCGTGATTCTGCACACCGACCACGCGGCTAAAAAGCTGCTGCCCTGGATTGATGGCTTGCTGGAAGCCGGCGAAAAGCACTTCGCGCAGTACGGCCAACCCCTGTTCAGCTCGCACATGCTCGACCTCTCGGAAGAGCCGATTGAGGAGAACATTGAAGTGTGCAAAGAGTACCTGGAGCGCATGGCCAAAATGGGCATGACCCTGGAAATTGAGCTAGGCGTAACCGGCGGCGAGGAAGACGGCGTGGACAACTCCGACGTGGACTCCAGCAAGCTCTACACCCAGCCTTCAGAAGTGGCCTACGCCTACGAGGAGCTGAGCAAAATTAGCCCGCGCTTTACTATTGCGGCGGCGTTCGGCAACGTGCACGGTGTGTACAAGCCCGGCAACGTGAAGCTGCAGCCCGTTATCCTGAAAAACTCGCAGGAGTTTGTGAAGGAGAAGTACAACCTGCAGGACGAGCGACCCATCAACTTCGTGTTCCACGGTGGCTCGGGCTCGTCGCAGGAGGAAATCCGCGAGGCTATCAGCTACGGCGCCATCAAGATGAACATCGACACAGACCTGCAGTGGGCGTTCTGGGATGGTATCAAAAACTACTATCAGAAGAACGAAGGCTTCCTGCAAAGCCAGATTGGTAACCCCACCGGCGAAGACTCACCGAATAAGAAATACTACGACCCGCGCGTATGGCTGCGGGAAGGCGAAAAAACCTTCGTTACGCGCCTGAAGTCGGCTTTCGAAGACCTGAACGCCGTGAATCGTCGCCCCTAGTTTACTAGGTAGCCACTTAAGCAAAAGCCCCTTGCTCACATGAGCAAGGGGCTTTTGTATGCTGATGGGGTTGGGGGCCAGTTCTACCCTAGCGAGTCTGGATAGCGGCTTTGGCTTCTTCCTCCTCCAGGTCGCGCGGGGCGTAGCCGTAGGGGTTTTGCGGGTCTTTGCCGGCGCGCCATACTACCCACAGGCCAATGAAAATCAGCGGTACGCTCAGCCACTGGCCCATATTCAGGCTCATGTCCTGCTCAAACGCTACCTGGTCTTCCTTGAGGAACTCTACTAGGAAGCGGAACGAGAACAGCAGCACCACAAACAAGCCAAACAGCTGACCGCGCGGCGTGCGCTCCTTGGTGCGGTTCCACATGCTGTAGAGCAGCGCAAACAGCACTACGCAGAACAGCGACTCGTAAATTTGAGTGGGGTGGCGCGGTACGGCTACCTCCGTGCCGGAGGCCACAGTAGCGCCGGCTGGTTGCGTTTCGAAGGTTACTTCGCCATCGGCCTGACGCGCCCGCTGTACGGCTACAGAACCGGCCGGAACGGCTTGGTCGGCGGTGGCTTTCTGCAGGTGCTCTACGTCGCGCGGGAACACGAAGGCCCAGGGAACATCGGTCGGGCGGCCTACAATTTCGGAGTTCATCAGGTTACCTATCCGAATGAGGGCGCCGCCTACGGCTACTACCAGCACAATCCGGTCGAGCGTCCAAAGCCAATCAAACTTGTTGTTGCGGCTAAACAGCCACACCGCGAAGATGATACCGATGGTAGCACCATGGCTGGCCAGGCCGCCATGCCAGATCTTCAGGATTTCCCAGGGCTGGTCTTTGTAAGAAGCCCAATCATAGAAAAACACGTGGCCAAGACGGGCACCCAGCACGGTACCCAGCAGCACATAAATGGTAATGACATCCACCCAGCGTGGCGACACCTTCTCGGATTTGTAGACGTGGCCCAGAATAAAGGTGCCTACCACAAAGCCCGACATAAACAGCAGGCCATACCAACGCAGGGTTAGCGGCCCGATTTCCGCGAGGATAGGATTGGGGCTCCACAGAATGGCGCTCAGGAAACTCATAAGCAGAAAGAAAGGATTAGAGGTCCGAAAGTACGGAAAGGGTTTCAGCTGTGCCTATAGTGTTACGCCAAGGCAAGCGCGGAATATGGTAAGTAGGCCCAGCAGTGAGCGGGTAAACAGGCTTATCGGCCGCCCGGATAGGTTTGCGCCTGGCCGGCTGGCTCACCGGAGCGCACCACAGCGCCGTCGCCGCTCAGCAGCAGTATAAACCCCAGCATAACGGCGTAGCTGGGCCAGCGCAGCCAGGTAGGCAGCAGCTGAGGCGCCACTGCTGCCTCGCCAGTAAGCCGGGCGCGCACCCGATTGTAGAAGAAAGGCCGCGGTTGGGGATGCTGCTGAGTACGCCATTGGTGCAGCAGGTTTTCCCATTCTTCATCGGGAGTGAGGCGAGTGGCAGAATCAGGCATGGCGCTAGAGAAGGTTAAGATGATTGCGGAGCGTTTTGCGGGCGCGAAACAGCAGCGACTCTACGGCTGGCACCGTAGTGTTGAGAACCGCTGCTATTTCCTCGTAGCTCAGTTCCTGCTCGTGGCGTAGCGTGAAGGCTACCTGTTGCTGGGCGGGCAGGCGGGCAATGTGGGCGCGTAACACCTCTACTTGCTGCTGCCCCTCTAGTTGCGCCTGCGGGTGCGCATGATCAGCCGGCTCGTGCAACACCTGGTTGTCGAAGCCTAGCAGACTGGTGAAATAGGCAAAGCGCTTCTGAGCGCGGGCCCGTTGCTGGTGTTTCAGAGCCCGCGAAGTGGCCAACCGATACAGCCACGTACTCAGGGCCGCCTCACCCCGAAACCGGCCGATGGTTCGGTAGACTTCCACGAACACTTCCTGAGCTACGTCTTCGGCATCTTCCGGCGACCGAAGCAGGGCCAGCACGGTGCGGTAAATACGATGCTGATACCGTTCTACCAGCGTGCGAAACGCCTCTTCGCTTCCCTGTTGCAACTGCGCTACCAACTCAGCATCGATAGAACCAGCGGAGCAGTGCTCAGGAGAAACAACGCGGTGAGCGACAGGCAGCGGAAGGGTATACACCAGCGAAGCGAGAAGTGAACGGTAAAAACGACACCTTGACAGCACCCGGTTTTTCCGGTGACGACTGAGGGTACATCTGCTTAGGCCGCATTGGCGCGTAAAACTTGCGCCAATGCGGCCATATTTCTTTCAACTACCTAGTACTGAAATAGAAATATAAAAAACATCCTGCCTTCTACCGCAGCCTCAGCTACCTGGCACCTATAACTGATTCAACTCCTCCGTGTAGCCGCCGCTCAAAATAGGGAAGCGCAGCCAGGAGCGCGGATCTACGTTGTAATCGTCGAGGTGGAAAGCCGGTGCGTACCGCTCGCGCTTCCACTGGTTGCGGCTCCAAAGGCTATAGAAACGCTTCACGTAAGTTTTCAGCTGCTCGGCGTCGGCATCGGGGGTTTCTTGCACCAACGTTGCTAGCACCTGTTTAGGGCTTAACCGGTCGTAGAAAGCTAGGCGCTCGATGCGGTTGAGCAGCACGTATGGCATTAGGTCGCGCTCGTCGGTTTGTTTGTCTTCCAGGGGGCGCAGCTCGGCAGTGGGTTGCAAACTATTCACATGTCGCAGTGCCGGGTAGTTTAGCTCGGTTTCGGCCCAACGCAGCCACTTTTTAACGAAGTCCTTATCTACGCCGGCAATGGGCGAGATGGAGCCGGCCGTGTCGCCATCCATGGTGCAGTAGCCCACACTAGCCTCCGAGCGGTTCGAAGTCGTCATGAGCAAGCAATTTTGCACGTTGGCCAGCAGCCAGATGCTAGGGGCGCGTACCCGGGCCTGAATGTTTTGCAGGGCTAAGTCGTCGGTTTTCCAGGTAAGCTCCCGGCCCAAGGCATGTTCAATTTTGCCTACGTAGCCGGTTACTTCGTCATCAATGGTCCAGTTGTAGAACACGGCTCCAATGGAATCGGCTAGCTCTTTGGCTGAGTTAAACGTATCGTCGGAAGAATTAACGGTGCCTTGATAGGCGCACGTGAGCAAGCGGCGGGTTAGCTGTTTGTTGATGGCGGCCTGATCGGGACTAGGCTCCGAGTGGGAGGCATCCTTGGGGCCAGGCGTGTTCTGATCAGGGGTTGGAGCCGCCGGGCCAGCTAGTCGCTCGATTTCCTCGGTGGTAAAGCAGCCGGAGCGGCGCATAAACTCCGCGGTTCCGATTTCAGTGGTGCCTAGGCGCACCAGCTCTGCCACGGCTACGGCGCACATCACAGAGTCGGCGCCCCCGCTTAGGCTCAGCACAAAGCCACGGCTGCGCGCTTTACGCAGGTAGTCAAACAAGGCCAAGCTCAGCGCCTGATTTAGCTCCCGGTACTCATCCGGAACGGGCAACGGCTGAATTTCCTCAGCGCGCACTTGCTCGGTGGTGAAATCCACATCCACGCATTCCATATCTACTTCCTTGAAGCTCATGAGCTGATTGCGCAGCAGCAAGTGCCCATTGCGCGCCACCAGAATCTCGCCGTCGTACACGATCCGGCCGGCTTCGTTGCCTAGTAAATTGGCGTAGAGATACGTGCAGTTGAAGTTGCGTGAGGCATTCAGCACCAACTTATAGCGCAGGTCCGTTTTGCTCATGGCAAAGTGGCTGGCCGAGGGATTCACAATCATATCCACTCGGCCCCGCAAACGGGCCGCAGGCCGCACCTCATCGGGCCGCCACGCATCCTCACAAATCTCGAAGCCGAACTTAACCCCCTTGTGCTCAAATATCATGTCGCCAAGGGTCCACTCCTCCCCTTCCCACTGCACGGTGGTGGTTTCGCCAGCAGGCCAGGGGTAGAAGAAGCGCGGCTCATAGTGCACACCATCATTGGCCAGAAACTGCTTCGCGGCAAAGCCCAGAATCTGCCCATCACGTAGTACCGCAGCCGTATTGTAGGTCCGGTGGCTCAAGCGTATCGGCAAGCCCACTACCACACAGATGCCGTCAGTCCAGGGTCGGATTTGCTGCAAGTGCGCCAGCGCTGACTCCGGGAGCCAGTCGCTCAGAAACAGGTCTTCGCAGCCGTAGCCGGTGAGGCACAGCTCGGGCAGGCACAACAGCTCTACGCCAGCAGCTTTGGCTTGCTCAATGGCTTCGCGGATGGTTCGTAGGTTATGAGTCCAGTCGAAAGGTATCTGGTTGAGGGCGGCGCCGGCTATTCGCATAAGTCAGGAAAGAAGTTTATTCTGCAAATCAACTCCATTTACCCGGTTCGGGTTGCCCTCTGCGCCCTCCACGAAAACATTACGCCCTCTACAGGCTATGTCGTTGTTATGATTTTAGCCTGCAGAGGACACATTACAACTACTTGAAATGTGAAGAAGCAGTAACCTCTACAGAGTTATCATAAAACCGTAGGGTTCCTCTGCAATCAGCATAGAAAGACTGCCCATTTTCATTGGTATATATTCCTTCCACTCTAATCCATTCTGTGCTATCACGCTTGCTGTAGCTCCTTTTGCTGTTCATTAGATAGCAAAGAGAAGTAGTTTGCGCTGTTGTCAGGTGTCCCTCTACAACGTTCTCAATCCTCCAAACACAACGAAATTCACTGTCGCAGTCTTCATTGCTGGAACGCATAATTACCACAACAGGCTTTTCGACCCGTTGCCATACATCGTATATGTAGTACAAACTTCCAAGTCCGAATGTAATCAGCAGAGAAAAGGCCAGAAAATGCAGGCAACCTCTCATTGTGTTACTCCTACACCCCTAGTACTTCCAGCGCGCGCTCGGCGGCTAGCTGCTCGGCTTGCTTTTTGGAGAGGCCCATGCCGGTTGCCACTGAATTCTCATCTAGTAGCACGGTAGCCGAAAACTCCATTACGCCGCCGGGGCGGGCTTCGCCGGTAAGGTCGTAGCGCAGGTTTTTGCCGTTGCGCTGGGCCCACTCAATCAGCTTGCTCTTGAAGTTGGTGGTGGTTTGCGTCATGGCCTTCACATCCACATAGGGCTTGATGAGGCGGCTGAGCACAAACTTGCGGGCCGTTTTGTAGCCCTGATCTAAATAAACTGCGCCCACTAAGGCTTCTAGGGCGTTGCCATTTACGGAGCGAGACCTGGCCGCGCGGCCCTGGGCTGCATCTAGCTGCACCAGCTTATCTAGCCCAATTTTGAGGGCAATGGCATTGAGGCTTTCCCGATTTACAATGCGGCTGCGCATCTCCGTCAAAAAGCCTTCCTGCTCATATGGAAACTTCCGAAATAGGTATTCGGCTACCACCGTGCCTAGCACGGCATCACCCAGAAACTCTAGGCGCTCGTTGCTTTGGTGGCGCGCTTGGTCACCCTGCTGGCGCACTACCGAGGAGTGCGTAAAGGCCAGCTGATACAGGCGCACATTATCGGGCGTGTGACCCGTGAGGGTGGCAATAGCTTGCCGGAAGGCCCGGTCACGACCCAGCAGTCGGCGAAAAAAGCCGAACAACGGCAGGGGCTGACCGGGCCTGGGCATTAGTCGCGGAGTTTGCGGAAGATGACGGACGTATTATGGCCGCCAAACCCGAAGGTGTTGCTCATGGCCACGTTCACCTCGCGGGGCTGCGCCTTGTTGAACGTAAAGTTCAGCTTGGGGTCCAGTTCCGGGTCGTCGGTGAAGTGGTTGATGGTAGGTGGCACCACGTTGTGCTGCATAGCCAGAATGCAGGCTACCGCTTCAATAGCGCCCGCACCGCCTAGCAAGTGCCCCGTCATGCTCTTAGTCGAGCTGATGTTCAGGTTGTAGGCATCTTCGCCAAACACTTTCTGGATGGCTTTTACCTCGGCTCCATCACCTAGTGGAGTGCTGGTGCCGTGGGTGTTGATGTAATCAACATCAGCCGGCTTAATACCTGCATCACGCAGCGCGTTCTGCATTACCAGTACTACGCCGTTACCCTCAGGGTCCGGAGCCGTAATATGGTAGGCATCGGCCGACATACCCCCGCCAATCAGCTCGGCGTAGATTTTGGCGCCGCGGGCTTTGGCGTGCTCATACTCCTCCAGAATCAGCGAAGCAGCTCCTTCGCCCAGTACAAAGCCGTCGCGCTCCTTGTCATAGGGGCGTGAGGCTAACTCCGGGGAGTCGTTCCGCTCGCTCATGGCCTTGAGGGCGTTGAAGCCGCCTACCCCCGATTCGGTGATAGCCGCCTCCGAGCCACCCGTCACTACCACATCAGCCATGTTCAGGCGAATGTAATTGAAGGCCGAGATGATAGAGTCAGAAGAAGAAGCGCAGGCCGAGGTGGTTACGAAGTTTGGACCGCGAAACTTGTGCCGGATAGAGATGTTGCCCGACGCGCTGTCAGCAATCATCTTCGGGATGAAGAAAGGATTGAAACGCGGGGTACCGTCGCCGTTGGCGAAGGCAATGCACTCGGCTTGCAGGGACGTGAGACCACCGATACCGGAGCCCCAAATAACTCCTACCCGGTCTTTATCAATGCCTTCTTCGTCCAGTTTGGCATCCTTAATGGCCTCATCGGCAGCAATCAGGGCAAACTGGGTGAAGATGTCCATCTTCCGGCCTTCCTTGGTGGGGAAGTACGTATCCGGATTATAGTTCTTCACTTCGCAGGCGAAGCGAGTCTTGAACTTGCTGGCATCGAATCGGGTGATGGGGGCGGCCCCGCTCACGCCGGCTTGCAGGCCCTCCCAATATGCGGGGGCAGTGTTACCCAGCGGGGTTATGGCACCCAGGCCGGTCACGACAACTCTCCGAAGAGACATAGGCTGGCTCAGAGAAGCGAAAGAAAGGAAATCAGTAGAAAAGCAAAACGGCCGGCGGCAGGCCGGCCGGTAAGCACTTTAAGGGTAGAAAAGCGTGCCGCGAATTACTTGGCGTGCTCTTCGAGGTAGCTGATAGCCTGGCCCACGGTACCGATATTCTCGGCCTGATCATCGGGGATAGACACGTTGAATTCTTTTTCGAACTCCATGATGAGCTCTACGGTATCCAGCGAGTCAGCGCCCAGATCGTTGGTGAAGCTAGCCTCTGGAGTAACTTCCGAAGCTTCTACGCCGAGTTTATCAATGATGATGGCTTTTACTTTTTCTGCAATTTCAGACATTTCCGTGGGGGTTTAAGGAAAACTCGGCACAAATAACACCATCTTCGCTAACATTGTCAAACTTCATCCCCCTAATCTTCCGGGTACAAGATTATGGCCAGGGGAGTTCCGTGGGGGTACTGCGGTGCTTATTTTTGCGTTTCCTTTCCTTTGCCGCCGCCCATGAAAACCCTTACGCTGGATGTGGAATACGACTGCGAGTTCGACCTGTTCGGGCTTGTTTCCTCAACGCGGGAGCACACGCTGGCCTGGGTACTGAACCGGGCGTTGCACCTGCGCCTGGTTAAGCAACAGGACATTGTGTATGACTTGTTGGCGAAGGGCCGCCTAGTCATCAGCAACTATATGCACGCTACAGAGCACTACACGCTACGCCTGCTACGCAACCGTTCCCTTGATCCGTCGCCGCTGAAAAAGCCCTTTCTAGCCCCCGATATTAAAGAGTACGATTACCTGCTACAGGTAAGCAGCGGCTCCGGATTACTTTCGCCCAAAGAGTTGCTCGTGCAGCTGTCGGCGCTGCCTGAGGTGCAACTGGTCAGCCAGTTTGACCCAAATGACCTTAAATTCAAAGAAAATCTGCTCTTTTGAGCCTGAATACCTCCGCCATCCTGAGCGTAACGTAGGCCTCTGTACTAGGCACCCTGTTGGTCTAAACCGATTATGCCTTAAGCAGCAGGCCTTTGGTCCGGCTCAGGATGCTGCATGTTTGCCCTTTTCAGAAATTCCAGAACGCAAAAAATACACATGGAAACTCGTCCGCATTTTAATAAAACCAAGATCATTGCCACCGTTGGCCCCGCCTCTAATACCTACGAGAAGCTAGGCATGCTGATGCGGGAAGGCGTAGACGTATTCCGGCTTAACTTTTCTCATGGCAGCCACGAAGACCACCTGTCAGTAATCAACACGGTGCGCCGCCTTAATAAGGACATGCGCATGAACGTGGGCTTGCTCCAGGATTTACAGGGCCCCAAAATCCGGTTGGGTGAGGTAGAAGGCGGCTCCGTTGAAATTAAAGCCGGCGACAAGATCAAGCTGGTGTGCGGTGAGAAAGAAACCACCACGGCTACCCGCCTGAGCACGATTTACCTGGGCCTAGCCCGCGACGTGAAGCCCGGCGACATGATTCTCATCGATGATGGCAAGATTGAGCTGCGCGTACTGGCCACTGACCGCGACAAGGAAGTAGATGTAGAAGTAATCTATGGCGGCACGGTAAAGCCCCGCAAAGGCATCAACCTGCCTGACTCCGAGGTATCAGCTCCGTCGATGACGGAAAAGGACATTGAAGACCTAAAGTTTGGTCTGGAAAACGATGTGGACTGGATTGCGCTTTCCTTTGCCCGCCGCGCCGAGGACATCCGCTTTATTAAGAGCCTGATTGCCGAAAGCGGCAAGAGCGCGCAGGTGATTGCCAAAATCGAAACGCCCGAAGGCCTCAAAAACCTCGACGAAATCATTGCCCTGACCGACGCCGTAATGGTAGCCCGTGGCGACCTGGGCGTAGAGGTGAAGATGGAAGAGGTGCCCATGGCCCAGAAGCTCATCGTGGAGAAGTGCAACAAGGTGGGCAAGCCCGTAATTGTTGCCACCCAAATGATGGAAAGCATGATTACGGCGCCGCGCCCAACTCGTGCTGAAACCAGCGACGTTGCTAATGCTGTGGTTGATGGCGCTGATGCCGTGATGCTTTCCGCTGAAACGGCCGTAGGAGCTTACCCGGCGGAGGTTATCCGCTCGATGGTAGCGACTATTTTGAGCGTGGAGAGCCGCATGCCTAGCCTCTACCACCACTGGTTCCCCATCGACCCTAGCTCTCCTACCTTCATGGTAGACAGCGTACTGTCGGCGGCTTGCCACTTGGCCAAGAATACCGGAGCCAAAGCCATTACCGGCATGACGCACCGCGGCTACACGGCCTTCCAGATTGCCAAGTACCGCCCCAAAGCCAACATCTTTATCTTCACGGATAACCGCCCCTTGCTTACTACCCTGAGCCTGATTTGGGGCGTGCGTGGCTTCTACTACGACCGCATGGTAAGCACCGACAGCACGGTTTCAGACATCAAGTATGCTCTGACTACCACCGGCCACCTGCAGAAAGGCGACGTGTTTATCAACACGGCCTCTATGCCGATCAATGAGAAAGGCAAAACCAACATGGTGAAAGTAAGCGTGGCCTAGGTTACTAGGTCTAGTTAGCTGAGAAGCCCGGGCAACAGGTGTTGCCCGGGCTTTTTTATTGCTGCTACAGCAGCACGCTTCAGCACCAGATGCGCAGTTACTAGCCCCGATTTGTCGGTCAACCCTTCCTTGGCAGAACCTACACTAGGTTTTGGGTGGCTATGCAGTTGTAGTAATGCACCACTTACATGAGATTAAACGCACCAAGGCCCTGAGCTTGCGCCCAGGGCCTTGTGTATATAGAGCAGAGCGCCGATTGTCTGCTTACGCAGCCAGCGACTTCACGAACTTAGCCAGCTTCGACTTGTTGTTGGCGGCTTTGTTCTTGTGAATGATGTTCTTCTTGGCCAGGCGGTCCAGCATCGAGGATACTTTCTGCAGCAGCTCCTGCGCAGCAGTAGCATCAGTGGTACCACGCAGCTTCTTGATAGCGGTGCGGGTAGATTTAGCCTGGTAACGGTTCAGCACGCGCTTAGCTTCGTTGGAACGGATGCGCTTGAGGGCCGACTTATGATTTGCCATGGGATATGAAAAGGGTCTTCTGCTCGAATTCAGTTCAATTGAGGAGTGCAAAGGTAAAGCTTTGCTTTGAAATAGCAAACACCCATTTCATTATTGACTGCAGGAATAGCTGCTACCTCCTAGCGGGCTTGCCTGTAGTTATGCCCTAAATCCGCATACTACGTGCCCCCTGGCGGTTTGGCAACTTAGGTAGCCTAGTCGCACTAACGCAGTTTCCACTTGAAACACTAGCCCTAGCCCGTGCAATGAGCACACGAGCTAGGGCTAGTGCGGGAGGCTGCGCTTCACTTAGCACCTCAGGTTGGTTGCCATAGTGGGCAGCCGGATAGGTCGAAACTGCATATCAGGTTAATCTACCTTCTTTTCTAGTTCGTCGGCCATGGTATGGTGCGAGCGTAACATAGGCAGTGTTTTGGTAGCAAAGGATTTCACGGCGGGCATTTGGGCCCCGCTACTTTTCACCTCAAACATGGCAATGTCCATCTTATGCGCTGTTTCCATGGCATCCATGTAAGCTTCATCAAAGTCTTTGCCCGTCTTATTCATGAGTCGGTCGGCCATGGCTTGGTGCACAGGTAGCATGGTTTGTGGTAGCGTTACCCCTAATGGCGAGGCCACCGTCTGGAGCTCCTGAGTAGCTTTGGTATGGTGGTCCACCATCATCTGGCCATAGCGCTTTACATCGGCATTAGTCGATTTTTGCACAGCCATCTTACCCATCTGAATCTCCAGCATGTTGCTGCTGGCCGCATTCATCAAAAATACGGGGTCCTGCATGGTGGCGAAGGAAGCCATGTAGGTGGCATTTATATCGGCGCCGGCAGCGCTGCCAGTAGCATCGGTAGCATTGCTGCCACCGGAGCCGCTAATGGCCATTGTGCCGCTGGTACCGGGGCTGCTGATGCCAGTGCTGCTAGTAGAAGTGGCGCCGGCATTCGTGCCGGTAGATCCCGCGCCGCTAACCGAGGAGCCACTGGTGGCATCCATGGCGGAACCGGTTTCCATAGTACTTCCAGAGGTAGTAGCACTTGTCCCCGTTCCGGTGTTGCTGGTGCTACAGGCGGTGCCAAACAGCAAGGTGCTGGCAACCAAGAATTGTGGAATTACTTTTGTTGTTTTCATACAGAAAGAATGTGTTGATCAGGACACATTTATACGATCATACCATGAAAACAAGTCAATAATTTTATGCATTTTTAGAAGAGAACCTTCCCCTATTCCCAACAGTTCAGACTTTAGAATCCAAGAGCTTACAGCTATCAGCGGCTTGCCCAATTTGGTAGCCTAGTAAGTTCATAGCCTTTGCGGACAAGCTACAATGAAACGATATGCTACGCCGCAATTGTATGCATGCCTACTTCTTTCTCCGTATAGTATTTTGCCCAACGAGCCTTCACCTCTAGCTTGCGCCACCATGCCTCTCGTTACTACCTCTCCCTACCGGCCGCCATTTTATCTATTTAATGGTCATTTGCAAACCATCGTCCCTAGCCTCTGGCGCGCGGTGCCCGAGGTACGCTACCAGCGGGAGCGGGTAGAAACCGACGATGGTGATTTTCTGGACCTGGATTGGTCGAGGCTGCCGGTTAATGGGCAGCCAACTGATGCGCTGGGCATTGTGTCGCATGGATTGGAGGGCGACGCCGGCCGGCCGTATGTGCGCGGCATGGTGCGGGCCCTTAACCACGCTGGCATGGATGCTCTGGCCTGGAACTACCGCAGCTGCAGCGGTGAAATGAACCGGTTGCTCCGCTCCTACCACCTCGGCGACACCGACGACCTGGACTTTGTGGTGCGCTATGCCCTAGGCAAGGCCCGTTACCGGAGGGTGTTCCTGACGGGTTTCTCAGCGGGTGGCAACGTCACACTGAAATACCTGGGTGAAAACCCCGCCCGCATTCCGCGCGAAGTGCAGCGTGCCGCCGTTTTCTCGGTTCCGACGGATCTGAAATCCAGCTCTCAGCAAATTGCTAGGCTAGAAAACCGCATCTACCTGAACCGCTTCATGAAAACGCTGCGGGCCAAAATGCGCGAAAAAGCAGCCCTCCTACCCGACCAAGTGGACCTGACTGGCCTCGATGAGCTACAGGATTTCCCGCAGTTCGATGACCGCTATACGGCCCCCATGCACGGCTTCAAGTCGGCCGATGAATACTATGAGCACGCTAGCTCCGGCCGCTACCTCAGCGGTATTCAGGTGCCCACGCTAATCGTCAACGCCGAAAACGACCCCTTCCTGCCTCCCTCTTGCTTTCCGCGCGAGGTAGCCGCGGCAAGTAAGTTTGTGTACCTCGAAACACCTTCTGATGGCGGCCACGTAGGGTTTGCAGAAGGCTCACCCGATGGCGACTACTACTCTGAGCGCCGCGCTGTAGATTTCCTGACCGCCGAAACACCGGCTTAGCAGCTATAGGCATCTAATAACACCAACGCCTCCGGTAGGGCTTCTGCAAGCTTAGCCGGAGGCGTTGGTGTTACTAGGCATTCCTTAGCATTAAGCCGAAGGAACTGGCACGAACACTACCTTCTTGGTTTCGAAAAACTCTTCCTGAAAGATATCCTTGAGTTCGTGCACGGTAGCTTTCAAGCCCGATTCTTCGATTTCTTCCGTTAGGTCGCCGCCTTTCAGGTAATAGAGGCCGTTGAGAGGCGAGGTGCTAGGCTTGTAGCGGTGAGCAATCCAGGTGTGGAAGGTGGCTAAGCGCGCGACGGCGCGGCTCACAATGAAGTCGTATTTGGTGCGCAGCTGCTCGGCCCTGATTTGCTCGGCCGTTACGTTGGTCAGGTGCAGGGCGTGGGCCATTTCCTGCACGGCATGTATTTTCTTACCAATGCTGTCTACGAGGTGAAACTTCACCTCCGGAAACAAAATGGCCAGCGGCAAGCCGGGTAGACCGCCGCCCGTGCCCACATCCAGCACCGAAGCGCCCGCCGGAAACTCTACTACCTTGGCAATACCCAGTGAGTGCAGAAAATGCCGCTCCGCGAGGTTGTCCACGTCGGTGCGGGCCACCAGGTTAAGGCGTTCATTCCAGCTTCGAAACTCGGTTTCGAGTTGCTGAAACTGGTGGCGCTGGTGGTCAGTGAGGTGCGGGAAGTAGTGGCTGATGATGTCCATGATGCCAGCAAAGGTAAGGCCACCGACGGTTGTAGCACTGCCGCCCCCTAGCACCTAGGCATAAAAAAAGCCCCGACTTGCGGCGGGGCTTTTTCACTAGATAATTTCTTTCTTGTTTTTCACCATGTCATAGAGCAGCTCGCGGGCACGGTGCAGCTGGGCTTTCACAGTGCCAAGCGGGGCTTTCAGCTCCTGCGCAATTTCTTCGTAGCTCAGCTCATCGAAGTAGCGCAGCGTAACCAGGCGCTGGTATTTTTCGGGCAGCCGAGATACCACGTGCTGCATGATTTCAATTTTCTGATTCTTGATGGCCGTCTCCTGCGGGTTCAGGTTCTGGTCGCGGAAGTCAATGGTGATTTCGTCGCCGTTGTCAATCTTGATGGCCGAGTCAATCGACATCGTCTTGATCTTATTCTTGCGAATAAAGTCGATGCAGTTATTGGTGGCAATGCGGAACAACCAGGTGCTGAAGGCAAACTCGGGGTTGAACTTGTGCAGGTTGCGGAAGGCCTTGGCAAAAGCCTCAATGGTCAGGTCCTCGGCATCGTCGGGGTTACGGACCATCTTGAGCACCACGTGGTACACCGGCTTTTTATAGATCTGCATCAGCTCGGCGTACGCTTTTTCATCGCCCTGCTCAACAGCGGCGCGAATCAGCTTGAAGTCATGCTTGGCTTTGGCGGAGAACTGTTTTTCCTGATTGTTTACTTCCATCGGAGGGTGCGGTAGAGGAACAGCGACATTCCCAGAGCGAGATAATAAAAAAAATAGACAGCGTCGAGGATCGGGAGCCACGCTAACGGCAACCGTTCATCAAGGCGGCGGCCGGCTCGGTGGTACACGGCCAGCATAATTGCGGTGCGCACACTCCACACCACAGCCAAAGGTACCCAATCGGGGCGGGAAAACAGCAGGCCGATTGCCATGCCATAAGAAACCACATTGGCCCCTATAAAGGTCCCAATCCGGAGCCGATCAGCCAAGCGGTAGCGGCTGCCCGCCGACAAATGCCGACGCTTTTGACGCCACCACTGTCCCCAGGTGTGCGCTGGTTCGCTGTAGGTATGAGCTCCGGGTTGGGCTACCACTGCTACCCGAGCGCCATGGGCGACGGCATCCTGCACCAGCAGGTCGTCGTCGCCGGAAAGGCTGCGGATATGGGAGGCAAACCCTTTGGTTAGGTAAAAGACCTCCTGAGTGTAGGCCAAGTTGCGCCCCACCCCCATATAAGGCTGGCCGCGCCACGCGAAGGACAAATACTGTGCCCCCGTCAGGAAGGTTTCAAAACGGATCAGCTTATTCAAAAATCCCGGTTCCTCGGCGTAGGCCGAGTATCCGAGTACTAGGTCGGCGGGTTGACTGAAGCCACGTTGCATGTATCTGAGCCACTGGTTGGTGGCCGGAATGCAGTCGGCATCAGTGAAGAGAAGGTGGGAATTTCTCGCCGATTTTATTCCTAACGTGAGCGCATATTTTTTTGGTGACAATCCGTCAGGCGTCTTATTGACGGTTACGAGGCGCACATGGGGGTAGTACTGCGTAAGCTGCTGCACATACAGAAACGTGTCATCGTCGGAGCGGTCATTAATGAGTACTACCTCAAAGCCGGCGGGGTAGTCTTGCTGCAACAGCAGGGGTAGCAGCCGCCGCAGGTTTTCTAGCTCGTTGTGGGCGCATACCAACACCGATACCGGCTCCGCATCCGGCCCATCAGTAGGCTCCGGGGGGCGCAAGGCGAAGGGCAGAAAGTAGTAGGCGGCGTAGGCAATTTGCACCAGCACGCAGGCGAGCAGCAGCCACAGGGCCGGGGACAGATGGAAAGGCAAAACGTCAGGAGTGAATCGGAAAGCAAAAGTAGGCATTCGGGGTGGGGCGAGTACCTTTGCAGCTGTATCAGGTGCCCGTAGTGAAGGAACAGGTGCTGGTTTGTGCTTTCAACGAAACACGAGCTGCCCGAAAATCCGCAACCGGCGCCTGGCAACCGACTTCCCAGAATGACCTTCGACTTAATAGCCAACGACCCGCATTCCAAAGCCCGCGCCGGCGTAGTACACACCGACCATGGCGCTATTGAAACGCCTATTTTCATGCCTGTGGGCACGGCCGGCACCGTAAAAGCCGTGCAGCAGCGCGACCTGAAAGACGATATCAAGGCCCAGATTATTCTCGGCAATACCTACCACCTCTACCTACGCCCAGGCCTGGAAGTGCTCAGCAAAGCCGGCGGTCTGCACAAGTTCAATGGCTGGGACCGGCCTATTCTTACCGACTCGGGCGGGTATCAGGTGTACTCGCTTTCGGGCACGCGCAAAATCAAGGAAGAAGGCGTGAAGTTCCGCTCCCACATTGATGGCTCGCAGCACTTGTTCTCGCCCGAGGGCGTGATGGACATTCAGCGCACCATTGGGGCCGATATCATCATGGCCTTTGATGAATGCACGCCCTGGCCCTGCGAGTACGACTACGCGGCCCGCTCCCTCGACATGACGCACCGCTGGCTGAAGCGTTGCATACAGCGTTTCGACAGCACCGAAGGCCACTATGGCTACTCCCAAACGCTTTTCCCGATTGTGCAGGGTAGTACGTTCAAGGATCTGCGCGTGAAGTCGGCGGAGTTTATTGCCGAGCAGGGCCGCGAGGGCAACGCCATCGGCGGCCTGAGCGTGGGCGAGCCGGCGGAGCTGATGTACGAAATGACCGAGTTAGTCTGCGACATTCTGCCTAAAGACAAGCCGCGTTACCTCATGGGCGTGGGCACGCCGGCCAACATCCTGGAGAATATTGCGCTGGGCGTGGATATGTTTGACTGTGTGATGCCGACCCGCAATGCCCGCAACGGCATGCTGTTCACCACGCAGGGCATCATGAACATTGCCAACAAGAAGTGGGCCGACGACTTCACTCCCATTGACGAAGAACTGGGCGGCTACGTCAGCACGTTCTACTCGCGTAGCTACGTGCGCCACTTGTTCCACAGCAAGGAAATGCTAGGCCCCCAGATTGCCTCCATTCATAACCTTACCTTCTATCTGTGGCTGGTGAAGCAGGCTCGCGAGCAAATTCTGGCCGGCACCTTCCGCGA
This sequence comes from Hymenobacter seoulensis, assembly GCF_054780535.1. Lineage (NCBI taxonomy): Bacteria > Pseudomonadati > Bacteroidota > Cytophagia > Cytophagales > Hymenobacteraceae > Hymenobacter > Hymenobacter seoulensis. The sequence continues at coordinate 1,506,137 of NZ_BAAGWD010000001.1, forward strand.
GTGGAAAGACAAGATGGTGAAGCAGGTAATGACCCGACTGTAGTCATTGAGAAACATGTCGCCCGCCGTAAATCGTCTGCTTCGTATCCTTCTGTGGATTCTGCTGATTGTACTGCCAATCAGTTATTGCCTCCTGACCATAGCAGCCGACCTCAATATGGTATTTGGCTGGTTTTACCTGTCGGATTCTGACACTGATTCTGTTGGCCTAACACTTCAAACAAACTACCCGCCAGCCGCTCAAATACCAGAGCATCAACTAGATATTCTTCAGCTAGTACTTCGACTTGCTCCACTTTGGATTGGGTTTGGCGTAGCAATTCTGGTGTTGTTAGCAGGATGTTTATTGGCTCGCAGTTTAGGAAAGCGGCCGCTACTTAAACCTGTAATGTCGAATAAGCAATTAGCTGGACAGTTGCTTAGCATACTGCTGATTACTTATTTGATGGGGAGCATCATTCACATTGTATGTTACCCTCTACTACAGGAGCTCAACTACTCAGGCTTGTCAATTCCTTCTGAGCCTGAATATTGGTGGCCTTACTATGGTTGGCCAGTGCCGTATTCTCCTATAGAGGGCTGGACGATTTATCCACCTTTGACCTTGAGCGGTATGCCTATGTTCCCAGCGTCGCAAGCGGCTTGTATAAAGCTGGGTACTTTACTGGCTGTATTAGAGGTTAGGTATATGTGGCTCCGGCGACAGCGCACGTTACGTTCGCAGTACTCGTTACAACAGCCGTAAACTGCTTTCATGAAGCTCCTCGATAAATACATTCTTAAGAAGTTTCTCACCGCATTTTTCTTCGCGGTGGTGCTGCTGGTATCGGTTATCTGCGTTATTGACTTCACGGAGAAGAATGACGATTTCCTGCAGCACAAGCTCGGGGGCTGGCAGATTATGACGGAGTACTACCTCAATCTGTTTCCGTACTTCGCCAACCTCCTCTCCCCCATCACGGTATTTATAGCCGTGGTGTTCGTGACGGCGCAGTTGGCTTCCCGCACAGAGGTAGTGGCCATGCTGGCGTCGGGCATCAGCTTCAAGCGGTTTTTACTGCCCTACGTGATGGGCAGCGTGATTCTGGGCATTCTGACGATGGCCATGACGGGCTGGCTGATTCCGATTGCCAACAAAACCCGCGTGCAGTTCGAAAAGGCCTACATCAAGAACCCGTACCGCTACGATGCGCGCAACGTGCACATCAAAATCGGGCCGAAGAGCTATGCGTTCATGGAGAGCTACGACAACGTGAACAACGTGGGCTACAAGTTTGCGCTCGAAACCATTGAGGGCACGCTGCTCAAGCGCCGCATGACAGCTGAAGCCATTACCTGGGACTCGACCAAACGGGCATGGCACCTCACGCCTCAACTGGTTCGCACCTTCAACGGCGAAAAGGAAACCCTAAAAAGCCTGCCCGCCCGCGACACGACGCTGAACCTGTACCCCAAGGACTTCGCCAGCACATACCGCCTAGCAGAAACCCTAACGCTACCCGAGCTCAACCGCTACATCGACCAAAAGATAGCCCGCGGCTCCGACGACACGCAGCTATACTTGAGCGAGAAATACGAGCGCTACGCCTACCCCTACGCCATGTTTATCCTGACGGTGATTGGGGTGATTATGAGTGCGCGCAAAAGCCGGGCCGGCGTAGGCGGCCAAATTGCCTTGGGTTTCGTGCTGGCATTTGTATTCATCATCTTCGTGATTCTGAGCCGCAACCTAGCTGCCGTGGGCTCCTTGCCGCCGCTTTTGGCCGCCTGGGTACCCAGTATTGTGTTTACCGGCATCGGCCTGATTTTGTACCGGGTAGTTCCGCAATAACGAGGACCTAGTACGGCCTTCTTCTTACGGCCAGCGCCGTTTCTCACCAGCTCCCCTCATGCTCAAAGACTACCTTCGCCTGCATTTTATTGTGTTGCTGTGGGGCTTTACGGCCATCCTAGGCAAGCTTATTTCGGTGCCACCGGTAGAGCTGGTTTTCTGGCGGACATTGTTAGCTGCCACAGGCCTTGCGGTGCTATTGCTAGCTCGCAAGCAGGCTTGGAAAGTGCCGGTTGCTGATGTTGCCCGGTTACTCGGTGTAGGAGTGCTAGTAGCCGCCCACTGGATTACGTTTTTCCTAGCAGCCCGCCTTTCTTCCGTAAGCGTATGCTTGGCCGGAATGGCCACCCTAGCGCTCTGGACCTCGTTGCTGGAGCCGTTGGTGCTGTGGCGGCGGGTGCGGTTTTATGAGGTAGGTCTAGGACTGCTGACAATGGTTGGCCTATATCTAGTATCCCGGGCCGAGCTAGACCAAATGGCGGGGCTGCTGGTTGCCATTCTATCAGCGGGACTGTCGGCGCTGTTCAGTGTGCTGAACGTAACGCTGGTAAAGCGCCACCCCCCGCTGCGCCTCACGTTTTATGAAATGACGGGCGCCTGCCTGAGCATTGCGCTCTTCATGCCCCTGTATAGCCGCTATTTCACCGAAGGCCAAGGGTTGCAGCTGGCCCTTTCCGGCTTCGATTGGCTTTGGCTCCTGGTGCTGGCGGGCGTGTGTACCGTGTATGCCTTCTCTACCTCCGTGGAACTGATGAAGCGGATTTCCGCCTTCGTCGTGAACCTGACCATCAACCTGGAGCCCGTATACGGCATTCTGCTGGCGGTTTTGATGTACACGCTGCGGATTCCGGGCTTCGGGCAAGAGAAGTTGTCTACAGAATTCTACCTGGGCACCCTCGTGATTCTGCTGAGTGTACTGATTCATCCGGTGCTGGACCAGTGGAACCAGCGCCGCGTGCGGCGCAAAGAGGCCGCCGATGTGCTGATGGGATAAGCACTGCGGTTGGTGCGGCTTTACAACCTAGTACCTGACCAACCAGTGTGCTACAATTGGCCGTCCCACACTTGGTATTCAGCCGGAAAATCCAGTTTTGGCGGCATTTCTAGTCCTGGGAATATACCATACACCGCTGAACCCGAGCCCGAAAGACTAGCGTACACGGCGCCCGCGTCGTAAAGCGCCTGCTTGATGTTGCCGAGCACAGGGTAATGCGGAGTTAAGGCCTCTTCAAAATCATTACTGATGGTGTCGCGCCAGGTTTCTACGGAGTGAGTAAGAGCTGTGCGCAGGTCATGACGCGGCCTCCGGGGAGTGATGCGCGCGTACGCCTCGGCCGTACTGATGTGCAGATTCGGATACACAACCTTACAGGCCATACCAGTCAGGCTGAGGCTGATATCCTCAAACACGTCACCTTTCTCATAGGCAAATACGGGCTTGTTTCGGATAAAGAACGCGCAATCAGACCCTAACCGGCGCGCGTAGCTCTCCAGCACATCAGCCGAAAGCCCGAGGGCAAATAGGCTGTTGAGGGCCCGCAGCGCGAAAGCCGCGTCGCCGGAGCCGCCGCCTAGGCCAGCACCAATGGGCACTACCTTATGTAGGTGCATTTGCACAGGCGGCAATTCAAAATCAACTTTCAGCAACTCGTAAGCTCGCAGGCAAAGATTGGTGTCTACGGCTCCGGGAATCGGGATTCCAGTTAGGGCTAGCGAGGTTTCGGCCGCGGGCAGCACTTCCAGCGCATCAGTCCAAGGCAGTGGCACAAACACCGATTCAAGGTTGCGAAAACCGTCGGGCCGTTGGCTAGTGATATACAGACCGAGGTTGAGCTTGGCGTTAGGGAAAACGAGCATAAGAGACGCAGAATGTGGCGCAAGCTAAAACGAAGCCTGCCGAAGTCAAGCCCGACGCATATTTCCGGCTATTTTTGAGGCTATGTCTGGTGCTGCAACTTCCTGGTACACCCGCTTTGGCAAGCGCCTGTTTGATGTGGTGCTAGCCGCGCCGCTGCTGCTGGTAGCGGTGCCCGTGTTGCTACCGCTAGCCGTGGCGCTGGCCGTGCAGAATAAGGGTGCCTGGCTTTTTCGGCAGCGCCGCCCGGGGTTGCAGGGGCGTCTGTTCACCTTCTACAAGCTCCAGACCATGACCTCAGCGCGCGATGCCCGTGGCAACTTGCTGCCCGATGAAGCACGGCTCCCGCGCCTAGGCCGCTGGGTGCGCGCAACCTCCCTTGATGAGCTGCCCCAGCTCTGGAACGTGCTGCGCGGCGACATAAGCCTAGTGGGCCCTCGGCCGCTGTTAGAGCAATACCTACCGCTATATTCTCCGGAGCAAGCTCGCCGCCACGCCGTTCGGCCCGGCATTACGGGCTGGGCCCAAGTAAATGGCCGCAACGCCATCAGTTGGGAAGAGAAATTCGCGTATGATGTGTGGTACGTAGACCATGTGTCGTTTGCCCTTGACCTGCGCATTCTGGTTCGCACCGTGGGCCGAGTGCTAGGGGCTCACGGTATTTCGGAGCCCGGACAGGCCACAACCACGGCATTTACCGGTACTCCTCCCGCTTCTGATTCGTCTCCTTCCGCATGAATACTACTCCTACCCCACCCCAAGGTACTAGCCCTGTTTCATTGCCGAAGTTGGCCATTGTGGGGGCCGGTGGGCTGGGCCGTGAGGTGCTGGTGCTAGCCCGTCAAATCAACGAAACCCGCGCTACCTGGGATGTGGTGGGGTTTTATGATGACCGCGCCCCTAGTACTTCCACCATCCATGGCCTACCCTACCTCGGTACTACCGCTGACTTAGTTGCTTCCAAGAGCCCGCTACATGTAGTGGTAGCCGTGGGCAGCAGCCATAGTAGGCAGGCGGTGGTAGCACGGCTAAGTTCCGGGCCGCTTACGTTTGCAACCTTAATACACCCTAGTGTAGCCTGGCAGCCCTACCAACAAGTGACAATAGGAGCCGGTAGCATCATCAGCCAGGGCTGCATCCTGACCTGCGACATCAGCCTAGGCCAGCATGTGCTCCTAAACCTGGGCTGTACCATTGGCCATGATGCCGTGCTGGAAGACTTCTGCTCCCTGATGCCCCACGCCAATGTAGGCGGCGAGGCTTACCTGGAAACGGGCGTGTATTTGGGCACTAATGCCACTGTCATCAACCAGGTGCGTGTGGGCACCCGCTCTATTGTGGGAGCCGGTGCCGTGGCCGTGCGCGATGTGCCCGCAAACTGCACGGCCGTGGGAGTGCCCGCGCAAGTAATTAAACAGCATGCTTAGCCCTTGCAAAGCGGTATCCGACTTTTAGCCGTTCTTTTGCCTTAGTGAGCCTCAAGAATTTCTTGTAGGCTCCTGTCTTAGCCCTTTTATATGCGTAGTCAGGATTACGACCGATTATATCTTTCCCCACCCCACCTCGGCCGTCACGAGCTCAACTACCTGCACAAAGCCATTGAGGACAACTGGGTAGCGCCGGCCGGCCCGAATCTGGACGGATTTGAGCGCGACATCTGCGAGTTCACGGGCGCGGGCCACTGCGTAGCCCTTACCTCGGGTACGGCTGCCATCCATTTGGGCCTGCGGCTGCTGGGCGTTGGCCCCGGCGATGAGGTGTTATGCCCTTCGTTCACGTTTGTAGCTACTGCCAACCCGATCCTCTACCTGGGTGCTACCCCTATTTTTATCGATAGCGAGGCCGAAACCTGGAATCTGTGCCCGGTACGACTACGTGAAGCCCTAGAAAACATGCGCCAGCAAGGCCGCCGACCAAAGGCCTTGATTCTGGTACACCTTTACGGCATGCCGGCCAGGCTTCGCGAAATTCTGGACCTAGCAGCGGAATTTGATGTGCCGGTGCTGGAAGATGCTGCTGAAGCCTTGGGTTCCCGCTACCATGGTCAGCCCCTGGGTACCTTCGGTGCAGTAGGCGTTTTCTCATTTAATGGCAACAAGATTCTGACCACTAGTGGTGGTGGCGTATTGGTTACCAACAACCCTGAGTGGGCGCAGAAAGCCAAGTTCTGGGCAACACAGGCCAAAGATGTAGCGCCGTATTACCAGCATTCGGAGGTAGGCTACAACTACCGCCTGAGCAACTTGCTAGCCGGCATTGGTCGGGGCCAGATGGGCCTGCTGGAAGACCGCGTGAAAAAGCGCCGCGAAATTTATGCGTGGTATCAAAAGAACCTGGCCAACGTGCCAGGTCTGAGCTTCGGCCCCACGGAGCCAATCGGTGGCCGTTCCAACCGCTGGCTTACTACCATCCTGCTTAACCCCAATGAGACGCCCATTACGCCTGAACAAGTGCGTCTGCACCTCGAAACGCATAACGTAGAAAGTCGCCCCCTCTGGAAGCCTCTGCACTTACAGCCACTTTTCCAAGGTACGCCCATGGTAGGCGGCAGCGTGTGCGAAGACTTGTTTACCAAAGGCCTTTGCCTACCATCCGGTTCGGCCATGACAGATGCCGATTTACAACGAGTAGCTTCCGCTTTGAAGGCTATTCTGGCCTAGTGAAAAGGCCCCTTCAGCTGTATAATGGTATATAAAGTTCATTTTACAGTATACAACGCACAAAACATCCGTTAGCTAGTATAAACACTACAGCCTGATAAACAGAAACATGGCAGTTCGCCAGGCAAATTTTTGCTTGACAAACTGCCATATTGCTGTTGAATCCTCGGGATAGAGAAGCACAAATCCTCTACCGCAGCGCCTGTTCCAAATCGGCCAGTAATTCTTCCACTGGCTCAATGCCAACGGAAATACGCACTAGCCCAGTACTGATACCTACCTCCAGTTGCTGCTCCGGACTGAGGTAGCGGTGCGAGGTACCCAGCGGATAAGACAAGGACGAGTCGACGCCGGCAAGGGAAGGCGCGAAAGGAAACCGCGTGCTTCGTTGCATGAAGCGGTTTACTACCTCTTCCTCATCGGCTAGCAGAATAGAGAGCATGCCGCCGAAAAGTCCGCCACCTTGCTCCTGCGCTAACGCGTGCTGCGGATGGTCTGGTAGGCCCGGATAATATACCGCGCGCACGCCGGGCTGTTGCTGAAGAAACTCCGCTATAGCCCGAGCATTGTGGCTGTGCTCCCGAACTCGCAGGCGCATAGTTTTGAGCCCTCGCACCGCCAGCCAGCTTTCCATGGGACTTAGTGTCAGGCCATACAGGGTGCTGATCTGCTTTAATCGAGCCGCTAGCTCTGGGTCAGCGGCTACTACTACCCCCGCCGTCACGTCAGAGTGGCCGGCAATGTATTTGGTTACGCTGTGCATGACCAGATCAGCTCCCAATTCCAGCGGGCGCGTCAGGACAGGTGTAGCAAACGTATTGTCCACTATCAGCTTCAGGCCATGCTGGTGGCATTCGGTGGACAGGCGGCGCAGATCGGCTACGCGCAGCAACGGGTTGCTGAACGTCTCGGCTAGCATGGCGCGCGTGGTTGGCTGCACAAACTGATCTAGGTCGTAGAGCTGCTCAAACGGCACATACGTCACGCTAATGCCCATGCGACTCAGCTCCTGATTCAGCAACGACGATGAGCCCCCGTAAATATCCGCCGCGCATAGCACATGGTCGCCGGCTTGGCAACACGTAATCAGGGCCGCAAAAATGGCGGCCATTCCGGACCCCGTAGCTATGGCTCCAGCGCCTCCCTCCCAGGTGTTTACTGCTGCCGCTAACTCATCGGAATTGGGATTTCCATTGCGCGAGTACAGGTAGCGGCTGCCCGGCTCTTCAAAGTATTGGGCTAGCTCCGTAAGATCTTCAAACTTGAAAACCGACGTTTGGTAAATGGGAGTGATTTTGGGGTGGATTTCCATGTGCGGTAGTAGAGGCTGGGTGGGCCGCAGGTGTAAAGAAGGAGTTCAGGCTGGAAATAGTGAAAAGCAAAAAAGCCTTTCCAGCAAAGGAAAGGCTTTTTCTAAAAGACTAGGCTAGCGTTACGCCGAAGCGCCTTCTGCCAGCACAATCACGTTGTTGCGCAACACTTCTACTACCCCGCCTTCAATGCGGAAAGAAGAAGCGCCACCGTTCAGCACAATTTCACCGGGCCGTAGCGCCGAAATGAGGGGTGCGTGGTTGTTCAGAACTTCAAAGAGGCCATCAGCACCCGGAAACCGGGCCGACGTAACCTCACCTTCAAACACCTTCCGGTCCGGCGTGATGATTTCCAGATGCATAGTTTTTTCAGTTGCCAGGTATCAGTTGCCCGTTGCAGCTAGCGGCTCTGTAAAGAACCTATACCTGACAACGGGCAACTGGTAACCGATAATTACTTGGCTTCCGCCATCAGCTTCTCGCCTTTCACCACGGCATCCTCAATGGTACCTACTAGGTTGAAAGCTGCTTCGGGCAGGTGGTCGTACTTGCCGTCGATGATTTCGTTGAAGCCTTTGATGGTGTCTTTGATATCAACCAGAACGCCTTTCAGGCCGGTGAACTGCTCTGCTACGTGGAAAGGCTGCGACAGGAAACGCTGTACCCGACGGGCGCGCGTTACGGTCAGCTTGTCTTCCTCGGAGAGTTCGTCCATACCCAAGATGGCGATGATGTCCTGCAGTTCTTTGTAGCGCTGCAGAATTTCTTTCACGCGCTGGGCCGTACCGTAGTGCTCCTCGCCAATGATGGAGGGGTCCAGGATGCGCGACGTGGAGTCCAGCGGGTCTACTGCGGGATAAATGCCAAGCTCGGCAATCTTACGCGACAGTACGGTGGTAGCATCCAAGTGAGCAAACGTGGTAGCCGGAGCCGGGTCAGTCAAGTCATCGGCAGGTACATATACCGCCTGTACCGACGTGATAGAACCACGCTTAGTAGAGGTAATACGCTCCTGCATAGCACCCATTTCAGTAGCCAGCGTGGGCTGGTAACCTACGGCCGAAGGCATCCGGCCCAACAGAGCCGATACTTCCGAACCAGCCTGGGTAAAGCGGAAAATGTTGTCGATGAAGAACAGGATGTCGCGGCCAGCGCCGGTGCCGTCACCATCGCGGAAGCTTTCAGCTACCGTGAGGCCCGACAGAGCTACGCGGGCACGGGCTCCGGGAGGCTCGTTCATCTGACCGAACACGAGGGTAGCTTTCGAGTCTTTCAGGGCTTCGGAATCTACTTTCGTGAGGTCCCAGCCACCTTCTTCCATCGAGTGCTTAAAGCCGTCGCCGTACTTAATTACGTCTGACTCCAGGAATTCGCGCAGCAAGTCATTGCCTTCGCGGGTACGCTCACCCACACCAGCAAACACCGACAGGCCACCGTAGGCCTTGGCGATGTTGTTTACCAGCTCCATGATAAGTACGGTTTTGCCTACACCGGCACCACCGAACAGACCAATTTTACCACCCTTTACGTAGGGCTCGAGCAGGTCAATTACTTTGATACCCGTAAACAACACTTCCGAAGAGGTAGCGAGGTCTTCGAAGGCCGGCGCATTGCGGTGAATCGACAGACCACCGTCGCTCAAGGGCTGAGCAATACCATCAATGGCATGGCCAATCACGTTGAACAAGCGGCCGCGCACACCTTCGCCGGTGGGCATGGTAATGGGGGAGCCCAGGTCACGAACAGCAGCACCGCGGGTCAGGCCCTCAGTCGAGTCCATGGCGATGGTACGTACCCGGTCTTCGCCCAGGTGTTGTTGGCACTCCAGGATAACTACCTGTCCGTTGTCTTTGATGACTTCGAGCGCGTCGAGAATGTTGGGAAGCTTAGAACCTTCACCCGCGAAGCTCACGTCCACCACGGGACCGATAACCTGGGTGATTTTGCCGGTATTCGCCATTGCGTTTTATATAAGGGGATGGGTGCAACGTTTCAGGTCGCAAAAGTACGGCTTAATCCCGGCATTGCCAAGGGAGCTGTTGTCCCCGCTCCCTCAACTTTTTTTTCAACCTCTGAATGGCTGAAAATCAACTAAAAAAGGTTGGTTTGAGGCCTACACAGGCCTAGTAGAGCAAAAAAAAGTTTGCGGGAAATTTGCCTTCAATAAAAGCTGCTGTACATTTGCACAACCAAACGGCACACCTACACCGGTTACCGCTTTGGAAATTGTCCGATGGTGTAACTGGCAACACGCTTGATTTTGATTCAAGAAAGTCCAGGTTCGAGCCCTGGTCGGACAACCGACAACACAACGCGAAAGGCGCTGATTCTTCCTGCATCGGAAGAGTCGGCGCCTTTCGCTTTTTTATTTTCCTTCTCATCCACCACCCCATGTCACAGCAGGTAAAAATCTTCGCGGGCAATGCCTCCCGCGAACTGGGCCAGCAAATTGCTGCCGCCTACGGCATCCCGCTCGGCGACCTTAGCCTCCAGCGCTTCGCCGATACGGAACTAGGGCCCAGCTTTAATGAAAGCATCCGGGGCTGCGCGGTGTTCCTGATTCAGAGCACCAACCCGCCCGCCGAAAACCTGATGGAGCTGGCACTGATGGTGGATGCCGCCAAGCGCGCCTCGGCGGCCTCTGTGACGGTGGTAATGCCCTACTATGGCTATGCCCGCCAAGACCGCAAGGACAAGCCACGCGTAAGCATCGGCGCCAAAGTGGTGGCCAACATTGTGCAAAGCGTAGGTGCCGACCGCCTGATGACCTGTGACCTACACGCCGGCCAGATCCAAGGCTTCTTCGATATCCCCGTTGACCACTTAGATGGCGCTACGGTATCGGTACCTTATATCAAGTCGCTGGGGCTAGATAACCTGATTTTCGCTTCGCCCGACGTGGGAGGGGTAGTGCGCACGCGGGCTTTCGCCAAGAAATTCGGGGCTGAAATTGTGGTCTGCGACAAAATGCGTCTCCGGGCCAATGAAATTGCCTCGATGCAGGTAATCGGCGATGTGACGGGCATGAACGTGGTGCTGGTAGATGACATCGTGGATACGGCCGGCACTATTTGCAAAGCCGCCGAGCTGCTCATGGAGCGCGGTGCCAAATCCGTGCGGGCCGTTATTACCCACGGCGTACTTAGCGGCCCCGCCCACGAGCGGATTCGCAACTCGGTATTGGAAGAACTGGTTATCACCGACACGATTCCGCTGAAGGAGGAAAACCCCAAGATCAGGGTCATTTCACTGGCCGAGCTATTCGCGCAAGCCATCCGCAACGTGGTAACTCACGAGTCCATCAGCTCGCTGTTTATATAGACTACCAGTAATAGCCAAATACAGGCCGTCATGCTTTGGCTCTGCTCAGCATGACGGCCTGTCTTTACGCAAGTACGTCAGTGAGGTGCGTGGGCTCTTGGCAGGGGGCTCCTTAGGCTTAGCATGACTAGCTAGGTTTATATAGAGCTTTCTATTCCCAAACAATCCGCCTATCTTTGCGGCCCGTTTACCTGCTGTGGGTAAACGATTTTCTCTTCAAAAGAACACGTTTATGAAAAGCCTCGAGATTGTAGGGTTTAAAAGAGCGAATCTCGGTAAGAAGGATGCCAAAGCACTCCGCCTCGATTCGTACGTACCATGCGTACTGTACGGCGGTACTGACCAGGTTCACTTCTCCGTTCCGGCCATTTTGTTCCGCGAGTTGCTGTACACCCCCGAGGTGCACATCGTTGACCTGAACATCGAAGGCGACATCCGTCGTGCTATCGTGCAGGACGCGCAGTTCCACCCCGTAAACGAAATGCTGCTGCACGTCGATTTCCTGGAGCTGGAAGAAGGCAAAGAAGTGAAAATGGACATTCCAGTGAAGTACATCGGTGTATCGCCGGGCGTACTGGCTGGTGGTAAGCTGGTTAGCAAACTGCGTAAGATCAAGGTGAAGGCTTCGCCCGAAAACCTGCCCGACTACGTGGAAGTTGATATTTCAGACTTGGCTCTGGGCAAATCCATCAAGGTGAACAAGGTTGAGCCAAAAGGCTACACCATCCTCACCAACATGATGGCTCCTATTGCTACCGTAACCATCCCGCGCGCACTGAAAGGCACGCTGCAGGCTGAGAAATAAGTCACGGATTACGGCGGACTGTTCGGAGTACACGAATTTCGTACCCGAGTCAATCTGTCTACCAAAAGAGCCGTTCTGCTTGCAGGGCGGCTCTTTTGTTGTGTTAGTGGCTAGCTGCTTTCGCCCTAAAAGCAAGAGTAGCGCAGTTCACTAGCTGCCATTATCCGCGCAACCCCACAAATTCGTTCTAACCTGCTGTTTTATGAAGTTCCTTGTTCTGTGCCTGGGCAACATTGGGCCGGAGTACGCCGATACGCGGCACAACGTAGGGTTTATGGTAGGCGACTACCTAGCAAAAAAGCACGAAGCCCGCTTTGAGCTGGGTCGTCATGCCTTCACCACCGAAATCAAGCACAAGGGCCACACGTTTGTACTGGCAAAGCCTACTACCTACATGAACCTGAGCGGCAAGGCCGCCGCTCATTGGCTAAGCGCGCTCAAAATCCCGAAGGAGCAGATGGTAGTGGTAACCGACGACCTGGCTCTGCCTTATGGCAAGCTGCGCCTGAAAGGCAAGGGCTCGGCGGGCGGGCAGAACGGTCTGAAGCACATTCAGGAAACCCTTGGCACCGATGAGTACGCCCGCTTGCGCTTCGGCATCGACTCCAGCTTCAGCAAAGGCCGGCAAGTCGACTACGTGCTCAGTCCCTTCTCTGCCGATGAAAAAATCGACCTGGAAGCACGCCTGGAAAAAGCAGCCGAAGCAGTATTGCTGTTTGGCACTGTGGGCCTGGAGCGCGCTATGAATGTGGTGAACGTGAAGTAAGGCTAAACTTTCCCTTTATCTACTAGGCCTCTTACAAACACAAACCCCTCTCCTCTTGCACTGAGCAGAAGAGAGGGGTTTGTGTTTGTAAGAGGCCTAGTCTCTGGTACGGAACTGCGTATTACGCGCAATTATGCTACACCGGAGCCGGGGCGCACGTGGCTGCTCGGCTGCATCAGCGACAAAGAGCCGTCGGCGTTTTCAGCCATCAGCAACATGCCCTGGCTCTGGATGCCTTTGATTTCGCGCGGGGCCAAGTTGAGCAGCACCTGCACCTGCTGGCCTACGAGGGCTTCGGGCAGGAAGTGCTCGGCAATGCCCGACACGATGGTGCGGGGCTCATCGAAGCCTAGGTCAACGCTCAGCTTGAGCAGCTTTTTGGTTTTAGCTACTTTTTCAGCGGCTACAATGGTGCCAATGCGCAGGTCCATCGTCTGGAACTGTTCGAAGCTGATGTCTTCCTTGGCTGGGGCTGATACTGCCGCAGCTAGCTCGTTGGCTTTCTTGGTATCGAGCAGCTTTTGCACCTGTGCTTCCACGGTGGCGTCTTCAATTTTGGTGAAGAGCAACGCCGCTTCGGCCAACTGATGACCAGCGGCCAGCAAATCGGGGCGGCCGGCTTGTTGCCACGTGCCTTTTTGGGTGTTGAGCATGTTGCCGAGCCTAGTAGCCGCGGTAGGCAGGAAGGGCTCCAGCAGCGTTACAAGGCTAGCCGCCAACTGCAGCGCCACGTGCAACACCGTGCCGGTGCGTGCTTCATCGGTTTTGATGAGCTTCCAGGGCTCTGTATCGGCCAGGTACTTGTTGCCCAGGCGCGTCAGGTTCATCAGCTCGTTCAGGGCGTCGCGGAAGCGGTAGTTGTCAATCAGCTCGCCCACGCGCTGCGGAAACTCACTGAGCTGACGCAACACGTCCTCGTCCTCGGTGGTAAAGCCCACAGCTGCGGGTACCTTGCCCCCAAAGAACTTGTGCGTGAGCACCGTAGCACGGTTCACGAAGTTGCCGAGGTTGGCTACCAGCTCATTGTTGTTGCGGGCCTGAAAGTCTTTCCAGGTGAAGTCGTTGTCTTTGTTTTCGGGGGCGTTGGCGCAGAGCACATAGCGCAGCACATCGGCCTGGCCGGGGAAATCTTGCAGGTACTCGTGCAGCCACACGGCCCAGTTGCGCGAGGTGCTGATTTTGTCGCCCTCCAGGTTCAGGAACTCGTTGGCAGGCACGTTATCGGGCAAGATGTAGTCGCCGTGGGCCTTGAGCATCGCCGGGAAGATGATGCAGTGGAACACGATGTTATCCTTGCCGATGAAGTGCACCAGCTTGGTGCCGCTGTCTTTCCAGTAGGTTTCCCAGGTATCGGGCAGCAGGTCTTTCGTGGCCGAGATGTAGCCGATGGGGGCGTCAAACCACACGTACAGCACTTTGCCTTCAGCTCCGGCTACCGGCACGGGCACGCCCCAGTCCAGGTCGCGGGTGACGGCGCGGGGGTGCAGGCCCTGGTCGATCCAGGATTTGCACTGGCCGTACACGTTGGTTTTCCAGTCCTGCTTGTGGCCTTCCACAATCCACTCGCGCAGCCAGGGCTCGTACTGGTCGAGGGGCAAGTACCAATGCTTGGTTTCGCGCAACACAGGTTGGTTGCCCGAGAGCATCGACCTAGGGTTGATAAGTTCGGTAGGACTCAAGGAGGTGCCGCACTTCTCGCACTGGTCGCCGTAGGCGTTGTCGTTGCCGCAATTGGGGCAGGTGCCTACAATGTAGCGGTCGGCCAGAAACTGGTCGGCCTTCTCATCATAGTACTGCTGCGAGGTCTGCTCAATGAACTTGCCTTCTTCGTAAAGCTTCTTGAAAAAGCCGCTGGCTACCTCAGCGTGGGTTTTAGACGAGGTACGGGAATAGATATCGAAGGAGATGCCAAAGTCGCGGAACGAGTCGCGGATGATGGCGTGGTACTTATCTACTACCTGCTGGGGCGTTACGCCTTCTTTCTGGGCCCGAATGGTAATCGGAACGCCGTGTTCATCGGAGCCACAGATGAACTTGACGTCGCGCTGCTGAGCGCGCAGGTAGCGGGCGTAAATATCGGCCGGAATGTACACGCCGGCCAGATGGCCAATGTGTACGGGGCCATTGGCATAGGGCAGCGCCGCCGTAACGGTGTAGCGTTGGGGAGTAGCAGACATAGGTCTAAATCGGAGAAACAGATAAACTATCCGGCGGAGCGAATAAGTTGAAATACAAAGGAACGAGTAAAAAGGGAAGATGCCGCCGCTGGCTCCTTCCGCCGTTAGGGAACCCTACGCAGTCAGTATAACTCAGGAACCGGGAGGCAAGCACCTGCTCCTTCCCTGCTTATTGCCTCGTAAAGTTGTAGCTTGGAACCACTCCACATACAACTTCTTCTATATTTAAGCTACTTACTGTAGCGTTTCCTCGTATTTACATCAATACGCACTCCCTAATACCAACGATATGAAAAACTCCGCGCAAGAAAAGCCAGTGAAAAAGGCGAAGAAGGACAAAGACCCCGCTGAAAAAGCCCAACGCAAGGCAGCTAAAGCTGCTAAGTCGGCTACCGCCGTTGTAGCAGATACCCGCGCCACTAAAAAATCGAGCCAGAAGAAGGCGCTTAAAACCGCCGCCAAGCAACTGCAAAAGCAGCTGGACAGCCGCATCAACGAGGTGGTAAAGCGCATTCGGCAGGAAACCAAAGCCAAGCTGAAGGAAGTAGTGAAAGACGCCACCCAGCGGCTGGACGTGGATATGGAACAGCTGTTTGAGCAGGCCCTGCATACCATTGTGCGGCATCAGGAAAACGGCACTCCCGGCGCCTCCGACAGCATTGATGGATTTTCGGAGCAGTCTGCCTCTGCCGGCACCCCAGCTGCTAGCCCCTCTCGTGCCCGCAACCGCACGGGCGCAGCTGCCAAAGCCTCCGCTCCGGCCAGTCGCGCCGCAGCCCGCCCGGCCGCGCCTAAAGCCGCACCGTCCGCTAGCACCTCAACGCGCCCCAGCCGTTCCCGCTCGGCGGCCCCAAAGCCAGCTCCCTCACCCAACGGCACCGAAGCCGCTGCTAATGAAGCCGGCCAGTAAACACTAAGATGCTTTTCTCAATAAAGTCAAGGGCCCACTGCTAGCTAGCAGTGGGCCCTTGACTTTACCATTTGCGAGAGGCTAGCCGCTTTCTTTATTGGGGCGGCAGGCGCAGCGTGTCGGCCGGGGCGCCGTTGAGGCGTTGCAGGCGCGTTTCCGGCGTGGTAGTGTTGTTGTCGTTGGTATTCAGGCTTTCGGGGCGCTTGCGGGAGTTGATGCCACTAGCCTGCTCGCCCACGGCAACCCGGCCGGGGGTGGCATCGGGAATGGCACCGCGGTAGCCGGCATTGCTGTTGTAGGCAGCCTGGCGGTCGGCATCGGTGAGCACCCGGGTTGGTGGGCGCTGCACCGCGTTTTCTTCAGAGGTGGTTTCCTGCGAGGTAGTACAAGCCCCCAGCAGAGCTAGGGCAGGTAGGCAGAAACGAATATAGCCAGAGACTTTCATAGGAAAACATACAGAATCACCAGACTTACAACAGGCCAGCTTCTGTGCTAACGGACTGGCGGCAGCGAGGTTGGCGCTAGCCCTGTGCTTTCAGCAAGTCGGCCTGAATTCCGTCCCAGAGCGCCACTCGAGCCTGCATGCAGTGCGCCGCCACTTCGCGGCTTTCCTGCCAGCGCTGGGCGTCGTGGCCACACAGCTCCCGCACCATCTGCTGGGCCAGCGGCGTGTGCACTTCCTCATCTAGCTGAATGTGCCGGTCGAGGTAGTACGTGAACGTATCAAGCTGGCCGGGGAAGCGCTGGCGCAGGTCGTGCACCAGATGGCGGAACATGTCCGGAATTACATCTTCGCGGCCAAAGGTGAAGGCTGCTGCTACCGCATGCGCTTTGCCGGACTCAATAATGCGAAACGTATCCAGCACGAATGCCTGCACTGAAGCCGGCGCCTGGGCTTGTTGCAATGCCTCCGCGACGGTAGCGCCCCCAGCTAGGGCGGCCAGCAGGCGCTCAATGGGCGCGGTATCGGCGCCGCACTCGCGCATCGAGCGCAGATACAGCTCAAAGTGGCTGGCAGGGTTGCCTTCCGGGTCTATGTCGGTTTCCTCCTCCAGCACAATATCATTGATGAGGCGCCGGGTGGCAGGGTTGCCGCGCGGCACCCACGGCACCGCTACGCAGGTAAGCTCGCGCTGCAGGGCCTTCAAAAGCGACATAAAATCCCACACGGCAAACACATGGTGCTGCATGAACACGCGCAAATCGTCCAGCGAGTGCAAGGCGTGGTATACGCTGTGCGCCACTAGCTGCTGGCGGGCTGGCACCAATGACTCCTGCAGGTCGGCAATTGAATCAGAATACACTTGAGCTGACATAGAAAAAGAGAAGTGGGCCCAGTGCCCAGGGAAACTGAACAGTAATAAACGAAGCGGCCCCCTGACTTGGATTGCCAGGGGGCCGTGCGCAAAATTACAGTGCAGCTGTTATTTCGCCTTCTCGAAGATCATTCCGTCAGAATCCATGCAGTAGCGCTGCCCGGTGGGCGCCGGACCATCATTGAAAACGTGGCCCAGATGGCCGCCACACTTAGCGCACACCAGTTCGTCGCGGCTCATGCCCAAGGAGTTGTCGGCGGTTACTTTTAGGCTGCTGTCGGTAGCAGGCGCCCAGAAGCTGGGCCAGCCCGTTCCCGATTCAAATTTGGTTTCAGAAGAGAAGAGCAAGTTGTGGTCAGCGGCACAGTAGTAACTTCCTTTCGCGTGGTTGTTGGCGTATTTGTTTACGAAAGGCCTCTCTGTACCCTGCTGGCGCAAAATAAAGTACTGCGCGGGAGTCAGCTGGGCCTTCCACTGCGCATCAGTCTTGCGGATAGGAAACTCATCTGGCTTGCCAGTTACCACTTTGGGTTTGGGGTAGGCGCTGGCCGCCGCCGCTTGGGCTTTCTCTGGAGACCCGTTTTTTTTCTGGGAGCACGCCGAGTTAAGTGTCAGTACTGATAACACCAGAATCAGGAAGGAAGAACGCATACAGGCAAGAAGTTGGATCAGGGAGAAAAACGCGCCAACCACTGCGGTAGCGCGTGCTGGGCTAACATACGGAGGAGGTCTACGGTTCGGTCTTGCCTAGCGGAAAATCAGAAACTCATCTTTTCGGGAACGTCAGCAACCCAACGAGTTGTCTTGCATATCGTCGGTAGTTTCTTCCTCTCTCATTAACAATTAATTACCGACAAGTTTTTGCGCTAAACATTCCGTACCTTTGCGCCCGGAAAAACCTTTGTATGCAGAACATTCGGAATATCGCCATCATCGCCCACGTTGACCACGGCAAGACCACGCTCGTGGACAAGATCATTCACGCCTCCAAGCTGTTCGACGAACACCAGCAGTTCGACGACCTCATCTTGGATAACAATGACCTGGAGCGTGAGCGAGGCATTACTATCGTCTCTAAAAACGTATCGGTACGTTATAAGGACGTAAAAATCAATATCATCGACACCCCTGGTCACGCCGACTTCGGCGGCGAGGTGGAGCGTGTACTGAAGATGGCCGACGGCGTATTGCTGCTCGTCGATGCCTTCGAAGGTGCCATGCCCCAGACCCGCTTCGTACTGGGCAAAGCCATTGACCTGGGCCTGAAGCCCATCGTGGTGGTGAACAAGGTAGACAAAGAAAACTGCCGCCCCGACGAGGTGCACGAGCAGGTGTTCGACCTCATGTTCAACCTAGGTGCTACTGAAGATCAGCTGGACTTCGTGACGCTGTATGGCTCGTCGAAGCAGGGTTGGATGAGCACCGACTGGAAAGTTAAAACCGACAGCATCATTCCGCTGCTCGACGCTGTGGTAGCTTCTATCCCGGCGGCTCCTACCTTGGATGGTACGCCCCAGATGCAGGTTACTTCGCTCGACTACTCGTCGTTCGTTGGCCGTATCGCTATTGGTCGCGTACACCGCGGCACGCTGAAAGAAGGCGCTAACATGAGCCTGGTGAAGCGTGATGGCACCATCAAGAAAGTAAAAATCAAAGAACTGCAGGTGTTCGAAGGCTTGGGTCGTACCAAGGTTTCGGAAGTTAGCTCCGGCGAAATCTGCGCCGTAACCGGCATCGAAGGTTTCGAAATCGGTGATACGCTGGCTGATGCCGAGAACCCCGAGGGTTTGGCCATCATCAGCATCGACGAGCCAACGATGAACATGCTGTTCACCATCAATAACTCGCCGTTCTTCGGTAAGGAAGGTAAGTTCGTGACTTCGCGCCACTTGCGTGACCGTCTGTTCAAAGAGACTGAGAAAAACCTAGCCCTGCGCGTAAAGGAAACCGATAAGGAAGACACATTCTTGGTGTACGGCCGCGGTATTCTTCACTTGTCCGTTCTCATCGAGACCATGCGTCGCGAAGGGTTTGAGTTGCAAGTAGGCCAGCCGCAGGTGCTGTTCCGCGAAGACGAAAACGGCAACCGCTTGGAGCCTATTGAGCACCTAGTAGTTGACGTACCGGAAGAAACTGCCGGCAAGGTTATCGAGTTGGTAACGATGCGCAAAGGCGAATTGACCATCATGGAGCCGAAAGGCGACCTGCAGCACCTGGAGTTCAACATTCCGGCGCGTGGTCTGATTGGGTTGCGTAACAACGTGCTGACCGCCACCGCTGGTGAGGCCATCATGAACCACCGCTTTGCTTCGTACGAGCCGTACAAGGGCGTGATTCCAGGCCGTATTTCTGGTTCGCTGATTTCGATGGATACCGGTGCTGGCACTGCGTACACCATTGATAAGATGCAGGACCGCGGCGAGTTCTTCGTTGAGCCCGGTGAGGAAGTGTACGCTGGTCAGGTTATCGGTGAGCACACCCGCCCCAACGATTTGACCATTAACATCCAGAAAGGCAAGAAACTCACGAACATGCGTGCTTCGGGTACGGATGACAACGTGAAGATTGTGCCGAAGCGCCAGTTCTCGCTGGAAGAAGCCATGGAATACATCCAGAAGGATGAGTACCTGGAAGTGACGCCTAAATCGGTGCGGATGCGTAAGATCCTGCTCGACGAAAACGAGCGTCTGCGTTACGCCAAGAAAGTAGACTAGTTGCCAGCCAACTAAAAACAAAAAGGGGACAGCCAATGGCTGCCCCCTTTTTGTTTTACTACTAAATCCAACACCCGCTACCCACTATTTCTATGCCCAATGCAGTTTCCGCTCGCTTTCCCTGCCTGCCCCTTATGCGCCAGCGCTGGAGCAACTTGCTGTTTGCACACTGGGCAGTGGCGCCCGAATTGTTGCGGCCGTA
The DNA here is from genome assembly GCF_054780535.1 of Hymenobacter seoulensis. NCBI lineage: Bacteria > Pseudomonadati > Bacteroidota > Cytophagia > Cytophagales > Hymenobacteraceae > Hymenobacter > Hymenobacter seoulensis. The sequence goes on from NZ_BAAGWD010000001.1 coordinate 1,526,004, forward strand.
TCTGCCGGAGCGGTTAGAGCTGGATTTGTATGAGGGCCGGGCGTGGCTGGGAGTGGTACCGTTCACCATGAGCCACATTCGGCCTTTGGGTTTGCCGGCGGTGCCGGGCCTGAGCGCCCTGCATGAACTGAATGTACGCACTTATGCCCGCCTAGATGGGGTGCCGGGCGTGTGGTTTCTTTCCTTGGATGCCACGCAGCCCCTAGGGGTGTGGGCAGCCCGAACCCTCTTCAACCTCCCCTACCTGCATACACGCATGTCGTTGAACCGCGCTGGTGATACGCTGCGGGCAACGGCTGAGCGCACACACCGGGGCGCGGCGCCAGCCACCTTTGCCGCTACCTGGACCCTAGGCGCCCCCCTGCCACAGGCAAAGCGCGGCTCCTTGGCCTATTTTCTGACGGAGCGCTACCACTTGTACACCGCTGGCCCAGAGGTTCGCCCCGGCAGCCATGGCTCCAGCTTATGGCGCGGGCATCTGCTGCACGAGCCCTGGCCCCTGCGCGAAGCGACTGTAAGCGAATGGCGCTCGACTCTAATCGAAAGCCACGGGTTGCCCACGCCGCTAGGCCCACCCCTGCTTCATGCCGCCGATTCGCTGGACGTGTGGGTGCGGGAACTGCGGCGTGTGTAGGGCCAGTAACCTTAGGATGCCGGTGTTTTCGAGAAAATATTGATAATGACTACACCCGCCAGAATCAGCAACATCCCGATAAGCGCGGGTGTGTCGGGGGTTTGTTTGTAGAGCACGATGCCGGCCAGGGTAATCAGGATAATGCCAATGCCCGACCATACGGCGTATGCAATGCCCATCGGAATGCTTTTCAGCGTTAGGCTCAGGAAATAGAATGACAGCCCATAGCCGACCACCACTACCACGCTGGGTAGCAGTTTGGTAAACTGCTCTGAGGCCCGCAACGCCGTGGTAGCGGCCGTTTCGGCCAGAATAGCCAGCAGTAGAAACATCCAGTATTTCATGAGCTTATGCAGTGTGCCGACGCACCTCAAAGCCGCGGTAGCCTTGTAGTTCGCCGGTGGTTACTTCCAGCCGCTCTACCCGCGCCGCGGGGGGGCCTTGCCGGCACCAGGTTTCCAGCGCATCAAGGGCGGCGGCAGGTCCTTCGGCTTTCAAGGTTACAGTGCCATCCGGATTGTTTTGAACGTAGCCGGCCAGCCCGAGGCTGGAGGCTTGCTGCGACGCGCTCTGACGATAAAAAACGCCTTGCACCTGCCCGTAAACTCGAATGGTGCGTTGTTCAGTAGCTTGGTTCATTGCGGGAGCCTAAGGAAGAGTCTGGCCAAAATACACTAGTACATCGAAACGTGACGCCCGCCGCTGGGTTTACCGAAGAGCAAGGCCTAGTACCTAACGGCACTACCACACCTAACAGGCCAGCTTCCCAGGCAATTTACTAGGGTCGCGTATGGCGCAAACCGCCGCAATCAGCGAGGAAGAGCCGGCGGCAAAGCTTCGTAGATGTAAAAGCGCTGAAACTGATGGCTGAAACGGTACTGCCCAAACTGCTGCCCCGCCACGGCTGGCCGCGGCAGCTGCAGCACCTTCAACGATTCGTCGTCGAGCAGCAGCACCTGTCGTTGGAACTCAGCGGCGCGGTTGAAAAACCACAGCGGCGACTGAGCACTGGTGCCGGCGAAGCCATTGGTAGCCAGCAGATGATAGCAGAACGTGCCCTGAATCTGGAAGCGGCCAATTTCATTGAACACAAACGACAAAGGCGCCACCACCCGCTTGCCCTGATAGGGAGCCAGATGTTGCGCCAACAACCGATTCTGCCGCACGGTATCCTGATGCAGATTAATCAGGTAGAAGATATTTCCACAGTTCAGCACCACGTACAGGCCGTACAACCCGCCCATTACGGCACTCAGCGGCCGATTTCCTTCTACCACCGAGAGCCGGTCGAAGGCCAGTGTAATAAGCAGCACAAGGAACGGAATGTAGAGCACCGTGTAAAACGAGTTGCGATTCTGGCCAATGCAAGCCAGCGCCGCTATCAGCAGCACCGTGTAGCCCACCACTTCAGTTAGCCAGCCCGCCGGAAACGTGGCCCGCAGCCGGAAAAGCACGTAGCCCGCCAGCAGCGCAAATACGGAAAGCGAGGCTTCTTTGGAGGAGTGAAACAAGCGTTTGTGCTCCTGTAGCAGGCGCTCTACGTAGCCCCACAGGGTAGTACCTTCCTGCTTCATGGCGGGCTGTAATTGTTGGCAGAAGGCCGCCCAAGAGTCGGTAACGACTACTTCCAGAAAGTACAGCCCCACACAAACGAGCACTGGCAGTCCAAACCCAACCAGCGCCGCTAGGTTGCGCCGCCACAGCAGCACTCCGCCGCCGGCCACCACAAAAATAAGCCCGTTGAGGTGGGTAAGGGCCGCTAACCCGGCTAGGGCGCCCGCACCAATGCAGTACAACAGTCGTCGTTCGGGCGGCCGCGCTTGCTCTAGGCACACCCAGGAGGCAAACCCCAGGCTCATAAGCATCAGCTCGGGCCGAAACATAAAGCTGAACTCGACCACCAGCGCGTTAATCAACAGCAGTGAGAAAAACAGGAAGGTGGCGGTTCGGGGGTTGCGCAGGCCTAGGGTTTGCAGATAGCGGTAACTAAGCACCCCAAACAACATGAGGTACAGCACACTCAGCAGGCGCAAACTCAGCACCGACCAGCCCAACAGCCGCACCATACCGGCACCCTGCCACACAAATAGCTTATGATACACCAGCTGCCGGATCTCGGCCTGGATGAAACCTCTAAACAGCTCAGAACGCACCACGCCCTCTTTGGCGGCCCAGTACGCCTGCTCGCCAATCCAGGATTCATCGAGGTTGATAACGCGCTGATATGTGCTAGCCAGCAGCAGCACTAGGGCCAGAAAAAAGACAAACCGGTACGCCCGGGCGTGTGAGGAGAAAAAAAGGATAAGCCGATTCATTGCCACATGCTTATACCTTACCCACTATCTGGCCCGGAACCACTGCAGGCATCCGAACACTGTATGCTCCTGACCAGCCTCTATTGCATAGCAACGCCCGTGGCTGTTGGCTGATACAGGCCACTTGCTCCAACCACCTCAAACAATGCATTTGCCTTCCAGAATCCATTAAAGCTCAACTATTGCAGCCTCAAGATAGGACATCTGGCTAAGCTCCGCGCTGGCGCACGGCTTCAAAGGTGAGAATGGCGGTGGCCGTGCTCACGTTTAAGGAGTCGATGGCACCGCGCATCGGGATGATAATGGTCTGGTCGCAGGCCTGCATAAGCTCCGGAGTCAGGCCATCAGCCTCGGTGCCCATTACGAGGGCAGTGGGACCCCGGAAGTCGCAGGTGGTGTAGGGCACGGCGTGGTCCGTGAGGGCGGCCGCGTACGTCCGGATGCCGTGGCGTCGGCACCACGCCAGCAGCTCGGGACGAGTGGTGGCAATGGTAGGCACCGTGAAGGAGCAGCCAATACTGCTCCGGATGGCGTTGGGATTGAACAGATCCGTGCGTGGGTCGCAGACGATAACGGCCGTGGCCTGGGCCGCATCAGCGGTGCGCAAAATGGCGCCCAGGTTGCCCGGCTTTTCCACGGCTTCCAGCACCAGCAGCAGCGGCGCGGCCGGCAGCGGCAGAGCCTCCAGCGTAAGCAGGGGCGGCTTTGCTAGGGCAAGCAGGCCATCAGACCCCTCACGGTAGGCAACTTTGTCAAATACGGCTTTTGATACCTCAAACCACTCGGGACCGTTGGCGCCAAACAACCGGTGCAGCTCCTGCTGGCGCTCCGGGCCAGCCAGCTCCGGGCACACAAACAGGGCGGTTATCACTACCCCGGCACCATGCGCAATGGTCAGCTCCCGAAAACCCTCAATAATGGTGAGGCCCTGCGCCCGCCGCTCCGATGACTTCTGCTGCAAACGAAGCAAATTTTTAATACGCGGGTTTTGCGGGCTGGTAATGAAATCGGGCATGAAGGCGAAATAAGGGCATTTCCAAAGCAACGCTTTGGTAGCACGTAGTGGTATCTGGCGCCACGAAGATACGCAGCCAACCTGCTCGGGCCGCGCGGTCTGGTAGGGCACAGTCCGGCGGCAGCTTGTACCTTAGGCCCGCATTTGCCGCTTGTACTTTTTGCCGCGCTTCATGGGTTTCACGCTTAACACCAAAATTATCCTGGGCTTTGTCATTGCCCTCGGAGTACTCCTGGCAACGTCCCTGACATCGTGGTACAGCATCCAGCAGCTTTCCTACTACACCCAGCAGGTAGAGCATACCTACCAGGTATTGGCCGGCACTGCCAGCTTGCGGGGCCACATGCGCGACGCCCAAAGCCATGTACGCGGCTATCTGCTGCTCAACGACACAGCTTCCTTACAAACCTTCCGCGAGGTGCTACCGGTTGCCTACGCCGACTTCAACCTGCTGCGCGGACTTACCTTTGATAACCAACGCCAGCAGCAGCGCCTCGATACGCTGGAGCAGGCCATGCAGGAAGAAGTAGCATACCTCGATAGCTGGACCAAACAAAAACCCGGTATCAAGGCAGTTCGGCAGCTGGTAATCGGCGACCGGAAGCGCCAGATGGAGCTGCGCCAGTTACTGGAGCGCCTGCGCCTGGATGAGGAGCTTCTGTTGCGCGGCCGCCGGCAGCGGCAGGAGTTTTTTGAGAAAACCACCCCCATTGCCATTGTGGTATCGGCGGTGCTGGCCACTTTCATTGTGCTATGGCTTTTCAGCAAGATTACCAAAGAGCTGCAAGCCAATGAAGAGCTACAGCTACAGCTTACCCGCAGCAACGAAGGCGTTGCACACCGGATTAGGCTGATTGAGGGGCTAGCAAACCGGGTAGTGCAGGGCGATTATTCCGTTAAAATATCTGACCTGGAGCAGGACAGCCTCGGCAACTTGGCCACAGCGCTCAACCACATGACCCAGGCCCTGGACAATAGCTTTACGGCGCTGGAAAACCGGAACCGGGAGCTTGATCAGTTTGCTTATGTAGCCTCCCACGACCTGAAAGCGCCGTTGCGCGGGGTAGTAACCGTTATGAAATGGATTGAGGACGAGCTGCCGCAGGAACTCAGCGAGCAGATGCGCCAATACCTGGACATGATGAAGGGGCGCCTGCATCGGCTCGAAGACCTCATTAACGGGCTGCTGGCGTATGCCCGCGCCGGCCGCGCGGAGCAGGTGCTGGAAGAAGTAAACGTGCAGGAGTTGGTGCAGGAAGTAGCCGACTTGGTGGTGCCGCCTACGTTTCGCGTCGAAACCCCTACTCCCCTGCCTACTTTTGTCACCGACCGCCTTAGCCTGCAGCAGGTGCTCACAAACCTGATGAGCAACGCCGCCAAATACCACAACCGGCCCGATGGCCTTATTACTGTTAGCTGCCGCGATGTAGATGAATGCTATGAGTTTCGGGTGCAGGACGACGGCCCGGGCATTGCCCCGCAGTTTCACCAGAAAGTATTCCTGATGTTTCAGACCCTCCGCGACCGGAATACCGCCGAAAGCACCGGCATCGGGCTCAGCATCGTAAAAAAGATTCTAGAAGAGAAGAAGGGCACGATTCATATTGATTCGGCCGAAGGGCAGGGTGCCGCCTTTATATTCACCTGGCCCAAGTAACCCTCCAGCCTAGCCCGCCGCCGATACCTGCGCGGCAGCGTCTCGCTTATTTCAACCACTCCATTCTCCTTCCCTCATGCGCTCAGTTCTGCTTGTTGAAGACGACTTCTTTGATACCATGACGGCCCAAAAAGCCTTCGAGAAATTCAGCGTTCCGCATCACCTGTACACTGCCTTCAACGGCTTAGAGGCCCTGGATATGCTACTTGGCACCAACGGCGTGGAACAGATTCAGCCGCTGCCAGAGGTAATTCTGCTTGATTTGAACATGCCTAAAATGAACGGGCACGAGTTTCTGGCAGAAATCCGCACGCATCCGGAGCTAAGCACCATCCCGGTTTTCATTATCACTACCTCTGGCATGGACGTCGACCGCCTCAGCGCCCAAAACCTGGGCGTAAGCGGTTACATCATCAAGCCCCTGGATTTTGAAACCAGCACCGACATGGTTGACAGCATCAGTCTGCTGGAAAAGCTGCTGCGGTAATAGGCAACACTAGGCCCCGCTTATGCCCCAACCATGGGCAGCGCGGCCCTGATGCCGACATTGCCGCACGCAGGCAGAAGTACTACCCCATTCGCAGCCGCAAACCTCTGCCCCATACTAGCCCAGCTGGCTCCTGGAAGGATGCAACCTTTCAGCCCCTAGGGTGCTCAAGGCAAAAAAACCGCACCTGCCGGAAAGTAGCACATACGCTGGAAATGAGGATTTTCGTTTGCTGGGCAGCCCGGGCACCTTCGGCGGAAATCTGCTGTTTCGAGGGGCCTGCTGCCCACAATTTGCACTGTCCGGGGGCTTGGCGTCTGATATTCTCCGCTTTCTGCTTTATTTGCTCGTATGTCGCTCCGTTCTCTCTCCCTACTTGCACTCTGCGCGCTGGCCTTTCCGGCCTTGGCGCAGCAAACGCCGCGTGAGCTAAACACGCTGCCCGGCGCTCCGCAGCCGGCTACCGTTCCGGCGCCAGCGCCAGCTTCTGCCCCCGCAGCCGCTACGCCTGCCGCCCCGGCCGATACTGCCCGCCGCGCCCCGCAGCCCCGTACGCTGGCCTCTCCGCCGGCCGTGCCCGACTCGGCCCGCACCCAACAGCGCCAAACTCAGCTGCCGCCTGCCAATACCAGCCGCTATGCTGTGGGCCTGAAATCGGGCCAGGTGATTAAAGGGTATGATGTAGAGTTAAAGCAGCCGCTATTGGGCCGCACGTTTGTGTTGGTTGATGGACAGCAGCGCTTCGAGCTGAACGATGTGCGCTACTATGAGGACGAAACCGGCTTCTATGTGCGCACTACCCTGCCAGGCCGCTCCAAGCGCGAAACCACTCTGCGCCGCGACCGGGTGGGCCGCATCAGCCTGTACTCCATCACTAGCCAGCAGTACTCCAATAACCCGTACGGCATGAGCCCCTACGGCATGGGCCGCTACGGCGGCTACCCCTACGGTGGTATGGGCGGCTTCGGGGGCTACCGCACCGTGCGTCAGGAGTACTTCAGCAAAGACAACGGCCCTATTGAAGACCTGAGCATCCGGAACCTGCAGTTGGCAACTACTGATAATGCGGGCTCGCAGCAGCTGCTGGCCAGTGCCCGCCGCTACCAAACCTATACCACGCTCAGCTACATTGGGGCGGGTGGTTTGATGCTGGCGGGCGTACTCTCCAGCTTTAACGGCAGCAATAGCTTTTCACTCTCGCCGCTGATGTATGCGGCCATTCCGCTGGCCATTGTGCCGCTGGTTATTGGCGGCAAGCAGCAGAACAACATCAAACAGGCTATTCTGCTCTACAACCGCGGACAATAGCGCAACCGTTTTCTTGGTAATAAGAAGCCTTCTCACCTCAGTGGGAAGGCTTTTTTATGCCCCAGCTAACCTCAACGGCCAACAGTTGCGTAGGCTACCAAGTGAAATCTTCTTCCTTGCCTGCACCTGATACTACCCTTGCTGAGCGCCGCGACCTGGCCCTGTGGGCTCATGAGCGGTTGTGCGCTGAGTATGGCGCGCCGTTTCCGTTCTTCAGCACCAAGGACCCGCTCAGTGAGTTGATCAGCTCCATGTTGTCTCACCGGACCCGCAACCAGGACTCCCACCGCGCCTACCAGCAACTACGGGCCCGGTTTCCGAGCTGGGATGCCGTGCGTGAGGCCCCCACGGCCGAGGTAGAAGAAGCCATCAGCCCCTGCACCTGGCCCGAGCAGAAAGCCCCGCGTCTGCAACAGGTGCTGCGCGAGGTAAGTCAGCGCTGCGGCGGCCCCTGCGACCTGGAATTCCTAGCTACGTTGCCCATTCCGGAGGCCCGGGCGTGGTTGGAGCAGCTGCCGGGAGTAGGGCCCAAAACCAGCGCGGCCGTACTGCTTTTCAGCACCCTGCGGCGCCCGGCCATGCCCGTCGATAGCCACCATCACCGCGTGGCCCAGCGTCTGGGCCTCATTGGGCCAAAAGTGGGGACGGAGGCTTCTCATGCCTTACTAGAAGCGTTGTTACCCGAGGGCTGGGACGCGCAGCAGGTATACGACCACCACGAGGCGCTGATGTTTCATGGTCAGAAATGCTGTTACTTTCATACGCCCGCCTGCGGTCGGTGCGTGGTGCTGGAACGCTGCCCGTTTGGACAGGCTCGCCTGAACCGATAAGTTTCTGCAACTTCCCGTCTCATCTCTCTTTCTCATGAAAACAACCTACGGATTACCTGCTCTGCTTTCAGTGTTTATTCCCGGCCTCGGACAGCTCGTTAAAGGCCAGATCATAAAGGCCATTCTGATTTGGGTAGTAGGCGGCATTGTGGGCTTTTTGCTGTCCTGGACGCTGATTGTGCCCTTCGTGCTGTGGGCCTGGAACGTGTACGATGCCTACAACGACCCCGCTTAAGGTGTGCCCGTTCTGCACCTGAAAGCCAAACCCAACGCCCGCCGCAACCTGCTGGAGCTAGCCCCCGATGGTGCCGTAACCGTTCGGCTGGACGCACCGGCCCAAGATGGTAAAGCCAATGTGTGCTTGTTGGGCTATCTGGCAGAGGTATTCGGGGTCAGCAAATCCAGCGTTACACTGCTTAGCGGCCATACGGCGCCCTTCAAGAAAGTAGAAGTGGCGGGCCTCAGCGACGAGCAGTTCCGAGTGGTGCTGGAGCGGTTTCGGGTGGCGTAGGGGGTAGCGAGGGTGTATCCTTCACCGAAGGTTTGCGTTGAAGCAATACCTGTACTGCGGCGCTTGCCGCGCCCGCTCCTCTCCCCTCCTTTTATGATGCATTTTCCTACCTGGGCCTTGGCTGGCTTTTGGGGCCTAGTGTCAGGTTCAGCTTTGCTGCTGGGTGCGGCCCTAGGCTATTTTGCGCGCGTGCCCCAGCGGCTTATTGCCGCCATTATGGCGTTTGGCAGCGGCGTACTGATTTCAACTCTCTCCCTGGAACTCATGGAGGAAGCCTACAAAACCGGCGGCTTTCTGGCCACGGCCCTAGGCTTTCTGGGAGGCGCAACCGCCTATACGGTAGCCAACTGGCTGCTGGCCCGCTACGGCGCCAAGCACCGCAAACGCTCCGGCCGGCACCAAGCGCACGAACGGCAAGCGGTGAAAAAAGGGGAGAAAGAAGGCACTGAAGCCGGTGACGACAATAGCATGGCGCTGGCAGTTGGCGCCCTGCTCGATGGCATTCCGGAAAGCATTGTTATCGGGCTGAGCATGCTAGCGGGCGGTAGCGTGAGTATGGTAGCGGTGGTAGCCATTTTCCTGAGTAATCTACCTGAGGGCCTAAGCAGTGCCTCGGGCATGCGCCGGGCGGGCCGCTCAGCTCGCTACGTACTTCTGCTCTGGGGCGGCATTGCCATAATATCGGGCCTAGCTTCGCTGGCGGGCTACACCTTGTTTAGCGGCTTTCCGCCCGAGATAGTAGCGGCCACCATGGCAGTAGCCGCCGGCGCTGTGCTGGCCATGATTGCCGACACCATGATTCCGGAAGCCTTTGAGGCCGCTCACAACTTCACGGGTCTCATCACGGTGCTGGGCTTCCTGGCGTCATTCGTGCTGAGCAAGCTCGGCAGCTAGGCATCGCCAACCTGTTCTGCTGCGGGCTGGTTGGCACTTGAATTCGAACCTCGAGGCAAGCCTTCGCCCTACATTCCGTAGCTTGCAGCTACTGTTTGTTTTGCTACCTATGCCTGATTCATCTGCTATTCAACCCTTACTAGAAGCGCTGGCTTTCTCGCCCGATAATCTGGCTCTTCGCAAGCACGTCGCCGATTTACTAGGCCAGTCGGGCCGGTTAACCGAGGCCGAAGACCTATACCGCACCGGCTTGCGCCAAGCTCCTGATGACGTTGAGCTGCAGCTCGGCTTAGCCACTACCTACGCGGGATTGGGTAAGACGTCGGCGGCTTTTGTGGTGGTAGAAGAGCTACTGGCCGCCAAGCCGGAGCACGCTCGCGGCCACCTGCTGCACGCCCGTTTACTGCTCGATACCAACCAGGCCGCTGCGGCCCGTGAGGCCTACCAAGCAGCGCTGCACCACAACCCAACCTTAGAAGATGCCGACTTACTAGCGCGCCTGCGCGGTAGCGCCGGTACGGCTCAACCGGCGCACGGCGGCTCACCCATTGCCTTTTCAAGCCAGGAGGGCTCCGGCAGTTCCGAGGACGAAGAATTCAGCATCGAACACACGCTGTTTAGCGGGCTGGAGCGCCCCAAAATCACGTTTGCGGATGTGGGTGGCATGGAAGCCATCAAGGAAGAAATACGCCTTAAAATAATTCATCCGCTGCAGTTTCCTGATCTGTACAAAGCCTACGGCAAAGCGGCTGGCGGTGGGTTGCTGCTGTATGGCCCGCCCGGTTGCGGCAAAACCCACCTGGCCCGCGCTACGGCCGGCGAGGTGCAGGCTAGTTTTATCCATGTGGGTATCAACGATATTCTGGATATGTGGCTGGGTAACAGCGAGCGGAATCTGCACCAGATTTTCGAGCAGGCCCGCTTGCAGGCGCCCTGCGTGCTGTTTTTTGATGAGGTAGATGCCCTGGCCGCCAACCGCCACGACTTGCGCCAGAGCGCTGGCCGCACCGTCATCAACCAGTTTCTCTCGGAGCTGGATGGGGCCACCCGCTCCAACGACGGCGTGCTGATTCTGGCGGCTACCAACGCGCCCTGGCAACTCGACTCCGCCTTCCGCCGCCCCGGCCGCTTCGACCGGATTCTGCTGGTTACGCCCCCCGATGAGCCCGCCCGTGAAGCCGTACTAGAGGTGCTGCTGCAAGGCAAGCCCGTGGCCTCGACTGTAAATCTGCGCAAGCTAGCGGCCCAAACGGCCGGCTACTCTGGTGCCGACCTGCAAGCGGTGATTGATGTGGCCATAGAAAGCCGCCTGCGCGAGTCGATGAAGGCCGGAAAGCCGTTGCCGCTGGAGCAAAACACCTTGCTGGAGGCTGCCGGCAAAGTGAAGCCTAGTACCCGCGAGTGGTTTGCAACCGCCAAAAACTACGCCCTCTACTCCAACGAAGGTGGCATCTACGACGATATTCTGGTGTACCTGGGCATTAAAAAACCCTAGGTAGTCTGCAGGGCCAAAGCGTATGGAATTCGTAGAGAACAGCCGGTGGCAGGAAGCGGTGCAGCACTTGCTGGCCGTGCACCGCCCGGAGCAAGCGGAGCAGCTCGTGCGGAGGCGCCTGGCATCTCATCCGGAGGAAGCCGCCGGGCACGAATTGCTCGGACTGGTGCTACTTCACCAGCCCGGCCGTCATGCAGAGGCATTGACGGCGGTTCGGCAAGCCATTTCTCTTGACCCACAGCAACCTGACCCCCACTATTTCCATAGCGTTGCGCTGCTGCGCAACGAGCAACCTTTTGAGGCGTTGCGCGCCATCGAGGAGGCGTTACGGCTTAATCCGCGCAGCGCTTCGCTTTTCGGGCATAAGGCAGTTATCCTGAACACGCTCACGCGCTATGAGGAAGCATTGGCCGCTACAAAGCTCGGCTTGTATAGCAACCCCAGCCATAAGGAGTGCTTGTTTCAACGCATCAGGGCCCTGCGCAACTTGCATCAGCCAGAGGCCGCGGCCCTAACCATTGGGCAACTCCTGCGCTGGTACCCCACGTTAGCGCTTGCGCATTATTTGCAGGGCGAAGAAGAGCTCCACCAATCTCAGCTTACTGCAGCCGAAGCGCACTTTCGGGAGGCCATGCGGCTTGGCCCCACCGATGAAAGAGCTAAAAAGAAGCTACTCCCCCTGCTGGTTCGGCTTGGGCAGCAAGCACAGGCTGAGGGCGAGCTGAGGCAGGCACGTGCTTACTTTCTGCAGGCCTGGCATCTGGAACCCACTTATCCGGAAGCACGCCAGGGCATAGAACAGCTAGCGAAGCGTACATTCTGGCTCAAGCGGCAATTGCTTCGCTTCGATGACTGGGCAACAACTATACAAGAACAAGCCCGGCAGCGCCAGCTCAAAGGATGGCTTCTGCTGCTTCTGGTACTATGCCCCATTATTGCCTTCGGATGTCTCCCGCTGATTCTGTTGCATGCGATTGCCGCTGTGCAGTGGCGCCGACACCCCGATGTGCGGATGCTGGACCTATACGTCTCTCCCCTGATGCTTGCTTGGCGAATACTCTTGGTGATATTGGTGGGACTAGGGTGCCTGGCTCTGGTTATTGGGTTTCGACTTTGGTTGGATACACAATCAAGAGAAGATATTGCTGCTCTATTCCTTTTAGTAGCCTTCGTAGTTTCCATTGTGGTATGGTTTTCCAAAAAGGAAACTCCTCAGCTCCCCTTCAACGATTAATGCGTTTCACTTTCCCTGCCACTGCCACCCCCTATGGAACAAACCAACTGGTCTGAACGCATCCTACTGCTACTGCGCCAGGGCCGGGCGGCGCAGGCGGAGCAGGAGCTGCGCCGCATTCTGCACAACGAGCCCAACGATGCCTTGGCGCATGCGTGGCTGGGCATGGCGCTCCTCGACCAGAACCAGCTAGCAGAAGGCCAGCAGCACATTGAAACAAGCATAGGGTTGTCGCCCGAGTTTGATTTTGCGTACTACCTGCTCAGCCTCGCCCACCAGCGCCAGCAACGGCTTTCGGAGGCCCAAGAAGCTATTGAGCAAGCCTTAGCCCTCGACCCCACCGATTCTAACTACCACCACACGCTGGGCCTGATCCGGTTTCAGCGGGGCCAGTGGGAGGGTGCGTTGCGAGCTGCCGAAATGGGCCTAGCCTATGACCCCGAGCACGTAGATTGCCTGGGGTTGCGCGGCCGCTGCCTAGCCCGCCTCGGCCGCGCCCAAGATGCTGCCGATTCGCTGCAAACCGCCCTTCGGTACGACCCAGACGATGCCGGCACCCACGCCGATGCCGGCTGGGTAGCACTGGAAGCCGGCCGCCACCGCCAAGCCCTAGAGCACTTCCGCGACGCCCTGCGCCGGCAGCCTACCTCCAACTACGCCCGCGAAGGCCTAGTGGAATCATTGAAAGCCCGCTACTGGGTATACCGTGCGTTTCTGCGTTTCACCGTCTGGACGGAAAAGCTAAGTGGCGGCAAACGTCAGCTGTTGTTTATCGGGCTGTATGTGCTGGTGCGCTTTATGCCCGTGCTGTTGCCGCTGTACCTGCCGCTAGTGTTTATGAGCTGGTTCGCTGACCCCATGTTTAACGGTTTGCTTCTGCTAAATACTTACGGCCGGCATGCGCTTTCTGAGGCGCAGCGGCGGCAGGCGCTGGCGTTTGCAGTGGTATTGGTTAGTGCGCTGGGGCTGCTGGCGGTTTCCACTATCTGGTCAATAGGGTGGATTGATGCCACGGGCTGGGGGTTGCTAGGCAGCTTGTTTCCGCTGGTAGTGGCGCTGCGGCCGCGTATTGCGGCGCGCCCTCGCAACTGGGCCATTGGTACGCTGGTGATGCTGGTTGGCCTCGGACTGCTGGGCTCAGTCATCAGCTTGCTTGCCCCCGCCTCTGGCGCCTACACTATGGTGCTGGGCTTGCTGCTGCTTGTGTTGGTTGTTTATACCTGGACGATGGCCCTGCGTCCTTCCTAGTCTTCTTAAACTTACTAGCCCCTCCTGCTGTCTAAAGCCACCCAAAACTCGTTGAGTGGCTCTAGACAACAGGAGGGGCTAGTGTTTATGATGAACTTTGCTTTTGCTTCTGCCAGAAGCTGGGGTTCACGCATTTTCGGGGGCTAGCTCCCGGCGGTAGGTGCGCTCAAAGTCTTCGTCGATGTGGTACGTGGACTCCTCGTGCTGGCTGAGGTCGAGGCCAAGCTCTTCTTCCTGTAGCTTCACACGCAACCCAAAAATGCGGTCCGTGATTTTCAGCAGCACCCAGCCTCCCACAAACGAGTAGGTTACCACAATCAGCAGGCCTAGCAAGTGGTAGCCGAAGGTGGTGAAGGAGCCATGAATCAGGCCCACTTTATCGGCGAACACCCCGGTCAGGAGCATGCCCACAATACCGCCCAGCCCGTGGCACGGAAACACATCCAAGGTATCATCGATGGTAGTGCGTGAGTTCTGCCAATGCACCGCCGCATGGCTGATTAAGGCAGCCAGTACCCCAAACAAGATGCTTTGGCCATAATCGACGTAGCCAGCAGCCGGCGTAATAGCTACCAAGCCCACCACCGCGCCGGTGCACGCCCCAACTGCGGTTGGCTTACCGCCTCGCACTATCTCCACCAGCAGCCAAGCAATAAGAGCGGCGGCTGAAGCCAAATTGGTATTCACGAAGGCCAGGGCTGCTACCTCGTTGGCGCCTAGGGCCGAGCCGGCATTGAACCCAAACCAGCCAAACCACAGTAAGCCCGTCCCGAGCAGTACATACGGCACATTGGGTGTTGAGAAAGAAGTGCTACGCAGGCTGGCCGAGCGGCGCCCGAGCACCATGGCGCCCGCCAGCGCCGCTACGCCCGCCGAGATATGCACCACCGTACCGCCAGCAAAATCCAGCACGCCCCATTTGCGCAGGAATCCCTCGGGGTGCCAGGTCCAGTGGGCCAGCGGGCAATAAATGAACAGGCTGAACAGCACCATGAATGCCAGGTATCCTTTAAACCTAACCCGTTCAGCAAATGAGCCGGTGATGAGGGCCGGCGTGATAATGGCAAACTTGAGCTGAAAGGCAAAAAACAGGATAAACGGGATGGTAGGCGAAAGCAGTGGGTGCGGCGCCGTGCCCACATTACGCAGCAAAATAAACGTACGCGGGTCGCCGATGAGGCCATACCAGGAGTCGCCGTAGCACAGCGAAAAGCCCACAAAGTAGAATACCACGGTAATGACACCTAGTGCTACAAAACTCTGTAGCATGGTGCTAATAACGTTTTTGGGGCGCACCATGCCGCCGTAGAAGAACGATAAGCCCGGCGTCATAATTAAGACAAAAGCTGTAGCGGTCAGCATCCAGGCTACATCGGCACCGTTGAGTGAGCCGGGGACGGCGGCGGGGTGAGGCACGCGCACCAAAGCAGCCACCAGCGCTAATACCAAGAGTGTGCCCAGCATGAACAGACTAATGCCTGGGCGAAAAGGGGCGACTTTCGGTGTCATACTATCGTTTTTAAGTAACAGCCTTCTTTTACAAGGGCAATCTACTTAAAAACGATATATATTTCACAAATACCCCTTTCAACTCAATGTCACCTTCAGCATCACGCGTACTATATTCTTACTCACTACCCTTAAAATTACGGCCACCTGTTTTATATTCTCTTTTTGCTTATTCCCTACTCCCATCCAATAGCTCAGCCTTATTTCACCGCATAATCTCTTCTTGCTCACCCTTGCCGTTCGCGCTTCTCGCTAACTAGAATTGCTTTAAAAACCTGGACTTAGTTAGATGCCCGTCATGCTGCTGAGCATAGTCGGCTTCAGGGCCAACGCAAACGCCTACTTCCGCTGACAGCAAGGCCGTGTCAGGTGAAGCAGGCGTTTATGTAGGTGCACTGCCTACTCTACGTTACTAAGTCAGGAGGCAGATTACGCTTGGCCAACGATATTCTCCAAATACTTCTGGGCCGAGCCGGTGTTGAGCAGCAGCACCTGTTCCTCAGGACGCAGCCAGCCGGTATGCAACAGGTGTCGGGCGGCCATCCAGACGGCGGCTCCTTCTGGCGCCACAAATAGTCCCTCCTCTTTGCCCAGTTCCCGCAGGCCTTCCAACATTTGTGCGTCGGTGATGGCTAAGGCCATGCCATTTGATTGCTGAAGTACCTCCAACATCAGCGGCTCGCCGAGGGGGCGTGGCACCGCCAGGCCATTGGCAATAGTTGGCTGCCCTACGTAGTTGTGGCAATTCGCCTGTTGGCCCGATATGGTTGCCACCAAGGGGCAGCAAGAAGCAGCCTGCACGGCCACCATCCGGGGCAACTTGGCGTGCGCCGACAACCAGCCCAAGGCCTGCATCTCACGCAAGGCTTTCCAGATGCCGATGAGGCCTGTTCCGCCGCCGGCCGGATATAGCAATACATCGGGCAGTTGCCAGTTTAGCTGCTCAGCAATTTCATAGCCCATGGTTTTCTTGCCCTCCAAGCGGTACGGCTCCTTTAGGGTTGATACATCGAGCAGTTCACCGGCCGCATTCAGCTCGCGCACACGGGCAGCGCAGTCATTGATTAGGCCATCTACTAGGTGCACTTCGGCCCCATACCAGTAGCATTCCTCCCGAAATGCCTGGGGCGTGTGCCGGGGCATCACCACTACCGCGCGCAATCCGGCCCGGGCACAATAGGCAGCCATGGCTACCCCGGCGTTGCCGGCCGTGGGAATAATGCAGCCGGATACGCCCAGCTCTTTGGCTTTGGATATGGCCATACCAAGCCCGCGCGCTTTAAACGAGCCAGTAGGGTTTTGGCCTTCATCTTTGAGCAGCAAGTCGGCAAAGCCGTAATGGGCGGCCAGGCGCGGCAGAGGTAGTAGCGGCGTCCAGCCTTCGCCCAAGGTTACCCGGTTACGCTCATCGAGCAGGGGTAGCAGGGCGCCGTACCGCCACATGGAGTTTTCGGCCGTTCGGATGCCGGCGGTGCGGGTTAGTGGCTCGCCTAGGTCATAGGAAGCCAGCAAGGGTTGCGCACAGCAGTCAGAAACACGCTGCAATGTAAAAGCCGAATGCGGCGCGTGGCAGGCGGCGCAGTGCAGTTCGTGGAGGCGCGAGGTGGTAGCGAGGAGAGTAGTCATAGCGTCAGGATGAACGCAAAACTCCCCTCCTCCTATTCCGTTCGCAAACGGCAATTTGGAATAGGCTATATCCGTTTGGAATACCTAGCGGGCATCCAGCACCCGCTCTGCCTGCTGCACATGGCGCTTGGTGTGCTCCACTAGTAGCTCCAGGGCATCGGTCAGGCGGGGTAACAGCAGCGGCACAATAGGATTCGGAATGCGGATGGCATTGGCATTCACACCGCGAGTCTGCTCAATCAGGTTTTCCAGCTCATCCAGCTGGCGGCTAAATACTTCTATCACGGTACGCGGCAGCCGCGAGCCGCTGGGCGCATACTGCTGCGGCGACTTCATGGCTTTTTCGCTGGCTGGCACCCGCATGGCATCGGTCATCTTCTTGCCAAAAAAACCGTGCGCTACCAGCTCACTGGGTTTGGAGCCCCGTTCCCGCGCGGCCTTGATTTTGCGACTCATAATGGGCAGATACAACCCGCCCACAATGTTGAGGTGTTCTAGGCATTGGCCCACGCTCCACTTGCCGGGCCCGGGCCCGCGGTTCAGCTGGTCATCGGTAAGCGGCCGGAAGCGGCGGGTAGTAATTTCCCGAACCTGTTGCAGATCTGCAGCCAGCGAATCCAGAAAATCAGTGGTGCGGCGGGGGGAAACGCTCATAGTAGTACCGGGCAAATAGGCAGGAAACAGCTGTAATGATACGGGCTGCAGACCGTTTCAGCAACGGTTCGGGTAGTTTGCGGCCTGATTAGCCTAAAAACCGCGTGCCTACGCTTGGCCAAACGCCTCACTCCAGCGGCTATTGCTTCTGTTGCTTTCCGGCTCCGCTCAACTAGATTTTCAGTACCGAAACGCCCGCTTTTCTGCGCATTCACCAAGTGCTTAAAACGGCCCCTGAACACCTGCTGAGCACTATATAGTCGGGTTTGGCTGCCAGCAGGGGCTAGTAGTTGAGCTTGTGTGCCTCCTG
Organism: Hymenobacter seoulensis; assembly: GCF_054780535.1. Taxonomy (NCBI): domain Bacteria; kingdom Pseudomonadati; phylum Bacteroidota; class Cytophagia; order Cytophagales; family Hymenobacteraceae; genus Hymenobacter; species Hymenobacter seoulensis. Next base: position 1,543,731 of record NZ_BAAGWD010000001.1, read on the forward strand.
ATTTCCTGCTATTCTCAAGCCCGCATTTTGAGGAAAGCGCCGCTGTAACACTGGCTACGTCGCGTGCCATGCGCCGCACTATTAGTTACCTATTTCGTATTCGCTATGTCAGCTCCGCGCCCGGCTGCGCCGCCTAAGCCAGCTTTAACTGCCCGTCGAACGTCGGCTTCGGTTCTGTACCGGGCAGTGCGGCGTTACTTTGGCTTTTCGAGGCGCGAAACCTCGGGATTAGTAGTACTTCTGGCGCTTATGGTGCTATGGTTGGCGCTACCCCAATTGTTGCGGCCAAGTCTGCCGAAGTACAACCCGGCTTCTGACCAGCGGCAGCTCGATCAGTGGGCAGCGGAACTGGCCGCCCGGCGCACGGCACGCCCTACCTACGCCAGCCGCTACTCCCGCCGGCCCGTGGTGCCCCAGGTAACGCTGGCACCCTTCAACCCCAACCTGCTCACGGAAACCGACTGGGAAGCCCGGGGCCTGCCCCACTACGTAGCCCAGCGCATCGTGAAGTATGGTAAAGTCATTGGCGGATTCCGGGCTAAGGAACAAATACGCCGCACGTATGGCCTCGAGGATTCCATATACACTCGGTTGGCGCCTTACATTCTGCTCCCCGACCAGCTTCCGCCGCGCGAAGCCCGCTCCTACGCTGGTTCTCGCCATAGCCCCTACCCGGAGCGGCAACCGTTTGAGCAGAAGCCCGACCGCTTTCCGCGCAAGCCTGCGCACCTGACTGCCTTTGACCTGAACTCGGCGGATACCACGCAACTGATGCAGATTAGGGGCATTGGGCGCGGCTATGCGCGGCGGGTAGTAGAATACCGGCAGCGCCTGGGTGGCTTTCTGCGCGAAGAGCAGGTAGCGGAAATCTACTCCCTGCGCGACGCACCCGACCTCGTGGACAGCCTGCGCAAATACACGTTTGTGGCCACAGGCTTCATGCCCCAACTCGTGGACGTGAATAACGCCTCGTTTGAGGTGTTGCAGGCGCATCCGTACGTGGGCAAACGGCTGGCCAGGGTGCTCGTTGCCTTCCGGCAGCAGCACGGCCCCTTCCGCCAAGCCTCCGATCTACGGCAGATTCGCATTCTGGATGAAGCCACTTTTGAAAAAATGCAGCCCTATCTGGTGGTGAAATAGCCTAGCGCACCACTACCGAAACACCCATAGCTCCGCCCGGAAAATACATCGGCAGCAGAAGCAGCTTCTGCCCAACCCGGGTGGGCAGCAGATGAGCAGCCACGGGATATAAGCGCCAAACGGCTTCGGCCGATAAAAACCCTACCCCCGCCCCGGCCAATACATCCGTAACCCAGTGTCGGTTGTTGAGCATTCGCATGGCGCCGGTGGCCGCTGCCACCCCGAAACCTCCCACGGATGCCCACGGATGCTCCCGCCCAAACTGCTCGTGTAGCAGCGTGGCTGTCAGGAAGGCTTCGGCAGTATGGGCGGAGGGAAAAGAACTGAAATCGGCAGGATCATCGGGGCGGCCAGTATGGCCCAACTGTTTGAGATGCGTAACTACCCCTGAGCTCAGTACATGCGCAAGCCCATAGCACACAGTGAAAGGCACTACCCCCCGCTCACCGTGCAATCCCACAGCCTGCATGGCGTAGGCCGCCACGATGGGCAGGTGGCGCGAGTAGTCATCGAAATGAGTATGGAAGCGCGGAAAAGCCTCCCGCGTTTCGTGCTACATCTCCTCTTTCACCTCATCCAGCAGATTTTCGTTATGGCTTATATATCCAAGTCCAATCAACGAAACCGGAATAGCCGTACGCCATACTATGGCTCGTCGCCAAGCAGGCGGAGCAGACGATACGCCTATCATGGAAGCAGCTGCCGAGTCTGAAGCGGGAGCGAACTGTTGGGCCCACGCAACCGGCCCTGAGAGAAACAGCAGGAGAACACCAAGCAGAAAACGCATACGGGGAATGGTGCCGGATATAGACACGACAGTTCTACAAGATAGGCCTTTCCGGCCCCCTTGTGCACCAACGCTGGTTCAGGAAAGCGTATTTTTCGCCAAATAGTCTGCTGGAGCCTGTGTAGCTCCCGGAACGCTTTGCGCTACAGCGGAGCCTAGGCAAGCCGCTGAAACTGCTGTTCCGCTTCTGCATCTGAAAACAGGTGGTTGATGCGGGGCTGTAGCACCCAAAGACCAATTGGGAAAAACCAGAGCATAAAAAACTCACCCACATACGAACCCAAGTGCGCGGGCGCTTGCAGCTCAACAGATTTCAGGGCTTTGGCTGTGAACTTCAAACTATACAAGATGAACCCGATAGAGAGCAGGTGAAAGGGCACTATCAGAGCCAAGAGGGCCAGATTCGGTGCTCCTCCGTTGGTTGTTGAGGCCACCCAGAACCCAACGCTACACACCATCAGCAGATAAACCACCGGGAAGAATAACGCCATCTTAAACCGCGTTAGATTGAGGTTGGCTGTTGCCGGGAGCCTAGTGTGCAGGTTGGTAGCCAAGGTGTAGAGCCAGCAAAAAAACGGCACCACGCTCAGCACCGCCAGCACCGGAAGTGTAATCGGTAGCAGTTCGGCAGTACCGACAGTAAGTATGACCGTTGCAATAACTGGCACCAGAATAAATCCTCCTAGCAGGAATAGTATGAGTTGCCAGGGTTTACAGGTCAGTAGAAATTTCATAAAATATGGCGGGGAGCATGACATTACATGCTGATGCAAAGAAGTGAATAGGATTCCGTACTACCCCTATTTCTTTCTGAAACCGGAACCCATTTAGGTACTAGGCCTGCCAAGTTGCTGAACCCTATATTCACGGGTATAGCAAAGCTTGTACCTTAAGATAAGCACACTCCGGGCCGGCTGCTTCAGCTTGCACTGCGTAAGCAGCCTACTTTTGGGTTGTTTTCTGGCTAACCTTTGCCTTTCCCTATGCTCTATCTACTGCGCGATAAGCTGTTTCCGGTGTTCGTTTTTTTGCACTCGGTGCTATGTGGATGCTCTCGCGACCAAGGCCGAGGCGAGTTTGCCACCATCACGGACCAGTATACTGTGGAGGAGCTCGGGCGGCTTGACAAAGAGAAAGTGGCCGAAAGCTCGGGCATTGAAATCGCCAGTCCCGAAGGCGACCTATGGACCAATGCCGATGGCGGTAACTCCTCGCGGCTGTACAAGGTAACGCAGCAAGGCGACTTGCTGCAATCCGTTGACCTAGCGCCGCTTCCGAATATTGATTGGGAAGACCTGACCCAAGACGATGAGCGCCGGATTTACGTCGGCGACTTTGGCAACAACCAGAACAAGCGCCGCAACCTGTGCATTTACCGGCTCAGCGGCCCCAAGCTAGACCAGGTAGATACCATCCAGTTCAGCTACTCCGATCAGCGGGCATTTCCGCCCCGCAAGCCTAACCGCAACTTCGACTGCGAAGCCTTTTATTACTATCAAGACAGCCTGTACCTGTTCACCAAAAACCGGGGCGAGGGCCAATGGGTAAAGCAGTACGTGCTACCCGCCCGGCCCGGCCGCCACACGGCTCGCCTCACCGACAGCCTGGAACTCACCAGTTGGGTAACCTCCGCCGACATCAGCCCCGATGGCAAGCGCGTGGCGCTGCTGGGCTACGGCCATGTATATCTGTTTGAGCGGCTACCCGGCCGGCGGCTTTTCGATGGCCTGAAAACCTGCTTGAACCTGCCCAGTTCCGGGCAAGCCGAAGCCCTGGTTTTCGTGAATGACCAGGATTTTATTTTCAGCAACGAAAAAGGCAAGCTGTTCTCGGCAGCCCGTAAGCCCTAACCTAAACCGCCCGGCTACGCAACGTACGTAGCCGGGCGGCAGGGTTTGAGGCCGATGAGAACCTAGTCGGGGGTGCTGGTGCGGCCCGGCATGGGGCCATAGTCTGCGCCTTTGTCTTTTCCAGTGCGGTCGTCAGAAGCACCGCCATAGTTTTGGGCGGCATCTTGCCGGTTGTAGTCACCGCGGGAGGGCGAGCCGTCGGCAGTGTCATTGGGGGTAGCCGAGTCGTATTCGTCGTTGTAGGAGCCGCCTTTGGTGCCGAAGCCGCTTTCTTCGCTGCCCTGAGCGCTGGTGCCGGGGGCAGCATCGTAGCCGCTCCGAGAGCCGGAAGTAGGCGTGGCATCGGCCTCTTGGGTGCCCTGGCTACTGTTGGAAGGCGCTACCCCGGTCTGCTGGCCCTGCGGCCCACCTTCTGGGCGGTTTGGCAAATAATCTTCCTGCTGGTTGCGGTGCGTAGAGTTGGGCTGCGCACCAGCGGTAGTACCGCCGCCTAAGGAAGAGGTACCATACGAATCAGCATAGCCTGAGTCGGGGCCTTTGGGGGCAGCATTATCGTTCGCGAATTCCGGGCCTACGGCCGAGCTAGCTGGCATGGCAGCTCCAACCGGCTGCGTACCAAAGCTCCCGTTGCCCGCATCGGGGAACCCACCTGGGCGCTGCTCCCGCTCGCCGATGTAGCCGGTGGTAGCGGCGGGCGTATCGAGAGAGCCAGCGTAGGTAGCGTTGCCGCGGCTTAGCTCATTGCCGTAGCCCCCCTGGGTAGTGCCTAGGTCTGATTGCCGGCCAAACTCACCGCGGCTGGCCCCGGCTACTTCATTTTGGTAATGGTTGGGGTCGTGAGCGAAAGGTTGCTGCCCTACTGTATTGGCTGGCGCCTGCCACTCAGGCAGCGTGAGTTCCTGGTTTTCCGGCTCGCCGGGTTGGGCCGTTGCTTTGTTCTGCGCAGGTGTGCCGGCAGCGGAGGCCGCCGGTGGGTTGGTGCCGGAAGCAGGGGTAGTGGGTGTATTGTCGGTGGAATTCGGGGTATCAGCCATGGCAGTAGTGTAGTAGGGATGCGTACAATTAGGCTTTCATACGCAACCGTTGAGCACACGTTCCGAGCTCAGGGGTTTTGTCAATCTGGAAAACCATGTAGATTTACCGCCATTCTTTCACCCCACAACCGCTTACCCCCCGCTATGAAAACCGGCAAAGTGAAGTTTTTCAACGAATCGAAAGGCTATGGCTTCATCGTTCAGGATGAAAATGGCCAAGAAATCTTCGTACACCAGACCGGCCTTGTGCACGAAATCCGCGAGAATGATCGGGTATCGTTTGATGTTATCGACGGCAAAAAAGGTCAGAACGCCGTGAAGGTTGAGCGCATCTAGCGCAGGTAGTACCTACCGAAAAAGCCTCATCAGATGCATCTGATGAGGCTTTTTGCTTTTATCGGGAACCGAGCTAGACTACCTACTTGCCGGGCGCGTCTTTAGCTACCCGCACGCCCACGGCCATAATTCCCCGAAGCTGATCCTGGCGCATGTACTGCTCCAGCATGATCTTATACGTGCCGGTTTGGCGAAACTGCTGGTTGGGCAGGGCCAGAATCTGATGGTCGTAGATGTCGCCGGTGCCGTGGCCGTGGGGCTCGCCGGTTTGCGGATCCAGCAGCAGCATTTGGTGCAGCAACCTCGACACAGGTTTGCCATCGGGCCCCGTGAGCGTGTGCTTCACGTAGAGGTTATAATACTCGTAATCGGCGGCGTTGCGGATATTGAAGTAAATATCGTAGCGCTGCGTGGTGTCCGGAATATCAAACTCAAACGTGGGCTTTTCCTGCACGGCCCATACATAAGGCTCGCCGCTCGGCGACTTCAGATCAATGTTTTTTTCATACACCTGGTTGGGGTCGCAGGCGGTTGTCAGCAAGGCAAGGCCTAGTAAGGCCGGCAGCAGGCGAGGGAGTGCGCGCATACTCAGCATTACTTAAGAAGCCGTTGGAGGTGAAGCATCAGCGCTTCCGCCCCGCGAAGGGCGTGCCCCCCGGCGGCCCGAGCGGCTACGGCCACCCTCGCCGGCGGGCCGGTTACCAGCAGCATCGGGCGTATCGGAAGCATTGCGTGCAGCTCGGCCTGAGTCGCCACGCGGCGGACGCGGAGCATCCGAAGCCGGAGCGGTTCCATCGGCGGAGCGGGCAGCATCAGAGCGCTTGCCTTCCCCACGGCCGCGGCCCCGGCGGTTCAGCGGCCGGGCCGCCGCGCCCCGCGGACGAGCCCGTTCTTCGCTGTTGGCAGGAGCATCAGCTTCATTGCTGACAGAAGGGTCAGGAGAAACCACCTCCACGGCGGCCGCACGTGTGCTAGCACCACGGCCCGAGCGAGAAACCCGCTCGCCGGTGGGGGCAGCGGCTTCTGGCTCTTTCTTCTTTTTGCCGCGTTTGCTGCGCTTCGAGGCCTTGATTTTGTCATCGAGGCGCTCTAGGGAGCCTTCTACAATGGCCGTAACCTCGGGCGCTTTCTCTTCTTCCCGCACGGGCTGCAACAGGCTTTCGGGCTTTTCGCCGCGCTTGTTCAGTTCCAGTACTTCGCGCACGCGCTCCGTGGGCACTACCACCCAGTTATTGTCGCCACGCACGGCAAACCACATCTTCTTCTTGAAGATATCGGTCTTCTGAAGCGTGTATTCGCCTTTTTCCGTCAGCAGAGGGCGTTGCACCTGCGGGATATCCTTCAGGGCATCCAAGTACGTGTCCAACTCATAGTTGAGGCAGCACTTAAGGCGCCCGCACTGGCCCGAAAGCTTAGCCGGGTTCAGGCTCAGGTTCTGGTAGCGAGCCGCGGTGGTGCTTACGCTCTTGAAGTCGGTGAGCCAGGTAGAGCAGCACAACTCGCGGCCACAGGAGCCAATACCGCCGAGGCGGCCGGCTTCGTGGCGCAACGAAATCTGGCGCATTTCTACCCGCACCCGAAACTCATCGGCCAGGCGCTTAATCAGGTCGCGGAAGTCAACCCGGTCATCGGCTGAGTAAAAGAACGTAGCGCGGGTACGGTCGGCCTGGTACTCTACATCCGAGAGCTTCATTTTCAGGCGCAGCTCATCTACCACGGCCCGGGCCTTAAACATGGTGCCGGTTTCCAGGTCGCGGACGGCCTGCCAACGCTCGGCATCCTGCTCTGTAGCTACCCGCAGAATGTTGCGGATGTCCTTGGAGTCTTCGGGCACCTTCTTCTTTTTCATCTGGAGGCGCACCAGTTCACCTTTCAGCGAAACGTGCCCCAAGTGCCAGCCATTGCCGGCGGCTTCAATCACAACGGCGTCGCCGGTAATAAGGGGTAAGCGGCTTTTGTTGCGGTAAAAATCCTTGCGGCCGCCTTTAAAGCGGATTTCCACAAGGTCAAATTCTTTAAAATCACTGGGCATATCCAGGTCCTGGAGCCAGTCGAATACATTAAGGCGGGTACAGCCGCTGCTACAACTGCCTTTAGAGCCGCAGCCCTGAGCAGAAGTAGTGGAGCAGCCCCCGCCGGAGGAGGAGCAGGATGTGCAAGCCACGGCTTGAAAGATCTATAGGTAAAGCGAAGGCGATGCCTTTGCGTGAAAACGGTTATGGACAAAGATAGGAAAATAGAGCGGCCCAGGATCAGGTATGCTGAAGTGGCAGAACTGAGTCATAAACGCGCTTTTTCCTAAAATGAGAACTCCAGCGCAATACTAGGTACCCCCTTAACCAAAGCCGTTTTTACATGGTTTCCTACCGATAAGCCAGCAGCTACTCCTGCATTCTGCAGGTGCAAAAAGGAGGCAAGCTAGTGCTTTTTTCCACTTTTAGGAATAAAGTAACGATACAGGCCATTGTATATAATTATGATAATTATACAGGCTCAATTTTGAAATATCATCAATAATACCCTAAGTTTACCTCGTTCTTTTACTACTCCACAACCAAACCCTAATGAAAACACTCAGATTCCTCGCCCCCCTTGCGCTGCTCGCAGCCACCACCCTTTCCCTGTCTTCGTGCCAAGAAGAAGCCGGTGTTCAGGTAAAGAATGAAGTTTCAGAAAAGACCATCGGCCAGATTAAAGCCCTGGGCTTTACCGCAGAAGGCGCCAAGCTGGTTGAAGGCGGTGTGCTGGTTGAAGGCGACATCGTTCTGACCAACGAAATGTTGGCTAGCACCCCCGACTACAAGATGCTGCGCGTAGGTGACGCCGAGCAGTACCGCACCACGAACCTGGTTGGCGGCCTGCCCCGCACCCTCACCATCCGTGTTTCCACTAGCCTGCCTTCGGCTTACATCACGGCTACTGATGAGCTGATCCGCCGCTACAACGCGCAAAACCTGCGGGTACGCTTTGCTCGTGTTACTTCGGGTGGCAACATTGTGATGACTGCTGCTCCTTCCGGTTCTAGCTACTTGGCTTCGGCTGGCTTCCCGTCGGGTGGTAATCCTTACGGCTCGGTTTCGGTGAACGTAGGCGCTATCGGCACGGCCAACGCCTCTACCTACATTGCTACCATTCTGGCGCACGAAGTGGGTCACTGCATCGGCTTCCGTCACACCGACTACATGAGCCGTCAGTATAGCTGCGGTGGTTCGGCGGTAAACGAGGGTGCCAGCACGGTAGGCGCTATCTACATCCCCGGCACGCCATCGGGCCCAGATCCGAACTCTTGGATGCTGGCTTGCATCGGCTCCGGTGCTAACCGTCCGTTCAACACGAACGACGTAACTGCCCTGAACTACGTGTACTAGCCCTCCGCTAGTCGCAAACCAAGCCCCGGCTCTTCCCAGAGCCGGGGCTTTTTGTTTTGTCGAGTTTGGGAGGTTTGGCTACTCAGAGTACCTGGTAGAAGTGAAGCCGAAGTGGTCATTGCTTGGAGGCGAAATCAATTAATCATGCTGAGCTTGTCGAAGCATCTCTCCCTCTGACCAACCAACAGGCCTAGGCCTTTTGCAACGAAGGGGTAGAGATGCTTCGGCAAGCTCAGCAGGACGGTTGGTTTGACAACATCAGCACGCGAGATGCTGCGACTGCGCGGACGCTAGATCAAGCAGTACGCTCTTTACACCAGCTGTTCACACTGCATCACATGTTTCACTATCTATAACTGGGCGCGGCCTTCGACCCAGCTATATAAGTATGAAAGCTACTGAACTCGGCTTGCAGAAAGCTAAGCCGAAACAAGCGCCAGGGAGGTACAGGCATGGTTTCGCCTAGGGTGGTTTCTACTACAAACCATCCAGAAGCCTCCTCAACGCCTATACTTACAGGATTACTACCCGGCGCGTAACCTCACGGCCGCCCGGAGTGCTTATGCGCAGCAAGTATGTTCCGGGCTGGAGCCCGTGCGTATCCAACGGCTGAATGGTTCCGATTTCAGTGAGTACATCGCGCTGTAGGCGGCCGGTCATGTCAAACAGGCGCACGTGCAGGGGCTGGTCGCGGGGGCCAACCAAGTTCAGCGGCTCACCACTGGTTACGGGCACCGGATACACCTGCACATCGGCGGTGTTGCGAATAAAGTACACTTCTTCAGTCTGGCTATAGAAAGTACGGTTGCTGGCCAGCACCACGCTAGCGCGGTATTCGGAGCGGCCGGGTACCGGGGCCGGATCCGTAAGTACTAGGCTGGTTCCAGCAATTAACCGTTGGGTTTGCACCGGCTGAAAAGAGCCATCCGCATTACGCCGCTCCAGCACCACGGCCCTAAGCTGGTAGGTAGTACCCAAGTTCAGGTTAAAGCGCACCGTGTCGGTTACAAGCTGCTGGGGCAGGAAGGAACGGATATAACAGCCGTAGGCTTCCTGCGTGACGTTGCTGATACTCCCCCGCTCTCCTACCCTACCCCCACTTACCGGCGCAACCGCATAGTACTGGGCGGCCGCCTGAGCCGCCGTCAGAAACAAGGCGGTATCAGGGAGCAGGCGGAAAGGCTGCAGGTTCGTAGCCCCAAGCACATACACTTGGTACTGCGTAGCGCCGGGCACTTTGGCCCAGGTTAGTAAGGTTTCATCAGGGCAGGTATAGGCCACATTTAGGGCTAGGGGGCGGGCTATGAAAAATGTATCGGAGGCTACGGCGCCGGCACCGGTAAGCAGCCGCACCTGTGCCATACCTTCTACTGCTTCCGGCACGGCCCAGCGGAAACTTTGCTCCTGAAGGTTTACGGATGGACTAAGGGTAGTCCAGGTAGCCTGGTTTACGAGCCGGTATTCGAGCCGAGCCGCCGTGGCCGGCCCGGCCCACTGCCAGCGCAGCCAGGCCGACTCCGCCGCCCGCACGTTTCGGGCCTCCGAGGGGTGCACCCACGTCAGGCCCGACTCGAACTCATACACCAGACTAAATGCTTGCGGCCCCTGCGGCACCCCAAAACCCCGCACCCGCAGCTCATAGGTACCGGCAGCGGGCAGATCCAGGGTAATTTGCTCAGTGTTATCGAGGTGGTTAGGGCGGCGACGGGCCGGCAATGCCAGCGAATCGAGGTGCGGGAAGGTGCTGAGCGTCCAGGGCAGCCACTGCTGATTGGTGGCCGTATTGGTCAGCTTGAGGTCGAGGTCGTTGATGAGAGTAGGACTGGCATCGGGCGCGGCTTCTGGGTCGGTCCAGGCCAGAGTGGCTTTCAGGCGGTGCGTACCGGCGGGCACGGTAATCATGAACACTCGCTCCTGGTTCTGCGTGGCGGTGGCTTCGGCGTAGCGGTTTTCCAGAATGGCCTGCACGGCTCCCAGTGCATCCGCCTGACCGTAACCCGCCACAAAATCAACGTTCGGGCGCCCGGTATCATCAGCCGCATTCAGCAGCGCAGCTTTCACCAAGGATGCTGATGGCACGGTACCCCGCTGGTCGCGGTAAGCCTGCTGCACTAATAGGCTGATCCCCGAAACTAGGGCGGCCGCATCGGATGTGCCGCCATCGCCGAAGGCTACCAGTTCCGGCTTCACGCGGCCATCGGCGGCGGGGCCGCGGGAGCTTAGCGGCACTACCTGTCCTAGGGCATCAGTAGCACCCACACTCAGCGTGTTTTTCGAGTTTTTAAACTGCCCGGTTAGGTTGGCTACCCCGCTTAGGGCCGCATACGGTCCGGCCGCGGCTGGCTGAGTGCCGGAGTTACCCGACGAAAATACGTGCAGCAACGCCGGGTACTGGCGCACTTGCTGGTCGTAAGCACGAGCCTCGAGGCCGTAAAAGTTCTCAACACTCACGCCATACGAGTGGTTTTGCACCGATACGCCCTGCGCCGCCAGGGTAGCACCATCATCGGGCAGCAGGTTATCGTAGCTGGACTGGGCAATGCGGGCCTGCCACGCGCCGCCTTTGCCATTCGGCGAAGAGTTGCCGCCGCCCGCAATCAGGGTGGCCATCATCGTAGCGTGGGAGTTCAGCAGCTTGGCCTGCGGATCGGGGTTAACCAGGCGGCCTTTGAAGTCGATATCCTCAATATCGAAAGGGTCTTCCTTTACCGAGACGGTCAGGCCTTTGCCCGTGAGCTGGGGGTAGCGGGCGTGCGTGGTCGATACCTTATTCAAGGTGAGGTCGGCGCCGTTAAGTTGGCGCTCAGGCTGTGCTACTCGGTCGGCGGCCTCTACAAACGTTACGGTGGGGCAAGCCGCCAACGCGCTGGCGGTGGCGCCTTGTACGCGGAGCAGGTTCGGGTGCCCGGGTTCTGCCACTACCGTTGCCTGCGGATATTTTTGGGTTAGCCATTGCCGGAATGCGGCTTGGTCGCGCACACTTACGCGTAAGGTGCGGGCGGCCCGGGCCAGCTCCAGGCCCGGGGCCAAGCGTGCTTTGAGCAGGGCTGGCTTGCTTTGGCCCCAACTCACTGCTATGCCCACGCTACTGCTGAGTAATACAAGAAAAAGACGCAAACCAGCGCGGCACTTAAAAGCAGCAGACATAGCAGGGAATTGGTTGTGGCAGAGGCAGAACGGCGAAAGGAGCAACCAGAGTCGCTCTTTCCAAATGTAGGCAGAAATGCGCGTATCTGGCCCTAAAGGCAGCTTTGAGCTTACGCTCAGTAAACCAACCGCGAGGTGGCCTATTCGGTTGCTGTATAGCATGAACCGGGCTTGGCGTTTCCCTCTATCCAACTACTTGTGCATTAGGCCTCTGCTGCTCACAAACCTACTTGCGGTGCCCAAACCAGATTTCGGGCTCGGCTACCACTGGCTACATTTTATACACTTGGATGCCAGCCGCCGTCAACAGATACGCATATTGCTCGCTTACCAGCACTTGCTGGACCCCGGCTATGGGCAGGGCTACAGTGCGCTCCGTTAGGTTGTAGAGGTGGAAAAATCGAAGCCCATCCGGGGCGAGGTAGTACAGCTCGTCGCTGCGAAATCCGACGTAGCTCAGGCCAGTTAGGGGCAGCTTTTTCCGGTAGTTGCCCAGGTTATCGAACACATACACGCCGCTGGTGCGGTCTACTAGGTACAGGTTGTTCTGGTACTCGCGCAGAAACCGGAAATCGGGCCGGGTGCGCCCGATGAGCAAATCAAGGGGGGTTGTGATGGTAAAGCGTTTCTGGATGGCATCAAACTGGCGCAGCGTCAGGTCCGACTCATTCAGCACCCAGTAGCGGTCGTCGGGAGCCAGCGTAACGGTTCGGGCCTGGCCATCGAGGTAGTCCTGCCAGCGCAGCTCGATGATGGGCGCCAGAAACCGGTCGAGCAGCATTACCTGCTGTCGGTCGTCGTAAAAGACCAGCACTTTGGCCGTATTCCAGGCTTCTACCTGCGCGGTGTGGCCAGGCAAGGGCGGCGAGTAGGTGTTCAGCGGTTGCCCATCGGGGCCGTATTGATGCAGGTTGTTCTGCGAATCCGTCACGTACAGGTTGCCGCGCCGATCCAGGGAAGCTGGGCCGGGCTGGGCCAGCTTGATGGTGCGCACCAACGCCCAGCCACTAGGGGCCGGTTTGGTATCAATCGGCACCGTGACCACGGGCGCTGCCTGGGCCGCGGGCGCTACGGAGCCGGCAGCCGGCGCGGTTGTCTGGCCGTGGGCACCTAGGCCGCTGAGCAGCATAAGGCCGCCAACCAGAAGTAGGTGTGCGCCTCTACTCCTGCTCAAAATGCCGCAATGCCAGCTGGTTCCCATCATACACGCCGTAGGAGCAATAATTGACCCATTCGCCGAGGTTTACGTAGCGACTACCGGGCGCTACCTCCACATCGAGCGGCAAGTGGCGGTGCCCGAACACGTAGTACTCGTGCGGAAACTGCTTTTCTACCTCGCGGCAGTACGTCAGCAGCCACTCATCGTCCCCGAAATACTGCTCATCGGCAGCGCCATTCTGCAGGCGGCTGTGGCGGCTCCAGCGGTTGGCAATGCCAATGCCCAGGTTAGGATGCAGGCGCGCAAACAGCCACTGGGCCACGGGCGAGGTGAACACGCGCTTCAGCAGCTTGTAGGTATGGTCGCCGGGACCGAGGCCGTCGCCGTGGCCAATATGGAACTGGTGCCCCCCAATGCGCTGGCTTACTGGGTTTCGCAGGATTGGGATGTTGAGCTCCTTGGTGAAGTAGTCAAACATCCACATATCGTGGTTGCCGGTAAAAAACGTGACGGGAATGCCTGCGTCGGTTAGCTCGGCCAACTTGCCCTGCAGCCGGATAAACCCGCGCGGAATAGCATGCCGATACTCAAACCAGAAGTCGAAAATATCACCGAGCAGGTAGATAGCCGCGGCATCTTGCGCAGCCATATCCAGCCAGCGCACAATTCGCCGCTCCCGCTCCAGAGAGCGGGCGGCATCAGGGGCGCCCAGGTGAAAATCAGAAGCAAAGTATACGCGGCGGCCAGCAGGCAGCGCGAGGTCAGGTAGTTGCGGCGGGCGCGTCATCCAATAAAAACAACACGATGCTGCGCGGGCCATGAGCACCGAGCACCAGCGTTTTTTCAATATCCGCCGTGCGACTAGGCCCGGTGGTGAGGGAAATCATGGAGGGCAGCTTGTCGGGGCCGTACTTCTGCTGCATCAGCTTCAGGGCGTCGCCGATATCGGTTACTACCTGCGAGGTGCGGGCCAACACTAGGTGCTGATCGGGGTAGATGCTGAGGCGGCGGCCGCTGGCCGTGCCAGCAGACACCAGCACGCTGCCGGTGCGAGCTACTAGGGCCTCGCAGCTGGTAAGGCCGGCATCGGCCTGGGTCCGGAAGTCGGTTTCATCGCCCTGAAACACAATGTTGCCATCGTGCAGCAGCTTTTTCAGCTCGGGCTCCCACACATACAGGTGCTCCAGCGCTTTCTCCTTTTTGTAGGTAAACAGCTGATCATAGAAGTGCTCCACCGACTCGCAGTAGTAAAACACGCCGCCTACCCGCACAAAGCTCTGGGCAAACGCTACCGCCAGATCATCGGTGGCGGCTGGGCGCGGATGCAAGGGCGACGTGAAATCGGGCCGGGCCGGTTGCTCCGCGGGTTGCTGCAATGCCTCGCGAATGCGGCGCAGAATTATATCACGGGAGTTCTGAGACATACAGCAAAGGTAACAGAGTAGGGCCACGCACCATGCGGGGAGTAGCAGGTCAAAAAAATATTCGTTATCTTATATATGGATTTCGAAGCCGCTTGCCTTTAGCCAAGTTGCTACCCTAGTGCGTTGAAAGCAAGCCCCGCTTTCCATTCCTTCCAGCCGCATGAATTTTTCAGTGAGCCGTTGGTATCAGCGCCACCTGTGGGTGGGCATGGGTAGGCTGAAATATGCCTGGGGGGTGTGGTTGCTTTTGCTGTTTTCGTTTGCACCCGGCCCGCCTGAGCCAGCTAAAAAACGTCTTAAAACCCGCAACGTTATCATTGTAGTGATTGATGGCCCGCGGTATTCGGAAACCTGGGACAGCACCACCCTAATTCCGAATATGGCCACCCGGCTGCGGCCCAAAGGCGCGTTTTTCTCCCAGTTCTTCAACAACGGTTTTACCTATACCAACTCCGGGCACACGGCCATTACCACGGGCATCAACCAGCCCATCGATAACTTTGAGGCAGAGCTGCCGCAGCAGCCTTCCATTTTTCAGATCTGGCGCAAAGCCACCGGCAAGCCCGCCACGGCAGCCTGGCTTATCACCAGCAAAGACAAGCTGCATATTCTGGCTAACACCCAAAACCCGGAGTGGAAAGATCAGTATCAGCCCTCCATAGACTGTGGCATAAGCGGCCCCGGCAGCGGCTACCGTGCCGACTCACTGACGCTGGTAGCGGCCAAGCGCATTCTCACGGAGCACAAGCCCAACCTGGTGCTCATCAATTTTATGGAGCCCGACGGCTACGCCCACGCGGCCAACTGGCCCTATTACCTGCGCGGCATTGCCCGCGACGACCGGTACGTGTGGCAGGTTTACAACTTTCTAAGGGCTAGTAAAACGTACCGCAACAATACCACCCTGCTTATCACCAACGACCACGGGCGCCACCTCAACGGCATCGGCACGGGCTATGTCGACCACGGCGACAACTGCGAAGGCTGCCGCCACATCAGTCTGCTGGCCCTAGGTCCCGATTTTAGGGTAGGCCGGACTCTCACAGAACAACACACACTGGTCGATATTCCCTCGACGGTGGCGTATTTGCTAGGCTTTCCCTTCGAGCAAGGCCAAGGCCAGGTGATGCAGAACTTATTGAAACGCTAGGAACTTGCCCTCGCGCCCCGAGAAGGCGGAGAAACTGAGTACGTGCTGCTGCTGCTGGTTGCTTTTCAGGTAGGCAGACTACTAGGTCTGCTTCATTCCCAAAGTCATGTTTTCACTGCTTTACCTAGCAGTCAGTGTAAGCTGGCTACTTTGGCAGCACCCCCGGCTGGCGCTGGCTGGCCCGGAACGCGCGTACGGTACTAGCCTCCAACTTCAGGCGAACCCCTACGAGAACCCTCTTTTCACCTCAGATGAAGCGCTACCCTTTACGCTGCTGCTGCCACTGGAAGCCATTCTGAAAGACCGAGGCCCCACGCCAACCCTGCATGCGGCCACCCTTCTGTATCAGGATGCAGCCGGCCACTCCAGGGCACTGATTGTGCAAGTCAGGGTGCGCGGCAACAGGCGCAAAGACCCCACGGTTTGCGACTTTCCGCCCCTGCTTATCCGGTTTCCGCAGGCCGAAGTCGAGGCTACGCCCTTCGGAAAGGTAAAGGAGCTGAAACTCACCACGCACTGCCAGGCCGACCACTTTGTGGTGCGCGAGTACCTAGTATACAAGCTCTACAACCTCCTGACCAACATGAGCTTCCGCGCCCGTTTGTGCCGGGTCACGTATCAGGACAGCAACAACAAGCGCAAACCCTCGGTCCATCACGCCTTTCTGCTGGAAGAAGCTACTAGCCTCGCTCAGCGCAACAACGCCACCATCGTTCCGAAACCACTCGCTATTGGCATGCAGCACACCCATCAGAAGACGATGGCTATGCTGGCTTTCTTTCAATTCATGATTGGCAACACCGATTGGTCGGTGCCCTACCGGCACAACATCCGGCTGCTTTCTCTGGACAAGAATGCCCCCTCCTACCCGGTTCCGTATGATTTCGATTACTCGGGCCTGGTGATGACGCCGTATGCCGTTCCGCCGCAGCAGTTAGGCATTACATCGGTGCGGCAGCGGCTCTTCCGGGGCTACAGCTTTCCAGAGGAGATATACGCCGAAACCCGCACCCTTTTCAATGCCCATCATACCGCTTTTTACAACGTATACCTCAAGTGCCCATACATCAGTGAGGAAGAGAAAACGTTCGCCACTCGGTTCTTAGACGAGTTTTACAAAACGATCAACGACCCCAAAGATTTTGAGCGCAGCATCGGCCGCGTGGGGCGCCGCAACCAGAAGCAGTACGTGAATATAAAAGGCCTTGAGTAGTCCCCGGCCCACAACCAACACACAAAAAAAGCCAGCCCTTTCGGGCTGGCTTTTTCACGTACAACTTTCTGGTTACACCGGGCTGACGGCGTTGCCGCTCGGCTCGGTGGTAGAACCAGGAGTGCCGTTCTGGTCATTGTTTAGGCCAGGCAGGTTCAAGTCGGGCAGGTCGTTGCCCAGCGGAACACCGGGGTGCTCCTGCTTCCGCTCGCTAAGCGTTTCGCTGCGATCGGTGCCGGCCATGTGCGCCTGATAAGTAGTCTGGCTGTCGAAAGGACGAGGACCAACCAAACGAACCAAGTCATCCTGCAGCAGGATTTCTTTCTCCAGCAGCTCTT
Organism: Hymenobacter seoulensis; assembly: GCF_054780535.1. Classification (NCBI taxonomy): domain Bacteria; kingdom Pseudomonadati; phylum Bacteroidota; class Cytophagia; order Cytophagales; family Hymenobacteraceae; genus Hymenobacter; species Hymenobacter seoulensis. The sequence goes on from NZ_BAAGWD010000001.1 coordinate 1,560,677, forward strand.
TCGCCACTACCTCTAGTTCATGCCGACGCTCGGTCAGCAGTTCTTTGGTCCGGATGTAGGCCTGCTCGATAATCGTGCGAACTTCTTCGTCAATCATCTGCGAAGTAGCTTCCGAATACGGCTTGCTGAACCCATACTCGTTCTGCCCTTTCGAGTCGTAGAACGATACGTTGCCGAGCTTGGCGTTCATGCCGTACATCGTCACGATGCTATAGGCCGTTTTCGTGATGCGCTCCAGGTCAGAAAGAGCACCAGTGGAAATCTTGTTGAACACAATTTCCTCGGCGGCCCGGCCACCCAGCGTCATGCACATTTCGTCCATGAGCTGCTCGGTGTTATAGAGGAACTGCTCACGGGGCAGGTACTGCGCGTACCCCAGTGCGGCTACACCGCGGGGCACAATGCTCACCTTCACCAACGGATCAGCGTGCTCGAGGAACCAGCCCGCAATGGCGTGGCCAGCTTCGTGGTACGCTACTACCTTTTTCTCACCGGGGCTGATGATTTTGTTTTTCTTCTCCAGGCCACCAATTACGCGGTCAACGGCATCAGTGAAGTCCTGCATCGTTACCATCTTCTTGTCGCGGCGCGCGGCAATCAGGGCAGCTTCGTTGCAGACGTTGGCAATTTCAGCACCAGCAAAACCAGGTGTTTGCGCCGCCAGCTTCTTCGCTTCTACATCGGGGCCCAAGGTCAGGGGCTTCAGGTGTACATTGAAGATCTGGGTGCGGCCATTGATGTCGGGCTTATCAATGCTGATCTGGCGGTCGAAACGGCCAGGGCGCAGCAAAGCCGAGTCTAGTGTATCGGGACGGTTGGTAGCGGCCAGGATAATAACCCCGGAGTCGGTACCGAAACCATCCATTTCTACTAGCAGGGAGTTCAGCGTGTTTTCGCGCTCGTCGTTGCCGCCGGGCATGTTACCGCGTGAGCGGCTCCGTCCAATGGCATCAATCTCATCAATAAAGATGATGCAGGGCGCCTTGGCTTTGGCTTGCTTAAACAAGTCACGTACCCGGGCCGCACCTACGCCCACGAACATCTCCACGAAATCGGAGCCCGAAAGCGAGAAGAACGGCACATCGGCCTCACCCGCTACAGCTTTCGCCATCAGGGTTTTACCCGTACCGGGAGGACCTACCAGCAGTGCACCTTTCGGGATTTTACCTCCTAGTATCGTGAACTTGGAAGGGTTCTTCAAAAACTCTACGATTTCCTGAACCTCTTCCTTGGCTTCTTCTAGGCCGGCAACATCCTTAAAGGTGATTTTTACTTTGTCGCCGCCTTCAAACAACGCCGCACGCGACTTACCAATGTTGAAGATCTGACCGCCGGGCCCGCCTGCTCCGCTCATGCGACGCATCAGGAACCAGAAGCCCACGAAAATAACAATCATGAAGCCCCAGGTGGTGATAAAGTCACCGTAGCCCCGGTCCTCCGTGATTTTCAGGCCTACCTGCCGGTCAGCGGGCAGGGTAGCCTGAATTTTGTCGAAATCTTCCTTAAAGGTTTTACCATCGACTACCCGGAAGTTGAACTGCGGACCAGCCCCTCCGGTAGCCGTGAGCGGGCCCCGACGAACGAGGCGCTTGGCATATTCCGGCTTCTTGATGGAAGCAGGCTTTAGGGTAACCTCCACATGCCGGTCGTTCTTCAGCGTTACATCTGCAACGTCGCCGGCCACCAGCATTTGTTCGAAGTCACGCTGCTTGATTTCAACCAGCGGATTGCTTTGAGACAAGTACACCATCCCGAGGATGAGCACCACTAGTCCCGTCAGCACCCAGAGCTGCATACCCGGCCGCGGTGCGGGGGTAGGCAGCATATTTTTTTTCTTTTTGGGCGTTGTATCAGACATGTATTGAGTTTGCTAAGACAAAAACAAAGGCGGAACACGCCAACCGTGCGTTTGTTGGCGCGCCCGCCCGCATTCTGGAAGACGCAGTTGGCGTGGTTTTACTTTACCGCTGCCGACGTTTCTTCTTCTACATACGTAATGTCCGCATCGCCCCACAGTTCTTCCAAGGCATAGAACTGCCGACGGTCGCGCAGAAACACGTGCACCACTACGTCCACGTAGTCGAGAAGCACCCACTCGCGATTCATGCGCCCTTCGGTTTGCCAAGGGTTCTGACCGGTAAGCTTTTCTACTTCCTCCTCTACGGAGCGGGCAATAGCGTCAATTTGAGTATCTGAAGAAGCCGAGCAGATTATAAAATAATCGGCTACGGCATTTTTAAGGTCTTTTAGATTAAGCACCACGATATCGGCTGCTTTCTTCTCTTGCATGCCGCGTACTACTACATCTGCCAACTTGTCCGAATCCTGCCGAACCAGGGTACTTTTCATGGGGTATTATTAGGTTTGAACGTCACAAAGTACGAAAATCAGGTGGACGCTATATCCCCCCAAACTCTCTTCACGGGCCAACAGCTTGTCTGGTTGCCCGAATGCGCCTCAACAAACACTGAGGCACAGCTACTGGCAGGCCAAAACCGGGCCACGGATGGCTGCTGCGTCATTACCGACAAACAGACCGCCGGCCGGGGCCAACGTGGCAACCAGTGGGAAGCAGCGCCTGGCGAAAACCTGACGCTGTCGGTGGTGTGGCACCCGGGCTTTTTGCCCGCTGCCGACCAGTTTTTGCTTAGCCAAGCCGTGGCACTAGCTGTGCACGATTGGCTAAGCTCCTTGCTCGGCCCCGACCCGGCGCTGCGCGTCAAGTGGCCGAACGATTTGCTTTTCGGGAGTCAAAAGCTAGGAGGTATTCTGATTGAGAACACACTTAGTGGCTCGAAGATTCAGCATAGCGTGGTTGGAATAGGGATAAATATTAATCAACGTGAATTTGACGTTGTTACGGCCACTTCGCTGGCATGTTTAACTAACCGAGCGTACCATTTGCCGCTACTAGCTGCCCGGCTGCTCGAAAGCCTAGAGCGCCGCTACCTGCAGCTGCGCGCTGGCCGCATTGGCAGCCTCCGGACGGAATACTTGCGGGTACTGTATCGGTATCAGGAAGAGCATGAGTACGAAACCGGCAACCAGCGCCTCCGAGGCCAGATTATGGGAGTTGATGAAGCAGGCCGCCTAGCGCTGGCTGTACAGGGGCAGTTGCGCTACTTCGATTTAAAGGAAATTCGCTACCTATAAAAATCCGGTGAACCCCAGAACAGATACTAGCTCTGAAAAATAGCCAACCGTGTGTATATGATTTTAGCTTTTCGCCTGGTTTACTGCTAAAACAGGTTAAACAGCCCATGTATATGGCTGTTATTATATTATGATTCAACTATTTACGATGATTTGTCGTACATTTGATTAAACCCAGATGCAACTATTGGTTCTAAAGTAGCATCTGGCTGGCAATGACTCTGAAATTCCAAGGCACGGTACTTGCCTTAAGTGCCAGACGCCCCCTTGGACTGTCTCTTTGTCCCGGCCGGGCATAATTTTACACTTTGACTTCAGCGCGGGCCTAGGCCGTTGCGTTTTGATACTGACTGAATGCCATGAAAATTTCTACTCGCTTTTTCCCCGTGTTGCTGCTAGTGCTCTGGCAGCTGCCTATGTTGGCGGCCTCGGTCACGATGCGCTCAGGCAACACCGGTCACCGCTTCCATCCGTTGGCAGTACGTGCCAAAACGCCCGCCCCTTGGCACACCGCTCAGGCCACTCCGGCTAGCGCCTCGGTAGCGGCTAAAGCGCTTTCGCCTTCGTTGTCGGTATATCCAAATCCTTCGCGGGGTCTTATCACGGTATCGGTGGCGCAAAAGCTTCCCTGGGCCGACTACAAGCTTCGTTTGAGCAATATCATTGGCCGTGAGGTGCGCACCGTACTGCTGCGCCCCGAGGCGGCCGACGGCGGCATGAGCCTTAACCTTTCTGATTTGCCGGCGGGTATGTATTTCTACAGCCTCGTGCAGAACGACAAGGTGCTTTCTACGAAGCGCTTGATGCTGCAGAACTAGCTAGCGTTTCTATTAGCACAAAAAAAGCAGCCTGAAACCGGGCTGCTTTTTTTGTGCCTTATCGGAATTAAGAGTAAAAACTGGCTTCGTGCACGCAACCTCGTTCACGCCTCTCGCTACTTATTCTCTACTTTTGGTCTTTCACTGATTCTATTTCGGACCTTACCCCCGTCGTTCAGCCGTGGATCGGTTCTTTCCGGTCTCTTTTACCTACCTATGCGGAGTTACAAAAGCCTGAATAATCTAGTGGGCTGGCTGGTATTTGCCATTGCCACCATTACGTACATGCTCACGCTGGAGCCCACAGCGTCGTTCTGGGACTGCGGCGAGTTTATCGCCTGCTCATACAAGTTGCTGGTTCCGCACCCTCCCGGAGCCCCTACGTTCCTGCTGCTGGGCCGCCTGTTCTCGCTGTTTTCCTTCGGCGACGTTACCAAGGTATCGGTGCTGGTAAACATGCTCTCAGCCCTGAGTTCTTCCTTCACAGTACTGTTCCTGTTCTGGATCATTACCATGCTCGCGAAGAAGATGGTGCTGAACCGTCCTACGCAGTTTGATGAGCGCGGCTTCGAGCCCACCTCCGGCCAAACCTTGCTGATACTAGGTGCTGGCGCCGTTGGAGCCCTGGCCTACGCCTTCTCTGACTCGTTTTGGTTTAATGCCGTGGAAGCTGAGGTGTACGCTATGTCGTCGTTGTGCACGGCGGCTGTGGTATGGCTGATGCTGAAGTGGGACAACCGCGCCCACGAGGCCGACTCTGACCGGTGGCTGGTGCTCATTGCCTATGTTATCGGCCTCAGCATAGGGGTTCACTTGCTGAACTTGCTGGCAATTCCGGCCCTAGGCTTTATCTACTACTACCGCCGCAGCCAGAACCCTACCACCTTGGGTGGCTTTATTACCCTAGTAGTGAGCGGCGTAATTGTGGGCCTGATTCTGGCCGGCATTATTCCGGGCCTGCCCACGCTGGCCGGCGCCTTTGAGGTGTTCTTCGTCAATACGTTTGGGTTGCCCTTCAGCTCAGGCCTAGTGATTTTCCTGGTGCTGTTCGTGGCCCTGATCTGGTTTGGCTTTCGCCAGTCGTTCAAGCGCCGCAGCCGCCTGCTGAACACCGTGATGCTGAGCTTCGTGTTTATCCTGATAGGATACTCGTCTTACCTCATCGTCCCGATCCGCAGCAGCTACCACCCTACCATCAACGAAAACGCGCCGGAGGATGTCCTGTCCTTCGTGAGCTACCTGAAGCGTGAACAGTACGGCGACCGGCCGTTGCTCTATGGGCCGCAGTTCAATGCCCAACCTATTGCCCAGACGGAAGGGGCTCCGCGCTACGTACGCCAAGGCGATAAATACGTGGTGGCTGAATACCGCCCGGTGCTAGAGTATGAAGCCAGCGACAAAATGCTGCTACCCCGCCTGTACAGCAATGATCCGCTGCACCTTTACAACTACAAGAAGTGGGTTGATATTCAGGAAGGCGTGAAGCCCACCATGGGCCAAAACCTGACGTTCCTGTTCAAATACCAGATGGGTCACATGTTCTGGCGCTACTTCATGTGGAACTACGTGGGCCGTGAAAGTGACATACAGCAAGCCGGTATTCTGTGGGGAAGCCACGCCGGAGCCGGTTTGCCTGAGCGTATCGCCGACAGCCCCGCCCGCAACGCCTTCTTTGCGTTGCCGCTTATTCTGGGTCTGCTGGGCTTTTTCTACCATGTGCGCCGCGACGGTCGCAACGCCTTCATTGTAGGCCTGCTGTTCCTGTTCACAGGCCTAGCCATCGTCATTTATCTTAACCAGCCACCTATTGAACCCCGCGAGCGGGATTACACCTTTGCCGGCGCCACCTTTGCCTTTGCCATCTGGATTGGCCTTGGCGTGCTGGCCTTGGCGGAGTTGCTGCAGGCAGTTGTGAAATCAGAAACGGCGCGGGCTGGCGTGGTAACGCTGCTAGGCCTCGTAGTGCCCGGAATCATGGTGGCGCAGGGCTGGGATGACCATGACCGCTCCGACCGCTACAACTCCGTTGATTCAGCCAAAAACCTGCTGAACTCACTGGCTCCGAACGCGGTGCTGTTCACGAACGGCGACAACGACACCTTCCCGCTCTGGTACGCCCAAGAAGTAGAAGGCGTACGTACCGACGTGCGCGTGGCCGTATTGAGCTACCTGAACACCGACTGGTACATCGACCAGATGAAGCGCCGCGCCTACAAGTCGCAGCCGCTGCCCATCTCGATGAAAAATGAGAACTACAAGCAAGGCACCAACGACTACCTGCCCTACGCCGAAAACCCGGCGGTAAAGGAGATGGACGTTCGTCAGTTTATGCAGCTAGTGGAGCAGAACAGCCCCTTGCTGCAGGTAAGCTATGGCGACGGTTCCCGGACGCTGCTTTCTTTCCCGGCTCGCAAGTTTTACCTGCCTATCGATACCGCTGCCGTAGACAAAATGGGCATCATTCCGGCCGGGCGCCGCAAGCAGCTGGTGCCGCGCATGGAGTGGGAAGTAGGCAAGAGCGCCATCGAGAAGAAAAGCCTCGTGATACTGGACATTCTGGCCACCAACAACTGGCAGCGCCCAGTATACTTCTCTAGCACTGTTGACTCGCGCGACTTTATGGGGCTGCAGCCATACTTCCAGCTGGAAGGCATGGCCTACCGTATTCTGCCCGCCAAAGACCCCAGCTACGAGCCCACCAGCCGTGACGAAGGATACGTGGCAACGGACCTGATGTACAACAACCTGATGAAGACGTTCGCCTACCGCGGGCTGAATAATCCGAATATCTTCTACGACGAGAACAACCTGCGCTTCCCGGCTAACTACCGCGACAAGTTTGCGCGCTTGGCCAACACGCTGCTCGCCAACGGCGACAAAGCACGCGCCAAGCAAGTACTCGACAAGTGCTTTGAAGTAATGCCCGACAAGGCCATTCCGTACGATTACTACGTGCCTGAATTTATTCCGGCCTTGGTAGCAGTAGGCGAAAAAGAGCGCGCCAACGAGATTATGGATACCATGACCGGCCGGGCCGAACGGGCGCTAGCCTACTACAGCACCCACAACAGTGGCCTCTTCGATCAGGAATTCCAGACCTACCTGATGACACTGAACAGCGTGGGCCGCGCCGCTGAGGAAATCGGCGACCAGCAGCGGGCTTCCAAAGCCATTGGGCTGTTGCAGCAGTACTACAAGCAGTAAACACTAGGCCTCACGGCCTCTGAAAAGCCGGCTCCTGAAAAGGAAGCCGGCTTTTTTCGTAGAAAGCCTACCTTGCTGCCCACCATCTGCTCGTACTGCCGTGAAAACACCTGGTTTGTTACTTCTGCTCCTGCTTTCCCTAGGCACGGCGCTTGGCCTAACCGCCGCTCCCCGGCGCGACTTTGCCAGCCAGTACCGGCCTGGTCGGCGCATAATGGTAGACACTCGGCGGGAAGGTGACAGCCTCCGCATTTACCTGCGTTTTCCAACCCGAGCCAGCATTCGGCGGGGCTTTCCGCTGCACGTGGTGGCCTGGCCCGATTATGATGCGAAGCGGCCGCTTTGGCAGGATACAGTGCGCCGTTTTGCCCAACGGCTCCGCCCCGATGGGGAGGCTGCCCGCATTGATTTCTGTCTGCCTCTTTCTAGACTGCGGGTAGGACAAGTGATCAGCATGGCTGCCGGTCCAGCCGATGAAGCTGCTTCTGGCGATGCCGCTTGGTTTCAGCTGGCTCCCGAACACCTGTCCCGCCCCTTCGTGCTTACTGACTCCCTTGGTTACCCCTTGCTGCGCCGCTACGTGCACGTGGGAGAAGCCTTCGGAGTAGATAGCTACGGCCTTGATGAGCCAGTGCGCGCCTATCGTTACCCGTTAAGCTCACTGGCTGCGGCCCCGCCCATGTCGGGTCCTGGCGCGCTGCCTCCGCAGCCACGCACCCTGAGTGCGCTGGATTCGGCTATGTTTCAGGCCGGAAGTTTTCTGCAGTTGCGCTCCGGGCTTTACCTGCTGCGGGCCGGTAATGCCAGTCTTCGGAGCGGAGTTTTGGTGGAAGACAATAATTTCCCGGAGCTAACCTCTGCCGACGAGCTGATTGCGCCGCTGATTTACATGACCACCTCCGAGGAGCGAAAAAAATTGTTTGATGCGCCTGACCCTAAAAAGGCAGTAGACCAGTTTTGGCTTACCGTAGCGGCCGATAACCAACCCATTGCCAAGCAACTTATCCGCACGTATTATGGCCGGGTGCAGGAAGCCAACGAACTTTTTTCGGCCCATAAAGCGGGCTGGCTCACCGATCGGGGCCTGCTTTATCTGGTGCTAGGGCCGCCGGAAAGCGTGTATCGGGAGGGCAATGAGGAGCGGTGGATCTACCGCGCCGACCAGAGCATGGGCGGCACGTTCGTGTTCCGCGCCAAACCCAGTACCTTTGCACTTAATAACTATGAACTGGTGCGCCGCCCCGAGTACGAACAACTCTGGTATGCCGCCGTGGAGCAATGGAGAAAAGGACGAACCGCCCGCCCCGGCCGCTAACTGAGCGCCGCCAATTTTTTGATTCTGAGAACCGCCCGGTACCTAACCGGCGGCCGGCTTCCCGTGAGGATGAAGGCCGCTCGGGCCATGATCGGCCCGACAAGCCATTCTACCCGCACAAGCCCGCTCAGGACCGCAGCATCGACATGATTTTCGGGTTGCGCCCCATCCTGGAAGCCATGAATGCCGGCCGCACCCTGGACAAGATTTTCTTGCTGCGCGGCACCAAAAATTCCATGACGCAGGACATTCTGGAGATGGCCAAAACGGCCAGCATTCCGGTATCGATGGTGCCCGTGGAGAAGCTGGATGGCATCACGAAGAAAAACCACCAGGGTGCCGTAGCCTACGTGTCGCCAATTGATTACATGCCGCTCGATAACATCCTGGCCGGGCTGTATGAGGAAGGCAAAACCCCGCTGCTGCTGGTGCTGGACCGTATTACCGACGTGCGCAACTTCGGTTCGATTGCCCGGAATGCAGAGTGTTTGGGGGTTCATGCCATTGTCGTACCTAGTAGAGGAGCCGCCCAGGTCAACGGCGACGCGCTAAAGACTTCTGCCGGTGCCCTGAACCTGATTCCGGTGTGCCGGGAGCCTAACCTGCGGGATACGCTCAATTTCCTGCGCGACTCCGGTGTGCAGATTGTGGCGTGTACCGAAAAGGCCGACTCCAGCCTCGAAGCTGAAAAAGTTGACCTAACGGCGCCTCTGGCCATTTTGATGGGTAGCGAGGAAGACGGCATCAGCCCCGAGTATTTGCAGCTGGCTGACCACCGCCTTCGCATTCCGATGGCCGGTCAGATCAGTTCCCTCAACGTTTCAGTGGCCAGCGGCATCATGCTGTATGAAGTGCTCCGCCAGCGCTTGGCTAAGCAGTAACCCACTACCTAGTACAAGAAGCAGCCGCTACAACACCAGGACATGCTCCTGGTGTTGTAGCGGCTGCTTCTTGTACTAGGGACAACTTCTAGTTATACCCTACTCCTTTTTTCGATTTTACGTCGGCTACAAACTCTTTCACGCGTTGTTCCTCGGTGCGCTTGCAGATGAGCAGCACATTGTCGTACTCCGCCACGATGTAGCCTTCTAGCCCCTGCACCACCACCAACCGCTCATTAGGCGTTTTGATGACGCACTCCTTGGTGTCATAGAGCAGGGCGTTGCCGTCTACCACGTTTTCGTCAGCGTCGTGCTGGCCCATGCGGTGCAGGGAGTCCCAGGTACCCAGGTCGCTCCAGCCGAAATCAGCGGGCAGCACATACACGTTGTCGGCCTTTTCCATCACGCCATAATCAATGCTGATGTTGCGGCATCGGGTGTACGCCTTGGTGATGAAGCGCTCTTCGTGGTCAGTCCCCAGCTCATGCTTGCCTTCGTCGAACACTTCGGCAATATCACTGAGGTAGTGATGAAAGGCTTGGATAATGGCATCGGCACGCCACACAAACAGGCCCGAGTTCCAGAGAAACTCGCCGCTTGACACGAACATCTTGGCCAGTTCCAGATTCGGTTTTTCGGTGAAGGTCTTCACCTTGCGCAGGCCACTGGGGAACACGCCATCCTCGTGACCGGGAGCCGTTTTCACGTCCTGCGGGCGCACTTCAGCATCAATAAACTGAATGTAGCCGTAGCCAGTATCGGGGCGGGAGGGCTGAATACCCAAGGTAATGAGCACGTTATGGGTGCGGGCACCGTCAATGGCCGTCCGGATGGCCTCGCGGAAATTCTCCTCGTGCATGACAGCATGGTCAGAAGGAGTCACCACAATCACGGCCTCCGGGTCGCGCTGGGCAATACGGTAGCTGGCGTAGGCAATGCATGGAGCCGTGTTGCGGCCAATAGGCTCGCCCAGGATCTGATCCGCCGGCAAGTCGGGCAGGTGTTGCTGCACCAGCTCCGTGTAGTCGCGGTTGGTTACCACAAACACGTTTTCGGCGGGGCAGATGCCTTTAAATCTATCAACGGTAAGCTGAAGCATAGAGCGCCCTAGCCCTAGTACATCATGAAACTGCTTGGGATGATGAGTGCGGCTGAAAGGCCAGAAGCGGCTACCAATGCCGCCCGCCATCACAACTAGGTATGTATGCTGTTCCATTGAAGCCGGACGTAACGCCCGCGTTTAGGAAAATGAAAATGCCTAACAGGCCTAATCAAGAAAGACTTCACCTCTGCAAACGTGGCTATTCCAGCGCAAAGAGCGAAACTCCCCTATTAACCCATCAGGCAAGTATAGCGATATATTTTATATATAATAATTTCTGTAAAATATTTAATTATATCAACAAACATAGTTTACCCGCCAGCTAACAGGTAAGTAGCTGTGGCTCTGTATTCTCCGGGCGACATAAGTTACACAAATCCTTCCCGTAACAAGTCGTGCAGATGGATGAACCCGTTGAAACGGCCCTGCTCCGTAACAACCAGCTGGGTGATGTTGCGCTGCTGCATACGGGTGAGGGCTTCCGCAGCAAAGTCATCAACTTCGATGGTTACGGGAGCTGGCGTCAGGATATCGAGGGCGCGCACAGCATCTAGGCGACCGGCAAAGGTGGAGAGCATGCGACGCAAGTCACCATCTGTAATAATGCCTACCAGCTTACCATCCTTATCAATAACGGCGGTAGCTCCCAAGCGCTTGCCCGATATTTCCAGGATGATGTCTTTGAGTGGGGCCGTATCAGCTACCTGGGGCTGCTGATTCTGTCGGCTCAGGTCGCCTACCTTCAGGTAAAGCTGCTTGCCTAGCATGCCGCCGGGGTGCAACCGGGCAAAATCTTGTCGCGAAAATTCCCGGCTTTCCAACAAGCACACGGCTAGGGCATCGCCGAGGGCTAGGGCCGCCGTGGTGCTGGTGGTAGGGGCCAAGTTATGCGGGCAGGCCTCGCGCTCTACGGGAGCGTGCAGCACGTAATCGGCCTGCACGCCCAGGTAAGAATCGGCGTTGCTGACCAGTGCCGCTAGTGGTACGCCTTTGCGCTTAAGCAAGGGCACCAACACTTTAATTTCCGGCGTATCGCCAGATTTGCTGATGGCAATGACGAAATCTTCGGGCTGAATCATGCCCAGGTCGCCGTGGATGGCGTCGGCGGCGTGCATAAACAGCGCTGGAGTGCCCGTAGAGTTAAGCGTAGCTACCATCTTACCGGCAATGTGCGCGCTTTTCCCGATGCCGGTTACCACTACCCTTCCTCGTAAAGAGAGTATGGCTTCTATGCATTGTGCAAAATCAGGGGTCAGGGCAATGGCATCGGCCACCCCCTGAATTGCCTCAGCTTCTTGTTGAAGCACTTTTTTTGCAAGTAAGTTGAGTTCGTTCTGTGGTTTCAATCTAAATTTGGTATTGCGTATCGGAAGCCCGTCGGGAGAAATACATTACAGCAAGAACCTAATTCTGTACCTCAACAATGTGGTGCCGAATACCATAAAATTCTTAGATTGAGTAGGCAACACTGTTGTGCTGCTACTCCAATCTACCACCCAATTGAGTAAGTGAGGATGTCCATGCCAGCCGTGAAACAACAAGTGCCGCAAGAGGCTGATTTGAAAGGCAAGTTAAAGGAAGTTTTTGGGTACGGTCAGTTCCGGGGTGTGCAGGAAGACATCATCCAGAATGTAATAGCCGGCAACAACACCTTTGTGATTATGCCTACCGGCGCCGGCAAAAGCCTGTGCTATCAGCTTCCGGCGCTCGTGCTGCCGGGCACAGCCATTGTTATTTCGCCGCTTATTGCCCTGATGAAAAATCAGGTGGACCAGCTCAACGCCTTCGGGGTAAATGCACAGTTTCTGAACTCGACGCTCTCGAAGTCAGAGATGAACCGGGTAAAAAAGGATGTAATCAGTGGCGAGGTGAAGCTGCTGTATGTGGCCCCCGAGTCCTTGACCAAAGAGGATACCATTGAGTTTCTGAATAAGGCCACCATTTCGTTTGTGGCCATTGATGAGGCGCACTGTATCTCGGAATGGGGCCATGACTTCCGGCCGGAGTACCGCAAAATCCGCAGCATTATTGACGGGTTGGGCGTGCAGGTACCCGTAATTGCCCTCACGGCTACGGCTACTCCCAAGGTGCAGCTCGATATCCAGAAAAACCTGCAGATGGACGACGCCTCGGTGTTCAAGACGTCGTTTAACCGCACCAACCTGTACTACGAAGTTCGGCCGAAGCACAACACCAAAAAGCAGCTGATTCAGTACGTGAAACAGCGCAAAGGCCTAGCGGGCATTGTGTACTGCCTGAGCCGCAAAAAGGTAGAGGAAATTGCGGAGCTGCTGCGCGTGAACGACGTGCGCGCCCTGCCCTACCACGCCGGCCTCGACCCCCATGTGCGCATGGCCAACCAGGATGCTTTCCTGAACGAGGAGTGCGACGTAATTGTAGCTACCATTGCGTTCGGGATGGGTATTGATAAGCCCGATGTGCGCTTCGTGATTCACTACGACACGCCCAAGAGCATAGAAGGCTACTACCAGGAAACCGGCCGCGGCGGCCGCGACGGCCTGGAAGGCGACTGCCTGATGTTCTACAGCTACGACGACATCGTGAAGCTGGAGAAGTTCAACAAAGACAAGCCCGTAACCGAGCGCGACAACTCCAAGCTGCTGCTCCAGGAAATGGCCAACTACGCTGACTCAGCGGTGTGCCGCCGCAAGCAGCTGTTGCATTACTTCGGCGAGCATTTCGAGAAGGACTGCGGCTTCTGTGATAACTGCAAGCACCCGAAAGAGCGTTTTGAAGCCAAAAACGAAGTACTGATGGCCCTTAAGGCCGTGGTGCAGACAGATGAGCGGTTTGGGCTAGACCACATTGGCACTGTGCTGATGGGCATGAATAATCCGCATGTGGAAAGTTACGGCCACGACAAATTACCCGTATATGGACTAGGCAAAGACCATGATGCCCAGTTCTGGCACTCGCTGTTGCGCCAGACCCTGCTGAGTGGCTACCTGGAAAAAGATATTGAGAACTTCGGCGTGGTGAAGATTGCCACCAAAGGCATCAACTTCATCGAGAATCCGCATTCAATCAAGCTCACCAAGGACCATAACTACGAGGAAGAGGTGAAAGAAGAACAGGAACAAGAGGAAGTTCAGCAGGCCGCCGGGCATGATGAGGCCCTGTTTGATATGCTGAAGGCGCTACGCAAAAAGGTGGCCCAGCAGAAAAACCTGCCGCCGTACGTGCTGTTTCAAGACCCATCACTAAAGGAAATGGCTACCACCTTTCCTACCAAGATGGAAGACTTGGCCCACGTTTCGGGGGTAGGACAAGGCAAAGCGGTGAAGTTTGGCGCGCCTTTCCTGGCCCTGATACAGAAATACGTTGACGAAAACGACATCATTACGGCCGCGGATGTGGTGGTGAAGTCGGCCGTTAACAAGTCAAAAATCAAGATCTACATCATTCAGCAGATTGATAAGAAAATGGACCTGGAAGAAATTGCTTCTTCCAAGGGCATTGACATGCGGGAGCTGATGGAGGAAATTGAGCACATCTGCTACGCGGGCACCAAGCTCAACCTCGATTACTACATCAATGGGGTGCTGGACCAGGACCGCCAGGATGAAATTTATGACTACTTCATGACTTCGCAGACCGACAACATTGCGGTGGCCCTGAAGGAGCTTGGCACCGATGACTTTACGGAAGAGGACCTGCGCCTGATGCGCATCAAGTTCCTGAGCGAGGTAGCCAACTAGGGTTCCGCTCAGCAACAACCCTAGGCGCCTCACAAAACACAAGGCCCCACCCAAGCTAGCTTGGGTGGGGCCTTGTATTACAAGCAGTTTGACCAGTTAACAGGGCTAGTCGGGCATCTGACGCTTCACGAAGTTGGGGCGCCTCGTGGTTTTGACGTTGATGCGGTGGATGTACTCGCCTAGCGTGCCCAAGCCCAGTAGAATCAGCCCAACGCCAAACCCGATGGAGATAATCAGGGAGGGAAACCCCAGCAGGAAGTCGTTGTACACCAGCTTCCGAATCAATACATACACCGAATAACTGGTCGTTATCAGGAACACGAACACGGAGGTGAACGAGAGCAGCCGGATGGGCAGGTTGGAAAACGTAGCGAAAATATTGATGGAATAGGCCACCAGCTTGCCTACCGTGTACGAGCTCTGACCGGTCGCGCGCTTATGATGCCCTACTGGCGTGCTGGCCATGTGGGTGGTCACCCAGGTGAGGTAGCCATCCAGAAACGAATAGGAGTTCCGCATCTGGAGGCAGTAGCGTGCTACCTCGGCTTTAATTAGCCGAAAGGCGGAATAGTCGGGGTGCAGATCGGGGATGCCGGCCCGCAGCAGATGGCGCATGGCCCTTGACGTGATGTTGCGAAAAAAGGAGTGCTGCAAGGTTTCGTGCTTGCCGTACACTACATCGAAGTCGCCTTCCTGCTGGCGCTGAATGAGGCGCTCAATATCGGCGGGGCTGTGCTGCAGGTCCTCGTCTAGGGTGATGATAAACCGGCCGCTTGCTTCGCTGAACCCGCACAGCAGTGCATTGTGCTGTCCAAAATTACGCGACAAATGCACGGCTTTTACTAGCCCTGGCCCTAGCTCAGACTGCAATGCCTTAATAACGGCCCAGGAGTCATCGGGTCCGCAATCGTACACAAATACGATTTCGAACGTCCGGTTAGTGCCGGTAAAAAATTCGCACAGCTGCGCGGTCAGGGGCCGTAAGGTGTCCTGGCCCTGATACACAGGCACCACTACCGAATACTCAGGCATAAAGGAATTGGATAACATCCTGCTGGGCAAAGGTGCAGTATTTCAGTCAAGAACCGCCAAGGCAGCCCAGTTACTACCCTGCCTGCGGGCTTAAAGTGCCAGGCGCTACAGCCACAAGTGGTACACGTGCTCTTCCTGCTCCAGCACAAAGCCTTCACGCGTGTACAGGCGGCAGGCTGGGTTAGTGGCCTGCGTAACTAGTTGCACGGTGCTATGCCCCCACCCCGAGGCCCGGCAGCGTGCAGCCTCAATAAAGGCGGCCCCAATTCCCCGTCCGCGTTGCGCTGCCTCCACGGCCATCAAAATCATTTCGGTGCGGTTGTTTTTCTCGCCCAATATTAAGAGGCCGGTGGCTGGCTCTGTGGGGTGCGGTTGATATACCAGCACCTCGCGGGCCAGCTCTCCGAGCAATGAGCGACGCAGCCACTCCACATACAGCCGGCCAGACACCTCAGGGGAAAACCGGGTATCGGTGCGGAACCGGGAATGCTCACCGGCCTGTACGGCCAGGGCCTGCAACTCCGGACTAAACTGGGTGGTTGGGTGAATGCCAGGCGGCAGTTGGTGGGTTTGCTCCGCTTGGAGGGGTAGCGCAATTCTGATTTTCCGATCAGCCAACACACCGCCTTCGGCCAAGAGAGCCTCACTAGTCACTAGGTCCTCGGGAGCCATAAACCAGTAGAGCAGCCGGTACCCTTGCTGCCGGGCCTGGTGCACTAGGTCCTGAACCGGCACCAACCCGTCACTACTCGCCCACCGGATTTGGCCCACCGGAAAGCCTAGGAAGTCCGTGTCCCAGGAAAGCGGTTGTATCGTGTCGTGCATAGAGCAGCAAGGTAAAACGAAAAAGCCCGTAGCATACGACTACGGGCTTTTCAGGTTACTCTCGGCACAGGGTGCCGCCAAGCTTAGCAATACTCTTCGAAAGCGCCTTGCAGGTTATTTACAATGCGCATCAAATCGTTGCCTTCAATGTGGTAGCGCTCAATCATGTGCACTAGCTCGCCATCTTTAAACAAGGCAATGCAGGGGCTGCTGGGAGGATAAGGCAGCATATGCTCGCGGGCTTTGGCTACGGCTTCGGTTTCCATACCAGCAAACACAGTTACGAGTTTGGCGGGCTTCTTATCGGAGCTGGAAACAGCCATTTTCAAAGCCGGACGGGCTTTGGCAGCCGCACAACCGCACACGGAGTTTACGGCAACCAGTACGGTGCCGCTCTGCTCTGTGAGGGCAGCATCAACTTCTTCGGGGGTCATCAGTTGCTCAAATCCGGCCTCTACGAGGTCCTGACGGATGGGAGCTACCATGTATTCGGGATACGTGGCCATAGGTGAAAGCTAGGCTTTAGGTTAAATATTCCGACGGCCTATAAGCCGGCGGCGCTGCAAAATTACACAACTGCCACCGGACCACCGCGGTTGGCGTATAGAACCTTAACTCCGAGCCGGAAGTT
This sequence comes from Hymenobacter seoulensis, assembly GCF_054780535.1. Taxonomy (NCBI): domain Bacteria; kingdom Pseudomonadati; phylum Bacteroidota; class Cytophagia; order Cytophagales; family Hymenobacteraceae; genus Hymenobacter; species Hymenobacter seoulensis. The sequence goes on from NZ_BAAGWD010000001.1 coordinate 1,577,357, forward strand.
TGCTTTCGGACACATTTGCCCCTAAAAAGTTTACCATTCTTATCGTTTCGCTCAGGTATGATGTACGCTGACTTTCTTGCTTCCCAAACACAGCACGAGCCGCCCTCCGGCTTATCGCCGCTGCTTGTAGCCCTGTGGTACGCCGGCCGCGACGAGTGGCACCAGGCCCATAACATTGCCCAGGATAATGAGCACGACCCGCTGCACAATTGGCTCCACGCCTTTTTGCACCGCCAGGAAGGCGACACCGGCAATGCGGCCTACTGGTACCGCCGCGCAGGCCGGCCCGTGGGCCACGGCTCATTACGCCGCGAATGGGAAGACTTGGTTCGGACCCAGCTGCCTCAGTAAGCGCGCTACTATTTTACTAGGGTTCATGCTCCCGCAAGGCCTAGTCCGGCCAAGCCATCTTCAGGAGTTCAGCTGCCTAAAGCACCTAGCAAGGCCTTTACGTTATAGACTATTAAATCTTATAAAAAGACAATTTAAACATATTTAGTGTGTTGATTTGCTGCCTTTTGCGCAATTAAAATTACATTTATCCCACGCTGATAAAACCCGTGGGACGTTATGCATAAGTTACTTTTACTATCCGCTGGTCTGCTGCTAGGTGCCTCTGCTGCTCAAGCCCAGGTAGATACCGTTCGGGCTACTACGCTGCCGCCGGCCCAGCTCGCTGAGAAGCTCTACAACAGCGGCGTAGCCAAATTCAACCAGAAAAGCTACCGCGCCGCCCTCCAGGATTTCGACCGGGCCCTGGCCGCCAAGCCAGATTTCGCGAAGGCCTATTACAACCGGGCCGCGGTGCGCTATGAGTTGAAAGAGTACCAGCCAGCCGTGCAGGACTACGACCAGGCCATCAAGCTTGATCCTACTACGTTTGGATCCTACTTCGGCCGGGCCCAGGCCCGAGAAGCCCTCAAGCAGCCCGCCGAAGCCGAGCAGGACTACGGCAAAGCCGCGGAGCTGAAAACCGACTATGCGCCCAGTTGGTACTACCGCGGGGCCCTACGTTTCGAGAAAGCCGACTATCAGGCCGCTAAAGCCGATTTCGACCAGGCCATCAAAGCTGACCCCAGCTATGCCTACGCCTGGCACGACCGCGGCAGCGCGCAACGCCAACTCAAAAACCTGCCCGCCGCTATTCAGGATTACACTCAGGCCCTGAAGCTGCAGCCAGAGCTGCTGCCGGCCCTGCTGAACCGCGCCGCTACGCGCCGCCGGGCCGGCGACCTGAAAGGCGCAGTGCAGGATTACAACGACTACTTGGTGAAGAAGCAGGATAACCCGCTAGCCTACACCAACCGGGGCAGCACCCGCTTCGAGCAAGGCGATTACAAAGGCGCTGCCGATGATTTTAGCAAGGCCATTGAGCTCGATGCCAGCTATGCCTTTGCCTGGAACAACCGGGCCGCGGCGCACCTAAAGCTGGAAAACTACAAAGCAGCCGAAGCCGATGCCAGCAAGGCCATCAGCCTGAATGCCCAGTACGCGGAGGCCTACCTGAATCGGGGTCACGCCCGTGAAATGTTGCGCCTGCCCGACGGTGCTTGTCAGGATTGGCGCAAAGCCGCCGAGCTAGGCCTTGAAGTGGGCAATACCCACGCAGCCAACTCAGGTTGCGGCGCCGAATAAGCGCCAGTAGTACGGCGGGGTTTGCGCTCTTTCCTTGCCTAGTCTGAATTGATTTATCCGGGCCGGAGCTGCGCTTCACCCGATACCCTTTCCCGATGCATAAATACTTACTTGCCTTTCTGCTGCTCTCGGCAACGGCTGCCTCGGCCCAGAACGTAGAGTTCAGCAAAGATCAGTTCGGCAATAATAAAGATGGACTGAAGGCAGCCCTGAAAGAAATGAAAGCCGGCGACGAGTTCTATGAGATGGACCCGCCGCGCTATGAGCAGGCCTTGCCTCACTACCTAGAAGCCCAGAAGTTTAACGCCAATAACGCGGAGCTCAACCTCAAAATTGGGGACAGCTACCTGCACTCAGGCTTTAAACCTCGGGCGCTGGAGTACCTGCAGAAAGCCTACCAGCTTAACCCTGATGTAGACCAGCGCATTCATTACCTGCTGGGCCGCGGGCTGCACCTGAATGCCAAGTGGGATGCGGCCATTGCTGAATACAAGCGCGCTACCCCCGCCACCGGCACTAAGAACACGGCTGCTTTCACGCAAGATATCCAGCGGAAAATTCGGGAGTGTGAAAACGGCCGTAAGCTTGAAGCCAAACCCAGCCGCGTGTTTATTGATAACGCCGGCCCCGGTGTCAACTCCCCTTACCCGGAGTACGGCCCCGTTATTACGGCCGACGAATCGGTGATTCTGTTTACCTCGCGGCGGGCGGGCTCAACCGGCGACAACAAAGACCCTGAAACCGGGGGCTTCTTCGAGGACATTTACCAAAGCACCCGCAGCGGCAAAGATGAGTGGTCGGCGGCGCGCAACCTCGGCGAAACCATCAATACCGAAGGGCACGATGCCACCGTAGGCCTGGCTCCTGATGGCCAGCGTATGCTGGTGTATATGGAAGACAACGGCGGCGACCTGCACGAGGCGAACCTGCGCGGAACCGAATGGCGCAAACCCCAAAAGCTGGGCTCCCGCATCAACTCTAAATTTCACGAGTCGTCGGCGGCCTACACGCCCGACGGGCGTAGCCTGTACTTCGTCAGCGACAAGGAAGGTGGCCTGGGCAGCCGCGACATCTATAAGATTGAAATAGAAGGCCGCGGACCCGCCGTTAACCTCGGTTCAGTTATCAATACGCAGTACGGCGAGGAAGGCGTTTTCCTGCACCCCGATGGTAAAACGATGTACTTCTCCTCGGAAGGCCACAACTCCATGGGTGGCTACGACATCTTTAAGTCGGTGTTCCAGAACGGCAAGTGGAGCACGCCCGAAAACCTAGGCTGGCCCATTAACACCCCCGACGACGATGTATTCTTTGTGATTTCCGCCTCGGGCCGCCATGGCTACTACTCTTCGTTCCGGGATGATGGACTAGGTTCCAAAGACATCTACCAGATTACCTTTCTCGGACCCGAAAAGCCGCCGCTGCTCAACCAAGAAGACCAACTGCTGGCCTCACGGGTGCAGCCCGTGAAGGAAACATTGCTAGCCCCTGCCGTAGCCATAACCTCAGCACAGGTTACCATTTTAAAGGGGGTAGTAACCGAGGAAGCCAGCAAGCAGCCGCTGGAAGCCACTATTGACGTCATCGACAACTCCCTGAACCAAACCATTGCCTCGTTCCAGTCAAATGCCCAATCGGGCCGCTACCTCGTGTCGCTGCCTTCTGGGGTGAACTACGGCATTGTGGTGCGCAAAGAAGGCTACTTGTTCCATTCCGAGAACTTCGATTTGCCGGCTGGTGCTGCCTACTCTGAGGTGGTAAAGGATATTGCCCTCAAGAAGCTGGATGTAGGCGTGAAGGTGGTGCTCAACAACATCTTCTTCGACTTCGATAAAGCCACGTTGCGCAAGGAAAGTACCGGCGAGCTAGAGCGCCTCCAGAAGCTCCTCGTAGAAACGCCGGCTCTGCGCCTCGAAATTTCTGGCCATACCGATAACGTAGGCAACGCCTCCTACAACAAAGACCTTAGCCAGCGCCGCGCTAAAACCGTGGTTGACTACCTCGTAAGCAAAGGCATTGCCCAAAGCCGCCTCACGTTTGCGGGCTACGGCGATACACAGCCGGTAGCCCCCAACACTACCAAAGGTGGCCGCCAGCTTAACCGCCGCACCGAATTCAAGGTAATCGGGAAGTAAAGAAGGAAACCCACTTCTTACTCTTGGTAGCTTTAGTAAACGGTTTGACCGATACTGGCGCCTAGTAAAAGCCCCGCCCCTTGGCCATTTCAGCCAGGAGGCGGGGCTTTTACTTGGGTGGTGTCCGAAAACTTCAAAACTTTATGCTGAGCTCTGCGAAGCATATCTACCTCTGGCAAACCAACAGGCCTAGCGAAGCGGTTGAGATGCTTCGCAGGGCTCAGCATGACGTTCAAAATGATCAAAAGCACTTGTTAGACACAGCCTAGCCTCATCTTACCCGGTTCCACTCGGCTTGGTCGGCGGCCACCTGCTCAGCGGTCAACTGCCGCAGGATGCCTAGCGTGAGTTCCCAGAGGTCTTCGTAGGGAATAATTTCTATTTCGCCGAAGGCTTCGCCGGGTTGTGGGGCCGCTTTCAGGCGCTCCAGCAAGGGGGCGGCTTTTTTGATGCAGGCTTCCAGCACAAAGTTCTCCTTCACGGTCATCAGTAGCATCCGGAAAAACAGCTGACTGCGCAGTGTAGCCGGGTCGCGGAGGTGGCGCTGTTCATACTTCCGGAGGCCATCGAGGCGGGCCAGCAGTCCTTCAATTTCACGGCGCTGCAAAAAGTACAGGAACTGAATAATCAGGATAGCCACGTTGTAGCCCTGCTTGTCGCGGCTATAATCGGGCACGGTTTGTACAAACTGCGCAAAGTGGCGCATTTTCAGCGGCGACTGTTCCGGCCGCACAAACTGGATGTACGCCTCATACAGCTCCCACCGCTGCTGAGCCGCTACGCGCTGCTTGGGATAATATGGGTTCTTGCGCGCCTGCTGTAGCAGCTCAAACGCTTGCTCATACTGCTTGGCGTGGATAGCGAGCAGCAGATACGTTTCGAGGTAGTAAAACCAGTTGCCGGAAGAATAGTGAAAATCCTTGAAGTACTCTTCAGCCAGCGCTAGCCCTTTTTCCGCTTTGCGGCAGCGCAGGTGGGCATACACGCTCATGTAGTTATTAAAGCGCTTATCAAACCGCTTTTCATTAATTTTACCCAGCTTCCGAGCCTTCTCCGTTTGGGAAGTAATTTTTATAATTTCTTCATAATTACCCACCATCTCTTCCTGTGATAAACGAGTCACGTAGAGGTAGTAGAATGTATTGTAGCTCTTTACCTTTTTGTGAATTTCTTCGAGCTTGGTTAAATATTTCGGGAGCTGAGTAATCATGGATTGTCTCCATCGAACCCGATAAATAGAAAACATTTTTACCTCAAAAAACGCGTGCTCTGCTTCATCCTCCAGCACCAGTTTCTCTTGTAGCTGTTCGAGCTGCTGATTCATTAGTTTGAAGCGGGCAGGATTGCGCATCTCGGCGTAGAGGTTGCGCAAAATGCGGGTGCACATAACTGCGTACTGCGTTAGCTCAGCCTCTGTTGCTATCAGCAAGGCCTTCCGATAGAGCTTTTCTGCCAGTTTATACTCTCCCTCTCCGGTCAGGATCCGGGCTTGGTGCAAAAGGCCCAGGCAATGCTGCTCATGCCGCCGTGCTACCATGTGGCGGATATCGGTATGATCCAAAAAGTAGAGGTGGTTGAGCAGCTTTTGCTGCACCCGTGACTTTAGCTGCCGGAACGCCGTTTGGTTTTTTGCTTCCGTATTGCCATATAACGTCTTGATTAGCTTATTCTGAGTAATCCCTGGCTCCTGCTCCAGCATCCGGACCAACTGCAGGTCCTTGTTTGTGGCCTTGCGGGCCGAAAAATCCAGGAACGGTAGTACTGCTAGCCGCCTGTCTGTCACAATTTTTACTAAAGTAGCTAATTCATCCATAAGGAAATATGCGTTTTCTAGCGTTTTAGACTGTGTTTGCAATATACACCTTCTTCAACTCCATGTCACAAAATACGATTATTCTGCCTTTCTACTGAAGAATAGCTCTGGTTCCTTTGTAGTTGGGAAGCTATGCTCATTTTAGGCAAGTTATGTCACAGTAAAGGCAAAAAAGGCGACGGAGAGAGTTGGAATAAGTGCCCCTAAAAGCGGAATGAAGCCTGTATTGCGCTTCCAGATAGGCCAAGAACGCGCCTGTTTTTCTCTTGAAAAGAAGTCACATTTACTGATTTTCTTTCCTTTCCCACCGGTGTTCTGGAGTCCACCTTTGTGTCAGTCAATCGCCTGAACCACAAACCATTCTAAGCCATGTTAGAGCTGCTCCTTTTCGCCATCCTGCATCTTTCCAGCCTCACGAGCTCTTCTACCTCGACGGCTACTAAAAGTGCAAGCTCTTCCACCACCGAGACAGCCGCTGACGGTCACGGGACCAACGGCTGGGGTGAAGGCCACATCGCCGATCATGGCACCAATGGATGGGGCGAAGGACACTAGCCCTAGCAATAGTTCAGGTTATTCCGCACTTCGCGTCAAAACATGGTAACTTGCGCGGCCTAACTCCCGCACGGTTATCCGTTCATGAAGCAACTTCTTACTAGGCTGGTTTTGCTGCTGTGGGTGAGCTTGCCGGCGTGTTCGCCTCCCTCTCCCCCATCCACGTCTTCTGCTAACGTCCGGATCCGCTGGGCCCGCGACCCGGAAAACCTGGATCCGCTGGTAGTGGATAACTCCAGCGCCTTTGAAGTTGCCAATCTGCTGTATTGCAGCCTACTGAAGGGCAATGAGCAGAAGCAACGCTTTGTACCATGGCTGGCTGACTCCTTACCCCTCGTCCAACGCCTCGGCGACTCGCTACTGCTGGTGACCTACCAGTTGCGGGCACAAGCCACCTGGGATAATGGCACCCCAGTGCTGGCCCGCGACGTAGCCGTTACCCTGAAGGCCATGAACTGCCCAGGGCTGCCGATTGAAATGGCGCAGGCCACATATGGCTTCATCCGGGACATACAGTTGGATGCCCGCGACCCCAAACGCTTTACCTTGGTTTGCGTGGGCCAGTCCGATGACCGGCTGCGCAGCTCCGGCGACTTTTCTATTCTTCCAGAATACATTCTGGACCCCAAAGGCACCTTGCGTGGTGTAGCGCTGCCTAGCCTCCGCCAAGGAAATCCGGCGGCTGTAGTGCAGGCTTTTGCCGCGCGTTATAGGGTACTTGAGCTGGCCCGGCATCCGGAGCGCCTGCCTGGTTGCGGCCCCTATCAGCTGAAAGCATGGCAGAGCGGGCGCTACCTCACCCTACAGCGCAAACCCTCCTGGTGGGCCGATTCCCTGCCAGCACCGCCGCCCGAGCTCAGGGCCTTTCCAACCCAAATCACCTATCAGGTTATTCCGGATGCAGCTACAGCAACGCTAGCGTTGCGCCGCGGCGAAATAGACCTATACTCCATGGTACCGGCCCGGGAATTCGCTCGTATGCAGCAATCGGCCACTGACCGCGCCCGGCTGCGGTTTTCTACCGCCGATTCGTATGAATTCGTAACGGCCAATTTTAACGTGCGTCGTTCCGTTCTTCGGAATCCGCTGACGCGCCAGGCCCTCACGCATCTATTTAACGTGCCGGCCCTGATTCAGGCCACGCAACAAGGCACTGCCTACCCAAGTGCCGGCCTCATTAGCCCGCGCATCAAGGCGTACTACAACGACAGTTTGCCCTTACCTGATTTCAACCCGAAAAAAGCGGCGGACTTGTTGCGCCAGGCAGGTTGGCGCCGACAGGTTGATGGTGTTTGGCAGGGTAGCAATGCGGCCGGCAAACCAGAGCGTTTGCAGTTGGCTGTTAGCTACCGCGCCGCCGACGCGGGCTTTGAAACCATAGCGCTTCAGTTTAGGGCCGCAGCCGCAACACTAGGTATTCCGGTAGAGTTAAGGCCTACGGAGCAGTCGGTGCTGAGCCGGCAAGCCCGGGCCGGCGAAACGGATATGCAGATCCTGAACCTGGCGGGCAATCCGTTCTCCTACGATTTTACACCTCTGCTGCACTCCAAGGGCATTGGTGCGGGCAACTCCACAGGATTTTCCAATGCTACCAATGACCGTCTGATTGACGCCATTGTGGCAACTGATGATGCCACTCAAAAGGTGCGGCTTTTGCGCAAGTTTCAGCGGCTGATGGCCATAGAGCGGCCTTTCACGGTGCTTTACTTTCTGCAATACCGAGTAGCAGCGGCGCAGGCCCTCGGCACTGTTCCGGTGTCAGGCCTTAAGCCAGGGTATGAAGTGACTTTGATTCAGCCACTGAAAGGCGCCACCGCCCGCTAGCACCACATGAGGGCACAAGCGGCAGGACGCTATTTGGGAAGAACGCTACTGGCGGCCTGGCTGATTTTGTCGTGCTTATTCCTGCTGAGCCGTGCCGTAACTGACCGGGCCAGCTACGTGCAAAGCCTCCGAGAGACGGATGCCCGCATTGGGCGAATTGAGCAGGAACTCCTGGTTCAGCAACTGCAGCAGCGCGCGGGCCTAGATAACCCCTTGTTCTATATCACGCTGGAACCCAAAACAGGCTGGCAGTGGCACGGGCCCCATAACCAATACCACCACTGGGCGGGCCAACTATTCCGCGGCGACCTAGGTACCTCCTTCCGAACCGATACCCCGGTGGCCGGATTGCTGTCGGAAGCACTGCGCTACACGCTGCCACTTACCGTGCTGGCAGCCTTGCTGAGTACTGGCCTGGCCCTAGTCTTGGGTACGTTTATGAGCCTACATCTGCGCTGGCGGCCGTTGGTTTTGGGAGCGGTACAGGTGCTGCAGGGGTTTCCGTTGTTTTTAGTAGCGGTGGCACTGCTGTTGCTGCTGGCTAATCCCGATGCACTGGCTTGGTTTCCGGCGTTTGGGTTGGGGCCTGATGATACCCTAGCCAGTTGGTGGGAGCAACCGGGGCGCCTTCTCTACTATCTGGCGCTTCCTATCCTCAGTTTGGTACTAGTAAGTGTGCCGGGCTTGGTAGTTCAGCTGGATGGCGCCTTGCAGCAGGAGCTAACACGCCTGTACGTAGCTACGGCGCGCGCCAAAGGTGCCTCCCGGCGGAGAGTTATCTGGCACCATGCCCTGCGCAATGCCCTGCTTCCCACCATCACGCTGCTCACGGAGCTGCTTCCGAATTTGGTGGCGGGCTCGGTGGTGGTGGAGGTTTTGTTTGCGTTGCCTGGCATGGGTCGCTTGCTAGCCGATGCCGCTGCCACTCACGACTATCCGGTACTGCTGGGTGGGGTGGTATTAGTGGTTATCACCCGTCTGCTGGCCCAGGTGCTAGCCGATGTGCTCTATCAGGTTGCCGATCCGCGCATTAAGCTGGCCTCATGAAGCAGGTGCAGCAACGGTGGCGATGGACACAACTACTGGCTTTGGGCTGGCTGAGCGCAGTAGGAGTTGCGGCGTTGCTAGCCCCTAGCGCCCTGGTAACCCCCGATTTACTGCATACTAGTCAGCCACCGTTTCAGGCGTCGTATTGGTTTGGCACTGATCCGCAGGGTCAGGATGTGGGGCGCGCTTTACTGCAGGGTGCTCGCACTATCTTCCTGGTCAGTTTTCCGGCCACCGTTCTCACGTTACTGCTTGGCTCTGTGCTGGGCAGCGCCGCGGGTTTCTGGGATAATTCGCGCTATCGGTTTGCAGCTGGCGCGGGGGTAGCAGCGGCTGTGCTCGGTGGTGGCTGCTTGGTTTTTGCGGCGCAACTGCTTCGGTCGCCGGGCGTTGTTCTTAGCCTACTGCTGCTGGGAAGTGCGGCCGTCGGATGGGTGCTCCGGCGCACCCGCTGGGGGCAGCAGCGGTGGGCCTTGCCTATCGATGCGCTGGTTTCCGGCCTGCTTGCGTTGCTGGACTCCATTCCGTTACTGATTCTGGTGCTGGTGGTGGCTTCTGTGCAGCGGCCTTCGGCGGGCGGCTTGGTGCTACTGATGGCCCTCACCTGCTGGACTACTCCCGCCCGAATTATGCGGGCGGCTACGCTCCAAGCCCGGGAGCAAGTGTACGTGGAGGCCGCTCGGGCCATTGGTCTCACCGATTTTCAGCTACTGCGGCGCCATATCTGGCCAGCTACCTGGCACGTGCAGCTTGTTCGGTTTCCGCTCACTATGGCCTTTCTTATCGGCCTTGAAACTACCCTCTCGTTTCTGGGGGTTGGACTGCCTACGGACATGCCAAGCTGGGGCCGGCTGCTGGCTGCCATCCGGCTTGATCCGGCGGCGTGGTGGCTGGTGGCCTGGCCCGGCAGCGCATTGGCCCTTACCATTCTGAGCTTACATAGCCTGGGAGGGCCAAAAAGGAGCCGTACATAAGCACTGCACTATGTCACAAAACGAGCCTTTTTATACCAAATTTATAAACAAACAAGGACCATTCCACGGCTGCTAAGCCTTTACCGATCAGCTAGTGCAGCTTGTTTATATCACTAGTCGGTTCATGCCTTCGTTCGTTAAGCACTATTTTAGATAGGCAATCTACAAGTCACGATTTCGGAAGAAGTGTCCTTTACAGGGCTATTCTTACGCCTTAATATTGTTATGTGGAACGGCTACAACGGTAGCGCCACCTGCTTTGCAGACTTTTACCTAGCGATTTTAGGAACCGAAACAGAGGCACTTCTCTGCGCGGGCTCTCATCATCCGAGGTCACGACTACCTGACAGTGGTAGCGTCACAAGTTTGTAGAAAGTGTGTACGTATTTGAATTAAGTAGGAAATGGAGGCGACTGCTCGCCATAAGTTTCGCTACTATAAGTTGTTGCAATAGGTGTGTGAAAACCCCGCAGACATTGTCTGTGGGTTTTTTGCGTTTTAGGGCCTTTGGTCGGTTTGCTGCTCCTCTAGGCCTAGTGCAAACTCACCTCACCCGATGGCGCTACCTGAGCCGGTGGCGGCAACTAACTGTTACGACATAGCCTCCGTTTGGCGCGCGAGCAGTGCAATACCGTCCTGAAAGCTGCGGGGCCGGTACCCCAGGTCCTGCTCGGCTTTGCTGATAATGAATCCGGTGCGGGCAGGGCGCTTGGCGGGTTGGGAGAACGTGCTGGCATCTACCCGCTCAAGTAAGGTGGCATCCAGCTGAAAGTGCGCGGCTACTTGCAGAGCCATTTGGTAGGGCGTGAGCTGCTCACGCCCACTGATATGGTAAATGCCGGTGGCATTGTGCATGGCCGCCAGCCAGCACCCTAGGGCCAGGTCTTCGGCCAGCGTTGGGGTCCGAAACTGGTCGTCGACTACCTTGATGTGCTTGCCGGCCCGCAACGAGTCACGCACCCACACTACAATATTGGTGCGCCCGTACTCGTGCGCGGTGCCATACACAAGTACAGTCCGCAAAATAGCCCAGGGCGTGCTGCTAGCTTGCACTACGCGCTCAGCCGCCAGCTTGCTTTGCCCATAAAAATTGATGGGCCCCGGCACGGCTTCCTCCGTCAGGGGACCCTCTTCGCCGCTGAAAATAAAATCAGTACTGACGTGGAGCAGATGGATGCGCTGCTGCTCGCAGGCGCTTACTAGGTACTCTACGGCCGTTACGTTCTGGAGCCAGCACGCCTCCTGGTTCAGCTCACACTCGTCGACGTTCGTCATAGCGGCGGTATGGAGCAGATGGGTGGGCTTTTCCTGCGCTAGCACCTGCCGCACCTGCGCCTGATCCGTGACATCCAGCGGTACAAAACGCACCTGCGGATACTTTGCGGCCAGCTTATTTGCTCCCCGGGAGGTAGCAACCAGCTCCACATGGGGCTGCTGCTGTAGTAGTTCCACTAATTTTTGCCCCAGTAGTCCGTTTGAGCCCGTAACCAGAATTTTCATGCGCTTCATATCGTGCTATTCTCCGGTTACTACCCTTGCCAATGGCTGCAACCTCGCATTGCTTAGGCAAATGGGCTAGTACTGGTAGCCGTATAGCTCCGTGATTTTCTTCTTTTTCAGCTTCTCTACTTTCACCGTCATCTTGATGTCGGTTACGGGGCGGTTACGCTCGGCGGTGGGCTGCTGCGCAATTTTATCTACTACATCCTGTCCGCTGATAACCTGCCCGAACACGGTGTACTGGCCATCGAGGTGGGGCGTACCCTGCGGATTCTGCACGATGTAAAACTGCGAGGCGCTGCTCTGGCGCTGCGGGTTCACGAAATCACCGGAGCGAGCCGCAGCCACGGCGCCACGCTTGTGCGTGAACTCCGGCCGAATCTCGGCCGGAATCAGCTTTTCATCCGGCGCGCCGGCCCCATCATTATCGGGGTCTGAGTCTTTGGAATTAGGGTCGCCGCCTTGCACCATAAACCCCGGAATAACGCGGTGAAACGTGGTACCCGTGTAGAAACCGCTTTGCGCTAACTTCAAAAAGTTGGCTTTGTGCAGCGGCGTTTGGTCAAACAGAATAAGGCGAATATCGCCCTGAGGGGTGCTGATAGTCACTACTTCGTCCTTTTTGGTTTTCCGCGGGCCTTTGGCCGCCTGCACCACCGGGACGCCAATGCTCAGCAGTAAACCAACTAAAAGAGTGTAGCGCAGTACAGATTTCATAGCAAAAGAGAAGGGAACGGAAAGTTACAAAGGTAAAAATACAGGGTTTCTGCGTGGGTTCCTGACTAGGTAAAGGCAGAAAACAAGAAGGCAACCCCTAGCCCCGCTTACACACGCAACCGCGGATGAACCCGGAAGCAAAAATATGACCTGAAACACAGCCAAAACCTCAGCGGGCCGTATGGGCAGCCAATCTCGTCTTTACTTTTTTTGCTCTCCATGAACAACACCGCTACTCCCCTCCCCTCGCACTGGTTTCCGAAGCTCCTTTTAGTCATCTACCTCATCGAGTTTGTTGTCCTCGGAATCAGCCCGGCCGAACGAGGCACCTGGTGGGCCGAAAACATTCCAATTCTGCTGATTGTGGGCTTCCTGACAGTGCTATACGTGCGCGGCATGCGGTTTTCAAACCTAGCCTACGCCCTCATGAGCGTGCTCATTTTCATGCACACGGTGGGCGGCCATTACACCTTCGAGAAAGTGCCGTTCGATTGGTTTAACAACCTGTTTGGCTTTAAGCGCAACATGTACGACCGGGTGGCGCATTTTTCAGTGGGCTTTTACGCGTATGCCCTCATCGAATACACCGATCAGCGCGACCTGATTCGCAGCCGCTTCATCAGCTACCTGTTTCCGCTCTGCGTTATCGGGACGGTAGCCATGAGCTATGAGCTGATTGAGTGGGTGTACGCCGAGGTAGCGGGCGGCAGCGCCGGCGCCGCGTTCCTGGGCAGCCAAGGCGACATCTGGGATGCGCAAAAAGACATGCTGGCCGATACCAGCGGGGCACTATTTGCGCTGGCGCTGTATGCCTTGTTTGGCCGAGGCAAAAAACAGTTCGCGTAGCCAGTTATTGTAAGACAAAAGGCCGTCCCGATAACGGGACGGCCTTTTTTACTTTTGTGGTAATGGGGCGCTAGGCCTCATCCCGCACCCGACGGATGTCGGCCAGGATGCGGCTGCCACCCCGGCCCAGCACGGTTTCGGCCACTTGGATGCCTAGTGAATCGGCGGCCGTTGTAGGTGCTACCTGTATTTCTTCAAGGAACTGCTGCCCATCGAGGCTGATGAGGCCGCCGTGCAGCTGTACCGTTTCCCCGTCGGCGGCTAACGTAGCCAAAGCAAAGGAAGGAATGCTGCAGCCGCCTTCCATGGTGCGCAGAAACGCCCGCTCCGCCGCTAGGCACACGTGCGTGGCCGGGTGGTCGAGGATGCGGCGCAACTCGGTTTTCAGCGCGGGCTCCAGATTGCGGGCGCACTCAATGGCTACGCTGCCTTGGCCCGTAGCGGGCACATACTGCGTTTCGGGCAGCACAAACCGAATCAGGCTGTCATATTCCATGCGGTGTACCCCGGCATACGCCAGCACCAACCCATGATACTGGCCTTCTTCCAGCTTGCGCAGGCGGGTTTGGAGGTTGCCGCGGGCCTCGGCAGTAGTAGCGTGGGGCAGAAAGCGCTTCAGCATGGCCTTGCGCCGGGTGCTGCTGGTGCCCAGCACCAGGTCGGGGCGCTGCAAATCCAGGTTCGGATCGAAACTCACGATAACGTCGTTCACCTGCTCGCGCTCCATGAACGCCAGCAGCTCCAAGTCAGTAGGGATGCTACTTTGCACGTCTTTGGCGCTGTGCACCGCAATATCTACATGGCCAGTGCGCAGGCCTTCTTCCAGCTCCTCCGTGAACACGCCTTTGGCCCCAATTTTATCCAGGGAGCGGTCCAGCACTACGTCGCCTTTGGTGGTGATAATGACGATTTCCGGCGTGAGGCCGGCCGCGCTGAGCTTATCGGCTACATGATGGGCTTGCCACAAAGCCAGCTTGCTCCCGCGGGTACCTATGCGAATGGACGTTTTCAAGTCGAAATCAACTAGTGATGATGTGAGAGCCAATTCCTTTCTTTGCCTTCGCTGACAGTTTACGGCCAGCGCAGACCTAGTAAGTAAGCCGCGGGAAGCAGCCACTTACTGAAAGTAGCAACATCCTGCAAAGATACGCGCCTGGCTTTCCGGCAACCTGCTATAGCTACTTTAGCACCAGCTATAGCAATTTAGCAATGCCAGTTTTACCCCTTTTCAGGCTCCTGATGCATTTTTTCTGCCATCAGGCAGCCCGCAGCAGCTCGGCCAGCCGCAACGACATATCCACGAATACCATGCGCGGATTGGCATTGCGCTCCACGTGGTAGTGCGCCTCATTGATTTCCTGGGCCATCGGCTCGGCGTTGCGGGGCGTTACAAAGCGGCTGAACCCTTGAATGAATTGCTGCTCCTGAGCGGGCAAGTGCGGTACTAGCTTCGGGTCGAGGCCAAACAGCAGCACCTTGCGCAGCGTGGCCAGGGCATATTGCAGAAACTCTTTCTGGTTTTCGCGTCCTAGCTTCTGAAATTCATCTGACTTCTCCAGTACATCGGCCACCTTGTTGGCGTAGCAGGTGCGCATCCATTTGGCAAACAGCTCGAAGTAGTCATAGTCAGCAGCGGTAGTTCCTTGAGCTGCCAGCGCCGCGCCAATGTTGCCTTGCGTAAGTTGGGCCAGCTGGCGGGCTTTGGCTTCGGGTATTTGCTGCGTTTGGGTTAGCCAGGCCGTCAGCTCCTCCTCGGGCAGGGCGCGCACCACCACAGGCTGCACCCGGCTAGTAATGGTAGGCAGCAATTGCTCGGGCGCGTGGCTTACCAGCAGGAACACCGTGGCGGGTGGTGGCTCTTCCAGCAACTTCAGCACGGCGTTGGCCGCGGAAGGGTGCATCAGCTCCGGGAGCCAGATAATTACTAGCTTAAACTGAGCCTCAAACGCTTTCAACGACACCAGCTTCAGCAGCTGCAGGCTTTCATCCTTGGAAATGCTGCCCTGCTTGTTTTCGGCCCCAATGTGCTGCATCCAGTCGTTGAGGCCCTGGTACGGGTTGCCCAACACGAAGGCGCGCCAGTCGGCCGCAAACTTGCTGCTCACAGCATCCTTGCTCACGGTTTTGGTGGTCGTGACGGGCAGGATGAAGTTCAGGTCGGGGTGAATGAGCTTGTCGATTTTCTGACAGCTCGGGCAGGCGCCACACGAGTCATAGGCTTCCGAAGTGCGGTTTTCGCAGTTTAGGAAGGTAGCGTACGCCAGGGCCAGGGCCAAGGCAGCCGAGCCCTCAGCACCCCGAAACAGCTGCGCATGCGCTACGTGGTTGCGGTGCACACTCCCAATAAGAAGTTGCTTGACCTGCTGCTGACCCGGAATTTCAGAAAAACGCATGTGTGTTCAGTTGCCAGTAGTGAGTTGCCGGTGGTTTAGCGAAGCGGCCGTTGCCTTTTGTTACTAGGCCGGATACTCCGCCAAACCCTCTTGTGGTCGTTTATAGCTCCACGTTGGCTTGCGGCGCGGCGGGCGCAGCCCGTTCCCACACCCGGTCTTTGGCCGTGGCATCGTACACGTGGCGCATGATGGCCTGCTCCGTTTCGTCGTAGGCCAGCTGGCGGCGGGCCATTACGCGGTCAGCCACTTCGTTTACTTTCGGCAGCTTGAAGGTCTCGAAGCCGGCGGCCCCGCCCCAACTGAAGCTCGGGATAAATGTGCGCGGAAAGCCGGCTCCGAAGATGTTGGCCCCCACGCCTACCACCGTGCCGGTGTTAAACATAGTGTTGATGCCGCACTTGCTATGGTCGCCCATCATCAGGCCACAAAACTGCTGGCCCGTATTCACGAAGCGGCCCGCCGAATGGCTCCAGATTTTTACGGGAGCGTAATTGTTTTTCAGGTTCGAGGTATTGGTGTCGGCCCCTAGGTTGCACCACTCGCCAATCACGGAGTTGCCAAGGTAGCCGTCGTGGCCCTTGTTGCTGTAACCGAGCAAAATGCTGTTGCCGACCTCGCCGCCCACCTTGGAATAAGGCCCCACGGTGTTGTCGCCGCGCATTTTAGCGCCGGCATTGATGTGGCTACCCTCACAGAGCGCTAACGGCCCACTGATGATGGCACCTTCGTGCACCTGCGAGTTTTTGCCTAGGTAAATAGGCCCATTCTCAGCGTTCAGAATAGCGGCCCGAATCTTCACGCCAGGCTCGATAAACACGTTTTCCGGCGCGTATACAATCGTGTGCGCATCGCCAATGGGCGCCGACTCACGGCCTTTGGTCAGCAGGTCAAAGTCGCGGCGGATTTCCGCGCCGTTGCGCAGAAACAGGTGCCACACCTCCCGAATCACCGTCACGGGCTCGGCCACGTCGCGGTTTTTCTGGAAGCCGTCCTGAATCAACTCTGCTACCTGCGCTGCATCAGCCAAGTGCGCGGCCACCAGCATTTCTTCATCAAAAAGGGCCTCACCGGGCTGCAAGGCCTTCACTTGTTGGGCCAGCAGTTCATCGGGACACACGGCGCCGTTGATAACTACGGCCGGGCCCTGCGTGTCGCCGGCCGGGAATTTGGCCTGCAGATAGTCCTGGGTAAGGTACCCTACCCGCTCAGCTTGCAGGCGGTGCTGCCATTTCTCGGCCAGCGTCAGGATGCCGCAGCGCAGGGCTGCCACGGGGCGCGTGAAGGTAAAAGGCAGCAAATGGGGGCGAATGGCCGGGTCGTCGAAAAGCAGGATATGCATAGGAAGAGCGCTTTGCTGGTGGCGGCTGGCTGGTAGCCGGGGCCTAATGATGAATCAGTACCTAGGAAAGTACGGGCAAAAATGCCGCTGCAAAATTGGCAAATAAAAACTCCCTTCGAGTACATCGAAGGGAGTTCATATGTAGACCAACAGCAAGCCAGTACTGGCTGAGTGCTTCGTCGGATTACTTCTTCTTGTAGCGGTTCATGAACTTCTCTACGCGGCCAGCAGTGTCGAGCAGTACGTTTTTGCCGGTGTAGAAAGGGTGCGACTCCGAGCTAACTTCCACCTTAACAACGGGGTAAGTTTTGCCATCTTCCATCGTGATGGTCTCGCTAGAGTTCATCGTCGAGCGGGTTACAAATTTGAAGCCGCTGGAAGTGTCCTGAAACACGACTTCGCGATACTCGGGGTGAATGTCTTTTTTCATGGTCGTAGTGCCGTTTGTACCTTGTTGCCTGCCGATTTTGCGGAAGGGACTGCAAAAGTACATGTTACGCTCGTATTTCAAAAGCACTTTCCATCTTTTCCGCCCTAAGCTAACGCCTTCCGCCTCACAAACCCCATATTCTATTTGCGGCTTCGTATACTTGCCCCCATCATTTGTGCTATCTACATTACCGTTACTGTTATGCTTCGAACTAGTGCTTTGCTATTGTTGCTGCTGTTTTGCACTGCTATAGGATACAGCGCAACTCTTCTGACCCAGCCCCGCTCCTCGGCGCCCTCTGCCCTACTTTCGGCCCTACAGCCTACCAAACCGGCCGTCCACACGGCGCCTACTGCACTGCTGGCTCGCTCCTGGAGCACCATCAAAACCATGTTTCGCTAGGTAGCGCGGGGGCCTGAACCCTGCTTAGTAAAGCTCAGGCGTCAGAAACCGGCTAAAGTCCGGTTGTTTTGCGCTCCACACTACCTGCCACTAACCATACTGCCCATGCGCCTCTGCTTTGCCTCCAATAATGCCCACAAGCTCGATGAAATTCGGCCGTTGCTGCCGCCGTCCGTAGAGCTGCTGAGCCTGGCTGATATCGGCTGCCAGGAGGAATTGCCGGAAACCCAGGATACGCTGGAAGGCAATGCCCGCCAGAAGGCACAGTACGTGTGGGACCATTTTGGAGTGGCCTGCTTTGCGGATGATACTGGCCTGGAAGTAGAAGCTCTAAATGGAGACCCTGGCGTGTACTCGGCCCGTTATGCCGGCCCCCAGCGCTCGGCCGCTGATAACGTGCAGAAACTTTTGCAGGAGCTGAGCGGCCATGCTAACCGCGCAGCCCAGTTCCGGACGGTAGTAGCCCTAGTGCAGCCCGATGGCCGCATGCTGGATTTTGCAGGCATGGTTCCGGGCCGCATTACGGAAGAGCTGCGCGGCCACGAAGGCTTCGGCTACGACCCCATTTTTCAGCCCACGGAAGGCGACGGACGCACGTTTGCCGAGATGACCCTAGCGGAAAAAAACATCATCAGCCATCGGGCCCGGGCCGTGGCCAAGCTGGTGCAGTACTTACAGGAAGAAGTGAAATAGAAGAGGCGTATTGCGGCCGGTTTGCGGCTCGCATGGGCCTAGGGACGGCAGAGTTGCCGGCCTCTATTTGCCTGCTCTCACAACTTCACTGCCCACGCCTCAGCTAGATTTCTTACTTTTGCAGGGTTGGCCCCGCCGGTACGGGCCTATTCCCACCTCCATGCAACACCCTTTCATCGTCGGTATTACGGGCGGCAGCGCTTCGGGCAAAACCACGTTTCTGCGTCGGCTGCTGGCCTCGTTTCCCGAAGAAGAAATCTGCCTGATTTCGCAGGATAACTACTACCACCCCCGGGAAAACCAACTGGTCGATTCCCAAGGCGTAACCAACTTCGACCTGCCCGGCAGCATTGACTCGGCTGCGTATGCGGCTGATGTGCTGCGCATTAGTCAAGGTCTGGAAGTACGACGCTCTGAGTATACCTTCAACAACCCCAATGTAGTACCCAAGGAGCTGGTTTTTCGGCCCGCTCCTATTGTGGTGGTGGAAGGCATTTTCGTGTTCTACTTTGAAGAGGTAGCTAAACTGCTGGACCTGAAAGTGTACATCGATGCGCGGGAGCACGTGAAGCTGCAACGCCGCATTGTGCGCGACCGAGACGAGCGAGGCTACGACCTGGAAGACGTATTGTACCGCTACACCAACCACGTGGCGCCTACCTACGAAAAATACATCAAGCCCTTCAAGCACGACGCCGATATCATCATCCCGAACAACCGGCATTTTGATAAAGGCCTGGATGTGCTGGTTTCCTACCTGCGCAGCAAGGTGGCCGAAAGCCGCTCGGTGCAGTAAGCGGCACTAGGTCCCTTTCTCTTCTGAACCCAACCAACGCGTATGTACAGCAAAGCCGAAGCAGCCCAGTTGCGGCAGGCCTTCTGGACAACCTTTGGGCAGTATATGGCCCCGGTGCCATCGGCCGAAGGCGAACCCACCAACTGGATTAACTACCGCACCGGCCTCAAGCACGTGCAGCTGCGCATGCGCACCGAAGACCGCCGCGCTACCATTGGCCTGGAGCTCACAAACCCCGATGCGGACCTGCGGGCGTTGCAGTATGAGCAGTTGCAGGCCTTACAGAATTTACTACCCCCTGTGCCGGGCCAAACCTGGGAGTGGCAGGAAGAAGCTGAGGAAAACGGCCAGCCCATGAGCCGCGTGCAGCAGGAGCTGCGCGGCGTCAGCCCCCTGAACCGCGACGACTGGCCGGCCCTGATTTCCTTTTTCAAGCCGCGCCTGATGGCGCTTGATGAGTTCTGGAGCCAGGCCCGCTACGGCCTCGAGGACCTAAGCTAAGTTGTTCAGCCCAACTGTAGTTTGGGCACTGTACCCCTACTGAAAAGAGCGCCTGGCCTGCCAGGCGCTCTTTGTTTTTGAGGCTCTGGCAGGCCCTAGCGAATACAATTTTGCGCGCGGCGAGGCAAAAAACTATATTTGTACCTCTTACCCCCATCGAGTTGCTTTTCCTCACTGCCTTTTTGCCACGCCTGCGTTTTGCCCTCATCACAGCCACCGTGCTGATGGTGTTGGGGCTGAACAACCGGGCTGTGGCTACGCTGCGGGCACTTCCGGCACGCCATGAAGCCCGGGTAGACGCCGCGCCGCGCACGGCCGTAGTCAAGCAGCGCGTACTCCTCGAAGCTACGGCGCCCCTAGGCTATTTCGTAGCTCCGGCCGCTGATGCCTGGCTGCCGCTGCCCATCGTATTGCCCTCAGTGCAGTGGCTACCCCTGTGCTTTGCCGGGCCGAGTCCTTGCCCCCGCGCTGTACCCGACTGGTTCCGGGCGCAGCTGCTCCTAGCAGCCCTCTCGCCCCAAGCTCCCTAACGGACCGGGCCTTTTGTGCTGTTGTAATTGAGAAGCAGAATCTGTCGCTGATGCCGCTTTCTGCCGCGCCAGGCCAAGCCTGGTTATCTTGCTTATACAGTCGGGGCCCCGTTTCACGGCATCGGCCTTTCCCACAGGATATCAACCTACTATTTCATGCGTAATAAAGGACTCATCATCGCCCTGACACTTCTTGTGTCAGCGCTTTGCATCTACTTCCTCTCGCTGACCCTCGTGTCGCGCGGAGTGCAGAAAGATGCGGCCCGCTTCGCCTCGCGCAGCGGCCAGCTTAACGAAAAACAGCGTCAGCACTACCTCGACTCGGTGTGGCGCGCGCCCGTATTTGGGCCCCTGACTTATAAGGAAGTACGCCAGTCGGAGCTGGGCTTGGGTCTTGACCTGAACGGTGGTATGCACCTCACGCTGGAAGTTTCGCCGGTGGAAATTGTTCGCGCCATGAGCGGCAACTCCAAGGACGTAGCTTTCAACAAGGCCCTGGACCAGGCGCAGGAGATGCGCAAAACCAACCCCTCTACTCCCTTCACTACCCTCTTCGCGCAGTCGTTCCGCAACGTAGCACCCAACGATAAGCTGGCTCGCATTTTTGCGAACACCACTAACAAGAGCCGGGGCATTGATATCAACTCGACCAACGAGAAGGTAATCAGCGAAATCAACACGGAGGTAGAAGAAGCCATTGAGCGTTCCTTCAACATTCTGCGCACCCGTATCGACAAATTCGGCACCAGCCAGCCCAATATTCAGCGGGTGAAAGGCACGGGCCGCATCCAGATTGAGCTGCCAGGCGTGGATAACCCCGACCGCGTGCGCAAGCTCGTACAGGGCCAAGCTAAGCTGGAGTTCTGGGAAGTATGGCGTCAGGATGAATTCGCGCCCTACCTCAACCAGCTCAACCAAGTACTGAGCGCCAAGGAAACGGCTGCCGCTACGGTTGCTGCTCCGGCCAAAGCTACCACTGACACCACAGCTACCGCCGCTGCTACTGCCGGCGACTCAACCTCTCTGGCTAGCCAGCTGGCCAAGAAAGGTGCCACCGCTACAGCCAAAGCGGACTCTGCTGCTCCGCAGAAAAACGTATTGGGCAGCCTCTTTACAATGCCTGGCACCCTAGGCGCCAACATCCGGGATACGGCCCGCGTAAATGCCGTACTCCGCAGCCCCGACACCCGCGCTGTACTGCCTACCAACCTCACCTTTATGTGGGGCGTGAAGCCTGACCTCATTGAGGGCCAGGAATACCTGCAGCTGTATGCCATCCGCAAGAGCCGTGATGCCGAAGCCCCCATTGGCGGTGAGGTGATCAGCGACGCCCGCGGCGACTTCGACCAGATGAGTGGCCGCGCCGAGGTTTCGATGCAGATGAACCCCGGCGGTGCCCGCAAATGGGAGCGCCTCACCGGAGCTAACATTGGCCGTCAGGTAGCCATTGTACTCGACGACAACGTGTACTCAGCACCCGTGGTGCAGGCTGAAATTGCCGGTGGCAACTCCAGCATTTCGGGCAACTTCACCATTGAAGAAGCGCAGGACTTGGCCAACATTCTGAAAGCTGGTAAGCTGCCAGCTCCTACTCGCATTGTGGAGGAGGCCATTGTAGGCCCATCCTTGGGTAAGGAAGCTACCAACCAAGGTTTGTACTCAACCCTGGGCGGTCTGGTGATTATTATGGCGTTCATGGCAGCGTACTACGGCCGCGCAGGCCTAGTAGCCGATGCAGCCCTGCTCTTCAACCTGTTCCTGATTATGGGTGTGCTGGCGCAGTTCTCTTTCGCCCTCACGCTGCCCGGCATTGCGGGTCTGCTACTTGTAATTGCGTCGTCGGTGGATGCCAACGTACTGATTTTCGAACGCATCCGGGAAGAGATTGATCACGGCTTGCAGCCGGTGGATGCCATCAACAAAGGCTACTCGCGTGCTTTCTCGGCCATCTTCGATGCCAACGTTACGACCCTGATTATTGCCGTTATCCTGTTCACGTTTGGTACGGGCCCAGTACAGAACTTCGCCATTACGCTGCTGATTGGTGTGTTCACCTCGTTCCTGTCGGCGGTATATGTCTCGCGTCTCATTATTGAGCGCATGGTAAAGGGCAAGAATACTACCACCCTCAGCTTCAGTACCTTCCTATCTCGTCATCTGTTCAAAGACCTGAACTTTGACATTGTGGGCAAGCGCAAGATTGCCTACGCCTTCTCCACGGTATTTATCATCGTAGGCTTTGGCCTGATGTACCTGCAGGGTGGCCCGAACCTAGGAGTTGACTTCCGTGGTGGCCGCGCCTACGTGGTTAGCTTTGATAAGCCAGTAGTAGCCTCCGACGTGCGTGATTTGCTGACCAACGACTACTTCGGTGGCGCCGGTACGGAGGCCAAAACCTTCGGCGCTGAAAACCGCCTGCGCATCACTACTGGTTACTTGGCTAACGACGAAAGCGTAGATGCCGATAAGCAAGTAGAAGCAGCCATGCTAAAAGGCCTTAACGCTAAATATGGCGCACTGAACCCCAAGAAGGAAAGCTCGGCTAAAGTAGGCGCTACCATTGCAGACGACATCAAGCGTACCTCGGTGCTAAGCCTGGGCCTGACGCTGCTGGCCATCTTTGTGTACGTACTCTTCCGCTTTGAGAAGTGGCAGTATTCGCTTTCTGCCGTAGTGGCCCTGTTCCACGATGCGCTGGCAGTTATTGCTTCCTTCCCAATCGCCCGTGCCATGGGTCTCAACTACGAAATGGACCAGGTGTTCGTGGCGGCCGTTCTAACTACAATCGGTCTTTCCATGAACGATACCATCGTTATCTATGACCGAATCCGCGAGTACCTGCGTGAGAATAAGCACCTTACGTTTGCGCAGGTAGTAAATCCGGCCCTGAACAGCACCTTCTCCCGCACCATGATTACGTTCACTACCGTATTCCTCGTGATGCTGGTATTGTACATCTTCGGTGGTGAGACTCTGCGTTCGTTTTCCTTCGCCATGCTCATCGGTATGATCTTCGGCACGTACTCTTCGCTGTTCATTGCGGCTCCGCTTATCCTGGACACGTACGGCCGCAAAGAGAAAGCCCGTATGAACGCCGTTACCGACACGGATGCGCCTAAGCTAAGCACAGCTCAGGTGTAACCCTCTTGTTTCGGCGGACTACCAGTTCGTAAATCCTTTCTAAAAAGCCCGGCTTCTCAGCCGGGCTTTTTTTATTAAATTTTATGAATACTCAGGCAACCTTTCCTGATTGGGCTCCGAGTTGAGAAGTAACTAGACGCTCCGCTGCCGTGGTTACCCCCGAACCAGACTCTGCGCTGCTTACCGAACTGCTGGCCGGGTGCCGGAGGCTGGACCGTACCAGTCAGCGCCACTTGTACCGCCGCTACTACCCCTATGCCCTTAGTATTTGCCTGCGCTACCTCCACAACCGCGACCAAGCCCAGGAAGCCGTAAACGACGGATTCCTAAAAGTTTTTCAGGAACTACCGCGCTTTGATGCCACTCGCCACCCGCAGGATCTGCCCGGCTCTCTGCGCGGCTGGCTGCGGCGCATCATGGTTTGCACGGCCATCGACCACTTTCGGGCCGCTCACCGCCACGCCTTCCAAACCGAGCTAGATGCTGCTACCTCCTACCTAGCCGACACCAACACGACACCCTTAGATGACCTTTCTTTTGAAGAGCTGCTTCGGCTAATTGGGGAGCTGCCACCAGCCTACCGGGCCGTGTTCAATCTGTTTGCTATTGATGGCTACTCGCACGAGGAAATAGCGGAGAGCCTCCACATCTCGGTTGGCGCCTCTAAATCAAACCTATTCAAAGCCCGAGCACAGCTCAGGTGTTTGCTTAAAAACCACCATCACCATGCGTACGCCGGATATGTCAGATGAAGAGCTAGATCAGCTGTTCCGGCGCGGCGCCGATGCCTACCCCGACGAGGTCTCGTTGTCGGGCTGGCTGCGCCTGAGTGAGCAGCTAGATGAAGCAGCCCAGCAGCAACGGCTGCGGCGGCAGGTCCTGCGGCGAGTAACGGGGCTGTTTGCGCTAGAAATGGGGCTAGTGGCGCTGCTGTTTTTCTTCTGGCACTTTCCGTCCCGGCTTCCGCTCCGCCCTTCTGCTCCCGTCTCGGGCCAAGTGGCAACGCAGCCCAACCGGCCAACCAGCTCTCTCGGTTCGACCTTACCTGGCAACGGTACACTGCGCGGTACTAGCTCTTCGTCTGGCCCAAACCCTTCTGTACTCAGCGCACCAACTGCGCCATTCGCTACAACCCTACCCTCTCGGCAAACAACAACTGCACCTACCTCGCCGCGGCTGCAACCTGCCCCGGCATCACTCAGCTTAGCTGTTGTCACCCCAATGGCTTCAGGAATTACTAGAGCACTCAGCAAAAGCAACCCAGGCGTAGCGGTTCGGCCAAGTATGAATGCTAGTACGGCGGCCGAACTTCCTACGGCCGACCAGCAGGCGCCAACAGCAGCCCGCGCAGCCAGCCTTTCCGAAAGCAGCACTGCAACCGCTCCAGAGGCTTCCGGCCAGCCGGTTGAGCAGGCCGCCGCTTCTACCCCGATTCCCCCTACCGATTCTCTGGCCCGCACTTACGCTCCTGATTCGGTGGCACAGGCCAGCATTTCCGCTGCTGATTCTGTGGCGGCGCCTGCCCGACCCGAGTTGCCGGGTTACCGCCTACTGGTGGGGGTAGTAGGCGGCCCCGAGCTCACGGCGGTGCTGCCGGGCCCGGGTGCTCGGCTAGGGGGCACGTTTGGCCTAACCGCCGAATACCGCTTGTCGTCGCGCTGGCGCATCCGGACGGGAGTTTTGCGCAGCGTAAAGCGCTACGCCGCCCGCGGCTCTGATTATAATCCGCCGCCCACTTACTGGACCTGGCGCATCCCCATCGAGCAGGTAGATGCCAATTGCCGGATTGTGGAAATTCCGCTGGATGTACGCTACGAGGTGATTTCCCGGCCGACGTATTCCCTATATGCTTCGGCGGGGCTTACCTCCCTGCTGATGCGCAATGAGCGGTATTCGTACCACTACGACATCAACGGCCAATATGTGAACCGCACCTGGAGCCTTTCAAAGGGCAGCAATGCCGCCCTGCGAGTGGTGAACCTAAGTGCGGGCCTGGAGCGCACTCTCAGCGGCCGCTGGACCATGCAAACCGAACCTTTCCTGAAGCTGCCACTCAGCGGCGTGGGTTTCGGCAAAATCCGCCTCAACAGTGCGGGCGTACTGCTCGGGGTGAAGTACGGACTTGTTCGACCTCGTACGGCACCGTAAGCCGCTTTCCCTTCTTTCTGACCCTAGTGTTTGGCCTCTGCTTGCGGAGGTTCCAGCAACTGATATGGCCTGTTCCGGAGCAGGCTCGGGTAGCTGTTGCCTTCCTTTTCGTCACTTCAGCTCTTCTACCATCATGCCTCACAACTTCCCTTTACACGCAAGGCGGGGCGCTGCTCCGGGCGGCTGGCGTTGCCCTATGCTAGCGCCAGCCAGATCCTTCAGCTCAGATACTACTTCTGGCAGACTTACACAGATACCGCTCACCTACAACGGCCAGCTCTGCCATGACTACCTGGCCGCTACGCTCAGGCGCGGCTACGCGCAACTACATGGATTCGGAAGCAAAGGAAACCGCTGGCAAATGGCAACATCATGAGCCGCGTGGTTGAACAAGACAGCTGGGCTGCGCGCGGGGGCCCGCGCCCGGCTGTCGCTCTCACCATCAGCCGCTGGCTCTGGTGGCTACCCTTGGTGGGGCTGGCCTTGCTGCCCGCCTGCGCCTACGATAGTGCCGAAGAGCTGCTAAGCCAGGCCCCAGTGGCCCCAGCCTGCGACTCTACAGCCATTACCTTCTCCGCATCCGTCGCACCGCTGTTGCAGCAGCGGTGCGTGAGTTGCCACAACAATGCGCTACGCAATGGCAACGTGAGCCTCGAAACCTACGCTCAGGTGCAGCAGGTAGCCGCTAGTGGCCGGCTGCTGGGCGCTGTAACGCATGCGCCGGGCTTCGCACCCATGCCCCAGAACGAGGCTCGCCTGCCCACCTGCGACCTGGCCACCCTGCGCCAGTGGGTGCGGGCGGGGATGCCTAACAACTAAACCACCATGAAAAAGCATTATGCTGCGCTGCTACTGGGCCTGCTGGCCTGGGAGCTGCCGAAGAGTTATGCCCAAGATGCGCGTTATCAGACTCGTGCGGGCACCATCTCTTTTTTCTCTGCCAGCCCCCTCGAAGACATAGAAGCCCGCAGCCAGCAAGCGGCCGCCCTGGTAGATATGCAAACCGGACAGCTGGCCTTCAGTTTGCCCATCCGCTCCTTCGAGTTTAAGCGCAGCCTCATGCAGGAGCACTTCAACGAGAACTACATGGAGTCGGAGCGCTACCCGAAGGCCACATTCACGGGTCATTTGGTTGACTGGAATGCGGATGCGCTACAAGGCAGTACTGCCCCACACGCTGTAGTTGCCGAAGGCGACCTGACAATACACGGCGTAA
Source organism: Hymenobacter seoulensis (assembly GCF_054780535.1). NCBI lineage: Bacteria > Pseudomonadati > Bacteroidota > Cytophagia > Cytophagales > Hymenobacteraceae > Hymenobacter > Hymenobacter seoulensis. The sequence continues at coordinate 1,603,992 of NZ_BAAGWD010000001.1, forward strand.
CGCGCCGAGTGCGGGCGCCAGGCACTCTGGCTATGCAGAATGGCCAACTGGTGGTGAATTCCAGCTTCTCGGTTGCGCCAGCTGATTATCAGATTAAAATCCCGGCGTTGGTGCGCGACCATATTGCCAAAAGCGTGCTTGTGACGGTACGCCTTACCTGCGCCCCGGTCCGGACCACGGCCGCTTCTCATCCCTGAATCCGGACCTCTATGTTTTCTACATCTGTTTTTCGCCACACGGCGCTTTGGGCACTGCTGCTACTGCTAGGCACCCGCGCTGCCCAAGCCCAGGATCCGCTGCTTCAGGAGCTGGAGCAACAGGCTGCCGACACGCTACGGCCCGAACTGGTGCAGGCCACCTTCAAAGGCACGCGCATCATCAATGGGCACAGCAGCGAAACGCCGGGAGCGGGCACGCTGATTTTCCTGATTTCACACCGGTTTGGTACACTCAACAGCGGGGCCTACAATTTCTTTGGCCTCGACCAGGCTACCATCCGGCTAGGCATGGAATACGGCCTAACCGATAGGCTGGCGGTAGGAATTGGCCGAAGCTCCGTAGAAAAGACGGTTGATGGATTTCTGAAATACCGGGCTCTGCGCCAGCGCAGCGGCCCCGGTGGCTCACCCGTGAGCGTCACGGTACTAGGCAGCACGGCCATCAATACCCTGCGCTATTCCACCGCTTCGGACGGGTTCAACCACACGTTTGTGCGGCGGCTCGCCTACAGCTGGCAAGCGCTGATAGCGCGCAAGTTCAGTCCTTCTCTCTCAGTCCAGCTCAGTCCTACGGTGGTGCACCGCAACTTGGTAGAGGAGAATGCCGACCCGAACAACATCTACGCGCTAGGGCTTGCGGGCCGCCAAAAGCTCACGAAACGAGTGGCCCTTACGCTGGAGTACTTCTGCCGGCTGCCCAACTCCCGCACCTCGGGCTGGCACGATGCCCTAGGCGCCGGCTTTGATATTGAAACCGGCGGCCACGTATTTCAGCTCCACGTCACGAACTCCAATGGCATGATCGAGTCGCAGTTTGTGCCGCGCTCGAGCGGGCGGTTTTTCAAGGGCGACATTTATTTCGGCTTCAATGTGGCCCGCAACTTCACGCTCCGCTCTTCGGAAGGCTTCAACCGCTAGGCCTACTTATTGCACCAACCGTTTCACCCTCTACCTCCTACCCTCATGAAAACTACATTTCCTGCTTTCCTGCTCCTGCTGTTTGTTTCGGCGGCCATGCCTGCCTGCAATGACGATGATGACGATGACAACGATACAACCCCTTCCACTACGGTGCAGCTTCAGGCCTCGCTCACTGGTCAGCAGGAAGTTCCAGCTACTCCTTCAGCAGCTACGGGTACTTTCTCGGGCTCCTTTGATAAAGTAACGCGGGTGCTTACGTACACCGTTTCGTACCAGGGGCTAGCCCCCTCGGCGGGCCATATCCACCAGGGCGCACCAGGCATTAATGGCGGTGTTCTCGTTCCGTTCAGCAGCGTTGCTACCTCACCTATCACGGGTACTGCCACGCTTACCGAGGACAACGCTACCAAGCTGCTAGCTGGCGAAACCTACGTAAACCTGCATACACCGGCGTATCCGGGCGGCGAAATTCGGGGGAACATTACCGGGCTATAGATTAGTCAAAAACAGCAACCGTAAGCTGAACTACGCTAAAACACTACCCCTCTAAACGCACCAAAGCCCGGCCAACTTGGCCGGGCTTTGGTGTTACTCTACAGTAAGTAGCAGGTTCTTAACTAGTCGCCTAGAAGCTGGCCGTTACGCCTTCTGCTACTACCTCTTTCACTTCCGGAACCATGCGCTTGAGCAGGTTCTCGATGCCGGACTTCAGCGTTACCGTGGCCGAAGGGCAGCCCGAGCAGGAACCCTGCAGGTTCACCGTCACGATACCATCTTGGTAGCTCTTGAAGGTGATGTTGCCACCATCTTGCTCCACGGCGGGGCGCACGTAGTTATCAAGCAGGTCAATAATCTTTTGGCTGGTCTGCTGATCGGCCTCCGAGGAGTCGCCGGTGACAGCTGCCTGCTGGGCGGCGCGCTGCTCAGCGGCAGGATCCACGGTGAAAATTGGGCCACCAGCCTCCACATACGATTTCAGAAAGCTGCGCAGCTCGGGAATGAGCTGGGCCCACTGGTGCTCGGTGGTTTTGGTGATGGTCACGAAGTTCTGAGCCATGAACACGCGGCCCACATAATCGAAATTAAATAGCTCCTGAGCCAGCGGCGAGTTGGCAGCGGCTTCCAGGGTTGGATAGTCCACGCTCACCCCATCCGACAGGAGTTGGGTGTTGAGCACGAACTTCATGGATTCGGGGTTGGGGCTGGCTTCGGCGTAAATAGAAACCGGCGCAGAGGGGGCAGTGAGTTGTTCAGCCATGTTTGAAAGACTTGGAGACAAGCGGGAGAAAGTCGGGCACGTTTTATTGGCCCGACCAAGTAAACCGCAATAGGCGGTAATAGTTGCAAAGGTAATTGAATGCTAGAACAACAGTGGCAGCCCTGAAGTGCACACTAGGCACTTTTACTTTGCAAACTGCTTTTGGTGACAGCCAGAAAACGCGGCACTCTGGCAGGCAGCTTTACCTTTACCCCTGCTTATGCTGCATCCGCTCTTGCTTGCTACTGGCGTACCACCTGCCTGGCCCCTGCTCCTTCCGTTCTTTGGTTTGCTTGGCCTGATTGCCAGCGGCCCCTTGCTTTTCCCTAAACTCTGGGAACATTGGTATGCGCACATTGCTGTGAGCCTGGGCCTGCTGATGCTAGGCTACTATGGCTTTGTCAGGCACGACTGGCACACGGCCCTTGAGACGCTGGCCGAGTATGTTTCCTTTGTGGTGCTGCTGGCGGCGCTGTATGTGGTAGGTGGCACGCTGTACCTGAACATAAACGTGCCGGGTACCCCGGGCCGCAACGTGCTGTTGCTGGCAACCGGCGCGGTACTAGCCTCTATTGTGGGCACAACCGGCGCCTCCCTAATGCTGATCCGGACGTTTATTCGACTGAACGACCAACGCATCCGGCCGTATCACATCGTTTTCTTTATCTTCATTGTCAGCAATGCCGGCGGGCTGCTCACACCCCTCGGCGACCCGCCGCTGTTTATTGGGTACTTGCGCGGCGTGCCGTTTTTCTGGACCTCAGCGCACTTACTAGCCCCCTGGCTCCTGACCAACGGCTTGCTCCTGCTGATATTTTGGCTGAAAGACCGGCGTAACCCGCAACCCTCGTTGCTATCTAATAGTGAGAGGCGGCGCGCCCGCTCCAAAAAAGGTTTGCCGCTTTATGATTTTAACGGGCGCTGTAACTTACTGTGGCTGGTGCTGGTACTTGGTGCTGTGTTTCTGGATCCGGCTCGCATGCCCTGGCTGCCTACACTGCCCGTAGCAGGCCTTCAGATTTCATTTGTGCGCGAGGCCATTCAGCTGCTGGCCGCCTGGGGCTGCTATCGTACTGCCCACCACAAAGCCATTACGGGTAACCATTTCCAGTTTGCGCCCATTCTGGAGGTAGCGTTCCTGTTTTTCGGCATCTTCCTGACCATGATGCCCGCGCTGCAAACCGCGGCGCACGTTGCCGCCAACCCGGAGGTAGCTAGCCGGCTTACTCCTACCTCGCTATACTGGCTCACGGGTACGCTTTCGGCCTTTCTTGATAATGCACCTACTTACGCTTCTTTTCTGGGCCTGAGCCTCGCTGGCCACGACCTGAACTTTGCGCAGCCGGCTGCCGTCCGGCAGTTCGCCGAAGACGCTGCCACCCTGCCTCTGCTACGAGCTATTTCCAGTGGAGCCGTGCTATTTGGGGCGCTTACCTACATTGGCAATGGACCCAACTTTCTGGTTCGCTCCATTGCGGAGAAAGAGGGCATCCCGATGCCCAGCTTTTTTGGGTACATCGGGCGTTACGCAGTGCCTTACCTGCTGCCAATCCTAGCCTTAGTAAGTTTGCTATTACTAGCCCTGTAAAGCGGCCCAACCCTATAAAAAAAGCCTGATGTACTCATGTCATCAGGCTTTTTTTATAGGGTTATTTACGCTTTGTTGGCCCTGGCCCGCAGCAGCATATCAGCCAGCACGAGGCTGGTCATGGCATCGACGATGGGAACGGCGCGGGGCAACACGCACGGGTCGTGGCGGCCCCGGCCAGCTAAGGTTATTTCCTCGCCCTGGTCGTTGATGGTAGCCTGCGGTTGCAGAATAGTAGCCACGGGCTTAAACGCTACCCGGAAGTAAATATCCTGCCCATTGCTGATGCCGCCCTGAATGCCGCCGCTGTAGTTAGTGCGGGTACGTACCTGTCCGGCATCATCGGTATAAAACTGGTCGTTGTGCTCTGAGCCAAACAGCAGCGTGCCGGCAAAGCCCGAGCCGTACTCAAAGCCCTTCACGGCATTAATACTGAGCATAGCCCGTCCTAGCTCGCTGTGCAGCTTATCGAATACCGGCTCTCCGAGGCCGGCGGGCACACCTTGCACTACCCCGGTTACTAGGCCTCCTACCGTGTCATGCCGGTCGCGGGTTTGCCGGATGAGCTCAGCCATGCGCTCGGCCGTTTCGGGGTGTGGGCAGCGAACGGGGTTACTCTCAATTAAACTCAGATCAAGCGCTTCATAGCCCAGCGGTACCGCCACTGCCCCCACCTGCGACACGTAGCTGCTTACGCGAATGCCATGCTGGTTGAGCAGTTGTTGCGCCACAGCACCGGCGGCTACGCGAGCGGCCGTTTCGCGGGCTGAGCTGCGCCCACCACCCCGGAAGTCGCGGCGGCCGTACTTCTGATCATAGGTGTAGTCGGCGTGCGACGGCCGGTACGCGTGCTCAATGTGCGAGTAGTCGTGGCTGTGCTGATCTTGGTTCCGGATGAAGAGGCTGATAGGCGTGCCGGTGGTTACTCCCTGAAATATTCCCGATTGAATTTCTACCCGGTCGGCTTCTTTGCGGGGGGTAGTCAGGTCGCTTTGCCCGGGGCGGCGCCGGTCTAGGGCCGCCTGAATTAGTTCTTCCGTCACGGCCAACCCGGCCGGACATCCATCCAGCACTACCCCAATGCCGGGCCCATGCGATTCGCCGAAGGTGGTAATGCGAAATAGTGTGCCGAAAGAATTCATAAGAAAAGCGGTCCGTTGGTGAGCTATGCCAGGCAAAGGTACAGCGCGGGCGGGCATTGCCGAGGCGGGTGTTAGCGCCGACTACGCCACCAGCCTACGGCGGCTACGCTCAGCAGTGCCCCTAGCAGCATATTCACGTAGCGCTGCACATTATTATAGGCATCTCGGGGCTGCGGCGTGGTATCCGCAACGCGCAGGGCCGTACTATAAAACGGGTCATCGGGCCGGGCCCGGAAGGTGGCAGCTTGTTGCACTGCACCGCGCACCACAGGTTGCACATCAGCCTGCAAGGTATCGTAGCGCCCCAAGGCCGGATTGAAGATGATGAGTCTGAACAGGCTGTCGAGCGGAACGGGGCCGGGCCGCCGGGCCACCATCCGAAACCGAAAACTCTTGCGCCCACCCACCCGGCTGCCCTGACGCGTAAGCTCCTGCTGCACTTCTGGCCCATATACTTCCAGGTTAGGGCGCACCGGGGGGGTAGCAAGATTCACGGCGGCCAAATTTCCCTCGCCTTCCACCGTGAAGGTATAAGCAAAGGCCTGGCCTGTCCGGAAGGTAGTGCGGTCTACTGCTTCCTTGAGCTCATAATTACCAACAGGCACTTGGTCGCGCAGGGGGTGCGGCGGCAGCGCCACCACCGGCACCGTGCGGGGCGCCGAGTAATACACCTTGAATCCCTCCATCCGATTATCAAGGCCCTGCACCGGCTTTTTGGCCACGCGATATTTCACCATCTGCAAGCCCACCGAAGGAAAAACGAGGGCCTGCGTATTCAGCGGATACAGTTCAGCCTCCCAGAGGCGGTAGCGTAAAAAAGGCCTGCCGCCGACCATTACGTTCTCGGGTACTACTTCCTGCTCATCGAAGCCTTCTTCCCACACCGTGCGCTGGTGCAACTGCCGAATAATCTCGGGGAGCTGGGTGGCGAAATTGTGAAAGTTCAGTACAGCTTGGTCTTGCGGGGTGAGGTAGAAGTACAGTGCCACGTGCACGCCTTCGCCCACATACACCCGCGCCTTATCCGGAACTACTGCCAGAAACGCTTGATCTTGGGGCTCTACGTATTCCTGCGGCTTGGGCTTGCCAAAGAGCTGGTCGAGGAGGCCAATTCCCTGCAACGGTCCGCTTCCCGGGGTGGCAGTGGCGGGCGGAGCCGCTTGCTGCGGGCCTACTTTCAAGGTAGCGCCCTCCGACATAATGGCATTGCCATTAATGGTCATGGTAAAGGGCTTCACGGTAAAGGCGCCTTCCGCAAAGGCGGCGTAGCGCTGGGTTATGGTGAGCTCTGTAGACGACTGGCCGTTGACAATGCGCGTTGTCGTCGTGCTCGACTTACCACTTTTCTTGAATCCCTCGAGCTCCGGAAACGCCGTGTAACGCTCTAAAGGAGCCCCGCGCAGCCGAAAGCTGATGGTGTAGTACTCATTGAGCGGAAACGCGGCCTTCCCCAGCACAATTTCAGCCGCAGGAGTTTGCGCCACTGCTCTCAAGCTAAGGCCTACGCCCAATAGGCAGAGCAAGCAGAAAAATAAACGCATACGCCTGTTTTGAAACGCGAACTAGCCAAATCTACGCATAAACGCCTGAAAGCAGGTTTACGTGTGGGTACTAAAACCAAAGCCAGGGTATTTAATGTCCAGCTTTCAGTATGGCTCTAACAAGATTTTGGCATTAAGAAATCCATAGCAGAAGCTAGGCCGTATCTCACTGCACAACCACCCACGGTAGAATACTCATTGCTCTTTATTGGGTTTTTGAATAGCCGATAATAGTCGGGTGGCTCTGTATTGCCCTTTATTTTTCACCCAAACCTTCCTTTGTATGTCTAAGATCACGCAAAACGGCAGCGATGACGCGGAGTTCGCTAAGCCGCTTTACACACCTATCAAGCGTCGTTCCTTCTTTATGTACGCCGGTGCTACGGCTGGCGCTACCGCTCTGCTGCTCTCGGGCTGCGATGACGACGATGATGACAACGGAATGCCTGGTATGGTTGATGTTGGTTCCGGCGACACTGGCGTACTCAACTATGCATATGCCTTAGAGCAACTTGAAGCTGCCTTTTACACTACCCTGCGTACCGGCACCTACTATACTGGTCTAGCGGCAAGCAGCGCTGAAAAATCAGCTCTTGATGATTTGTATTACCACGAGGTGATTCACCGCGAGTTGTTTAAAACGGCACTTAGCACGAGTGCCATTAAGGCTCTAGATCCTGACTTCTCTGCTATTGACTTCAACGTGCGTACTGCGGCCGCTGGCTCTGCTAAGCTGGGTGTTCTGGATGCAGCCAGAGCATTTGAAGATTTGGGCGTGGCTGCTTACAACGGCGCAGGCAAGTATATTACCAGCTCCGACTACCTCACCTTGGCTGGTAAAATTGTATCGGTTGAAGCCCGCCACGCGGCTCTTATCCGCGACCTGATTGCAAACGGCTCATTTGTAGGTTCTGATGTAATTGATACTACGAATGCTCTAGAAAAGTCTAAGGAGCCTTCTGTAGTAGTAGCCACGGCGAATACTTTCCTCAAAGAGGGCTCGAAGCTGAACGTTTCGAACATCAAGTAATCAGCCCTTTCAACCCTATTTCGTCTTACTCCTGACTTTTCGCACCATGAATATTATTAAGCTCATTTCTGATATTGAGAAAGTAGACCCAGAAGTCTATGATCGTCTTGACTCTCGTCGTCGTGTATTTACCCACATGACTGGTATGGGCAAAACGCTGGCTGCTGCTGCCGTACCTGGTTTTTTGAGCGCTGTGTTCAGCAAGGCCTATGGTCAGTCTAGCACTCTTCCCGCCGACATCGCCGGCGTTCTGAACTTTGCGCTAAAGCTTGAATACTTGGAGTCATTGTTCTATAACCGTGGTGTTAGCACTCCCGGCCTAATCCCTGCCGGCGCAGGTCTGACTGCTCTAACCACTATCCGGGACGACGAAAGCAAACACGTAACGTTCCTGCGCGGCGTGTTGGGCTCTCAGGCCATTGCTCCGCTAGCAGAGGGAATACTGCCTGGTAACATCGATTATACTGGCTCTAAGGGTGGTGCCCGCGCTCCACTTTTCCCTACAGTATTTACTGACTACCAGACGTTCCTCGCTGTAGCTCAGGCCTTCGAGGATACGGGCGTTCGGGCTTACAAAGGCGGCGCTCCACTTCTGAAAGCTAACAAGACGGTTCTTGAAGCTGCGCTGAACATTCACTCAGTAGAAGCTCGCCACGCCTCGCACCTGCGCACTATGCGCCGTGGTGGTCCAATGGTAGCTGGTGCTGGCACCGGTGCTTCTCCTAAGAGTTGGATTACGGGCAATGATGGTGGAGGCCCTGCTCCTTCAGCCACTGCTCCTATTTATGCTGGCGAAGAGAACGTTACCCAAGGTGGCGTAAATCTGCAGACGGCCTTAGCCTCGTTCAACTTCCCGGCCAATGCTTTCTCTGAGGCCTTCGACGAGCCTCTGGACGTTCCATCGGTTACGGCTATTGCTCTGAACTTCGTAGTAGGCAATACTTTCTAAAGGAATAACTGCCTATTTCAAAAAAGGACGGCCTAATAGGTCGTCCTTTTTTTATGGCTGAACGTGAGTACGCAACCTTTACGCTGCAGCGTTACTCTTCTGGTTGGTGCATCCCGGTTTATCGGAGTACCTTTGTTAATCGGGATGTTACGGCCTGCGTTGGGCTGTTCCCCGCTGAGTTACTTACGCATGTCTGACTCTGTCGCTTCATTTTTCGGTCGAGCCCTGCGCCGCCGCTCTTTTTTCCGGGTAGCGGGCGCTACGGCAGCTACCTCCATGCTCGTGCTGGCTGGCTGCGGCTCCGATGATACGGGAGACCCTAATCCTACTGTAGAGCCGGTTGGCACCCTAAGCTTTGGCAGCGGTGATACTGGCATCCTTAACTACGCTTACCTTCTTGAGCAACTGGAGGCCGCTTTCTACCAGAAAGTAGTAGAAGCATTTCCGAGTGATTTCACGGCCGAAGACAAAGCGGCCTTCGTTGACCTGCGCGACCATGAAGTAATTCATCGGGAGTTTATGAAGTTTGCGTTGGGCGAAAGCGCTTATGATACGAATAAGCTTCCCCTCGTTTTCAACTTCACTTCACTTACACTCACTACTCGCGCAGGCGTGTATGCTGCAGCTCAAACGCTGGAAGACGTGGGAGTAGCCGCCTATAACGGCGCTGCCAAGCTGCTTACTGACGTTACATATTTGCAGTTGTTCAGCAAAATCTCATCGGTAGAGGCGCGGCATGCGGCATTCGTACGCGAGCAGGTGCAGCCGGGCTCCTTTGCTGGCGCTGACGTAGTGCCAATTAGCGGCGATACCGCTGGCCTTGATGTAGCCAAAACGCCCGCCGAAGTTGCGAAGCTGATTGCTCCGTTCGTGACGGTCATGATCAACACCGATTCCCTTCCCACCACGTAGGCCGCGCCCGTTTTTCGACTATGAACTTTCTGAATTTACTGGCTCGGCTTGCCGAACTACAACCCGAAACGCTCCAAGGAGCGGCCCCGCGCCGGGCTGCGCTAACCCGCTTGGGCCAGGCGGGCGTTGCTTTGCTTCCAGCTCTAATCACAGCACTGCCCCAACAGGCTACGGCAGGCACTCTCGACACGCGTACGCGGCTGGACGTGCTCACGCTGGCCCTTACGCTGGAGTACCTTGAAAGCGAGTTTTATGCCCAAGCACTAGGTCTAGTTTCGGGCAAAGGCCCCGCTAACGTAGATGCATTCTTTGGCTCAGCCCAGAATAAGTCTGCCATACAAGCCATACAGACCCACGAAGCAAGTCACGTAGCACTGTTCACCCGCCTGATTACAGATGCTGGCAGCAGTGTGCCGGCTAAGCCTAACTTCGATTTTACGGGTAGCAAAAACGGCTCGCGTGCCGCGCTGTATCCTGATGTATTCAGCAACTTCGACACCTTTTTGAAGGTAGCACAGCTGCTGGAAGATGCGGGAGTACGCGCCTACAAAGGACAGGTTGAATATGTGCAGACCGACAATGCCTTACTAGAAAGCGCTGTCCGGATTCACTCAACGGAAGCCCGCCATGCCGCCCAAATTCGGACGATGCGGCGCAAGCGCGGCGCTACCGTTAAAAGCTGGGTAAGCCCTTCGGATGCTCCTATCACAGCGGCTGGCACTACCCAAAACCTGGCATATGCCGGGGAGGAAAATCGGGCGCAGTATCTGTCAGGCCCACGGCTGGTTCCTTTCGCCTCTACCTTGCCCATTAACGTAGCTACCCCGCCCTTGCCGGATGCTGAGATTCTGGCCAAAGTGGCTGAGGCGTTTGATGAGCCACTTGATGCGGCTACTGCTACTAGCCTCGCGCAACTCTTCATGTATTAGTAACCAACGCAACACACGCAGGAAACCTGCTAACCCGAGCTTTGTAAGAAAGGAACGTATCTCACGTTCCTTTTTTTATGCGCCACCGGAACTGAATGGGTAGCCTTTCACGTCTGGCACTTGTATTTACAGAGCATTTTTTTGTATCTTTCAAGACACCTGCCAAAACAAATAGTGCTGAGCTAAGCTTTTTTTAACTGTGCACGTACAAGCTGCGTGTTCATCAACTTCCGCTCTTTTAACCACCCTGTGAAAACCAACTCCACCCATGCTTGAGTACGCAAAAACCATTCTCCTCAAAGTAAGCTTCGACAAAATTCTCTTTGAGAAGGAGCTTCGTAAAGCCCTCCGGACGCTTGTTCCGGCAGAGCTTTCAGAGTTGAAAGCTTGGTGCTACCAGCAATTTTCCGCTCTGTACCGTCGGATTCTGAACCGCGTGTTTACCCAACCGACGGTCGCTTAAACTATTCTTTCCTTTCCGCTTTGCACCACCGAAGCCGTAAGCCACTTGCTACCCAGCAAGCCTGCTTACGGCTTCGGTGTTTTTCGGCTGTTACATACTGGGTGTATCGGGCTTGCTTTCCGGGGCGGGTGGGGTTGGCAGTGGTTCCTGCCCTAGTACAAACCGAATGTTGCGCTGCAAGCCCGCATAGCCTGTGCGCTTCACTGCTGACTGCTTAAAGAGCTCTGAAAACAGCTCATGAGTAATTTCCTGCCAATCGTTGGTCGTGAGGTCTTTCAGGCCGGGGTGCGCATTGAACTGCGGCTCTTGGTGGGGTTTGGCAAAGCGGTTCCAGGGGCACACATCTTGGCATATGTCGCAGCCAAAAATCCAGTTTCCAAATTGCCCTTCTACTTCCCGCGGAATCTGGTCCTTGAGCTCAATGGTAAAGTAGCTAATGCATTTGCTGCCATCCACCACGTAGGGCTCCGTAATGGCTTGCGTGGGGCAGGCATCGAGGCACTTGCGGCAAGTACCGCAGTAGTCCTTAATCGGGCCGTCGTACTCTAGCTCCACGTCTACAATCAGCTCGGCAATGAAATAGAACGAGCCAATACCGGGCGTGATGAGGTTGGAGTTTTTGCCCACCCAGCCCAAGCCACTCTTTTTCGCCCATGTCTTGTCCATCACGGGAGCCGAGTCAACGAAGCAGCGGCCGCCTACCTCCCCTATCTCCTCCTGCATATCGTGCAGCAGGGTTTTGAGCTTGTCTTTAATGACGAAGTGGTAGTCGCGGCCGTAGGCGTACTTGCTTACTTTAAGGGTGTCGTCGGGCAGTTGCTGCTCTTCGGGAGGGTAGTAATTCAGCAGCAGCGAAATCACCGATTTGGCGCCATCTACGAGCAGGCGTGGGTCAAGGCGCTTATCGAAGTGGTTGGCCATGTAGGCCATTTTGCCGTTCATCTGGCGGTTTAGCCAGTTTTCGAGCCTAGGCGCTTCCTCCTCCAGAAACTCAGCCTTGGAGATACCGCAGTACATAAAGCCCAGCTCCGCCGCCCGGCGTTTGATGAAAGCAGTATAGTGAGCGGTTGGGAGCATGATAAAGCCTGCTTAATAATCTGTAAAAATAACATCAAAAATCCCGCTCACCGAATACAAAATTGGCAACAACTTTTTCCCTTGAGATGTCCAACAAAAATTTGGCATCACCATTATCATATCCAAACGAATGCTTATCTATCCATTTACACTTTTTAGCAATTTTATAAGCACTATCATACCAGTACCAATTCCTTTTTTCTAAAATCACTTTATTTATTTCCTTGCCACCTGATATAATAACACGCAATCTTGTACGGGTTTCAGTTTTCTCAATGACCACGCAGCCACTGTACTTTTTATCGGGAGAATATTTACTAGGATATGTTTTTTCGAATCTAAAGTCAGACTGAACAATATAATCATAAGCCTTCTGGAAGCACTCCTTCTCCCAACCATATATAGAAGCCAAATCCATGATAGCACTATGGAGTAAACCAAGTATATATTTATTCTGCTGTGTCTCGCATAATCCTAAATACATATCACCATCCACAGTAATCTCATAATTGCATATTGAACCAAAATAACAAGGATTGCGACAGTTATTTCTTTCTACAAAAATAACGCATATCCTTCCTGTATTTTTTGGCTTATATCCGCTTAATCGATCATGATAGAAATCAGCAATTAAGTTTGCCTTAGCTCTAAATTTCCAATCAATCGGAGCGTCCTGAATAATTTTCCCTTGATGGTATATCGTTATATCATACAATGGCGCGCCCATTTTCTGTGTTTTCTAAATTATACAGACTGCAAAAAATAGCGGCGAAAAGCACTTTCATGCTCTTCGCCGCTTCAATAGTGTGATGCAAAAGTGTTAACTAAACAGCTCGCCCGGTGTACCGGTATTACCGCGCAAATGTTGGGGCATTGTGCGGCCGAGGTGCTGATAGGCTAGCTCCGTGGCTTCGCGGCCACGAGAGGTACGCTTGATGAAGCCTTCCTGAATCAGAAAAGGCTCGTACACTTCCTCGATGGTTTCGGCTTCGTCGCCGCAGGCCGTGGCAATAGTGCTGAGGCCAACGGGGCCGCCCTTGAACTTATCGATAATGGTGCTCAGAATGCGGATGTCCATTTCGTCGAGGCCGTTCTGGTCTACGTCGAGGGCGTTGAGGGCAAACTGCGCAATTTCCTGCGTGATGGTGCCGGTACCTTTAATCTGGGCGAAGTCGCGGGTGCGGCGCAGCAGGTTGTTGGCAATACGCGGCGTACCGCGCGAACGACGGGCAATTTCGAAGGCAGCATCCTCATAAATGGGCGTGCCCAGGATTTCGGCCGAGCGCAGCACAATCGAAGTCAGCAACTTGGAATCATAATACTCGAGGCGGGAGCTGATACCAAAACGGGCCCGCAGCGGCGAGGTAAGCATACCAGAGCGCGTGGTAGCCCCAATAAGCGTAAACGGCGACAACGAAATCTGAACTGACCGCGCGTTCGGACCCGAATCGAGCATAATATCGATGCGGTAATCCTCCATGGCCGAGTACAGGTACTCTTCCACTACCGGGTTCAGGCGGTGAATTTCATCGATGAACAGCACATCGTTCGGTTCCAGGTTCGTGAGCAGGCCCGCCAGGTCCGAAGGCTTATCGAGCACAGGACCGCTGGTCATTTTGATGCCTGACTCCAACTCGTTGGCAATAATGTGCGAGAGCGTGGTTTTACCTAGGCCGGGAGGCCCGTGCAGCAATACGTGGTCGAGGGCCTCGCCACGGTGCTTGGCGGCGGCCACAAACACTTTCAGGTTTTCTACTACCTTGCCCTGGCCGGTAAAGTCATCGAAGGAAAGGGGCCGCAAGGCCTTATCGATGTCCTTTTCGGTGGCGTCCATGTGGTCTTTGCCACCAGTCATATACGATTCGCGCATAAGCGTACAAGTAATTCAGCGTGTCGAAAGGTAACAGTTCGGGGGCTGGGTTGGTGCCTTTTTTAGCAAAAAATATTACCCAATACCTATTTAACTAATGCCATTAGCAAAACACTAGCTTCTCATCTGCGCCCAACTTACCTAGGTTTAAAATCCGGCCTAACTTGCGGCTTCATCTGCTCTGCCTCTATGTCTGCTGCTTCTTGGCTTGATGCCCTTCCTTCTGACTTTTACGACCAGCTAGCCCACTGCCTGAGCCTGCACGGCATGGCCGCGGCCGAGCTGCTTAGCCACCCCGAAGCGGCCCCTCTCAGCCAACTGGCACAGCTTACCACCGCTGATGTTCAGAAGCTAAACCTAATTCAGACGCACGCTGACCTACTGGCCTCCTTGCGCGCCGAACCGCTGGGCGTTTATCACCTGCTGCTACTAGGCCGGCTTACCTTGGAAACCTCTTTGGCGGCTCCCGTGCTAGGCTATGTGCGGCAGCAAATGCAGATTACGACTGCGCAGCTAGAACACCTGAAAACTTATTGCCTGGAGCTGAGCGGTGCTTTTTTAACTACACTGGAAGAGCACGTTCCGGCGCCGATTGGCACCGCTTCACTAGGCCTGCACCGCCTCCAAATCGAGGAGGCTTTTGCGGCGCTACTAGCGGCCAAGCCGTCTCCAGTACCGGCCGCCAACCTGCGCCTTTCAGAGCCGCAGCTGCAAATGCTACGGTTGGCCCTGCTGCTAGTACATAGCCTGCCTTCCAACGAAGGACATCCGTTTCTGCAGGCAGTAAGCCAACTCCCCAACCTGCAGCCCCAAGCGCTGGAGCCGCTTATTGAGCACCTGAGCCGGGTACGTGCCCAGGAGCAGCTCACGCTTACCATGCCGGAGCTGGTGCAGCTCTACCAAGGTATGCAGGTGTGCGGCATGGTGTTCGTATCGGATGTAATGAGTCAGATTGGGCTGGAGGAAGCCTTTCCGGTGCTTACGGAGGCTGAAACAGCCGCCACGGAGGCTGCCCCCGCCAGCAACCGCCAGGCCGTAGGCGAAATGGTAAGCGGCTTCACGCAATGGGTGCAGCATACTTTCCCCGATGCGCCAGAAATTCTGGCCGCCCGCGAAGAAGTGCTGCGCCTAGCCGACTCACTCTAGCAGTTTGCGGCTATTATTGCCCTAGTAAAACCTCAATTTCCAGGTGCAACCACTCGTCTTCCCAGGCTTTATGGGTAAGGCGGGCCGTTAGCGGGTAACCCGCATCCAGCAAACGAGCCACGGTTTCGTTGCGGCCTTCGGGCAGGTAGCCCAGCCAGAACGCGTCGGGGCCAGTGGTAAGCACGCGCACGGCCCAGTCGTCGTAGGTGCTGTCGGCCTCGCGTTGCAGGGCCAGTTCCTGAGTAGGTTGCAAACGTGGCTCGTACTCGCGCAGGCCCTGGCGGTGGGTGGTACCAGCTACCAAGCATTCAAGTAAAACCAAAGACTCGGGCGTAGACGTGGACATAGCGTGCAAGAAAGATTGAGGCCGTAAAATACACCGACTCGCCACAACTTTTCTTGTCGGTATAGCCGAATGTCGTTTTAATCGACTTCGACTTCCGTCTGCTTACACTAAACGAGTGCTGAATCACCGCTCAGCACACTCACCACACCTTACGGCAGGTTCGGCTTGCTTGTATCCAAAGGAGTACGCTACACTATATAGGAACGATATTACCATATTCTAAAAAGTAATTTTCATATCCACTACTATTTTACCTATCTTATCTTTCTCACTTTAAGGCATTTATATGATGGATATTGTGACGAGCCTTTGTGTTGATGATGCGCGCCATCCGGCCTCCTATTATGACCAGCTTCAGGATGTAACCGCCAACCAGCGTCGCCGGGTATATTGGCAATGTGCGATGGTGTTTTTTGCTACGTCAACCCGCTGCAATCCTACGGCGGGCCATGTACTCTACACCAACGACAAGAGCCCCACCGTGTGGCATGGCACCGATTACCGCGAGTTTCTGCGTGGATTGGGCGTCCGGATTCAGGAGATGGAGTTTGAGCAGTACCAGCCTCCGGCAAACTTCTCGGGCAAATTTCGCAACGGGTTCTATAAGCTCGAGGTTATGAGTGCCCTGTCTGGGCCGCAGGCCGCCGACTGCAGCTTATTGCTGGACTCGGACTGCGTCTGGACCCGGAATTCTGCTGAACTGGAAGCGGCCGTAGGCTCCGGCTCTTTGCTGCTGTATGATATGAGTTCCGGTCCCGACGATAAGATTTTTGGGCTTAGCCGCCGCGATATGGGCGACCTGTACCGGCAGCTGTTCCCTGAGTTCCCGGAAGCGGCGCCCTACTACTACGGCGGCGAATTGGTAGGTGGCACTCGGGGCTGCTTTAGGGAGCTCATAGCCACCATAGCTCAGCAATGGAACCACATAATAAGCACGTATAAGCATCAACCGCCCCGCTTCTGCAACCAAGAAAGCATCTTCGATAACGACGAATACATCACCATACCAGCCTATAACTCGCTGCAGCGCCCCAAGCTAGACGCCCAACCGTTTATCCGGCGCATGTGGACCGCCTACCGCTATTCTGACGTCCGCGACTCCGACCTGAACTTGCCCATCTGGCACATGCCCAGCGAAAAGCTACAGGGAATTCCCGTACTCGATAAGCTGGTAGTCACCCCTGGCTCCTCCTTCTGGCGGGTGCCGCAGCCGGAGCTAGCCCACTACCTCGGCCGCTACCTCGGAGTACCGCACAGCTTGCTGAACCCGCAACGCTTGCTGTCTTTGGCCTCCAAACTACCGACGGCCTGGCGCCTAGCCAAGCGCCTGCTCACTCCCAAAAAGGACCTAGTACTTACCCCCTCGTAGAGGGCTAGTGTGCTAGCAGGTAGCAACCAGAGCAAGCCTGCTTTTTATGGAAGAAAATACACACAATAAAAAACGACCGCCCTGTTTCCAGAGCGGCCGTTTTAGTATCTACTAGCTCACTAGCTTACTTAAACGCCTGAATCCCGGTGATATCGGCGCCGGTAATGAGCAGGTGGATGTCGTGGGTGCCCTCGTAAGTCACCACTGATTCTAGGTTCATCATGTGGCGCATGATGGGGTACTCGCCAGTAATGCCCATGCCGCCATGAATCTGGCGGGCTTCACGGGCAATTTCCAGGGCAATTTCTACCGAGTTACGCTTGGCCATCGAAATCTGGGCGGAGGTAGCCTTGCCTTCGTTTTTGAGCATACCCAGGCGCCACACCATCAATTGGGCCTTCGTGATTTCAGTAATCATTTCGGCCAGCTTCTTCTGCTGGAGCTGGAACGAAGCAATGGGCTTGCCGAACTGCTCGCGCTGCAAGGAATACTTCAGGGCCGACTCGTAGCAATCAATAGCGGCACCCAGCGCACCCCAGGCAATGCCGTAGCGGGCCGAGTCGAGGCAGCTCAATGGGCCTTTGAGGCCGTCGATGTTGGGCAGAATGTTTTCTTTCGGGATTTTCACATCCTCGAACACCAGCTCGCCGGTAATGCTGGCGCGCAGGCTCCACTTGTTATGAATTTCGGGGGTAGTAAAGCCTTCCATGCCCCGCTCCACGATAACGCCCCGGATGCGGCCGTTGTCGTCTTTGGCCCACACCACGGCCACATGGGACTCAGGCGAGTTGCTGATCCAGAGTTTGGCGCCGTTCAGGAGGTAGTAATCCCCCATGTCCTTGATGTTGGTGGTCATGCCACCAGGGTTTGAGCCGTGGTCGGGCTCCGTGAGGCCGAAGCAGCCAAGCCACTCGCCGGAGGCCAGCTTGGGCAGGAACTTGCGGCGCTGCTCTTCGGAGCCGTACTGGTAGATGGGGTACATTACTAGAGAGCCCTGCACCGAGGCCGTAGAGCGCATGCCGGAGTCGCCGCGCTCAATTTCCTGCATAATCAGGCCGTAGCTGATGTAGTCGAGGCCGCCGCCGCCATATTCCGTCGGAATGGTGGGGCCAAAGGCACCTACTTCGCCAAACTTGCGCACAATCTCCGAGGGGAAATGCGCGTCCTGAGCCCACTTCTCTACATTGGGCGATATTTCTTTTTTCACGAAGTCGCGGATGCTTTGCCGGATGAGCTTGTGCTCTTCGGTCAGCAGGCCGTCGATATCATAGTAGTCAGTGAAGCCCGCGGCATTCAGGGAGCCTTTGTTGCGCTGCACCTGGGCCTTGGTTGAAAGAACGTCAGCTTGGGAAGACATAACGAGAAATTGGGTGGGTTTACTTCTCAAAGATAGGAATTTCGCTACGGACCTCCGACTAGAGGTGCTACCTCTCTGCCAACGAAAAACCCTGACCAGGAAGGGGGCTGGTCAGGGTTTCGGGGTGCCACAGAGCCGGGTCGGGAATGCCGAAGACCCACCGGCGACTCAGACACCGACAAACGGCCAGAAGGCAGATTCCCGGCCGGGAAATATCAGTGGTAAGCTCATCTACAAAGCTTATGCCGAAAGATAGGTTTATGCTACTTTATTTAAAATAAATCCTGCTTTTTTATCCTCTAGAAGGTAACCCCCACGGAGGCCAATATGTTGCGGGTAGCTTGCGGGAAATACCAGTTAAAGGTTTGCTGCTGCCCATCGGCGCCGGGGTAGCCATAGGTATAGCCATTGGCTACATACTTGCGGTTGAGCACGTTATTTACTAGCAGCCCTAGCTCTATTTCCTTCACGAACTTGGGCTGGAAGGCATAGCGCGCCCGGAAATCCAGTACCTGATAGGGCTTTATGCGCCGCTCGTAGCTAGCCGAATTATCGAGGTACTGGCGGCTGACAGTTTTGTAGAGCAGCGCCAGACGCAGCCCCCGCAGCGGCTGCCCCTCCAAGGTATGCGCCGATACCACCGAGGGCGAATAGGAAATGGTGGTGGTGCGCCCCTCCGACGCAGTTATCGGGTTGTAGTCGGCATCATATATCACCTGCTGAAAGTCCAGGATGCGGTTGCGGCTGAGCGTAAGCGTGCTGCTGAGGCTGAGCTTGTCGTTAGCCGACGCAAAGCCCGTCAGTTCCACGCCGGTACGGTAGCTGCGCGGCGCATTGGTGCGCAGGGCCGTGCCCACGTCGTTCAGCTGGCCGGTAGCTACCAGTTGATTGCGGTACTTCATGTAGAAGTAGTTGGCCTCAAACCGAACTGCGGTGCCGGTTCCCAGCAAAGTAGTGTTCGGCAATGAGAGGCGGTAGCCCGCTTCAACATCCTGCAGGCGCTCGGCTTTGGCGCTTCTATCGCCGGCAGGGCGGTCCGTAAAGTCGGAGCGAACGGGCTCGCGCTGGCCCACGGCGTAGCTGGCGTACAGCTGCTGATGCTCGCTGAGCGAGAAAGTAGCGCCGGCTTTGGGATTGAAGAAGGTGTAGCGGGCGCGGGTGGTCACGTCGTTCTGGTCATCCTCTACCCCATCAATATTGTACGCAATGCGGCGAAGCTGAACATCGCCGTACACCCCCAGCTTGGGCAGCACCTGCCAGGTAGCGCGGGCGTAGGCATTGAAGTCGGTTTTGAGGGCGTCGTTGAAGTAGTAGCGCTGCCGGATATTGCTGTTGGAAGCATACTGCGCCCAGATTACCTCGCCGTAGTGGTCGTTGGTGAAGCGGTTCCAGGCGCCACCCAGCGTGGCCTGTAACTTATCGTTTTCCTTGGGCTGGTAGTTCAGCGCAAAGGTGCCGCCGTAGAAATAGTTATCGAGCCACTTGCGGTCAATCAGGTTAGAGCGCTTGATAGTGGTATCACCCAGCACTACGTTCTCCAGACCGTACTCCACCAGCTTGCGGTTGGCGCGGTAGCTTTCGTAGTAGCCAAAGCCGCGGGTAAGGTGCAGGGCGACGCCTAGGTTCCAATCTTGGCCCAACCCCTGCGAGAGGTGAAGCTGGTAGTGGTTTTGCTTATAGTTATCGGTCTGGTTGTCGTAGGTGTAGTAGCTGTAGCGGCGGCCTTCCTGCAAAGCTCGGGCGGCATCCGCCTCCGAAAGCTCTCCGTTATCAATGTACTGCTGCAGCAACGTTCGGTCGCCGGTAATGGCAGGCTCGGGCACGCCGTTCCAGGCCTGATAGGTTTTCTCGCGGCCTGAGAAAGTAATGAACTTGAGCAGCGTGTTCTTGCCTTGGTAGCCTGCGGCGAGGTAGTACGATTTCAGGTCTGAGGCGCCCCGCTTCACGTACCCATCGGTGGCAATGCGCGAAAGGCGACCATCGACGGTGAAGTGCTTGCCAAGCAGCCCCGTACCAAACGACACGTTGTTTTTCCAAGTGTTGAAAGAGCCAAACGTGTTCTGGGTTTGGGCGTAAGCTTGCTGGCGGCTTTCGAGGGTGGAAATATTAAGGCTGGCCCCGAAAGCGGCCCCACCGTTCTGGCTGGTTCCTACCCCCCGCTGCACCTGCAAGCTGCTGATGGACGACGACAGATCCGGCAGGTTCACCAGAAACGAGCCGTGCGACTCCGCATCGTTTAGGGGCACGCCGTTAATGGTCATGTTGATGCCCGTGTTGCTGATGCCCCGAATGCGGATATCGGTGTAGCCTACTCCAGCGCCGGCATCGGAATTCACGACCACGGAAGGCGTCTGGTCGAGCAGATACGGCAAGTCCTGCCCGAAATTGCGCTTGGCCAGTTCCTCTTTGCTTACGTTGGTGTAAGCCGTGGCCGTGCGCTCATTGGCCCGAGAGGCCAGTACAAGTGCCTCGCTGGTGAGCACGCCACCAGCCTGCAGAGATGGGGTCAGGCGCTGTGCTGCATTCTGTCCCTCTAGGCGCTGCACTAGGGCCTCATACCCCAGAAAGGTAATGCGCAACTCATGGGAGCCAGCTGGCACGGTTGGTAGCAAAAAGGTACCAGCGGCGTCAGTTGCGGCGCTAGCGGCACCGTCAAGCAAAATGGTGGCACCAGGCAGTGGGGTTCCGGTGCGCGCATCGGTAACCTGTCCGGACACGGGGCCTTGCGCCCATGCCGTACCGGAGAATGCCAGCAAGGCTACTCCGGTTGTCAATAAATTTTTCAAGGATGAAAAATGGAAAAGGTGGAACGGACCGGATGCCAGGGGTCGGCACCTTCGGTTTTTCGCTCGCGGATCGTTTGTTCCCTTCGCCGGCATTACCCGGGCAGGTTCAATGGGTATGATCTCAGCCTCGCGCTTGCGGCGTGGCACCCCTAAAACTTCTGAGGCAAAGGTAAGCGGGAAGTTTTCAGTTTAGCACTAGCCTAGGTCAGATTCTTAATAAAACCCGCCTCCGAGGGTGCTTTGTTTGCTGATAATCAAGTAAATTACACTTACACCTGGCTGAAGCGAATAAAAAGCCTCTCGGAGAAAACCACCCGCCGGGCATGTGCGTTTCTGTTCTGTAGCCTGCTGCTTTATTGTCATCCCGTCATTGCTCCTTCAGCTCTCCCCGCCATGACCATCACCAGCCTTCTCTATCTGCTCGTGGTACTAGTGTTCACTGGGCTTTTGCTTGTGCTTCCCCGCCGGCGCTTTCATCACCCGCCCGCTTCCGATAACGATGATGACGGAGGCGAGCCACTAGATGATGGGCTGCCGGATTTCGACCTGCCACCGGGAATATCGAGGCCCATAAACGACTGGGAGCCGGACTATAACCGCCGGCCCAAGGTACCGCTGGAAATATAAACCAGAAGAGCCGCGAGCTGACCTCCTGTGGTCTGGCTCGCGGCTCTTCTGGTAGTAGCAAAGCGCCTCTGGCTCCTTACAAGTCCTTGGCCATGCGCATATACGGAATGGTACCGCGGTAAAAACGATTGCCTTCGGGCTCCAGGCCAAAGGCGCGGTAGAAGGCCTCATTTACGGCCCGGGCATCGCACCAGATGCGCTGGGCACCTTTTTCGCGGGCTTCGTCCAACACGCGGCGCAATAGCTGGGAGCCAATGCCCTGCCCTTGGCAATCGGGGCGAGTGGCGAATTTGCGGAACCGGGCCACATTGCCGTCGATGAACAGGGAAATAACGGAAACCAGCTTACCGTTGCGGAAAGCCCCGAAGTGGTGGCCCTGCTCGTCTTGGTTTAGCTTTACATAGTCCACTGACTCCTGGGGCCAGAGCACTTGGTGGCGAAGTGGGTAGGTATCGACCGAATTGATCGGGCGGATGATAATCTCGGAAGTCATGAACGTGTTACTCAACGGTAATGCTGTAGGAAGTAAGAAACTGCTGGCCGGGCTGCAAGCTCAGAATGCCTTCTTTTTCGGCCAGCTCCGGGGAGCCGGTAGTGGAGCTGGCAATACCCTGCCAGGGCTCGATACACACAAACGGAGCCCCCTCGGCTTTGGTCCAGAGGCCTAGGTAGGGAAAGCCATCAAACCGCAGCCGCACGGCCCGGCCGGAACGGCGGCTGCGCAGCGTGAGATGGGTAAAATCGAAATGCTTTAGTACTAGCGCATCCTGCGCAAATAGTGCGTAGCTGAGCGGTAAGGTATCTTGGTTATTGAGCAGTGGCTCCGTCTGGCCCGTGAGCAGGCCGCCCTCCAGCAAGTAACGCTCGGCCGTAACGGGGTGGTCGAATACAAACTCGTAGTCCTCGAACGTCTCCCCCTCCACAAGCGGGCAGCGGAAGGCCGGGTGCGCCCCAATGCTGAACAGTAGTTCGCCGCTGCCGGGGTTTAGCACTTCCCACCCAATAGTAAGCGTAGGCCCGGCCAGGCGGTAGGTAATGCGCAAGGTAAACTCGAAGGGGTACTTGGCCTGAGTTGCGGGGGTAGCGCGCAGCTCAAACGCCACGGCCGTGCCGGAGTGGTCTTGTACCTGAAACTCTTGGTCGCGGGCGAAACCGTGCTGGCCTAGGGTGTACGTCTGGCCCAAGTGGGTGTACTGATCGTGCGGCAAGCGCCCTACAATGGGGAACAACACCGGCGCGTGGCGGTTCCAGAATGCTGCATCAGCCGGCCAGATGTACTCCAGGTTATCGAGGTCTTTGCGAATAAAGCTGCTGAGCTCAGCACCGTGCGAGTTGATACCCACGCGGCAGTGCTCATTTTCGAGGTAGTAGGTCATCTAATAGATACAAAAAGCAGTGGGCGTATAGGTAGCGTGAGTAGCCAAACGAAAAAATCACCGAAAAGATAATTCTTCATGGTTGCCGGCCCTACCAGGGCTAGCAGGTGGCTCCGTTACCTCAGGTACGCTCAAGCAACAGATCTACGTGAAAGCAGGCTTGCTCTAGCCGCCGCTCTGGGCTGCCACTTATTTCGGCAAAGTTCGAGAACTGGTCGCGAAGTTCACGCTGGTACAGCTCATAGAAATACTGCCGATGATTGGGATGCTCACGCAGCGGATCGGGGTACCAAGGCAAATCCACGTTCAGGAGCAGTACTAGGTTATAGCGCTGCAGCTCAATGCGCCTTCTGATCCACTCGGGGCAGTGCCCAAACGCGTGCTCCGACCATATTTTGATAACCAGCAGGTCCGTGTCGCAGAACATGACGGGGCGCTGCTGCTGCGCGGCCCGCTCGGCGGCCTCTTCCTCGGCCTGCAACTGCCCGTGGGCTATTTCTTCCAGGTCGCTGAGCGTGTAGTTAGGGCCGCGCTCTTCTAGATAATGGCGGGCAAATTCAGGAGCCCACGTGGTGTGATAGTGCTCAGCCAGTAAGCGGCTCAGGGTGGTTTTGCCCGTCGATTCGGGTCCGGTTAGTGCTACTCGGAGCATGACTAGGCAGCTTGAAACTCAGAAGTGGATGCCTGCTGCTGCCGACGCAGGGTACGCCGCCATTCGATGTAGCCATACACGGCCAGCCCCAGGTACAGGGCATACAAGGCGCTGGTTGGGTACAGCTGCTTGTACCACAGAATGGGCACATAAATAATATCTACCAGCACCCACAGCCACCAGTTTTCCAGGCGTTTGCGCATGAGCAGGTACTGCGCAGCCAGACTCATGGCCGTGGTAAAACTATCCCAGTGCGGGAGGGCGGCTTTGGTATGATGCTGCAGGTAGTAGCCCACGCCTAGGGTGTATGCGAGCACAAACCCGGTGCAGCCAAGCCACTCCAGGCGGCTGGTGCGCGAAACCTGCAGCGGGGTGCGGCTGCGGCCGCCATACAGCCATTCATACCAGCCATACAGGCTTAGGGCAATGAACATGGTCTGCAGAAAGCTGTCGGAGAACAGTTGAGCGCGGTAATATACCAGCACGTACAAGCCGCAGCTCACAATAGCCACCGGGAAATTCCACAACGACTCACGGGCCGCCAGCCACACACACGCAAAACCGGTTAACACGGCCACCCACTCCAGCGGGCTACCGCCGGCAGCGGCAGTCCAGAACTCGTACAACGACTGCAACACAGAATACAACTGAAAAACGCACCGCCCAGCACCTGCTCGCACAGCAGGCCCATTCGTTGGTCAAAGCTAACGAGCATTAGGGTAATTTTGCAGTTTACCTCGGCACTTTCTATTTCTTTCCTAGTTCCTATATGCTTCCCGAACTCACGCCCGAAGATTTGCACGCCCGCCTACAACGCGGCGACGACCTGCAGCTGATTGATGTGCGCCAGCCGGAGGAGTTTGCGTATTGTCGCATTGAGGGCAGCGTGCTGATTCCGCTGGGCGAGCTAGCCAGCCGCGCCGAGGAAATTGACCCCGACCGCCCCACGGTGCTCATCTGCCACCACGGCGTGCGCTCCATGCAGGCGCTGGCGTATTTGCAGCACCGCCACGAGCTCACTAACCTGCTCAACCTGCGCGGCGGTATTCACGCCTGGAGCATGCGCGTCGATCCGTCGGTGGCCGTGTATTAATCCAGTATTCTGCTTCCGGCGGGCACCAGTTACTAGCCTGCTTTCTCACTCAAACTGCCTCTGCTGCCTTGCAATTTCCTGCGCTTCCTATCCTTGATGCCCTGCCTGAGTTGCTTCAAACGCTTGCTACTTCCAGCGTGGCAGTGCTGCAAGCGCCTCCCGGAGCCGGCAAAACCACCATCGTTCCGTTGGCGTTGCTGGATGCTGCCTGGCGAGAGGGTGGCCGCATTCTAGTGCTAGAGCCGCGACGATTAGCCGCCAGGGCCGCTGCTACGCGCATGGCCCAATTACTAGGTGAGCCCGTAGGCCAAACCGTAGGCTACCGCATGCGCCTGGAAAGCAAGGTCTCGGCCAAAACCCGCATTGAGGTAGTAACCGAAGTTATCCTGACGCGCCAACTTCAGGATGACCCCGCGCTGGAAGGAGTAGCGGCTGTGCTGTTTGATGAGTTTCATGAGCGAAGCCTGCAGGCCGATTTGGGCCTAGCGTTAGCTCTAGATGCGCAGAGTGTACTGCGGCCAGATTTGCGCATTCTGGTGATGTCGGCTACGCTAGATGCCGAGCGGCTGGGTGCCTGGTTGAGCGCCCCCGTAGTGAGCAGCCAGGGCCGCATGTTCCCCGTCGAGACCCACTACCTCACGCCCCAACGGGCCGCCACCGTGTCGCGCCGCCCGCACGAAAAGCTTCAGGACCTGACGCCTATTATCATTCGCGAAGCCTTGCAGCACCACCCTACCGGCGACGTACTGGTATTTCTGCCGGGCCTCGCCGACCAGCGCCGGGTAGCCGACAAGCTTGCTAGCCTGCCGGCCCACATTGAGGTGCACACGCTGCACGGCGAGCTACCCGCTGAGCAGCAAGATGCCGCGTTGCGCCCCGCTCCGGCCGGCCGACGCAAAGTTGTACTAGCTACCAGTATCGCCGAAACCAGCCTGACCATTGAAGGCGTGACCATTGTGGTGGACGGGGGCTACGCCCGGGTTCCGCGCTTTGAGCCGCGCACCGGCCTCACTACTCTCGGCACTGAGCCCGTGAGCCAAGCCGCCGCCGATCAGCGCCGGGGCCGCGCCGGTCGCCTGGGCCCGGGCACCTGCTACCGCCTCTGGACCGAAGCCGAATACCGCGAACTGCCCCACCACCTAGCCCCGGAAATCCTCACCGCCGACCTCAGCCCGCTAGCCCTGGAGCTGGCCCTGTGGGGCACCCGAGATGCTACTGCGCTTCGGTGGCTTGATGCCCCGCCGGCACCAGCCCTGGCCCAGGCCCGCGAGCTGCTGGTGCGCCTGCAAGCCCTAGCCCCCGAGGGGCACCCAACCGCTCACGGCCGCGCCTTGGCTGGACTAGGCCTTGCTCCTCGCCTGGCTCATTTGGTGGTGCGAGGGCAGGAAATTGGGCAGGGCGCTACGGCGTGTGCACTGGCGGCGCTGCTTACGGAGCGTGATATCCTGCGGCCCGCCGACGGCTCGTTTGGCCCCCCTGATTTGCGGTTGCGCCTGGAAGCGCTGGCCACTGGCCGGGCTCCCCTCCCCGGCCTCATGCCCGATGCTGCTGCGGTCCGGCGCGTGCGAGAAGCCGCTGCTGTGCTCCGCAACCGCTCAGGCGCCAAAGGCAATATAGAACCAGATATAGCCGGCCTGCTTGCTGCGTTTGCCTACCCCGACCGCCTGGCCCAACGCGAAACGACTGAGCGAGTACGCCTCTTGAGCGGTCAGCGCGCCACACTGCCGGCAGAGTATTTCAGTCAGCAAGAGGTGTTTTTTGCCGTGGCCGCCCTCGATGGTATTGCCGCGCAACCGCGGGCTAGCTTAGCCGCGCCCCTTAGCCGGACCGAGCTGGAAGAGTTTTTCGCGGAGCAAATTGAAACCAAGGATGAGGTGCGCTGGGATGAAGCTGCCGGCCGCGTGACAGCCCGGCGGTTGCGGCGGCTGGGTGCCCTAGTGCTTTCGGATGCCAACCTACCCAACCCTGATCCGGCGGCCATAACCTCAGCGTTGCTGGATGCCCTCCGTGCCGCTGGTATTGGTCGCCTACCTTGGAGTGAGGCTGCCACCCACCTGCGCGAGCGGCTGGCGTTTCTGCACCAGCAATTTCCCGCTGAGTGGCCCAATGTCTCGGATGCAGCTTTGCTGACTGAGTTAGAAGAATGGCTGGGGCCTTACCTCACGGGCGTAAAATCCTTAGCGGAGCTGGCCCGAATTAACTTCACGGAGGCGTTGCTAGGGTTACTTCCGGGCGGCTGGAGCCAGCGCCAAGACCTCGAGCGGCTAGCGCCTTCGCATCTGGAAGTACCTACAGGCTCCAGCATTCGGCTTGATTATGCTGACCCCGCCGCGCCCGTGCTGGCTGTGCGTCTGCAGGAAGTGTTTGGTTTGCTTGATACGCCTACCGTAGCTGGCGGCCGCGTGCCGCTCACACTGCATCTGCTGTCTCCCGGCTATCGCCCCGCCCAGGTTACCCGTGACCTGCGCAGCTTCTGGACCAGCAGCTACTTTAAGGTGCGCAAAGAACTGCGCGGCCGCTACCCCAAGCACTATTGGCCCGAAAACCCATTGGAAGCCCAAGCCATCAGGGGCACCAAAAAGCAGAATGGCTTGTAGATGGTACAACTACCCGGTTCAAACGAAAAGCCTACCTAGTATTTACTAGGTAGGCTTTTCGTTTGAACCGGGCCTATTTATTCGCCGGCCGGGTAATCGGCGGAGTCGCCTAGGTCGGCAACTTGCTCCAAGTCTTTTACCAGGGCCGTAAATTTCTCGCGGGCACCTTTCACGGCAGCTTTGCCCAGGGGCAAGTGCAGCGGCGGGTTTTCCTGGCGCACCAAGTCGTACATGATTTGGGCGGCCCGCTGCGGGTCGCCGGGCTGGCGGCCGCTGTAGCTCTGGATGCCCTTTAGGTTTTCGCCAACGGTAGCGCGGTAATCGTCAATGGCTGTGTCCACAAAAGATGCGGAGCGGCCAGCCCAATCAGTGCGGAAGCCGCTGGGCTCGATGTTCGTGACCTTGATGCCAAGTGGCGCTACCTGCTGGGCTAGGCTTTCACCAATAGCTTCGAGGGCAAACTTGCTGGCATTGTACACGCCTACCCCAGGGAACGTCTTGAGCCCGCCTATGCTGGTGATATTTAGTACGTGGCCGCTTTTCCGCTCGCGCAGGTGGGGCAGCACGGCCCGCAGCACGTGTAGCGGCCCGAATACATTTACATCAAACTGGCGCTGCACCTCAGCCGCATCAATTTCCTCAATGCTGCCCAACGAGCCGTAGCCCGCGTTATTTACAATCACATCAAGATGGCCGAAATGCTGAATGGCATCGGCAATGCCTTGTTTTACCTGCGCTTCATCGGTTACTTCAACCACAAAGCCGCGGCCGTTTTGGCCGGCTTTCTGCGTAAATGCGTCGGCTTGCTCCTGCTTGCGGAACGTGGCGGCTACTTTATCGCCTTTCTCTAAGAGTAGCTCGGCTAGAGCGGCGCCGAAACCGGTACTAACGCCGGTAATAAACCAATTTTTGGTGGTTGCCATAGATAGCGGAGGGGAATAGTGGAACGTGGCCGCTGCTCAGGCAGTCGGCAGAAAGCTATAACCGCGAAAAGCAGAGCAGGGTTTTTACTAGGTCAACCTTGGGAGTCAACCACCTGGCTAGCAGGTTCACTAGGCAGGCAACGTCTCGCAAGTGTCTGCGGCTGTTTCCCTTGGCTACTTGCTGCGCTCTTCACAAAGAAATAATACCCTGAGGAGGGGAAATCAACAGGTGAAAACTGCAAACCCAAATATTCGCCGTAAATTTACCCGGCAATAAGCGGAACCTAACCTACTTGTTGCCATGGCCGACCACGCTGCCAAAATTGCCTTCGAGGCGCTTACCTACGACGACGTCCTGCTACTGCCCGGTTATTCGGAAGTATTGCCCCGCGACGCCGACCCCAGCTCCCAGCTTACCCGCAACATCCGGCTCAAGCTTCCCTTCGTTTCAGCCGCCATGGACACCGTAACCGAAGCGGAAATGGCTATTGCCATGGCCCAGGAAGGCGGCATCGGCTTTATCCATAAGAACATGAGCATTAAGGCTCAGGCCGAGTTGGTGCGCCGGGTAAAGCGCTCAGAGAGCGGCATGATCCTGGACCCGTTCACGCTGGAAGAAACCGCTACCCTCGCCGATGCCAAAAAGCTGATGCGCAACAACAACATCGGGGGCATCCCGATTGTGGATGGCGAGCGACGCCTCAAAGGCATTCTGACCAACCGCGACCTGCGCTTCGAGAAAGACATGACGCGCTCCGTTACGGAGGTGATGACCAGCGAAAACCTGGTTACCGCCGATGCCGGCACGGACCAAGCGCTGGCAGAGGATATCCTGCAGGAATCGAAAGTTGAGAAGCTGCCTGTGGTTGATACCGAAGGTCGCCTCGTGGGCCTTATCACGTATAAAGACATTCGGAAGCGCCGCCGCACGCCCAACGCCTGCAAAGACGAGTTCGGCCGTCTGCGCGTAGGAGCAGCCGTGGGTGTTACGCCCGACCTACTTGACCGCATTGCTGCCCTAGTAGAAGCAGGTGTGGACGTAGTAAGCGTGGATACGGCGCATGGCCACAGCAAAGGCGTGCTCGACGCAGTTCGCAACATCAAGTCGAAGTTTCCGAACCTAGAAGTTATTGCCGGCAACGTGGCCACCGCCGAAGGAGCCCGTGCCCTCGCTGATGCTGGCGCCGATGGCGTGAAAGTGGGCGTAGGCCCTGGCTCTATCTGCACCACTCGCATTATTGCCGGTATCGGGGTTCCGCAGCTTTCGGCCGTGCTGGAAGCCGCCCGCGGCCTGGAAGGCACCGGCGTTCCGCTGATTGCCGATGGTGGCATTAAATACTCCGGCGACGCTGTGAAAGCCCTGGCCGCCGGCGCCGGCACCATCATGATTGGCTCGTTGTTGGCCGGTACTGAAGAAGCCCCCGGCGAGGTAACCCTGTTCGAAGGCCGTAAATACAAGAGCTACCGCGGCATGGGCTCCGTGGAGGCCATGGAAGAAGGCTCGAAAGACCGCTACTTCCAGGACGCCGAAGACGATGTAAAAAAACTAGTACCCGAGGGCATTGTAGGCCGCGTGCCCTACAAAGGCCTAGCCGCCGAAGTGCTGTACCAGCTGGCCGGCGGCCTGCGCGCTGGCATGGGCTACTGCGGTGCCGCTACTATTGAAGCACTGCAAACGGCCCGATTTGTGCGCATTACCGGCGCCGGTCTGCGCGAGTCGCATCCCCACGACGTGCAGATTACCCGCGAGGCGCCCAACTACAGCAGCCGCTAGGGCCCTGCTCCTTCTCAACCCAAAAAAGCCGATGTCCGTACAGGTCATCGGCTTTTTTGTGGGAAGCTAGGAAGCCGGTTGTCCGGAATCCGACGGGTAGTTGTGCCTTTTCGAGTGCACCATGTATCTTGCCCATTCATTTGCCTTCCACTTCGGCAGCCTGACTTCCTAGTACCCCACACTTCATGTCGTTTCTCCGGAAGCTGAACGCACTTCTGCTACCCTTTTCTGTAATAAGCTGGCTGGGGCTGGTGGCGTGTACGTTGCTGTATGCTCACCCAACTCTGCTCGGCAGTGCTGTAAGCCTACCGGGCTGGTTGCTGCTGCTGGTGCAGGCCGTTTTTGTGGCGGCCGTGTTTCTACAGGAGCGGTCGGCGGCTGAGCGGTTGCGCGGCCTCGATTTTGTGGCACTACTGCGCCGCCTAGTACTAGGCCCCGGGTTGCTGGCAACCGTTTGCGTAGGCTTGCACCTGTTGCAGCAGCTAGTGCAGCCGGAACTATCGGCCCGCAGCTCGGTAGCCTTCACGGCTATATATACCCTCAACGTTGGGTTGTTTGTGGTTCTGCTGGCCCGCACCAACTACGCCTGGCGGTCGTTAGTGCTGTTTCGTAGCTCCGCGAAGCTGCGGACGCAATGGGCTTGGTTTGAGGGGCTGCTGGCCCTTACGCTACTGCTGCGCCTTTTCACCTGGACCCCTCCGTATAGCTTAGCCACTGCGCTGCTCGGAGCCCTAGCGGCTTTTGGCGCGTATCTGAGCTCTCATCAGAAGTGGGTGGCCTACCTGAGCCGCCGTCAGAAGCTAGAAGCACTGGTGCTACAGCTGGCCGTAATTCTGGCCATGCTGGTGTTTGTAGCCTATTTCCTGCACGTACAGCAAGACCCGCAGCTGGTGGCCCCGCCTACCCAGCAAGCGTTTCTGGTGCTTAATGCGTTTTTCGCCGTGTTTTACGCCCTCATGGGGCTACTGGTCACAGCCTTCAATCTGCCTACAGCTAGCGTATTTGAGCAGAAGCGGGAAGAAATTTTAAGCCTGCAGCGCCTCACTCAGCTTATTCAGCGCGGCCAAAACGCCGAGGAAGTGTACCGCATGTTTTTTGACTCCGCCATTCAAACCGTGGAGGCCGATGCCGCTTGGCTGGAAATAGAAACTACCAGCGACGAAGAGTATACCGGACAGTACTACCACCTCGAACCTGCGCAGGCCCGTGCCATTCGGGAGCTGCTGGCCGATTATAACCTAGGCCACATTGAGTACCTGAACAATGACCTGCTTAACAGCAGTGGCTTCCGGAACCTGAATATGGAGTTCGGGTCGCTCATTGTGATGCCGCTGCGCTCCAGCAAGCGCCAGTACGGGGCACTGTACATGCTGAAAGCGTCGTCGCAGGGCTTCGACCGGGAAAACCTGAGCATCCTGCAAACCTTTGCCAGCCAAACGGTGCTCAGCATCGAAAACCTGCAACTGGTACAGGCCTCCTTGGATACCCAGCGCGTGCAGGATGAGCTCAAAATTGCCTCGGCGGTGCAGGATAGCCTCATCCCAAAAAACCTGCCTATCGATAACTGGTTTGAAATCAGCTCGCATGCGCTGGCGGCCACAGAAGTAGGCGGCGACTTCTATGACTTCCTGCACCTGCCCGGCCGGCGACTGGCCGTGCTTATCGGCGACGTATCGGGCAAAGGCGTAACAGCGGCTTTCCACGTGGCCCAAATGAAAGGGATTTTTCATGCCCTGATGCAGGAGAACCCCCTGGCCCGTAATGAGCGGGAGAAGTTTCCGGTGCCGAGCAAGTTTATGGCCCAGGCCAACCACGCCTTGGCCCGCTGCCTTGAGAAGTCGGCTTTCATTACGGCTTCACTCTACATCATTGATTATGAGCACGGGGGCTTTGTTTTCGCTCGTGCCGGCCACTGCCATACGCTCTACTACCACTCTATTAAGGAGGAAGTGTCGTACTTCCGGACGGCGGGCCTGGGCCTGGGTATTATCCGGAACGAAGGCTACGAGAAATACATCAAAAATCAGTTTTACGACTATAATCCGGGTGATGTCATGGTCATTTATACCGATGGCATCGTAGAAGCCCGCGGGGCCAACCAGGAAGAATACGGAGAAGAGCGGCTCAAGCAGATGCTGGAGCGCACCTACTACCTAGAAGCAGAGCAGATTAAGGAGCAGATCCTGACTGATCTGAACGATTTCAGCCGTGGACAACCCATGCACGACGACCAGACGTTACTGGTCATCAAGTTCCGAGCGGCTCAACCAGACGGCAGCCTTTAACGTTACAAAGAGGTATGAAAATAACGCAACAGTCAACCGAAAATACCCTCACCCTCAGCCTCGACGGTGAGCTAGATGCCAGCTCCTCTGTGGTACTGGATACCGAGCTAAGCAAACCCGAAATTCTGGGCAATCAGAAAGTACTGATTAACTGCCAGAACCTGAACTATATTTCCTCAGCCGGCTTGGGCGTTTTCATTTCTCACTTGCAGAGTTTTCAGGACGCTGGCGTGAAGCTGGTTTTCTTCAACATGCAGGATAAAGTCCACAACGTGTTTGAGATTCTGGGGCTCGACTCGCTGATGACGATTGTACCGTCAGAGGCGGAGGCTACGGCCATTTAGGAGCTCCGTACGGAACCCAAGGGAGCATGAGACACGCAATCCGAATCAGCTGCACACGCCGCAACCTCAAGGTGGTGCGCGACTTCGTGAGCGAATTTTTACTTAGCTATCAGCTCTCTGATCTGCTGGTTAACCAGATTGTGTTGGCCGTTGATGAGGTAGTAGCTAACCTAATTATTCACGGCAACGGCGAAAACGAGTCGCAGTTTCTGGATGTGCGGGTAGCGGTGGTGAATCAGGAATTCGGAATTGAAATCGAAGACTCCAACCTTACATCTTATTCTCCTAATACCTACCACGAGCCAGATTTGCAGGAGTATGTTCGCATCGGCAAAAAAGGCGGGGTAGGCATGATGCTGGTCAACCGTATTATGGACCGGGTGGAGTTTAGTACCAAGGGCGAGCGTAACTTATGCCGCCTGTATAAGAAAATAGGCTAACGACTCGTTATCAGAGCTGTCGGCAGAACGAGCACCCCGCTTTTGGGGTGCTTTTTTCTTAGCCGACCCCCGGGGCGCTTTGCCCGCTTGCGCCCGGAAAAAAATCCGTAAAATTGCAACAGTCCGCTTTCCGCACCCGTGCTATTGCCCGGCCGGATTACCCGCTTTGCCGATTCCTTTATTTCTGTATGCACAAACGCATTTTGTTTGCCGGCACTGCCGCGGCCGCTCTTCTGGCTGGGTGCCAAGCTACCAAACCTACCTCCTCCGCTACATCTCCGGTAGTTGAAACCCTGGGCACTACCCAGGTTCCGGCTTCAGAGTTTGCTTATATCTATCGGAAGAACAACAGCTCGGCGCCGGAATTTGGCACCAAGGCCAGCGTTCAGGAATACCTTGATCTGTATACCAACTTCAAGCTGAAGGTGCTGGAAGCCGAGCAGCGCGGCCTTGATACTACCCAGGCGTTTAAGCGCGAGCTGGATGGCTACCGCCAGCAATTGGCACAACCCTACCTCACGGAGAAAAGCGTAACCGACAAGCTGGTGCGCGAAGCCTACGACCGCCTGAGCAAGGAGGTAAACGCCTCGCATATTTTGGTGCGCGTAATGCCCGACGCCGCCCCGAAAGACACACTGGCAGCTTACCAAAAGGCACTAGCCCTGCGCCAGCGCGTAACCGGCGGCGAGGACTTTGGCAAAGTAGCCCGCGAGGCCTCGGAAGACCCATCGGCCCGCGAAAACGGCGGCACGCTCGGCTATTTCACGGCCATGCAGATGGTGTATCCGTTTGAGTCGACGGCGTACGTAACGCCTGTAGGGCAGGTGTCGCAGCCGGTCCGTACGCGCTTTGGCTACCACCTGATTAAGGTGAACGATGTGCGCAAAGCCCAAGGCGAAATTAAAGTGGCGCACCTCATGATTCGGGCCACGCCCGGCATGCCCGCCGCCGACTCCGTAACGGCCAAAAAGAAGGTAGATGAGCTGTACAACCGGCTGACCCGCCGTAATGAAAACTGGGAGAAGCTGGTAGCGCAATTTTCGGAAGATGCTGGCTCGGCGGCCAACAGCGGCGAGCTGCCCCCCTTCGGGACCGGCCGTATGATTCCGTCGTTTGAAGAAGCCGCCTTTAAGCTTCAGAAGCCCGGCGACATTTCGCAGCCGGTGCAAACACCTTATGGCTGGCACATCATTAAGCTGCTCGAAAAACAGCCAGTGCCTTCATTTGAAGCCATGGAGCCCACGCTGAAAAGCAAAGTCGCCAAGGATTCCCGCTCGGAGCTGAACCGGACGGCCTTCCTGAAGCGCGTGCGCACCGAAAACAAGTTTGAAGAAAACCAGCCTGTAAAAGACTACGTGTTTACCAAAGCCGACACGGCGTTGGTTTCGGGCCGCTTTCAGTACACGGCTCCTGCTACCCCCACTAAAGGCAGCAAGGCCAGTAAAACTCCAACTGATAATTCTACCCTATTCACTATCGGGGGCAAGCCGTATTTGGTGAAGGACTTCCTGACGTACGCGCAGCAAAACCAAAAGCCTCGGGCCGGGGCTGAACCACGTTTTGCCATGCAGCAGCTTTATGATCAGTATGTAGATCAGAGCCTGACGGACTACGAAAAGGCCAACCTGGAAACCAAATATGAAGACTACCGCATGCTCGTGAAGGAGTACCGCGACGGTATTCTGCTGTTCCAGCTCATGGATGAGAAAGTGTGGAGCAAGGCCATTGAGGATACCGTTGGGCTCCAGCAGTTCTTCGCCGCTAACCAAGCCAAGTACCAGTGGGAACCTCGCGTACAGGCCACAGTAATCAGTGCTGCTACCCCCGAGCTGCTGGCAAAGGCCCAGCAACTCCAGAAAACAGGCCGTTACCAAGTAAAAACCGGCGTACCAGCTCCGGTAGCTTTCCGCACCAACTCAGCTGAGCTGCCAGCGGGCTCTCCGGCCCTTGATGACCTAGCATCTCGCCTAGGTGCCGATGCAACCGTAAGTGTGACTGTGGTAGGGCGCGTAAAGAAAGGCGAAGCAGCCGCGCTGGCTCGCCGGCGAGCTGACCGGGTAGTAGCCTATCTGCGCAGCAAAGGCGTAGAAGCAAACCGCCTGAAAGCAACCACTGAGACCAAAGCCGCTGCTACCCCTCAGGTTGCCTTCGAACTGACCACCACGAACCCAACCGCTATGGAAGGGATGCTGAATACGCAAAATCCGTTGGCCGTACAGGTGCAGCAGCGCAGCTTCCAGAAAGGCGACAACAAGGCCGTCGATCAGTTTTTGAGCAGCGCACCCGGCACCTACACCACGCAGCAGGATGGCCGCTACTACGCCGTAACGGTAGAGAAGCAGTTGCCCGCCGGCCCCAAAACCCTGGCCGAAGCCCGCGGCCAAGCCACTTCCGACTACCAGAATTACCTGGAGAAAGAATGGATTGGCCAGCTGAAGCAGAAGTACCCGGTAACCATCAACCAAGCTGAGGTAGACAAGCTGGTTACGAAGTAAGCACGCTCACTCCAAGCAAACCGGGAGCGGGAAGCTGCCAG
Organism: Hymenobacter seoulensis; assembly: GCF_054780535.1. NCBI lineage: Bacteria > Pseudomonadati > Bacteroidota > Cytophagia > Cytophagales > Hymenobacteraceae > Hymenobacter > Hymenobacter seoulensis. Next base: position 1,639,541 of record NZ_BAAGWD010000001.1, read on the forward strand.
GCATGAAGGATGTTTTTTCCTTTGTCCGGCGCCTTCCGCTCCCGGTTTCTTTTTACTAGGCCCGTAGTCACGTGCAACGTCCGAAGACAAACTCGGCTCTAGGCTCTTGAAACGGCACTAATGGCCTTGCTCGGCTGTTTTTGCCAGTGAAAGGATTTATGATGAAATTTACGGGCAGCTTTTGGCGTTTTGCCTGCTGTCTGGTCCCGTGTCAGGTTGTTGACGAAGGGGCATTACGGAAAGATTCCATGATTCAATGTTTGCGAGTACCGGCCCGTCGGGTGCTGTTAAGTGCGGTTCTGATGGCAGCTTCCGCCACGGCTAGCTTCGCCCAGTTGGGCGTGGGGCGCCCGGTCGGCCTGAAGGTGGTAGATGGCATTATTGCCAAAGTCGATAATCAGATTGTGCTCCGCTCCGACCTAGAGGGGGCTTACGCCCAGGAACTAGCTAGGGCGGAAGGCAAGCCGTTGCCTCCGGATATCAAATGCCGCATTCTGCAAAGCCTAGCCCTAAACAAGCTGCTCTTGGCCAAAGCCGAAACCGACTCGGTGGTAGTAGAGGATACGCAGGTACGTAGCGAGCTAGACCGCCGGATGGCCTACTTTATCCAGCAGATTGGCTCTGAAAAGAAGCTGGAGGAGTACTACAACAAGCCCGTAAAGCAGCTCAAAGAAGAGCTGCGCATACAGGTGAAAGAGCAGCTCATTCAGCAGAAGATGCAGGATGAAATTGCGGGCAAAGTATCGGTAACGCCTCGCGAGGTGCGCCAATTTTTCTCCCGCATGCCTAAGGACAGCCTGCCGTACTACTCTACTGAGGTAGAGGTTGGCCAGATTATTAAGCTAGCCAAAACCAACACGAAGGCCAAACAGGAAGCGCAAACCAAGCTCAACGATTTGCGCGCCCGCATCCTGGCCGGCGAAGACTTCGCCACGCTGGCCAAGCAGTTCTCTCAAGACCCCGGCTCGGCGGTGGAGGGCGGCTACCTAGGTTTCTTTAAGCGCCGTGAGTTGGTGCCGGAGTACGAAGCCGCAGCTCTGCGCCTAGAGCCCGGCGGACTGTCGCCAATTGTGGAGTCGCAGTTTGGCTTCCACCTGATCCAGTTGATTGAGCGCAAAGGCGATTCGTACAGCACCCGCCACATTCTCTTGAAGCCTGAAACCGGTTCTTCTGATACCAACGAGGCAACGCAGGAGCTAAACAAGCTGCGTCGCCGCATTCTGGCCGACAGCGTTTCCTTCGCGAAAGCGGCCAAAGACAACTCCGACGACAAGCTCACGGGCGGCAACGGCGGTCTGATGCAGAATCGTCGCGACGGCAGCACCTACCTGCCCCTCGACCAGCTTGATCCGGCTATCTTCTTCACCATTGATACCATGAAGGTGGGTAGTGTAACTCCGCCCCTGCCTTACCGTACCGACGACGGCAAAGACGCCGTACGGATTCTCTGGCTGAAGTCGAACACGGCGCCTCACCAGGCTAACCTGAACGACGACTACCAGAAAATTGCTGCCGCGGCCCTCAACGAGAAAAAGAACAAAGCCCTGGATACCTGGTTTGCCCAGAACCGGGGCACCGTGTACTTGGAGGTAGACCCCGAGTACTCAGGCTGCAAGCTGCTCAACTCTTCTCTGTAACAACCCAACCAGATAGGAGAAGGAAGATGTTGAACCGGCCCGGCCGGGCGCAACATTGTCTTTCTTCTCCTGTCTTTGCGTTATACCCATCCTCATTCCTAGTCTATGCAATTTGCCTCTGATAAAGAAGCCGCCGACGCGCTGGCCCGTTCCTACCAGACGTTGCGCCGCGAAATCGGCAAGGTGATTATCGGACAAGATGAGGTGGTTGAGCTGGTACTCACAGCGGTTTTCTCGCAGGGCCACTGCCTGCTGGTGGGGGTACCAGGGCTAGCCAAAACGCTGCTCATCCAGACTATTGCGGACTCGCTAGACCTGTCGTTCAACCGGGTGCAGTTCACGCCGGACCTGATGCCCTCCGATATTGTAGGCTCGGAAACCCTAAACCAGCAGCGCGACTTCCACTTTGTGCCCGGCCCCATTTTCGCCAACATTGTACTAGCCGACGAAATCAACCGAACCCCGCCTAAAACCCAGGCGGCCCTGCTAGAAAGCATGCAGGAATATGCTGTAACGGTGGCGGGGAAACGCTACCCCTTGCAGCGGCCGTTTTTCGTGCTGGCTACCCAGAACCCCATTGAGCAGGAAGGCACGTATCCGTTGCCGGAAGCGCAGCTGGACCGGTTTATGTTCAATATCGAGCTAGGCTACCCCAGCTACGAGGCTGAGCTGCAAATCGTGAAGAACACCACTTCTGACTCCAAGCCTACGGTAAACAAGATATTGCACGCCGATGAGATTCAGGCGTTTCAGCACCTAGTGCGCCGTGTGCCCGTGGCCGATAACGTGGTGGAATATGCCGTGGGCCTCGTGCACAAGACCCGACCCAACACTGGCCGCGCGGCCGCCCGCGCTACGCAGCTGCTGGAATGGGGCGCCGGCCCACGCGCCTCGCAGCACCTGATTGTGGGCGCCAAGTGCCACGCGTTGCTGCACGGTAAGTACTCGCCCGATATTGAAGATGTAAAAGCGGTAGCGCTGCCCATTCTGCGTCATCGCCTTGTTCGTAACTTTAAAGCCGAAGCCGAAGGCATCACGGTGGAGCAGATTGTAAAAGAGCTATTGTAGGAAGAGGCACACCGGAGGCAGCGCTTTTACTAGCTCTTCGTGTACCTTCAACCCACTACAAGCCCTAGGAAATAAATACCCCTTACGTAATGGAAGCAGCCGGTTACTACCAGCAATTTGAGCGCAACCTCGCCATCATCATCAGCGGCCTGGAGGCTGGGCTGGATATTCGGACCACCGCCTTGGGCACCTCGTTGCCACTGGAAGTGTACGTACTGAGCGAGGTGCTGAACCAAGGCGGCGGCCAGTTTCGCTTGACCACGGAAGGCCCCCTAAATCGTCTACGCGAGTTTTATGCGCAGTTCCGCGAGCAGGAAGCCAGCAATGTAGCTTTGTTGCAGCGCATTCTGGAAGACAAGAAAGCCATGATGCGTACCCCCGAGGGCCGCGTGCTGACCAAGGAAATGCTGATTCGCCGGTTGGAGTACTTCAATGAGGCTGCCCGCCAGATTAACGTGATGCGCAATCAGCACGCGCTGGGTAGCCCACCACAGGCACGCTCCGGCATTGGGGCCGAGCTTCAAAAGTAAACCACGGATTCAACCGGCTTTTCCGGATGACACGGATTTCGTGCTGTGCATTCATCTTTTCCGATCCTGTGAACTGAAACCAATACAAAAGGCCGTCCCAACCGGGGCGGCCTTTTGTATTGTCGGCTTCCATAAGACTTCTCAGATTAGGCACGAAATCCGTGTCATCCGAAAAAGCCGGCTAAATCCGTGATCTAGCTCATCGTAGCTAGGGCGTCTTTGCGCACTTTCGTGTTGCCTTCCTTAGCGTGCTGCAGGTGCAGGTCGCCGGTGGGCTGCTGTTTTAGGTGCGCAGGTACTTCCTCGCCCGGCAGGCTCTTAGAAGCCGTAACGCCGCCATCTACGAAATAGGTAGCCCCGGTCACGTAGCTGGCTTCATCGGAGGCTAGGAACAAGTACACGTTGGCTACTTCTTCGGGCGTGCCGCGGCGGCCCAGCGGTACCCCGTTTACCGTATTTTTCTCCATTTTGGAGTTCATGGGGCCAGTTTCTTTGTGCGTCCAGGCCGTATCGATGGGGCCCGGGCCGACGCAGTTTACGCGCACGCCGTGTTTGGCTTGCTCCACGGCTAGGCCTTTGCTGAAGGTCATCACCCAGGCTTTGGTACCGCCGTAGGGCGTAATCATGGGAGAACCCATCTGCCCGGCTTCAGAGCCCGCCGACACAATGTTGCCTTTCGTTTTTTGCAGCTCCGGCAGGGCGGCGCGCGTCATCATAAACACCGAGTAGATGTTGTTTTTGATCATATACTCGAATGCGTCTACCGGATACTTATCCAGCTCAGCGGTGGCCGGAAACACCCCGGCATTATTTACTAGGATGTCGAGTTTGCCGAACTCCTTTACCGTGGCCTTCACGCAGGCTTCGGCGGCCGCCTGCAGGGAGATGTCGCCGAGGTAGCCGATGGCCCGGCCTCCTTCGGCCAGAATTTCGTCTACTACTTCGCGCACCGGGTCGTTATCGAGGCCTACTACCACTACGGAAGCGCCCTCTCGCGCAAATTTTTTACTGATGGCTTCACCAATGCCCGAGCCTCCGCCCGTAACAATGGCCACTTTATTCGTGAGTCTGCCTAGCATGATACGTGTAACTAAAGTTGGTAGAAAAGGAAAGCAGCCAGGGCTTGCATTGAAAGCGCCGGCTAGCTTCTATTTTGAACGATGAGCCGGCTGGTGGGTTTCTGTTTGCCTACGTAAGCCTTGGTGCTTTCCTGGGCTGTTGCCCCTGTTCTGCTTTGTTGCCCCCTCTACTGCTCCAAATTATGTACGCCGTGCCGCCTCAACCTGCTCTTCCGACTGCACCGCTGGTTACGGCCCGACTCATGCTTCGCCCCTACCTGCCTGCCGACGAAGCCGAGTTTTATCAGCTGATTCACAACAACCGGGCGCGACTGCAGCCTGCCTTTCCGGCCCGTGAGGCTAGCGTCCGGACGCCCGCCGATGCCACTCTGGTGCTACGCCAGTTTCGGCAAGATTGGACTTCAGGCCGGCTGTACGTGTTTGGCATCTGGAACCAGGAAACCCAGCAGTACCTCGGCGACATCAGCCTGAAACCCACCTGGACCACCCCAGTTACGGCCGAAATCGGCTACTACCTTGCTGCCGAGGCCGAAGGCCAAGGCTACGCCCGCGAAGCCCTGGCCGCAATTGCCACGTTTGGGTTTGAGCAGCTGCGGGTGGCGCGCCTGCTTATCCGGTGCCGCGCCGACAATCCTCGCAGTTGCGCCGTGGCCGAGGCCGCCGGCTTTCACCCTCTGCCGCCGCGCCCAAAGCTGGTGCGGGTTTTCACCAGCCAAGCCATTCTGTACTACATCCGTAAGCCAGAACAACCAGTGGAGTAGTTCAGCAGCTCTGTTTTACTAGGGTTACTTCTGGCGGCAACCGCTAGTCGGCGCCTCGGCGGAGGGTAGTGAGCAGAAAGCTTTGATTGAAGTTCAGGTACAGGGCGAAGGAAAAGTCGAACAGCCCGTTATTTAGGTCGTAGAGCGGCTCGAAGCGGGTAGTAAGCACCAGATTGCCCGGCAGCTTGTAGTCGCGCAGCACCCGCAGTATCAGGAGCTGCCGCTGTCGCTCAATATAGTTGGGGTCAACAGCCGACGAGGAAATAGAACGGTACAGGCGGCCACCCAGCGGCGAAATGTAGCTGTTGCCGTGCCAGTAGGCCACCTGTAGGTTGGAAAGGCGCGTATCGAGGCCGGCATTTAGATACAGGCCCGTCCCGGATTTGTACGGCAGCACATAGCTGAAGGAATAGTCGTGGAAGTACGTGACGTACCCATCGAAGCTGGCGGCTTGCACGAAATGAGAGGCTAGTGCCTTGCGCACGCGCACGCCGGTAGCCACATTGAACAGCGTTTGCAGCGGCACATCAATGGTATCGAGCTGGCCGCCGCGGTGGGTTGCCGTAAATTGGAAGGGCAGCCGCACCAGCCACCGCGTAGAGTCCCCGAGTACGTGGTGCTCCGTGCTGAGGCCGCCGGCTACTTCTTCCTGAAAATTGCTGTAGCGGTATTGCTGCCGTTGCCAGTTTACCCACGCATCGAGCCTAGTGCGCGGCGTTTGGAGCAGATACTGAATGCCTTCTTCGAGCCGATTGGTAATGACGCGCTCAAAATCAAACATCGGCTCAATGTAGCCGTGGTGCAAGTGGCCTTCAATATTGCCGAAAACCAAGCTGTGCTGGCCCTCCTGGTACTTAAGCGTGAACAACGGGCGTACTTGCCGCAAGCGGGGCGTACCATAATCTTTCCAGAGGTACACCCCGGCCTCCAGGCGCAGGTTAGCGGCCGGGAAGTACACCAGCCGCGGCGCCAGCTGCGCCCCGAAGTACGTGAGACCCGGATCAATTTTATTAAAATACTCGTTGTCTTTATTGAACAGGAAGCCCTGTACATCCAATCGGAGCTGGCGCTCGTAAGCTGGCCCCAGGGGCAAAGGGTGCGTAAACGCCCGATTATCAAGCTGCGCCGTAGCGGACAGGATAGTACTTAACCAAGCTACCAGCGTCAGTATCAGAGAGGTAGAAACCGTCCTTTGTTCTAAAAATTTTAGCACCAGAAAACTTTACTAAAATCAACGAATTTTTTTAGCATTGTGGGCACAAAATATAGCCCGGCGGCGTTACCACTAGCCGACCCAAACGGGGGCCGGCAGTGTAGCGCAACTGGTGTGCGGCCCGATTGTATGGGCACCCCAAAAAGCCTACATTCACCAAACGTAAGCATTTCCAAATAACCCCTCCTATAGAGTATGGCTGCAACCACTGACAAGGCCGTCAACGCCAACGCCGAGAAAATGAAAGCCCTCCAGCTTACGCTGGACAAGCTGGACAAAAGCTACGGCAAAGGCACCGTAATGAAGCTCAGCGACAACAAGGTGATGGACGTAGAAGTCATCAGCACCGGTTCGCTAGGCCTTGATATTGCCCTAGGTGTAGGTGGCGTGCCCAAAGGTCGCATCATCGAAATCTACGGTCCAGAATCGTCGGGTAAAACTACCCTCACGATGCACTGCATTGCCGAAGCGCAAAAGAAAGGCGGCATGGCTGCTTTCATTGACGCCGAGCACGCATTCGATCCGTTGTATGCTAAAAAGCTGGGCATCGACACTGAGAACCTGCTGATTGCGCAGCCCGACAACGGCGAGCAAGCCCTGGAAATAGCCGACCAGCTGATTTCTTCCGGCGCCATTGATATCATCGTTATCGACTCCGTGGCGGCCCTGGTGCCCAAAGCGGAACTGGAAGGTGATATGGGCGACTCGAAAATGGGTCTGCACGCGCGTCTGATGTCGCAGGCACTGCGTAAGCTGACGGGTACCATCAATAAGACTAACTGCTGCTGCATTTTCATCAACCAGCTGCGCGAAAAAATCGGGGTTATGTTCGGCTCGCCTGAAACGACCACCGGTGGTAACGCCCTGAAATTCTACGCTTCGGTTCGTCTCGACATCCGTCGGATTGGCCAGATCAAGGAAGACAAGGACAACGTAACCGGTAACCGCACCAAGGTGAAGGTGGTAAAAAACAAGGTAGCGCCACCCTTCAAGGTGATTGAGTTCGACATCATCTACAACGAAGGCATTTCGAAAGTAGGCGAGATTCTCGACCTGGGTGTTGACATGGGCATTATTGCCAAGTCGGGCTCTTGGTTCTCCTACGACGGCAACCGCCTGGGTCAAGGTCGTGAGGGTGTGAAAACCATTCTGCAGGACAACCCCGAGCTAGCCGAAAAAATCGAAGCGCAAATCCGCGCCAAGGTGAAAGGTGAGCCGGAAGCAGCCCTGGCTGCTATTCCGGAGGACCGCTCCATTGACGAGGACGACGACACAATGGAGCTGTAAGCTCACGTCAGGCCTATAATTTTGAAAGCCCCGCTACCCTGTAGCGGGGCTTTTCTGTTTTGGAATTACTAGGGTAAAAACCGGCTCAAGCTCAACCAAACCACTAGGCCATTTCTTTTCGTAAATCCTGCTTTCCGACGTGCCCTAATCCGAGTATATTTGCTGGCACTGCATTTGAGAAGACACCGGCTTTACTCTACCATTCGCCGCTCTTACATGATTCGCCGCTGGTTTCTTTTTCCTGTACTTGCGCTGCCCATGGCTGCGGCGCTCATGGCTTTTGCTCCGGGGTCAGAGCCGTTGCGCACCATTCCGAACTCCAGCTTTGAGCGGGGCGAAGTGCTGCAATACAAGGTGCACTACGGCCTTATTAACGCCGCTGACGCCACCATTGAGATTGACAACGCCATTCAGCACGTGAACCAGCGGGCCTGCTACAGGGCTACCGTAACGGGCCGCACTACAGGCTCCTTCGATTTCTTTCTGCGCATTCGGGACACGTGGCGCTCCTACATCGACACGACCAGCATTCTGCCGCAGCGCTTCTATCGCAATATTGAGGAGAACAACTACCGCAAGCGCGAAACTGTCGACTTCGACCATTTCCGCGACGTAGCGGACGTAGAAAGCCATAAAAAAGACAAGAACAACGTTAAGAAAGGCACGTTTAAAGTGCCCAATAACGTGCAGGACATAGTAAGCGGCTTTTACTTTCTGCGCACGCTCAACTACGACCAGCGGCGCATTGGTGAGGTAATCAAGGTGCAGGGGTTTTTCGATGAAGATGTCTTTGAAATGGACGTCGTGTTCAAGGGCCGCGAAAACGTGGAAACGAAGGCCGGAGTTATTCGCGCCATTCGACTGGTCCCGAAAATGCCCAGCAATAAGTTGTTTAAAGGAGAAAACGCTATTTCCGTATACCTCTCCGACGACCGAAATAAAATTCCGGTTCTGATTCAGGCTGAAATGTTCGTGGGCGCCGTGAAGGTGGACATGTACAAATACAAAGGGCTTCGAAACCGGCTGAACCTGGTGGCTCAAAATTGATACTGTTGTAAAGCGGCTTCCGTCTGGGGGCCGCTTTTCTTTTTTAGTGCTTTCCCCTCCGTACGCCCTTCTCCCCTACATGCACACAACCAGCACTACCCGCCACCGACCTACCTTGCAGCTGCCGCGCCCGGCCCGGAAGCCTGTCAAAATCACGAGGCATGCGGCGGACTACGAGTGGCCAGCGCCCTCCACCGAGCGTGGCAAGGTCCCGGAAGCCTTGCTACTTAGCAGTGCCGCAGCGGCGCGTAACGAAAACGTAACACGCCAGGCCCGCCGCCCTGCGGTACTTTTGTCTTCGAGAATACTCTTCTACCCCAAACCACCTCGCCCCGTGCAACTAGCCGCCAACCCCAACGCGTACAAAATCCTGGTAGTCGACGATGACCCTGACATCGTGGAGCTGCTGGAGTACAACCTGCGCAAGGAAGGCTACGAGGTAGCCAGCGCCCCCGACGGCCGCAAGGCCCTGGAGGTAGCACCGCAGTTTGGCCCCGACATCATCCTGCTGGATGTGATGATGCCTAACTTAGATGGCATTGCCGCCTGCCGCCAGCTTCGGGAGCTGCCCCGCTTCAAGGACACGTACATTATTTTCCTGACGGCCCGCGCCGAGGAATTCTCGGAAGTAGCGGCCTTTGATGCTGGCGCCGACGACTTCATTGCCAAGCCCATTAAGCCCCGGGCCCTCATGAGCCGCTTGGCCGCCTTTGTGCGTCGCGATAAAGACCCGCAGGCCCAAACCGAAAGCATTGAAATTAACGGCCTCAAGATTGACCGCACGGGCTTTGCCGTGTACCAGGATGGACGTAAGATTTCCTTGCCGAAGAAAGAGTTTGAGCTGCTGGCTTTCCTGGCGGCCTCCCCGCACAAAGTGTTTGGGCGCGATGAGTTGCTGCAGAATATCTGGGGCAACGATGTATTTGTGCTGGCCCGCACCGTGGATGTACACGTGCGCAAGGTTCGCGAGAAAGTTGGCGACCATCACATCCAAACCATCAAGGGAGTCGGCTATAAGTTCAACACGGATAACTAGCAAACCCGTGAACTAGGGCACCAGAGGGTTTGAGGTCTGATTAGGCCTAGTAACACGTATACCCATTTGGTGCCTTGGCGCACTCTCTTACAACTGCGTGTATGCAGCTCACTATTTCCTCTCGCATCATTGCCATCATTCTGTCGTTGTTGGTGGCTTGCGTCCTGACGGCGGTGGCTATCTGGGCGCCTAGTCTGCCGCTGCGCGAAGGGGTGCTGGTGGCGGGAGGTAGCCTAGCAGCCTGTTTTCTGCTGCTGTATCTGATGTTTGAGGCCCTCATTTTTCGGGAAATCAACAACATCTACGAAGGCCTGGAGCACATTAAGCGTAAGGAATTTCGGCGCATGTCCAGCAAATTCCTGTTTCGGCCGGAGCCACTCAAGCGCATGCGCGACGAGATTCTGGACATGGCCCAGCGCAAGCAGCAGGAAATTGATGAGCTAAAACGCCTGCAGGTATTGCGCCGCGAGTTTCTGGCCGATGTATCGCATGAGCTGAAAACCCCAATTTTTGCTGCTCAGGGCTTCGTGCACACCATTCTCGACGACGATGACGTGGACGAGTTTACGCGCAAGAAATTCCTGCAAAAAGCCGCCACCAGCCTTGATGCGCTGGATGCCCTAGTACAGGACCTGGTTACCATTTCGCAGCTGGAAAAGGGGGTAGTGCGCATGCGCCGCCAGAACTTTGATATTGTGCAACTGGTACGCGACATTTTCGAACAGCTGGAGCTGAAAGCCGCTCGCCGCAACGTGAGTTTGGAGCTGGCGCCTGCTTCTGAAGGTTTGCGCGTGCTAGCCGACCGCAACCGCATCCGGCAAGTGCTGATCAATCTGATTGACAATGCCATAAAGTATGGCCGCGAAAATGGGCATGTGTTGGTTGCGCTACAGGAGAGCGGCAAAGGTGTGCGTATTAGTGTGCAGGATGACGGAGAAGGAATCCCGAAGCAGCATCAGAACCGCATTTTTGAGCGATTTTACCGGATTGATAAAAGCCGTACCCGCGAATCTAGGGATGCGGGCGGCTCTGGACTGGGGTTGGCCATCAGCAAGCACATTGTAGAGGCGCACAAATCCACCATTCGGGTGCGTAGCGAGTCGGGGCAAGGTACCACGCTGGAGTTTAAGCTACCGAAGCCACGGAAAGCCGCTGCGGTACTGGCAGCTAATGCGACGTAAGAAGTGAGTACCTTTGCCGCTCTTTATGAAGCTACCCCATTTCAACGACCTGATTCTGTTTGAGGACGAAGATTTCGTCGTCATCAACAAGCCACCGTTTCTCGCTACCCTCGATGAGCGATTTGGTGGGGCGCCCAACATCCTACGTTTGGCGCGCGAACAATACGACGATATCCAGGCTTGCCACCGCCTCGATAAAGAAACCAGTGGTGCCCTGGCCCTGGCCAAAAACCCGGCTGCTTACCGCCATTTGGCCATGCAGTTCGAGGATCGCCAGGTAAAAAAGGTGTACCACGCTGTGGCCTGGGGTGTGCACGATTACGACGGCTTGCGCGTAGACCGCAGCATAGAAACCACTACCAAAGGCAAGGCACGCTTGGCGTATAAAGGCAAACCTGCCGTAACGCTGGTACGCACGCTGGAGCCGTATGCGCGGCACACATTGCTGGAATGCCAACCCATTACGGGCCGTATGCACCAGATCAGGCTGCACCTAGCCTACCTGCAGGCTCCCATCGTCGGCGACGCCATGTACGGCGGCGACGACTTCTTTCTTTCCTCTCTGAAGCGCAAGTTCAATGTAAAGCAGGGCGAAGAAGAGCAGCCGTTCATCAAGCGCTTTGCCTTGCATGCGGCACAGATCACCTTTGCCAAAATGGACGGCGAGCAGGTAACAGTAGAAGCTCCCTACCCCAAAGACTTCCGGGTGTTGGTTGATACGCTCCGGCAATACAGCTAGGCCCCTAAACAACACAAAGCCGGCTCCAGTATGGGGCCGGCTTTGTGTTGTTTAGGGGCCTAGTGTTATCAGTTGATTTTCTCGAAGATGGCAATCCGCACGGAATCTGGGATGGGCTTGCGCTGGTTGCGAGCCATCACCTTCTTCCACAGTAGCCGGTAGTTTGGGTCTTGCTGCAGCAACGCAAAAGGCACTTGGCCTTCCATGATAGAATGCCAATCATCCCAGAACACGAGGGTGCCTTTGGGCAACGGCCAGCTGGTATCGCGCACCGCCGCTATTTCGCTGCGGTGCGGGCCGAACGGATCAGTGTGCAGCGCCAGCCCAAAGTACGGGTGCGTGTAGGCTACGTGCGGTGGGTTGCCGCGCTCTAATGCCCACACAGCGGCTTCCTCTATCAAAATCTGGTCGGCGGCGCGGCCAAAATCCCGTTGCCAGCGGAAAGAAGCCCGAGACCCGCAGAACAGAAACCCGACTACGGCCACGGCCAGCACCGTTTGAATGCGGCGCTGTGCCAGCGGAGTTTGGGCCAGCTCACTTAGAGCCACTACCCCCCGCAGGGCAATAAGGCTCAGCAACGGAGCAATGCCACACAGCACCCGCGCCATCCCGAAGGAGCCAAAAATGCCATACACCCAGAAAATGGTGTGGGCCACCACAAACACCACTACGCTGCCATATACCAGCAGTAGCTCAGCTGTGAAAAGCGGCGGTTGTCGACGCAGGGCTGGTCGCGCCCACTCTACTAGCATCCGCAACCCGCCCAACCAAAACAGCCCGTACAATACCCAGCCCATGGTGTTGGGCAGGCTGCGGATAAAGTGCCACGCGTCGCCGTGGCCATAGTTGAGGTTGCGTGTTGGGTACGCATTGCGACTGAAGGCCCATAGAAAATCATCGTACACGAAAAGGCCCGCCATGCCGTACACCACAAAGCCCAGCCCGAGCCAGGGCAAAACGCGCCATTGCCGGGTAACCAGCAAGTAAAAGCCGTACACTCCCAGGATCAAATAGCCCTCGGAGCGCGCAAAAGGCAGAAACGACAAGACCACAGCGCCCCAACTTGTCTTTCCGCGGAGCGCCAGCGCTACCCCCGCCATCAGCACCAAGCTAAATGTAGGCTCTGTCAGGCCCGAGAACTGAATTCGGAAGTACTCCGGAGAGGCGTAGCAGAACAGAATTGCCAGCCACGGCCACGGCAGCCGCAGGTACCGCGCTGCCTCATACGCCAGGCCCGCGGCCGCCGCTACTACCAGGCACTGGTACACCATTACGCCCCGCAGACCGAATAGCGCCGGCACCGCCATCAGCTCTACTACCAGCGGCTTCGACCACGACTCCAGAAAGTTGATTGGGTGGGCAAACGCATAGCGCGCAAACACATAGTGCAGAATGCTGTCACTGGAATCGAAGGTGCTCTGAGTAACAAACGCGGTAACTAACGAGACGAGCAGCAACCCGAGCAGCAACCCATACGCCCGCCGGTCAGCAGGCAGAGAAGTGGCTGAAGAAGATGTATAGAAAGGCATACTACGTGTAAGAATTCGCAGAAGTCAGCAAGCACTAGGTCAGGGGAGGCCGCAAACCGCAGCAGCATTCAGGCCTCAGGGGCTAGGTGGTGCACTACTGCGGCGGCAGCGGCTAGCCCCTACCCGGCCGGCAACCCGGTGCTGCTATTATGGCTACTTGTGTATATCTTATTTCGACTAGGCCCCTGGGCTGGCATAACCGGGGCTGCTGGCGGGAAAGCCAGTATTTGGCCTTAAAGGTAGCTATTCCCGTATGCCCCGGAGGCGGCCGCAGTAAGTGTTTCAGGAACAATTAGTAGCCGCTGGTTTGAATATTCGGGGAAAGACGGTAACTTTGTGTCCGTTTTCCCCGAACCCTGTTCGGCTTCTTCTTCATTTTCAAACGCTTATCCTCCTACCCAATGGATCATCTGAGCTTCAAGACGGTATCCGTCAACAAAGCCAACGCCAACAAGGGCTGGGTTGTGGTTGACGCCGCCGACGCTACCCTGGGTCGTCTGTCTAGCCAAATTGCCAACATGTTGCGTGGCAAGCACAAACCCTCCTTCACGCCCAACTCGGATTGTGGCGACAACGTCATCGTCATCAACGCCGACAACCTTCGCGTGACCGGCAAAAAGATGACCGACAAAATCTACATCACGCACTCGGGTTATCCCGGCGGTCAGAAGCGCATTAACCTGCGTGACAAGAAAGCCAAGAACTCGACCCGCGTGATTGAGCACGCCGTACGTGGTATGCTGCAGGGCAACAAACTGGGCGCGGAGCAGTTCCGTAACCTGTATGTGTATGCCGGCACGACGCATCCCCACGAAGCCCAGCAGCCGAAAGCTGTTTCTCTCACGAATCTCTAAGCCGTTTTCGGCCCCTCTTTAACTTCTTCACTTAATGGAAATCTCCAATACCTCTGGTAGAAGAAAAACCTCGGTGGCCCGCATCTACATGCAGGCCGGGCAAGGGAATATCACTATCAACGGCCGGGACATCAAGGCGTACTTCGCTAACGAGCTCCTGGAAAACATCGTGAACCAGCCTTTGGCTACTGTCGAGCAAGTCGGCCAGTACGACATTAAGGTTAACGTGCGCGGTGGTGGCATTTCGGCTCAGGCCGAGGCTATCCGTCTGGCCATCTCGAAAGCCCTTGTGGGCGACAACGCTGAGGTTCGCCCAGCGCTGAAGAAAGAAGGCTTCCTGACCCGTGACCCGCGCATGGTGGAACGCAAGAAATTCGGCAAGCGTAAAGCTCGTCGCTCGTTCCAGTTCTCGAAACGCTAATCCCAGAGGAAATTTATCATGGCTCAGTCCACCACTTATAAAGAGCTGCTTGATGCCGGTGCCCACTTTGGTCACCTTACGCGCAAGTGGGACCCGAAAATGGCGCCGTACATCTTCATGGAGAAGAACGGCATCCACATTATCGACCTGAACAAAACCCTGGTTTCGTTGGAGCAGGCCGCCTCGGCCATCCGCAACATTGCAAAGAGCGGCCGCAAGGTTATGTTCGTTGCAACCAAGAAGCAGGCTCAGGAAATTGTAACGGAAGAAGCGAAGCGCCTGAAAATGCCTTTCGTAACGGACCGTTGGTTGGGCGGCATGCTCACCAACTTCACCACCGTTCGCAAGTCGCTGAAGAAGATGAGCACCATCGACAAGATGGTAAAGGAAAACACTGCGTACGCTGCACTTGCCAAGCGCGAGCGTCTCATGCTGTCGCGTGAGCGTGAAAAGCTGGAGCGTGTTCTGGGCGGCATCGCCGACCTGAGCCGCCTGCCCGCTGCTTTGTTCGTGATTGACGTAAAGCGCGAGCACATTGCCGTGAAAGAAGCTCAGAAATTGGGCATTCCGGTATTTGCTATCTGCGATACGAACTCAAACCCCGAGCTGGTTCAGTTCCCAATCCCGGCGAACGACGACGCCTCGAAGTCTATCCAGCTCATCGTGAGCGTAATGGGTAAGGCTATCGAAGACGGCCTGTCGGAGCGGAAAGTCGACAAGGAAGATGCCGACAAGAAGCAAGCCGAAGAAGAAGGCATCCAGGAGAAGCAAGCTGCCGACGAATAGGCTAGCTGCCCTCTAAGGAAAAGGGAACATGCGAAGCACTCGGCTCCGGTGTTCCCTTTTTCTATAGTTGCCCGGGAAGGTGCTACGGCTCTTATTCTTGGCACCTAAAAAAACAGAAAACCCTCTCAACCTCATATAACTCACAACAATGGCAGCAATTACCGCCGCAGACGTGAACAAGCTGCGCACCATGACTGGTGCGGGCATGATGGATTGCAAAAAAGCACTGACCGAAGCCGATGGTGACTTCGAGGCTGCTCGTGACATTCTGCGTAAGCAGGGCCAGAAAATTGCCGACAAGCGTGCTGAGAATGCTACTGCCGAAGGCGTAGTACTCGCGGCTGTAAGCGAAGATGGCACCAACGGCAAACTGGTTGCGCTGGCTTGCGAAACTGAGCCCGTTGCCAAAGTAGAAGACTTCAAAAACCTGGCGCAGCAAATCCTGGCTACGGCTGTGAAAAGCAACGCTTCTTCGAAAGAAGAGCTGCTGGCTTCAGCTCAGGAAGACGGCCGCTCGCTGCAGGAGCACATCACGGACCTGATGGGCAAAATTGGCGAGAAGCTGGACGTAGTTGCGTACGAAAACGTAACGGCCGAGAAAGTTGCTTCTTACATCCACTCGGATAACAAGAAGGGCGTTCTGGTGGCTATGAAGAACGTAGGCGGTGCCGATGTAACCACTGTAGGCCGCGACGTAGCAATGCAAATTGTAGCGATGCGCCCAGTTGCTCTCGACAAAGACGGCGTTGACGCTGCTACCATCGAGCGTGAAATTGAAATCGGCAAAGAGCAGGCGCGCGCTGAAGGCAAGCCAGAAGCTATGCTGGAGAAAATTGCTCAGGGCAAGCTGAACAAGTTCTACAAAGAGAACACCCTGCTCAACCAGGAGTTCGTAAAGGACAGCTCGGTTACCATCTCCCAGCTGCTCGACAAGACGCAGAAAGGCCTGACCATTTCGGACTTCAAGCGCGTAGCTATCGTAGGCTAAGCTTCCTAGAAGTTTAAATTGTAGAAAAGTCCCACTGGCAGCTGCCGGTGGGACTTTTTATTTTATATAACTCTGTATACTGCTATCTGCCTGCCTCAGCCTGCACTACCCTTGCCGTAACCAGCAACTGGCCCACATGGCGCGTAGTATGCTCAGCGGCATGAACCAACAAGCCCATTACGGTACTAGGTAGCCCAGCGCGCCCAACCGGCCGAAACTCCGGTAATGTAGCCTCTGGAGTAGTGTGCAGGGCAGTAAGCATGGTCTCTACAGCATCGGAGAACTGCTGCACCAGGTTTGCGGTGGTATCGGGGGTAGTAGGGCCGTCTTTTTCCTGGGCCAGGAACTGAAACTGCCCTTCATTCAGGGGCTCATGGCGGGCGTAGGTTTGCATGCGGTCTAGTACTCCGGCCAGGTGGCGCAGGTGAAAGCCGACGGAAGCCACCCCAGCCGGACGGGCAGAAAGCAGTGCGTCTGGAAAAGCCTTAAGAGCTGCTGTAACTTCTTCCCGCGCCTGTAGGATGGCGAAGGCGAGGGGCTGCAGCAACGGAGAAATATTCGGAAGTGGGCCGCGCAGCCATACTTCAGGCAGGTGGGAAGCAGGAGTTTGCATAGAGTGAAAACTGAAATCAGGTGCTGGAGTTTGCGCAGAAGCCACGTTAGCTCTGATGCCCTCACGTAGCTAGTACGGCTGGCCGCCGCTCGGAAGTTTAGAATATAGTGGCTGATTTTAGGCTCGTGACGTAACTTTAAGCCCATGCTTCAACCTTCGCAGCGTGGTGTGGCCTTGCCGCCCTCTCCTTACCGTCGACTCACCCCGTATGCCGATGCTGCTCGTCAGCGCGGTATTACGGTGCATCCGCTCAATATTGGGCAGCCTGATATTGAGACGCCGCCGGCTATGCTGGCCGCTGTGCAGCAGGCCGATATCCGGGTACTGGAGTATGGCCCCACGGCAGGTTACTTAAGTTACCGCCAGAAACTAGCCGACTACTACCAACGCTTGGGCCTAGATGTTACGGCCGAGGAAATATTGGTGACAACGGGCGGCAGCGAGTCGATTTCCTTTGCTTTGCTGGCGTGCCTGAACCCCGGCGACGAGTTCATTGTACCCGAGCCGTTTTATGGCCCCTACACAGCGTTTGCCATTTCTACTGGCACGCACGTAGTGCCCGTGGCCTCGCATCTGGAAGAGGATTTTGCCTTACCCCCTATTGCGGAGTTTGAGCAGAAAATAACCCCGCGTACCAAGGCCATCCTGATCTGCAGCCCCAACAACCCCACCGGCTACGTGTACAGCCGGCAGGAGCTGGAGCAACTGAAGGACCTGTGTCTGCGGCACAATCTGTTTCTGCTTTCCGATGAGGCGTACCGTGAGTTCTGTTATGACGACGCGTACACCAGCTCCCTGCATTTGCAAGGAGCTGATGACCACATCGTGCTGCTCGATACCATTTCGAAGCGCTACAGCGCCTGCGGAGCCCGCATTGGCGCGCTAGTAACCAAGAACAAAACCTTGCGCGACGTAATATTCAAGCTGGCTCAGTTGCGCGTATGCCCGCCCGGACTAGGTCAACTATTGGCCGAAGCCGCCGCCGACCTGCCCGAAGACTACTTCGACCATACCAAGGCCGAGTACCAGGCCCGTCGCGACCTGATGGTAAGCCGTTTGCGGGCCATGCCGGGCGTGCGCTGCCCCCTGCCCCGCGGCGCTTTTTATGTGCTGTGCCATTTGCCCGTAGACGATGCCGAACGCTTTGCCCAGTGGCTGCTGGAGGAATTTCAGTACCAGGGCCAGACACTGATGGTGTCGCCGGCGGCGGGGTTTTATGCCACGGCGGAGCTAGGGCGCCAGCAGATGCGGCTAGCGTACGTGGTGAACCAGGAAGTTATTACGCAAGCCATGGACTGCCTGGAGGTGGCTTTGCGTGAGTATCCGGGGCGGCAGCTGTAACACGGTTTTCTCTTTTAACCGGGCTTTTTCTATCTTCTGGGCTGATTGTTGCCTCTTTCCGCTCCGATGAAACGCTTTCTACCTCTCCTGTTGCTGCCGTTGCTAGGGTCAGCTCCGCTGGCAACCCCTTCCGTGCCCGAATCGGCCCGGCTGCTCACGTTGCGTATCAATGGGCAAGCGGTAGCAACGGACACCACTAGCTCCCGCTTTTTTCTAGGGGCCGACCGAGCCCTGCGCCTCAACATTGTGCGAGCCGATGACCCCGACGGCGAAGGCCTCACCATCATCATCGACCGGTTTCCGATTCAGGCTGGCACCTACAGCTTCCAGGAAATACTGAGCGGGCGCAACCGCGACGCCTCCTACCGCTACGGCAACACCGCCGCCTACTCCAAGTCCTGCCCCGATAACCCGGGCTCCGTGACCATTACGGGCGTAAATGCAGCGCGGCACTGGCTGATGGGGACCTACCGTTGCCAGGTCTGCGAATCGGGCCGCGGCGGCAAGCGCCTGACGCTGGAGGGCTCGTTTCGCTACCCTGTGTTGGAGGAGTAACCGTCACCTACTGCAAAGCAAAAAGCCCGGCTCCTACACAGGAGACCGGGCTTTTTCAATATAGTGCTGCTATTTATATCGTGGCCAGATCCAGCACGAAGCGGTACTTCACATCCGACTTCATCATGCGCTCATAGGCTTCGTTGATGTAGTCCATCCGAATCACCTCAATGTCGCTCATGACGTTGTGCTCGGCGCAGAAATCCAGCATTTCCTGCGTTTCCTTGATGCCCCCAATCAGCGAGCCAGCAATGCGGCGGCGCTTGGCAATAAGATTAAACGCGTGCAGTTGTGGCGCTTCCGGCGGCACGCCTAGCAGTACCATGGTACCGTCGCGGCGCAGGGTGTTGATGTAAGGCGCCAAGTCCATCGGGGCCGACACCGTGTTGATAATCAGATCAAAGTAGTTGGAAACCGACTTCATGGCCTCTTTCTCCTTGGTTACCACAAACTTGTGGGCACCCAGGGCTTTGGCATCGGCTTCTTTGCTGGGCGAGGTGCTGAGCACGGTTACTTCGCAGCCCATAGCGGCCGCAAATTTTACGGCCATATGGCCCAGGCCACCCAGGCCCATTACGGCTACCCGGTCGCCAGCCTTGGCGTTCCACTGGCGCAGCGGCGACCAGGTGGTAATGCCGGCGCACAGCAGCGGGGCTACTCGGGCCAAATCAAGCTTTTCCGACACGTGCAGCACAAACTTTTCCGTTACCACAATCTGGTTGGAATAGCCACCGTGCGTGATGGTACCGTCGCGGTCTTTGGAGCCGTAGGTGCCCACAAACCCTTCGTCGCAGTACTGCTCTAGGCCGTCGTTGCAGTCGGGGCAGTGCTGGCAAGAGTCAACCATACAGCCAACACCCGCCAAGTCGCCGGCCTTAAAACCGGTTACGTGGGTGCCTACTTCGGTAACGCGACCCACAATTTCGTGGCCAGGCACCATGGGGAAAATAGAGCCGCCCCACTCATTGCGCACCTGATGCACATCGGAGTGGCACACGCCACAGAAAAGAATCTCGATACGAACATCGTGCGGACCGACGTCGCGGCGTTGAAAATCGAAGGGAACGAGGGGAGCATGCGCAGCCGGAGCTGCATAGCCTTTTGCTTCTGACATGAAGAGGGTTGGTTGGATAGAACTGATTAATTCAGAACGGAACCAAGACAACGTTTTCAGAGGCGGAATGTTTAGGAAACCTGCACCTTGGGCAGCGCTGGCGGTTGTGTTTTTGCGAGGGGCTAGTGGGCAGAGTCGCGCCAGCCGGCGTTGGGATTTCACATACCGGACCTTCGGTTTTGCCTCTAGAGTTGGGGTTTGTGAATGGTTGGGGGCTAGTGGGGCATCAGCAGAAGGGCCACTACTGGCTGGCAGCGGCGCCAGATTGACGGCAAGCGTATTTATATACCAGGCAGATTACTAGGCCGAAAAGATGACCAAAGTCAGGTAACTACCTGATGGTCATCATAGTGAACCAAATGACTTTATCTGATATTTACTATTGTATATAGTCACCTGCATTTGGTGAAGCATCCACTTTTAACTGCTTCCTGCCATGGTCACGCCCACTTTCTGGTTTTCGTTGTTGCTGCTGGCGTTAGTTGCCCTTGGATGGCACCAAAGCCGCACCGCAACCGCCTGAGTACGCTTCGCTCTCAGCTTGGCTATTGCAGCCCGCTCCTTGGCTGAGAGCCGCCTATTGGCCGCATACTACTTACCCTGCCCTTCTCTCCTAGCGGCTTGCCGACTGAATTTCCCTGGCAGGGTAGGTTTCTGCCCTTCGCATCCTCTGCATTACACCTAATAAGCCGTGCATCATGAACCACGAAACTGCTTATAAAGCCCGGTCGCGCTATCCAGTACCATCCACCATAGGCTCTGAATCTGAAGCCACGTTGCGCGGCCGCATCCGGCCGCGCCAGGATCCGGTTGCCCCGAACTACCTGCCCAAGGAGTACCAACCGCTTGATGACACCGTGACGGAAGCTAAGGGCCTAGCGCAGAACGGCGACGCCACGGGCGCTTACGCTGGCTCATTCTAACCTTCTTATCTCGCTACTATGACTCCTGCGCTGGTTGTTCTTACTGATTTTTTTGCCGTTTCAAACCGGGCCTTATCCTATGCGGCGGGCCTAGCAGTGCCATTGCACGCCCACCTTGTACTGCTGCATGTTCGGCATGATGCGCTGCTTTCTCCGCAGCAGTACGCGCAACGCAGCGAACAGCAGGTATACCAAGCCCTAAATCATCTGGCAGAGGATCAACCGGTTCCAACACAGGTAGAAATCTCAGCGCGCTTTCTGCCGGAAGCAGTAGAAGATTCCGTACATCATCATCAGCCGCAATTGCTGGTACTGGGCCGCTCCTCTACCGCGCCCATAGAGGTAGTAGCCAGCGCCGCCACTGACCTGCTCCGCCACGTGCCTTACCCGCTGCTGATAGTGCCTCCGGTTGGGTGGGATGCCTTTCCGCCGCGCCGCCTAGCCCTGGCCGTTGATGGCGAGCCCTTTTCACTTTATGACAGCCAGCAGATAGTACCGCAGCTGCAGCACGCACTACACGCCTCGCTCCAAGTGATTTACGTAGCCAAACCAGATGTTCCGGAACACGCCCCCGAGCAGATTCTGCGTACCATCCGCACCAGCGGGTTAGGCGAAAAAATGGGACCGGACTCGGTGCATATCGTGCGCAGCACTGAGCCGGCCGCCGGAATTCAGCAGGCGGCCGCTGAGCTGGGGGTTGATATGCTAGTGGTGGTGGCGCGGCAGCATACGTTGCTGGGTGGCCTGTTTCATCACAGCGTTACGGCTCAGCTTATCGGCGAAAGTGCCATTCCGGTACTGCTGCTGCCAGCACTAGGGTAACGGAAGAGCCCAAGTGCCCTCTACAGCCATGCCACGCAGCCCTATAGGAACACCACGTTTGCTAGCCCCATCAACGGCTTCAACCTATCAGTAATCAGCATCTTGTCTTAGCAACACAACACCTATACCCATGCAACCTTCCTTTGTTGTCCTGACCGATTTTACGACTGCGGCGGAAGCGGCCATCCGCTACACCATTCGGTTGGCCACCAAAACCGAAGGCCGCTTGGTATTACTGCATGTGTACCAAGACCCAGTATTGGAGCCGACGGTAATGGCCATGAACGTTCCGCTGGTGATGAGCACCCGTAAGCAGATACAAGCCGACCTACTGCAGCGCGCCGAGCAGATGCCGCTGCCTACCGAGGTTGAGCTTACGGCTAATATGTTGCCGGATGCCGTAACCGATGTAGTGCAGCGCTATCATCCGCTGCTGCTGGTGCTGGGCCGCGAAAAATCCGATACACTGCTTGACCGTCTGATTCGCCATCAGGCGGCACCAATTTTGCAGGCGGCACATTATCCGTTGCTGCTGGTGCCCGAAAGCTGGACAGAAACTGAATTACCCAGCCGCATTGCCGTGGCCGTAGATGACCACAGCTTCTGGCTTACGGCCCCTTCCCTGGCCCTGACTGACTTGCTGACGGCGCTGCAGCCCGATACAACGGTAGTACACGTTACCCCCGATGGGCCTGCTTCCGGCCAGAACACCATAGGGCTGGAAGCGGTACACCGCACCGCCATGTTCGGGCCGTTGCCCGCCACCTGCTTCCACCACATACCCCACGACGACCCGGCCGAAGGCATTCTGCAGGCTGCCACTGACCTGCAGACCCAGCTACTTGTAGTGCTGGCCCGGCCGCACACCTTCCTGGGTAGCCTGTTTCACCGCAGCGTGACGGCGCAACTGCTGCGCCATAGCCCCGTGCCGGTATTGGTACTGCCCACCATGGCCTAGGTCTCGTACCAACCTGAACTTAGAGCCTAACGGTCAGAAAGTTCTCTAGGGCTGCTGTTAGCCCGTCCGGCGAAATAACAAGTGGCGAAACTTGCTACTGCTGCTCATCAAATTCCGTAGACTAGTACCTTCAGGCCCACATCAGCCACCGCCGTTTGCGGGGTGGCTGATGTGGGCCTGACGATGGAGCGCTCCACTTGAGTTGCTCGTACTACTCTCAACCTATGGTGCTACCTACCCTTGTTAAACCCCTGATTCGTCCGTTTACTGAGTTCTTTCGGCGGGAGGCCGCGGCCGGTATTGTGCTGCTGATCAGTGCCGTGCTGGCCCTGGTGCTGGCCAACTCCGACTGGGGCCCGGCTCAGCATTTCCCTGCTATCTGGAACCAGCACATCCGGATATCAATCCATAACTTAGTTCTTGACCATAGCTTGCTGCACTGGATCAACGACGGGCTGATGACCGTGTTTTTCCTGATTGTGGGCCTGGAAATTAAGCGGGAGGTGCTGGAGGGTGAGCTTTCCTCGGTGCGGCAGGCGGCCTTGCCCATTGTAGGAGCCCTAGGAGGCATGGTAGTGCCGGCGCTGCTCTTTACTTTTTTCAACCACGGAACACCTACGGCCGGAGGCTGGGGCATTCCAATGGCTACGGACATTGCCTTTGCGCTGGCCGTGCTGCAGCTGCTAGGTCCGCGTGTGCCGCTAGCCCTGAAGGTTTTCCTAACGGCCTTGGCCATTGTAGATGACCTAGGGGCAGTGCTCGTCATTGCCGGGTTTTACACCGAGCAGCTACACCTAAACTACCTCTTGTTGGCACTGGGCACTTGGGGTGTGCTGCTGCTTTTCAATATGCTTCTGGTCCGGAGCTTGTGGGCGTACCTACCGCTGGGTGCCGTACTGTGGTTTTTCATGCTGAAGTCGGGGGTACATGCCACGCTGGCCGGCGTGTTGCTGGCCGCGGCTATTCCGTTCCGCATACCGTTCACCCGGCAGGCGCTGCTGCACCTGATTGATGAGCGACTGGCCCTGATACGCACGGAAGTACACACGGATGCGGCCGATCCTCGGATTATCAGTGAAGAGTTGGAGGCGCTTTATCTGCGCAGCAGCTCCCCGGCCCAGCGCTTGGAGCAGCAGCTGCACACGGCCGTAGCGTTTGGTATCATACCGCTGTTCGCGTTTGCCAATACCAGCTTAGTGCTGGAGCCGGCCGTATTCCGGCAGCTCAGTTCGCCATTGGCCTTGGGAATTTTGGCAGGCTTACTTATTGGCAAGCCGCTGGGTATTGGCGGGCTGGCGTGGGTAGTGATTCGGCTGGGCTGGATAACGCTGCCGCCCGGCGTCAGCTGGAAGCAGCTGTGGGGCGCGGGCATTCTGGCCGGCATTGGCTTTACCATGTCCATTTTCATCACGCTGCTAGCCTTGGGCGAAGAATCCGTGGGGGCTGATGTAGCTAAGTTGGCCATCTTGGTGGCGTCGTTGTGTGCTGGCGCGCTGGGCTACACCTTACTGCGCTTTGCAGGCCCAGCAACGCTGGCACCAGCCACTGAAAGCAAAACGGCCGGCGCTGTTTAACGAAGCCTATCATTTATGCAGCACCTCCAGGTCTCGGACTAGACAAGCCCTAATCGGAAAGCTCTACCCGCCTTTATCCGCGGTACCATCTATGAAGCGGCCATACCCACGAGGTTTTGCCAGGGCCAGAGCTACACCACGTTCAAATATAGCAACCTGCCCTGCAACGTTGCTGCCATTTGGCGCGGAGCACTAGTGGGCTCATATAAGGCTAGTACGGAAGTTGTGTAGGGATTTCTGAACGATGAGCTAGCTCGGATTACGCGCCCCGTAAAGCGGCTGAAGGCTTCTGAGTAGTAGAATTTCACCTGGGTGAAAGACGTGAGCTTACTTTCACCAGCAAGCCATAGGCTGATTGGAGTTATCCTGACACGGATGGGCAAATTCGGCTGGAAGATGGTTACTTTACGCTACGCGTTAGTGACCAGAGCAAGCGGGTTCGCTATACTGGCACCAACTCATCAACTTCCACCACCGGTTCTGCCACGGGTTCAGGCAGCAACTGAGCTGGTTCATTAGTCCTGCCCATTCTTCATTCAACAGTCCTTTTATGGCGTCCCCCTCTCCCACCTTATCTACTCCCCAAGTTGCCGGCCCCGGCACTCCGCAGCGCTACACCTCCGCGTTGGCGGCCGTCACTACCCTGTTCTTTCTCTGGGGCTTTATCACCTGTCTCAACGATATCCTGATTCCGTATCTGAAGGTTGTTTTTCAGCTCTCCTATACCCAAGCCAACCTGATTAACTTTTGCTTTTTCGGGGCCTACTTTCTGGTGAGCATTCCGGCCGGCAAGCTGGTGGCCAAGGTGGGCTACAAGCGGGGCATGCTGATCGGCTTTGGCGTGGCCGCTATCGGGGCCTACTTGTTTTACCCGGCCGCTGCCCAACGGGCCTATGGTCTGTTTTTGGGGGCACTTTTTGTACTGGCTTCCGGCATCACCATTCTGCAGGTGGCCGCCAACCCCTACGTGGCCATTCTGGGCCCGCCGGAGTCGGCCTCCGCACGTCTGACGCTAACGCAGGCCTTCAACTCGCTGGGCACCTACCTCGCCCCAAAAATAGGGGCCGTACTCATTCTGAGTCAATTGCCTAAAGTTGTGAATGAGACCACCGCCGCCAGCCTGGATGTAACAGCCGTGCAGACTCCGTACCTGGTTATTGGCACCGTGTTGCTAGTGATCAGCCTGCTGCTCAGCCGCGTGAACCTGCCCCAGATTGCGCACACAGCCGAAGACACCGTTACGACGGGCAGCGGCGCGGGCAGCGCCTGGAACTACCGGCATCTGGTGTTCGGGGTAGTGGGCATTTTCGCCTACGTAGGGGCCGAAGTGGCCATTGGCTCACACATTGTAAACTACCTCGGCCTGCCCGACGTGATGGGCTTAAACGAAGAGCAAGCCGGCAGTCAGGTAGCCAACTACTGGTTTGCGGCGATGGTGGGCCGCTTTGCGGGCGCGTACCTGCTGGGCAAGATTTCACCCGGCAAACTCCTGGCCTTTAATGCGGTGGGCGCCATTGTTCTGGTGCTGATTTCGATTAACACCACCGGCGCGGTGGCCATGTGGAGCCTGCTGGCCGTGGGCCTGATGAACTCTTTGATGTACCCGACCATCTTCACGCTGGCCGTGGCCGGACTAGGTCGTCATACGGAGCAAGCCTCGGGGCTGCTGTGCACGGCCATCGTGGGCGGGGCCGTGATTCCGCTGCTGTTCGGCGTCATCGCCGACCACAGCACCCTACGCCTGGCTCTACTGGTGCCCGCTGCGTGCTACCTCTACATTATGTGGTACGGGCTGCGGGGCAGCCGCCGTGCAGCCGTAGCGTAGGCCTAGGCACCAAACACAAGAGCTGTAGGCGCCTAGGTAGCACTGGGACTCAAACCGGTTGGGGCAGGCAACACGCCAGGTGGGCATGCCCCCAACCGGTTTAGCTTTTTCTTCTGACCTTATTTTCTTCATTCATATCAACTACTTATGAGCGCTGAATTATCTAAGCAGCAGCTGTTCCGGCAAACTCAGCAGCAGCTCCAGGAGCAAGGGTTCCGTATCGAGAGCCAGGATGACACACGCCCCTGGGGTGGCTTTTTTGTGCTGGACGAAACGCAAGCGCAGGAATTTGCCGACCTCTACTTCGACGGCTTGTCAGTGGAGGGGCTGAGGATTTCGGGCAAACTGAGCCCTAAAATTCTGCTGGTTGCCCCGCACCAGCGCCTCTCCTGGCAGTACCACCACCGCCGCGCCGAAATCTGGCGCGTGGTTAGCGGCACGGTAGGCGTGATAACCAGCCCAACGGATGAAGAAGGCGAGCTAAAAACCTATGGCCCCGGCGACCAGATTACCTTGCAGCAGGGTGAGCGCCACCGCCTCGTGGGCCTGGAGGACTGGGGCACTATTGCCGAAATCTGGCAACACACCGACGCCCACCAGCCCTCCGACGAAGCCGACATCGTGCGCGTGCAGGACGACTTCGGCCGCTAAGCTAGCCTACTAGCAGCCCCTCGGCTTGCCGTTCAACATGGAGGAAAATCTAGCATACTATATAATAAGTAAACCGCTACCCGTCTGTGCATGCTGTTCCGTGTGAAGCAGCATACACAGACGGGTAGCGGTTTGCAGCTTAACTGCCCCTAGTAACCCGTTGGCAGAGACAGGGCGCTACGGCCCAGGTACTAGGTGGCTTTGTTCAGTTGAGTCTGGGCACTGGTATTTGAAGCGGCGCTTTCAATGGGCGGGGCCTTGGCGGTGTCGGGGGTTTGCCAGCCTTTGCGCAGCATTTCCTCTACCTGCTCCCGCAGCCGCTTCATTGACTGATGGGCAAACCGCTTTTGCAGCATCCGGCCGAACAGCTTGAACCCAATCCAATAAAAAGGATTAGCAATGCGACCAGTTTGCGAAAAGGCGTGAATATGAAACCGCACGCGCCCCGTTTTGAGGCTTTTATGGATGGAAAAGTCAATCTGCCCCCGCTCAAAGTGGCCTTCCAGGGTGCGGTAATTGTACCCCCACACCTGTTCCTGTTCGCCACTAGGTAGGGTTTGCACCTCATCCGTTACGCCCCCAATCCGGACGCCAAACCAGAAGGTGAAAAACAAAAAACGGCCGCGCAACACCATCACGCGCTGCTCCAGGGGCTGCTCTGCCAGGAAAATACCTGTTATCAGGTTGGGCGGCGGGAAGGTGTAGTTCCGGAGTACTTCGCGGGCAGCGGCCCAGGAGCCGCGCGCATCGGGCGGGCCAGGTGCCTCCAGGGGTAGTTCTGTTTCGTAGTCGTCTACCTGCCAGCCGTTATCAGCGGTGTAGGTATGCGTTTGGTCTAAGTCGAAATTGTAGCCGGCTTGGGCATAGGCCTCCAGCCGTTTCTTTTCGCGCGCAGACAAGGAAGGCCGCTCAGACATCGTGGGTTATTTCAGTTCCGGAAGAATCCTGCTTGACGGTTTCGACCTGCACGGGCCCTAGCTGGAGGCCGCCGCTTTGATCGGCCACCCGCTGGCAAAACGTTTCCCAGGTTTTTTGCTGCACCCGCCGGCCTATCCCGAGGGTGTCGTAGGTGAGTGCCACGAGGCCGTCGCGCGAGCGGGCCCGGGAGTGTATCTCAAAGCGCAAGGTATGGGGCAGGGAGGGATGAGGAGCCAGCGTAAAGCAGATTCGGCCGGCCTCGGGGTGGTTTTCCAAGGTAGAAAGCTCAAAGAAGTTTTCGCCCAGGTCGGTTACGCGCACTTCGCCGTTCCAGGGGCCTAGTATTTTGATGCGGTACTCATCACCAAGGTTCAGGCCGCCGGGCTGCCCCCGGGACTTTTCAAAGTCAGCAAGCAGATCGGGCGAGTACTCCGGCAGATGGCTCTTTATATGATAAAGCAGCCCATCGGCCGACTGGCGGGGGTGCTGCACGTCTACCCAGTAGCGGCGCTCAAAAAAGGCGCCGCTCCCCGTATCGGCAGGTTGCTCAGGCTTCGTAGACATAGTGCAGAAAGTGTGTTGCTGAAATAACGTGCCTAGCCGGCGCGGGTTGTTACCGCCCGCCAGCACAACCCGGCGGTGCACGCCACAGTACACCCTTTGCCTTCACCACCACCCTAGTACATGGCCTACCACCGCCCCGCTTCCCCGCCCGCCGATCCTATTATCGTCCGCGACCTTACCCGCCAGCAGGATGAGCTGCGCACCCACGTACAGCTAGTACCCCTTCCGCAGGAGCCGCAGCTTATTGCTGGCTGCGACTCCTCTTTCCCAACTCCCGAAACGGTTTTGTCGGTTTTTGTGGTGCTACGCTTTCCCACCCTGGAAGTAGTAGAGAAGGTATACCACACCAGCCCCGTAACGCTGCCTTATATACCGGGCCTGCTGGCCTTCCGCGAAGCACCCAATCTGCTGTTGGCCTTCGAGAAGCTGCAGCACCGGCCCGATATTATTATGGTAGACGGGCATGGCATTGCGCATCCGCGCCGGATGGGCATTGCGGCCCACCTAGGCGTGATGCTTGACCTGCCCACGTTTGGGGTGGCTAAGCAGCGCCTCACGGGCACGTACCAAGAGCCGGCGCTGCAGAAAGGCAGCATCACGCCCCTCACCGATAAGAGCGGAGAGCTTCTTGGAGAAGTCATTCGCTCCAAGGATAAAGTAAACCCGCTGTTTGTGAGCCCCGGCCACCGCTGCGACCAAGCAACGGCAACCCGCCTGACGCTAGCCTGCCTGCGGGGCTACAAGCTACCTGAGCCAACCCGCCTCGCCGATTATTGGGCTGAACAATTCAAGCAGGAACTGCGGTAGCTGCCTCTAGTAGTACTCCCTGTCAGATATAGCGGCTGCTCCGTCCCTTATTCTCCTAGGTCTCATTACAGCTCAAACCCCGCTACACTAGCGGGAAGGCCTTTTTGTGCCCATTATTTTCGTTTCTATCAAGACCTCACAACGCTAAATTCGGTGCGCTAATACATTTTATATAGGGCATATTTTAGGTGCTTTTTGTTGCGATATTTACAATTAAAGAATATTAATATTAAAAATTACATTGCCTACCGTTGTTCAGCTTATGATTATTACCTTTATTAGCTCTCGATATTGAATTAACCCCTAATACCGTACGCATGAAGAAAAGTTTACTCTTGTGCCCTCTTGTGGTGTTGGCACTCACTGGCCAGGAAGCATGGGCACAAACCCAAACAGTTTCCGGGCGGGTAGTTGGAGCTGACGGTGCCGCGCTGCCGGGCGTTACCGTTATTGTGAAGGGAGGTTCGCAAGGGACATCAACAGACAGTGATGGTCGGTACACCTTATCGGTGCCAACCACGGCTACAACCCTCGTATACTCGTTTATTGGCTACAGCCCCAAGGAAGTAGCAATAGGCGGACAATCCTCTATTAACGTTTCGCTTTCCTCGAGCGCTACCGGCCTCGATGAAGTAGTGGTAGTAGGCTACGGCCTGACCCAGTCGCGCCGCGACCTGACGGGCTCCGTATCCAGCATCAGTGCCGCCCAAATTGCTAACAAGCCTGTTCAAAGCTTTGAGCAAACCCTGCAGGGTCAGGCTCCCGGCGTGAACATCACTACCCCCAACGGGGTACTGAACAACCCGCCCGTCATCCGGATCCGGGGTGTGAACTCCATCAGCCTGAGCTCCGCGCCGCTGTTTGTTATCGACGGTATTCCGGCGTTTAGCGGCAACAGCTCGGCCGTAGGCAGCGTACCTAATAACCCGCTCAGTAACATCAACCCCAACGACATTGAGAGCGTGGAGGTGCTGAAAGATGCATCGGCTACCGCAATCTACGGTTCGCGGGCAGCGGGTGGTGTTATTCTGGTAACGACTAAGCGCGGTAAGCGCGGCCAGAGCAAAGTGTCGCTAGACTCGTGGGTGGGCTGGTCGAAGCCAGTGCGCCTGTACGACATGCTGAATGCTTCGGAGTACATCGGCATTAAGAACGAAGCTGTTCGGAACCTGAACGCCAACCGGGCTGCGATTGGCCAGCCTGCTACCAACGTAGAAGGCTTCCGTCCTACCCTCGATGCCAACGGCAATGCCGTAGACACCCGCTGGTACGACTATATCTACCGCACGGGTTTCTCATCGTCGAACAACATCAACTTCAGCGGCGGCACCGAGAAAACCACCTATTATACCTCGGTAGGCTACACCGACCAGAAGGGTATGCTGGAGCGCAACACCTTTAAGCGCGCCTCTGCCCGTCTGAACATCGACCACAAACTCTACGACCGGTTCAGCATCGGAGCCCGGGTAGGCTACTCCAACACCCGCAACTCCTCGCCTAACTCCGGCTCCGTAGCCGATGGTGCCTTCGGTACGGCTGGTTTGGGCCGTCTGCCCCTGGTATTGCCGCCCAACGTGCCTGCTTTCAATCCGGATGGCAGCTACAACACCAGCGGTGCTGGCATTGGCCCCGGTGCTAACCTCAACCCTGCTTCCACTACGGGCGCGCCTTTGCTGCCGGGTTATTACAACCCCCTCGTAGACCTGGAGAACAACTACTTCAACTCCGACGGCAACGAAATTCAGGGTAGCGTATACGCTAGCTTGGAAGTGCTGAAAGGATTGAAGCTGCGTACCAACTTCGGTATCTACAACATCTCCTTCGAAGACAAAGCCTTCTACACTCCGATAGCCGGCGACGGTTTCTCGGCTGGTGGACAAGCGCTGAACTACTTCCGCACCAACAAGCGCTGGAACTGGCAGAACACGGCTCAGTACGACGTGAGCCTAGCTGAAAAGCACAACATCTCGGTGTTGGGTGGTATGGAGCAGCAGCACACTGAAATCGACCGTTGGGGCGCTAGCCGCACAGCTGTAGCCGACCCCTTCTTCACTACTTTCCAGGGTAACTTCACCAACGTAGCCGTTGACGGAAACTTCCAGGGCGAGAACTACCTGCTCTCTTACTTTGGTCGGGTTGACTACAACTTCAGCAAGAAGTACTTGGCGTCGTTGAACGTACGTCGTGACGGTTACTCTGCCTGGGCTGAAAAGTGGGGTAACTTCTATGGCGCTTCCGTGGGCTATGCCATTTCGGAAGAAGAATTCTGGAAGAACTCTTCGGTGCTCAGCCGCGTGAACTTCCTGAAGCTGACCGGTAGCTACGGCGAGGTAGGTAACAGCAACGGCATCGATGATTTCGTTTCGCTGAACCTCTACAACTCGGGTCTGTACGCCTCAGTTCCTACCCTTGCCTTCAGCAACGCGGGTAACCGCCAGCTGACCTGGGAAACCAGCAAGAAAACGGACGTTGGCTTGTCCTTCGCGGTACTGGATGAGCGCATCCAGGGTGACGTAGGATACTACAAAAACCTGGTGGACGGCCTGATCCTGGGTGTTCCCCAGTCGCCTTCCAAGGGTATCCCCGGCAACTCTATCTTCGCTAACGTGGGCTCTATGCAGAACACGGGCGTTGAGCTTAACCTGCGCGTAACGGCCATCAACACGCCTAGCTTCAACTGGTCGGTGAATGGTAACATCACCACATTGAAGAACGAAGTATTGACTCTGGCTACGGAAGGCCAGCGCATCGGTACGGCTACTTCGGGCCTGGAGACGGTAAACTTCACAGAAGTAGGCCGCTCGGTAGGTGAGATTCTGGCAGTTCGCTCGGTAGGGGTTAACCCTGCCAACGGTCGTCGGATGGTAGAGAAAAAGAATGCTGATGGTAGCGTTACGGTAGTGCAATACAACCACCTAGGTGGTGGCAGCGGCTGGACCCGACTGGACGGCACGGCTACTACGGCTCCTTCGCAGCTAGCTGACGGGGTATACTTCGGCCCGGTACTGCCAACGTGGTATGGTGGCTTGGATAACACCTTCCGCTACAAAGGCATTGATCTGGGTGTGTTCGTTCAGTTCTCGGGTGGTAACTACATCTACAACGGTACCAAATCGGGTCTGCACGATCAGCGTTTCTGGAACAACGAGCGGGACATCCTCGACCGTTGGACTCCTGAGAACCCGAACGGCGAGTGGCCCCGCGTAGTGTACGGCGACAACGTTTCGAACGGCTCGGCTCTGGTTATGTCGCATAACGTGGAGAAAGGTGACTTCGCTCGTCTGCGCAACGTGTCGTTGGGTTACACGCTTAATCAGGATTTGTTGAACCGCATTGGCGTAGGTAGTGCCCGCTTCTATGTGCAGGTACAAAATGCCGCCCTGCTGACGAAATATTCGGGTATTGACCCCGAGATTTCAACCAACGGCGGCGCTAACCTAGGTGCCGGTGTCGACCGGAACTCGGTAGGTCAGGCCCGTACGTACACGGTAGGTTTCAACATTGGCTTCTAATTCATTTCGTCTGATGAAGACATTTAAACATAAGGTTACTATAGGTATCTGCACGGCTTTACTGGGTTTAGGAACGTTCTCCTGTAAGGAAGAACTCCTGGACCCACAGCCGAGAACATCCATCTTCAGCGAAGTAGCCTTTGCTAGCCCCACGCGTATTGCCCTGCAGGTAAACAACCTGTACGATTTCGTGAAGTCAGGCAGCTTTATGGGAGGCCGCTACCAGGTGTACGGCGACATTCGGGCTGATGATTTTCTGAACCGTACTTCTAACTTGGTTACTGGCGCGGCCGTGTGGCAGCACACGCTTACCGAAGCCTCACAGAACGATGTTATCAGCATGTGGGGGGCTGCCTATGCCGGCATTAACCAGATCAACGTGTTTCTGGCAGGCATGGAGGCTAACTCGGCTAACTTCGTAGCCCCAGGCTTCCCGGCTACGTTTGCGGCTACCTCCCTCAACTACCAGGGTGAGGCCCGCTTGCTGCGAGCCCTTAGCTACTACGCCTTGCTCCAGTACTATGCTCGTCCGTATGCTGATGGCAATGGCAGCAAGCCTGGTGTGCCGCTGCGTCTGCAGGCTGAAACTGGCCAAGACAACAACGACTTGGCCCGCGCCACTGTAGCGCAGGTGTACGACCAGATTCTGGCTGACCTGAACTTTGCCGAGCAGAACCTGCCGCTCACGCAAGGCTCGCCTACGCTGAACGTAACCCGCGCCCACCGCAACACGGCTATTGCCCTGAAAACCCGGGTGTACCTGGCAATGGGCCGCTACGCCGACGTGATTACTGAGGCTAACAAAATTGTTTCGGCATCGGCACCGTTCACGGCTACCAGTGGCGTTCCGCACGCCCTGAGTTCTTCTATTGCAGCTGTTTTTGCGCCACCGCAGGAAACGACTGAAACCATTATGGCCTTCCCCTTCTCGGCGCAGGACCAGCCTGGTACCCAAAACCAGCTAGCCTACTACTACCTGCCAGCTTCCTTGGGTGGCAACGGTGAGTACAGCCTGAACCCTGCGGGTATTTTGGCTAACACTGGCTTTGGTGAAACCGATGAGCGCCGTACGGCCCTGACGGTGAAAGTAGGCACTGAAACCTTCCTGAAGAAGTTCCCGACGGGCACGCCTTACACCGACAAAGCACCAGTAATTCGGTATTCTGAAGTGTTGCTGAACCTGGCCGAAGCGTTGGCTCGCACGGGCGGATCGGATGCTCGGGCTCTGGAATTGCTGAACGCCGTACGTGGCCGCTCTAACGCGGCAGGTGTGTACGCTCCGGAAAGCCTGACCTCTACTGCCCTGGTAGATGCCATTCTGCTGGAGCGCCGTATTGAGTTCCTGGGTGAAGGCATTCGCAATAGCGACATTATGCGCTTGCTAGCCCCCATCCCTGGCAAAGGTTCGGTAGGTGCAGTACAGCCTTCGGAAACTCTCTACATCTGGCCGATTCCTTCAACGGAACTCCAGACCAATAAACTGGTAACCCGCAACTAAACTGCGGACGTTACAACCACTAGAAAGCTCCTCTGACATTGTCGGAGGAGCTTTTTTTATGGCCTGAATTCACATCGGTTTCTATCCCATTTACTAGGCCTACTAGTCGCCCAAACCGTGCAGTAAGTCAGGGAGGGAAAGGTGAGCGGTTGTGGGCGTAGGCAGCCCTAGCACTTGCGCCACGGCCCGGTACACGACCTGCACGGAAGCTGCTTCCTCCACAATCCCCCTTTGGTGACCTGCCTGCGTTGATTTAGACAGCTTTTGGCCTGCCTCGTCTACTATCAGCCCATGATGCAGAAAATGCACAGTTTCAAAGCTCGCCTGGCCCGGCAGGAAAGGTGCCATCCAGAGCTGGGCCGCCGTGCTGGGCAGCAAGTCGAGGCCGCGCACAATGAGCGTGGTGCCCATGCGCACATCATCTATTACGGAAGCCACCTGATACGCCGCCGTGCCGTTTTTCTTGCGCACCACAAAGTCGCCGAGCTGTTGCGCCAACTGACAGCTGAGCCGCCCCTGCAGCAAATCCGGAAAGCTAACTTCTGTACTACTAGGCACATGGGCACGCCAGGCGGTTTGAGGCGCATCAGGGGGTAGCGCGAGGGGGCGACAGCTGCCGGGGTAGCGGCCATCGGGTAGGGCAAGGCGGGCCAACTCAGAGCGGGAGCAGCGGCAGGTATAGAACAAGCCCGGGTGCGCTATGCGGGCGGCTTGCAACACGGCTTCATACTCCTCTAGAAAATGGCGCTGGGAGAAATGCCGCTCAAACTCATCGGGGCCGGTGGGGCCTTGGTCGTAATCGAGGCCTAGCCAGTCTAGGGTCCGGAAGATGTTGTCGAGATAGGCGGGACGAAACCGGGCGCGGTCCAGGTCATCGATGCGCAGGTGCAGCGTGCCGCCAGTCCGGCGCGTGAGCAGCCAGGTAAGCGTGAAGTTAACCGCATTGCCCAAGTGCAGAAAGCCACTGGGCGTAGGGGCCAAACGCGAAACAACCGGAAAGTCGGGTAACTGAAGCAAGGCCATAGCGCCAGCAAAATACTATTCGCCGCCGGGCTTTCCGCCACGCCCTGCCCTAGCAACGCCTGCCGCCCTGATTGCAGCCGCAAAAGCCGACCACATGCGCTGACCCTGGTTGCTAGTCCTCGATTACGACCAAGGCCCCACCGGCCCCGGTGAGTTTGAGCGCACTGCCGTTAGCCGCAGCCGGAACTCGGTGCCGTGTTCCGCATCGGAGGTCACGCTGATGCCAATGCCATGTAGCTGGGCAATGCTTTGCACCACCGCCAGGCCTAATCCGTAACCTTCCGCCGCATCCGTATCGAAGCGCTGAAACCGCTCAAACACGTGGGCTAGGTGCTCGGGCGGAATTGGCTTGCCAGTATTCCGAATACGCAGTTCGTAAGCATCATTAGGCAGGCGCTGACCGCGCAACTCTATCTGGCCGCCCGGTTGGTTGTATTTCACGGCGTTGCTGAGCAGGTTAGAGAGAAGCGTGAATATCAACGACCGGTTCGCGGGCGACAGCACCGGCGCATCCGCTAGGTGCCACTGTACTTGCAACTGCTGCTCACTGATTCGGTCTTCTAGTTCCTCCAGCGCATCAGCCAAAACTTCCCTTATCGAAACCTGCTCCGTGAGGGCAAATTGTCCGTTTTCTACCCGCGAAATCAGCAGCAAGGTGCGCAGCGTGGCAGTCAGGCGGTGCAGGGTTTTCTGGGAGGCCACGAGTTGCGCTTCGGCTTCTTCGGGCAGGTACTCAGCCCGCAACATATTTTCGAAGCGGTTTTGCAGAATCGAAATTGGGGTCAGCAGCTCGTGCGAAGTATTGGCAATAAACTGCCGCTCCTGCTCAAACACCGACTGAATTTTGAGCAGCATCTCCTGAATACTGGCATCGAGGTACTGGAAGTCGGAGGTGGAGGTGCGCAAGGGCGGCTGGCGCGGCGGCGTAGGTCCGCGCACAGCCCGCAGCCGCTGCACAATATGGTCAACAGGTTGCAGCAAGTATCGAATCACGCCTAGCTCAAACAGCAGGGTTGGCAGCACCGCAAAGGCTAGTACAAAGGCCGCCAGCGTGCGTAGCAGCGAGTATACTTCCTCCAACGAGGCAATGCTTTTCCCGATTTCACAGGTGTAGGCTTGTCCGTTGTACGCGCCGTTGTGGCGCAAGACCCGAAAATCAATTGGGGTGCCGTGTTGCAGGCGCGGAAAGGTACCAATGGTATCGGGCTGCTGGTTGGCGTGGGTCAGCTCAATGTCGATGAACTCATCGGGAAGCAGGTCGTAATGCGTGCGGCGCTGCGTAGTTACTTGTGGCAAAAACTCATCGAGGCCTACCTGCCGAATGCGCTCCTGCACTTGCGCCAGCTCCGTGCGCAATGCAGCATCGGTGTGGCTTATCACAAGGCTTTCTACTACCCACGGCAGCAATAGCAGCAGCACGGCCGCCATCAGCGCCTTCGACAGGACGCTGAGCAGAATCAGCTTTTGCTGCAGCTTCACGCTTCCGGCTCGGTTTGCTCGGGTTTCAGGCGGTAGCCAATACCGCGCACGGTTTCAATCCATTCCGCCTCTGGCTGGTGCTGGGCCAACTTTTTGCGCACATTTTTCACATGCACATCAATGTAGTTTGAGTCGTGGTCGGCGCTTTCATTTACGGAGCCGCCCCAGATATGCTCGCTTAGCTGGAGGCGCGTGAGCACTTTGCCCCGGTGCAGCAACAGATAGTGTAGCAAATCAAACTCCTTCCGGGTGAGCAGCAATTGGTGGCTGCCGTAGCGCAGGCTTCGGTCGCTGAGGTCGAGCACAAACGGACCGAAGGTGAGCGTATCCTGCACCACGCCGTATTTGCGGCGGGTTACAGCCTGCATCCGGGAGCTTAACTCCAGCAACGAGTAGGGCTTAGGCAGGTAGTCGTCGGCGCCCAGATTGAGGCCGCTGATACGGTCATCAACGGTGCCGCGGGCGCTAAGGATGATAATAGATGCGTGTTGATTCCGCTCCTGCCGCGCCTGAGCCAGCAGTTGCAACCCATCCTGATCTGGTAGGCCCAAATCCAAGAGTACAAAGTCATACTCATTCACAAACAGCATTTCCGACGCCTCACGCCCGGTGCGGGCAAAGTCGCAGTGGTAATGCTCCTCGTGGAGAAACAGGCCTAGCTCCCGCGCTAATGCACGGTCGTCTTCAATGATCAGCACATTCATAGCTCAAAACTAACCGAAAGAGGTAGCCAGATGCATACGTGCGCCACCAGAAATCAGCAATGCTACCCTGAGCAGCATGGGGAAACTAAAGCTGCTCTACAGCCAAGGCTCGCTCCTCCTGCCAGAAGTCAGGCTGCGCTCTGGCAAAAGTTGAAGTTGACCAGACTACAGCATAATCTATAGTAAAACACAATCTATTAACAGTCAGTAGTTTACACATGTATTTACAACTACTAGTCAACTTATTTTGGAAAAACATAGGAGAAAACGAATCTTTGAGCCACAATCTATGTATGTACATATGATTGCAAGCACAGCTTCATCTTACTAGGTAGAAACATCATGCAAACCCTGCTTCATACCGCCAACACGCGCGGACACGCCAACCACGGCTGGCTTAATTCTTACCACACGTTCAGCTTCGCGGGCTACCAAAACCCCGACCGCATGCACTTTGGCGTGCTACGCGTGCTCAATGATGATACCGTGGCTGGTGGCATGGGCTTCGGCACGCACCCCCACGACAACATGGAAATCATCAGCATTCCGCTTTCCGGAACGCTGGAGCACAAAGACAACGCGGGCAACCACGGCATTATCCGCAACGGCGACGTGCAAGTAATGAGCGCCGGCACAGGCATTGCCCACAGCGAGAAAAACCACAGCCATACCGAGGAAGTGAAGTTCCTGCAGATTTGGGTGTTCCCAAATAAGCGCAATGTAAAGCCTCGCTACGACCAACAAACCTTCCGGGCCGAAGACCGCCACAACCAGTTTCAGCAAATCCTCTCTCCTAACCCCGACGATGCCGGTGTTTGGATCCATCAGGATGCGTGGTTTCATCTGGCTGATTTTGAGGCTGGTTTTGCTACCGAGTACCAAGTGAAGAAGCCCGGTAACGGCGTGTATGTGTTCGTGCTGGACGGCGACGTGACCATAGGCGGCCAGGCCCTGCACCGCCGCGACGGGTTCGGCATCTGGGACACCGATACGTTCTCGGTTCAGGCCGGCTCCAATGCACGCCTGCTGCTGATGGAAGTGCCGATGGCGCTGTAAGGCTGGCGCCTTACGCATCATTCCGCCACCAGGCAGCGTAGGGCGTAGCAACTTGCCGCAGCCTTCGGTAGGTTTACGACTGCTGAAGACCTAGGCGTTTTCCATGTACTTTTTTTACTGCGTAACCCATCCCTCGCTCTTTGTTTGGCCGTAGCGCAAACAATAGCGAGGAGTTTGGTTTACAGATTCATATGAAACACGCTCCCACCAATTTTCCGGTTCTCGAAACCATCCGTAAACGCTGGAGCCCCCGGGCCTTCGCCAGCTACCCCGTAGCGCCCGAAACGCTGGACCAAGTGTTTGAGGCTGCTTCGTGGGCTGCCAGCGCCATGAACGAGCAGCCCTGGCGCTACATTTATGCCCACCACGCCGACCAGGAGACGTTCCAGCAAATGGTGGATTGTCTGCTGCCCGGCAACCAGCCCTGGGCCAAGAACGCGCCCCTGCTGATTCTGTCTTTGGCCAAAACGCAGTATGATAACGGCACCCCCAATGGCGCCGCCCTTCATGATTTGGGTTTGGCCAATGGCAACCTGATTCTGGAAGCCACGGCGCTTGGCTTACACGGCCACTTTATGGGTGGCTTTGATGCCGCTAAAACCAAGGAGGTCTTCCACCTACCCGATAACTTACAGCCCGTAGCCTTTATTGCGCTAGGCTACCTAGGCGCCGCCGAGCAGCTAGAGGAGCCGTTCCTGAGCCGCGAGAAAGCCGCCCGCCAGCGTAAATCCATTTCTGAGTTTGCCTTTCAGGGGCAGTTACCTTCCTAGCTATGCCATTTCGCCTAACCCCCGCCGCCGACCGAGGCCTGAAAGATATTGGCTGGCTCCAGAGCAATTTCTCGCTCAGCTTTGGGCCTTATGCTAACCCGGAGCGGGCTGGTTTTGGCTTGTTGCGCGTTTTCAACGATGATTTTGTGCAGGCGGGCAAGGGCTTCGGGCTGCATGCCCACGCTAACATGGAAATCATTTCCGTAATGCTGGCCGGCAGCATGAACCACAAAGACTCGCTAGGCTACTCCGAGGAAGTAACTCAGGACTGGGTTCAGATTATGAGTGCAGGTAGCGGAATGCGCCATGAGGAATATAATATCGGCGACGATGAGGTAAACTTCCTGCAAATCTGGATTGAGCCCAAGCTCCAAAATATTACGCCGCGCTACCAGCGCCGTCATTTCCCGCGCGAGAAGCGCCGCAACCAGCTCACTACCATCGTGAGTAATGAGGAAGGCACGGCGCATTGCTGGATCAATCAGAACGCTAAGCTCAGCCTGGGAGCCTTTGATGCCGGGCAGAGCCTAGCATACCAGTTGAACCCGCTTAATAAATGTGTTTTTATCTTCCTGATGGAAGGCAGCCTTACCGTAAATGGGCAGGTAGTAGCACAGCGGGAAAGCATTGGGCTGTGGGAAACTGACCTGATACAGATACAAATAGAGGGGGATAGCCAATTCATTGTGATTGAAGCTCCTATCAATCACTAGCTTAGCTTAAAGCTGCGTTTCAGCAACGCCAAGGCCACAAACAAGCCGACCTCTGTCATTCCGCTGACAGAGGTCGGCTTGTTTTTGCACTTTGGGTAAGCTGGGCGCTACGAAATTACGAGGAACAGAGTTGCACATTCTATAGAATATCTGCCAGAATGTACCGTCCTTTGCAGTAGTTTCCTGTTGCTTAACTTCTTCTATGAGAATACTTCGACTCACATTGGCTTTATGTGTGGGTGCGTCGAGCTTGGCCACGGCGCAAGACTTGCCTTACCAGACGCCTCCTAAAGCTATTGTTACCCTGGCAGAGGCTGCTCCAACGCCTCGCATCAGCTTTGCCTCCAACGGACAGTGGATGCTGCTGATGGATGTGCGCGACATGCCCTCTATTGCAGAGGTTAGCCAACCCGAGCTTCGGCTGGCTGGTCTGCGCATTAATCCCCGCACCAATGGGCCTAGCCGCGTGGCCTATGCCTCTACCCTGCGCCTGCGTAAGCTACCCGATGGCAAAGAACTTCTGATTCAGGGCGTTCCGGCCAACGCGCGCATCAGCGACGTGCAATGGTCGCCTGACAACACCAAGGTAGCCTTCACGCATACTACCAACAACCACGTAGAGCTGTGGATTGCCGATGTGGCCTCTGCCTCCGCTCGCTTGGTTCCAAACCTGTTCCTGAATGGCATCTTCGGAATGCCGTTCGAGTGGACTTCGGATAGCAAAACCATTATTGCCCGGGCCGTTGTGGGTGGCCGCGGTGAGGCTCCTAGCGCCCTGGACGCGCCGAAGGGCCCCACCATTCAGCAGAACGTAGGCCGCACCTCCGCAGCGCGTACCTACCAAGACTTGCTGAAAAGCCCCGTTGATGAGCGTCTGTTCGATTACTATGCCCTTTCGCAGGTAGTAAAAGTTGGCCTCGATGGCCGTATGGCGCCGCTGGGTCAGCCAGGCATTATTCAGCAGTCGTCGCCTTCGCCGAACGGCCGTTTTGTGCTGGTGCGCACCCGCCACCGTCCCTACTCCTACACCTTGCCCGTAAGCAGCTTCCCGCAACGCCTGGAAGTACTGAACTTGGAAGGCCTAATAGTAAAGGAGCTGGCCGATGTACCTCTGGCCGATAACGTACCCACCAGCTTTGATGCCGTGCCAACCGGCCCACGCAACTTCGGCTGGCGCGAAGATGCCCCCAATACGGTGTATTGGGTAGAAGCTCAGGATGGCGGTAACCCCAAAACCGAAGCTGCCGTGCGCGACAAGATTTTCGCGGTAGCTGCTCCGTTTGACGCGCAACCCCAGGAACTGGCCGCACTACCCCTGCGCTTCCGCTCCATTCAGTGGGGCAACGACAAGCTGGCGCTGGTAGAAGGCTATCGCTGGGCCGACCGCAAGGAAACGACCTGGACGCTGGACCTAGCTACCAAAACCTCCCTCACGCCGCTGTTTGAGCGCTCATCGCAAGACACCTACACCGACCCCGGCACGCCCTATCTGCACCGGAACGCCCTAGGCCGCTACGTGCTGGCAACCGATGGCACCGGCGACGTGGTGTATTTCATCGGGGATGGAGCTTCGCCGGAAGGCGACCGTCCGTTCATTGATGAGCTGAACGTACGCACCAAGAAAAGCCAGCGTTGGTGGCGCTCCGAGGCGCCGTACTACGAAGTACCAGTAGCCATCCTCGACCCTGCCAAGCGAGTGTTTGTTACGCGCCGCGAGTCAGCTCAGGAGGTGCCTAACTTCTTCCTGCGCGATGCGCCGAGCCTGAAACTGACGCCCCTCACCAAGTTCACGAATCCCTACGCCAGCATCGGCAACCTGCAGAAGCAGGTGCTGAAGTACAAGCGCGCCGATGGTGTGGAGCTGACGGCCAACCTCTACCTACCCCCGAACTACAAGAAGGAAGACGGCCCCTTGCCTACCCTCATGGAGGCATACCCCGTTGAGTTCAAGGATAAGAAAGATGCCAGCCAGGTAAAAGGCTCGCCTTACACGTTCGCGCGCCTCAATTGGGGCTCGCCGGTGTTCTGGGTAACCCAGGGTTATGCCGTGCTGCAAGGCACCAGCATTCCGATTGTGGGCGAGGGCAGCAAAGAGCCGAACGATACGTACGTAGAACAGCTCACGGCTTCAGCCAAAGCGGCTATTGACGAAGGCAAGCGCTTAGGCGTAGTTGATCCGAACCGCGTGGCGGTAATGGGCCACAGCTATGGTGCTTTTATGACGGCCAACTTGCTCGCGCATACCAACCTGTTTAAGGCTGGTATTGCCCGCAGCGGCGCGTATAACCGCACGCTCACGCCGTTCGGTTTCCAGGGCGAAGAGCGTACGTTCTGGGAAGCCCCGGAGGTGTACAATGCCATGTCGCCGTTCAACTTCGCCAACAAAATCAAAACCCCGATTCTGCTGATCCACGGCGAGGCCGATAACAACTCCGGCACATTCCCCATCCAGAGCGAGCGGTTCTACAACGCCCTGAAAGGCAACGGCGCTACGGTTCGTTACGTGGTGCTGCCGGCTGAATCGCACGGCTATGCCGCCCGTGAGTCCATTATGCACATGCTGTGGGAAATGAACACCTGGCTCGACACGTATGTGAAGAAAGCCGGCACTACTCCTGCTTCTGATAACACCAAGGCTGACGCTCGATAAGCATCAACACCCTAGTAATCACTACCCCCGGACCGCTGGTTCGGGGGTATTTTTTTGCCTTTCCTGATTCCGGAAGAACTGCTTGTAGCTGAACTGTAAAATATGGACTGATACACAACCCGTTTTTTCTGGTGTGCGTTTAAGCTCTACACACGTTTCTCTCAGTGTTAACGAACGAAACCATGAAAACTTTCAAGATATATGCGGCTATGCTTTCGGCCTTATTTGTACTGGAAAGCACGGTAGTAACCTCACAAGCTGAAGCCCAAACCAGAACCCGCAAAGGCTGGAGCAAAAAAGGCAAAGGCGCTGCCATTGGAGCTGGCGCTGGCGTTGTAACCGGCGCTGTAGTAGGCGGCACAAAAGGAGCCGTAGTTGGCGGCGTAGCTGGTGCTGCAGCTGGTGGCTTGATTGGCCGTAAGAAAGACAAAAAGAAAGACCGCGCCCGCTACGAGCAATACACGCGCAAAGACTAGCTAGTACATCACCCACCCGGGCAAAAAGCCCCCAGGCCGCAGTGGCTTGGGGGCTTTTTAGTTGGTTTGGGCCTGGTTGAGGGCTAGCAGCCGCAGCTGCCGGCGGCCGCATCAGGCGTACCGACTGCGGCAGTAGGACCGCAATCAAACAAACCAAAATGCTGGCTTTGGTCGCCGAGGACGCGGAAGTGTGGGGCGTATCGGGTCTGGCTAACCATGGCGGCCGTATTGCCGCAGACCAGCATGGGCCGGCCCGTCTCGAAACGGTGGTGGTCATCGAGCACAAAGGCATGCGCGTGGCCGGGTACCGTACCCAGGTAGGTGGCCACCTGCCCGTGGTCTTCGCAGCGGTCTTCTAGTTCGGGTAACTTGAAGGCTCGCACGGTAAGCGAGTAGAACACAATGTTGCCTACTTTCTCCTCAATTTCCGGGTTGCCGATGGTGAGGCGGCGGCTAGCCGTGAGGCGATAGTCCTGAATGCCCAAGCGAG
Organism: Hymenobacter seoulensis; assembly: GCF_054780535.1. NCBI lineage: Bacteria > Pseudomonadati > Bacteroidota > Cytophagia > Cytophagales > Hymenobacteraceae > Hymenobacter > Hymenobacter seoulensis. The sequence goes on from NZ_BAAGWD010000001.1 coordinate 1,682,733, forward strand.
CGAGCAGCCGGCGAAAATCCTCGGTGTAGAGAGCTCCGCTCAGGCACTCGCCATAAAGTACGGGGTCTTGGCGCAGGCTTTCCGGAATGCGGCGGTCGGCAAATACGTCGGAGATATGCAGCTCGCCGCCGGGCTTCAGCACCCGGAATATTTCGCGGTACGTGGCTTCTTTATCGGTGCTGAGGTTGATAACGCAGTTACTCACCACGATATCCACACTGTTATCGGCCAAGTCAGCCGTGCGCAGATCCTCGATGTAGCCGTGGCGAAACTCAACGTTGGGGTTGGTATAGCCAAAGCGGGTAGTGTGCGCCTGTACGTGGCGGCGGGCTACGGCCAGTTGCTCTTCCGTCATGTCTACCCCGATTACCCGACCCGACTCCCCAACCAGCTTCGAGAGCAGGAAGGCGTCGCGGCCGCTACCCGAGCCCAGGTCGAGGACGGTGCAGCCTTCCACAGCAGGCGGTACGGCTACACCACAGCCGTAGTATTTGTCGAGCACCTCGGGCTCTAGCTGGGCCAGAATGCGGCGGTGTTCCAGCGGAATATCATCGGTACAGCAGGCGTTGGTTTGCAAATCCTGCTGGGTTTGCAGCTGACGGCCGTAGTAGTCCTGGACCTGTTGTTGGGTGAGTTCTTCCATAATATGTAAGCAAGGTAACCACCAGAATGCCTTGGGCGCTGCCTGCCACCTACGGACCAATACGGAGGGTGGTTTGTTTGAAATCGGAAGCAGCCTGCCACGAATGCAAGCAGTACGCAGAAGAGAGCTAACGAAGCACGAAAGGGCAGCCTAATGGCTGCCCTTTCTTATCACGAACAATAGTTCACCCTAATTTACTCATTACTAGTCGCAGCTGGGAACCCCGCTTTGGCCTTCATTATACTTGGCTAGAGCATCGGTAAGTGCACTGGTGCTGCTAGGCGACAGATAGCCACCGCCTGTTGGAGGGATTAGTAACCCGCCAATCAATGTATTAGCCTGGGCAATGACACCGCTGATTGACGTGGCATCAGCACCACTGGCAATATTGAGTTGTGCCGCAATCAGCTGATGGGCTAGCGAAACCAGGCCATTTCCCTTAACTGGAGTATTGAAAATTGATTGCAGCTGCAAAGCTGAATAGGTAACAGTACCTATCTTTAAACTAGTGAGCTTCCACTTATTGGTGTTATTACCCGTTGGGGTTGGGCCGTGGGTTTTCCAGTAACCTTGCGTATGGGTGCAACCCAAGTCTTTGGGAGGGCAAGGCTTGGTGGAGCATTTAATCTCGCAGCTGTAGGGGCTGCAGGCATAGTAGCAACCATCTAATGTATAGGCATTGGTGGAGGCGCGGAATACGTAGCACTTGCCGCAGTCTAGGTTTTCAATGCAGATTATCTTGCACTCATAGGGCTTAAGACAGATATCATAGCTCTTAGTCTGGCACTTGCTCCAGTCTTCACCGTCTTTTTTCCACTGTATGGTGAAACCTTTCGGGGCGCCTGAAGCGCCAGCTTTCACCTCAATGGTAATGGAGTGGTCGGTGCTGCTCAGGCATTTGATAGTAGGTATAGATGCCTGTTTAACAATGGTATTGCTGGTAGTACTGTTTGCGGCTGCACTAACGTTGTCCTTCTGGGGTTCTACATCGGCCTTGTCGCAGCTTGTAAACACCATGGATGCCGAAAGTAAAGCAGCTGGCAGCAGCTTGAGCCAGCGTGTAAGTAGAGAGGTGGTGAGGGTTTTCATAACGGTTGAGGGGAAGGTGTGTGGTACACTAAAGTTTGTTTTTCAGGAAGCATAAAGCACGTGCTACCAGCGAAGCGTTTTCACGCAAGGCTTCATGGTAACCACCTGGGGAAGTAGCGGGGCAGAAGAGGCATCAAGCGGGCAGACTAGCGGCGCGTGGGCACACAAGGGACCGATTGACCTGCTACTAGGATCAAACGCCACTCCAACAGGCTCAGCAGATAAAGGGAAGACAGGGCTTCTGGTCACTCCTAGGCAGTGCCGTGCCCTGAACCGGAAGACCGTGTGGCTGCGCGCCAACCAAACGGCTCCTGTAGGTGCCACAGCCTGCATCCGTCGGGGCCCCGACGCGACGCAGCTATGACGAGCAGTACAGAGCAGCTACAAAGCCGCCTTTACCGCAAATGCACTGATATGAGCATATCAGGCCGAAAAGAAAGATAGTGTGGGGGTACTGGGGCTCAGGCAACAGCTGCCGCGGACTAGGGCACTCATGCGCTTAAACCGAAGGGCGTTACTACCCTGAATTACTACAGCCGGCTATTACCCGGGAGGATTATGGAGTAAGAATTCACTAGCCTTAGGTCTGGCCTCAACCCCTTCTGCCTGTTGCCAAGAGGCAGGGCGTATGGGTAGGGCATTTCCAGCGCCTATAAAGCACTGGTCCGCAGCACAAAATCAACTTCTATTCAAGTATAGACATAAACCTTGTGTAACGCAATCATTATTTCAGATAATTTTAATCTTTTTTATTGTTTAGTTACCATTTATTATACGATTATGTATAATGTACAACCAATCCCATTTACGCAAGAACGCGCTTTCCATGACGTAGGAAAAGGAAAGGTGCGGCATAACCTTATCAGGGTTTGATAGGTATTTCAGGATAGTACTACTCCCTTATTTTTCTGCCCCCTATGACCATCATACGCACCTTTACAGCCGATACGGAAGCAGCCCTGTGGCAACAGATTACTGCTGACATGGCGCAGCAGGAGAACGTGCTTGATTACAGCGCCGACTTACATCAGGGAGGCTACCACATCTGGTTTGAGCTAGATATCGACCTAGGCGGGGGCTTTGAGGGCGGCTATGAGTTCACCACCTTTTCGGCGGTACTGCCCGGTCGGCCCTCCTTTCACTTTGCCCTGCACAAACAGGATTGGGTACACGAGATTGGCAAGGTACTGGGCCTGACCGACGTGGAGCTGGGCGACCCGGAAGTGGATGCGGCTTTTATTATTACTACCAATGATGCCGCCGCCCTGCAAGCCCTGCTTGCTGACCCCAGCATCAGGGCCACACTGCTGAAGTACCCCGAAATGCGCCTGACCCTCTCGCCGGCTACCCACGAGCCCAATGCCGAGGTGCTGCTAACCTACAATCTGGAACAGGCCCTTACCGAACCCGATCAGCTGCAGGAAATCTACCACCTGATCTATACGCTTCTGCAGCGCTTGGCACCCATTTCTGCCCCAGGCCTAATGCCACCCGTGATGTAAGGTCCGAGAAATCCATTCAGAGCAACGCCAGCAGCCCGGAACTACCTCCTGCATAGAGGGTAGTTCCGGGCTGCTGGCGTTGGAATGGAAGGTGAGCTAGTGGCCGGGAATAATGCCGATCAGGCGCAGCAGCCAACCAAACAGATAAACGGCTGGAATCATGAGGGCGTAGGCCCACCAGGGCATGTGCGTTAGCCGGTAGCCCAGGCCCATGTATCTTCTTGGTCTCGTTTCCATGGCAGTAATGTGTAGAGGATCTTGCTGAAGATAAAGTATTTACCTTCAAAATGCAAGCCTCCAGTCTGTTGGTAGGTAGCGCCGCGTACTTACCTAACCGATGGGGTGCTTACTTTTGAGGCGTACTAGGGCCCCGGCGGCTGGTAACCCCAACAACATGCATGGAACGGTGGACCCAGCTGCCTTGGGGGAGTTGCAGATGAGAGAGAAACTACGACACCGCATGCGCCGGGCGCGCTATATTTTCTACCAGGAAACACTGTTCGATTTTCGGGAGCACCTCTGGACGTTTCTAGGCTCGTTTGTGGGTATTGGCTTGTTGGGCTGGCTTAACAGCACCTTCCTCTCCCCCACCGACAACCTATTCCTGATTGCCTCCTTCGGCGCTTCTTCCGTCCTGATTTATGGCATCATCAATAGCCCACTGGCCCAGCCGCGCAACCTGATGGGCGGCCACGTGCTGTGTGCATTGGTAGGCGTAACGGTGCAGCAGCAGCTCCCCCACCCCTTGTGGCTAGCGGCGGCGCTGGCCGTGTCCGTATCCATTGTTCTGATGCAGGTAACGCGCACACTGCACCCGCCCGGCGGCGCTACGGCCCTCATGGCCGTTATTGGGTCTGAGAAGCTGAAAGCGCTAGGGTACTGGTATGTAGTAAGCCCCGTGTTGAGCGGCGTGATCATTCTGTTTTTGGTGGCCCTCATTTTCAACAACGCTACCACGCACCGCAGCTACCCGGCCAACAAAAGCTGGTTTAAAATCTGGCAGCGCCGCTACCACTAGCCTCGGTTTGTACTCCAACCAGGGCTAACAGGCACTTGGCATCGTTGATGGCAGAGGCATCGATATCGTTGTTGAAGTACAGGTAGGCTTCCTGTACGCCCGGGGCGGCCTCTATTTCGGTGGCAATGCGCTGCAGAAACGCCGGGCTGTACGGCGACTTATACAGCTCTGGCACGCCGTGAAAACGGTAGTACACCAGCCCAGTGGTGGTTACTACCTCGTCGGGGAGGTACGGGTGGCTTTGACCCACGAAGGCAATGTTCCGCTGAGCGAGCTCCTGGTACACGTGGCCCATCCACCAGCTTGGGTGCCGGAACTCTACCACGTTTTGAAAAGCGGGGTCCAGGCTTTCCAGGATGCGGTGCAGGCGCTCCTCAGAATAGCTCAGGCGCGGCGGCAGCTGAAACAGCACTGGCCCCAGTTTTTCGCGCAGCCCTTCCTGCACAATGCCGTAGAAATCGGAGAGCAGCTGCTCGGTGGTGTGGAACTGCTTGTAGTGCGTAATGAGGCGGGGTGCTTTTACCGAGAACCGAAAATCAGAAGGACTTTGCTGGCACCAGTTTTCCAGCGAGGACAGCTGCGGGAAGCGGTAAAACGTCACGTTCAGCTCCAGGGTCCGGAAATGCTGGCCGTAAAACTCAAACCAGCGGCGCTGCGGTAGTTTTTCGGGGTAGAAGGTGCCTTTCCAGTGCTTGTAATGAAACCCCGAGCAGCCAATATGATAGGTGGGAGCAGCCATGCAGTGCCGAAAACCAGGTTAACGTACGGAATGCGCCGGGGTAGCATCGTGGCGCCCCGCCCGGATAAGGCCAAGCCCACCTAGCACCTGCGCAGCCCCAAACCCCAGAAACGCCAGGTCGGCGGGCAGCTTGTTCTCCGTGTACTCAACTACGTGGTGCAGGCCTAGCAGCTGATGGTCGATGATGCCTTCCAGCACGTTGAACAAGCCCCAGCCCAGCACCAGCGCCCCGCCAAATGTCCGGCCCGACCATGGTACATCGCGCCGGCTACCTGCGGCCCAAAGCAGGCGCAGCCCAATGGCCGTCATTACCCACACCGCTGCATGGAAAACCCCATCCCAATACATATTAACCTTGGCCGCGACCAGGGTATCAGGCGGCAGCTGATTGGAGAGCATGTTGTGCCACTGCAGAATCTGGTGCAGCACAATGCCATCCACAAAGCCTCCTAGCCCTGCTCCCATCAGTAAGCCGGCGGCAATCAGCGGGGTACGGTAAAGCGGTTCAGTCATGAGCAGAAGGGGCTGAAAAGTGTTTCTGAAGGGTTGGCGCGTAAAACAGACCTAGGCCCAAAACGAGCAGTATCCCAACAGGCAAAAGCAAAACCACCAGAGTAGCGGAGTACTCTGCGGTATGAATCTGGGCCTGCACTTTGGGCCGGCATACGCGGCAGGCCCAAAGTGCAGGCCCAGCAGCAGCAACAAGCAAATAAACCCAGCAGTGAATAGCCTTTTGCGCATAGTCAGCAACGAAACGAGGGTATGCCAGGAGGTACGTTGCGGCAGGCTTTGAAGGTTATGTCGAGCTAGCACCCTGGTACTACTGCACGCTGGCGCAGCAATCCAGTAAACCCCTGACCTTCAGCAGATATAACGCGCGTTATGACAAGGTTTTTTGCTGCCACGCATGCAACAGCACCAGCCCAGCCGCGTACGATTTGGGGAGGCAGCACTGGCGAAACTCAGCCATTAGAACTGCTGCGTATTAGCTCTTTTCGTCACGTTAACCTACTACCGCTATGTCAAAGCAATCTGGAAAACGCAGTCAGGGCGACCCCAAGGCCGGACCTAACACGAATGATAAAATCAGCAATCAATCATCGGAGCAGGCACAGCACAGTGGCTCTACCGATCAGGATCGGTCCGTGCGCAGCGGCCTATCAGGGCAGGCAAGCCAACCGCACGTAGCCACGGGCAACCGGCCCGAAGATTTCAAGCAGAAGATAGCCGGCAACATGGACAGCGGAACCGGCATGACGGGCCCTACTGACAAAGGCGGTCGGCGCTCCAACAACCAGAATAACGAGGACTAAGCACCCTTGCTGCAATTCAGTGTATGCCAAACCGGCCTCCGCCAGCAATGAGCTAGCGGAGGCCGGTTTGGTTACAACACGAGGCTAGTGCTGCTCAGCTGTTACAAGTTGCTGAAACTCCAGCGCATTCAGGGCGCCCACGCCGCCCACGCCATTGTTGAAATACACGTACGCTTCCTGCACCTGCTCAGCCGTTTCTATTTCAGTGGCAATGCGCTGCAGAAATGCCGGGCTGTACGGCGACTTGTACAGCTCCGGCACGCCGTGAAAACGGTAGTACACGGTGGGCGTATTGGCAACTACCTCATCGGGGAGCGGCAACGGGTGGCTCTGGCCCACGAAACTGACGCCGTGGCGCGCCAGCCGCCGGAACACTTCCCCATCCCACCAGCTCGGGTGCCGCAACTCCAGTACGTTCAAAAAATCCGGATCCATGGCCTCCAGAATCCGGTCCAGGTATTCTTCGGTGTACGCCGATTTAGGGGGTAGCTGAAACAGAATGGGCCCGAGCTTTTCCTTGAGGCCTTCCCGAACGGTGGCGTAAAAATCGGCGAGAATGGGCAGGGCTTCGGGGCCAAACTTCTTGTAGTGCGTCACCTGCCGCGGGGCTTTCACAGCAAACCGAAAATCGGGCGGGCTTTGGTCGTACCACTGCTCGAAGGCCTTCAGCTCGGGCATGCGGTAGAAAGTTACGTTCAGCTCCAGCGTGTTGAACTGGGTGCAGTAGTACGCAAACCACTTACGCGGCGGCAGCTCCGGCGGATAGAAGACACCTTTCCAGTCGCGGTAGGAAAAGCCGGAACAACCGATATAGTAAGCAGGCATAAGCAAGGAGAAGGTAAAAAAGGCATTTTGCTGACGCTAAGTGGATTCAGTACGCACGCCGGGGCTCATTTGGCTACTACGGTTCAGGTGTTATAGCCAGGTAGTAATTGGCTCACAACCCTGCGCGCCCTGTTTTCTTAGGTACTTACCAGAGCATAGCCAGAGCTCGGCGCCGCTTCTTATCTTGCATCTGACAGCCTGCGCTGGTCAGATGCTTTCTTCTCTTGCTTTCCATTCCTACCCAATGAAAAGACTATTTCCAACGCTGGCAGTCCTGCTGGCTGGCTACCAGGCGGCGGCCCAGGGGCCTATCAAAACCATGCCCTACCCCCAAACCAAAAAGGTAGACACGGTAACGACGTACTTCGGCACCAAAGTGGCCGACCCCTACCGCTGGCTGGAAAACGACCAGGCCGAGGATACCAAAGCCTGGGTGCAGGAAGAAAACAAGGTTACACAGGGCTATTTGGCCCAGATTCCGTACCGCGAAGCCATCCGCAAGCGCCTCGAAACGCTCTGGAACTACGAGAAATATGGCGCGCCTTTCAAGGAGGGCAAGTACACCTACTTCTCAAAAAACACGGGTTTGCAAAGCCAGTCGGTGCTGTACCGGCAGCTAGGCACGGGCGCACCTGAGGTGTTCCTCGACCCCAACCAGTTTTCCAAAGACGGGACTACCTCGCTGGCGGGCATCAACTTTACCAAAGATGGCAGCCTAGCCGCCTACCAGATTTCGGAGGGCGGCTCCGACTGGCGCAAGGTGATTGTGCTGAAAACGGCCGATAAGAGCATTGTCGGTGATACGCTCAAGGACGTGAAGTTCTCGGGCTTGGCCTGGAAGGGCAACGACGGGTTCTACTACAGCTCCTACGACAAGCCCACCACCGGCAGCCAACTAGCCGGCAAAACCCAGATTCATAAGCTCTATTACCACAAGCTGGGCACCAAGCAAAGCACCGACCAGCTGGTGTTTGGGGGCGAGAAAACCCCGCGCCGCTACATTGGCGCCTACCTCACCGAAGACGAGCGTTTCCTGGTTATCAGCGGCGCTAATACCACCACCGGCAACGAGCTCTACATTCAGGACCTGAGCAAGCCGGGCAGCCCCATTGTACAGGTAGTAGACAATGAGAAAAACGAAGTAGGCGTGCTCGACAACGTGGGCAGCAAGCTCTACATCGAAACCAACCTGAACGCGCCCAACAACCGCGTAGTAACCGTGGATGCGGCCAACCCCAAACCAGCCAACTGGAAAGACCTGATTCCGGAAACCAAAAACGTGCTGCGCGCCAGCACCGGCGGCGGCAAAATCTTCGCCAATTACCTGAAAGACGCTACCTCCCTCATTGAGCAGTATGATATGAGCGGCAAGAAGGAGCGCTCCATCACGTTGCCTTCTGTGGGTACGGCCGGCGGCTTCGGCGCCAAGAAAAACGAGAAGGAAACGTACTACACCTTCACGTCCTACATCTATCCGCCCACCATTTTCAAGTACGATATTGCCACCGGCAAATCCACGGTGTGGAAGAAGGCTGGCGTGCAGTTCGACCCTAGCAAATTCGAGTCGAAGCAGGTATTCTACACCTCCAAAGACGGCACTAAAATCCCGATGATCATCACCCACAAAAAAGGCTTGGTGATGAACGGCAAGAACCCCACGCTGCTCTATGCCTACGGTGGGTTCAATTCCAGCGTAACCCCCAGCTTCGGTACCAGCACCATCATTCTGCTCGAAAATGGCGGTATTTATGCCGTTCCTAACATTCGGGGCGGGGGCGAGTATGGCGAGAAATGGCACCTAGCCGGCACTAAGCTCCAGAAGCAAAACGTGTTCGACGACTTTATTGCCGCCGCCGAGTACCTGATGAAAAACAACTACACCTCGAAGGACTACCTGGCTATTTCGGGTGCTTCTAACGGTGGTTTGCTGGTGGGCGCTACCATGGCCCAACGCCCCGACCTGTTTAAGGTGGCTTTCCCGGCCGTAGGCGTAATGGACATGCTGCGTTACAACCAGTTTACGGCCGGTGCTGGCTGGGCCTATGACTATGGCACGGCACAGGACTCCAAAGAGATGTTTGAGTACCTCTACAAATACTCGCCCTACCACGCCCTAAAGCCCGCCTCCTACCCTGCTACCATGGTTACTACCGCTGACCACGACGACCGTGTAGTACCGGCCCACTCCTTTAAGTTTGCCTCCAAGCTGCAGGAAAGCCAGAAGGGCAGCGCCCCGGTGCTTATCCGCATCGAGACGAAGGCCGGCCACGGCGCCGGCCGCTCCACGGCCCAGGTTATCAGTGAGCAGACCGACAAGTGGGCGTTCCTGTTCCAGAACATGGGTGTGCCGTACAACGCAGTAAACTAAGCGGTTTCCTTTTTGCTGTTTTATTAGCTTGCCGACCTCCTGAGGTCGGCAAGCTTTTTTTTAGCCATCTTCCTACCCAAACTACCTGGCCTATGCCCCTCATTGATAAAATAGCCTGGCTGCACCTCACCAATGGCCGCCTGCTAAGCACGCGCAGCCGCGGCAAAGACCGATATTACATTCCGGGCGGCAAGCGCGAAGCCGGCGAGACCGATACCCAAACGCTGGTGCGCGAAATCAAGGAAGAACTGACCGTTGACCTCGACCCCGCTAGCCTCGTGCACGCCGGAACATTCACGGCGCCAGCGCACGGCCACGGCCCGGAGGTGCTGGTTCAGATGACGTGCTACATGGCTCGCTACACCGGGGAGCTGCAAGCGGCCGCCGAAATTGAGGAAGTTCTGTGGCTCACGTACCGCCACCGGCCTGAGGTATCGGCCGTGGATCAGCTTATTTTCGATTGGCTCCGCCAGCAGCACCTGCTCTCTGACTAGGTCTTACTTTCCGGCCAACCCTCCTAGCCGAAAAGAGCCAGTATTGCGTACCTTATCTGCTGCTACATCCCGTCGCCATGATAGTTCGTGAAACGCCTACCCGCTTCATCTGCATCACCCAGCACGACCATGCGCACGTGGCGGGCGTGCTGGCAGCGCACTGGCAGCCAGCGTATTTCGAAGATGCTGCTCATCGCCCAGAGGTAGAGTTCGCCATCTATCAGCACGACCGGGGCTGGATTCCGCTTGACGACGCACCCGCCTGGAACGAGCAGACCCAAACTCCGCATTCCTTTCTCACTCACCCCACTGAGCCCCGTGTCCGGCACTACCAGCAGGGAGTTACGGAGGTAGCCCAGATGGTGCCGTATGCCGGCCTGCTGTGCAGCCTGCACTATACCGGCTTTCCTGACCTAGCAAAATCAGAGGTGGGCCACGCGTTTATGCAGCAAGAGCAGGCCCGCCAGCACCAGCTGGGCCACCAGCTCCGGCTTACTACCCCCGCTCAGCAAGCCAACCTCGACTTTCACCTGCAGCTGCTCAAGTTCTGCGACCGACTCTCGTTGTACCTGTGCCTAAACGAGCCGGGCACTGACAAAGCCCACGAGCACCCGTGGTACCGCGAGGGCATTCCGTTTTCTGATTACTTCAATTTTTCGCAGGGCCAGCTGCTGCAAGCACGCTGGCTTAGCACCCACCACGTGCAGGTGCAGCCTTTCCCCTTCGACGAGGCCTTTTACGTTGACTTGCCTTACCGAGAGCTTCCGAAAGATGCGCTAACCACGGCGGGCCTGGCGGCTTGTTTTGCCGCCGCGCCCGTGCAGGAACTTCGAGTACAACTGGTCCGCTAAGCCGCTACGGTCGTACCTGCGGCTGAGCTCCGGGAAGCGCCCAGGCAACCCCGACGGCATAACCTAGTAAACACTTCCAGCCAACTTCGCCTACTGCTCCTGCCACTGTTCACTAACCTTTGCCTGTATGTCGCGCATCGTTACACTTACCCTGAACCCTACCGTCGACAAAAGCACCACCGCCGACCACATCGTGCCTGACCAAAAACTGCGGTGCGCTACCCCCAAATTCGAGCCGGGCGGTGGCGGCATCAACGTATCGAGGGCGCTGAAGCGGCTCGGTGCCGACTCTATAGCGGTTTTTCCGGTGGGCGGGCCTTCGGGCATGCTGTTGCAGGAGCTCCTGACCCAGGAACACATCGAGCAGTTACCCGTCCCGACCGTTAGCCGCACCCGCGAAAATTTTATCGTAGTCGATGCTTCTACGGGCCAGCAATACCGCTTTGGCATGCCCGGCGCTTTGCTCGATACGGAGGAGCAAAAGCATATTCTGGCTGCCCTACAAGGGCTCACAGAGATTCCCGAGTTTCTGGTCATCAGTGGCAGCTTGCCGCCCGGCGTTGAGCCTGAGTTTCTGGTTCGGATAGTGCGGGCCGCGAAAGTATTAGGCATTAAAGTAGTGATTGATACCTCGGGCCCCGCCCTACACGCGGTACTGGCCGAAGGCGTATACCTAGCCAAACCCAACGCGGGTGAGCTGAGCAAGATGGCTGGCGTAGATGAGCTGGATAACGAAGCCGTGGCCGAAACGGCCCGCTCCCTGGTCCGCAACGGCCAATGCGAAATCGTGGTAACCTCCTTGGGCCCGCAGGGTGCCTGCGTAGTTACCCATGACCTAGTAGACCACATTCCGGCCCCGGCCGTGAAAAAACGCAGCACCGTAGGCGCCGGCGACAGCATGGTGGCCGGGCTGGTCTACGGGCTTTCCACGGGGCTATCGGTGCGCGAAACGGTGCGCCTGGGTGTGGCCTGTGGTACAGCCGCTACCATGAACCCGGGCACCGAGTTATTCAAAAAGGCGGACGTGGAAAAGCTCTACCATTGGCTTCTGCAATCTATGCCGGCGGCCGCTGCCTAGGGCTTTACTTGTCTGCAACCGCTAGTCTAGCCCTTACATGAACCTAGACCCCCAACAGCCTGAGCTGCCTACCTGGGTCTTTATGCTGTTGCGTTTTGGCTCCGCCGCCTTGGTTGTGCTGCTGGCGTGTCACCTGGTAAAATGCCAAGCCTAGGGTGGTTTCTTCCCCAAAGCCTACTACGATGCTAGGCTAGCGTGGCACGACTTCAGCCGCGCATACAACTTACTGGCCGGCTTGGCGTCTGTGGCGTATATTCAGTAGCAGAACGCCGCTTCTCTGGCTATTCCTTTTGATTTGCGCCCTTACTCCTGACCATCATGGCAGACGAACATTCAGACCACCCTTCCCCCGGCCAGCCCTCCTCTCATAACGAGGCCCGCCGGACGTTTCTCAAACAATCGTCCGTTCTTACGGCGCTAGCCTTTACCCCTGGCCCGTTGGTGCAAGCCGCTGCCGCTGAGTTCGATGAAAAAGTGGCGGCCGCCATTGAGCAGGTGCCGCTTAAGCTGGAAATCAACGGCAAAAAATATAAGCTCTCGGTAGAGCCGCGCACCACGCTGCTGGATCTGCTGCGCGAGCAGCTCCACCTCACGGGCACCAAAAAAGGCTGCGACTACGGCCAATGCGGCGCCTGCACCGTGCACGTAGATGGCCAACGCGTAAACTCCTGCCTTACGCTGGCCGTGATGCAAGATGGCCGCAAGGTTACGACTATCGAAGGCCTAGCCGAAGGCGACAAGCTCCACCCCATGCAAGAGGCTTTTCTGAAACATGATGGCTTCCAGTGCGGCTACTGCACGCCAGGCCAGATTATGTCGGCGGTAGCCTGCATCCGGGAGGGGCACGCCGATTCGGAAGGGGAAATCAAGGAATTTATGAGCGGCAATATTTGCCGCTGCGGCGCCTACCCCAACATTGTGGCGGCCATTCAGGAAGTGAAGAATGGTGGACAAAAAGTGTAAAGCCTAGCAGGTATGAACCAATTTCAATACGTACGGCCCAGCAAGCAGCAAGCTGCCATTGAGGCCCTGGCTCGCACCCCCAACGCCCAGTTTATTGCCGGCGGCACCAACCTGCTGGACCTGATGAAGCGTGGCATAATGGAGCCGCCCAAGCTCATCGACATCAACCGGCTGCCGCTTACTAAAATTGAACGCGACAACGGCCGTCTGCGCATTGGTGCCCTCGCTCTGAACGGTGCCGTAGCCGAAGACAAGCTGGTACTGGAGCGGCAGCCACTGCTGGCCCAGGCCCTGAATGCCGGCGCCTCGGCCCAATTGCGCAACATGGCTACTGTAGGTGGGAATATGCTGCAACGCACCCGCTGCCACTACTTCTACGATACGGCCCTGCCCTGCAACAAGCGTGAGCCGGGCTCGGGCTGCGGCGCGCTGGAAGGCATCAACCGCATGCACGCCATTTTTGGCTTCTCCGACAAATGCATTGCCGTGCACCCGTCTGACATGAGTGTGGCCCTAGTAGCCCTAGATGCCACCGTGCTGGTCAGCGGCCCGAAAGGAGACCGGCGCATTCCCTTCCTGGAGTTCCATCGCCTGCCCGGCGATACACCTCAGAAAGACACTAACCTGGAGCCCGGCGAGCTGATTACGGCCGTAGAAATTCCCGATGGCCCGTTCACTAAAAACGTGCATTACCTGAAAGTGCGCGAGCGGGCCAGTTATGCCTTTGCGTTGGTTTCGGTGGCGGCGGCGTTGAGCTTGGAGGGAAACATGATTAAGGATGCTAGGCTAGCCATGGGCGGTGTGGCGCATAAACCCTGGCGTTTTCAGGAAGCCGAGAAAAGCCTGATTGGCAAACCCGCTACGGAGGCCACCTTCCGGCAGGCCGCTGAAATAGCCATGCAAGGGGCCAAAGCCTTCAAGCACAACGCCTACAAGCTGAAAATGGCCCCAAATGCCATCATTCAGGCCCTGAAAAACGCCACTTCCGTGGCTTAGCCCTACCCGCATATGAAAGACCAACTGCAGGATAAAGTCGTCGGCGACCGGATGAACCGCGTCGATGGCCGGCTCAAGGTGACGGGCGCCGCCAAATACTCGGCTGAATACGAGCTGCCGGGCCTAGTGCACAGCGCGCTGGTAGGCAGCACCATTGCCAAAGGCCGCATTACCAGCATCGATACCAAGGCCGCTGAAAAAGCCCCAGGCGTGCTAGCCGTAATTACGCACCTAAACTCGCCGAAAGTACCGGGCTTCGCGGCCAAGTCGAACCCCGATGAGCCGCCTACCATTGGGCAGCCGCTACGGGTGTTCTTCGACGAAAAAATCTACTTCAACGACCAACCCATTGCCATTGTAGTGGCCAACACGCTGGAGCAGGCCCGCTACGCCGCCCGGCTTGTGAAAGCGCAATACGCGCCCGAGGAGCACCGCACCAATTTTGAGGCAAACAAGCAGCGCGGGTTTCTGCCTACCCAGGCCAAGCGCAACCCCAAATCGTCGCAGAACGATTATGATCGGGGCCAGAAAAACGGCTTCGAGACGGCACCTGTAAAGCTAGACGTGGAGTATGTGCACACCTCCGAGATGCACAACCCCATGGAGCTGCAGTCCATTATTGCGCACTGGGAAGCACCCGACCGCCTAACGGTGTACGACAAGGTGCAGGCTGTAAAAGGTACCCAACGAGCCTTTGCCAAAGACTGGGGCATTCCGGAAGAAAATGTGAAGGTGATTGCCACGTTTGTGGGCGGGGCCTTCGGTAACGGGCTGCACAACTGGCCCCACGAAACGGCTGCCATCATTGCGGCCAAGAAAACAAACCGCCCCGTGAAGCTGGTGCTCACGCGCGAGCAGATGTTCACGATGGTGGGTTACCGCCCCTACACCTGGCAGCGCATCGGGATGGGCGCCACTAAAGATGGCAAGCTGGTAGGCATCACGCACGAAAGTGTGGGCCAGACCTCGAGCTATGAGGAGTTCACCGAGTCGACGCTGCAGCAGACGCGCATGATGTACACCTGCCCCAACGTCTCGACGCGCTACCGCATTCTGGGGCTTGACATTAGCACGCCCATCTGGATGCGGGGCCCCGGCGAAGCGACGGGTGCCTTTGCCTTGGAGTCGGCGATGGACGAAATGGCGCACCTGCTGAACCTCGACCCCATTGAGTTCCGGCTACGCAACTATGCCGATGTGGACCCCGACAACAACAAGCCCTGGTCGACGAAGTACCTGAAGGAATGCTACCAGATGGGAGCCGAGCGCATTGGCTGGAATAAGCGCCAAATGAAGCCCGGCTCCTTACGCGACGGCGACTGGCTGGTGGGCTACGGCATGGGTGTGGGAACCTTTGGGGCTAACCGCGGCGCGGCCAAGGCCCGGGCAGCGTTGCTCGCCGATGGCACGGTAGTGCTGCAAAGCGCCACCACCGACATCGGGCCCGGTACCGGCACCGTGATGGTACAAATTGCGGCCGACGCACTAGGCATGCCCGCCAACAAAATCCGGTTTGAGCTGGGCAACTCCACGTTCCCGACGGCCCCCTCGCAAGGCGGCTCGGCTACCGTAAACACGGTAGGCTCAGCGGTGCTGGTGGCGTGTACGGCGCTTAAGCAAAAGCTGCAGCAACTGGGCGGTGCTGCCTTTGCTGCCGCCAAACCCGAAGACCTGACCTTAGCAAATGGCCAACTAGGCCTCCGCACTACCCCAAGTACCAACGTCTCGTTTGCTGATTTGCGCAAGCAGAACAACGGGCAGGACATTGAGGTGACCACGGAAGCCAAACCCGGCAACGAGCGGCAGAACTACTCGATGTACTCGTTTTCGGTGCACTTTGCCGAGGTGCGGGTGCATACCATGACGGGCGAGGTGCGCGTAACCAACATGGTTTCTTGCGCCGATGCGGGCACTATCATCAACCACAAAACTGCCGGCAGCCAGATGATAGGTGGTGCCGTGGGTGGCATTGGGATGGCACTGACCGAGGGCGCCGTGATGGACCACCGGTTTGGCCGCTACGTCACCAAAGATCTAGCCGATTACCACGTACCAGTCCATGCCGATGCCCCGGCCGTTCAGGTAGCCTTCGTGGACAAGCCCGACATGATTGTGGATCCGCTGGGCACTAAAGGCATCGGCGAAATTGCCATTATTGGGGTAGCGCCGGCCATTGCCAACGCCATCTTCAACGCCACCGGCCAGCGCATTCGGGAGCTGCCCATCACGCCCGATAAACTTCTGGTGTAGCGCCACGCTACTAGGTTCAGCAAGCATACAAGCCGCCGCTGTCCGGCAAGTTCACTAGCCCGTGAATTTGCCGGACAGCGGCGGCTTTTGCGTTTTGCTCAAGTGCAACTAAAGCAGGTTTGGGCATGCCTGGCACCTAGTAAACGAGGGGCCGCGTCCACCTAGGTAATGTTCAAGTGGAAACCCAAATTCACTCCTTCCAGAAGCCACCTTTTCAAGAATAAATTGTCTGTTTATCAGTATATTAAACATAGTGTCATTCACCTTAACCCCCTACGGCCATGAACGACCAAACTGCCTTAATAACCGGTGCCTCCAGCGGTATCGGGTTTGAGCTGGCCCGGTGCTTTGCCCGCGATGATTACCGCGTGGTGCTGGTAGCCCGCCACCTCGATGAGTTGAAGGAAGCAGCCCGTCTGATTCATCAGGAGTTTGGTGGAGTAGACATTGTGCTGCTACCTTTTGACCTGAGCCAGCCGGATGCCGCCGAGCAACTTTACGCCGAAACCACGCAACGAGGACTGCGGATTGATGCGCTGGTAAACGACGCAGGTTTTGGCGAAACCGGCTATTTCACTGACACCGACGTTGAAACCGAGCTGCGTATTATTCAGGTAAATGCTGCCTCCTTGGTGTATCTGACCAAGCTGTACCTGCGCGACATGGTAGCGCGCAACGAAGGCCGCATTCTGCAGGTAGGCTCCGTGGCGTCATTTTCGCCTAGCCCCTGCCAGGCCGTGTATGCTGCCACCAAAGCGTTTGTGCTCAGCTTTACCGAGGCCGTGCAGCACGAGCTTAAGCAGCAACGCTCAGCCGTGACCATGACCATTCTGTGCCCGCCGCCTACTGATACCAACTTCTTCCGCACCGCCCACGCCGAAAACACCCGCGCCGCCGCCCACACCGCCTCGGCCCGCGCCGTAGCTGAGGAAGGCTACGATGCCCTCATGGAAGGTGCCGCCCGCTCTTTGCCCACGCTGGGAGCCAAAGTCAACTTCTTCTCCAGCCTGCTGCTACCTGACTCAGTGCTGGCTACTCTCATGAACACGCAGCTACACGCCGTACACAGGTAGCCTTGCCCGTTGGCCTGTACAACACCTCCCGGCCTTGGTAGCCCGGAGGCGTTGTGGCGTGTGGCGCTGCCGTTTACTAGGGCCGTGGGGCTGCCCAACCGATGAGCAGGGGTTTACGGCCGCGTCAGGCCTAGGCGCTCCACCGTCTCACCTTCGAAGTCAAACTCAATGAGCACGGCTTGCTCCTCTCCTACCACCCACCCATCGTGGCCCGGCGCAATGGCTACTACCTGTGGCGCTACGTACTCCTCCTGCACCCCATCGGCATACTGAATAGCAAGCCGACCGGAGGCCAGAAACCCCACGTGCGCGTGCTGGCACAGGTCCGTCCCGATAATGGGCTTCATATCCTTCGACCACCGAAAGCCCGCCGGATACACCACCCGCTTCACGCGCGAGTTGCCGGTGCGCACTACGTCAACTTGCACGCCACCTACTTCGCGGCGGGTTGCATTCTTCAGAGGGCCTAGCAGGTTATCAGTTTCCATAGGTGTATAAGCAGGATTGAACGGGGGAAGAACTTCTTCAATATAGTTGATCCGCACCGCAAATCACTCTTAGCAACGACTTTGCGCTTTTTCAAATAACCCAAGCCCTTCGACTCCGACTGATTTAGTATGAAGCTAAAAAAGTATGTTCAGCTAATCTTCAAGCAACTAAACGTGGCACAAATACGCAGCATGTTCAATCACATGCACATGATTACCTGCGCTTGGAAATAGTATTGAGCGTGATGCTGCGCTGCAAGCTAGATTTAAACCGACCATCGTCTACGGCACTTTTGGCCCGGTGCTTGGTGGCGCGGCCCTGCACCCTGGCCCGCCACATACGCCACGACGAGGCCTTCATTTCCCGCCGCATCAGCGTAATCACTTCCTGCTCCGAAAGACCAAATTGCAGCTTTATGGCTTCAAACGGGGTACGGTCTTCCCAGGCCATTTCTATGATGCGGTCAATATCCGCCGCCGTCAGGCCTTGTTCTTTCATAATTGCTTTTTCTTGAGTGTTACTGGCTTTCGGGCCAGCTACTCTATAAGCTGAACAGGCGGTAAGTGTTTCTGCCGCTTACATAAAGGCGCCGCTACCATCCACCGTATTTTTGCATATACCAACCCCAAATACCGGTTTATGTAATAGCTGATTTCTTTCCTCAATCGAGTAGCCAACCCACCCTACGGGTAGCTATATCCTTTTGCTTTTAGAGAAAGAACTCATGCTACTGCTGCAAAACCTCGGGTATGCACACCTCAATAAAGATGTGCTCTTCGACGGTCTGAATCTGGCCGTGAACCGTCACCAGAAGATTGCCCTGATCGGCAACAACGGCGTCGGAAAGTCTACGCTGCTACAGCTAATGGCGGGGCTCTTGGTGCCATCCAGCGGGCACGTACAGACTAGCTCTGCGCCCTACTGCATTCCGCAGCATTTCGGCCAGTTCAACCACCTGACCGTGGCCCAGGCACTGCATATTGAGGCAAAAATCACGGCCCTGCAGGACATTCTAGATGATCAGGCCACCGAAGCCAATATGGCCGTGCTGGATGATGACTGGACCATTGAGGAACGGAGCCAGGAAGTGTTAGGGCACTGGGGCTTGGCCGAGGTGAATCTGACGCACCCCCTGGCCAGCCTCAGCGGCGGGTAGAAAACCAAGGTTTTCCTGGCTGGCATGGCCATTCATCAGACCGAACTGATATTGCTCGATGAGACTAGCAATTACCGCGATACCGCCGGCCGGCAACTACTCTACGACTTCATCGAGACCAGCTCTGCCACGCTGCTAGTAGTCAGCCACGACCGGAAATTGCTGAATCTGCTCGACACGGTTGCGGAACTGAGCAAGCGAGGAATTGCGCTATACGGCGGCAACTACGAGGTCTATGCCGAGCAAAAGCAAGTGGAAAGTCAGGCGCTCAACCAGGATATCAGGAGCCGCGCAACTGCCCTCCGCAAAGCCCGTGAAACGGAACGCGAAGCCTTGGAACGTAAACAAAAGCTAGATGCCCGCGGCAAGAAAAACCAATACAAAGTAGGCCTACCCACCATCATGCTGAACATGATGCGCGACAGCGCCGAACAAAGCACCTCTCGCCTCAAGGGCATCCACACTGAGAAAGTAGGCGCGCTCTCCCAGGAGCTGAGCGAGTTGCGTAAGGAGCTTCCTGATACCGACAAAATGAAGTTCGGCTTCGATGATTCCAGCCTGCACAAAGGCAAAATACTTTTCACCGCCACTGACCTAAACTACAGCTACGGCCCGCGCCTACTGTGGTCTGAGGCCCTAAGCTTCCAGATTCAAAGCGGTGAGCGGCTGGCGCTGCACGGGCTGAACGGTTCCGGCAAAAGCGCCCTGATCAAACTTCTAATAGGCCACCTGGAGCCTATGCAAGGCACGCTCTATCGCGCCGTAAACAAAGCCGTATTCATCGACCAATATTCCCTCATTAACAACCAGCTCTCGGTGTACGAGCAGACTCAGCAGTTCAACACATCAGGACTGCAGGAGCACGAAGTCAAGATTTGCTTGGCCCGCTTCCTTTTTACCGCCGCTGATTGGACAAGCCCTGCCGCACCCTCAGTGGCGGCGAGAAAATGCGCCGGCTCCTGTGCTGCCTGATGATCAACTATCAAGCTCCAGACCTGATCATTCTTGATGAGCCCACCAACAACCTCGACCTGCAGAATCTGGGCATCCTGACCGTGGCTTTGCAAGACTACCACGCCACCCTGCTGGTCGTGTCGCACGATGAGATGTTCCTGCAGCAATTGCATGTACAGCTGGCCTTTCGGCTTACTTAATCCACATCCATGGTTCATTACCTTTCACTGGAGGAGTGCATAGGTTTTATACCTTACAATCAGCGGCTCAGCTTCCATACTGAAAGGTGAAAGCACTAAGCAGCGGTACTGCCCACCTGCGGCCAGCCTTGCAATCACAAGCAAATGATTCCACCTAGACCCGTCACTACACCTATATTTGTACTATATCTCTTCCTTTTTATCCGCCAGTTGTGTCCATTTGGCTTCATAAAATAATCTCGCTTCTCCGCCGCAGGTTTCCTGAGATAGTACTAGTATTTGTTGCGTTATTCCTTCTGAAGGCAGCCTGCAAAGATGTCTTTGTTCATCCGGGATCTTATCTTTTCAATGACGGTGGCGACGGACTAAAGAATTATTACACCTACCTATATCATGTTCTGTACGGCTACAACACTCACTTCAATGGGATGATGTACCCGTATGGCGACCATGTAGTGTATGCCGACGGGCAGCCCTTGTTATCTATCCCACTAGCTTATCTAAAGAGTCTGGGCCTACCATTGCCCCATTCGGGCCTCGGCTTTATGAATGCGCTTATGCTGGCCTCTATCCCGCTCTCGGCGCTTCTGCTGTACCGCATTCTGCGGGCCAACCTGGTACCCGTGTGGTCAGCGGTAATTGGGTCGCTTTTGATCAGCTTTATGTCGCCGCAATTTGAGCGCATCCTGGCGCACTACGCGCTGTCGTACGGCTTCATCATTCCGCTCTACTGGTACTTACTTATAAAGGCCTTTGCCCGTACAGAAAACTATAGCTGGAGGCCCTTGGCACTCTATGTTTTAGTTGCTTTTCTGGCGGGTTTGCTCCATCCCTATTGGGTTACGATGGCCGCGCTGCTAGCCTTGGCTTATGGGTTCGTAGCCTTACTGCAGCATAACAAGGCCTCTTCTTATACCAAAGGTCTGGCCGGGCGCGTCATGCTGGCGGGGGTACTCGCGGTAGGTATTTTCCAGCTTTTCATGGCGGTCACTGATAGTATTTCCGACCGGCCTGCTACTCCCTGGGGGTTCTTATATTATCGCTCAGGCTTTGCCAGCATCTTTTATCCCGTACTAGAACCACTACGCGGATTTTGGAAAACTGCCCTCAAGGCCGCCCCTTCGGAGATTTGGGAAGGCTGGGCCTATGTTGGGCTCATTGGCCTAGTCACGCTACTCCTGACCATTATTCGAATAGTACAATACCTTATCCGCCTCAAGCCGCGCCTAATCCTAAAACCGGTGTTGCCCCTCCCGCTGCGCATCGGACTACATGCTGGTATCCTTTGTGCACTGTTCGCTAGTGGCGTACCCTTTATTTGGGACCTCACGGAGCTACTGGAATATCTGCAGCCACTCAAACAGTTTCGCTCCATTGGTCGTTTCGCCTGGATATTTTATTACATATACACGGTATATGTAGTGTTTTATTTTAGCATGCTTTTCCGGTATCTGCGCACTAGGCGGGCAGGACGCTTTGCGTTGTCGCTGGCTATCCTACTAATAGTAATTTGGGGTTGGGAAGGCCGAAATGCTACGGCATCTTTTGCCAAACGATTTCCAGGTGCTGAAAAAACCCAAGACTTTATGGAGCCCCAGGATTCGTATATGGCACACTTAAGCTGGAAGCATCCTGCTAGTGATTTTCAGGCTATTCTTCCTATGCCGTTTTACCTGATTGGCTCGGAAGTGGTTCAGCCCGGGGGAGGAAGCTCCCCGTACGAATCCATGCGCGCGTCGCTCCAGACTGGTCTGCCTTTGGTGTCTGCTTACATGTCGCGCGCCTCCCGTAGCCGCTCGGCGGCTATCCTTCAGCTTCTCAGCAACGATGTACTTCCAAAAGAAGTATTGCATGACTTCCCCAACCAAAAGCCGCTGCTGCTACTGGTAACACCAGATCCGTTGAGCAAGCCAGAACGGAACCTGTTAAGTAAAGCTCGCTTGCTCCTGACTGATAAACGCGTCTCACTCTATGAGTTGCCCTTGTCGGCCCTAAATGCAGAACCCTATCGACGAGCCGCACTGAGCGCCCTAGCCACCTATGTGCCGCGGCCCGATGTAGTGCGCCTGCAATCCTGGAAACCTTCAGCTGGGCGCTCCGCCTTAGGCAACTCCAGCATAGCTGGCGCCGGCAGCCTGGTGTTATGGAAGGGCACGGTACCACAAGCACAGGATACTACTACGTATGAGGCCTCCGTATGGGTACGATCTGTAGGGATGGAAAGACTGCCGGTACTGCACTTGCGCGAACTGGATGGACAAACCGGCCAAGAGTTGAGAAACCAGGAAATACACTTTTCCCAGGCCACCGACGTGTACCAAGGCTGGCTGTGCAATAGACTCAGCACCCGGCTTCAACATCCTACCAATCGGTTGGAAGTATACTTAGATGGCGAGAAGTTTGAAGCGGCTGATGTACTTATTCGGCCGGCTTACACCGACGTATACGAGACCCTTGCGTCGGGCAGGCCGTGCAAAAACAATCTGCCTTTACAGGATTAGAAACTGCCGCCAGGCTGCTGTTTCCAACACCCTGCTTACCTACTCATGCCGCGTATCCCAACTGACTTAGTTCTTCCCTGCTATAATCCACCGAAAGGCTGGGCATCCAACCTTATTACGTGCCTGCAGGGGTTGCGGCAGCGTCTACCGGAAGCTGATTTTACGGTGTACGTCGTTAACGATGGCTCTTCTAGGCCGCCCACTGAAGCCGACATCACGTTGCTTCGGGCAGCACTGCCGCAGTTTCACTATTTATCCTATGAACAAAATCGGGGCAAAGGCTACGCTCTACGCTATGGGGTACAACAGGCGGTCAACCCCTATTGCCTTTTCACTGATATTGACTTTCCCTATCAGGAAGACAGCGTGGCGGCAGTGTTTCGCAAGCTAGCGGAGCAGTGCTGTGACATTGCAGTTGGCGTACGCGATGATGCTTACTATGCTGAGGTACCTGCCTTACGCACAGGCATTTCGCGCACCTTGCGGTTTTTCACCCGCTATTTGCTGCGGTTACCTGTGTCCGACACTCAATGCGGCATTAAAGGATTCAACACACAGGGCAAGGCGCTATTTCTGCAAACGCAGGTTGACCGGTATCTATTTGATCTGGAGTTCCTGTTTCGTACGGCTCGAGTTCCGCAGTTGCGGGTAGCCGCCGTACCCGTAGAACTTAAACCGGGCATTATCTTTTCCCGCATGAACCCTCGCATACTAGCCACGGAGGGGTACAACCTGCTTAAAATTATTGGCAAAAACAGCCGTCGGTTAAATTGGCTACGGTAGTGGTTACCAGGAGGATATCCTGCTATTGCTTCTGCTATCCTAGTGCCCGGTAATTGGGCCTCTAGGGTTTCGGCAAGAACTAACTTAACAGATTGCTTGGAGGCGAGCAGACTCAGCAGTTCAACACGTCGGGACTGCAGGAGCACGAAATCAAGATTCGGCTGGCCCGCTTCCCATTTACCTCGGCCTATTGGGACAACCCCTGCCGCACCTTGAGCGGCGGCGAGAAAATGCGGCTGCTCCTGCGCGGCCTGATGATCAGCTACCAGGCCCCGGACCTGATTATCCTGGATGAGACTACAAATAACCTCGACATCCTGACAGCAACTCTGCAAGACTACTACGGCACTCTGTTAGTGGTATCGCACGAAAAGGCTTATCTGGAGCAGCTTCAGGTAGAGCGAACTATTCGACTGGATTAACTCTCAGCAAACTTGATAGATAAGTGAGGCAAAATTTATCTGGATTTGCTTGCTTACTTTGAAAAACAAAGTACTTTTACTCACGTAATAAATCACCCAGCACAACATCACAGAATCCGTCCTCCTGTTGCCATGACCAGCCCCGCAAGGATCAAAAGTAGATGGAGCTTAAAGCGCCGATTCCTAGTAGGTGCTGCGGTTGTGCTTGCGGTGGCTGCACTCATTTTACTGCCTAAGTGGAAGGCAGCCATCAACGATGGCGGACAGCTGCCCCGGGAGCCGTTTCGCATTGCTGGTAACCTCTATTATGTGGGCAGCCGTGATGTAACATCCTTTTTGCTTACCGGCCCCGCGGGCCACGTGCTCATTGATGGCGGCTACCCCGGCACGGCCCCAATGATTCTGAAGAACATTGCCACCCTAGGTTTTCGCATTACTGATGTAAAAATCCTGCTTAACTCCCACGCCCACTTCGACCATGCCGGTGGCCTAGCAGTACTGCAGCAAGCCTCCGGCGCGCAATTGTGGGTAAGTGAAGGGGATGCCGACATGGTAGCCTCGGGAGGAGTTAGCCACCGGAATATGGCTCCATTGAACTGGCTTATATACAGCGGCCTCATGCGCTACCCGGCGCCCCGCATAGACCATCGGTTCCAAGACGGCGCCCAGATCAGTCTGGGGCCTATTCGCCTCACGGCACACGTGACGGCTGGCCACACCCCGGGCTGCACCACTTGGGCATTTCCGGTCCAGGATGGCAACCGGGAACTGCTAGCTGTCAGTGTGGGCAGCCTGTCGTTGCCTATGCCTACTTCTCTGTTCAATTGGACATACGATGCGCCACTGCGCCGCGAACTAGAGCGCAGCTTTGCTACGCTCCGGAGCCTACCGGCTGATATCTACCTATCCTCCCATGCGCGGCCTTTTAGCCTGAAGCGCAAGTTTGAAGAACGCACCACCGCAACCGATTCTGTGGCTCCATTTCTTGACCGGAAAGGGTATCTGGAGGATATAACGAAGGCCGAAGCTGCATTTCGCAAAGCACTTCAGGAGCAGCAATAGCCGCTCCTCTTCCAAAAGCCCAGACCGAATACCTACCAGAGACCAAAGAGTTTTCCTCCCTCATTTCCACCACAAAGCACTCCTGTCATGACACTCACCAAAAGCATTTTGCGCGTGGCGCTGGGCACTGGCCTACTGCTGCTTATTCCCCTAGCGGCCAAATTGTTTGTCCCTGGCATGCTCTGGAGCCCCGGTGACTTTGTGGCGGCCGGCATCCTGCTCTTCGGCGCGGGCCTCACGTTTGTTCTGATTGCACGAATGGGAAACAGTACCGCGTACCGGCTAGCCGTGGGCGTGGCGGTGGCGGCCGGGCTCCTGCTCGTGTGGGCGAACATGGCGGTAGGGCTCGTTGGGAGCGAAGACAACCCCGTAAATCTGTTATATGTCGGGGTGCTGGCGGTTGCCCTCATCGGGGCCTTTGTAGCGCGTTTCCGGCCGCTGGGCATGTCCAACGCTATGTTTGCGGCCTCGCTTACTTATGTGATAATTACGGCAATAGCCCTATTTATCTGGAAGCCCGCAGGTGCAGCTGCTGAACCCAATGTAGGCTTAGTGAACGTGTTGGTAGCAAATGGAGCTTTCGCCGCGATATGGGCTGTTTCGGGCTGGCTGTTTCGCCGCGCCAGTGCTACCGGCTCGGGTTCCAGCCAACAACTGGCCTAGCAGTACGGAGCTTCAAATTGAATCATCTCTACACCTTACCTACTACTCCTATGACCGTAGCGCACTTTGTAATGGCTGGCATCCTACTGCTTGTCCTGGGGCTCGTGTACCTGCTGGTAACAAGCCGGGGCCGCAGTGGCGCCTATAAATTTGCCGCGGGCATAGCGGTGGCTGCTTCCCTCCTACTCGTGTGGGGCAACCTGGCCGTGGGCTTCATCGGCAGCGAAGACAACCCCGCCAACCTGCTGTATGCTGGGGTGCTGGCCGTCGGCTTCATTGGGGCCATTTTGGCGAAGCTCCAGCCGCAGGGCATGTCGAAGGCCATGTTTGCTACGGCGCTTGCGCAGTTTGCCGTTCCTTTTGTGGCCATGGCCATCTGGCGGCCCGAGATGAACTTGGGTGTGCTATGGGTTATTGTGCTAAACACCGTCTTTGCCGGTCTGTGGGTGGCATCGGGTCTGCTGTTTCGCCGCGCCAATGGTAGTGGCCTAGGCTTAAACCAGCAGGTGGCCTAGTAAAGTAGATCTCTAGGCCTATATGGGCTAAACATTCTCTTAAACCAACAAACAGCAACGCTCCGCGACCACTCAGGTTCCGGGGCGTTGCTGTTTGCTGCTTCCACTACTATCGGCTAGGGCATTGAATAGATTGCTACTCATTTATGCTCTATATATTAACCGCTATATTTTTGTGCATCAGCTTCACCGCACATCCCGTAGCATGAAGAGAATACACCTGTTTGAGCTAGAGGATTTTTCATGGTTTCCGAAGTGGCTAAGAAACTGCCTCACCCGGCTTATGGTGGTGATGCACAACATGCTAGGCACCCGTCATGAGCTAGTCCATCTGTTAACCAGAGCCCTCCAGCATTCATCCAGCCCAACAATTGTTGACCTCTGTTCTGGTAGCGGCGGCCCCATGCTGGAAGTATTCGCGGCATTGAAGGCCCAGCCGGGAGGTGCCAACCTAACATTACTGCTCACCGACTTGTACCCGAATGTGGAAGTCGCAACGCAACTAACTAACAGCCATACTCCAGGTCTTTCTTACTCACTGGCTCCGATAGATGCAGCCGACGTTACTACGGAGCTACAGGGCGTGCGCACTATGGTCGGGAGCTTCCACCACATGGAGCCCTATACTGCCCGGCGTATTCTTGCCAACGCCCAAGCCAGCCGTCAACCCATCTGTATCTACGAAATAAGCGACAACAGCTTTCCTACCCCGCTCTGGTGGGTTTCGCTGCCCATGATATTCCTCATGTGCTTGTGCATTACGCCGTTTGTGCGGCCCTTGACCTGGAAGCAACTGCTATTTACCTACGGACTGCCTATTATTCCCTTCTCCTTTGCCTGGGATGGCGCCGTTTCTAACGCCCGAACCTACACCCTGGAAGATCTCGACATTTTGATAAGCGGTCTGGAAGCCGAAAACTATACGTGGGAAAAAGGCTTGCTCACCGGCCGGGCGAAAAAGCTGTATCTGTTAGGTCTGCCGAGAATATAGTGCCACCAGGAAACGTCCCAGCACGTGTACATATGGCACGAACTGCTCAGTAAGAGCAGCTCATTTATGCAATTTTGTCACATTAAATCTAACTATTTCAACAATTATCAGCCACAAAGTCAGTAAAACATCTTCTGCACCCCGTTTGCTAGGGCACTCGTAGAACTTCTTAATCCGAAGCACCTACTAACGACCTAGCAATCATGAACTTCAATAACTATACGATCAAGGCACAGGAGGCCGTGCAGAAGGCCACCGAGATTGCCGGGGGCAACCAGCAGCAAGCCATTGAAACCGGCCACCTGCTGAAGGGCCTGTTCCAGAGCGACGAGAACGTGCTGTCGTTTCTGGCCAAGAAGCTAGGTGTGAACCTCAACATTCTCACGCCTCGCCTCGATGCTCTTGTAGCGGGTTACCCTAAAGTAAGCGGGGGCTCGCCCTACCTCTCCAACGAAGCTGCTGCCGCTCTCCAGCGCGCTACTGGCTTCCTGAAGGAGTTCGACGATGAATATGTATCGGTGGAGCACCTGCTGCTGGGGCTGCTGGGCGGTAAAGACGCCGTGGCTACCCTGATGAAAGACGCAGGATTCAACGAGAAAGACCTAAAAGCGGCCATTAAGGAGCTGCGTGGGGGCCGCAAGGTGACCTCGCAGACCGCCGAAGACCAATACCAGAGCCTCAACCGCTACTCCCGTAACCTCAACGAGCAGGTGCGTACCGGCAAGATGGACCCGGTTATCGGCCGCGATGAGGAAATTCGGCGGGTACTCCAGATTCTGAGCCGCCGCACCAAGAACAACCCCGTACTGCTCGGTGAGCCCGGCGTCGGTAAAACCGCCATTGTGGAGGGCCTGGCCCAGCGCATTGTGGCCGGCGACGTGCCCGAAAACCTCAAGGACAAAATCATTATGTCCCTGGATATGGGTCTGCTCATTGCGGGTGCCAAGTACAAGGGCGAGTTTGAGGAGCGCCTCAAGTCCGTCATCAAGGAAGTAACCGACTCCGAAGGCCAGATCATCCTGTTCATCGACGAGATGCACACCCTGATTGGTGCTGGCGGCGGTGGCGAAGGCGCCATGGACGCCGCGAACCTGCTCAAGCCTGCTCTGGCTCGCGGCGAGCTGCACTCCATCGGGGCTACTACTCTCAAGGAGTACCAGAAGTACATTGAGAAGGATAAGGCCCTAGAGCGCCGTTTCCAGGCCGTGATGGTGGATGAGCCGAGCATTGAGGACGCCATCAGCATCATGCGCGGCATTAAGGAGAAGTACGAGCTGCACCACGGCGTGCGCATCACCGACGACGCTGTAATTGCGGCCGTAGAGCTTAGCTCGCGCTACATCACCGACCGGTTCCTGCCCGACAAAGCCATCGACTTGATGGACGAGGCCGCAGCCAAGCTGCGTATCGAGCTGAACTCTATGCCTGCCGAGCTGGACGAGGTGCAGCGCCGCATTATGCAGCTGGAAATTGAGCGCGAAGCCATCCGCCGCGAAGACAACCGCGACCGGGAAGCCGTGCTCAGTAAGGAGCTCAGCGAGCTGACCGCCAAGCGCGACACGCTGAAAGCCCAGTGGGAAAATGAGAAATCGGCCCTCACCAGCATTCAGACCGAGAAGGAAAACATAGAGCGTTACAAGCTGGAAGCCGACCAAGCCGAGCGTCAGGGCGACTACGGCCGCGTGGCGGAGTTGCGCTACGGCAAGATTCAGGAAGCTGAAGCCAAGCTGAAAGCCCTGCAGGACGAAGCCAACGAGAACAAAGATGGCGGCACAATGCTGCAGGAAGTGGTGACGCAGGAGGACATTGCGGAAGTAGTGGCCAAGTGGACTGGTATTCCGGTAAGCAAAATGCTGCAGTCGGACCGCGAGAAGCTGCTGAACTTGGAGCAAGAGCTGGGCAAGCGGGTAGCGGGTCAGAGTGAGGCCATTGCGGCTATTTCGGATGCGGTGCGCCGCTCCCGGGCAGGCCTACAGGACCCTAAGCGGCCCATCGGCTCGTTTATCTTCCTGGGCACCACCGGCGTGGGTAAAACTGAGCTGGCCAAGGCCCTGGCCGAGTACCTGTTCAATGATGAGAACAGCATGGTTCGCATTGATATGAGCGAGTACCAGGAGCGCCATGCTGTGTCGCGCCTGATTGGGGCACCTCCCGGCTACGTGGGCTACGATGAAGGTGGCCAGTTGACGGAGGCCGTGCGCCGCAAGCCGTACTCCGTGATTCTGCTCGACGAAATCGAGAAGGCTCACCCCGACGTGTTCAACATCTTGCTGCAGGTGCTCGATGATGGCCGCCTCACCGACAACAAAGGCCGGGTGGCGAACTTCAAGAACACCATCATCATCATGACCTCGAACACGGGGGCTGATATCATTCAGAAGAACTTTAAAGAGCTGAATGAATACAACCACGACGAAGTGGTGGACCGCACCCGCGACGAAGTAGTGGAGCGCCTGAAGCAGCATATGCGACCCGAGTTCCTGAACCGCATCGACGAGATTGTGATGTTCCAGCCGCTCAAGCGCAAGGAGATTCGCAAGATTGTGGACATCCAGTTCAAGCAGATTCAGCACCGCCTGGAAGAAGCCGGCATCCGACTGGAGGCTACCGACGAGGTGCTGGACTTCCTCGGCGAGCAAGGCTTCGACCCGCAGTTTGGTGCTAGGCCACTCAAGCGCGTGCTGCAGCGCCTGGTGCTTAATGAGTTGTCGAAAGACATCCTCTCGGGCCGCGTAAGCAAGGATGCCGTGGTAGAAGCTGTGCTGGAAGACGGTCATCAGATCCGCTTCAACAACGTGGAGATTCCGGCCGTTGGCTAATTGCAAATGACTTACTAAAAAGCCCCGCTAACGTTACGTCGGCGGGGCTTTTTAGTAAGTCATTTATTTTTCCGTCGGTTATTTCTCACCAAGTGCACCCAGGCCGCTACGTCGGGCGGTAGAGGTTGACCTTGCTCTAAATCAGCGATAACCTTCCGCTCACGCTTACGACTAAAGCGTACCATACTTACTGTACCAAAGGCTAACGCGTTGGCCCCTAAGACCAGGTCTACTCCGGTTGTCCAGTTATCATCACGCCTGGCGATGTACGAAATAGCACTGGCCACCATAACGCCCCCGCTAACGGCCCCAACTGTGCTATATAGTCGGCCCCATTTAAAGAGCTTGTGCACCACTTGCCGGACGCTATCAAGTAAGGGAGCACGAACAGCGGTGGCGCCCGGAGAATCTACGGGGTACCAGCCGGTTACAGGCACTGTAGTTTGGGCAAAACTAGCACCGCCTAGTGCTACTACTAGGGTGAAGAGGAGGATAAGCTTTTTCATATAAACGAAGGGGAAATAGATGCATAACTAGCTGCCTCTAATATATAAACTTGCTACGATGCTTGACTAGTTACACTTTGTTGAAAGCATTAGCGAGGCATAATCTACGTTTGCAGTTTTTCCCACTCCATTTGCTGGCACAGCGCCTTGCGTAGGGAAGCTGCTTCAGCAAAATGACTTGCCTAGCGCCGACGGGCAGCTTTACGTTCCATCCTTGCGCGGTAGGTTCGTCCTGAAGCAATGTGCTTTTCTTTTAGCCGGGACCGGATAGCTGGTGGCAACGGCGCACCAGCCAAGTAACTGGCACGTAGCGCAGCAAACTTAGCATCTGAGTAAGGAGCGTTGTGCACGAACATGTATGTAAGCCCACCTGCTGTCAACAGTAGGCCAGCGGCAACTTGGCCCCCAGAAGGCTCGCTGTTTTGGGGCTGTCCATACGAAGATCCAGAACTACTGCTGGCGTCGGCCCCGGTCATGAGGCGTAACCCTGGCAACGCCAGTAGAATGGGCAGCTGCCCACCAAGGCGCTTGGCATTGAAAAACCCCTGTACAGCATCGAGTGTGTCTTGCCGAGCATCAGCCAACATTTGGGCGTGAGTAGGAACCGAGACAGAAGGCACCTGACCACTAGGTGCTACCTCTGTTGACAGCAGTGGATTCTCTTCGGAAGCAGTGCCGTGTACAGGAAGAAAATTGCCCTTCAAACGTCGGCTGATGTCAACAGGCAAGTGGCCGGTGGCGGCCAGTTCCTGCAGTATGAGCCGCTCTCGGCTTCGCCGGAACTGAATACGCTTGTTTAGTCCAATGCCAGCAAACGCAGTACCAGCTACTACCCCGGGTGTCCAGACTCCGGCGCTGGTAGACTGCTGCGCGGGTAAGATGGAGGCCAGCATGCTTACCGTACCCAGTGCTAACCACCCGATGCCACCTCCGCGCCGGCTCCGAAACAGTTCATGTACGGCCCGCGCGGTGTCGGCACGAGTCAGGAGAGGTGCTGTAACTGGCACTTGAATGGCCGATGGAGCTGAAGACCCCACAGCAGGCATTTCTTGCGCATTTGCGGTGAAAGTACTTGCGGTGAACATAATGCTGGCAAGAAACCCAGAACAGAGTACACGTGTAATCATGTAAAACGAGGTAGTAAGTAGTAAATGCAACCCACAATACTACCCCCGTTTGGTAGGGCATAAAAGTGACGTACAAAGCTTCTTAAACGAAGTATAGATTTCCTTTTTAAAACCTTATTCCAAGTAAAGAACACCTTGTAGATTTGCCCGATGCCATCTGTTTTCACTACCTACCTTCAGCTCGGGTTCCACCACATTTTCAACCTGCAGGCCTACGACCATATGGTGTTCCTGCTGGCCTTGTGCGCGCCGTATGTGCTGCAGGATTGGCGGAAGGTAGTGGCGTTGGTAACGAGCTTTACCATCGGCCACTCCATAACGCTGGCCTTAGCTACGCTGGGGGGCATAGGCTATTCGGCGAAGGCCATCGAAATGCTAATACCTGTCACGATTGTGCTGACGTGCATCCTGAACCTGGCGCAGGCTGGTAAAGCCAACGCTCGCCTCACTGACCGGCGCAAATCCACTTCCCTGCTCCTGACGCTGCCCAACTTGCTAGCTGCTGTGTTTGGCCTGATCCATGGCCTAGGGTTTTCCAGCTACCTGCGCGAACTGCTGGGCCGTCAAAGCCGACCGGTGCTGGAACTGCTGAGCTTTAACCTAGGCGTAGAGCTCGGCCAGCTGCTGATTGTGGGCATTATTCTGTTGGTGGGGTTTGTGCTGCTGCGTATCCTCAACGTTTCGCGCCGCGACTGGCTGCTGGTTACGAGCGGCGCAGCGCTGGGCATTGCCGTGGTGCTGTTGCTAGGGCAGTTGCAGTAGCCAAGTGCCCTAGCGAACCGACGGTTTGACGTTCCTGTTGGCCTAGTCATGTGGGGCCTACTAAGCAGCAATTTACTTGCAGCATTGTGCAACGCTCCGGGCCACTTGGTGTCTTTCGCGGCACGCGCGGGTAACTGCGCCATTGGTATGTATCTTCGCTTTTCCTTGCGACTTCTTTTCTCCCCTTCTTTTATGCTGAAACCTACTCTGCTGGTTGCCGGACTGGTAGCGCTGCTAGCTACACCCACGCTGGCGCAGAATACCCACTCTGGAACCGACAAATTTGCCCAGCTCGGTACGGAGCTGCCCACGCCGAACTCGTTCCGGACGGCATCGGGCGCTCCGGGCCGCGACTACTGGCAGCAGCGTGCCGACTACAACATCAAAGTCACGCTCAACGACGCCAACCAGAGCATCACGGGTACTGAGGACATTACCTACACCAACCTCTCGCCTGATAAGCTCAGCTACCTGTGGTTGCAGCTGGATGCGAACATCTACGCGCCCAACTCCATGACGACCTCGACCCAGACGGCGGAGCTGCGGAACAAGATGTCGTTTGAGGCGCTGGATTACATTAAGCGCTCCGGGTTCGATGGTTCGTTTAAGATTGACGACATCCGGATGAAGGGTGCCGGCAAGCAGCTGCCGTACACCGTGAACTACACCATGATGCGGGTGGATCTGCCGCAGGCCCTAGCCCCCAAGCAGTCGGTAACCTTCACGGTGAAGTGGCACTACACCGTGAACGACCAGAAGGCTACTGGCGGCCGCTCGGGCTACGAGTACTTCGAGCAGGACAAAAACTACCTCTACGAAATTGCCCAGTTCTATCCGCGCATGGCCGTTTATGACGACGTGAACGGCTGGCAGCACAAGCAGTTCCTGGGCCAAGGCGAATTTACCTTGCCTTTCGGCGACTACAAAGTAGCCATCACCGCTCCCGCCGACCACGTGGTAGGGGCTACCGGTACGCTCCAGAACGCCGATCAGGTACTGAGCTCTACGCAGCGCAAGCGCTTTGATGATGCCAAATCGTCCTCCAAGCCCATTGCTATTGTAACGCAGCTGGAGGCTACGAAAGCCGAGCAAGGCCGCGCCAAAGGCACTAAAACCTGGGTGTATTCGGCCAAAAATGTGCGTGACTTTGCCTGGGCTTCTTCGCGGAAGTTCATTTGGGATGCCATGGGTGTGAAAGTAGAAGGCAAGCCCGTAGTGGCTATGTCGTACTATCCCAAGGAGGCGAACCCGCTGTGGGGTCAGTACTCTACGCAGGCTGTAGCGCACACCCTGAAAACGTACTCGAAATTCACCATTCCTTACGAGTACCCCGTGGCTATTTCGGTGCACGGCCCCATTGGCGGCATGGAGTACCCGATGCTGAGCTTTAATGGCTACCGCCCTGAAGCCGACGGCACGTACTCGGCAGCCACGAAGTATGGTCTGATTTCGGTAGTTATCCACGAAGTAGGCCATAACTTCTTCCCGATGATTGTGAACTCCGATGAGCGCCAGTGGACGTGGATGGACGAAGGGCTGAACACGTTTATGCAGTACCTCACGGAGCAGGAATGGGAACGGGGCTACCCCTCGCGCCGCGGCGAACCCGCCCAGATCGTGCCCTACATGAGCATGAACCAGAACATGCAGAACGCCATCATGACCAACTCGGAGTCGGTGCTACAGCTGGGCAACAACGCTTACGGCAAGCCCGCCACGGCCCTGAACATTCTGCGCGAAACGGTAATGGGCCGCGAGCTGTTCGACTATGCGTTCAAGACCTACGCCCAGCGCTGGGCTTACAAGCACCCTACCCCCGCCGACTTCTTCCGCACCATGGAAGACGCCTCCGGCGTGGACCTCGACTGGTTCTGGCGCGGCTGGTTCTACGGCAACGAGCACACCGATATCAGCATCGAAGGTGTGCAGTGGTACAAGGTTGACTCCAAGAACCCCGACATTGAGAATGCTGCCCGCCGCGAGGAGCTGAATGCTGCTCCTAAAACCTTGTCGCAGCAGCGCAACCTGCAGGACATCAAGAAAACCCTGCTGGACGACAAGCCCGAGCTGAAGGACTTCTACAACGGCTACGACCCGCTGACTACCACCGACGCCGACAAAGCGCGCTACCAGCAGTACGTAGCCAAACTCACGCCCGAGCAGCAAGAAGTGCTCAACAAAGGCCTCAACTTCTACCAGATGAGCCTAAAGAACCTGGGTGGCCTCGTAATGCCTGTTATCGTGCAGATGACCTACGCCGATGGCACCCAGGAAGTGGTGAACATTCCGGCTGAAATCTGGCGCAAAAACAACGTAGAGGTAACCAAAGTGTTCGTGACCGAAAAGCCCGTGGCTTCGTTCACCCTCGACCCCTACCTGCAAACCGCCGATACGGACCTCTCGAACAACGGCTTCCCGCGCAAGTTGGCGCCGTCGCGCTTCGAGCTGTTCCAGCAGCAGCAGCAGCCCGCTACTAACCCCATGCAGCAGCGCAACGTGTCGTCGCAGCAGCCCAAGCAAGGCGGTGGCACTACGGGTGCCGGCGGCAACTAGCCTCCTGATATGCTCATTAAAAAAGCCTTCCTTTAATAAGGGAGGCTTTTTTATTTGTTTAACTTCCTACATTAACCCTGGCTACTCTGTTCTTACTATTTATGCTTACCGCAAATGAAATTTTTTTTTCATCGTACTCTGCCTTATTTCGACCTCCTGCAGTAGTGAATATTTTCATAAGACATCCAAACGAATTAAGAGAGATAATTTCATTTCTAACGCAACTGGAAATAACAGCTATTACACGAACAAATTTCACAAAGCAAGAATTAGAGTCAGCCAAATAGCTAACTTAACTACTATTATTCCTGATACTATGTATTTCGCGGAAGCTTTAAATTTTGAAAATGGCAATGTTTACGGCGCTGTTTACTTTAATAAAAAATGGCTCCAATATTATTACAATGATTTTGACAACTCAATAGACACTATCACTTACAAAATATTCAACCCTACTATATTGTCTAAAATAGTATTATGGGATAAAAATTATATGCAACGAACAACTTATAAAGTAGATAATTTTCATAACACTACTGGTACAGCAAACAGAGTAATTAAGAGAAAAGGCAAGCCAAGTGTTGAGCACGATTTTTTTGAAGTAGAGTATTTTGACATCACTCAATAACTTGTTACCAGGGCAGACATACCGTGAACTGCTCGCTGTATCATTAACAGCACCTGCTCAAGTGAAAGGAGATAGTAAGGAAGGTGTTTAGCTAGTGTTATGTGTCAGCCAACCTATGGTTGTGAGTGCCGTGAATTGCTTGCGTCTGGGTTTTCTTTATAGCTTGGTGCTCCTTCCATCTAATTGAAATGTTCATGGGACTTCTCGACGGATTACTCGGTAATGCCTCGCAAACCGATGCCAATGAAATTCAACTGGAGCTGAGCCAGCTGCTGGCGCCCGGTGAGCAGGTGCGCAATGCCTACGCCGTTATCCGCGATCTGATGGTGTTCACGACCAAGCGCCTCATCATGATTGATAAGCAAGGCGTAACGGGCAAAAAGCGCGAGTACCTAAGCATTCCGTACCGCAGCATCGAGCGATTTTCCATGGAAACTACCGGCCATTTTGACCTCGATGCAGAACTCAAAATTTGGGTGCGTGGCCAAACGGAGCCCATCAACAAAACCTTCCGCGGCGACAAAAACGTGTACGACGTGTACCGGGCGCTTAGTGAGTTTGCGATATAAACGGGGCTAGTAAATCGGCCGGATTAAGGCGCTGATGCGAAAACCTCCGTAAGGGAGGGTAGCTCAACCATGCTTTCTCTTTTTGCCTATGGCTCGTTTTCCAGCTGCTTACACGCTTAAACAGGCCCAGCAGCACCCACTGATTCCGGTTTTTTACCATGCGCAGGAAGCATATGCGCGCACCGTACTGGCCGCCAGCTACGCCGCCGGCGTACGCCTCTTTGAGTTTACCAACCGGGGCCCCGAGGCGCACACCATTTTTGCTAACCTGCAGCGCTTTGTAGAGTCTGATTATCCCGATTTGCTGCTCGGCGCCGGCAC
The DNA here is from genome assembly GCF_054780535.1 of Hymenobacter seoulensis. Taxonomy (NCBI): domain Bacteria; kingdom Pseudomonadati; phylum Bacteroidota; class Cytophagia; order Cytophagales; family Hymenobacteraceae; genus Hymenobacter; species Hymenobacter seoulensis. Next base: position 1,718,956 of record NZ_BAAGWD010000001.1, read on the forward strand.
CATTTTCACGGCCGAAGAAGCGGGCCGCTTCATTGATGCTGGAGCTGATTTTATCATTCAGCCGATTACAAGCCCCGATGTGGCTGCCACTTGCCGCAGCCATGATTTGGCGTGGCTACCTGGCGCCCAAACCCTGAACGAAGTGTATGAGGCCCACCGTTTGGGTGCTACGTTGGTAAAGTTGTTTCCCTCAGCGTATCTCACGCCTGCTTACCTTCAAATTCTGCGCGGCCCCTTGCCCCACGTGCCCCTTATGGTGACGGGCGGCATTCAGCCCACTCACGAAAGCCTGAGCGCATGGAAAGAAGCAGGAGCTACCTGCGTTGGCCTGGATGCGCGCCTGCTGGATACTGCTGACCCTAGCCGCCTTACTGCGCAAGTGACTGAGCTACTAGGTGCCTTGCGGTAGCCAAGTTGCTGGTGGGTTATGTTCTGTTGAACTAGCAGACTCAGCAAGATGCAACCTGCCTCAGGCCTAGCGACTCTTGGGAGCATACCTCTACCCAAGAAATTATGAAGCTTACTTACTCCATTGCACTAGTTGGCTTATGTGTCCTGAGCTTTGCAAGCTGCCGCGAGGACCCCGCGCCCTCGGTAGTAGTGCCGTGCACCCGTGTGAAGATGCTAGGGCCAAGCTGCAACGGAACCCTACTTCAGATTCAGGAAGACAATAAGGGAGGTAAAACTATTACCTATCAAGGCACCCTTTACCCGAATGTAGTTGGCACTTATTCTGCGTTGCCTGACACCCTTGTTGCTGGAGACGAGCTAGTAGTTGCGCTGCGAACGGCAACGGCTACTGAAGCGACACCCCGCCCCTGCCTAGCCATCTACCAAACCTACGATGTACCGCAAATGGTGGTAGAGAGCCCACGCTGCCCAAAGTAGCTCGAGACAGATTGTACTGGGCAAACTATGCCTGAGAGACAGTAAAAAGTAAGTGACTGCAAAGTTGTTGTGATCCTCCTGATGGTCATACTGAGCGCAGCCGAAGCATGACTGGACTTGAGTTTCCAGACACAACCTAAAAGACACGCTGCTACTGTTAGGTGAAAGAACTTGCTAGTGCTACTACCACAAAAAAACACCCTAGCTCTTACGCTAGGGTGTTTTTTTATACAAACCAATTGAACAACTATCCTCCTACTACTGCCGCATTCGGGACGGGTACGGATGGATTGTACTCAGGCGTAGAGGCGTTATGCTGAGCCGTGGTTTTGCCTTTGTCATCTTTGAAATCATTGCGCTTGTAGGGCCGGATAATAAGGCGCAATGCTTTATCGGAGCTGAAGTAGCTGATGGCCCAGCCAATGAACGTAACGACTTTGTTGCGGAAGCCTACTAGGGTCATGAGGTGTACAAACAGCCAGGTAAGCCACCCGAAGAAACCGCCAAAGTGCTTGTCGCCGGGCAGGTCTACTACGGCGCGGTTACGGCCCACAATGGCCATGCTGCCTTTGTTCACGTACTTGAACGGCTTAAGTGCGTCCCCCCGCAGGAAACGCTTCAGGTTGTCGGCTAACTGCTCGGCCTGCTGAATGGCAACCGGCGCCAGCATGGGGTAGCCGCGCGGCATTTCCTCGGTCACCATGTTGGCCACATCACCGATGGCATAGATGTTTTTGGCGCCCATCACGCGGTTCACTGTATCCACGTTGATGCGCTTGTTGCGGGCTACTACTTCCTCGGGCAGGCCTTCTACGGCCGCGCCGTTCACACCGGCCGCCCAAATCAGGTTTTCGCTCCGGATGAATTCGGTGTCGGAGTAGAATAGTTTTCCATCCTCGAAGCGCTTGGCCTGGGTATTGAGGCGCACGTGAATGCCCATTTCCTCCAGGTATTTCTTGGCTTTCACCTGCGAGTCCTTCGACATCGGCCCCAGCACTTCGCCACCTGATTCCACCAAGTAAATTTCCATCTGTTTCAGGTCCAGCTCGGGGTAGTCCTGGGGCAGCACGTCTTTGCGCATCTCAGCTAGTGAGCCACATATTTCAACACCCGTAGGGCCGCCGCCTACCACTACCACATTCAGTAAGGCCTGGCGCTGGGCGGGGTCTTCGGTGAGCAGGGCTTTCTCGAAATTCTGAAACAGGTAGCTCCGCAGGTTCAGGGCATTTGGCACGCTCTTAATCTGCATGGAGTTGCGCTCAATGCTTTCCAACCCGAAGTAGTTGGTAAGCGAGCCGGTGGCAATCACCAAGTGGTTGTAGTGGATGTCGCCGATGTTGGTTACCACAGTGTTGCGCTCGGCCTCAATGCGCTGCACATCTGCCATGCGAAAAAAGAAGTTGGTCTGGCCCGCAAAAATCTTTCGGATAGGATACGCAATACTGTCGGCCTCCAAGGCGCCGGTGGCTACCTGGTACAGCAGGGGCTGGAAGTTGTGGTAGTTGTTGCGGTCGATGACAACCACCTGCACGGGGGAATCGGCTAGGTCTTTGGCCAGCCGCAACCCCGCAAAGCCGCAGCCAATGATAACAACGCGCGGCTGAGAGGTAACCGGAAGATTGGTATCCATAATCGGTATCAGAAGGTGATGGGACAGGACGAGACCAACCCCAGGCGACAGTGCCAAAATCCTGTACCGAAAAAGCAGGGCTGAGGTTATAAAAAAAGCCCACCACGCTGGCCCGAAGGCAGCGTGGCGGGCACAAGCGGTTTGGCGCGCGAAAAGGGCTAGTAGTCTACCCCTTCTTTTTTCTTGAACTCCCCGTCTTTCACCTGCTTGATAAGCTGAAGCCAGCTGAAAGGGTTGAGCAACGGGTTGTTGGTAGCCGGGGTGGCCCCGAAGCCCATGCGCCGCTGCTGATCGTACTGCTGGTTTTGCATGGCCTGGCGGTAGTTGCCCATGCTGGAGGCCGGCAGCGTGTTGAACATGCGGCGCATCACCTGCTCGTTGAGCTTTTCGGCGGCGGTCCGGTCTTGCTCAGCGGGGGCCTTCATGGCCAGGAAGGCTTCTTTAAAGGCCTTTTCGGTGGCATACGGGAAGATGCGTACTTCCGGCAGTATAGTAGCATCTTCCTTCAGGTTCACGATGACAGAGTAGCTCTGGCGCTGATAATCAGGCGGAATAACCACGTACTGATTGCGGTAGCCCAAACTCCGGATAACTATACTGTCGCCGGCCAACACGGGCAGGGAGAAGTAGCCGTAGGGGTTGGAAATGGTGCCGCGTCCGGCTTTGGGCACGAAGATGGCGGCACCCTGCACACCCAGCAAGGAGTCGCCGGAGGCCACAATGCCGGTAAACTGCACCACTTTGCGCTGGCCTTGCGCCTGCACCCGACCGGGAGCTAGCAGCAACGCTACCAGCAAAAACCCTAGCAGGGCCGGCAAAAAAGAAACATGAATTCGAGCCACAGCAGACATACAAGGCATTACAGACGACAAAGATACGGCACTTTCGGGGGCCGCTGGTGGGTTTAACCTAAATTCGGGCCTAGCCACTTTGGTTCAGCTTCCTCAATTTCCCGCTTTCGTCTAAAGATGCGCCTCAAACACTTTACCGTTGCATTCGGCCAGCAACTATTCAAAGCCCTCGGCGATGAAAGCCGCGTGCGCATCCTGCATTTGCTGTGGCGCAACCAGGAAATGTGCATTTCTGACCTCGAGCAGGTGCTTGACTTCACCCAGACCAAAACCTCCCGGCAACTAGCGTACCTGAAAAATGCGGGCCTCGTAAACTTCAAGCGCCTTGATAATTGGGTATTTTATTTCATCAAAGACGAAGCGCAGGATTTTCTGAACCAACTGCTGAGCTACATGGAGCGCGACCCACAGTTGGTGCACGACCAGAAGATTTACCAAACGCTCTGGTCGAATCGGGAGCTGGCGGCGTATAAGCTGCAAAACCGCCGCTGGACCGGCAGCCCCGAGCCGCGCTGAGTTGGCTAGGTCTCCTCTCCTGCTTAACCCCAATTCTGTGAAGTCTGTCGCCGTTACCCGCCTGTTCGTTTGCACCGCCCAAAAAAATGAAGTGGGCAAAGACGTAGCCCGGGCCCTGAAACTCGAGCTGAAAAAACAAGGCCTAAAAAGCCTGCTGCTAGGGGGTGAAAAACGCAAAACCCGCGTGCAAACCTGCAACTGCCTCGACCTATGTAAGCATTGCAAAAAAGGCTCTGGCGCAGCGCTCATCATCTACCCCGAAGGCACCGTGTACGGCGACGTAAAGCCCAAAGACGCCGCCGAAATTGTACACGAACACTTGGGCGAGGGCCGGGTTGTAAAGAGACTAGTGCTAGAAAGTTAAGTATTCATCTCAACTACCCTTACGCTACCTTATTCCCGCTCAAACAGGCGGCACCTAGGCGGCGCTTCTGCCGTTCGTTGCAGCGGTTTAGCTTGCCCCAGCACCTAGTATATCATCCTTCCTCTGACCTACTCGTCTCTTGAAATACCGTCATCTTTTTTTTGATCTGGATCATACGCTTTGGGACTTTGAAACCAACGCCGATGAAACCCTGCGCCACCTCTACGATTTGCACAAGCTAGAGCGCCACCGTGCCTTCACCGTGGAGCAGTTTATTCAGGTCTATTCTGACATTAACCACGGCTTGTGGCGCCTGTACCAGGGCGGCAAGATCACGCAGGAGCAGCTGCGGGCCACCCGTTTCCCGCGCACCTTCGTGAAGCTAGGCCTCACGGAGGCCGACTCTCCGGCCAACATCTCCTCGGAGTTTACTGATTTGCTGCCGCTGAAAACGGCCGTGTTTCCGCACACCTACGAGGTGCTGGATTACCTGCGCGACAAAGGCTACGAGCTGCACCTGATTACCAACGGCTTCCGAGACATTCAGTACGTCAAACTCAACTCCTCGAAGCTGACTGATTACTTCCAGGAAATTGTGACCTCGGAGTGCTGCGGCCATCTTAAGCCCGATACCCGCATTTTTCAGCACGCCTTGGAGCGTACCGGCGCCACCGCCCCAGAAAGCCTTATGATTGGCGACAACCTGGAGTGCGACGTGCTGGGCGCCTACAACGCTGGCCTCGACCAGGTGTATTTTAACCCCGACAAGCGCCGCCACTTCAACGAAATAACCTACGAAATCAGCTGCCTCAGCGAACTGAAGGACATTTTGTAGGTATAGCCAGCCGGAACTCCCGACCTTTGCCGCTATGATACACCTAGTAGGTCTTTCGGGGAAGCGCGGCAGCGGCAAAGACACCGTGGCGCGGCTGCTTCAGCAGCTGCAACCGGAGCGCCAGTGGTACATTCGCTCTTTTGGTGATGCCATTAAAGCCGTGTGTGCTGCCCTGGCGGGCGAAGAAGTAGCGCCCTATTACTCGCAGCGTGGCAAAACGGAGCTGCTGCCTGCATTCGGGCGTACGCGCGGCGAAATGCTCCAGCAGGTGGGCCAGGCCATGCGCCTATGGGAGCCGGATATCTGGATTCAGGCTTTCTTCTCGCGCCTTCCGCCCAACGCATTTGTGCTGGTGCCTGATGTACGCTTTCCTGGCGAGGCCGACCTCATTCGGCAGCACGGTGGTCTGATGCTGCGCGTGGAAGGCGACCCGCTGCGCCAGCGCGGCGACGGCACCCGCGACGACAACCACCCCAGCGAAACTGCCCTCGATACATACCCGGATTTTGCCCTCACTATCCATAACTCTGGCTCCCTATCAGACCTAGAGCGGCAAGTGCGCGAGCTAATGCAGCGGCTGTAAACAATACTTGCGGAAAAGTACACCCTCCTAATACGCTAAACTGGCCCGTCTCACTCAGCGGTTATTTTGCTAGGCATCAGGTACTGCTAGAGTGCGCCAGCCACTAGTGTTTTGCTCTTCTACTCGCTTTCGGTAAGGGTTGCGCTTCAGCCAGATGTGCTACCTAGTACTTAACAAAAGGAAAAGAGGACGAATTAATAATTCGTCCTCTTTTCCTTTTGTCACTTGGCTCACGCTCTATTGAGTTACCAGTTGCGGCAATTTTGCTTCAAATAAGGCCGTGAATTGCTGGCTTGAGAGAATGTGTCCTTGTTTCTGGGCATCATTTGCAATGCTATATCCCCATGCCGCGGCGGCCATGCGCTGAGTAGGCGTGCCATGGTGGCCATTGCTTGTAAAGCTGCAGTCGCCGATGTTAAAGAATACCTGCAGGAATTGCTGTACTCTTTTCCACTGCATAGCAGCTCCTCGTGCATGAGAAAGGTAATAGGCAGAGTAAGCATCCGCCATCAACTCAGTTCGGCGGGTAGCTTCCGGAGAAGACACTTTGCCAAATAAGTTTAGCTGAAACTGGATTTGGTGCCCGAACTCGTGGGCTAAGATTGCCTGAGGAGCTACATCGTCGAAACCGATGGCCGTGTAGGCTTCCATAATACCATCTCCCATAATAATTTTATTAGGGATGGTACCGTAAGGAGGAAAGTTGAAGCCTTTCAGTGCGAAGGCATTGAAAGTGAAGATCGGATGGTTGCCATTCCTTAGCTCCGGCAAAGCGTCAAGAAGCACTAAAACAAAATCAGCATAATACGCTGCCGAAGCATCATCCAGGCCATATACTGCTTTGTATGTTCTGATAATTTTGCTGCGGTCTTGCAGCATGCTGCCATGCATAGCAGCCAGCACCATGTCGCTGGTCTGAATGTTCCAGAAGCGCCGCAAGTCTTTAAATGCCTTGGTCAGCGGCTGAGTGTACTCTCCCTTTACGCCAAAATACTGGTTTTCAGAGCTGTTTTCGAATACATAAGCATCATATGTAGGCAAATCAAACATTGCCGTGAAATCAGCATAGTAGAATGCATCAGCCGACCAATCTGCTAGTTGCTCATTCAGCCACAGATTTATTGAAGTATTTCTGCTACAGGGCGTTGGCTGCAAAGCCAATGCGCGCAGCACCATATCCCGGTGTTGCGGATCGGTTGTGAGAACCAACGAGGCATTGGGTGTGGGCTTCGCTAGCGTTGGTGCCGACAACTGAGCAGATTGTTTGGTAGCAACAGGTTTAACTTCGCTTTCAATTTCCTTCTGACAGCCAGTTGTTAGGACGGTGGAGAAGGTAAGTAATGCTAGTGCGCGTTTAAACTGCTTCATACAGAGACGATTAGTGTGGAGGAAGGTGGAATGAAATGAAGGTGCAATCAGAGTTCCGTCATGCCTTGTATCTACAACAGCATTCAGAACGCGGTATTATATTGTCCGCAAATTATATTTTTCTTAACTATTACGATGCAAAGTATAATATAATATCATAATAATCTAAATATTATTTCTACCGATAGTCTTACTAATCGCCTTCTTCATCCTCTCCTCTAACCTGACATAGCATATTTGCTATTCCTACACACTAGGTGCCTCCTGCTCCTGATACGATGGAGAGCCGCCCGTAATTAGCCGCGGCCAACCGTCCACGTATTCCAGCCGGTCAAGGAGCATTACGCGGCGGGAAAAGCCTTGCTCATCATCAATTGCATGGAAAGTGGGTTGCTTCGGGTCGATAGCATGATAGGCCAGCCAATCGTGCCCGGCGGCGTCAGTCACTACACAGTTGTGCCCCGGAGCAAGCCAGTGCTCGTTGCCTTCCAGCAGCGTACGGTATGGGTCGTGAGTGGCTTCGGCTAGCGTTTCAAAGGGGCCTGTGGCTGCGCGCGACCTAGCAACAAGCACGGCATAATGCGCATCAGGGCCGCAGCAGTTATTGCCGGAATAGAACAGGTAGTACCAGCCGTTGCGCAGTACTACCCAGCTGCCTTCCAGCAATTGGTCGTAGCGGCGCGGGTCACCGGCGCCGGCGGGTTGCAGCAGTACTATTTCCTGGCTGCCCGCAGCAAAGGAAAGCCGGTCTTCGGCCAGCTCCCGCACGCGCAGCGGCCCGAAGCCCGAGCCCCAGTACAAAAGGCGCTTGCCGGTTGCGGGGTCGTCGAAAGACATGGGGTCGATTTCTCGAAACCCCCGACCACACTTGAGCGGCGCGCCAATATCCCGAAACGGGCCAGCAGGAGTTGCAGCAGTGGCTACGGCCAGGCACAAACCAGCCCCAGAGTCAGGTTTGGCTGAATAATAGAGGTAGTAAATGCCATTGTGCTCGCTCACGTGCGGCGCCCAGAACTTTTGCGTGGTTAGGGCCCACAGCGGTTTTGCTGGTAAGCCTTCGCCCAAGTGCTCCCACTCAATCAGGTTAGAGGAGCGGGCTACCTGCAGATTGATGATGTAGCTGTTAGGATGCTTGGTTTGGGTACCGTAGGCATAGTAATATCCGTCCGAAGCCCGGATAATGGTAGGGTCCGGAAAGTCAAAATCCCAGATGGGGTTGCGGTACGTAGCAGCGTCAGACATCGGCAGACCAGGCAAAAAGGAACGAGAAGCATTCTGCTAAGCTAAACGGATTTCGGGGAGCGAGGATGTCCTAGGCCACCATACGCGCTCAACCCACTTAGATTTTGGTTAGCAAGCATCTATTTCCGTTCACTGGCTACCTTTGCCACTACCCTCCACCATCCACGCAACCCAAAACCAGCAACCCCCATGGCCAACGGATTTTTCAACGTTCCTGTCCCGATTAACGAGCCGGTTAAGGCATACGCTCCTAACTCGCCGGAGCGCACTGAGCTACTCAAGATGCTCAAAGAGCTAAAGCAACAGGAGCGCGACATACCGATGCACATTGGCGGCCAGGAAGTACGCACCGGCAAAACCCAGCGCATTTTCCCGCCCCACGACCATAAGCATACCCTAGGCTACTTCCATGAAGGCGACGCCTCGCACGTGCAGCAAGCTATTGACGCCGCCCTGGCCGCCCGTACCGAATGGGCCGAACTGCCCTGGGAGCAGCGCGCCGCCATTTTCCTGAAAGCCGCCGAGCTGTTGGCTGGCCCCTACCGGGCCCGCCTGAATGCAGCCACCATGCTGGGTCAGAGCAAAAACGCCTTCCAGGCAGAAATCGACGCGGCTTGCGAGCTGATCGACTTTTTCCGCTTCAACGTGCACTTCATGCAGGAGCTCTACCGCCAGCAGCCCCAGAGCCAGCCCGGCATGTGGAACCGCTTGGAGCACCGCCCCCTCGAAGGCTTCGTGTTTGCTCTCACGCCTTTCAACTTCACCTCCATTGCCGGCAACTTGCCTACCTCGGCCGCGCTGATGGGCAATGTGGTGGTATGGAAGCCCGCCAACACCCAGATTTACTCGGCGCAGGTGCTGATGGAACTGTTCAAGGAAGCCGGTGTGCCCGATGGTGTTATTAACCTAGTGTATGTAGACGGCCCGACGGCAGGTGATGTTATCTTCTCGCACCCTGCCTTTGCGGGTATCCACTTCACGGGTTCTACGGGTGTGTTCCAGAACATCTGGCAGACGATTGGCCAGAATATTAAGCGCTACAAGAGCTACCCCCGCATTGTGGGTGAAACCGGCGGCAAGGACTTTATTCTGGCTCACCCTTCGGCGCACGCCAAAGCAGTAGCTACGGCCATTACCCGCGGCGCTTTTGAGTACCAGGGCCAGAAGTGCTCGGCGGCTTCGCGCGTGTACCTGCCTAGCAACCTGGCTACCGAAATCCTGGGCTATGTGAAGGAAGACCTCGCCTCGTTTAAAATGGGCGATGTAGAGGACTTCTCGAACTTCATCAACGCCGTTATCAGCGAAGCTTCGTTCGATAAGCTGGCCAAGTATATTGATGGGGCCAAGGCCGACAGCAATGCCGAAATTGTGGCGGGCGGTGGCTACGATAAGTCAAAGGGCTACTTCATTGAGCCCACGGTTATCGTGACCAAAGACCCCAAGTACACCACCATGTGCGACGAGCTCTTCGGCCCCGTGGTTACGGTATATGTGTACGACGAAGCCGAGTTTGAGCAGACCTTAGAGGTAGTAGACACCACGTCGCCGTACGCCCTCACCGGCGCTATCTTCTCGCAAGACCGCTACGCCATTGATCTAGCCTCGAAGAAGCTGGTGCAAGCGGCTGGCAACTTCTACATCAACGACAAGCCAACTGGTGCTGTAGTAGGCCAGCAGCCCTTCGGTGGGGCCCGCGCTTCCGGTACCAACGACAAGGCTGGCTCTTTGCTGAACCTGCTCCGTTGGGTGTCACCGCGCGCCATCAAGGAAACCTTTGTACCCGTAACGGATTACCGCTACCCCTTCCTGGGCGTGGAAACCGGCGAAAACCTGAACGTAACCGGCCAGGGCGGTTTCTAATCTAGCCAGACCTAGTAAACAAGAAGCCATTGCAGGAAACTGCAATGGCTTCTTGTTTACTGGCGCCACTAAGCCGCGGGCTTTAGGCTGAGGCTGGGCCTAGTAGACAAGAATCAATATCTCACCAAGAACATATTGGCTTTGTGTCGGATTGTACTTGTACGATATGGCACATCGGCTCCCCATCCTAGTTGCGTTGCCAGGCATGCAGCCAGATTTCACGTTTGTTCCGCCCGCATTTCGTGGTACCTTTGCCTTCCATGCCGTTTCTGAGCGGCCTTACTTTGTAGACGCCTATGCTTCTCGCTGTTACAACCCAGTACCAACCTTCTGACTTCCTGCCGATTATCGTGCAGTTTGTGCTTGCCATAGCTTTCGTGGCTTTCTCCATGATTGCGTCCCACTTGCTGGGGCCGCGCCGCAAGAGCGTAGTAAAAGACGAAGCTTTCGAGTGCGGCATCGAATCGGTGGGCAACGCCCGCACCCCTATTTCGGTGAAGTACTTTCTCACGGCCATCTTGTTTGTACTCTTCGACGTGGAAGTAATCTTTATGTATCCCTGGGCTGTGAACTTCCGCGCCCTGGGTAAAGAAGGCTTCTATGAAATGATTGTATTTCTGGCGCTGCTGATGGCTGGTTTCGCTTACGTCATCAAAAAAGGCGTGTTGCGCTGGAATGAGGCCCGCTAGGGCAACCTTTGAGCCCAGGCGTGTGTTGCCTGTATGAAGCATTTCGCTTCTCCCAAACTGACTGATCCTCATGGAAAATAGAGCTCCTGAAATCAAAATGGTAGACGCCCCCGAGGGCATGGAAGGCGCGGGCTTCTTCGCTACCTCCCTGGAGAAAGTTGTGGGCATCGCCCGCGCTAACTCCCTCTGGCCACTACCATTCGCTACCTCTTGCTGCGGCATCGAGTTCATGGCTACCATGGGCGCCCGCTACGATATTTCCCGCTTCGGCTCCGAGCGCCCCAGCTTCTCGCCCCGGCAGGCTGACCTGCTGATGGTGATGGGTACCATTGCTAAGAAAATGGCTCCTATCGTGAAGCAGGTGTACGAGCAGATGGCCGAGCCCCGCTGGGTGCTGGCCATGGGCGCCTGCGCCTCTTCGGGTGGTATCTTCGATACCTATTCCGTGCTGCAGGGCATCGACCGGATTATCCCGGTTGACGTGTACGTGCCCGGCTGCCCGCCTCGCCCAGAGCAGGTGCTGGATGGGTTGATGCGCATCCAAGACCTAGCCCGCAACGAATCGACGCGCCGCCGTAACTCACCCGAGTATCAGGCTTTGCTAGCGTCTTATAACATTAAGTAAGCAGCTAGTAGTGGGAGGTAAGAACCTATTACTTGCCTCCCGCTACTAGTTCCTGTCTTCAAGCTTCTCATAGAAAGAATGGCTGACCAAAACGAATCCCCGGCGGCACAGGAAGCGGCAGCTGTCCAGGACCCGGCCGCGCAGAAAAACGCCCAATTGCTGGCCTTGCTGCACCGCTTGTTTGGCGAGGACGCTTTTACTGAGGTAGAAGAACCGTATGGCCTACTAACGGCGACTACCACGCGGGAGCGGATTCACGATATCATTGCCGGTCTGCAGCAGGACCAGGAGTTGCAGCTCAACTTCCTGACCACCATGTGCGGCATGCATTGGCCTGAGAAGAAGGACCAAGAGCTAGGCATGGTATATCACCTGCATAGCCTGACCCAAAATATCCGGTTGCGGCTGAAGATCTTCTTCCCCATTGCCGACCCGGTAGTACCAACTATGACGGACCTCTACGCTACTGCCAACTGGATGGAGCGTGAGGCCTTTGACTTCTACGGCATCATTTTCCCCGGCCACCCCAACCTCATGCGCATCCTCAATGTGGATGACATGGACTACCACCCCATGCGCAAAGAGTACGCCCTGGAAGATGGCACCCGTGAAGATAAAACTGACCTTTTCTTCGGCCGCTAGGCCCCTGGTACCCATATCATGGCAGTAAACGACACGCTGGAAGGCACCCATAAAATAATTGAAGAAGCCCGCGAGCAGCAGGCCCGGATCAATCCGTTGGCGCCTACTGTAAACGACTTCAACCAGGAACTCACCACCCTGAACCTGGGCCCCACTCACCCCGCTACCCACGGCATCTTCCAGAACATTCTGCAGATGGACGGGGAGCGGATCATTTCGGGGGTGCCCACTATTGGCTACATCCACCGCGCTTTCGAAAAGATTGCGGAGCGCCGGCCCTTCTACCAGATTACGCCTCTCACCGACCGGATGAACTACTGTTCGTCGCCCATCAACAACATGGGCTGGCACATGACGGTAGAGAAGCTGCTTGGTGTAGAGGTTCCGAAGCGTGCGCAGTACATCCGGGTTATCCTGATGGAGCTGGCTCGCATCACCGACCACTTGATCTGTAACGGTATCCTAGGCGTAGATACCGGCGCTTTCACCGGCTTCCTCTACCTGATGGATGAGCGGGAAAAGGTGTATGAAATTTACGAGGAAGTTAGCGGTGCTCGCCTGACCACCAACATGGGCCGGGTAGGCGGCATGGAGCGCGACTTCAACGACGTGGCTATTGCAAAGCTGCGCGCTTGGTTGAAGACCTTCCCGGCCGTTATGGCTGAGTTTGAGAAGATGTTCAACCGCAACCGCATCTTCATGGACCGCGTGGTTGATGTAGGCGCTATTTCAGCGGAACGAGCGCTGAACTACGGCTTCACGGGTCCGAACTTGCGGGCTGCTGGCGTCGACTACGACGTGCGAGTGATGAACCCGTATTCCAGCTATCAGGATTTCGAATTTGAAATTCCGGTGGGTACCAAGGGCGACACGTATGACCGGTTTATGGTGCGCAACGAGGAAATCTGGCAAAGTCTGCGCATCATCACGCAGGCCCTGGAAAACCTGCCCGAAGGCCCTTACCACGCCGATGCGCCGCACTACTACCTGCCGCCCAAGCAGGCCGTGTATAAGAACATGGAAGCGCTCATCTATCACTTCAAAATTGTGATGGGTGAAATTGAAGCGCCGGTTGGTGAAGTCTACCACTCGGTAGAAGGTGGCAATGGTGAGTTGGGCTTCTACCTGGTTTCTGACGGTGGCCGCACGCCGTACCGCTTGCATTTCCGCCGACCTTGCTTCATTTACTACCAGGCCTACACCGAGATGGTAGTGGGCCAAACCCTCTCCGACGCCATCGTGACCTTGTCTTCGATGAACGTAATTGCCGGCGAGCTGGACGCGTAGTTTTTTGCTGAATTTGACCCCTATGGAGACGACTGCCGTCAAGCCGCAATTTTCCGAAGCCGCGCAGGCTGAAATCAAGCGTCTGCTTACCCACTACCCCGACGACCGCCGCAAATCGGCGCTACTGCCGGTGCTGCATATTGCCCAGGCCGAGTTTGGTGGCTGGGTAAGTCCTGAAGTACAGGACCTAGTAGCCGAGGTGCTAGGTATCAAGCCAATTGAAGTGTACGAGGTTTCGTCCTTCTATACCATGTTCAACCTCAAGCCGGTAGGCAAGCACGTGTTGGAGATCTGCCGCACGGGTCCTTGCATGCTGCGCGGCTCCGATGAACTGACGGCTCACTTGGAGCGCATTACCGGTGCTAAAGTAGGCGGTCCGGCTTCAGCTGATGGCTTGTTTACCTTGAAGGAGGTAGAGTGCCTAGCGGCTTGCGGCTTTGCTCCCATTGTGCAGGTACGCGAGAAGTATTACGAGCAGCTCGATACTCCGGAAGCTGTGGATGCCATGCTCTCTGAGCTGCGCAACCAAGTGCACCGCCCCGCCCTGCCCTGGGAAGAAACTGGCCTCCCGAACGCGCTGGCCAACAACTAACGTCTTTCAGCTCTGAACCTATGGGACGCAAACTGCTGACCGAACATATTAACGTTGAAGGCATCGACACCTTTGAGGTATACCGCAAACATGGCGGGTACCGCTCGGTAGAGAAGGCCATCAAAACGATGACCCCCGACGAGGTGGTGGAAGAAGTAAAGAAGTCGGGGCTACGCGGCCGCGGCGGTGCTGGCTTCCCTACTGGCATGAAGTGGAGCTTCCTGGCCAAGCCTGAAGGAGTGCCGCGTTACCTCGTCTGCAACGCCGACGAATCAGAGCCGGGCACTTTTAAGGACCGTCAGCTGATGTCGAAGCTGCCGCACTTGCTCATTGAGGGTATGATTACGAGCTCGTACGCCCTAGGCGCTAACACCTCGTATATCTACATCCGCGGCGAGCTATTGTACGTGCTGCGCATTCTGGAGAAAGCTATTGCTGAGGCATACGCGGCAGGGTTTCTTGGTAAAAACATCCTAGGCTCGGGCTACGACCTGGACCTGCATGTGCACCCTGGTGGTGGCGCTTACATCTGCGGCGAGGAAACGGCGCTACTGGAGTCTTTGGAAGGCAAACGCGGCAACCCGCGCAACAAACCACCGTTCCCGGCTGTGCAAGGTTTGTACGCTCGTCCTACGGTAGTAAACAACGTGGAGTCGATTGCCGCCGTGCCGGTTATCGTAAACGAAGGTGGCGACGAGTACGCCAAAATTGGCGTGGGCCGGAGCACCGGTACCAAGCTAATTTCTGCTTGCGGCCACCTCAACAAGCCCGGCATTTATGAAATCGAGCTCGGCCTGCCCGTTGAGGAATTTATCTACTCCGATGAGTACTGCGGCGGTATTTGGAAAGGCCGCGACCTAAAGGCTGTAGTGGCTGGTGGTTCCTCGGTTCCGATTCTGCCCAAGGAGTTGATTCTGAAAACAGCAGCCGGTGAAAACCGTCTGATGACCTATGAGTCGCTCTCGGACGGTGGTTTCATTACGGGTACTATGCTCGGCTCGGGCGGCTTCATTGCCATGGACGAGACGACTTGCATCGTGCGCAACACGTGGAACTTCAGCCGTTTCTACCACCACGAGTCGTGCGGGCAATGCTCGCCTTGCCGCGAGGGAACAGGCTGGATGGAGAAAGTGCTACACCGCCTCGAACACGGCCACGGGCACATGGAAGACATCGACCTACTGGTGAGTGTGGCCAAGCAAATTGAGGGCAACACCATTTGCCCACTGGGCGAAGCGGCCGCCTGGCCGGTTGCAGCTGCGGTGCGCCACTTCCGTCACGAGTTTGAGTGGCACGTGACTCACGCGAAAGAGGCTGCTCAGCCCGGTGCCGTGTACCGCGCAAATGCAGTACTGGTTTAATTTCTAGTAATTGACTTTCTCTTCCTCTCCGGAAGCTCTTGATAATGGCTAAAATAACCTTTGATGGCATTGAGGTTGAAGTTCCGGACGGAACCACCATCCTCAATGCAGCCCGCCAGATTGGGGGTAGCATTGTGCCCCCAGCCATGTGCTACTACACCCCACTGAAAGGCTCAGGCGGTAAGTGCCGCGCCTGCCTCGTGCGGGTAGCGGCTGGTTCAGCCAAGGACCCCCGTCCGATGCCTAAACTCGTGGCCTCTTGCGTGACGCCGGTACAAGATGGGATGGTAGTAGAAAACACCACCTCTGAGCAAGTGCTGAACGTGCGCAAGGGCATTGTAGAAATGCTACTCATTAACCACCCTCTGGACTGCCCCGTGTGCGACCAGGCTGGTGAGTGTGACCTGCAGAACTTTGCTTTCGAGCACGGCGTGTCTACGACTCGCTACCAAGAAGAGCGCCGCACCTTCGAGAAAATTGATATCGGCCCACTCATCCAGCTGCACATGACGCGCTGCATCTTGTGCTACCGCTGTGTGTACACTGCTGATCAGATTGCTAAGGGTGACCGGGTACACGGTGTACTAGGCCGCGGCGATGCTGCTGAAATCGGCACCTACATCGAAAACATCATCGACAACGATTTCTCTGGCAACGTTATCGACGTGTGCCCAGTAGGGGCCTTAACCGATAAGACGTTCCGCTTTAAGCAGCGTGTGTGGTTCACCAAGCCGGTGAACGCGCATCGCGACTGCCCTAAGTGCTCAGGCAATGTAGTGCTCTGGTACAAAGGCCAGGAAGTACTCCGCACCACGGCCCGTAAGGACCAGTACGGTGAGGTAAAGGAGTGGATCTGCAACGAGTGCCGCTTTGAAAAGAAAGAGACGTCGGACTGGACCATTGAAGGCCCTGCGCACATCGACCGTTCTTCGGTAATTTCGGCCAACCACTACGAGCTGCCTGTCCTGAATCAGTCGGTTATTGCTGACCTGCCTGAAAGCACCCAGCGCGACCTAGAAAAGAATCCTCCTCTGAAATTAGGGTAATCCGTTGCCAGTTGTGAGTTGCCGATTGCCCATTTTGGCAAGGCTAGCACTTCAGATAACTGGCAATTGGCAACTGACAACTCATAACTGAAATGATTGAACTACCCGCATTAGGCTGGCAATCCATTGTCATCTTCGTTGTATTTGCGCTTTCGCTGCTGATTGCAACCTACTGCACCTACGCTGAGCGCGTTATTGCGGCCTTCTTGCAAGACCGCGTAGGTCCGGACCGCGCTGGTCCCTATGGCCTAGCTCAGCCTCTGGCCGATGCCGTTAAAATGTTCACCAAGGAAGAGTTCTTCCCTGGCGGAGCAAATAAGGCCCTGTTCGTTTTTGGGCCCTGCTTGGCCATGATTACGGCGCTGATGTCGTCAGCGGTAATTCCGTTTGGCAATAATGTGAGCTTTGGTGAAAACGCCTTCTTCCTGCAGGGCATCGAGGTGAACATTGGGATGCTGTGGATTTTTGGCGTGGTTTCGCTAGGAGTCTATGGCGTAATGATTGGCGGCTGGGCCTCCAATAACAAGTTCTCCCTACTAGGTGCCGTACGAGCCGCTTCCCAGAACATTAGCTACGAGTTGGCCATGGGCATGTCGCTTATTGCTGTGCTCATGATTTCAGGCACGCTAAGCCTGCGCGAAATCACACTGCAGCAGTCCATTGCTGGTGAGTGGCACTTTTGGAATATTGTGAAACAGCCCTTGGGCTTCATCATCTTCCTGGTGTGTGCCTTCGCTGAAACCAACCGTACGCCCTTCGACTTGCCCGAGTGCGAAACAGAGCTGGTTGGTGGCTACCACACGGAATACTCTTCGATGAAGCTGGGTCTTTACCTGTTCTCGGAGTACGTGAACATCTTCGTGGTATCGGCCGTGATGAGCGTACTGTATTTTGGGGGCTTTAACTTCCCCTTCCAATATGAACTGCGTGACTGGTTGGTAAGCAACCAAGACTGGACGCTCGCCGGAGCTCAAAACTTGATTACGGTGCTGGGTACAGTGGGTCTGTTTGCGAAAATCTTCGCCTTTATTTTCTTCTTCATGTGGATTCGCTGGACCTTGCCCCGCTTCCGCTATGATCAACTGATGCGCCTAGGCTGGACCATTCTGATTCCGCTAGCCGTAATCAACATCCTCATCACCGGCGGGCTCATCCTGTTCGGGGTGATTTAGTAACTTTTCCACTACCTCGTCACGGCTTCTCACCTAGAGAGCGTGGCACTCGGTCTGACGATATGCAACTCACCAATAGAGCCAAGAAACTAGAAAAGAAGCCCATGACTTTGGCCGAGCGGGCCTACCTGCCGGCTATTTTCCAGGGCTTGAGCATTACCATGCGCCACTTCTTCATGAAGAAGGCCACGGTACGTTACCCCGAGGAGGTTCGCCCCTTCTCCCCCATCTTCCGAGGCCTGCACGTGCTGAAGCGCGATGAGCAGGGCCGGGAGCGGTGCACCGCCTGTGGCCTCTGCGCTGTAGCCTGCCCCGCAGAAGCCATTACGATGGTAGCCGGCGAGCGGAAAAAGGGCGAGGAAGGCCTCTACCGGGAAGAGAAGTATGCTATCAGCTACGAGATCAACATGTTGCGCTGCATTTTCTGCGGCCTGTGTGAAGAAGCTTGCCCGAAAGCAGCCGTGTACCTGCAGGCCGATAAAATGGCGCCGCCACGTTACGAGCGGGACGAGTTTATCTATGGCAAAGACCGCTTGGTTGAGCCGGTTTCGCCAGATGAACGCTCCGTACGCGGTATTCAGCTTACGCCGGAGCAGGCTGATGCGCTGCGCAACAAAATAACCAGCCAGCTGGCATAGGTAGTAGCGCGAGCCTAACCGTTCGTGCCCTGCCCGCGCTACCTCTCTTCACCGTCTTGACCTTTGCGAGCTAGGTGTTCGCGCTACTGCTTTTCTAATGTCTCCAATTTTCCTCTTTCTGGCTTTTGTAGCGCTGCTTAGCGCACTAGGTGTGGTTTTTGCCAAAAACCCAGTGCACAGCGTGCTGTTCCTGATCCTGACGTTCTTCGCGTTATCAGGTCACTATCTGCTACTGAATGCCCAGTTCCTGGCGGCCGTGAACATTATCGTGTACGCTGGTGCCATCATGGTGCTATTCTTATTCGTGATTATGTTCTTGAACCTGAACGTGGACACGGAGCCGCATAAGCCCGCTTTAGCTAAAATTGCCGCCGCTGTTGCGGGCGGGTCGTTGCTGTTGGTATTGGTGGCTGCCCTGAAAGATGTGCAACCTACTGGCGCTACGCTTGATGCGTCCTTTAACTCCCAAATTGGCATGGTCGACCGGTTGGGCCTAGTACTATATCAGCAGTACTTGCTTCCTTTTGAATTGGCTTCAGTGCTATTTCTGGTAGCTATGGTTGGAGCCGTAATGTTAGGGAAGCGCGAAACCGGAGAGCGGAACTTCTAGTCAAGCATTTCATTTGCTAAGCCAGCGCGGCCTCTGAACAATTCAGAGGCCGCGCTGGCTTTTAATATTGTTAGAAAAATCAAATTTATTCCCGTATCAAGCTAGCGTAACTCTGCCTCTAATCTTATAAAATTGTGAGTCTGCCACGAGACTGCAGCAGCTGCATTTAGCTGTTATAGAGGCACTTTTATGAAGTTGGATTTGTGAAGAAGTTACTAGCCCTCCTTTTGGGCTTGCTTGCTATACCGGCCTGGGCCCAAACAGGGGTAGCGTCGCCGGAAACTGTTCCGCTAGACGCGGTAGTGCAAAAGTTTATGAGTCGCTGGAAGATTCCTGGCGCATCCGTGGCCATCAGCCGGCAAGGGAAACTGGTGTATGCCCGCGGGTTTGGGTATTCGGACCTTGAACACACCCAGCCCATGACACCTGCGACCCTAGTAAGGGTGGCCAGTGTATCGAAGCCAGTGACGTCGATTGCCATTATGAAGCTGGTAGAGGACGGTCGCCTTGATCTGCAGCACAAGGTTTTCGGGTCGGCAGGCTACCTTGATGGAGCGTACTATAGCGACGTTATCCAGGACGAGCGTCTCTATGATGTAACCGTGCGACAACTGCTGGAGCATACCGGCGGCTGGAACCGTGACGCCGGCGTGGATGGCTTCAGCAGCTCGGACCCTATTGATTTTCCCTTGCATGTGGCGCAGGTAATGGGCGTCCCTAACCCAGTCGGCGACTCAACCCTGGTGCGCTATCTATTAAGCAAGGGGCTGAATTTTACACCGGGCACTCGCTTTGCGTACTCCAACATTGGGTATTTGGTGCTCGGTAAAATCATTGAGAAGATAACCGGCCAGCGGTACGAAGCGTGGGTGCGTGCAAATATTCTGGAGCCTAGTGGCGTGCGTGAAGCGCACATGGCGCACAATCTGCTCGAAGACAAGCAGGAAAACGAAGCGGAATATTACTCCCCCCTGACGAACGAATCGTGCTACGGCACGGGCAAGCGGGTGCCCTACGCATATGGCGGCGCAAACCTAGAGGCCATGAACGCTCACGGCGGGTGGCTTTTCACGGCCCGAGACCTAGTACGCTTGTTGTTGGCTGTGGATGGCTCCCCGACCCGCCCCGACTTATTGCTGCGTGCTACCCTAGATACCATGACGGCCCCCTCCGACGTTATGAAGCGGTACGCAAAGGGTTGGATGGTAAATAAGCGTGGCGTGTGGTGGCATACAGGATGCCTCAATGGGTCAGCAAGCCTAGTAGCTCGCAATGCCGATGGCTACACCTGGGCCATCCTGATAAATTCCTTCCCGAGCAACAACCGCTTTTGGAAAGACTTAGAGGACTTGGGCTGGGACTGCATTAATAGTACCAACAGCTGGCCTAGCTACGACCTGTTCCCGCCCGAGCAAAATGCCTCTGAGTTGCGCCTAGCTCAGGCTTCGCCGAATACAGCCACCTTGGCCTGGGCCAATGGCAATGGTACGCACCGGCTGCTGGTAGTGCGCGAAAGTGGGCCGGTAAATGCGTTTCCGCTGGAAGGACGCAGCTATGCTGGCGGCCGCATACTAGGCCAAGGTGCCACCTTAGGCCACGGCAACTTTGTAGTAACCGCTGGCCCCGATAGCCTCGTACGGCTCAACGGACTTCAGCCGGGCCATATCTACTATGCCCGCGTGATGGAATACCGGATGCAAGAAAACGACAAAATGGCGCCGGTGTATATATTTGATGGCAACCCAACACTCCGCTTCCAGATGCCTGCGGCGGCTCCGTTGGCCCAAGCAAAAGCACCAACGGTTTCTCGCCGGGGGCTAGCTAGTAAAGGGCGTGCTAAAGGCAAGAAACAAGCGGTGCCGGCCGTTCAGCCCAAGCGTACTGCCCCAGCTGAACATGCCGGAACGCCTTCCTATCTGGTGCGCTTACGAACTTTGCTCACCGGACACACTAGTACGAACTAGCCTACTGAACGCAACGAAGCCCGTAGTATCTACCCACGGGCTTCGTTGCGTTTAGTAGTGGGGCTTGCCCCGCAAGGTATTAGGGCATTGGAGCAGTCTGCGTGTCTTCGGCGGGCTGGCGGCGCAACCAGGCGGGGCCACAGCTGGCGCGCATCTTTTGCCGGAATTTCTCTTGTTCCTCGGGAGTCAGGTGGGCCATGCGCGACTCCATTTTCTGCCGCCACGCCCGGCGGTGACGGGCCCAGCCCCCTGCCCGCCCACCTCGGAAGCCTCCAAACAGAATGCGGGAAAGCACTAGCAGCCCCAAGGTTTGCCAAAACGTGATGTAAGGCCCATTAAACAGGGAGGGAATCAGCCAGTTCCA
The DNA here is from genome assembly GCF_054780535.1 of Hymenobacter seoulensis. NCBI lineage: Bacteria > Pseudomonadati > Bacteroidota > Cytophagia > Cytophagales > Hymenobacteraceae > Hymenobacter > Hymenobacter seoulensis. The sequence goes on from NZ_BAAGWD010000001.1 coordinate 1,740,083, forward strand.
GAGGCTCATGGTCACGAAGCCAGCCACAGCAACCAGTAGCGCTCCGAAGAGCAGGAATTTGAGGCCGCGAAGCAGCCAGGAAGAGCGGTTCATTTTAGTAGGGAATTTAGTAGTCCAAGCGCAGGCACGGGCAGTTGCAGCAACGTAATGCCTCATGCGGAAGCGGGTGTGCTTAATCGGTAAACAGCTCCGTGTACAGCGTCTGGAGGCGTTTGCGCAGGTGCTGTACGGCGTAGTGCTTGCGCGAAATCAGGGTTTTGAGTGGCACGCCCGTTTCGGCTTCCATCTCGCGGAAGCTTTTGTCTTCCAACTCGTGCCAGATAAATACCTGCCGTTGGGCAGCAGGTAGCTCGGCCAGCGCATCCGTTAGGGCTTCCATAAGGGTTTCGCGCAACAGCCGGTTTTCGGGTGCATCATCTGGCGCGGGCAGAATATCAGCCAGCAACAGCGTGCTTTCTTCCTCGTCGAGCCCCCGGGCTAGTTCTTCTTCCAAAGAAGTAGGGCGTTTGCGACGGTAGAGGTCGGTGATTTTGTTGCGTGCCACCCGGAACAGCCATGCGGCGGCCTGCTCCACAGGCTTCAGCATGCGGTAGCTTTCTACTAGCTCGGCAAATACATCCTGCAGTACATCCTCGGCTTCGGCTTCATCCGGAATACGGCGGCGGATAAAGGCCAGCAGCCGGGTGCGTTGGGTGCGCACGGCTTCCTGTATCTGCAGGTCCTGGTGGCCGGCCGTCATGCGTGAGGCGTCGAGTGGTAGGGCGATGGTATCCATTCTGCCCTGAAAGACGCGGGCAACCGGAAAATACTTTATTCCAAACGAAAATAATTTAACCTGCTCCGCTCCCACTCGTTTACTACCCCTTCTATACTCAGCAACCCTCCTTCTAACCAAAAAACGCTGGCAAAAAAAGGGGGTTGCTGAGTATAGAAGGGGTAGTAAAATGGCGGGAAACTTTGCCCGGTACTGCTAGCCTAGTTGAAGTGATATAGGAAGGTAATGATGCCCGTGTACGCTGGCTTACGGCTGCCAATAACTTCCAGCGTTACCTCAATCCGGGCTTTGGCAATGCCGCGCAAATCTTTTACAGAAAGCAGCTTGGCCCGCAACTGCACTTGGCTATCCACTACCACGGCCTGATTAAAACGCAGGCTTTCCACTTCATAATTCACCTGCATCTTCAGGTTCTCAATCGTCACGATTTGCGTCCAGAGATAGGGTAGCAACGATACGGTGAGGTAGCCGTGGGCAATGGTGGCCCCAAACGGCGACTCCACACGGGCTCGCTCCGCATCCAGATGGATCCACTGAAAATCGAGGGTAGCGGCCGCAAACTGGTTAATTTGCTCCTGCGTGATGGTATGCGGATTTGATACGCCTAACTCATGGCCTTCATAGCGCTGAAGCTCGGCTAGGCTGCTAATGGTAATGCTCATTTAAGTGCAGTTGGTGGTGAATAGAACGAAGGTAATGCGTTGGATCAATCCAGCCTCTGGCTTTTCACCTGGGCACATGCGCAGGAGGCGGTTTGGCACGCGTGGTGGCAGGCCGGAGGCTTCACCCTGGCTGGCACCTAGCAGATAAGCTGATTTGGCGCGTAGCTACGCCAATTTTAAGGGTGGCGTTTTCCGATTTTCAGGATACCTTTGCCGGCTAGTTGTCCCTACCTCATCCGTAAAACGGGACGTCCTTTCGCCGTCAGCCTTACTGCATGGATCAGAACATACCGCAGGTTATCCAAACGGTACCTCTACAATACTACGTCTTCTTCGCCACGGCTCTTTTTTCGATTGGCGTGCTGGGGGTGCTCACAAGGCGTAATGCCATCATCATATTTATGTGCATAGAGCTGATGCTCAATGCCGTAAACGTGCTGCTGACGGCCTTTTCGGCGTATCGCGCTGACCCAAACGGACAGATTTTCGTGTTCTTCATCATGGCCGTGGCCGCCGCCGAAGTGGCAGTGGGCTTGGCTATCATCGTGATGATTTACCGCAACCTCCAGAATACCGACGTCAATCTGCTTAACCGACTGAAGTTCTGAGTTAGGATTCTGGAGCCGAAGACTTCAGGCCGGGCACGCGGTTTACGCTGTTTGCCTACCTAGTCAGCCGCCCCAGGAGCCCAAGCCCCCAACCTATGCAAGAACAAGTAATCCCCGCTGCCGGCGCTCCGTACCCGCTCTTCCTGTACGTGCTGATTCCGCTGTTGCCGTTCCTGGGCTTTCTCATCAACGGGCTCTTGAACCGGCGCCTTTCCGGTACGGTGGCAGGCGTTATCAGCTCAGCGGCTGTGTTAGGCTCGTTCCTGATTTCGGCTACCCTGTTTGCTACCTTCCAGTACCCTTACACCGTCACGCTGTTTGAGTGGATTCGGGTAGGTACCATGCATATCCCCTTCTCCTACCAAATCGACCAGCTCAGCCTGATTATGCTGCTGCTCGTTACGGGCGTCGGGTTCCTGATTCACGTGTACAGCATTGGCTACATGCACCACGATGAAAATGTGGGCAAGTTTTTCAGCTTCCTGAACCTGTTTGTGTTCAGCATGCTGGTGCTGGTGCTGGGCGCCAACTTCGTGATTTTGTTCATAGGCTGGGAAGGCGTAGGCCTCTGCTCTTACCTGCTCATTGGCTTCTGGAATAAGAACACCAGCTACAACAACGCCGCCAAGAAAGCCTTCATTATCAACCGTGTAGGTGACCTGGGTTTTCTGCTCGGCATCTTCCTGATTTACCTCACCTTTGGTTCGGTACAGTTTGGCGAGGTGTTTCAGAAGGCAGCACTAGGCCAGTTTGGCGACTACACGGCAAGCATCGTCACGGTGATTACGCTGCTGCTATTCGTGGGCGCTACCGGCAAATCGGCCCAGCTGCCGCTGTATACCTGGCTACCCGACGCAATGGCCGGTCCTACCCCCGTTTCGGCCCTGATTCACGCGGCTACCATGGTGACGGCGGGTATCTATATGATCATTCGCGCGAACGTACTATTCACGCTCGCCCCAGATACGCTTGAGGTTATTGCCATCATCGGCGGCGCTACCGCGCTATTTGCCGCTACCATCGGCCTGGCCCAGAACGACATCAAAAAGGTGCTGGCTTACTCCACCGTTTCGCAGCTCGGCTACATGTTCCTGGCTCTGGGCGTAATGGGTTACAGTACGTCCCTGTTCCACGTCCTAACGCACGCCTTCTTCAAGGCCCTGATGTTCCTGGGCGCCGGCTCCGTGATTCATGCCATGAGCAATGAGCAGGATATGCGCCGCATGGGCGGTTTGCGCAAATCGTTGCCCATCACGTTTATCACCTTTCTGGTGGGCTGCTTGGCTATTGCGGGCATTCCGCCTTTCTCGGGCTTCTTCTCTAAAGATGAAATTCTGCTGCACGTCTATCAGCACAGCAAAGTGTTGTATGCAGTAGGCCTGTTTACCGCTTTCCTGACGGCGTTTTATATGTTCCGTCTGCTGTTCCTGACCTTCTTCGGCGAGTTCCGCGGCACCGCAGAGCAGAAGCACCACCTGCACGAGTCGCCCGCTTCCATGACGCTGCCGCTTATCGTGCTAGCTATATTGGCAGCTGTAGGTGGTTTCATGAACGCACCACTGTTCCTGGGCAAAGGCTACCTAGCCGATTACCTCGCGCCACTCTTCACTTATTCGCAGCGCATCAACCCGGAAGCCTTCGGCGCTGAGGTTGACCATGCCACGGAGTACATGCTCATCGGCCTTTCAGTTGGGGCTGGCGTGCTGGGTATTATTCTAGCCTACGTGCAGTATGTAAGCCGCGGCGTACGCCCAGCTGAAGATGAAGCCCAGCGCTCGGCTCCCGAGAATTTGGTGTACCACAAATACTACATTGACGAGCTGTACAATGCCCTGTTCGTTCGCCCCATCATGGGCCTTTCGCGCGGCCTCTACCGCTTCGTGGAAAACGGCATCATCGACCCCATTGTGAATGGCTTAGGCCGCATTATCATGGGTGGCGGGCAATTACTTCGCTACGTGCAAACCGGCTCCGTGGAAACGTACCTCATCCTGATGGTAGTGGGCATTGTGCTGGTGCTGGCACTGAACTTTGTGAAGTTTTAAGCATATGCTTGGCATTTTGCTTTTAGCGGACACCTTGGAATTCGGCTTCTCTCCGGTCGGAATCTTCCTCCTTTTGGCTGGCTACTTCATGCCCTCCATTTTCGGCCGCGAACAGCAGAATGCAGGCACCATATTTCTTTTAAATCTGCTTTTGGGCTGGACTATCATCGGATGGTTTGCTGCTCTTCAACTTGCGCTGAAACTGTCGCCTGCTGATAAGGAAGCGGTTGCTTCCTTCCGGTGCAGACGTCATTGGAATAACCTGATTAGCTAATGCTGACTGTCCTTCTCCTACTCTGGCCCGTGGCGGCCGCCCTGCTGCTGCACTTCTTTAAAGGTCGTGCGGCCCGGGTCGCGGCGTTTGGCGCGGCGCTGGTTGAATTTGCCATCGCGCTTTACGCCGCTGGTTTCTCTGGTGCCAGTTTGGCCTTCGGTAATGCCGCTGCGGCTCAGTTTGAAGCCAACTACCCCTGGATTGCCTCCGCAGGCATCAACTTCCATGTAGGTATGGATGGCCTCAGCCTGCTGTTGGTGCTGCTCACTACCTTCCTGGTTCCGATTATCCTGCTGGCTGCCTTCCGCCGCAATTTTGAGAACGAAAGTGTTTTCTATGCGCTGGTGCTGTTTATGGAAACCGGCCTGATTGGCGTATTCACGGCGCAGGATGCCTTCCTATTCTACTTTATGTGGGAAGTAGCACTGATTCCGATTTACTTCCTGGCAGGTGTTTGGGGCGGCGAGAACCGCGCCAAGGTCACGTTCAAGTTTTTCCTTTACACTATTGTCGGCTCGCTATTTATGCTAGCGGGCTTTGTGTACCTCTACTTCCAGACGGGCCCGGCCGCGAACGGCTTATCAGCTCACAACTCGGAGCTGGCTTCCTTTTACAGCCTGAATCTGCCCGCCGAAACGCAGCTGTGGCTGTTCTGGCTGATTTTCGCGGCCTTCGCCGTGAAGATGCCCATCTTCCCGTTCCATACCTGGCAGCCCGATACCTACACTGAGGCTCCGGCTCCGGCTACCATGCTGCTTTCGGGCATTATGCTGAAAATGGGTATCTACGGCTGTATGCGCTGGTTGATTCCGGTGCTGCCCTTAGGCACTGATTACTGGCAAAATCTGGTGCTGATTCTGGCAGTTATCGGCATCATCTACGGAGCTATCATTGCGATTCGGCAGCAGGACGTGAAGCGGCTTATTGCCTATTCTTCGCTTTCGCACGTGGGTCTGATGATTGCCGGGGTGTTCTCTCTGACGCAACTAGGCATGCAGGGTGCCAGCATTCAGATGCTGGCGCACGGTGTCAACGTGGTGGGCATGTTCTTCATTGCCGATGCCATTGAGCGCCGTACCGGCACCCGCAACATTGCCGACCTGGGTGGCCTCACCCGCCAGGCGCCAGTCCTGACGGTGTGTTTCCTGGTGCTGCTACTGGGCACAGTGGCCTTGCCGCTCACCAATGGCTTTGTAGGCGAGTTCCTGCTGCTAGCCGGAGTGTACCAATACAACGCCTGGATGGGAGCGGTAGCTGGTGTTACCATCATTCTGGGAGCCGTGTACTTGCTGCGCATGTTCCAGCGCGTTATGCTAGGTCCAGACTCGGCTCATACCGCTACATTCACCGACCTCAGTGGCGCGGAGCTGGCCCTTCTGGTCCCGCTCATCCTGTTGGTATTCTGGATTGGCTTGTTCCCTAATACTTTCCTGCACCTATCGGAAGGTAGTGTGATGCAGATTCTGAACGAGGTAGTAAAACGCTAAACTGACGGCAGCCCGCGGCTCCGGCCCCGGCTACCTCCTACGCTAATGAATTCAATCATTCTGCTTTCCGTTCTTGGCCTCGGTAACCTCTTCTTAGGTTTCCGCCGCTCCAACCGGCTTCTGCTGCCTGCGGCCATGCTCATGCTGGCGGTGGTGTTCGGCGTTAACTTCCTGGATTGGGGCACGTCGCAGTCGTACTTCAACGACATGCTGCTTATTGACAACTTCTCGGTGGCTTTCACTGGTATCGTTGTCCTGACGGCCCTCTTGCTGATTCCTTTCTCGCAGCATTACGTGCGCGATGGAGAAGCAAATCTGGCGGAGTATTATTCACTGCTCTTGTTCTCGCTGGTAGGCGCTATCATGATGGTAGCCTATAACCACCTGTTGATGCTGTTTCTGGGCATCGAGACGCTAAGTATTGCCATGTACGTGCTGGCGGGTTCTGATAAGCGAAACCTACGCTCCAACGAAGCCGCCCTGAAGTACTTCCTGATGGGGGCCTTTGCGACCGGCATCCTGCTCTTCGGCATGGCACTGGTATATGGTGCTACCGGCACGTTTGTGCTCCGCGACATCAGCTTTGCGGTGCAAAACCCATCTAACGCCTCCCTAACGCCCATGCTGTACATCGGCATGCTGATGATGCTAATTGGTATTGGCTTTAAGGTTTCGGCCGCTCCGTTCCACTTCTGGACGCCGGATGTGTACGAGGGCACCCCCACCTTCTTCACTGCTTTCATGAGCACCGTGGTGAAAACCGCTGGCTTTGCGGCTTTCCTGAAACTGCTGGTGCAGGCTTTCCCCGCGGCTTCGGCCCAGGGGGTGTGGCTGCCTACGCTTACGGCTATGTGTGTGCTTACTTTGCTCATCGGAAACGTGGGGGCGGTTGCACAAACCAGCCTCAAACGCATGCTGGCATACTCCAGCGTATCGCACGCGGGCTACTTGCTCATCGGGCTGGTAGCGTTCAATGGGCAACTGGAAGGGGCCTCAGCTAACGGCATTTTCTTTTATTCCTTGGCATATTCTATTGCCACTGTAGCCGCTTTTGGGGTGCTTAAACTAGTAGCTGATTCCCGTTCGCGGGAAGATTATAACGGACTTACTGGCTTGGCAAAAACGAACCCGCTTCTGGCCTTCGTCCTGACGGTAGCTATGCTTTCTTTGGCCGGTATTCCGCTCACGGGTGGCTTTTTCGGTAAGTTCTTTGTCTTCTCGGCAGCGGTGGAGAATGGCTACATTGGGTTGGTGGTGTTTGCGGTAGTGATGTCAATGGTGAGCATCTACTACTACCTGCGCCCCATCATCGCCATGTATATGCGCAACCCCGATGTAACGACTGCCACTCCAGTTCCGGTAACCACGTTTCAGTCGGCGGCCTTGCTCCTGCTTGCGTTGCTGACGGTCGTGTTGGGCGTACTTCCGGGACTAGTAGCTGGAATTTTATAGCCTAGTATTTCTGGCATCATTAAACAAGGAGAGCGGCCCATTGGGCCGCTCTCCTTGTTTAATGATGCCTTTTATTTCTGCAGCACCCGAATGCTGATGCGGCGGTTGAGGGCGCGGCCTTCGGGGGTGGTGTTGGGCGTAACGAAGTACTTGCCGCCATAGCCTTTGGCCTGCATGCGGTTTATGTCGACGCCGAGGGTAGCAAGTACCAGCATGGCAGTCTTGGCCCGGTCTTCACTGAGTTGAAAGTTTTTGAGGGAATTGCCAGTGCTATCGGTGTAGCCGCCAATTTTGATAATGGAGTTCGGAAACGTTTTCAGGACGCTGGCCACGTTGCGCAGCTGCTGAAACGATTCATCGGTGAGGGTCGTCTGGCCGGTTTCGAAATACACCCGGTCGAAGTTGATCCAGCCTTTGGTGCGGTTTACGGAATCAACTTCTATGGTTGGGTCAGAAAGGAAGGTATAGAGGCGGTTTTCCGTTGAGGTAGCGCCTACTTTCTGCGTGGTACCATCGGCGAGGCGCAGGATGATTGGCTGGCCGGTGTCGTAGATGTAGTTACCGGAAGTGGCATCGTAGCGCCCTCCCGATTCACCATCCGGTACGGCGGCCGTGGTAGGTGCAGCCTGCACCGTAGTCGCTAGGCCTGCTTTGGCATCCATACTGAAAAAGCTGCCCTGCCCAAAGAAATACCCCAGCCCGACGGCTGTGAGCAGCAGTAAGCCTCCTTGCCACACCAGCCCGTTGCTTTTCGCCGCTACCGCAGGGGTAACAGGCGTATAGGTTCGGCCCGCACCGGCCGCCGCCCAGGCCCCGGCAGCAGAATCAGAAGTTCCCACGCCCAGCGCTACTTCCGGCAATACCACAGAGCCCGCCGTTGCTGCTGTGGGCGCACTACCAGCCAACAGGAAGTGCCGTATGGTATCTTCTTCCTGCTGTAGCCAACGGGCCAATGCCATAGCATCGAAGCCATGTTCCTGGCTGTACTCGCCGGCGATGCCCAGGGCCACAACGGTGGTTAAGCTCAGCAAATAATGCCCCGTTGCTTCCCTGATACCGGCTGCCGAGGCCACACGCAGGCCCGTGAAGTGATAGGACTCGCCCAGTAGCCCATGCATGATGGTATCGCCGCGCGCTATCCAGTCAGTGTGGCTAGCCCCAAATATTGTTTCTAATACGTTGGCGCCGTAGGCTTCGCGGCTGAGGCGCCATATAGCTTCTGGACCGTCGGGGCCGTTGGAGCGGCCAGCCAGCGCACGAACCACTAGGGGAACCAGTTGCGTCAGGCCCTTGCCAATGGCAGTGAGGCTTTCCTGCGTGTCAAGCGCAAGGCGAGCCAGCACATCTTCCGTAAAGAAGGCATGAGATGAATGTACTTGTGTTTGTTTCATAAGTATAGCTTTCCCTGTCTAACCAACATATTGTAAAGTATAATTTTTTATTTGAATTATTACGTAAAATACACGCGTACACAAAAAAGCCTTTCTCTAGCTGAAGAAAGGCTATTATATAATGAGCTTGTAGTTCAGTGGTTTAGCCTGCTGCCTTCACGCCGAACAATTCTTAGGTACGGCGCATTAGCACGGTTTCTTCGTCGGCGTAAGCTATGGCGTCGTCAGTGAAAGGCTGTTCGCCCCGGAATTTCTGCAGCAGGCGCGCCGTAGTGATAATGTCTTTCTGGCAATAGCGGGCAATGCGAGGCAAGTCGTTTTCCTCGTAATATACCCGGGCCACATCCTTACCTTGGATATCATCTTTGGGGGTAGGGATACCGAACATGGCGGCCAGCAAGCTCAGCGACGTAAACGATTTCCGGTCGCCGAACTTCCAGAGCTCCATGGTATCGAGGTGGGGTACTTCCCAGGGCTTTTTGCCAGCAGTATCCAGGTGAGGCGGCAACTCTAGCCCGTTGATGAGCATGCGGCGCGAGATATAGGGAAAGTCGAACTCCTTGGCGTTGTGTCCGCACAGCCGGAAATGTGGCCGGTGACTAATAGCCTTGCTGAATTCCAGCAATAGCTTCCGCTCATCGTGCCCATAAAAAGACTTCACGCTGAAGCACACTTCGCCGGTAGGCGCGTACCGGAAGCGGCCCACCGAAATGCACACCACCCGCCCAAACTCAGCATAGATGCCCGCCTGCTCAAACAACGAAGCGGCGTGCAGCGCATCGGGCAGGGGTGCAATATGGTCGTGGTGCGAAATCCAGCCTTTTTCACGGCGCAGGGCGTGGCATTTGTGCTCCCACAGCTCCTTCAGCATCTCCTGCAAATCGTCGTGGCAGCCCACGCAAGGCACGGTTTCGATGTCGAGGACAAATACCTCATCGAGCTTCAGGTCGCGGAGCAGACGCATACGGACGCGGAAAAAAGTGCAGAGAAGCAGGAAAGATAGAAGAAACAGCCACAAAATCGCAGTTTCAAGCAAAACCGCGGCTTTATAGCTGTAGTCGTCTGCGGTATTTTTGATCATGCCTTAGGATTCTGCCTTTCCGGCAACTAGCTCCTACGCCACCAAAGCACCGCAACTCTACCTACTAGCCTTGCACCACGGCTAAACCCTCATCCACTGCCTTTTGAGGGGCAATAGTGGCCTGTTGGTTGAATATGCACCAACATTAGAATTAGGCTATATAATATTACCTAGCGCCCTTCCAGCTGCATCTTACATTCTCATCATCAGACACCTACCCGGCTCCGCGGGATATTGATGTGGTACCGGACAACGCCTTCAGTATATCATTTACCCACTTTCTCTCTGATATGGCCCTAGTAATTGAGCATCTTTCTAAGACCTATCCCAACGGCACGCAAGCCCTGAAGGACGTCAGCCTCACCATCCCGACCGGCATGTTCGGGTTACTGGGCCCCAACGGCGCAGGCAAAAGCAGCCTGATGCGCACCATTGCTACGCTACAGGAACCCGACCATGGCTCCATACTGCTGGACGGCCTGGATGTGCTACGTGAAAAGGACAGCGTACGGCGCGTGCTGGGCTATCTGCCCCAGGAGTTTGGCGTGTACCCGCGCGTATCGGCGGAGGAATTGCTCGACCACTTGGCCGTGCTGAAAGGCATAGGAAATGCCAAAGAGCGGAAAGAGGCTGTGGAAGCCCTGCTCCAACAAACCAACCTGTGGGAAGCCCGCAAGAAAAACTTGGGCGGCTACTCCGGCGGCATGAAGCAGCGCTTTGGCATTGCACAGGCGCTACTCGGCAATCCGCGCCTGATTATCGTGGATGAACCTACCGCCGGCCTCGACCCCGCCGAGCGCAACCGCTTTCATAACCTGCTGAGCGAGATTGGCGAGAATATCATCGTGATTCTGAGCACGCACATCGTCAGCGACGTGTCGGATTTGTGCCGCAACATGGCCATCATCAACAAAGGCCAGGTGCTGCTGCACGGCGACCCGCTGACGGTAATGGAAGAGCTGCGCGGCCGCGTGTGGCGCAAGTTGGTGGAGAAAACGGAGCTAGCGGCCCTGCAAACCCACCACAACGTTATCAGCTCCCGCCTGTTTGCGGGAAAAACAGTGGTGCACGTACTCAGCGAAGACCGCCCCGACGGCGCGTTTGAAGAGGTAAACCCAGACCTGGAAGATGTGTACTTCGCCCAAATCAATGGGCGGAAGGTGATGGTAGAAGCCGCCGCGGTATAGGCGCAGGTACGCTTTATCCGGCGGCCGTTAGCTGAGGTTTGCCTTGTGGCGGACCCTAGTCGGCCGGCTGCTTCCCTCCTTTTTTCATCTGATTTCCTACCTCCCGTATGTTTCTACCCATATTCCTTTTTGAGCTGAAATACCGCTTCCGTCGGCCCGCTACCTGGATTTACTTTGGCTTGTTTTTGCTGATGGCGTTTCTGCTGGTGACGGCGGCCGGAGGTGGTTTGCCAGGCTCCAGCGTGAGCATTGGGGGCAATGCCAACGTGAAGCTCAACGCGCCGCACACCATCAGCACCATGATTTCGGTACTGAGCTGGATTGGGGTGCTGGTGGCTTCGGCCCTAATGAGCAACTCCGTATACCGCGACTTCGAGCACAAAACGCACTCATTGTTTTTCACTACCCCCATCAGCAAGTGGGGCTATTTGGGCGGGCGCTTCCTGGGCTCGTTTGTGGTGGCCATTGTGGTGTTTACGGGTATCGGGCTGGGTATCTGGCTGGCTACCCTTATGCCCTGGATCAAGCCCGAAAAGCTGGGGCCCACGCAGCTGAGCCATTATGTGTGGCCTTACCTGATTATGGTGCTGCCAAACCTGCTGTTTTCAGGAGCAGTGTTCTTCACGATGGCCACACTCACGCGCAATATCCTGAGCACGTACATTGGCTCGGTGGTGCTGCTGCTAGGGTACATTGTGGCCCAATCCTACCTTTCCGACATGGACAATGAGGTGCTGGCCTCTTCCCTGGATGCGTTTGGCGCGGGCGCCATTTACTTCACTACCCGCTATTGGACGCCAGCGGAGAAAAACACGCTGCTGCTGCCCCTGAGCAAATACATCCTGCTGAACCGCGGGGTGTGGCTCGGTGTGGCGTTGGCCTTACTGGCATTATGCTTTGCGCGGTTCCGCTTCTCGGCCTTTGCTTCGGAGGCCAAACCGGGTAAACGCAAAGCAGCTTCGCTAGCTGCCGCCGCTGCGCAAGCCGCCGCCATGCCCGCCCCTACCCAATTGCAGCTCCCAAAGGTTGCTCAGCTGTTCACTTCGGCCATGAGCTGGCGCCAATGGTGGAGCCTGACCAAGATGGAATTCCGCGGTATTGTGCGGAGTGTGTATTTCATTGCCCTTGTGGCTTCGGGCGCTATTTATTTGCTCGTAATCGGCACCCAGGTGGGCAAGATGTACGGCACCACGGTGTTTCCCGTCACCAACGAAATCATGGATGCGCTGGGCGGCAACTTTGCCCTGTTCATGCTCATCATCATTACCTATTACTCCGGCGAGCTGGTGTGGCGGGAGCGGGAATCCAACATTTCTCAAATCACCGATTCGTTACCGGTACCCAACTGGGTGCCGTTCTTTTCCAAGCTCACGGCCCTGGGTTTGATTCAGGTGGTGTTGCTGCTGGTGGTGCTGGTGTGCGGCGTGCTGATACAAACAGCGCACGGCTACTTCCAATACGAGCCACTGCTGTACCTTAAAGGACTGTTTGGCGGACGGCTACCGGATTACCTGTTGCTGTGCGTGCTGGCGATGCTGGTGCAGGTGCTGGTAAACAACAAGTATGTTGGCCACTTCGTGATGGTGCTGTACTATGTCGCCAACATCTTCCGTGGGCAGCTCGGCCTCAACCACCATCTGCTCGACTACGGCGGAAACCCCGACATTCCGTATTCGGCCATGAACGGATATGGTCACTTTGTGCAGGGTTTTGTGTGGTTTAAGGTGTACTGGGCGGCTTTTGCGGTGCTGCTGGCGGTGCTGAGCAACCTGCTGTGGGTGCGCGGCACGGAGGCTTCCCTAAGCTGGCGCCGGCAGGAAGCTGGTCGGCGGTTCCGGCGCCCGGCCTGGGTAGCGGCCGGCCTGGGGCTGCTGGTGATACTGGTGTCGGGAGGCTTTATCTTCTACAACACCAACGTACTGAACGACTACCGCACGCCCAAGGCGGAAGAGCAGATGCAGGCCGCCTTCGAGAAGAAGTACCGCCGCTACCTGAATGCTCCGCAGCCGCGTATTACGGCCGTAAACCTGAACACCGATATTTTTCCTGAGGCGCGCCGGGTGAACTTCACGGGCTACTTTGTGCTGCAAAATAAAACCAGCCGGCCGCTCGATTCGGTGCACGTAACCATTCCGCAGGACGCCCACATCCAGAAACTCGACTTTGGGCCCGGCGCGACCCTAGTACTGAACGACTCGGCTTACCTCTACCGCATTTACCGCTTGGGCCAGCCCCTAGCGCCCGGCGACTCGTTGCGCCTGAACCTGGAGGTAGCGTATGAGGAGAAAGGCTTCCCGAACAGTGGCTCCAACACGAGCATCGTGTACAACGGTACGTTTTTTAACAGCAGCTACCTGCCTTCCTTAGGGTATTCGGAAAATCGAGAGCTAAGCGACGATGATGTGCGCAAGCGCAACGACTTGCAGCCCAAGCCCCGCATGGCCCGCGTAAATGACCTGAAGGCCCGACAGAACACATATATCAGTCACGACTCGGATTGGATTCGCTTTGAAACCACCGTTAGCACCTCTCCCGACCAAGTAGCCGTTGCGCCTGGCTACCTGCAGAAGGAATGGACCACAGATGGCCGCCGCTACTTCCACTACAAGATGGACCGGCCTATGCTCAACTTCTACTCCTTCCTCTCGGCCCGCTACGCCGTGAAAAAGGACAAGTGGGTGGATTCCGTGGGTCAGCGCACCATCCCGATTGAAATCTATTATCATCCCGGCCACGAGTACAACCTCGACCGCATGATGAAGGGCGTGAAGGAGTCGTTGAGTTACTTCTCGCGCAACTTCAGCCCCTACCAGCACCGGCAGGTGCGTATTCTGGAGTTTCCGCAGTATGCTTCGTTTGCCCAGAGTTTCGCCAACACCATTCCGTTCTCGGAAAGCATCGGGTTCATTGCCGATGTGGATGACAAGAACCCCGACGACATCGACTACCCCTTCTACGTGACCTCGCATGAGGTAGCGCACCAATGGTGGGCCCACCAGGTGATTGGAGGCGATGTGCAGGGCTCGACGCTCATGTCGGAAACCCTCTCGCAATACGCCGCCCTGATGGTGATGAAGCACCATTACGGTGCGCACACCATGCAGAAGTTTCTGAAGTATGAGCTGAACAGCTACCTAGGCGGCCGCTCCTCGGAGCGTAAAAAGGAAGTACCGCTGGCTCAGGTAGAAAACCAGCCCTACATCCACTACCGCAAAGGCTCAGTGGTAATGTATGCCCTGGCCGACTACATTGGGGAAGCCAAGCTGAACGCCGCCCTAAAGGAGTACACGAAAGCCGTGGCCTACCAGGGCCCGCCCTTCACTAACTCCACCGAGTTTCTGGGCTACATCAAGCGCGCTACCCCCGACTCGTTGCAGTACCTGGTGAAGGACATGTTCGAGAACATCACGCTTTATGACAACCGCATGACGGCCGCTACCGCCCAGAAGCTTCCGAACGGCCAGTACAAGGTGAAGATGACCATCGAGTCGCGGAAGTTTTACGCCGATAGCCTCGGCAATGAGCGCGATGCAAAGTACCAGGATTGGGTGCCGGTGGCCGTTTTCCCGGAGCAAGGCAAAGAAAAAATGCCTGTGCTGCCACTAGCCATGACGAAGCGCCGCCTGCACGCGGGCACTAACTACCTGGAGTTCATTGTGCCGAAAAAGCCCGCCAAGGCTGGCGTAGACCCCTACCACATGCTGGTGGACCGGACGCTGGAAGACAATACCAAAGCGGTGGAGCTGTAGTTTCTTGTTGCCCACTGAAACGACACGTAACAAAAAGAGCCGCCTTACCAGGCGGCTCTTTTTATTGAGGTTGTGTGCCTATAGTTAGACTAGTGGGCCTGGGCTTGCTTCATTTCCTGCTGATATAGCCAATAGGAATAGGCATACACGGCCACCACTGTACCCAATACGCCTACGAGCAGTACTGCCATTGCTATTTCAGCTGACCCTACTAGGCCCAGCAAGGCGCTCAACCCACCGGTGGCAAAAAATAGCCTACCTCCCAGCCGATGCGTACGCGCCCAGATAAGCGGAAACTCTAGGGCCCATGGCGTCTTGAACCCCACAAAATAGTTGGGCTGCACGGTGGTCAGGTAATTGCCCATCAGGGCAAAGAATACGCCCATGATAACGGCCAACCCTCTACCCGGCTGCACCGCCGGATGCAGCGCAGCATACAGGCTGAATACGGCTAGCCCGCTCGTTAGGCCCACCAAGGCTAGCAGCAGCTTCTGGTAGTTTACGCTGCTGGTATCAAGGCGCTTTTTAGGGTCGAGGCGAGGCAGGAACGCCAGCAGCAGATAGGTACCCAGCGGCATTCCCAGACACAGCAACCAGACGTTTTCTTTCGCCGTGAATCCGTTGGCTGCGCCCGCTGCACTGAAGTGCGTTGGAATCTGAGCCGGCAGCAGTGGCCACGTATACACCAGATATGCTACGGGCAGTACGAGCAGCAGCAGAACCAACAAGTTCCAGATGGTAAGTTTCGGTTTCATAGACTTGAATCGTTACTAGGTTTGAACTGTAGCAGCCAGCCCAGCAGCTCGTCTACTACAGTCATATTAAGAGTATAGGTCACGAATTGGCCTTGTTTGTCGCTGGTTACTAGGTCGGCTTGGCGGAGCAAGTCCAAGTGGTGGCTGATAGTAGGTTTCGAGAACTGGAAGTGGTCGGCTATTTCCCCGGCCGTGCGTGGCTGCTCGCGCAGCAGCTCCAGAATGGCGCGGCGCGTGGGGTCGTTGAGGGCTTTGAAGAGAGCGTTCAAGTGCTGTTAGGTATTTAGACAAATATCTAATTATTCATGAAATATGTAATAGCCACACAATTTTACTTTTTGTCTACTTTATCCTACCATGTTACATAACGAAAAAGCGGCTTCTGATGCATCAGAAGCCGCTTTTTCGTTACCGTCGTGGTGTCTCAATGGTTGTATATCCTTTAATCAATCGCACTACCTCAGCTTCCGAAGCACCTAGTGACATGAGAGCTATAGTATCAAGCGACTGATGAGGTTTACGCTGCGTTATCACCAAATTTCTGATAACTCCTACACCGAAACCAGATACAGACTCTATTCTGACCTCTACCGTTTCCCAAGCCCTAAAGCCAATCTTTGGTGTCCAGAGGCCAGCTGATCCAAATTGGAAAAGCGGCGGTTTGTGAGTTGCTATTTTCCTACCCTGCCATACTACTAGGCCACCCAGAAGCCAAAAGGTTACAATCAAGCCTGCGTTTACTCTGGCGTTTGCTGCTCCATATAGGCCTAGCAAAATTATTATCAGACCCAGCAGAATGACGGGGTACCCAACCCAAGTCGACGTGCGAAATATGTGTGGGTACTCCTCAGGCTCCATTCCTACTTCCTTACCACTGCCGTCGCAATGCTCAACTCCTTCAGTTGCGCATCAGAAATGGGTGAGGGTGAGTCGATCATAACGTCGCGGCCGGAGTTGTTTTTCGGGAAGGCAATGAAGTCGCGGATAGAGTCGGCGCCGCCGAAGAGGCTGCAGAGGCGGTCGAAGCCGAAAGCAATGCCGCCGTGCGGCGGTGCACCGTACTCGAAGGCGTCGAGCAGGAAGCCGAACTGCGCCTTGGCCTCCTCATCGGAGAAGCCTAGCAAGGAGAACATGCGGGCCTGCACGGCGCGGTCATGAATACGGATGGAGCCGCCTCCTACTTCTACGCCGTTAATCACCATATCGTAGGCATTGGCGCGTACTTCCCCAATGGTGTCGGGGTTATCGAGCAGCGCTATGTCTTCAGGCTTGGGTGAGGTGAAGGGGTGGTGCATGGCGAAGTAGCGGCCTTCTTCCTCGATGTACTCGAGCAGCGGAAAATCCACTACCCACAGCGCCGAGAAGGTTTCCTTGTCGCGGAGGCCTAGGCGCTGGCCCATTTCCAGGCGCAGTTCCGAGAGAGCCTTGCGGGTTTTGTTAGCCTCGCCGGCTAGTAGCAACAGTAAGTCACCGGGCTGGGCATTGAAGGCTGCCTTCACCTGCTGGAGCACCTCCTGCGAGTAGAACTTGTCCACCGACGATTTCACGGTTCCATCGGCTTCCACGCGGGCGTATACCAGGCCAGTGGCGCCAATTTGCGGGCGCTTCACATACTCCGTCAGCTCATCGAGCTGCTTGCGGGTGTAGGAGGCCGCGCCGGTTGCGTTGATGCCCACTACTAGGCCGGCGGCATCAAACACGGGGAAGTTGTGGCCTTTTACTAGGTCATTGAGCTCCACAAACCGCATTTCAAAGCGCGTGTCAGGCTTATCGTTGCCATAGAAGCGCATGGCATCGGCGTAGGTCATGCGGGGCAGCTGGCCGATTTCCAGGTTTTTCACCTCGCGGAATAAGTACTGCACCAGGCCCTCGAAGGTGTTCAGGATGTCTTCCTGCGTCACAAACGACATTTCGCAGTCAATCTGCGTGAACTCAGGCTGGCGGTCGGCACGCAGGTCTTCGTCGCGGAAGCACTTCACAATCTGGAAGTAGCGGTCGAAGCCCGACACCATCAGCAGCTGCTTGAAGGTCTGGGGGCTTTGGGGCAGCGCGTAAAATTCGCCGGCGTTCATGCGCGAAGGCACCACAAAGTCGCGGGCACCTTCCGGGGTGCTTTTGATGAGTACGGGCGTTTCCACTTCGATGAACTGCTGCCCATCGAGGTAGCGGCGCGTGGCTTGGGCCACGCGGTGGCGCAGCATCAGGTTCTGGCGCACGGGGTTGCGGCGCAAATCGAGGTAGCGGTACTTCATCCGCAGGTCGTCGCCGCCGTCGGTGTCATCCTCAATCAGGAAGGGCGGCAGCTTAGCGGGGTTCAGCACGTCCAGCTTCTGCACCCGAATTTCGATGCCACCGGTGGGCATTTTGTCGTTTTTGGAGTGGCGCTCGGCCACTTTGCCGGTCACGCTGAGCACAAACTCACGGCCTAGCTGGCGGGCCTGCTCGCGCACCTCGGCTGTTTCTACCCCTTCTTCCAGGGCCAACTGCGTAAGGCCATACCGGTCGCGCAGGTCAATCCAGAGGATGCCGCCCTTGTCGCGGGTGCGCTGTACCCAGCCGCAAAGCGTAACGGTTTGACCAATGTGTTCGGGGCGCAATTCGCCGCAGGTATGAGTCCGGAGCATGGTAATAGAGCTGTGAGGTGAGAACCCGGCGCCTAGCCTCAGCAGGAAAGCAGGTACGGCATGCCGCCCATCTGCCTCTTGCCTTCGGCGTTCCGGGTTCTATAACAAGAGCGAAGGTAGGCAGGAAAAATCAGTCGGAAGCCGAAAAATCGTGCAGCGAAGAAGTGGCAAGGACCTGGGCGCAGCTGATAGAAAATATGATTTACGCCGGGAAAAGCCGTTTTTTGTCGGCCGAAACAATTTCGGCACGGAGTATGCAAACCGCTCCTCCAGAATCAACCTTCACGCGCTACTTCTCTTCGCTACGCATATGAAACGCCCCGCTCTGCTCGCCCTAGCCGCCCTGCTGTTTACCTTCTCGGCCGCGGAGGCCCAGACCAAGGTCAAGACCAAAACCAAAGCAGCAAACGGCACCGAAATCAAAACTACTTCGGAGTCTGACGCTGTTACCCTGACCGGCCCCATCAAGCGCGTAGAAACGCTGTCGGGTATTGATGTTTTCCCGGCTTCTAACGGACAGAGCATCATGCTTAGCTTCACGCAGCAGTTCACTAAGCCTGGCACGCTGATAATGACCAACTATAAAAAGCAGCCCATCTATACCACGGAGCTTGACCCGGCCAACAACACCGGCGAACCCGTTGATCTGGGCCGCATTCCGGCGGGCAGCTACCTGATTGAAGCCAAAACTGGCAACTACGTATACTGGAAAAAGGTGATGATTAAGTACCCAACGGTGGCCAAGGCCAAAACCAAGAAGCGCCGCTAAGCGCTTACTAGCACGTTTTTGGGCTCCGAAGTCGTTACGGCTTCGGAGCTTCGTGTTTCCGGAGCGTTTTCCAATTCCTGCAAACCTAGTAGGTTGCGCCTACTTCCTTTTTGATCTATGAAAACCTACTTTCGATTTTTTCGTGCGGCATCGTTGCTGCTGGTACTAGGGCTGTTACTGGCCTTTGCCGGCCCCAAGCTCAAGAAAACGCCTGTTGGTAAAAACATTACCATTGGTGTGCCCGAAGGCTTCGCGCCCCTCCCCGATGATGGCATTGCGGCCAAGTATCCAGCCCCGCGCAAGCCGCTGGCTGTGTTCAGCAACCCCAGCGGCCGCATCGACCTGAGTGTTTCGCAGAAGCCCACCACTTTCCAGAGCCGCGACTACGCGTTGCTGCTCAAGATCTACAAAGCCAGCATTCAGAACATGTACTCCAAGGTGCAGTTTCTGCAGGAAGACATCCGGACGGTAAACAAGCGCGACTACGTGGCCCTGGAGTTTGTCTCGACGGTTACGGACAATAAGCGGGGTAGTAATCTGGCCCCCATCCGCAAGTACCAGTTTGTGCAATACGCTATTGAAGGCGACCAGCTGTTTGTGTTCACTTTTGTAGCACCCGCCGACGAGCAAGCGCAGTGGCAGCCAACGGCCAAGGCTGTCATGAGCAGCGTGGTAATGAAATAAGCGGTGAAGTTGTGAAAGGTGAAATTGTGTCGGGTTCAGCTTACAGGAACAGCGCAATAAGAGGATTTCACAACTTCCCCTTTCACAACTTCACCATCTATGACGCTTTCGCTTTATTCCGATGAGCAGTACATGCAGGAGGCCCTGAAACAGGCCCGCTATGCGTTCGAGGAAGAAGAAATTCCGATTGGGGCCGTGGTAGTGCTAGACAAGCGCATCATTGCCCGCGCCTACAACCAGACCGAAAAGCTACAGGACGTAACGGCCCATGCCGAAATGCTGGCCCTCACGG
The DNA here is from genome assembly GCF_054780535.1 of Hymenobacter seoulensis. Classification (NCBI taxonomy): domain Bacteria; kingdom Pseudomonadati; phylum Bacteroidota; class Cytophagia; order Cytophagales; family Hymenobacteraceae; genus Hymenobacter; species Hymenobacter seoulensis. The sequence continues at coordinate 1,759,918 of NZ_BAAGWD010000001.1, forward strand.
CTGCCGCCAACCACCTCGGTAACAAATACCTGCAAGACTGCACCTTGTACGTAACCGTGGAGCCCTGCGTGATGTGCGCCGGCGCGACGGCGTGGGCGCAGGTGCGACGCGTGGTATACGGCGCGGCCGAGCCAAAATTTGGGTTTCGGCGCCACGGCAACCTGCTACACCCTAGGGCGGAGCTGGTCAGTGGCATATTGGCGCCGGAGTGCGAAAGCCTGATGCGTGATTTTTTCGCACAGAAGCGGAAATAGGCTACTTTTGACTACTTCCGCAACCCTAGCCCTAGTGAAGCGGTTAGTACTGGAACGCCACGCACGAGCTGGAGCAGGCTTCACGGCCACGCGCACTAGCTGGTTTAGGGCCGCAAACCCTACGAGCTTCCTGGCAAGCGGTTCTGCTGCTCTGGGGCGCGGCGTTTTAGTTTGTCCTATCCAACCAACAAAAACATTTCTACTATGGCTTTCGAACTGCCCCAACTCCCCTACGCCTACGACGCCCTGGAGCCGCACATTGATGCGCAGACCATGGAAATCCATCATACCAAGCACCACCAGGCCTACGTTACGAACCTCAACAATGCCATTGCTGGCACTGAGTTGGAAGGTAAAGGCTTGGAAGAGCTGATGCACAATATTGCTGCCGCACCAGCTGCCGTGCGCAACAACGGAGGCGGCCACTGGAACCACTCCCTGTTCTGGACGATTCTGTCGCCGAATGGTGGCGGTGAGCCCACAGGCGCAATCGGCGAGGCTATCAGCCAGTCGTTTGGCTCGTACGAGAAGTTCAAGGAAGAATTCACCAAGGCCGCTACTACCCGTTTCGGCTCCGGCTGGGCGTGGTTGTGCAAGCAGCCCGATGGCTCCGTACAGATTTGCTCTACGCCCAACCAGGATAACCCCCTGATGCCCGACACTGGCTGCAAAGGCACTCCTCTGTTGGGCCTTGATGTGTGGGAGCACGCCTACTACCTGAAGTACCAGAACCGTCGCCCCGATTACATTGCGGCCTTCTATAACCTCATTAACTGGGACGAAGTAAACAAGCGCTTCGCCGCAGCCGCGTAGCCTAAACACTAGGTTCTCGTTTCACTTAAAGCCCTTTTGCAGCCATGCAAAAGGGCTTTTTGCGTGTTGAGCACTGCTAGCTGTTTGGGGGTGCGCTTCGTACAGTTCAGGCTCCTTGGGGGCCTAGCAGCTTATTTCTCCGGAAAGAATTCTTGTATCTTTAGGTTCCGAATTGTATTCCCCCCTTCTTCTCAACCGCATTTACATGAGTACCAAGCTGCGTCTCATTATCCTGAGCTTTTTACAGTTTTTTATCTGGGGCTCGTGGCTGATAACCATCGGAGCGTACTGGTTTCAGACCAAGCAGTGGTCGGGAGCTGAGTTCGGAGCAGTGTTTTCCACCATGGGCATTGCCTCCATCTTCATGCCCTCGCTTATGGGCATCGTAGCGGATAAGTGGTTTAATGCGGAGAAACTCTACGGCATTCTGCACATTTTAGGCGGCATCGTACTGTGCACGGTACCCTTGGTGAATGACCCTAGCACCATGTTCTGGGTGATCCTGCTGAACATGATTTTCTATATGCCCACGCTGGCCTTGTCCATTGCCGTATCGTACTCGGTACTCAAACGCGAAGGCCTCGATGTGGTGAAAGACTACCCCCCCATCCGGGTATGGGGCACCATCGGCTTCATTGCGGCCATGTGGACGGTGAGTGGCTTGGGCTTCGAAAAATCAGCCAACCAATTTTACGTAGCAGCGGCAGCAGCCATTGCTCTCGGGGTATACTCCTTCACCCTACCCGCCTGCCCGCCTCCTTCCAAGGGTGCCTCAAGCCGTTCGTTGGTTGATGCCTTGGGCCTAAAGTCTTTTGCCTTATTGCGCGACACGAAGATGCTCACGTTCTTCCTGTTTGCGTTGTTGCTGGGAGCCGCCCTGCAGCTCACCAATGCCTACGGCGACACCTTCCTGCACGACTTTGACAAGGTACCTGCTTATCAGGACACGTTTGCCGTGAAGTACCCGGCCATCATTATGTCCATCTCCCAGATTTCGGAGACGCTGTTCATTTTGGCTATTCCGTTCTTTCTGCGTCGTTTTGGCATCAAGCAAGTGATGCTGTTTAGCATGATTGCCTGGGTACTCCGTTTCGGTCTGCTGGCGTATGGCACCCCCGATCAGCCGGGCATCTGGCTGATTATCCTCTCGTGCATCGTGTACGGCATGGCCTTCGACTTCTTCAATATTTCGGGTTCGTTGTTCGTGGAAACCCAAACGGCGTCCTCAATCCGGGCTAGCGCGCAAGGCTTGTTTATGATGATGACCAACGGCTTTGGTGCCGTACTAGGTAGCTCCGTCAGCGGCATCGTAATCGAGAAGTATTTCACCAACCCCATTGACCAAACCAAGGACTGGCACAACATCTGGCTCACGTTTGCTGCCTACGCGCTGGTTATTGCGGTGCTGTTTGTTATTCTCTTCAAGCACAAGCATAATCCGCAGGCGGTAGAAGAAACTACCGAAGAACCCCAGCTGGCGGTAAACCAAGCGTAATACCTACTCCTGAACATAAGAAAAGCCCGCCCTGCAAGCTGCAGGGCGGGCTTTTCTTTGGAAAACAGCGCTACCGAAGTACTAGCTACTGGTAACGTGTAAACCGACAGGTGCGCTTAGAACTGCTCGTCAGCAGTGAAGAAGAAGTTGCCTTCAATCTGTGCGTTCTCGTCGGAGTCAGAGCCGTGTACGGCGTTGGCTTCAATGCTCTTAGCGTATTTCTTCCGGATGGTGCCTTCAGCAGCTTGGGCCGGGTTGGTAGCACCAATCAGGGTGCGGAAGTCGGCTACGGCGTTGTCTTTCTCCAGAATAGCCGCTACGATAGGGCCCGAAGACATATATTTTACTAGGTCGCCGTAGAACGGACGCTCCTTGTGTACTTCGTAAAACTGGCCGGCGCGCTCGGGGGTCAGCAATACTTTTTTCAGGCTTACAATGCGGAAGCTGCCCTCTTCAATCATGCTCAGGATGCCACCAATGTGGTTTTCCTGGGTTGCGTCGGGCTTAATCATCGTGAACGTGCGGTTCGTGGCCATGGGCTCTGGTATGGTTGAGGTTAAGTAAATTGCTGCGTGAAAAGCAACGCGAGTTTGCGGGCGCAAAAGTAGCGGGTTTCGCTGGTATTGCGTGTTGGAACTGAAGCATTGCAGAAAACTGTCTTGCTATTCTCAACAGGCAATGACCGCCTTAAACGCACCTTTCGGAAAGGTGTTTTGTTGGAACCCAGAATATTTCCGACTTTTGCCGCCTTTGTACGCGGCCTAAACGACCGAAATTCAGTCACCTACCTGTAGGCAATGTCCACAATATCTGAGCTGAAGGAGCTGCTGGCGCAACCCCGACAGATTTTTATCACCACCCACCACAAGCCCGATGCTGACGCTCTGGGCTCGTCATTGGGTTTGGCTGGCTACCTGCGCAAAAAGGGGCATTCCGTTACGGTGGTTACGCCGTCGGACTACCCTAGCTTTCTGGCCTGGATGCCCGGCAATGAGGAAGTGGTGGTGTACGAGCCGCGTGAAAACGACGCCCAAGTTCGCGACATCATCAAATCAGCGGAGGTAATTTTCTGCCTCGACTTCTCCTGTCTGAACCGCATCAACGAGCTTGGAGAGTACATCCGCCACGCCGGGGGCACCAAGGTGCTGATTGACCACCACCAGGAGCCGGAGGCTTTTGCCGACCTTGATTACTCCAACTCAAAAGCGGCTGCTACGGCGGAGCTGGTGTTTGAGGTAATCCGGGACCTAGGCGACCAAGCGCTGATTGATACTGGTATTGGCGAATGCCTGTACGCCGGTATCATGACCGATACGGGTTCGTTCCGCCACCCCAGCACCTCGCGCAACGTGCACCTGATTATTGCCGAGCTGCTGAATGCCGGCATTAACCTCAGCGATGTGCACCGCCGCATCTACGACTCGCACTCCGAGGAGCGCCTGCGCTTCCTAGGCTTTGTGCTGAAGGATAAGCTCACGGTACTGCGCGAATACAACACGGCCTACATTGCTATTACCGCCGATGAGCTGCGCCAATACCACTCCAAAACCGGCGACACCGAAGGGCTGGTAAACTTTGCCCTGAGCATTGAGGGTATCGTTTTTGCCGCTATTCTCATTGACCGGGGGCAGGCGGTAAAGATTTCCTTCCGCTCCGTTGGCGACTTCTCGGTAAGCGAGTTTTCGCGCCGCCATTTCCAGGGCGGCGGCCACCACAATGCCGCCGGCGGCATCAGCCACGAGCCGCTGGAAGCTACCGTAGACCGCTTCTTGGGCTTACTTCCCGAATACCAGACCCAATTAGTTACCGCTCCGCTTGCCGTAACGCCACCATCGGTATAATTCCGTGTAACTTGGGCGCACATTCCGTTTTAACACTAAACCCTTTCATGCTCCTTCAACGCAACCTTTTGAGCCTGGCCCTCGCTGCCGGCGTCCTGGGCCTCGCCTCCTGCAACAAAGGCGGTGATTTCAGCAAGACCAAATCGGGGATTGAATACAAAGTTTTCAAAGGCACCACCGGCAAGTACGATGCCCGCGAGGTAAGTGCTGAAGGTGACCCGACCTACAAAGAGCGGATTGGCAAAATCATGGCGCTGCACGTGGAATACCGCACCGCCAAAGATTCCATCCTGTTCAACTCGCGCAAGCAGCAAATGGGCTTCCCGGTACGCGTACCACTGGATTCCGTGCGCAAAGAGCAGCGCGGCGGCCTGGAAGAAGCTATCAGCCTTCTGCAGCCCGGCGACTCGGCCGTATTCCGCTTTAACGTGGATACTATTTTCGCCAAGTCGTTCCGTCAGCCGGTTCCTCCTTTCATGAAGAAAGCCGGCAACGTGATGACCATGTTCGTGAAAGTGGACAAGGTGCAGAGCCGCGACGAAGCGATGGCCGACGTGCAGAAGATGCAAGGTGAGCAGCAGCAGAAAATGATGGCCTACGCGGAGACCCAACTGAAAAAGGACGACGCTACGCTGCAGGAGTATATCAAGAAAAACAACCTGAAGGCTCAGAAGGATGCGTCTGGTGTGTATGTAGCCGTAACGCAGGCCGGCAGCGGCCCCAAGCCCAAGCAGGGTCAGCTGGTTTCGGTGCAGTACAAAGGCACCTTGCTGGATGGCAAAGAGTTTGACTCTTCAGCTAAAGGCAACGCTGGCAAGCCCATTGAATTCCCAATTGGCGTAGGCCAGGTGATTCCGGGCTGGGACAAAGCCATTCCGCTCCTGAACAAGGGCTCGAAAGCTACCTTGCTGATTCCTTCGTCGCTGGCCTACGGACAGCGCGGTGCTGGCGCCGACATTCCGGCTGATGCTATCCTGCGCTTCGACGTGGAATTGGTGGACGTGAAGAACGCCCCGCCTGCTCCCGCTGGCGGCGCTGGTCAGCCCAACGCGGCCGACATTCAGCGCCAGTTGCAGGAGTTGCAGCGCCAGCAGCAGGGCAAGTAACTTTTCAGGTACTACCCCCTAAAAAGCCCCCGGTCCGGTGCAACCGGGCCGGGGGCTTTTTGCTCTTCTCTCTACACTGTTGCTTATTTTTGAGTATGCGTACTTCTCTTTTTCGCTTTCGGGCGGCCTGGCTGCCAATCTTATGGATTAGCATATTCTCTTTGTTCCTATCAGCCTGTAAAAAGGATGAAGAGGAAATTGACACCACCGACTACGCAGCGCGGGATGAGGCCCTTATCACGGCCTACATTGCCGATAACAAGCTCACCGGCTTCGAGCGAGATGCCGAAACGGGCCTGTATTACTCTATTACAAAACCTGGCAGCGGCGCCAACGCCGTGAAAAACCAAAAGGTAACGGCCAAGTATGTAGGCACGCTCCTCGACGGAACCGTGTTCGACAAAAGTGATCCTAAAACAGTGGGATTTCCGTTTGTGCTGGGAGTAGGCGGGGTAATAAAAGGCTGGGACGTAGGGTTTACCAAGCTTAACCTGGGTAGCAAAGCCATTTTGTTAATTCCGTCGGATATGGCTTATGGCAAATCCGGCGCGGGTGCCTTGATTCCGCCGCATGCTGTCCTGCGTTTCGACGTAGAGGTAGCTAACATTGAGTAATTTAGCGCTTTCACTTCCTGCCAATGGCCCACAGGCCCCAGGTACCTAGCAAGCGTAAGCTTCCCTTTCCATGAAACAGAAATTTTCCTTATTCCTTGCCCTGTTTGCGTTGTCCCTTACGATGACGCCGGCCCTTACCAGCTGCAACACCGAGCCTGACTATATTCAGCGGATTCGCAACCAGGAGGAAGCGCAGAAAAAACTGGACGAGGAAGCCATCAAGGCCTACCTGACTCGCCACAACATCACGAACTTCACGCGGCTGGAATCCGGAATCTATCTGGTAAGCATCACCGATGGCCCTACCTCTAACCCGTTGATTACACCAGGCAAACAGGTGACGGTTAACTACGTTGGGAAGTTTATTGATGAGAAAAACGAAGACCAGGTGTTTGATGCTTCCAGCAACAACCGGACGCAGTGCGGCTGCTTTGGCTTCACCAATGGCTCGGCGGGCGTTATTACCGGCTGGAACACAGCCTCACTCAATATGCGCCTCGGCGACCGGAAGCTGATCTTTATTCCGTCTTACCTGGCATATGGGGCGACGAATTACGGCACTATCGTGGCCAATACGCCTCTGCTCTTCGATATGGAAATTCTTAATGTTGAGTAGGCTGCACCGCATACACTTTATGGCCGCCGCAGGCCTAGTAGCAGGGTTGGTGCTGGCGCCAGGGCTAGGCTACGCGCAGTTTAGCTTGCCCAATGCCAGCACGGCCGCAGCCACTCCCGATAGCCTGCTAACGCGCGCTGTTACTACGCGCTCTGGCTTACGGTATGCCATTCGGCAGCCGGGCACGGGAGCTAAGGCCCATCCTGGCGACAAGGTGACGGTGCATTACACCGGCTTCCTGCCGGATGGCCACATCTTCGATGCCTCCGTGAAGCAGGGTGGCCCCATAAAACTGCGGGCTGGCCGCGGCGAGGTAATTAAAGGCTGGGATGAAGTGCTGCTGCTGCTCTCGGAAGGTGCCCGCGCCCGCGTCTGGATTCCGGCTAAACTGGGGTACGGCTCCAAAGGCCAGCGCGACCCGGACGACGAAAAACGGTTTCTTATTCCGCCGAACTCCGACTTGGTGTTTGAGCTGGAGGTAGTAAAAATCAAATAGCAGCTCGGTCCGGTGGCACACCCATCGGACCGTATTGTTTTCACTTGACGTCGGAAAACTCCCTAGGCTCCCTTCTGGCCCAAAGCCTTTTTACAAGAGTAGTATAGCCTCACACGTGTTTTGTATGCCATCTTCCTCTCGACTTCGCTTTTTCCTGGCTGCTACGTGCGGGGCCGCAGGCCTGATGAGTTTTCAGGGAGATCCTACTCCTTTTCGCAAGCTCAAATCGGGGCTGGAATACCGGATATACCGCCGCGAAAATGGCCGCTACGTGCTGCGCCCTGCTTTTGCCGCCACCGGCGACCCTACGTATAATGCCCGCACCGGCCGCATCATGAGCCTGCACCTAGAGTTCCGGACTGCTAAAGACTCGGTGCTGATGCATACTAGGCGCCAGAGCAACGGCCAAACCGTGCGGGTACCCTTGGATACAATTCGCCAGGCGCAACGAGGCGGCGTGGAAGAAGCGCTGTCGTTGCTGCAGCCCGGCGACTCCGGCGTGTTTCGGCTAAACATCGATACGGTTTTTCAAAAATCATTCCGCCAGCCGGTGCCCTCGTTTGTTCGCAAGGCCGGCCCTACCCTTACGGTGCTGGCTAAAGCCGTGAAAGTTCAGACCCAGGAGGAGGCCATGCAGGACATGAAGCAACAGATGCTGCAGGCCCAGGAGAAAGCCGAAAAGCAAGCGGCAGACCTGGCGTTGAAAGAAGACGCCAGCATTCAGACTTACCTCAAACAAAACAACTTGCAAGGGCTCAAAACGGCCGGAGGCGTGTACTACGTCATCACCAAACCCGGCACGGGCGCCAAGCCCAAACAGGGCCAAACGGTTTCAGTACTATACAAAGGGCAACTGCTCAGCGGCAAAGAGTTTGACTCCTCGGAAAAGCATGGCAACAAGCCCATTGAGTTTACGCTGGGGGAAGGCCAAGTGATTCCGGGCTGGGACGAAGGGGTTGCCATGCTCAATAAGGGTAGTAAAGCTATTCTGCTTATCCCTTCCAGCATGGCGTACGGTCCCCGCGGCGCCGGCGCCGATATTCCACCCAACAGCATTCTTCGCTTTACAGTGGAGCTAGTAGATGTAAAATAACCAATTGGGGAAGGCCGCCATGCGTTCAACGCAGGTAGCCTTCCCCAATTGGCTTTAGAGCTCCGCCAGCACCTCCGAAAGCACCGACAACGACCGAATGTCGCCGAGGTGCTCTACGTGCAGCTGATAGTACCGAATCAGTACGCCAAGCAACTCGCGACGGACCCGGCCATTGGGAATAGTTGCGGCCGTTGGGTTGTGAAGCAGGGCATCAAAGTGCTCATCGAATTCCTGAAACCGCATAACCTTGGGCCCGGCACTGCCGCTGGAGCCCCCGGGCACCTCAGAGGCAAAAGCCACCTGCGTGGTAATCTGCTCCCCGGTTTCAGGCCCGAATCCCAAATAGTGCGTGAGCCCGAGAAGGAATACTAAGGCAAAGTTTTCAAAGCCTTCCTCCTGCCGATCGAAGGCCAAGATGGAATCGTGCAGAAACACGAATAGCGGCTCATTTTGCTCTTCTTCCTGCAATACGCGCCCCACAATTTCAGCCAGAAACAAGGCAATACTGCTCTTGCGCACATCGTAGGGCAAGCTCCGGAAAGGCTCGGCACAACGGTACTCCGACAGGCGCGTGAGCCCACCGCTACGCGAGGTATAGGCTACCAAATCCAGAAGTGTGAAGGGCTGAAACAACGCAATACGGCCAGGAGGCTTGGCTTTTCTTACGCCGTTCACTACGTAGCTCTGCAAGCCCAAGCGCTCGGTGTAGATGCGCGCAATGATACTGGTTTCCCGGTAGCGCATGTAATTGAGAACAATACCCCGGGTTTTGATTAACATCTATCTGGACGCATGAGAGTGAATAGGAACTGGCCGGCAGCCAGGCAAGGGTTTGCCAGAAGTAGCACCCTAGTAAGTGCTGCTTTCAACCAGCCGGCAGCAAATTATGCTACTCCTGAAACGCATTTTTTGAGTTGGGCATTCCGCTTGGCGTGTGGATTTGCGCCTTACTTAGCGCTCTACCACGGCAATTTTACTGATGCACCCGTTTTTGCCATCGGCATCAGAAGAGAGCACCAAGTATACGCCTGATTGTACCCGGCGGCCATTATAGTCGGCTAGGTTCCAGGTAACGGTGCCGCCACTGGCGCGGGTCTGATACACGAGCTTACCAGTCACATCCGTAATCTTGACGAAGCCATTGTTGGCCAGCCCCGCAATGCCTACTTGCCCCGTGAAATCGGTCCGGACGGGGTTGGGGAATACGCTGGCGCAGCTAGGCTTGCCTTCCGTAACGGTGGCCGTGCCGCGGTACGCCACCACGCCCAGGTCCGTGACCACGAATACCTCCCCAGTCTTATCGTTCACCTCTACATCCACAATACGGTCGGAGGGCAAGGGGCTATTGGCGGTAGTGAAGTGCTGGAGCGCCTCAGTGCCGTCTTCATTGAACAGCCACAGGCCTCTGTCAGTCGCAAACCACTTGCGGTTACCACCATCCACGGCAATGGCCCGCACCGCTTCGTTGAAGAGTACCGGTAAGCCTGTTCCCTCGCCGCGTTGCACGTTGGGCACCTGAAATACTAGGCCCAGGCTGGGGTCAAAGGCACTGCCCGGGTCGTTGAAAACGGCGGGGCCTTTCAGCGTTGCCGCCCAAATATCTCCGCGTCGGTCCTTTACTAGGTCGTACACTTCTGCGCTGGGCAGGCCGTCGGCATCGGAAAAGCTGCGAGTGGTTGCGTTTTTTTCATCATACGCTACTATACCCTGCTTGCGGCCCGCAGGAGCCCGCGCCTGGCTGGCCCACACCACGCCTAAGTCATCCAGCACAATCCGATCTAGGTTGTCGCTTTCGCTGAAGTAAGGCACCGTTCGCCAACTGTTCTGGGTGGGGCTGAACACAAACAAGCCCGATTGCCCTTGCATTTGATGCCGGTTCACTACCCACACATTCCCCTCCTGATCCGTAGTGACATCGGTTATGCGGGTATAGTTGGGGTCTGGAATGGCGCTAAGCAAGGGGTTAGGCTGGTTGCTGGTAGGGTTAAACAAGCGAAACTCGCCGGGACCTTTCCATTCCAGCAGCCCGTTGCCATAGCTGGCTACATACAGCGTCCCATCAGACGTCCGAACACCTCTCGACACGTCCTTCGGGTTCGGATACTGGCCTGCCGACAGCGTTTGGGCAGTAATGTTGGTCCACTGCCCGTTTTTATACTCAAAGAACCCCTGATATCGATCCAGGCTCAAATAGCGGTCGGCGTAGCCGCCACTAAATATGGTTACCGTGTTGGAGCGCGCATCGGCCAGCACACTATAAGCCGTGGCCTGAGCCGGCGCGTTGGTTACAAATTGCTCGGCCTGCTGGCCGTCTAGGGTTTTCAGTAAGCCATTTCGGAAATCGGCGAGGTAATAGCCGGCTTCTCTGGCTTTTAGCACCGCCCGCGGGTCTTGCAGCAGGGCTGGGCGCAGCGTTTGGGTTATGGTGCCACTAGCCGTATTCAACACCGAAACTTGGCGTTCATCGACTAGGAGCAACCCCACCCGAGACGAGCTAAGCTGCCGAAACTCAACGCCAGTTGGCGCGCCCGTTACCGGCTGCCAGCCACTAGCCGGAGCCGCCGGATTGTACTGATAGAGCTGGTCGCCGTTGATGCCAGCAAACACTACCCCTCCCTGCACGGCCAAGGTCCGGAAGGGGTCATTGGGGCGGGCGGGCACATCAGTAGTCCAGGTGCGGTAATCCAGCAAATTGCCCGCTAATGGCGCGCGCATCAGGCCGTTGGAAGTAGCCGCAAACAAGGCGCCACCCGCTACAGCCGTGGCATACACCCGTACCCCACTGCCCCCCGGGCCGATGGCCGTATACGAGTCGCGGATTTCCAGGCGCACCAGGTCCAGCACCACTATCCCGAAATTACAGGCCAGGTACGCCAGGCGGCCGCTGATTTGAATGTGGTAGATGGTTTTACCTCCGCTGATTTGTTTGCGGGCAATATCATTGAGGTTGATAACGGCTCCATCTTTCAGGCGCAGAATATCAAGGTTGCCGCTGCGGTAAGCTACCACTACTTGCTGGCTTACTGAGTCGTAGGCCAGCGTGTTCACGCCCACATCGTTCAGCCCATCGCGCCGGGAAAGCAGCTGCGTGGTGTTGCGCTCTTTGTCAAAGAAGAAGAAAGCATCCTCGGTGGCTACATACACCCGGCTGCCGGCTTCAGCCAGCGCCTTAGCTCTGTTGGTGGGCAAATGCAGCTGCCAGTCGCCGTAGCCGGCCGTAGACTGCGCCAAACTCCCGGATAAGCTGAGCAAGCAAAGCAGTAACGCCCAGAAAGCGGCGCGCAGGCGTAACAGTAAGGTCATCGGCAGAGGCTAGTGGCGCAACAAATGCAGTGGCAAGATAACGCTGCCCGCCTAGCTTTCGTGCTGCCCTGGTTCTGCCCTAGCGCACTACCCCTTCCTCTGGCGTAAACCGGCTTACTTGAGCGTGGCCCGAACAACCGGCTCGGTGGTTTTTTCCTTCATGCCTTCCTGAAAACACGGCCGGCAGCGGGCTTCGTAGGCTTCGGTTTCTCCCAACAAAATTTTATCCTCCGAGGCCGTTACGCGGAAAGAATACGAGGCTAGCTCGCCGCAACATACACAAATGGCATGCACCTTCGTTACGAACTCGGCAACGGCCATTAGGGCAGGCATGGGGCCGAAGGGTTGGCCCTGGAAATCCATATCGAGGCCCGCCACAATAACGCGCGTACCCCGGTTGGCCAGCTGCACGCACACCTCCACCAACGATTCGTCGAAAAACTGCGCTTCGTCAATGCCTACCACATCACAGCCAGCCGCCAGCAGCAGCATTTCCTGGGCCACCGGAATGGGGGTTGAGCGGATGCTGTTCTGATTATGCGACACCACATCCTCCACGTGGTAGCGGGTATCGAGGGCGGGCTTGAATATCTCGACGTGTTGCCGGGCAATTTTGGCGCGGTTGAGACGGCGAATCAACTCCTCGGTTTTGCCCGAAAACATGGAGCCACACACGACTTCAATCCAGCCCCGGCGGGCTGCGTCGCGGCCAGTACCGACGCGGGGTTCAATGAACACGGCAGATGAAATGAGAAGAGGTAAAAGGAACAGACCATAACCTGCAAGGCATACGGTCCGGCTTTCGAAATTACGAGTTTGCTTTGGCTTCCTCGCGGCAAAAATTACGGTGGCCGGCGCTACCCTCAGAGAATCAGGCTAGTATTTCTGGCCGGATGCTTGCGAAGCCAACGGCACGCCTAATTAGGGCCGCGCCCCTACCACTTGGTGCCTTGCTTAGAGGTAGTGCACGTGGGGAAGTTTGGTGGCCTCGGGCACCCGGCCTTCCACGTCGCCCTCGGGTAGGCGTGTTTGGCAGGTGAGGCGCTCAGTAGGCAGGAGCCGGCCAGCGGCGCGGTAGCGCAACTCCGGCTCCGTTGGTGGCGTTAGCAGCTCAAGTCCGCTGATAACTTCCAGCCGACACGTGGTACAACGCCCGCGGGCTCCGCAGGCATGCAGCCAGTCGTGACCGGCGGCCTGCACCGCAGCCAAAAGAGTAGCACCGGCAGGCACGGAAATGGGCCCGCCGGGCAGATTTTGCACAAGTAGAGTGGGCATCTTTCCCTAAATTGCCCGTTGAACCAGGCTTTCAATGAAGATCAAATATAGCCACGCCAAGCGTGAACAATATGGCCGCCTTTTGGCCTCCCTGCTCTGTGATCAGCACTTTGGGGCCCGCCCTACGGCCACCCTCGATGGGCCGGCTGTACTGCGTTTCACTCCTATTCGGCAGGTAAACCTGTTCGTGGTCCAGCAGCTGCTTGGCAAATGGACGGCCGAAATGGCTAAGCTCCGCAGCCCGTACTTCGATTTTGAGGATGCGGACGTACGCCACGCCCTTACCCAATTCATGAACGTGCTGTCGCGCCGCATCAAGCTGAGCCGCCCCGTATTTGAACCCCTGTTAGCGCAAGCCATCAACGATACCCTGGCCGGCGCCCTCGACCCCTGCGAAACGTTTGGGCACAAGCTGTTTGGCGAGCTCACGGCCGGCACCCCCGAGCAACTGCGGGAAGCGCTACGCTACCTCGATGTAAACAAGCCCGTATTCGAGAGCTTTCTGGACACACTGCCGTCTGAGCAAGTTCTGGAGCGGGACTACCTGCTGAGCCGCTTCCGGCTGCACCAGGAGTCTGCAGAAGCGCAGCTGCAACCGGTAGCCGAGATAATAACGCAGTTCAATGTGCTACTGCCGCTCACGGAAACCGATTTGTATGAGGAAACGCCCCCTCCTGTAACGGCCGATAAGCCGGCGCTGAAACAAGAGGCAGCACCCGTAGCCGATATTCCGCGCCAGCCAGTAGCGGCCCCGCCGCTGCCGGCGGCACCCCAGCCGGCCCCTAAGCCAGAACCCGCCCTGGAGAAGCCGCATGCGGTTCAGCCCACCGAAGCACCTAGCCCAGAGCCACGCCGCTCTACTTTTTCGGAGCCGGCCGAGAGCAGCGCCGTGCCGCTATACGCCAAGCTGAAAGCAGAGCAGTCGGCGGCGCCTAGCCTCAGTGAAACGCTACGCCAAGAACGGGCCGGCTCCACGCTGGCCGAAAAGGCGCCCAAAGTAGAATCATTGCGCGAGGCCATATCCATTAACCAGCGGTTCAGCTTTATCAATGAGCTGTTTAATGGCGAAAATATGGAGTACCACGCCGCTATTCAGCACCTCGACTCATTGCCTGACGCCAGCACCGCTAAGCGCTACGTAACCGAGAACCTAGCGGCCCAATACAACTGGGTCCGCAAGGATGAGCACGTCACCAAGCTGCTCAAACTCATCGACCGCAAATTCAGCCAATAGCACGTCGGGCGTGTTGGTCAGGCCGTTCGGGTTGATTTGAAAGAAGCCGGCTGGTATACTACCAGCCGGCTTCTTTGGCAACATGGCTTAATGAGACTGCCAGTTTATATCCGAATTCATTTATTCTGCCTACCCTTCCTATGAAGCCAGAGCTTACTGCGGCGGCCTTTCCTACACTACGCTGGCCACGCTGGCTTTTAGTGTATCTGCTCGCACTTGGCTTGGTAGCAGGCCCGGCCTACACTATGTATGTGCACTATGACTTCTCTCATTCTCTTGATACGCGCAGCTATTTGAGCATTGCTCGCGGCGAGTTTAAAGGTGTCAGTATCACACGGCGATACCGGGTGCTGGTACCCTGGGCGGCGGCAGTTGTAGCCTGGCCGCTTGAGCAGGTCTATGCCAAGGTTTGGCCGCACCGGGCAGCTAGCGAATGGCCTTTGCGGTTGGGATATTACGTGGTTAACTGCCTGCTAATGGCTGGCTTTGGGCTGATCTTATTCCGTACGTGCCAGCTGTACGGCGCGGCGCCTCCGGCAGCTGCACTAGCGGTGGCAGCCGTGCTAACCAGCCGCTGGGCCGTGTATACGGCGGGCCTACCCCTCGTTGACAGCTTGTATTTAGTAGTATTCGCCTTGGCTTTTTATGCGGTGCGAAGTCGCTCGGCCACAGCACTGGCTACTATATTGCTGCTCGGCCCGCATGCCAAAGAATCCTTTGTGTTTCTGTTGCCCTGGCTCCTGGTTTTTGCGCACCGCGCTCTGCCTTGGCACAAGCAACTGCTGTGGCTGCTACTGGGCAGCGTTTCAGCTTTAGCACTCAGGTATTGGATTGACACCAAAGTGGGTGCAGCTCCATCGGAAAGCATTAACAATGCCTTGTCTCATGCAGATACAATCGGGTACTCCATTCGCCGGCTCTTTTCGGTGAAAGGCGCGGGCGAGCTGTTCAGTGTTTTTGGCTTTTTCAGCCTTGCGCTACTAGCCGGACTTTGGAGCCAAACCGCCCGTGCGGTATGGCTTAAACCGCTTGGCTTACCCGCACTTGGCCTATGTGTTGTCGTAGGTATACACATGCTGCTCTCCGGCGACCTTGGCCGCATGGGTTACCTAGCAGCACCTGTGTTTGCCGTGGCATTTTCCCTTCTACTCACGCACCTTCCTGTATTTCGATGGGTACATTCAGAGCAAGAGTCGCCACATTGAAGCTGGTTTTATATGGTGGGGGCTGCTTGCTTTTGAAGGCCTAGTGCGGCCGCTGCAAAGAGCAATGGCAGAACTGGCACGGCAAAGCGAGCTGCTCCCAGTGGCCCAGTTAGGAAGGCCACATAGCCAATCAGCCCGCCCAGGACTAGCCGATGCACCAAGGAGTAACGACCAAAGAGAAAGCGCACAGCCAGGCCTAACCGCATCACATTCATGCCGGCAATAAGCATCAGCCAGCTCAGCCACACTAGCGGCAACTGCTGCAGGTAGTTGAGTACACCGCCGTATCCGTGCTTATTGAGTTGTTGCAGGAGCCCACCCTGGCTTGTAGCCTGAGGCAGACGCAGAAACTGGACTATATCAAACCGGCCAGGGTCGAGAAAGAAGTTGATCATCCCGCGCACATGCTGCCCGGCGTACGCTACCGGGTGCTGGCCTAGCTTGCCTAAGCTCTGACGCTGAATGTACTGCTGCTGTGCTTTGAACCCCGTAAACTCAGTGCTGGTTTCGACTGTTTGGCGCACAAAAGCCTCTGCCGCTTCAGGTCCTTCGGTTGCTTGCAACACTCCTCTTATGTTGTAGCGCAGCAGATTTATTCCGGCAATGCTGGAAAAATGAAAGTATCCGGTGCGGGCCTCATTGCGAGCCATCCACAGCAAAGCAACCACCAGCGGTACTGCTCCTAACAAAGCCAGCTCGGAGCGTTTTTGCAGTACAGCA
Source organism: Hymenobacter seoulensis (assembly GCF_054780535.1). Classification (NCBI taxonomy): domain Bacteria; kingdom Pseudomonadati; phylum Bacteroidota; class Cytophagia; order Cytophagales; family Hymenobacteraceae; genus Hymenobacter; species Hymenobacter seoulensis. Next base: position 1,775,983 of record NZ_BAAGWD010000001.1, read on the forward strand.
GCGCCCAGCCCCATCAATAAAAAGACGCCGGCAAACGGAAAGAAGACAGGTTTTATGAGCAGTGCAACGGCTGCGGCGCCCGCTGCTAGCGCAAAATAAAGCTGAAGGCCACTTGGCTTCTGCCAAAATGCAAGCAGGGCCAGAGCCAAGAGTACCACGGCTGTCTGGAGCAACATTTCGCTCATCACCACATTGGCGTAAATAAATTGCCCCGGCGCCAAAGCCACTAAGGTAAGTAGGGCCAACCAACGCGCGGTTGATAAATTGGCGGTAGCCCGGGCAACCCAGCGGAACACCAAGCCGAGATTCAACAGGCTTAGCAGGTTTTGCACCAGCAGCGCACCTAGCGGAAAGCTATTGCCCCAGCCGCCGGTCAGGAGCAGAAATACCGGATAAGCTGGTGGGCGGATGCTATACTCCTGCAGCTGTAGTGGCTGCGCTGACAATGGCCTAGTGTACAGCGTTTCAGCCTGTAGCAGGTTGTGGGCAGCCTGTATGTATCGCCTCGAGTCTGGAAAGATGTGGTTATGATGTGTTATCTGCCAGCTCAAAGCCAGCGCATGCAGCAGCAGTAACCCAACCCACACCCACATCGGCACACGAGGAGAAAGCACCGCCGAACTGCTAGATTGGTTCATGTCTGCAAGTTGCCCTCGTCAGTTGGGTTTCACAACGCAGTGCCCCTAGTACCGCTCCAAATCCTGCTTGCGGTAGGCATCAATGGCGAGCAGAATAAAGAGCAGTGTGGTGAAAGACCACAGTGAGGAGCCGCCGTAGCTGAAAAAGGGCAGCGGAATGCCTACCACTGGTGCCAGCCCTATCGTCATGCCGATATTGACGCAGAAGTGAAAAAAGATGATACTGGCTACGCAGTAGCCGTATGTGCGCCCAAATACCGATTTCTGGCGCTCCGCCACATACAGTATTCGAGCCAGCAGGCTCATAAACAGTATAATTACCACTGTTGTACCCAACCAGCCCCACTCCTCACCTACCGTACAGAAAATGAAGTCAGTGCTTTGTTCGGGCACGAAGTCGAACTTGGTCTGGGTGCCTTGCAGGAACCCTTTGCCGGCCAGTCCGCCCGAGCCAATGGCAATTTTGGATTGAGTTACGTTCCAGCCCACCCCTAGCGGATCGGCGGAAGGGTTGATAAGCACTTCGATGCGCTTGCGCTGGTGGGGCTGCAGCACGTTGTTGAAGAAAAAATCAACACCAAACACCATCCCAACAACCACGGCCCACACGCTAAGGGCCAGCACTAAGTGGTGGCGAAACACTTTGGTGTTGAAGGCAAAGACTAGGCCTAGAATCACAGTAAAGGCCCCAATCAGCCATAGCTTGGGCACTAGTAGCGCCAGAATGAGGATAACGCCGGCCGCCGCTAATATCAGCAAAATCAAGGGCGACATTCCCTCACGGAAATAGGCTAGCAGAAACGCACCGAATACCAGCGCCTGGCCAGTTTCATTAGCCGCCACAATCAGTAAGGGAGGCAGCAAGGTAAGGCCGGCTAATACCAGTTGGTCGCGGAAGTTTTGCTGGCGCAGATTGATGCCCGCCATGTAGCGCGAAACGGCCAAGGCCGTGATAAACTTGGCAAACTCGGCGGGCTGGAGCCGGACCGGCCCTATTTCCAGCCACGAGCGGGAGCCGGCAATAGGGCGTGCAATAAATGGCGTGACTATAAGCAGCACAATCATGAGCCCGTAGAGCACAAAGGCAAACGTATCGTAGGCCTTGTAATCGACAACGACCAAGATAACGATGAGCACGATGGCCGTACCAATCCAGAGAATTTGCTTAAACCAGTTAAAGGCCATCAACTCCTGAAACGAAAGGGAGTCGAAGGGATTAGCCGGCGCATCGGGCGAGTAGCTGGCCGCGTACACACTGAGCCAGCCCACGCCTATCATCAGCAGGTAAATCAGGACGGTAACCCAGTCGATGCTGCGGCTGTAGCGCGCGGGAGAGGTTTGCATAAGGGGTTGCTGGGCGGGGCGGGGCTAGTAAACCAAGCTCTTCTCAGAGGAAGTTCGCTTGGGCTGCTACTCCGCTCAGCCAGCTGAATTAACGACGTTTGACAAATTTTTCGGCGGGGCCTTGCAACCAGGTTTCCCAGCGTTTGCGCCAGGGAGCAATGTCGCCGCGCAGGTATTTTTCCATCATCAGAGCGGCCATGGGAGCTGCCGAGGTGCCCCCAAAACCGGCATTTTCGATGAAGACGGCAATGGCAATCTTTGGATCTTCGGCTGGTGCAAAGGCAGCAAACGTGGCGTGGTCGTCGCCGTGGGGGTTTTGCACGGTACCGGTTTTGCCAGCCACCGAAATACCAAACTCGGCCAAGGAAGCCAAGCTACCTGTACCACCGCGACCATCTACTACCCCTTGCATGCCCGGAATAAGCGCCTCAAAATGAATCGGATCAACCCCAACCTCGTGCCGCTCCCGGAACTGAGGCAAAGGGCCGCCCTGGCCAATATTCTTCACGAAGTGAGGTGTGTAGTAATACCCCCGGTTAGCAATGGTTGCCAGTACATTCGCCATTTGCAGGCCGGTAATACCAATTTCACCCTGCCCAATGCTAAGCGAGTACACGGTGCGGTAGTTCCAGCGGTGGTAACCGTTGCGCTTATCATAGAAATCGGGCGACGGAATCAGGCCTTTTTTCTCCTGCGACATATCCACGCCTAGCTTCTCACCCAGCCCGAACTGCATCACCTTCCGGCGCCATTCGCCCAGGCCCAATCGGGCGTCTTCAAACCGGTTATCGGAGCGTCCGCGCATAACGGCGGCCCGCATCACTTGGTAGAAATACGGGTTGCAACTGTTCTTTACAGCAATTCCCAAGTTGCTCGGGTACTCGTGGTTGTGCGTGCACCGTACTAGCCTCTGATTACAGGGAAAGCCGGTGGTGGGGGTCACAACTCCCATTTGCAGAGCTACTAGCTCATTCACCAGCTTAAACACGGAGCCAGGAGGGTACGTGGCCATCAAAGGGCGGTTGAACAGGGGCCGCTCAGGGTTATTGAGTAGCTCCATGTAGCGGTTACCCATGCCCTTGCCCGAAAGCGTAGCCGGCTCGAAGCTCGGCGACGATACAAAGGCCAGGATTTCACCGGTTTTAGGGTCGATGGCCACAATAGAGCCCCGCTTATCTTTCATCAGTAGCTCGCCGTACGCCTGCAGGTCAGAGTCGATGCTCAGGTGCAGATCTTGGCCGGCTACGGAAAGCGTATCAAATTCACCGCCCCGGAAGGCGCCTTTCTCGATGCCGCGCACGTTTACCATTCGGTACTGCACCCCGCGCCGGCCCATCAGTTGCTCCTCATAGTACGACTCTAGCCCCGTAATGCCCAGGAACTCGCCGGCCTGGTACTTGGCATACTGCGGCCGCTCCAGAAACGTGGCCGGAATGGAGCCCACATAGCCCAAAGCGTGCGCCAGGTTGGGCGTGTTATAGGAGCGCGCCATGCGGGCCTTCACGCTGAAACCCGGGAAATCAATGAGGTTATCCTGGAAGGCAGCCAACTCAGGCGTGCTCAGGTTTTGAACCAATGGGGAGGCTTTCACGCGGCTAAATGCGCGGGCGGCCTTCAACCCGGCCCGTACTTCTTCCAGCGGCAGTTGCAGCAACTCACAAAAGCGCAGCGTATCGAGCTGTTTCACTTCCCGCGGGGTTACCAGCAGGTCGTATACCGGCGTGTTCTGTACCAGTATTTGGCCTTTGCGGTCATAAATGAGGCCCCGGTAAGGGGGCTGCACAATTCGTTGGAGCGTGTTGCGGTCGGCGGCCAGCTTATAGCTGCCATCCAGCACCTGGATATAGAAGAGGCGCGTCGCAAACACCAGCGCGACGGCCAGGAAAATTGCCTGGACTACGTACTTGCGGCCTTCGAGGTATTGCAAAGCAGAAAAAACTGAGTGGTAACGGATTCCGGCTTCTTCACCGGACATACAAAGATACTAGCTGCCAGGCGCACATGGTACCACTGTTCAGCCTAGTACACCACTAACATCGGCGCGAGCCAACTCATTCCCGTTTTTACTGGTTCAGCAGCATAACCCAGCCCGGCGGTTCCTGTTAGCGGTTCCGTCTTCGGGTAGGAAAGAAAATCAGCTGAATAATCAGGAGGGTAAGCCCCGTATAGAGGGTGCTAACCACGATTTTGGCCAGCGTGATACCCGGAACCTGAAAGCTGCCCAGCTCCAACAGGAAGAAAGCGGCGTGGTGAATAGCCGTGAGCATAGCCAGGTACACCACCATCCACTGCCAGCCCATCTGGTGCACATTCACGGAGTCCTGGGAGTCGTAGCCATCACGTGGGGTGAGCAGGCGCAACACCCACGGCCGCAGATACATGAGTAGCACGGCGGCAGCGGCATGCACCCCACCAGTATCAAACACGATATCGAGGGTTATGCCCGTCAGGAACCCTAGTAGCAGCTGCACTACAATGGGCGTGGCAATGGGCAAAAACAGCAGAAACCCCAAGTAGATAAAACACCAGCCCAGGTTGAACAGCACAAAGTCGGTGCCGCTGATGAGCAGCACATAGAGAGCTATGTACACCACGCCCCGTAAGGCTTGCCAGAAGATTTCTAGGATACCGCCTCTCATTGCTTCTCCTCCCCTTCTGGTTTAATGCCCGAACGCGCTTCTACAGTATCCCGCTCCGCTTTAGGCCGGCTGGTTACCACGTACACGTACGTCAGACTCGAAAAATCTACGGCTAGCTTTAGCTTCACCGTCCAGAAGTTTTTGTCTGGCTCCTTCACAAACGAATCGATGGTGCCCACGAGCACGCCTTCCGGGAATACCGCGTTATACCCAGAGGTCACGACCGTATCGCCGCGCACCAGCTTGTTTTGTCGGGGCACGTTGTCGAGCATGGCATACACCGGATCATCGCCGAGCCAACGCACCGTGCCAATAGTACCATCGCGCTGGATGCGGGCCGAAATTGTGGTTTTGGAGTGTAGCACCGAGGTGACGGTGGCGTAATGCTCCGAGGCCACCTTCACGCGGCCCACTACCCCGGCTGCCGCCACTACTCCCATGCCGTTTTTCACGCCATCGAGCGCGCCTACGTTCAGGGTCAGGTAGTTATCAACGCGGCGCTGGGTGCTGCTTACCACTCGGGCCGGAATAAGAGGGTAGTCGGGGTCACGGGCGGGCAACTGGCGCAGGCCTAGCAGCAATGAGTCGGGGCGGCCTAACACGGCCAGTCGGGCTTGCGTTAGGCTGTCCTTGCTTACGGGCAGCGAATCAGCCTCGCGAGCAGACAAATCCGGACGATAGAGTTGCTGCCGAAGCATGGCATTCTCTTTCATCAAGCCCTTGTTCACATCAATTAGCCGGAAGTAATCCTGTACCTGCGTCCGCCAATCTAGCACCTGCCCGATGTAAGAGTTGGCCGAGTTGAAAAACGCTGCTCGCTGGTAGGTGCTGTTGCGCACCAGCAGGTATAAGCTCAGCACCTCCAGCAACGCAAACACGAGGATACCCCGGTAGCGGAACAGAAAGGCGAAGAGATTATTCATGGGGAAAGAAAGGATGGGGAACAAAGAATGAGGAACAAGAAGCCAGCAACTGCCGGTACTTCTCATTCCTCATTCTTCGTTCCTCACTACTTACGTCAGGAGTACGCTGCGGAAAGCCTGAATATTTTTGATAGCGGCGCCGGTGCCACGCACTACAGCCCGCAAGGGGTCTTCGGCAATATGAATGGGCAGCTTGGTTTTGGCCGCCAGGCGCTTGTCAAGGCCCCGGAGCAAGGCCCCACCACCTGTCAGATGAATGCCGTTTTCGTAGATATCGGCCGAAAGCTCGGGCGGGCTGATTTCCAGCGCCTTCAGTACGGCTTCCTCGATTTTGGCCACCGATTTATCCAGCGCAATGGCAATTTCTGAAGACGTGACCTTAATAACCTTCGGAATGCCGGTCATCAGGTCGCGGCCGCGCACTTCAAAATCGGGCGGCGTTACATCTAGCTCGGTTAGGGCCGCGCCCACTTCAATCTTGATGCGCTCCGCGGAACGTTCGCCAATCAGCAGGTTATGCTGGCGGCGCATGTAATCCAGAATATCTTGGTTGAATACGTCGCCGGCCGTTTTGATGGACTGGTCGCAGACAATGCCCGACAAGGCAATAACTGCAATTTCAGTAGTACCGCCTCCGATGTCGATAATCATCGACCCTACGGGTTGCTCTACATCGATACCGATACCAATAGCCGCGGCCATAGGCTCCTGAATCATCCAGACTTCCTTGGCGCCAGCGTGCTCCGCGGAGTCCCGTACGGCGCGTTTTTCTACTTCCGTAATGCCCGAGGGAATGCAGATGACCATCCGGTGCGAGGGCTGAAATAGCCGCGTTCGGGTGTCAATCATCTTGATCATCCCCTTAATCATCTCCTCCGCCGCGTGGAAGTCGGCAATTACGCCGTCTTTGAGCGGACGAATGGTTTTGATGTTGTCGTGGGTTTTTTCGTGCATTTGCTGCGCCTGCCGACCCACGGCAATTACTTTATTCGTAGTGCGGTCTTTTGCGATGATGCTCGGCTCATCCACCACGATTTTATCGTTGTGAATGATGAGCGTGTTGGCCGTGCCCAGGTCAATGGCAATATCGCTGGTCAAGAAATTAAAGAAACCCATCGAGTAACGGCAAGTAAATGAGAACGGGCGGTTTGCGTCCGTCAAAAGTGGGGGCAAAAGTAAGCAAGTTTCAGCGAAGCCCGTTACATCGCCTCTTCATTGTGTGGCGAGCCTATCCTGTATTCAGGCAAGTAGAAACCTGCCCTGCGCTGCTGCCAGCTGTCAATAACGTGGAGGGTTCAACTTCATTGTAAAGCTAGTACCCTAACCATACGCCTTCAAACGCAACTACCAGGTTCCGGAGCCTCGCAGAGAAGTCAGGAACCTGGCAGTCAGATGCTACCTACAGCCGAAAAAAAGTAGGCCGCGAAAACTAAAAATTAATGCTTGAAGTGGCGTACGCCGGTTAGCACCATGGCCATGCCTAGGCGGTTGGCCGCCGCAATGCTATCCTGGTCTTTGATGGAGCCGCCGGGCTGCACCACCGCCCGAATGCCCGCCTCTCCGGCAATTTCTACGCAGTCGGGGAAGGGGAAGAACGCATCGGAAGCCATAACGGAGCCATTCAAATCGAAGCCGAAGGCGCGGGCTTTCTCAATGGCCTGGCGCAGGGCATCCACGCGGGAGGTTTGGCCGACTCCGGAGGCTAGCAGCTGCCCGGCGCGAGCCAACACAATGGTGTTGCTTTTGGTGTGTTTGCAGATTTTGAGGGCAAATTCCAGGGCCGCTACCTCGTCTGGGGTGGGAGCCGACTCCGTGACGGTGCGGAATTCGTTGGCTCCTTCTACTACACGGTCGAAGTCCTGCTCGATGACGCCGTTTAGCAGCGTTTTTACTTGCTTAGCGGGGAAAACCACGGGCTTCTGGCGCAGCAGAATGCGGTTTTTCTTGCTTTGCAGAATGGGCAGGGCCTCGGCGGCAAACTCCGGCGCAATCAGCACCTCGAAGAACAGCTTATTCAGCTCCTCGGCGGTAGCCGCGTCAACGGGCTTGTTTACGATAATTACCCCACCGAAAGCCGACACCGGGTCGCAGGCAAGGGCATTAAGGTAGGCATCGTGCAGGGTTTCGGCCTGGGCTACGCCGCAGGCGTTGGTGTGCTTGAGAATGGCGCAGGCAGAAGGACCATCGGTGGCAAACTCCTGCATTAACAGCACGGCCGCGTCTACGTCAACCAGGTTATTGTAGCTGAGCTGCTTGCCGTGGAGCTGGTCGAAGAGGGCACTGAGGTCGCCGTAAAACGTGCCGGCTTGGTGGGGGTTTTCGCCGTAGCGGAGGCTAGTAGCCGGCTTTTCGCTGAGCTTGAGGGTAGCGCTGCTCAGCTCCGTGCTCTGGGCCATGTAGCGGAAAATCTGGGTATCGTAGTGCGAAGTGGCTTCGAAGGCAGCAGCAGCGTAGTGGCGGCGGTCTTCCAAATCGGTAGCGCAGCCTTTGGCCTGCAACAGCTCGGTTACAGCCGCATACTGGTCGCGGCTGCTGACTACGAGCACGTCGCGGAAGTTTTTGGCCGCGGCGCGCAGAAGCGAGATGCCCCCAATATCAATCTTCTCAATAACATCCTGCTCGGCGGCACCCGAGGCTACGGTTTCCTCAAAAGGATACAGGTCGACGATTACCAGGTCGATAGGCGGAATCTGGTGCTGCTCGGCTTCCTGCAGGTCAGAGGCTTCGTGGCGGCGCTGCAAAATACCTCCGAACACCTTGGGGTGCAGGGTTTTTACGCGGCCCCCAAACACGGCCGGGAAGCCCGTCAGGCTCTCTACCGCGGTTACGGGCGCGCCCTGCTCTTCAATAAACTGCTGGGTGCCCCCCGTTGAATAGATCGTTACACCGTGCTCTTTCAGCAGTGCCACCAGCGGCTCCAGACGGTCTTTGTAATAGACGGAAATGAGGGCGGAGCGAATGGGCTGCGACATAACAAGAGGGGTTAAGTAAGGAGTGAAACGCGCCACGAAGGTAGGCACCTGCGCTCATAGCCTATGTTACGGAATTATTAACTACACCGCTCAACCGCCACACCATATAGTTCAGCTTCATCCGCAACAGTTCAGTTCTCGTATAGGAAAACTCAACTGTTGTGAGTTCGATTCTATGTCTGAGCTACTTTCCTTTTCCCGTACCCTAGCGGCTCCAACGACGTCTGCTGCAGCTGAGCAATTGGCCGCCGAACTAGCTCCGCGGCTATTTCGGCAAGCGGCCGTTTCTGATATTGAAGGTGGCTTTCCGGTTGATGAATTCTCGTGGCTGCGGGCCGCTGGCTTGCTGGTTGCGCCCCTACCCAATTCGCTGGGCGGCTGCGGGCTATCTGCTGACACTGACCCGTATGCCCTGCTTAGTACGCTACGGCACATTGGGAGGGGTAACTTGGCCGTGGGCCGCGTGTATGAGGGCCACGTGAATGCGCTACAGCTCCTGCAACGGTTTGGCCGGCCGGAGCAGGTAGCGCGCTGGGCGGCCGATGTCCGCGCCGGTCATTTGTTTGGGGTCTGGAATACGGAAGCCCAGGATGGCGTACGGCTGGAACCGCTCGGCAATGGCCGTTACCGCTTGCATGGCAGCAAAACATTTGGCTCGGGTGCCGGCCACCTTACCCGGCCATTGCTGACCGGCGCTTTGCCGGATGGGGGCTGGCAAATGCTGATTTTGCCCGTTGATGTGCAGCAGCCCGAGTACAACTCCACCTTCTGGCGCCCCTTGGGCATGCGGGCCTCGGCTAGCTTTCGGGTTGATTTTACGGGTCTGGAAGTATGCGTCGATGATTTGCTAGGCCAGCCCGGCGACTACTACGGCCAGCCCTGGTTTAGCGGCGGTGCCATTCGGTTTGCGGCTGTACAGTTAGGTGGCGCAGAAGCCATTTTTGATGAAACCTGCCGTTTTCTGCGGGAGCTGGGCCGCACCGATGACCCCTACCAGCGGCAGCGCCTGGGCGAGATGAGTTTGCTGATTGCCAGCGGCCAGCATTGGCTGCAAGCGGCGGCTACCTTTGTAGCACACCCACTGGCTACCCTCCCAACCGAGCAAAACGCCGAAGCAACCGTAGCCCACGCCAACTTAGTACGCTCGGCTATTGAGGATATTTGTTTGCGGCTGCTGCCACTGGCCGAACGGTGCATTGGGGCCCGCGGCCTGCTGCGGCCCGAGCCATTCGAGCGCCTGCACCGCGACCTGACTCACTACCTGCGCCAACCTGCCCCCGACGCCGCCTTGGCTGATGCTGGCCGCTACGCCCTCCAGCAGGCTGAACCCTCATACCGCCTATGGGAGCGGTAGCAGAGCAACAGCCTCTATTGGCATCCAAGCCCCGTTGATTTCCGTTCTCGGCAGTATGTCAGCGTATAGTTTCTCCGCCTACCCCTTGCTTCCGCCTGAAGTCGTGGCCGCGCTAGGCCCTACCATGGTCATTGCCCCCCACCCCGATGATGAGTCGTTGGGCTGCGGCGGCGCCCTAGCGTTGCTGCGGCAAGCAGGGTTGCCCGTGTGGTGCGTGCTAGTAACCGACGGAACCATGTCGCACCCGAACTCGCGAAAGTTTCCGGCCCCAGCGCGCCAGGCGCTGCGGGAGCAGGAACTACAGGACGCACTGGCTGCGCTTGGTGTAGCTCCTGGTGCGCTCTTGCCGCTAGGCCTGCCTGATGGCGCCGTGCCTTCCCCCACTTCTCCTGAGGGCTTGGCTGCCGTGCAGCAATTGTTAGAAAGCATCCATCAGCACCAACCTGCTACCCTGCTGGTGCCGTGGCGACGCGACCCGCACCCCGACCATAAAGCTACCAGCCACTTAGTACAAGCCGCTTTGGCACAATTGCCGCAACCGCCACGCTTGCTGGAATACGTGGTATGGGCTTGGGAACGAGCTGCTGCCGATGAACTGCCGCGCCCGGCGGAAGTGCAGGGCTGGCAGCTCGATATTGGTTCGGTGCTGGGGCAGAAGCAGCAAGCCATAGCGGCTCATCGCTCCCAGCTGCACGGCTCACCCATCGATGATGATCCGACCGGTTTTACTTTATCGCCGGGCATGCTGGCCCATTTTGCCCAACCCGTTGAGATACTGCTAGAAGGTATTTCAGCGGTTGGCTTACCCTCCGTTTTTGCTGCGTATGAACCCGAATCCTAACCAGCCTCACACGCTGCCCCCTTCCTATTTCGACGCCGTGTATCAAGCCAACCCCGATCCGTGGGGATTTGAAACCAGCCCGTACGAAAAGGAAAAATACGCCACTACCCTTGCCGCCTTACCTCGGGCGCATTACGCTAGCGCCTTTGAAATAGGGTGCTCATTAGGCGTCCTGACCGAGCAATTGGCGCCGCGTTGCGGCCATTTGCTAGCCGTGGATGTAGCCGAAACCGCTTTGGCCCGGGCCCGCGAGCGGTGCGCCCACTTACCGCAGGTAGAGTGTAGGCTGATGCACGTTCCGGATGAATTTCCAGCCGACACTTTTGACTTGATCTTGCTCTCAGAAGTGGGCTACTACTGGAGCCCCAATGACCTAGAGCGCGCCGCCGATAGATTAGTAGCGGCGCTGCGGCCCGGCGGACATCTGCTTTTGGTGCACTGGACGCCCCCCGTTCACGACTACCCCCTCACCGGCGACTCTGTGCATGACTTCTTTCTGAAAACCACCGATGCTGCCGGCACTTTTCGGCAGTTGGACAGCCAGCGCTACGCACAGTACCGATTGGACCTGTTAGAACGGCTTTAGGACCTAGCAGGCAACCCCGCATGGCTCATTCACCATTTGCTGCTCATGGGCCGGCAGGTGAGCTGCCAGTGCCTGCCGCAGCATCCGGATGCCCACGGACACAGGCACAGCGGACCAGAGTTCAGCATTTTGTTCCCGAATACGCGCCCGAATACTCTCCCACAATTGCCCAAACGTAGCGTGGCTTTTTAGCACCCCCGACAGTTGCGTTGCATTCAGATGAGTAGCGGCTTGCACAGTAGCCCAGGTTCTATACTGGCTTGAAGCTGGCTGCTGCCAGAGCTGGCGCACCGCACGGCGCAGCTGCCACTCTGCCGCTAAGCCAGTTGGGTTTTCCACAGTTGGCTCCTGCTGGGCTTGTTGCAGGGTCGCCCATTGCCGCAGCTGCCACGATAACCCTACTGCTACGCGTCCCTCGTGCCGATCAGAAGTAAACACCCGTACGGCCGGGCTATGGCGCAAGCGCAGATCATGCCGCAGCAAGGCTTGGCACAACGCTTCATCCTCCAGATACGGCACCACTGGCAAGCCCCCAACCTGGCGGTACGCAGCTGCTGTTATGGCCAAACTAGCCCCAAAATGCTGATGATGCCGAGGCCAGGGGTCATGCGAAATTGGGTCGACGAGCTGCTCCAGGCGGGCACATAACAGATGATACGTGGCATCCTGCAGTTGGTAACGACGGCTAGGGTTCCACGACCCACTAGAAGGCGTCAGAATTCGGCCGCCCACGGCATCAACGCCAGCAGCTAATTCGGCCTCAATAGCCGCCAGCCAAGTACTGGAAACCAGCGTATCGGCATCAGTGCTGGCAATAAAGGGGCTGGCGTTACCTGCCATTTCCAGGCGGCGACAGGCTTCATCCATTAGCAAACGCCGGGCACGGCCCACGTGGGCTTCAGCGGGGGGCAGGGTAATTTCAGCAACATGCACCGTGAGCTTAGGGTACTGAGCAGCAGCAGCTCTAGCCACTTGCGCGGTGCCGTCCTGGCAATTATTGGCCAACACCAGCACCTCAAATTTCTGCATCGGAAGTGGGCAACCCTGCAAGTCGGTTTGAGCGGCCAGGGCAGCTAGTACAGCCGGGATAGAATGCGCCTCATCTTTAGCCGGAATAATAATGGTTGCCTGGAGCGCCCGCAACGGAGGCGGCGCACAATGCCATGGCGAACGAAGCGAGCTGCTTTCTTCGGAAGCCATATGAAAGCGCAAGGCCCTAACATGTTCCATCGGCTTGTCTATCACGATTCAACTATAGAAAATAACTATAATTTCTAAGAAATATTTAATTATATCCCGAATACATACCACAGCTCCGCAATACCTCAGCGGCTCTGAGTGCAAAAGCTTCGTACTTGCTTCTGCACCCAAGCTGCTGAGGTATTGCGTATAAGAACGCCTGACGTAGTTTAGAATGCCTCGCCCACGGCGAAGATGATACCTGAATTTCCGCCTGAACCCACGCCATAATCCAGACGAATGTTCAGCCGGTCGCGGCGGTTAAAGCGGAAGCGTAACCCGCCACCGCCGGCTATTTTGGTATCCTCGAAGGTATAGTCGCCCAGGCGAGGTGCTACTTGGCCCAAGGCTCCAAACACTACCCCATCAAAGCGCCAGAACAGTTTCTGGCGTATTTCGGCTTGAACCGTGGTAAACTGACGGTCACGGAAACGGGCTTCATAGATGCCGCGCATCAGGTAGGCGTTGTTGTACAGGGAGCCGCCCAAGGTAGCACCCATGCCGCCCAACTCCCGGAACGGCACACTACCCGTGTGGTATTGCCCCAGGAACTGCGCTGCCAGAATAGTATTGTTGGAGCCAAATAGCGGCCGGAAATGGCGGGCATCTACCATGTAGCGCGTGAATTTGTAATCACTACCCAATGCGCCGCCATGGAACAGTATGTGTGCATCTACAAAGTTGCCAGTGTAGGTGGCCAGCACATTGTCGCGGCCATCATAGAGCACGGCCGGGCCCACGCCTGACGTGGTATAGCCGTTGCGCTCTTTAGTAGAAAGCAAATTATAAGGGGTGGTATCGCCCTCGGTATCCCGAAGCTCTACATTGCCTAGGTTGGTGAAGCGGTAGCGCAGGCCCACAAACAGGTTAGGCACCACTTTCATCAAAGCCTTTTCGTCAAACACCCACAGTGGATACTGAATGTGCGACTCCATGCTTTTACGCGTGTCGTTGCCGATGCCGTAGTAGTTGAAAGCTAGGTCGTAGTAGCTCAGCTCGCCGGAAAAGAAAAACTTTTCTTCCGGGGTAAAAATGGTGTGCGTGAGCTGCACGGTGGTCTGTTTTTCCTGCGAAATCCAGGCAATCAGGCGGGCGTTGGATTTGCGCACGGTAGTATCTTGCCCAAAGCGCCACACAGGCAGAATGGCAGCTCCTCCGGCCAAACCAGTTTCCTGCTGATAAAACACAATGGGCACCGGGATAAAGCTCGGTTTATCTGGGTCGCGGGCCGTAACCTTACTAGCCGATGGCACTAAGGCCCGCTGCAGCCCTACGGGTGCCCCATCAGGAGTAGGAGCAGTTTCGGGCGGAGCGGAGGCTAGTAACTGAACAGAATCGGGGGTAGTGGCGGGCTGCTGAGCCAAAGCGGCAGGAGCTACAAGCGTACTCAGCGCTAAGAGCGGGTAGTGAAAGCGCATACGTGGATGGCTGGGGTCAGAAATAAGATAGGAAAGCGGCAATGCAACTACCTTTTCGGCCCGGAGAAATACGTTCCGCTGCTGCACTGCAAGTAGCTCTCCTAACGCAACACTAGGCCCTGCGGTTGTCGAACCTCGACAGCATATTTCGGTTGCCAGCTACCCCCTGCCTAGCGCACGACCAACATGGATAAAACCCCGGCCAGCATAATCCATTTGCACCAGCGGCTGAGGCGGGCAAAGTCGCGCTTACGGTCGGCGCGGCGGAGTTGGTAGCCTAGCAAAGCGGTTGGCCCCAATATCAGCCCTAGCAGCCATATACCCAAGGCCGGGCGCTCTGTCAGGAAAGCATTGTAGCTGGCCCCGGCTACCAACAGCCCCAGGCACAACAAGAAAAACCCAGTTACCCATTTTGTGCGCACTATGCCCCACACAATAGGGAGGGTGCGGCAGTCATGCTGCGCGTCGCCGCGCATGTCTTCTACATCCTTAATGATTTCGCGCACTACGGTAAGCAGAAAAGCTGCCAGGGCGTACACCCACACGGCTTCGGTGCCGGTTCGCGCCTGCAGCTCGGGCAGCAGCACCAAGGCGCCTGTTAGGGTAGCAATACTCACGTTGCCTACCAGGGCCACACGTTTGAACCGCACGGAGTAGCCCCACAGCAGCAGCGCCGACCCTAAGTTTACTAGCCCTAAAACCGGCGAAAGGCTCCCGCTCACGAGCACTCCCAGCCCCGATAGCAGCAAATGCGCCAGCATGGCATGGCGCCGATTTACTACCCGCCCCACCACCAGCCGGGCCGGCCGGTTAATGGCATCAATCTTCACATCGTAATAGTCGTTGATGATGTAGCCGGCAGCGGCTATGCTCAGCGCCGCTACCACCAGCAACCCGAATGCTGGCGCCAGTACAAGGTGCCAGGGTGCTTCGGGCAGCAGCAGACACGTGCGCACCAACACCAGGCACAAGGCCATGATCAGAAGGTTGGGCAGCCGGATGAGGCGCGCCAGCTGCTGCCAGCCCCCAGCCCCCGATGCAGGAGCTGCGGTTGGCCCCATGGCAGGACCTAGGGCAGAGTGTAAGGAGGCTGGCTTCATAAGCAAAGAGGCAAAAAACGGCCTACACAAAGATGCATGACCTACGGAGAACCGGCATAAGTAAGCCTCTCCCGAAATCGGGAGAGGCTTACCGGATTTGCTAAAAACTTACTAAACGTAGTGTTTACAGTCTCTTCACATTCACCGCGTTAACGCCTTTACGGCCTTCCTGAGTATCAAACTCTACGCGGTCATTTTGTTGGATCTGGCCCCCGTTAAGACCGGTAACATGGACGAAGAAATCTTCCTTCGATCCGTCTTCCGTAATGAAGCCGTAGCCCTTCGACTCATTATAGAATTTTACGGTTCCTGTTTTCATGAAAAAAGAAAAAAGATAAGGTGAATGATGGTTGGGGTAAATATAGAGGGATTTTGGAAAAGCACAACCCCAATTGCACGAAGTACAATTGGGGTTGCAGTCAGATACATAAGGCCGCCAGCGGGGCGTATAAAAACTAGTATACTACCAGGATTGCTGCGTTTTGAGTACGGCTTCAATCAGTTCGCGCACGGCGCCGCGGCCGCCGGGCAGGGAGGCCGTGTAGTTGCTGATGGCCAGCACATCAGAGGCGGCATCAGAGGGGCAGGCCGCAATGGCACAGCGGCGCATTACCTCCAAATCGGGTACATCATCGCCCATGTAGGCAATGTGGCCGGGGTCGAGGCGGTAGGTATTGATATAGTTGTTGAAGATCTTCATCTTATCATCAACGCCCAGGAAAATGTCGCGCACATCCAACGACTCCAGTCGTTTGCGTACGCCTTCTTCCTCCCGACCCGAAATAACAGCTACGCGGTAACCTTTTGCTAGGGCATGGCGCACCGCAAACCCATCCCGGATATGGAAGGCACGGGCCTGTTCACCAGAGTTCAGCGCCAGCAAGGTGCCATCCGTCAGTACGCCATCTACATCAAAGATGAAGGCTTTAATAACTGAAAAATCGGCGGGAGAGATTGTGGATAAATCCATGGGTAGTAAAAACGGTGCGGCGTAAGTTAGCTGCCTTACATAAGCGTTGTTGCTATGCAGCGGCTTTCCTACGCAGTACCAAGGTCTTGTTATTGATTATCGCGCCACTCGTACACCCATTTGGCCTGAATCTGCTCAAGGTGGCCTTCGTTGGCTTGCTCCCGCGTTCCGATGAAGTTGGGCAGGCTGAGTACCCAATCAATCAGCTCAGTAAAACGGATGCGGTATATTTTAGCCTCGCTGAAGTCGTTGCCAAACTTCTCGTAGAGAGCCATGGCAATATCTTCATGGTCGCTCCACTGCATGGGGGGCTCAAAGTGATTCATTTTGGTTGGTTAGGAGTTGGAAGCTAGTAGCGGCACCTAGTGCAGGTAAGGCGACGCTTCTAGCATATTAATGCCCTAGGAAATCCTGCGGGGGGAGCAGCACTACAATATCCGAGTTGCCTTGTACTACGCACTGGCAACCTAGGCGGGAATTGATGCGCGGATTCACGGCTCGGTCGATGAAGTCTTCTTCCTTATCCGAAATTTCGGGCAGGTCAGCTTCGCCCTGCAGGACATAGATGTGGCAGGTGCTGCAGCCACAAACGCCTCCGCAGTTGTGCTGGAGGTGGATATCATTGTTCAGAGCCACATCCAACACCGATTCGCCTTGGGCGGCCACGTGGGTTTGGTCGGGCTGGCCGTCCTGAAACTTAAAGGTAATGTTAACGGCTTTCACGGCGTAACGCTTGGAGAACGAGGCAAAAATGCGGGTGCGAAGGTACGTACGCTCCCCCCCGAATCAAAGCTATATCTGTCCGGCATTGTTTGCCGAGCCCGTTGCGGCTGCTTCCTGTACACTAATTGTCAGGGCCTTGTAGATGGCTTGCCATTCCGGATGCGGTGCTAATGCGGCCTCGTGCCGAGTCAGCGTTGCCGTATCTTGGCGCACAGCCGGACCCGTTTGCGCCGTAAACGGGGGTTGGCTCAGGGCTTTGTCCAGCGTTTCGCGGATAAGCGGGTGCAGCAGTTCCCAAGGCAAGCGTGCCTCCTGTAACAGCGCGTGGCTGATACCCAACAGATGATTCGTGAAGTTGCAGGCCCACACCGCCGCCACGTGTAGCTGCAGCCGCTGAGCCGAATTCACTAGCCTCACATCTTCGCTAAGGCTAGTAGCCAGCGCCCACAGCATGTGCTCGGCCGTAGTGGAAGCAGCCTCCACACAAAAAGGCACCGTTGCCCACTGAATGATACGCCCAGGGCTGAAGGTTTGCAGCGGATACAGTACCCCTCCCGTTAGCTCGGGCCGAGCAGCGAACACTGACAGTGGCAGCGCGCCCGCCGTATGTGCTACCACCGCGCCCGCCGCAAACCGGGCTTCTTTTACAATTTCAGGCACGGCAGCATCCGGGATGGCTAGCAGGTATATATCGGCCGAAGGCAGCGCTTGCAGATCGGTGCCGATGCTCGTTTCCGGCAAAGTAGCCGTCACAACCTGCGCCGACGCTAGCGTGCGGCTCCACACATGCACTATCTGATGGCCTGCTAGGGCCAGCGCAGGCACCAAGTGTTGCGCCACGCGCCCAGCTCCTATTATGACTATTCTAAACGACATAAGGGGGTGGTAACGGTATTTTCTATACAATTTGAGAAAGCCTCCTAGTTACTTATATACGTGTTGCCTGCTGCGGCATCGTAAGGCTTCCCTTCTGCATAGTTACTTAACACCAACGGCCCCACCTATAGATAAGATGGAGCCGTTGGTGTTAGATACAAAGGCAGTGTATTACGCTACTTGCTTGGTTTTGCGCACTGGCCGAGGCTTGGGCTGCTCTCCTTCGCCGGGCACTGCTTCTACAGCAGCATCTACCTCGCGCCGACGCTTGTAGATGGCCATACCAAAGCCAACGGCCATGAGCAAGGTACCACTCCACAGCAGGTTGATAAATGGCTTTTCAACTGCTTTCAGGATGATGTAGTCCTTTTGGGTGGTGCTTACGCCGAAGGTAAACTTGCTTTGCTGCGGATCTACGTTCAGGAACGAAATGCGCAGGCCCAGGTCTTCTACTTCATCGGGCACGCGGCCAATCATGCGGTTACGCACTACAAATACCGGATGCACATGGTACTGCTTCTTCTCCCCCATCACCAGGAAGTCGCCCTGAATGGCCAAGTCGCCTTTGGCTAAGCCTAAGCCAGCCGTTTGGTGGGCGGGCTCTACTCCCCGGAATACGGCTGTGTAGTCATTTAGGAAGATGGTATCGCCAACGCTCAGGATGTGCTCCTTTACTTCGCTCCACTCCTTCTCGGTATCAGGCGGTGGTACCGCGCTAATGTGCGAGTAGATGTCGTGGTCGAGAAACTTCTTGATGTCGGGCGAGGCTAGCAGGCCACCCATTTCCTCGTTGGCTTGCGCCCGTGGGTACAAGGTAAACGACTCGCCGGTTTTGCGGTCTTTGTACTCGACGCGGTAGTACGTGTTTTCGGGTAGAATTTCCAGCGTATCACCAGCCTTGTAGTACACTTTGTCGCCGCGCTTAATGTCGGCGCGGGCCAAGGCTTTGTACTCATCGGCTGTGCGGAACAGCAGTTGCTTATCCACGTAGCCAGGCACGCCGGGCGCTTCAAAGAACTGGCCGGTATAGCTGACATCGTACTTGCCCATGGGGGCCTTATCGTTGCGCCACAGCAGCACGTTGTCGCGGTTAGTAGACTCGTCAAACTCGCGGGAATACAGCAGGCCCGAGGAGTTCTGAGAAATGATGTTGGAGTAGCCCGCCGACGCCAGAATGCCTAGCAGCATCAGGGCAATACCGATGTGGGCCACGCCACCACCCGAAAGGCTCACCTTACGCTTAAGCAACGTAAGCACCATGCTCAGGTTGGCCAGTACACCAAACATGGCCGCCGTTAGGAGCACAATGTAGCTGGCTTCCATCTTCAGCCCGAAGTACTGCACCAACAAAATAACCAGCGCCGCACCCAATAGCGCCAAAATAGCAGGCACTGTCAGAGAGTTGGTAAGCGAAGATTTGTCGTTTTTCTGCCACCACATAACCTGGGCGAGGCCCGAGAAAAACGCTACCCCTACGCCCATCCACAACTGGATTTTGGTGTAGTGAGCAATCTGGTCGGCGGGTAGTGCCAGGTTCGATTTGATGCCGATAAACCCCAAAAACGCATTGTATACCGGAATGCTAGTGGTCACGAGCACCTGGAAAGCTCCTAGGCACAACACCGTAGCACCTACAAACACCCACAGCTCCGCATTGTACGTCGTCAGTTCCTTCGGCGATACTGGAATCTGCTTCCAGCGCCACACCAGCATGGCAATACTCAGCACCACGAAAGCGGCCAAATAGATCATCAGCTGGCCTGAGAGGCCAAGGTCAGTGAACGAGTGCACGGAGGCATTGCCCAGCACACCGCTACGCGTTAGGAAGGTAGCGTACAGGATGAGCAGGAAGGTAGCAATAACCAGCACGAAGCTGGTGCGCAAGGCCGTGCGGCTGCGCTGCCACAGCACTAGGCCGTGCAAAGAAGCAACCAGTACCAGCCACGGAATGTACACGGCATTTTCTACCGGGTCCCAGTTCCAATAGCCGCCAAAGTTCAGGGTTTCGTACGCCCAATAAGCGCCCATCATGATACCAACACCTAGTATCAAGCCACCCCACAACGACCAGCGCATAGCGGGACGCACCCACTTGGTGAACTCACCTTTCCAGAGGCCCGCAATAGCGTACGCAAACGGTACCAGCGTCAGGGCAAAGCCCAAGAACAAGGTGGGCGGGTGAATTACCATCCAGTAGTTCTGGAGCAGCGCATTCAGACCAGTTCCATCCTTCGGTACAAAGTCAGGATTCGTCTTCCAGACCGGAAGGTCCGGCATAAAGTCGCGGAGCAGGATAAAGGGCGAGGAGCCAATTTTCAGCTCGCCGAGTACCACACCCAAAATCATGGACGTGAGGAACAGTTGCACGCCGGCAAACACGGCCATAACCGGGGCTTCCCAGCGGCGCCCGTAGCGCATCAGGGCAAAGCCAATCAGTACGTGCCAGAAGATCCAGAGCAGGAAGCTCCCCTCCTGCCCTTCCCAGAAGCAGGAAATCATGTAGTACACCGGCAGGTGGTTGCTGCTGTGGCTCCAGGCGTAATGGTACTCATAGCGGTGCCCATGAATAATCCCGAACAGGCAGCCGATGACGGTAAATACCGCCAGGCCATGCACCAGGAAGGCGCCGCGGCCCAGCTTTAGCCAGGCAGCGTCCGTATTACCCAGGGCCCGACCACGGGCAGCCATGTAGTAAGAGTACGCCGCCACCGTGGCTGCCACAAATGCCACTATGACACTCAGGTGCCCGGCGTCGCCGATTAATGTGTTCAACATGTGCTACTGCGTTGAAGAGGAAATGTTAGCCACTGGTATACTACCCGGCCAACACAAACTTGTTTTTGAGAACGTAAGTACTAGGTACTTCTTACAAAGAAACCCTATCAGGCAAGCCTGATGCCTACGCCTTTCTTTGCTTAACTAGCTCTACTACACCAAGCAAGCATACACCGCTTTGAGCAAACGTGTGCCCTAGCGCTGATAGAATCTGCGTGGTGCTTGTGCATCACTAGGTGTATTAGTTAACTGAAGCGGTTGCGCCCTTGATATCCTTCTCCACATACTTGGAAGGACATTTC
Organism: Hymenobacter seoulensis; assembly: GCF_054780535.1. Classification (NCBI taxonomy): domain Bacteria; kingdom Pseudomonadati; phylum Bacteroidota; class Cytophagia; order Cytophagales; family Hymenobacteraceae; genus Hymenobacter; species Hymenobacter seoulensis. Next base: position 1,796,683 of record NZ_BAAGWD010000001.1, read on the forward strand.
AGAAGGATTTTGTCGGCCACAAACAGGTTGTTGCGCATGGCCCCCGTAATTACTACCTGCTCCGATTTGTCAAAGTCCTGCGGCTTGGGGTTGTAATACACCACGCGCTGGGCAATGCGGTTAGTATCAACCAGGGTAAAGGCGAAGTAGTTGGGGTCGACGGTAGGGTTGTATTCCAGCCCCAGAATGTTCTGCTGCCCGTCGCGCGGGAGGCGGCCAACCACGTGTACCTTGGTGAGGTTGCCTTCCGAAGCGCGCTCTTTGGCTTCTTTAAAGGAAACGTACACGCTGGCATCTCCAGCGGCACTCATGATGATGCCAATAGCCACCGCAATAACGGCAATGACGAGAATGTGAGCTTTTTTCATGTTGGGTACAACAGGTTGGCTCCACCCGGAGCCGGGGATACTCAGAACAACGAAAGCACTAACAAAGGTCCGGCGTACCGACCTATGTAGCAATGATTTTTATCAGGCCTTAACCCGCCGAGGGGGCTAGTCTTTTACTTCACGCTCCAACCGCGTCAGCTTGCGGTCAAGCAAAACCAGGAAGAAAAGCAACCCGGCCAGCACCACCGTAATAACGGCTACCACCACGTAGATTTTGCCGTTCTGGCGCAAGGTATCGGCCATTTCAACTTCGTCGGGGGCCGCTACCTGCGCTACCACCCGCAAGGCCGGCAGTAGCAGAGCCAGCAGCAACAGAAGCGCTGCGCGCAACTTAGGCAAGCTGTTTTTCATACAATTTAAGTTTGAGCAGAGAAACACGACTAGCCAGTTGGGCCAGCCAGAAAGCCAGCAGCGTCCAGCCGATAACTGCCGGGTAGAATACTAGCCGCATGTCGCTATCTAAGTCATAGCGCGCGAAAGCCGGATTGCCTCCTGCACCGGGGTGCAGAGAATCGGTAAGGCGCGGCAGAATATAGAACAGCGGCATGGCCGTGGCAAAAGCGAAGATGTTGTAGATGGCTGACACGCGGGCCCGCTGCTGCTCATCCGTAAAGGAAGAGCGCAGCACGAGGTAGGCTCCATAAATCAGCATGGCAATAGCAGCGCCGTTGAGCTTGGGGTCGTTGGTCCACCAGGCACCCCAGGTAAAGCGGGCCCAGATGCTACCCGTTGCCAGGCCCACCAGTCCCATCAGAATGCCCGTGCGCGCCGCCTCGTGCGCCCGAATGTCAAGTTGGGGGCTAGGGTTGCGCAGGTAACTAATGGAGTAGTACACCGAAGCCACCAGAATGGCCGTCATGCCAAACCACATGGGCACGTGGAAATACAGGTTGCGGATGCTTTCGTTGAGAATAGCTAAGCGTGGTACCGGCATCAGGAGCCCTGCCACTGCCACGTACAGCAGCAGAATCACGCTTAAGGCTTTCCACCAGTTGTTTTTCATAAGTTCAGAAGCTGAAGCCAGCTAGCCGGCTGCATGTTGAAAACGAGGCAATGTTGAATGCTGATCTGGCAGGCGGACCCTAGGCCCTACCATACCCCAAACCGGTTGGCTAGCATGTGGGTTATTATCCGTTTTTCATGAGCGCCATAGAAAAGGAAACAGCACGTACGACACAGCCCCAACTATCATATTCAGGGCCACGAGCGTAAGCAACGCGCTTTGACTAGCATATAACTCAAGCCCATCCAACGCATTTTTTGACACTTTAATCAGTAGCAGCAGCATGGGCACCATCAGTGGAAACCCAAGCACGGCCATCAGGGTGCTGCTATTGGTGGCTTTGGCCGCAATACCAGATACTAGGGTAAGCGTGCTGGCAAACCCCACCGCGCCCAGTACCACGTTGCCCACAAACAGTCCCACATCCTGCACTGGGTTGCCTAGCACTACCGCGTAAAGGGCAAATGCCACGAGCGCCAACCCGAGCAGCAGCAACGCGTTGTAGGCAATTTTGGCCAGTATCACGGCCTGGGGACGTACTACCGTGTAATAGTATAAAGTGCGGCCGCGGCTTTCTTGCAGAAAGCCTTTTGCTACGGCATTCACAGCCGAAAACAACAGCACAATCCAGAACAACGCATTCCAGGCCGGGGCAGGCAACTGACCGCCTCGGAGCGAGAAGCTGAGGTAGCAGACGAACACCGTGCTGCCCACGTACAACAGCATCCCATTCAGGGCTGCGCGCTGGCGCCATTCCAGACGAAAGTCCTTCTGCATCAACACCCAAATTTCGCTCAGAAGCGTCACGGCAACACGGCTGGTAAACAGGACCGCAAAGATACAACCCAACTCGCGGATTCACTTGCATTCAACCCGGAATACCACAACTGAACAACTGCAGTCTGCTTCCAAGGCCAGTTTCGACTTGTTTACCCACAAAAAAGGCCCCTTACCTGAGAGCAAGAAGCCTTTTTGCTGAGAGAATACCAGGTTTTGCTAGAAGTCGTAGCCTAGTGTGATGTAGAACTTGGGGCCCTTATTCGAGAAATCTTCCCGGCCCCAGGCCACATCGCCTTTACCATAGAAGCCCAGCACCGTGGTGCGCAGGCCCACTCCGTAGCCATACAGCATGGGGTTGGTGAAGTTTACCACGGTAGCCGTGAAGCTGTTGCCCTGATCTGCCACAATGCGGGTATTGTTGGAATTGTTGACGCTGAATGGGTTAGCACCAGAATACGTAGTTCCCATGTCGCCAAAAGCGGTTATCTGCAGGTTGCGGAAAAACCCTGACTCAATGGGGTTGCGGGCGAAGTACTGCACAATGGGAAGGCGCAGCTCTGAGTTAAATAGCACGTATTTCTGGCCCTCCCGCTTGCCGTAATCGAAGCCCCGCAGGTTAGTTACAAACTGCTGGTAGAATACTTGCGTGGGGTCGCCGCTCGGCGGAACTGCCTGCGTGCCATCTTCATACTGGTTGTTGAGCCAGTTGTCCATACCGCCCAAGCGGAAGGCCGGCTGTGAGTTGCCGCCCCCAATGTATTGGCCAAAGCTAGCCCGGTTGGCCCACGTCAGTTGCCGATGAATTTTCTGGTAGTGGCGCAGGTCGATGTAGATCTTGCTGAAATCCTTGCCATCGTCATTGCCTAAGCCATACAGGCGCGTCATACCCACCTTCATGCGGGTACCTTGCAGCATGTTCACGCCTGTGGCAATGGAGTTATCAAATATCAGTTCGCCGGCTCCGCCCAAGTAATTGGTGTTGCTATCGTTGGTGCCGCTCAGGTCACTGAATACTTTCCGGCTCACGTTCACGAAGCGCGGCCCCATGCGCACGCTGAGGTTATGCGTGAGAGGGTAGGCAACTGTGGGAGCAATTTCATGCCGGCCGAAGCGCGTCCGACCGACGGTTTCAAAATCAAAGAAATACGCCTGCTTCTGATACAGCAAGCTCCAGTCGAAGCGGTGTTTGAGGTTAGTATACTCGGCGTAAATGTTGCTGGTGCGCAGATCAGTGAGGGCAAAGATGCCCGCCCGAATGCGGTGGTCCTCCATCAGATCCGACATATTCACTTGCCCCATCAACCCCAGCCCTAGCAACGGATCAGCATACAGCGTCGAAACCACGTTATCAACGCTGAAGCGGGTATCGTAGCGGAAGGGGCCGGCCAGCGCCGTAGTTTCAGTGGGAGCGGCCTGCGGTAATGCCACTACCGTAGCAGCCCGGCGCTTGGGCGTGGTAGGCGTTGCGCGGGAGGCTGGCAAGTCCTCATCAAACTCGTAGTCGCTGGTATTGATGCGACCATCCGACTTCTTGGGCTCCGTAGCCGGGGCTGCGGGGTTTGAGTCGGTGGTGGGGGTAGTAGCAGGTTGCGTGGTATTGGCGATGGTCGGCCCGGGGCGGTTGGTTACCGGAGCCGTTACTTTGGCGGGCCGGGAACGGTCTTCCAAAATTTCCTGCCTAGCAGTTTTGAACAGCTTAAGTGTATCGGGCAGCTGGTAGCTGGGGTAGAGATACACATAGTCGCGGGCTTCGGCCGTAGATACAAACCCGAGGGCACCAGTGGTGGCATTGTAGTCGAAGTCCTTGATGTTGGCCAGGAAGCTGGTAACGGGCCGGTATTGCTTGGTTGCCAGGTTAAGCCGGTATAGGCTCCGCACACCGCTTTCCTCGCTTATAAACAGCACTTCCGAATCGGAAATGGCGCGCGGGCGGCTTTCGTTGGAGATGCTGTTGGCCAGCACTTCCACGGGTTGCGCGCGCCCATCGAGGTGATACAGGTACAGGTCGTAGTTGTTGACTACGGCGCCGAAGCTTCCTTTGGCAGTACCCGCCGAATCGAGCCAGCGGTTAGAGCTGAATACGATGCCGCCCCCACCGGGCAAAAAGGCCGGCTCTACGTCATCGAACACATCATTGGTCAGCTTTTCCGGGGTGCGGCTCCCGGCGCGGAGCAGATATAGGTCGTTCTGCCCGTTGTACACACCGCTAAACACCAACGATTTGCCGTCGGGCGAATAACTCAGGTCGGTTATCTGGGAAAAGCGCGAGAACAGGGACGTCGCCTTACCAAAGGTGGGTAGCAAGCTCTTAATCCGCGACACCATATTGGACACGGCTCCATCAGCATCGCGCAGCTGAAGCGCCAACTCACCTTTCGTCATTTCCGCTACAGCCAGCTGCGAGTTGCCACGCCAAGCCAGTACCGGCAAACGGGTTTCTACCTCCTGATCGGGCGTTTTGTAGCCGCCGCGGTGTACCACGTCGGCGCCTCTCCCATTTTTGTTGACCACTACCACCCGGTAGCGCCCCTGGTCGTTTTGCACGTAGGCCAAGCGCTGCCCGTTGGGGCTCAAAGCCGGCTGACTGTAGATGGTGCCCTTGCGGTTGTTGCGTACCACGCGGCTAGCGGCATTGGCTTCTTGGTAGGGCGTTTGGGGTTGCGCATTAAGCTGACGGTAGTAGGCCAGCCAATCTTTCAAAAACACCTTGTAGGGAACATTCAGCGAAGAACTGATGCCTACTTCCACGTCCCGCGTGATGCGCGTCAGGTTGAGGATATTCTGAACGGAGGTATAGCCGTAGCGCTCCGCAATGTAGTTCCACATGCTTTGCCCGGCCAGCTCGGGGTTGCGCACAAAGAACGGGGCCGTGCGGTTGCCTTCGTGCTCCTTGGTCATGGTACGCATGTAGTCGTCCATTTCCACGCTCCAGCCTTGCGCCGCGTAAGCCGAAGCACCGCTGATAAACCAATTCGGGAGTTGCAGCAAGTAGGAGCTCTGGATTACTTCTTTTAGCGAGCCGCCATACATCATATCATTGAGCAGCACCCGGGTAATGCGGTTGCTCAAATCCTGCTTAAAGCGCGTTTGCTGGCCCTGGAAGGCAATCTGTACCTTCGTCATACGCAGCAGCGAGGTCTCGCCCCCGGTCTGGTACTTATCGGCATCGAGGCCCACATTGCTCTGCCGCAAATCGCCGACGGAGTTGTAGAGCATGATGGTCGTTTTCGAGTACGGGTAGTACCCAATCAGGCCCGTGATGCGCTGCAGCTCTTTTTCGGCGTATTCCGCCGCGTGGCGAGCCATGAGCTCGCCGCCGGCGTAATAGTAAATCGTGAAATTCTGGGTGCTGAGCTGCTGCCAGTTAAACTCCTTGTACTGAATCCGGACGCGCCCGAATGGCTCCTGCGCCGTTTGGGCCAGCGCGGTTTCGCTGGTCAACGCCAGCCCTAGCACCAGAACTGCCAGGCCAGCCGGACGACTTACATCGCGCCGGGAGAGTAAAAATATGTGCTTCATAAGAAAGAGCTAGGAGCGGGAAGCAGATGAAGCCGAACCAGGAGCAGCTGGAACGGAAGAATATAACGTAAAATACCGGCGAATATTGACTTCGGGCCAAGGCTCTACGTCATTTTCCAACCAGTCGGACAGCACTTGGGCCAAGCGGGGCGCCATCATCACCCCTTTCGACCCTAAGCCGTTAAAAATATGTACTCCCGGAACCTCCGGATGGGTCCCTAGCAAGGGCTTTCGGTCGCGTACGGCTGGCCGTACGCCGGCCCGTTGGCCTACTACCCGGAAGGGTTGATCCGTCATCTCGGCCAGGCGCTGGCTTAGCTCCTGCCGAGCTTCGGGTGTAATGCCCGCGGCAAAAGGTGGCCACCGGTACGTAGCCCCCACCCGAAACCGATGGGTTCCGAGCGGCACGACGTAGGCTCCTTTGTTAAGTACGTAGTCTGCAGGCAGTCCGGTGCACTCCACGTCCAGCACTTCGCCTTGGTTGGGGGTAATGGGCAGCCAATGGAAGAACGGGTTATGAATGGCCGCCGCTCCTTCGCAACAGACTACATGCTGGGCATGCACTTTGTTGGCGTAGATGTGGCCACCTGCTGGGTCGGGAACAAGGGCAGCCCAATCAAAAGTTTCGTGCCTGAGCCAGCCTTCGCGCAGGCCTTCTGCCGTCAGGGCACTAAGCAATTCTTCTACCAACACATACCCGCCACGCCGGATGTGCAAACCGCCCATTTCCTGGCGGACACCGGCTAGTGGGGGCAGCTCGCCGGTAGCATCTTCCACAAAATCCTGCCAGGGTTGGTCGGCGCTGCGGGCCAGCATCGTGTTCTGCTCCGCCACCGAGGAAAAAAGCTTCAGAATGGGTAGCTCGAAGAAGAATTGCTGATTGAAGCGCTGCTCCAGCTGGCGATAGAAAGCGGCTGCGGCTGGTAGCAGTTCGGCGGCCCGCCAGGCCAGCGCAAAGCGCTTGCCCGCTACTGGGTTCATTAGGCCCGCGGCTACCCGTGAAGCCGAATCAGGCTGGGGAGTATCCAGTACCAGCACGTGGCGGCCGCGGCGCTGCAACTCAGCGGCCAAAGTAGCGCCGGCAATGCCGTACCCAATCAGAAGATAATCTACGCGTGTCATTAGGGGCAAGGTAAGTCAGAAACCCAGAACTGTGGCAGCTACCAACCCGGCGGTCTTGCGTAGGAGCGGTTCAGGGGCTTTTCTACCCTAGCGATTACCGGCCGGCTGGGCGTGCAAGCTGCGCGCCGGAAGCCGAAATGGTGCTTGATTCAGTGCAAGACTCGTAACTTACCTCCCCATTATCGCTAGGCTTGCGCTTGGCCTTTTGCTTTCCTCATGACTGTTTCCGGGTTTACTTTCAACGCGTTTTCTGAGAATACATACCTTTTACACGATGCCAGCGGCCAATGCGTAGTGGTTGACCCCGGCTGCTATGAGCGAGCGGAGCAGGAAGCCCTGCGGCAGTTCATTGAGGCGCAGGGCCTAGTAGTTGTGCTGCTGCTCAACACGCATTGCCACATCGACCATGTGTTTGGTAATCAGTTTATTCTTGACACGTATAAGGTGCCGTTTCTGATTCATGAGGCGGATTTGGCTACGCTCCGCTCCGTGCCGGCTTACGCTCCCAGCTACGGATTTGCCCGCTACAACCCCGCCGAGCCAACCGGTTTTCTGACGCCTGGCGAGCCGGTTCGGTTTGGGAACACTGAGTTGGAAGTGCGCTTTACGCCCGGGCACGCGCCGGGCCACGTGGTATTTTACCATGCGCCCACCAGCACCGTAATTGGTGGCGACGTGCTGTTTCAGGGCAGCATTGGGCGCACGGATCTGCCCGGTGGCGACTACGCTACCCTCATCCAGAGCATCAAGGAGCAGCTGCTTACCCTTCCTGATGACACCATCGTGTATCCGGGCCACGGCCCTGCTACCACAGTGGGCCAGGAGCGCGCCTCAAACCCCTTTTTACGCTAGGTTTGAGCCTTTGGCACACCTAGCGCCGGGCAGTTTATCCTTACTTGAACCCTAGTCTTTTACTTCTTCCTCGCTGAAGAACCCAGCTTCGTATCTTGAAAAAGCATATTCCTAACGCTACTACCTGCCTCAACCTGTTTTCTGGTTGCCTGGCGTTGTGCCACATTTTTGCCGATGAGCTGGAAACAGCCGCGTATTTCGTTGGCTTGGCTGCTTTGTTTGATTTTTTTGACGGTTTGCTGGCCCGCGCGCTGCACGTCTCCTCCCCCATTGGCAAAGACCTAGACTCCCTGGCCGATGTGGTGTCTTTTGGTGTGGTACCCGGCGCTTTTCTGTTTGCGCTCATGCAGCAGGGCGGAACTGATCTGCCGTCGTGGTTTCCGTACGCGGGCTTTATCGTTACGGTGTTTTCGGCGTTGCGCCTGGCCAAGTTCAACAACGACACCCGCCAAACCGACTCGTTTATCGGGTTGCCTACGCCGGCCTGCACCTTGGTAGTGGCCTCGCTGCCGCTTATTCTGGCCCACGATACTTTTGAGCTCAGCAGCCTGATTCTGAACCCGTGGTTGCTGCTGGGGCTTACGCTGGTTTTGTCAGGGCTACTAGTGGCCGAGCTGCCATTGTTTGCGCTTAAGTTCAAGAGCTTCCGCTGGCAGGATAACCAGGTGCGGTTTGTGTTTCTGCTGCTCAGTGTAGGGCTGCTGATCGTGCTAGGGGCCGCTGCTATTCCGCTTATTATCTTGCTATACGTGCTCTTATCCCTAGTGAGCCGGGACAAAACGGCGGCCTTGTAAGCCAATAGGGCTTTTGCTGAGGTAAGGCTCTTGGCGATACCACGGAGGAGAAAATCCGGCGGGGTACAGAATCCGTTATTGCCTAGTAATTTCCCTTTCAGAGTACCGCAATATTTCCGGCCCTGATGAGTTAACTAGTCACCGCTGAACCGTGTTGCCCTCTAGCCTGTTGCCCCCGAAAGGTCCTGCTTTCACTTAAGTTGCTTATCACGCTCTGCGCATGCGGTATTCTACTTTCTGGTTACTGGTTTGTCTGGCATTGAGCATAGCGGGCCACGCGGCCTGGGCGCAAGCGGGCGAGCAAGTAATTCGGGGACAGATTAGCTGGACGGGGACTGAGCCAGTTGCCATAAAAGGGCAACAGCGGCGCGTGCCCACGTTCCGGGGCGCCAGCTTTCAACCCAATGAGCAGGTAGGGACTTATCAGCTGCGTATATCGGGAGCAGTGGCCGAAGGGCAGCTTCGTGAAACGGTGTACGTTCCTATATCAGCCGCTGAGGCCCGTCAGTTGAACCTGGCCACGCTGCCTACTGCGCCTACGTTGCGTCTCACAGTGAGCTTAGAGCGACGGCAGCCAGTTACGCTGCTGACCATGCAGCCGCTGCGCCGCAACCCCCAAACCGGCCAGGCCGAGAAGCTCACCTCCTTTGCATACGCCTATACCCTTTCCAATGAAGCACAGCGCGGCAAAGGCAACCGCGTGTATGCTCGTTCCTCTGTGCTCAGCCAAGGCGAGTGGTTTAAGATTGGGGTGCCTGCCAGTGGCATCTATAAACTGGATAAAAGCACGCTGCAAAGCCTTGGGCTCAATGTGCAGAGCCTCGACCCCGCTAGGCTACGCTTGTATGGCAACGCCATGGGCACCCTACCGCAGGCCAGCAGCACCTTCCGGCCCGATGACATTGTAGAAAACGACATCCAGTTTGTAGGAAACACCAACTCTTCCCTCGACGACAACGAGTACTTCCTTTTCTACGCCCGAGGCCCCCATACGTGGTCTAGAGCCGGCAACACTACTAGGTTCCAACATCAGCTCAACCCCTACGCCGATACGGCTTACTATTTCCTGACCCTGGGAACTGCCGCCGGCCGCCGGGTAGCACCAGCGCCGGCCGTAACCGGCGCAGCTACGGCCCGCATTAGCACTTTTGCGGAGCGGCAGTTTTATGAGCTGGAACTGGTGAACCTGGCAAAATCGGGCCGCGTATGGCTGGGCGAGCTATTCAGCACCACTTCGTTTCTGCAGAAGAGCATTCCGTTTGCGGTGGCTGACCTGGTACCGGGCTCCACATTGCAATTAACCTCATCGGTGGCCGCTGCCTCCACATCGGCCACGGTATTTCAGGCGAGCCTAAATGGGCAGTCGGTGGGCTCGCAGCTAGTACCAGGCTTTAACTGTACCGGTGGGTTTGGCTGTTATCCGGAGGTAGCCAATACCAGCCTTACCACATTTGCTTACACGGTACCGGCCACATCGCCTACTGAATTAGCGGTGAGCCTGACGTACACGGGCGGCAACGACCCCACGGCCAAAGGCTACCTTGATTACCTGGAGTTGAATGCTCAGCGCCAACTTCGGTTTTCCGGAACGCAGCTGGAATTTCGTTCCCTGGAAAATATTGCAACTGGGGCCATCAGCCAGTTTGAGCTTACCAACGCCACGGCCGCTACCATCTGGGACGTGACCAACCCACGGCACCCTGCCATCGTCGAAGCCAGCAATGGCAGCTTCCTGGCCCGCACGGATACGTTGCGCGAGTTTGTGGCCTTCACTGGTAGCAGCTTCCCTAGCCCCCGTGGCTTTGGCAAGGTGCCCAACCAGAACCTACACGCCCTGAACCTTAATGGCCAGCTGGACCTAGTGATTGTCACGCACCCGGCCTTCTTAGCTGCCGCCAACACCCTAGCGGCGCACCGCCAAGCCCACGATGGGCTAACCACGCAGGTGGTAACCACTTCCCAGATCTACAACGAATTCGGCTCCGGCGGGCAAGATGTCACGGCCATTCGTGACCTGATGAAGATGGTGTATGACCGGGCGCCCGCCGGAAAGCGCCAGTATCTGCTGTTGTTCGGCGACGCTTCGTATGACTACAAAGCCGACCCCACCAACCAGGCAAACCAGCTGCCTGCGTGGTGGAAAGACCGGCTTCCTACCAATTCGGATAAAATCAATCAGAACTTTGTGCCGGTATATGAGTCGCCGGAAGGATTTGACCTCGTGATGAATCAACGGCCCAACGGCCAGGGTCTCACGTACTCCTCCGACGATTATTACGGCCTACTAGATGACACGGAAGGCGCCTGGGCCCCCAACACCAGCAATGAGCTACTTGATATTGGGGTAGGCCGCCTACCCGTGCGCACCGCTGAGCAGGCGTTGCTGGTTACCAACAAGCTCATTGCGTACGACTCCCCTGCATCCTATGGCAAGTGGCGCAACCGGCTGACGTTTGTAGCCGACGATGGCGACTTCAATCTGTTCACGAACTACTCCGAGGAGCTGGCTAATCCGCTTGATACCCTGGCGCGCACCCGCAGCTACAATGTATACAAGCACTACCTCGATATGTACCCACAATCGGCGGTGGCGGCCGGGCAGCGCTCAACAGCAGCTGAAAAAGCTATTGACGCCGCCTTTGAGCAGGGTTCGTTGGTTATTAACTACATCGGGCACGGGGGCCCCAAAGGATGGTCAGAAGAGCAGATTCTAACCAATGCCTCCGTGCTGCGCCTCCAAAACCGCGACCGGCTGACTTTTCTTTTTACTGGCACCTGCGACTTCAGCACCTACGATAATCCAGAACTGACCTCCGCCGGTGAGCAAAGCCTGACCGATATTGCCGGCGGTGCCATTGGGTTGCTGACTACCACGAGGGTAGTATATGCCGATAAAAACCAGTCGTTGGCCATCAAGTTCTTTGATGCCCTATTCCGGCGGCAGCCCGATGGCTCGTTACCGCGCATCGGTGACGTGTGTCAGACGGCCAAAAACGGTGCTAGCGCCGGCGACAATAACCGCAACTATGCCCTGCTCGGCGACCCCTCCATGCGGTTGGCGTATCCTGATCAAGACATCATCGTTACCGACATCAACGGCAAGCCTGCTACCGTGGCTCAGCCCGACACCCTAAAGGCCTTGAACAAGGTTGCTCTAAAGGGCGAAGTGCGAGTAGCGGGCCAGCGCAATATCCGCTTTACGGGCAAGGCGCAGGTGCAAGTGTTCGAGAAAAAAACGACAGTTACCACGCTAGGCAATGAATCGGGCGATACCCAGGTTCCTATTGCGGTTCGTGAGAACATTCTCTACGATGGTCCGGCCACGGTGCAGAATGGCCAGTTTCAACTGGAGTTCGTGGTTCCGAAGGACATTAACTATAACGTAGGCCTAGGGAAAATTAGCCTGTACGCCTCTGATCCCACGTTGCGCACCGATGCCCATGGCCAGCGCCTGGTTCCGGTTGGCGATGCCTCCGTGCTGGCATACCGCGACACGATTCCGCCCAAAATCCGGCTGTTCATGGACAATGAAAGCTTTGTGTTTGGCGGTATCACGGGTACTTCTACCACATTACTAGGTAGCCTGCGCGATGAAAGCGGCATTAACACGGCTGGCACCGGCATTGGCCACGACCTCACGGCCACACTGGATGGCGACGCTTCGAAAGTCACGATTCTGAATGATTTTTATTCGGCCAAGACAGACAGTTTCCAGGTAGGGCAAGTGAAATACCTGTTCAAAGACCTAAGCCCCGGGCCGCATGAGCTGCGCCTCAAAGCCTGGGACACCTGGAATAACTCCGCCGAGCGCAGCATCGAATTCATAGCTGCCAGCACCGATAAGCTGGCGTTGCAGCACGTGCTGAACTACCCCAACCCGTTTGCCAAAGCCACTACCTTCCACTTCGACCACAACCGCCAAGGCGAGGATCTGGAAATACAAGTCCAGATATTTACCGTATCAGGCAAACTGGTGCGCACGCTTCATACCACCGCCCTCGCTAGCACGCCGCATATGGCCGCTATCAGCTGGGACGGCCGCGATGAGTACCAAGATCAGCTGGCGCGCGGAGTATATATATACCGAGTTAACGTAAGCGTACGTTCTACGGATGGTTCTCGAGGAACCACCGCATCAAAATTTGAGAAACTGGTTTTGCTTAACTAATAAAACATCCTTCATTTCGCCTACCTTCCGCCTCTATTTTTTCCTCCCTTTATGACACTGAAGAAACTGTCCTTGCGATTTGTGCTGCTGCCCGGCCTGATGGGCCTCGCTGCTACTGCTCACGCTCAAGTCAGGGTCAATGCCATCACCACCGCGGTTCCTATCCTCACTATCAGTCCCGATGCTCGCTCCTCAGCATTAGGCGAAGCTGGGGTAGCTATCAGCCCCGATGCCAACGCGGGTTACTACAACCCCGGCAAACTCGGGTTTGTACGGTATCAGCACAGCGCGGCAGTTTCTTACACGCCCTGGCTAGCCAGTATCGCCAACGATATGGGCCTAGCCTACCTGAGTGGTACAACCAAAATCGGGGAGCGGGCCGCTTTGTCGGCGAACCTAATGTATTTCAATCTAGGTGAGATTCAGTATCGCACCTCGCAAAACCAGCCAAACGGCACTTTCAATCCGAAAGAATATGCCTTGAGCGTTGGCTACGGCCAGAAGCTCAGCGACAAATTCGGAGTAGGCCTGAACGCGCGTTTCGTTCGCTCTAACCTTACAGGCGGCACCTCCGATACCAAGCCCGGTAACGCCGTAGCTGTAGACCTGGGCGCGTACTACAACACTGACCTGACTATTGGGCCGGGTGCTTATAACCTGGCGTTTGGCGCAGCGGTATCCAACATCGGTAATAAGATTTCCTACACTGATGCCACTCAGCCCGACTTTTTGCCTACTAACCTGAAGATAGGCACTGCCATTACCCGCGAGCTGGATGCCTACAACAAGCTTACATTCACCATCGACGCGAACAAGCTGTTGGTTCCTACCCCCTATTATGAACAGGGCGACAACCAAACCGATCCGGATCTAGTAGCCCGAGTGGAAGCCGAGAATACACGCCGTGCTAATTATGGTATCGTGCGTGGCATAACCAGTTCTTTCAGCGATGCGCCAGGTGGGTTTAAAGAGGAAATGCAGGAAATTAACCTTTCCGGTGGCGTTGAGTATACGTACAACGACTTGCTGATGGCGCGCGTAGGCTATTTCTACGAAAACCAATTTAAAGGCGACCGGCAATACCTGAGCTTTGGTGCGGGTGTTCGGTACCAAGTGTTTGGCGTAGATGGCACGTATTTGGTGCCAAACTCGAAAGCCAATCCGCTGGCGCAAACTATTCGGGTGTCATTGCACTTTAACTTCAACGAGTTGAGCGAAGCAATTGGCAGCTCCGACAACACGACTAACTAAATTTCTTCTGATTGATGCTCGACCGTACAGTCGCTCCTCCCGTTCAGCCGCTGGCCCGCGTAACGCTGCCCGCGGCTGACGTGTTTTCGCTCCCTAATGGAGCCCGCCTTCACGTCATGCGCAATGATGCGCAGCCCGTCGTACGTCTGCAAGTAGTAGTTAAAGCTGGTAAATGGTACGAGCCGTCACCAGGGGTATCACTACTCACGGCTCGTATGCTGCTGGAAGGCACCCGCACGCGCACCGCCCGGCAGATTGCCGATGAGGTGGCTTTTTATGGAGCATCGTTGGAGTGTGAGCAGGGCTTTGATCGGGCAACACTCACGCTGTATTGCCTCACCCGCCACCTCTCTAAGCTACTGCCCCTAGTACTAGATGTCCTGACTGAGCCGATATTCCCGGAAGCGGAGTTTGGCTTGCTTAAAACGCGCACGGTGCAAAATGTGCGCGTAGAGCGCCAGAAGCCAAGCTATTTGGCCGCAGAGCAATTCTCTCATAACCTGTTCGGCTCGTCTTCCCCTTACGGAATCAAGTTCGACGAATCTGCATGCCTAGCGGTTACTACCGCACAGGTGCGTGCATTTCATCAGCAAGCGTATCAGCTTAGCCAGGCCGAGATATTCCTGTGTGGTGACGTATCCTCGGAGCAAGACCGCCTTGTGGCAGACTTGCTAGGAAGTGTTTCAAGTGTCACTGCCGTTGCTCAAGCTAATCGTGTATCAGCGACACATGCTAGCACTCCCCAACAAGACTATGTGACGGTTCAGGGTAGTTTGCAAGCATCATTGCGCATAGGCAGGCTGTGGCCGTCGCTTAGCTCACCCCAAACGCACGAGTTACAAGTGCTAGTAAAAGTACTCGGAGGCTATTTCGGCTCTAGGCTGATGAAGAATATCCGAGAGGATAAAGGCTTTACTTACGGCATCTACGCCAGCGTAGGCCCACGCGAGCAGGCTACTAGCTTCGTAATCGGCTCCGAGGTTAATGCAGCAAGTGCATCAGCAGCCATAAAGGAGGTTCATTATGAGTTGCGCCGCTTGCAAGAAGAAATAGTGCCAGCAGATGAGCTACAGACCGTGAAAAACTACATGGCTGGAAAATTCGCAAACGAGCTAAGTACCGTATTTGAACAATGCGACAAATACAAGAACCTAGTGTTCTATGAACTACCTACAACGTATTACTCTGAGTTTGTAGAAAGAATTCAATCCGTGCAAGCCGCATCATTGCTAACACTAGCTCAAGAATTCCTACAGCCTGAGCGGATGATTGAAGTTGTTGCTGGCCCCTAGGGTTCTTATAAAGTTCTACAAAGCAAAAGGGCTTCCAGTGATATGAAAGCCCTTTTGCTTTGTAGTATACTATCCTCGATGTGCTAATTTCATTTATACTGGTTAGTCCCCTCTTCCCTAGTATAAATACAGATCAATAGAATTTACTACTAATCACGAAGCTAAGCACCTGTGCCATGTACTAGTTATCTATATGACTCTCTACTAAGCTTTGTATACCATTAAAGTAGTTATCGATTCTATACCATATTCGGGAGATACAGTGATAAAGACTTATATAAAATTAAAGCAAGGTGAGCTAGTCTTGACCGTCTGTTAGCATATATGCTTAGAAGGCAGCGTAGGACGTGACAAGCTACGTGATCCAGTGCGCGGAGCGGAGATGGAAACCCGGGCGGGGGGAACATACAAATGCCCCCTGCAGCACGAAGTCGCAGGGGGCATTGGCAAATGATAAGGTTGGCGGCGACCGACTCTCCCGCCGGTGAAGGCAGTACCA